>DATAVN010000070.1:0-1719 GCA_036267715.1 Steroidobacteraceae bacterium | reverse complement strand
ACAAATTCGCCGATGCTGTGCCCCACGACCATAGCGGGCGCAATGCCCCAGGACTCCCACAGCCGCGCTAGCGAATAACAGACCGCAAAAATGGCTGGCTGGGCGAGCCGCGTCTGGTCAAGCCGAGCTTGTGTCTCAGCGGACTTACCGTCCTGGGGATACAACGCGCTCAGCGGGCTTTCTCCAAGCAGCGGCGTGAGGATGCGGTCGCACAGCTCGAGTTCGCGGCGAAAGACCGGCTCGTGCTCATACAAACTGCGGCTCATGCCGACTCGCTGAACGCCCTGCCCAGGGAAGACGAAGACTACGCGCGGTGTGGCGAGTGCTTTCACGGGAGCGGAATGGCGCTCGCGCAATGCAGCCGCAGCAGCCGGCGCGTTGCACGCGACAACCGCATCGCGCAGCGGCAGGCGAGCGCGCCCTTCCGCCAGCGTGAAGGCGACATCGCTCAGATCGTTTTCGGGATTGGCCTCAAGATAACCCGCCAGCCGTACACGCATCTGCTCCAGCGCCGACGGCGTACGGGCCGAAAGCAGCAGCACCTGCGGATCACGATCAACGGTGCGCGTCTGCGGCTCAGCCTGGTATTCCTCGACGATGACGTGAGCGTTGGTGCCGCCGACGCCGAAGGCGCTCACGCCGGCGCGAAGCGGGATGCCATCGCCCGGTTCCCATGCAATGGGCGAGGCGGGGAAGCGATAGCTAACAGGGCTATCCGTGAGCTGGCGAATGATCTCGGGGTTGAGCTTTTCAAAGCCGGCAAGACCGGCGATCTTTCGATTCTGAAGCTGTAGCACGGCCTTGATCAGTCCTGCGACACCGCCGGCGACATCGAGATGACCGAGATGTCCTTTGACTGTCCCGACGTTCACGACCGGGCGATCGCTCGACGCAGATAGGCGCGTACGATACGCCTGGTCAATGCCGGCCATCTCGATCGGATCGCCAAGCTGCGTGCCGGTACCGTGGGCTTCGATGTAGGTGATGGTCTCGGGAGCGATGCCCGCCATCTCCTGCGCTGCGATGATTGCATCGGCCTGACCCCGCACGCTGGGCGCGGTGTAGACGCTCTTTTCTGCGCCATCGTTGTTTGTGGCAAAGCCGCGAATCACCCCGAGAATGGTGTCGCCATCGGTCTCTGCGTCCTCGAGCCGTTTGAGCACAACCACGCCTGCCCCGGCGCCGAAGACTGTGCCCTGCGCGCGATGATCGAAAGGGCGAACAACGCCGTCGAGCGAGACGATGCCGCCTTCTTCGGGCAGATAGCCGCGGCGCTGCGGAAAGGTGATTGAGACCCCCCCGGCGAGTGCCATGTCGCAGCCGTAAGTGAGCAGGCTCTGGCAGGCCTGGCAGACCGCAACCAGCGATGTAGAGCATGCCGATTGCACCGTAACGCTGGGCCCGCGGAGATTCAACTTCCAGCTCACACGCGTGGACAGGAAATCCTTGTCATTGCCCATCATCGTGATGTACGAGCCAGACTGGTACTCGGCGGTGAATCGCTCAAGGAAGCGGCGGTCGTGCGCCAGATTATGCAGCAGGTAGGTGTTGAACGCTGCACCGGCAAAGACGCCGATGGATGCCTCAGCGCGTCGAGGATCGTGACCGGCGCGCTCAAGCGCCTCCCAGCAGATTTCGAGAAAGATGCGATGCTGCGGGTCCATCTGTTCGGCTTCGCGCGGATAGATGTTGAAGAAAGCGGCGTCGAACTGATCGACG
>DATAVN010000069.1:0-1552 GCA_036267715.1 Steroidobacteraceae bacterium | reverse complement strand
GTTGTTGAACTGCTGCGCGAGCTGAAATGCGTGCTTTGCCAGATACGCCGGCTCGGCGGTGGCAATGCACTGCTCTAACAGAAGCGTGGTCTTCGACGCCGTCTGCCAAAGCTCCCACAGGTCGCGGCCTTCATCGCTCTCCACATACTTCGCCAGCACTGCACCGTCCACCGCAGCCAGCGCCGCCGCACTCGTGATGCCGCCCTTGCGGAAGATGCTGCGCACCCGCACCACCGCGTACTGGACGTAGGGACCGGTTTCACCTTCAAAGCTCAGCGCGTCATGAAAATCAAAGGCGATTACTGAATTGCGCGTGTACTTCAGCATGAAGTAGCGCAGCGCGCCGATGGCGATGCTGGCGCCGATCTTCCCGCGCTCCGCGCCGCTGAGCTCCGGATGGCGCGAGTCGACTTCCGACTTCGCTGCGGCAATCAGCCGGTCGATCAGGTCATCCGCCTTGACCCCAAAGCCTTTGCGGCCCGAGACCTCGATGTAGGCGCGGCCGCGGTCCTCATCCGAAAGCGTATAGCCCAGTTCCTCCGCGCAGCGCGGCGTCAGCGCCACCATCTCGTAGGAGAAATGCACATAGCGATCCGCCGCGTCTGTGTAACTCATGCCGCGAAGCGCCTCGATCACATTCGCCTGCGGATCGGCCTGCCGCGAATCGATCACGTTGTAAATCGCCTGCGCGCCGCCGAAGTGTGGGTGCTCCCGCTCGCCCCCCTCCGTCGAGATCCAGCAGGTGCGGTCGGGGTACTGGAAGAAGCGGCGATAGCCGAAGTCCTTGCCCAGCAGGCCGAACTTCCACAGGTGATAGGCGATGTCCTTGCCAACGTAGGTCACCGTCCCATTCGAGCGCACGATCACCTTCGCGTCCTCATCCGGCGCGTCGCTGGTGACACCCTCGGTGCCGGCGCGTCGCATCACCCAGCAGCCTTTATTCTTCCCTTCCACTTCGAGATACAGCACCCCGCGCTCTTTCAGTTGTTGGAACGCCAGATCCCAGAAGTGCAGGTGAAGGATCTCGCTCTCGCGCGGCAGGAAGTCGTATTCGATGTCCAGCCGCTGCATCGTCTCCAGGTGACGGCGGAGAACGGCGGTCGAAATCGTATCCGCGGCTGCGGCAATCTCGTTGCCGCCCGCCTCGATCGCGTGCAGCGTTCCTAAACGCAGCGCGCGCCGATTTGCCTTCTCTTCTGCGTCATCATCGGCGTCGTACCAGGCCGAGACCTTCGCATAGACATCCCAGCAGTAGTAGTCCAGCCGCTCGTTGCGTGCGGCAAACTCGCGGAAGACCGTCGCGATCTCGTCCTGCGACAGGTTTTCCAGGTGCATCAGGCCAACCACCACGTCGGCCACCTGCACGCCGGTGTTGTCGATGTAGTTCTGCACATCCACACGCTGGCCGGCAGCGCGCAGCATCCGGACAAACGTATCGCCCAGGATGGCATTGCGCAGGTGCCCGACGTGTGCCGCCTTGTTCGGGTTGATGCTGGTGTGCTCCACCAGCGAGTGCACCCCGGCGCCAAAGCTGGCGTCCTCCTGCGCTTTC
>DATAVN010000068.1:0-9344 GCA_036267715.1 Steroidobacteraceae bacterium | reverse complement strand
GGAAGGCGCCCAATGGTGTAGCGCTCTTTGTTCATGTTGTATTCCGCGAGGACGTTGCCATCCAAGCTGAGCATCAGGCGTGCCATTCAGACTCCCATTCGCTAGCCGAACCATCCCAAGATTTTGTCAAATATACGCCGGTGCGCCGGGAACGGCTCCTCGACGTGCGCCATGATCACAGAGACATTATCCCGGCCGCCGTTATCGTTTGACAGCTGAATCAACTGCTTAGCAACCGTATCAAGATTAGCACTAAAGGTGCTGATTGTTAAGTGAATGTCCTCATCCTCGATCATGTCAGAAAGGCCATCCGAACACAGTACGTAGTAGTCACTTTTCTGCGCCGGCTGCTCGTGGATTTCGACCTCCACATTCTGCTCCACCCCGAGCGCCCGTGTAACATAATTCTTATTGGTCGCCCGCTGCGCTTCCTGTTGGGAATAGAAGCCCCGATCGACCAGTTCCTGCAACAGGGAGTGATCCAGAGTCATCTGCTCAAAGCGGTTGTCCCGCAGCCGGTACGCCCGCGAATCGCCGACGTGCGCGATCGAGACCTTATTGTCGTGGAAAAGGCAGGCCACCACGGTCGTCCCCATGCCCTCACATTGAGGCTGCGTCTTCGAGGTGTGGTAGATGATTTTGTTGGCTCTGTGAATCGCATCACGCAGGATGATGCTGGGGCGGGTCAGGCCCGATTCGGGGTCTTTGACGCTCAGGTCCTCGCGCACGAAGGCGTCGCGAACCAGGTTGATGATGGTCTTCACGGCAATGCCGCTCGCCACCTCGCCCGCGTTGTAGCCGCCCATGCCGTCGGCGAGCACGAACAGGCCGATATCGGCTTCGCTGCCGATCATGTCCTCGTTGTGCTCGCGCACCTTGCCGGTGTCGGTGAGCGCCACGCTGGCGATTTTCCCCTTCAGACTGGTCGGCATGTTCTCGCCTGTCGTCTCATGCAATTAAATCCATTCATGGCGATCCGCCGGGTATTTGTGATCGACAGTCGTCCAAGGCCGCCGCCATTTGGGCGCCTGAGTCATACCGTGCTTCGGGATTCTTGGCCAGTGCGCGATCGATCACACTCTCGACGCAGGCAGGCAAGTCCGGTCGGAACGCTCGCAGCGGCGGATGGGGCGCTTCAGCAATCTGCTGCATCAGTCCGGTCATCGAGTCTGCGGTAAAGGGAAGCTGCCCGGTCAACAATTGAAATAGGCTAACACCCAGGGAAAACAAGTCCGAGTGACCGGTCACAGTTCGTCCTTCGAGCTGTTCGGGTGACATAAATGACGGCGTTCCGAGAACGATGCCCGTTCTGGTGCTGCCCGCGCCGCTCAGACGCGCAATGCCGAAGTCCGTGATTTTCAAGACCTCGGTGCTCGGGTCGTACATGAGATTCGCCGGCTTGATATCGCGGTGGACAACCTGCTGTTTGTGCGCAAATCCCAAGGCTTCGGCGGTGCGCGCCGCGATCTCCAGCACCTTGCGCGGCTCCAACAAATTATTCGATTTTGCGTAGTCGCTCAAATGGCGGCCCTTCAAATATTCCATCGCGATATAGGCCAGGCCGCGTTCTTCCCCCACATCGTAGATCGTGACGATGTTCGGGTGATTGAGCCGGCCCGCCGTTTCCGCTTCGCGAAAGAAACGCGAGCGCGCTTCGATGAGTTCGGCGTCGCTGAATTCGGCCGCAAGAGGAATGGCCTTGATCGCCACCATGCGATTGATGGCGGTATCGCGTCCCAGGTAAACGACGCCCATCGCGCCGCGTCCGATCTCCCGCTCGAGATGATAGCGACCGAGCCGTTCGGCGTCGGAAACCGCCGCGGCAGGCGGCGCCCGCTCCTTCGGCGCGGCACGCAAGTTTGGCGTGGTTTCGCCCATCGCGGCGGGAACAACCGCAGTGGCGGTGGTTGCCGCTTTGGGTTTGGCGCGATCCGCATCCATCAGCCGCTTGAGGCGGGCAGCGACATCTTTGTAGGTGTTGTCGAATCGCGCCAGGTGCCGATAGACGGCCGTGGCCTGCGGGCCACGCCCGCGCTGCTCCAATTGATTTCCGAGGGTGTACAGGTCGCCGAGCACGGTGGCATTGGGCTTGCGTCCCTTCAGTTCCGCGAAACGCTGCTCAAAATTGTCGAGCAGGCGCGCGGTATCGGTCCCCACCGCCGTTTTGGCGCTGGGCATCGGGACCACCGGGGCGGTCCTTCGCATGCGTGCCCACAGAAACAGCGCGCTACCCGCAGCCAATAGCCCGGCGCCGGGCATCCACAGCCAGGTGATGGGGTGAACGGCAAACAATCGCAGCAACAAGCCGGCTGCGAGGAACCCAAGGCCGGCAATCGCCGCGATCAGTCCAAATTTCCGCATGCAATAGACATAATCCGAGTCGTTAAGCCGCGCAGTATAGGGGATCGGGCGAGAATACCAGCAATCCTAAATTCACATATCCGTGCCAAGGAGCCGAATGCGCAAGTCGAAAGAGGTCTTTGTGTGTCAGAACTGCGGCGCGGCATCGCCAAAGTGGCAGGGCCAGTGCGCTGCCTGTGGTGAGTGGAATACGCTCGCCGCAGAGCTTCAGAACGCAAATCCCCGCAACAAGGCCGGCGTGCCGGCACGGCCGGGTGCATCGTCGACGCTGGCCGCCGAGGCCGCGGACGAGGTGCCAAGGCGCTCCACCGGTTCAACCGAGCTCGACCGCGTGTTGGGCGGCGGGCTGGTGCCGGGCTCGGTGACCCTGATCGGTGGGGACCCGGGCATCGGCAAATCCACCCTCATGCTGCAGGCCGCGGCGGCACTGAACGCCACGGGCGCGGTGCTGTATGCCACCGGCGAGGAGTCGCTGAAGCAGGTGGCCCTGCGGGCCCGGCGCTTAGGCATAGAGTCGGCCACGGCCCGGCTGATCGCGGAGACCTGCGTCGAGGATCTGGTGGGGACCGCATCGAATCTTGCCGCGCACGTGCTCATCGTCGATTCCATTCAAACCATGTACTCCACGCGCGTGGAAGCGGCCCCGGGCGCGGTGTCGCAATTGCGCGAGTGCACTGCGGAACTCGTGCGCTTCGCCAAGGCGAGCGGCACCGCGGTGCTGCTGGTGGGCCACGTGACCAAAGAAGGCCAGATCGCGGGTCCGCGCGTGCTCGAGCACATGGTGGACACTGTGCTGTATTTCGAGAGCGATACCGGCAGCCGCTATCGCGTGCTGCGTTCGGTCAAAAATCGATTCGGCGCAGCCAATGAAATCGGCGTGTTCGCCATGCTGGAGCAGGGCCTGCGCGAGGTCACCAATCCGTCGGCGATTTTTCTGTCGCGCCATGCGCAGCCGGTCGCGGGCAGCGTGATCACGGTGATGCGCGAGGGCACGCGTTCGCTGCTCATCGAAGTACAGGTATTGGCCGACGACAGTCTGGGCGCCAATCCACGCCGCGTGGCCGTCGGCATCGACGGCAACCGCCTGACCATGCTGCTGGCGGTGGCGCATCGCCATGGTGGATTGCTGCTGCATTCTCAGGATGTGTTCGCCAATGTGGTGGGCGGGGTGCGCCTGGCCGAGACCGCGGGCGATCTGGCGATCGTCGTGGCCGCGCGCTCCAGCTTGAACGATGCGCCGGTGCCGAATTCCCTGATCGCCTTCGGCGAACTGGGCCTCGCCGGCGAGATTCGTCCGGTGCCGTTCGGCGAAGAACGGCTGCGCGAAGCCGCGAAGCACGGCTTCAAGCTGGCGCTGGTTCCGGAAGCCAACGTGCCGAAGCGCCCGCCCGAGGGCATGACGGTGCGTGGTGTGAGCCGGCTGAGTCAGGCGCTGGAGGCGTTCTGAAGCGGCGGCCGGATGCGCACCGTCTTGATCGCGTTGTCGCCGGTCTGCAGCACCTCGAGCATGTAATCGGCCATTTTTAGCGTGGTGCCGGGTTCTGGAATGGTTTCGAGGAATTCGACGATCAAGCCGTTCAAGGTCTTCGGTCCGTCGGTGGGCAGATTCCAGCGCATCGAGCGGTTGAGCGCGCGGACCGTCGCCGAGGCATTCGCCACGAAGCTGCCGTCGGATTCGGCGTGCACGTCCTTGTGCATCATGGTGGCAGGATCGGTGGTGAATTCGCCGACAATCTCCTCGAGAATATCCTCGATGGTCACCAGTCCCTGGATGTCGCCGTACTCGTCGACCACGAATGCCATGCGCCGCTTGTTGCGCTGAAAGTTCAACAGCTGCGTGTTGAGGGTGGTGCCCGAGGGCACGAAATAGGGCTCGCGCGCCTGGGCTGCGGCGCTCAGCGTGTCCTGATCCAGCCGGCCGCGCGCCAGTTCATGCACCACCTGCTTCATGTGCAGCAGGCCGATGATCCGGTCGATTTCCCCCTGATACACCGGCAGCCGTGTGTGCTGGCTCTGGCGCAGCTGCTCCAGGATGCGGTCCCAGTCATCGTCGATGTCGATGCCGACGATTTCGTTTCGCGGCACCATGATGTCCTCGACCGTGGCGTGCTCGAGGTCGAGGATGCTGACCAGCATCTGCTGGTGGCGCCGCGGAATCATCGCGCCGGCCTCGGCCACCACCGTGCGCAATTCCTCGCTGCTCAAGGAATTCGCCGCCACGCGTTGCGAGACGCCGAACACCCGCAGCACGCCATTCGCGAGCAGATTGGTGAACCAAACGAAGGGGTAGAGCAGGAACAGCAGCGGCGTGTAGATGTAGGCGGCCGGCAGCGCCAGGCGTTCCGGATACAGCGCCCCGAAAGTTTTAGGGGCCACCTCGCAAAATATCAACAGCACGAACGCCAGCAGCGCGGCGCCGAATGCCACCAGGAATTCGCCCCCGAATTTGAGCGCGATGAAGCCCACCAGAATCGGGGTGCTCACGTTCACCAGAGTGCTCAGCAACAGGATCACTCCGATCAGGCGGTCGGGACGCGCAAGCAGCTGTTCCGCCAGGCGCGCGCCGCGGCTGCCTTCGCTGGCCCGGTGCCGCAGCCGATAGCGGTTCAGGCTCATCAGCGCGGTTTCACTGCCTGCGAAAAATGCGGCGAGGACCAGCAGCCCCGCCAGCGCCGCGAACAAGAGTCCTAGGGACGGGTGTTGCATTCGTCGAAAATCATCCCCAGTGCCGCCCGAACAGATCCTCGAGCACGAATTTAACGCCGAAATAAGCCACCGCCAGAATGGCGAAACCGCTCAGGGTCCAGCGCACCGCGGAACGCCCGCGCCAACCGAAGCGCAGCCGCCCAATCAGCAGCACGGCGAAGATCAGCCAGGCGATGATCGACAGCACGGTCTTCTGCACCAGGTTCTGCGTGAACAGATTGGTCACGAACACGAAGCCGGTGATGAGCGCGAGCGTCAGCAGACCGAAACCCGCGGCCACCAGCCGGAACATGATTTTTTCGAGCGCATCGAGCGGCGGCAAGCCGCTCGACAGGTCGGCGATGCGCCGCGTGCGCAGGCGCCGGTCGAGGAACACCAGCAGGATGGCGGTCACCGCCGCGGCGAACAGCAGCGCCGCGGCGGCCATGGACAGTAAGATGTGCGCGGTGAGATCCCAGCCGGCGGTCGCTTCCGCATAGACGCGCCCGGAGCCGGTGACCGCGGCGCCGGCGGCGGCGCCGATCCCGGCGCTCAACATCAAAATGGCGCCGAGCACGCGATTGTGCCGGTCGATCGATATCAGGCAGGCCAGCGCCGCGAGCGTCCAACCGAGCAGCGACATCGCCTCGAACAACCCGATCGAGAAGCGCCCGCTGAAGTGCAGCATGATGGCATCGCTGTGGCCGATGACGGCAACCAGAATCAAGATCCACGCGATGGGTTCCAGTCGCGGCTGCTTTACGGTACGCAACATGGCCCAGGCGCTTGCGGCGTACAGGAGGAACAAAATGGTGGCGAGAATCACGGCTGGCCTAAAAATGTGACGTTCCGATGATGACACAAGTAGTATAAGGGCACTATGTTCGACCGGTTGACCAGCAGTCTGGGCGCTGCACTGAAGTCCCTTTCCGGCCGCGGACGGCTCACCGAGGACAATGTATCGGAAACGGTGCGCGAGGTGCGTCTCGCGCTGCTCGATGCCGACGTTGCGTTGCCGGTGGTGAAGAGTTTCACCGACGCGGTCAAGGCGCGCGCCGTCGGCGTCGAAGTCACCAAGAGCCTCACGCCGGGACAGGCATTCATCAAGGTGGTGCACGAGGAGTTGACCCGGCTCATGGGCGAGCCGAGCACCGGTCTTAACTTGCGCGCCCAGCGTCCGGTGGTGGTGATGCTGGCCGGCTTGCAGGGTGCGGGCAAGACCACGAGCGCTGCGAAACTCGCGCGCTGGCTGATCGAGAAGCAAAACAAAAAAGTCTTGATGGCCAGCACCGACGTTTATCGTCCCGCGGCCATTTTGCAATTACAGACCCTGGCCGCGCAGGTGGGCGCAGGCTTCGCGTCCGCGACCGCGAGCGAGGCGCCCGTGGCCATCGCGCAACGCGCACTGACCGAGGCGAGCCTGCAGGCCTACGATGTGCTGCTGCTCGATACCGCCGGCCGCCTGCACATCGACGCGGAAATGATGGCCGAGGTGCAAGCCCTGGAGCAGGCGATCCGGCCGCACGAGCGGCTGTTCGTGGTCGACAGCATGGCCGGACAGGATGCGGTCAACGCCGCAAAAGCCTTCAACGATGCGTTGAGCCTCACCGGCGTCATCCTCACCAAGGCGGACGGCGATGCGCGCGGCGGCGCGGCGCTATCCGTGCGCCACGTCACCGGCAAGCCGATCCTGTTCGTCGGCACGGGCGAGAAATCCGAAGCGCTCGAACTGTTCCAACCCGAACGCATCGCCTCGCGCATTCTCGGCATGGGCGATGTGCTTTCGCTGGTCGAACAGGTCCAGGGGCAGATCGATCAGGAAAAGGCCGATAAGCTGGCCAAGAAGATCACCAAGGGCAAATCCTTCGATCTCATGGATTTGCGCGATCAGCTGAGCCAGCTGCAGAACATGGGCGGCATGGCGGCCTTGCTCGACAAACTGCCGGCCCAGATGCAGGCCAATGCCGCGGCGGCGGCCGGCGCGGTGAACCCCAAGACCCTCAAGCGCCAGCTGGGAATCATCGATTCGATGACGCCCCGTGAACGGCGCAGACCCGACATGATCGACAATTCCCGCAAGCGACGCATCGCAAACGGGGCGGGCGTGCCGCTGCCGGAGGTGAACCGGCTGCTCAAGCAGTTTGACCAAATGCAAAAAACCATGAAAAAGATGGTCAAAGGCGGCATGTTGAAGAACATGATGCGCGGTATGGCCGGCCGGATGCCCCCGGGGGGGGTCGGTCCCGGCGGATTTGGGCGCTAAACCCCCGCCGGAGCAAAGCTTTTGTTGCTCTTAAGCCCTGATTGTCATTACAATTAGCGGCTTGGTTCTACAAGGTGAATTTTAGATGGTGACGATCCGTTTGACTCGACGCGGCGGCAAGAAGACGCCCTTTTATCACGTTGTCGTGACCGACAGCCGCAAGCGTCAGGGTGGCACCAGCCTGGAAAGCGTGGGTCTGTTCAATCCGATCGCGCGCGGCGGGGAAGTCAAGTTGCGCATGGACGTCGCCCGCATCGAACATTGGCTGAGCAAGGGCGCGCACATGTCCGACCGGGTCAAGTTTCTTCTCACCAGCTTCCGTAAGCAGGCCGCGTAACGGCTGAAGAGGCACGATGAGCGACGAATCATCGGCGCTCATCCAACTGGGATTTGTGGGCGCCCCGTTCGGCGTCCGAGGTTGGGTCAAGCTGCGGTCACATACGGATCCT
Organism: Steroidobacteraceae bacterium; assembly: GCA_036267715.1. Classification (GTDB taxonomy): domain Bacteria; phylum Pseudomonadota; class Gammaproteobacteria; order Steroidobacterales; family Steroidobacteraceae; genus Bog-1198. The sequence continues at coordinate 1,586 of DATAVN010000068.1, read as the reverse complement.
CCCGAACGCCTGCTGAAACACCGCAATCTGCAGATTGGACGTGAGGGTGCGTATCAAAGCTACCGCATTGTTGAGAGCGGTCGAAGCGGAGGCGCGTTAACCGTCAAATTGGCGGGCGTGGAGGATCGGGATCAGGCGATGGCCCTGCGCGGTGCGCAAATCTGCGTGCCGCGCACTGAACTGCCGGAGCGCGACGACAAGGATTTTTATCGCGCCGATCTCATCGGCTGCGACGTGGTGAATCTGGCGGGAGTCGGTTTGGGTGTGGTGCAACATTTTGTCGAGACCCCGGCGCAAGTCCTGATGGTGGTGCGGGGTGAACGTGAATATTGGGTGCCGGCGGTGGCGCAGCACCTGCGGCGGGTCGATTTACAGGCTCGCCGGGTGACCGTGGATTGGGACGCGGCGGCGGAATGAGTCATGCGAATCGCGGTGGTATCGCTGTTTCCGCAGATGATCCGCGAGACGCTGAACATCGGCGTGGTCGGGCGGGCGATGGAGCGGGGCGTATTCCAGGTCGAGTGCTTCGATCCGCGCGATTACACCGCTGATCCGCACCGCACGGTCGACGACCGCCCGTACGGCGGCGGACCGGGGATGGTGCTGAAGGTCGAGCCGGTGCGAAGCGCGCTTCGCGATGCGTGCTCAGCGCTGCCGGCGGGAAGCCGGCGGGTGTACCTGGGCGCCGACGGACGCAGGTTCGAGCAGCGCATGGCGCGCGAGGCCTCGGGCTGGCCGGGTTTGATTTTGATCGCCGGACGCTACGAAGGAATCGACGAGCGGTTCATCGAGCATGAAATCGATGAGCAGTGGTCGATCGGCGACTACGTACTGTCGGGTGGAGAATTGCCGGCGCTGGTGGTCATCGATGCGATCGCGCGCTTGATGCCGGGAACGCTCGGCAGCCCGGAGTCGGCGCTGCAGGAGTCCTTCGGCGACGGGTTGGTGGATTGGCCGCACTACACGCGGCCGCAGATTTTGGACGGGCATGAAGTGCCCGCGGTATTGGCGTCCGGTGATCACGCGGCAATACATCGCTGGCGATTGGGCCAGGCGCTGGGCCGCACCTGGTTGCGCCGGCCGGAGCTGCTCGAGCGGCGCGGCATGAGCGATGAAGAGCGGGAATTATTGGAAGAATTCAAGAAAGAACGTGCGAGGCAACAGCTATGAACAAGATCATCCAGGAACTCAACGGCGAGCGCGCGACGCGCAAGCTGCCGGACTTCAATCCCGGCGACACCATCGTCGTGCAGGTCAAGGTGGTGGAGGGTGATCGCGAGCGCGTTCAGGCCTACGAGGGCGTGGTCATTGCCAAGAAAAACCGCGGCCTCAATTCATCCTTCACGGTGCGCAAGATCTCGCACGGCGAGGGCGTCGAGCGCGTGTTCCAGACTTACAGCCCGGCGATAAGCGAGATCACGATCAAGCGTCGTGGCAGCGTGCGTCGCGCGAAGCTGTACTACTTGCGCGATCTGTCGGGCAAGGCCGCGAGGATCGAAGAGAAGCTCTGATCCGGAACGGGCGATGAGCATCCTACGTTCGATTGTTTACGGGCTGTGGCGTGGCTTGGATGTGCTGCGCCGCTT
>DATAVN010000067.1:0-5715 GCA_036267715.1 Steroidobacteraceae bacterium | reverse complement strand
GGCTTGTCCGCGGCAAACGCAACCGGGAGAGCGGCAAAGGCGGCGCAGAGAAGCAGGCTAGCGAATCGCAGGTGTTTCACGTGCTCAGAATACGCCGGGCGGGCAAGGACTGCGCTAGCTCGTGCCAAGCACTCGCAGCAGCGTCTCCGGCTCCGCGTTGCCGCCGCTGATGATGGCGACGGCGATCCGGTGGGTCGGGAGCTCGTGCCGGTGGTAAAGGAGTGCGGCGGTCGCGACCGCGCCGCTGGGCTCGGCGATGAGACGCGCGCCAAACGCAATGGCGCGCATGGCGTCCTCGATCTCCTGCTCGGTCACAGTCACGATGCGATCGACATACTGCTGAATATGTGCGAAGTTTCGCGTGCCAAGGCTCTGCGTGCGCAAACCGTCGGCGAGCGTGCGGGTGGTCTGCTCCGCGGTGTACTGGACGATCCTGCCCTGACGCAGGCTCGCCGCGGCATCGCCGGCCAGCTCGGGTTCGACGCCGACGATGCGGCACTCCGGACGCTGCTGGCGGATCGCTGCAGCGACGCCGCTCAACAGACCGCCGCCGCCGACTGGCGCGAGTACGAGATCGACATCGGGGCAGTCGGCCAGGATCTCGAGGCCGCAGGTGCCCTGCCCGGCGATGATCGCCGGATCATCGTAGGGCGGGATGATGGCGTAACCGTGCTCGGCAGCCAGAGCCTCGGCGCGGGCATGACGCTCCGAGCTTGCCGGCCCGACATCGACGATCTGCGCGCCGAGCGCCTTGATGGCCTGGCGCTTGATCTCCGGCGCATTCCTTGGCATCACGACAACGGCAGGGATGCCGAAGGCGCGCGCCGCGTAAGCCACGCCTTGTCCATGGTTGCCGCTGGAATAGGTGATGACGCCGCGTTGCCGCTGCTCCTCGCTTAGCTGGGCGACAGCGTTGTACGCCCCGCGCAGCTTGAAGCTGCCGATAGGCTGCAGGCTCTCTGGCTTCAGAAAAGCGACGGCATCGGTGTCGAATGTAAGGCGGACGAGCGGCGTGTGCAGGACAGCGCTGCGCAGGCGCTCGCGCGCTTCCGCGAATTGGGCAGCCGTGACGAGTCCGGCGGACGTGCCCGGCTCTGTGGCGGTTATGTTCATATCTCCAAAACGATCGGCATGATGAAGGGCCGGCTTGCCGTCTGCTTCTGGATGTAACGCTTCAGGTCGACGCGGATCTTCTCCTTGATCAAAATTTGATCGGCACGTTCTTCGGCGTTAGATTCCTGGAGCGTCTTGCCGACGATCGCCTTTGCCTGCTCGCCCAGTTCCAGATCGCCGGCCACAAAGCCGCGGGTCACGAATTCCGGCACGCCTTCCACGCGACCGGTGAGCTTATTGATGGTGATGATAGCGATCACCAGCCCATCCTCGCTGAGGTGGCGGCGGTCGCGGATGATCATGTCCTCGACCACGTTGCCGGAAGCGCCCGAGTCGAGCAGCACGCGGCCCGCGGCTACCTTGCCCTTCTTCACCGCCGTGGACTGGTCGAGTTCTAGCACGTCGCCATCTTCGAGCAGGTAGGCGTTTTCGGAGATGCCGATATCCATCGCCAGTCGCGCGTGCCGCTGCAGATGGCGGAAGTCACCGTGCACGGGCACGAAGAACTTCGGGCGGACGAGATTGATCATCAGCCGCAGCTCTTCCTGACTGCCGTGACCGCTGACGTGAATGAGCCCGGACTGTCCGTCGTCGAAGATGACGTTCGCTTCGCGGCGGCAGAGGTGATCGATGACGCGGTAAATGCTCTTCTCGTTGCCGGGAATGACGCGCGAGCTGAGCACCACAGTGTCGCCGCGCTCGATTTTCGCGTGCTTGTGGTTATCCACGGCGGCACGGGAGAGCGCCGACATCGGCTCGCCCTGCGTGCCACTGATGAGGATGCAGACCTGCTCCGGCGAGTAGTCCTTGATCTGGCCGGGATGGACGATCAGGTCGCCCGGAATGTCGAGGTATCCGAGGTCCTGTGCGATCTCGGAGGATTCGAGCATCGAGCGGCCGACGACCGCTACCTTGCGGCCGTGCTTCTGCGCGAGCTCCAGCGCAATGCGCATGCGGTAGATGGATGATGAGAAGCAGGAGAAGAAGAGCCGGCGTTGCGTGCGCGAGAAGACCTCATCCAGGCGCGGTTGTACGGCCCATTCGCTGGGCGTGTAGCCGGCGCGGTCAACGTTGGTCGAGTCCTGCAGCAGCGCAAGGACGCCCCGCTTACCGTATTCAGCGAAGCTGGACAGATCGAAGGCCTGCCCGTCCGGCGGGGAAAGATCGACCTTGAAATCGCCGGTATGGATGACGATGCCGACCGGCGTTTCGATGGCGAGGGCGACGCAATCGACCAGACTATGGGTGACGCGCAGCGGCTCGATCGTGAAGGGTCCCAGGTGGAACTTGCGCTTGGGCTCGATCTCGATCAGCTCGGCATTGTCCAGCAGCTTGTGTTCTTCGAGCTTGCCTTCGACGTAGGCAAGCGTGAACTCCGTGGCATAGACGGGAACCTGGAGCTCACGCAGCAGCCACGGCAGGCCTCCGATGTGATCCTCGTGCCCGTGGGTAAGGACGATGCCGCGCACGCGGGAGCGGTTTTCGACCAGGTAGGTGATGTCCGGTACGACAATGTCGACGCCGAGCAGATCGCTCTCCGGAAACATCAGTCCGGCGTCAATGACGAAAATATCTTCGTCCCAGCGAATGGCCATGCAGTTCATGCCGAACTCGCCGAGTCCGCCGATGGGAATGATTTGTAGCTTGCCTTTAGACATGGAAGAAAAATGCTAGCAGGTAGTGGGGATGCGGACAAAAATTGCGGCTCTTGCTGCCTTGATGATAAGCGCCCGCAGCAGCTAGCGCAGCAAATCTTCGAGTGCGGCGCTTAAATCTGTCTTATCGTCGCGATATTTGACGATTACCGGAGCGTAGAGGCTGAGCCCCCACTCTGCCGCGCGGCCGCGGGTAATTGCCCGTGAGCCGGGCACTACGACGGCGCCTGCGGGAATGACCAGAGGCTGCGCTTCGCCGGAAGTGCCGGCAGGTTCTGCTTTGTGGACGACCCCATTCACGATGTCGTAGACCGGCGTTCCGCGGGTCAGGATAGTTCCCGCTGCCAGCACGGCGCGCTGGCGCACGATGGTGCCCTCATACACGCCGCAGTTGCCGCCTATGAGTACGTCATCTTCAATGATGACCGGGTTCGCGTTGACCGGCTCGAGCACGCCGCCGACCTGGGCCGCCGCGCTGAGGTGCACGCGCTTGCCGATCTGCGCGCAACTGCCCACCAGCGCATGCGAATCGATCAACGCGCCTTCATCCACATAGGCACCCACGTTGACATACATTGGCGGCACGCAGATGACTCCTCGCGCCAGATACGCGCCTTCGCGTACCGAGGAGCCACCGACGACGATGCGTATGCCTTCCTCCGGCGTAAAAGTGCGTGCGGGAAATGTACCCTTGTCCACGAAGGAAAGATCGTGGTTGCCGAGCGCGGTGAGTTGGCCGATGCGGAAGCCGAGCAGGATGCCGCGCTTTACCCAGGCATTCACCCGCCATCCGAGCGGCGCTGCAGGGTCGGGCTCCGCAGAGCGCACGCGCCCGCTGTTCAGCTCAGTGCGCAGTTGCGTGAATGCGCGGAGCGCGGCGGGATCGTTGATAGCGTCGGCGCCGTCGGCAAAGTGGCGCTCGATTTCTGTTTGAAGCAAATGCTGTGCTGGCATGGATGGACTTAGTGTAATGGCGCGCTGAGGGTAATTCAGCGCGAAGCGGAGTTCAGCTTATGCGAAGCGGGATTCAAGTTGAATGACGCGATCAACGTATCCAGCCGCGCGGCGACCGGCGTGGATGGCGGCACCATCGGCAAGCGCCAGACGGGCGAAATACGACCCATACGCGAGAGGACGTGCTTCACCGGCCCTGGGCTGGTCTCCCAGAAATTGGCGAGCAGCAGAGGGTAATATTTGCGCTGCATTGCGCGGGCGGTCTCCCAGTCATTGCGGAGCGCGGCGCCGATCATCTGCTGCATCTCTGCGGGAATCTCATTCGAGGCAACGGAGACGAGTCCCACGGCGCCGACGGCGATGGCCGCGAGCGCGATATTGTCGTCACCGGCGAGCACGCGGACGTTGGTTTCGTGGAGCAGGTGGACGAGCTCGGTGATCTGCTGCAGGTTGCCGCTCGATTCTTTTACGGCGCAGAGGTTCGGGCAATCACGTGCGAGCCGCGCCACAGTTGCCGGTTCCAGATTTGCGGCGGTGCGGCCGGGGATGTTGTAGATCACAACCGGGAGCGGCACCGACTCCGCAATGGCGCGGAAGTGCTGGTACTGCCCCTCCTGCGTGGGTTTGTTGTAGTAGGGGTTGGCCGTGAGAATGGCGTTGACGCCGCGCACCGCAGCAACGGCCTTTGCGCGCTCCACTGCTTCGCGCGTCGCATTGTGCGTGCAGCCCGCGATCACCGGAACACGTCCTGCTGCAACACGAACCACAATCCGGACGACATCAAGAGCCTCGCGGTCGCTGAGCGACGGAGTTTCCGCCGTGGTGCCGCAGGCGACCAGGAACTGAATGCCGCTCGCAATCTGCCACTCTACAAGGGCGGCAAGCGCCTCCACGTCGATGGTCGTGTCCGCGTGGAAAGGGGTGACGAGGGCAGTGCCGCAGCCACGAAGTTCCATGCGCCCGCTCACTGCAACTGTGCGTAGACTTCGGTGAAGTCGTAGCAGCCGGTGCGGGTAGAGAGCCATTCGGCGGCGCGTACCGCTCCTTCGGCGAAGCCGCGACGCGAAAACGCTTCATGGCGGATGGTGATCATGTCGTTTGCCGAGCGGGCCTGCAGCTCGTGAATGCCGGCAACGTCGCCTTCGCGCTGCGAGGTGATGGCGGCGTCCAGCTCCGGCGCTGCATCACGGACGGTTTGCTGCAGAGAAAGCGCGGTGCCGGAGGGCGCGTCCTTTTTGCCGGCATGGTGGACCTCGGAGATGGAAAGCTCGTAGCCGCGCGTGCCGATGGCGAGCTCGTGCACCAGCCGCAGCATCACCTGCACGCCGACGGAAAAATTTGTGCCATAGAGCAGGCCAGCATTCCGGCGCTCGCACAGCGTGCGCATGTCGTTCAGCCGGTCGTACCAGCCAGTCGTGCCGACCACGATTTTTGCGCCAACCGAGAGGCAGGCGCGCATGTTCGGAATGACTGCTTCTGCCGTTGTGAAATCGATCACGGCGTCTACCTGCGTGAGCAAAGGCGGCGTCAGCGCGGAGGCGCTCCGGTTCTCCTCTTCGCCAATGACGCGTACGCCATGGCCGCGCTCGTGCGCCACGTCTGCGACGATAGAGCCCGTCTTGCCACGGCCAAGAATGAGGAAGATCATGACTTGCCTCCCGCGGTCTGCGTCAATGCGCGCGCTTCAAGATCAAAGATTGACGGATCGGGATCCGCAAAAAAGACCGAGTGCAGCGAGCGAATCGCCTCTTCCACGTCATCTTCCTCGATCATGAAGCTCATGTTGATCTCCGATGCGCCCTGCGAGATCATGCGCAGGTTGATGTGTGTCAGCGCCCCGAAGACCTGGGCCGCAATGCCGTTCTGGCCGCGGATGTTTTCCCCTACCATGCAGATCAGCGCCTTTCGCCCCTCGTACTTTACATCGGCGAACTTGCGCAGGTCTGCTGCAATCTCCGGCAGCCGCTCGTTCGAGTCCACGGTGAGCGAGACG
>DATAVN010000066.1:0-25713 GCA_036267715.1 Steroidobacteraceae bacterium | reverse complement strand
CTCGCTTGACTCTGATTCGTCACCTTTCTCGTCCCGCCCGCGGGGGCGCCGCCGGTGTCGTCATTGTCTTTGCCTTGCTATTCCACATCGCGGCCAAGGCGGGTTTCATCGGTATTCCGCTGGCGCTGCTGCTGTTCTCGTGGTTCTTCAAGTACGCCTACATCCTGTTTGACCATACCGTGCGCGGCTTCGATGAGCCGCCCACCCTCGACATCGACATGGTCAATCCTGTCAATGAGCAGCGTCCCCTGGCGCAGCTGTTGATCCTGGGCTTGTGCGTGTTCGCGGTGATCGCCGCCAAAGGTTATGCGGGCACGCCCGTCGCGGTGGGCCTCGCCGTGGTCTTTCTTTTCTTCCTGCCGGCGTCGGCCGCGGTGTTGGGTCTGGACGGCAACATCCTCAAGGCCGCGTATCCGGTTGCCTGGTATCAATTGGTACGCGGCTTGGGCGTCTTGTACGGCGCGGTGCTGCTGGTGATCCTTGCCTATGGCGCTCTCCTGGGCTTGCTGGGCCGCTTCGGTCTGTGGCCGCCGCTGGAATATGCGCTGGTCATGTTCGCCACGCTGTCGGTGTTCAGCTTTCTGGGCGGCGTGGTCTATGAGCGCCGCGACGCATTGGGAATCGAAACCTGGGTGTCGCCGGAGCGCGCCCAGCAACGGCAGGACCGGGAGGAACTGCGCCGCAACGATGCCATGGTGCACGAGGCCTACGGCCTCATGCGCGCCGATTCGCACCTTGCCTGCTGGCAGATGTTGACCCGGTGGCTCGAGACCCGCGGCGCCTCGTCGCAGGATTACCGCTGGCTGTGCGAGCGCACGGCAAGCTGGGACGATGCGCGCTACGTCACCCGGCTCACCGAGGAATGCATTGCGCGGCTGCTGGTGTTGAAGCGCACCGGCGAGGCGCTCGAGGTGCTCGCGAAGCGCCTGGATCTCGATCCGGCCTTTCGCCCCAAGGGGGCGGCGGACACCTTGGGCCTTGCGCAGCTCGCGGCCCGCGGCGGCGGCATGCCGCGGGTGGCGCGCAGGCTGCTCTCGGACTTCGCCGCGCGCTTTGCCGGCGATCCGCGCGTGCCCGTGGCCGATGCCCTGAAAGATCAGCTGGGCGCGGGCGCCGCCGCGCCGCTCAGGTAGAATTTGCGCCATGAACTACTCCACTTTGCTGAAACGATCCTTGTTCTGCGGCCTGTTGAGTGTGGCCGGCCTTGGCGCCGCCGAGGTCCACGGCCCGGATCTTGCCGGCATGGATGTGTCGGTCAAGCCCGGCGATGATTTCTTTGCCTATGCCAATGGCACCTGGCTCAAGTCCACCGACATTCCCGCCGACCGCAGCAGCTACGGCAACGCGGCCATACTCACGGATTTGACCACGCAGCGCGTCAATGACCTCATCAAAGCCGTCGCCGCGAAGCCTGCGCGGGCCCGTTCCGAGGCGCAGCAGATCAGCGACTACTATTCGAGTTTCATGGACGAGGCCGCCATCGACGCGGCGGGATTGAAGCCCTTGGCGCCCGCACTCGGGGAAATCGATGCGATCTTCGATCGCGCCCAGCTCGCCTCCATCCTCGGGGAGAACCTGCGCGCCGACGTGGACGTGCTCAATTCCACCAATCTGTACACCCCGCATCTGTTCGGCCTGTGGGTGGCGCAGGATCTGAATGATCCTGGCAAGTACTCGGCCTTCCTGCTGCAGGGCGGCTTAGGCATGCCCGACCGCGAATACTATCTCGGCACCTCCCAGGCGATGGCGGCCATCCGGCCTAAGTATCTGGCGCACATCGCCGCAGTGCTGACCCTGGCGGGCTTCGAGAGCGCCCCGGCGCGCGCCGCGAAGGTTTTCGAGCTGGAACGGCGCATGGCCGAGGTGCACTGGACCCGCGCCGCCTCCGAGCAGGTCTCCGCCGGCAACAATCATTGGACCCGCTCGCAGCTCGAGGCCCAGGCGCCGGACCTCGACTGGCGCACCTTCTTCGAGGCCGCGGGCCTGGGTAAGCAGAACGACTTCGTCGTCTGGCAACCGAGCGCGGTGATCGGCCTGGCCCGGCTGGTGGCGACCGAGCCGCTCGAGACCTGGAAGGATTATCTGCGCTACCACGCGCTCGAGGACGCCTCGCCGTATCTGTCGAAAAAATTCGTCGATGAGAACTTCGCCTTCTATGGCCGGGTGCTGTATGGCACGCCGGAATTGCAGCCGCGCTGGAAGCGCGCGGTGCGGGCATGCGACACCGAGCTCGGCGATGCCATCGGCAAGCTGTACGTGGCGAAATATTTCTCGCCCGCCGAGAAGAAGCGCGCCGAGGCCATGGTGCAGAACCTGCTCGCCGCCTTCGAGACGCGCATCGACAAGCTCGACTGGATGGCACCGCAGACCAAGCTGGTCGCGAAGGCCAAGCTGAGGGCGCTCAAGATCGGCGTCGGCTACCCGGATCAGTGGCGCTCCTATGCGGGCTTGAAAGTGGTGCGCGGCGATGCGCTCGGTAATTGGTCGCGCGCCGAGCTGTTCGAGTACCGGCGCAATCTGGCCAAGCTGGGCAATCCGGTGAACCGCGCCGAGTGGGTGATGAACGCGCAGCTGGTCAACGCCGTGAACCTGCCGGCGATGAATGCCATCAATTTCCCCGCCGCGGTGCTGCAGCCGCCGTATTTCGATCCGAACCAGCCGCTCGCCATGGATTACGGCGCCATCGGTGCCACCATCGGCCATGAGATCAGCCACAGCTTCGATGATCAGGGTGCGCTCTTCGATGCGCAGGGCCGCCTGAGGAACTGGTGGCAGCCGAAAGATTTCACGCATTTTCGCGCCTCGGGCACGCGTCTCGCGGCGCAATTCGATGCCTACCAGCCGTTTCCCGACCTGCACCTGAACGGCACGCAAACCTTGAGCGAAAACATCGCCGATGTGGCGGGCTTGAATGCCGCCTACGATGCCTATCGGCTGGCGACGCGCAACGAGGCGCCGGCCAAGGTGTCCGGCTTCGATGCCGATCAGCTGTTCTTCCTGAGCTTCGCGCAAAGCTGGCGCGAGAAGAGCCGCGACGCCGCGCTGCGCGATGAGGTGATCACCGACGAACATGCGCCGGCGCAGTACCGCACCTACACCGTGCGCAATCTCGACGCCTGGTACGAGGCCTTCAAGGTCCAGTCCGGGCAGAAACTGTATCTGGCGCCGGCCGAGCGCGTGCGGGTGTGGTGAGCGCCCGCTGAATGCACCTTCTCAAGGCTGCGCGCGCGGCCCGCTTCGATCGCCTCAATTGATGGCGGCGGCGCTGAAATCGTAACCGCTCAAGGATTCGGGCTTGCCCAGCAGGTAGCCCTGCGCGAAGTCCACGCCGAGCGAGCGCACCGCCTGCAACTCCACATCCGATTCCACCGCTTCGGCCACGGTCTGCACGCCGAGATCGCCGGCCATGCGCACGATGGCCGAAATCATGGCGCGCGCGACGCGGTCGGTAGGCGCGGCTTCGACCAGTGAGCTGTCTATTTTGAAATAGTGCGCCGGCACCGATCGAAGGTAGCCGTAGGCAGGCGGGTTGGCGCCGAAATCATCGAGCGCCACCTCGCAGCCCAACGCCTCCAGGCGTTTCATGGACTCGGCCACGCTGATGCTGCCCGAGGCGGCGAAGCGCTCGGTGATGTCGAAGCACAGCGCCTGCGGCGGCAGGCCACTCTTCAGCACGCAGGACTCGACGTAGCTCACGAAGCCGTCGTCGGTCATCGACTGGGACGACAGATTGATCGAGAACACCGAGGGCACGCGCGCCCAGAGCTTGCGGTTGTTGGTCAGCCACACCAGCAAGGTGCGCACCACCCAGCGATCGATGTTCGGCATCAGCCGCTGCTGTGCGGCGCGTGCCAGGAATTCCTTGGGCTGGATCAGGTTGCCGTTGGCGGTGCGCAAACGCAGCAGCACCTCGTAGTGCGCCAGGCCGACATTGTCGTGCAGCGAGCAGATCGGCTGCAGGAACAGCTCGAAGCGCTCGGCATGCAGCGCATTCTCGATCTGCGCGCCTTCCTGCGTGTCCTCGCTGATGAGCAGCGGAAATCCCTGGCGCCGTTCGAATTCCGCCGACAGGCACACGAACACCGGCGCGAGCTTCTGCTCCAGCGTCTCATCGGTGCGCGTGTCCTTGATGGAACCGTCGATGCTCAGGCGCACCGCGCCGTTGATCGCGCCCTGCGAATCGCGCACCGGAATGGCGAGCGAATAGTTGCCGTCCTCGCGCGGCGCATAGCTCACCTCCAGATTGCCGCCCGAATCGCTGGAGAGCGAATCCTCCACCAGCTGATGATCCTCGGGCAGCAGGAAATCCTCCGACAGCCAGAGCGTATCGGCGGCAAAATCATGGAACGAGACGCCGGATACTTCCGGCGCCAACGCGCGAATGACCTGGGCCAACGCCTCCAGCGTTTTGCCGGAAGCCGCCTCGGCGGCATAAGTCAGATTGGTCGTCACGCCAGCGCACCCACGGTGATTTCAATGCCGCCATGGTACGGAGCGCGGCGCCGCCGCGGCATGTCGCCGGAAACCGACGTTCGCGCGCGGCGACATTTTATTTTGCTTAAAGCCGCGCAAATCGGGCGATCTGCGCGCCGCTTGCGCAGCCCTGGGATTTAAGTCAAAGCCTGATTAAGTCAATGAACTCAAAGCCGGCTAATTCAATAGCTCATCGAGCACCGGCAAGGGCACCGCACCCTCGCGCAGCGCCGCCTGGTGGAATTGCTTCAGCGTGCTGGCGTCGTGTAGTTGTTGGTAATGCTCGCGCAGCGCAAGCCAGCCCTTGTAGCCGGCGTAGTAGGTGGGCAACTGGCAGGAGGAGAGCTTGGCGCGCTGCAGCTTGTCGGTGGCCTCCGCCATTTCCTGGTACGCCCCGTGGGTCATCAGATCGATCGCCTCGTCATCCGTCATTCCCATGGTCTGCAGGCGCACGTCCAGAATGGTGTTGGCCAGCACGCGCAGCATCTGCTTGGCGAGGGTGAGGCGATAGTCCGGCGTATCGCCCAGGTAACCCTGCTCGGCCATCAACTGCTGCGAGTACACCGCCCAACCCTCGACATAGGGGCCGTTGCCGAAGATGCTGCGCAACAGCCGGCGCGATCTTGGCTGCACGTCGTTGGCATATTCCGCCTGCACATAGTGGCCGGGCATCGCCTCGTGCACCGTCAGGTGCGCAAGACCCGCGTCGTTGTACTCGCGCAGCTTCGAATCGATGCGCGCCTGCGGCCAGGTATCCGGGATCGGCGTCACCCAGTAGAAGGCGCCGAGCTTCGGCTCGAGCGCCGGTGCCTGATTGAATCCGCCCACCCCGTAGGTGCCGCGCATGAACACCGGCGTATCCATCACCTGTAGATTCGAACCCGGCGGCAGCGTCACCAGGTCCTTCTCCCTGACGAAGGCGGTGGCCGCGGCGAGCGACTGCCGGGCGGCGGCGATGAAGGTGTGCGGCGTGGCATGATGGGCCGCCACATCGGCGAGCGCCTGTTCCACGCTCTTCGGCGCGGCGAGCTGCGCCATTTCCTCGCGCGTCTTCACCAGGTCCGCTTCCGCCTCCTTGAGCAGGGTGTCGGGGGTCTTGCCGGTCTCGAGCACGTAGCTGAATTTTTTGGCATAGCGCACTTTCCCCAGGCGCCAGTCGGCGGTTTTCTTGGCGAGCGTGCCTTCCAAAAAGGCGCTGAAGGCGCGCAGCGCGATGAGCGCCGGCGCCGCGGCCTGCGCATAATCGGCTCTGAGGGATTTCGGGCAGCTGTGGCGCAGCGTGCCGTCGATCAGCTCGATGTTGCCGCCGTTCTCCTCGCGCGCCACCTTGTTCCAGATCTCCGGGGAGTCGACCAGGTTTTGCTCGGCCTGGCGCACCAGTGCCGGAATCCGGATGATGCGATGGATGATGTGCCTGAAGCGCTCTTCGCGCGGCGCGTAGTGCAGCACATAGGGTGTGTACAGCGCGTTGCCGACGAGCTCGACGTACAGCGTGGGGTTGTGCCGGTAGCTCTGGATTTCCTCGAGATCGAGCCGCGTGCCCTGAATGGCATCGCGCATGATGTCGATGTCGGCGCGCTGCTCCGCGTTCAAGGCATTGGGATCGAGGGCATCGATGCGCGTCTCGATGTCGCGCTGCAGATTGAGCGAGGCTTTGATGCCCGCGGGACTGAAATCGTCCAGCAGATCCTCGAGCACCTCACCGTGGTGTTTATGGTAACCCACCGTGCTCGCGGTGCTCGGCGAGAGCGCCAGCGTCCCGAACACGAAATCGTCCACGACTTGGCCGAATGCCGGATCGGCGGCCGCCGCCTGGGAAATGGGCACGCCGCCCGCGGTCGCCCAGACAGCGGCAACACTGAGCTTGATTAGTATTTTCATCCCTCACCTCAGCTCCGAAGAGACCTCGTCCTGAGGCCCTCCCAACCTTGTTAAGATACTAAAGCCCGTCGCGCGCGTCCAAAGGGGAAAGAAAAATAGTGCTGTGGATCACCCGCATCGCCCACACCGCCGCCCGGGGACGGCCATGAAACGACTGCGAAGAATTGCCGGCGCGCTGCTGCTGGTGCTGATCGCGCTCGCGCTGCTGCTGTGGCTCGAGCCCCCGGCGCTGCTGCGCGTGGGCGCCAATTACGCCGCCAAAATCGTCTGCTCCAATGTGTTTCTCGCCGGGCGCAATCCCACCGAGGTGCTGCGCGTGGACGTGCAGTCGCCCGGAATCGCCCTGCTGAAGTTCATGCAGGTCTCGGTGCAGCGCGAGCGCGGCGTGGTGCGCGCCGGGTTCTTGGGTGTAATCGGCGATGGTCTCGCCGTGTATCGGCCCGGCCGGGGCTGCACCGTGGTACCGGACGGCAAGCTTCAGTCCGTTGCCGCGCTGACCGCGCCCATGGCGTACAGTCCACCGCCGTCTTTTGGAGCTGTGGTGTCTGCACTCTGGCCCGAGAGCGACCGGGTCGAGACCGACTCGAGAATCGACCAATTGCTCACCGACCCCGCGCTGGCCGGCCCCGGGGTTCGCGCCATGGTCGTGGTCGATCACGGCCGCATCGTCGGCGAGCGCTATGCCACCGGCTTCAACCCCCGCACGCCGCTGCTCGGCTGGTCCATGACCAAGACGGTCCTGGCCGGGGCCATCGGCCTGCTCATCAAGGACGGCAAGCTCTCCCTCGATCAGGCCGGATTCTGGAGCGGCCACGACGGCCGCGAACGCATTCGCTTGAAGGATCTGCTCGCCATGTCCAGCGGCCTTGCGTGGAACGAGGCCTATGGTGTGGTCTCCGATGTCACCGCCATGCTGTATCTGCAGCCGGACATGGCGCAGTACGCGCGCTCCAAACCGCTTGGCGCCCAGCCGGGCGCGGTGTGGGTGTACTCCAGCGGCACCGCCCTCATTCTGTCGCGCATTGCCGAGGATGCGCTGGGTCCGCCGCCCGACCTGGCCTCATTCATCAACCTGCGGCTGTTCGGACCGGTCGGGATGAGCACGGCGATCATCGAACCGGACGAGCACGGCACGCTGGTGGGCTCCTCGTACATGTATGCCACGGCGCGCGACTGGGCCCGCTACGGGCAATTCCTGTTGCAGGACGGGGTTTGGCAGGGGCGTACCCTGCTCCCCGCCGGCTACGTTGAGATGATGGCGACACCCGTGGCGGCCTCGCGCGGTCAGTACGGCGCGGGCCTGACCTGGCGCTGGGGCTCGGATGCCGCCACGCCCGGCGTCGATCCCGACGCCGCCTTCGGCATTCCGCCCGACGTCTTCTATATGTCAGGCCACGACGGCCAGAGCGTCGCCATCATCAAGTCGCGCCAACTGGTGATCGTGCGTTTGGGTTTGACGCCGTACACCGCCGGCTACTCACCACAGCCGTTGGTCAAAGCCGTTCTCGAGGCCACACAGGCGGCGATTCGCTAGAATGCGCGCCTAAATGAGTCCCGCCCTGTCCTTCTCGACCTTCCTGCTCGCCTTCACCGCGCTGTTCTCCATCGTCAATCCGCTCTCGGGCGCATTCATTTTTTTCGGCGCCACGCGCGAGCTCGATCCGAAAACGCGCGCGCACACCGCGCGCTGGGTGGCGATCTACTCCTTCGTCATCGTCGCGGCATCGCTGTACATCGGCGCCTACGTGCTGGGATTCTTCGGCGTCTCGCTGCCGGTGCTGCGCGTCGCCGGCGGCATCATCGTCGCCGCCGCCGGCTGGCGCATGCTCAACGCCCCCGACGTCACCGAACAGCGCCGCAACGAAACGCCCGAACCGAAATCCATGGACGTCGCGCCCAGCCGCCTCGCCTTCTATCCGCTCACTATGCCGCTGACCACAGGACCGGGCACCATCTCGGTCGCCATTTCGGTGGGCGCCGGCCGCCCGAGCGGCTTTCATGTCTCCTCGGTGGCCTTCTTCATCGAGACGCTCGCCGCCACCGCGCTCCTGTCAGTGCTGATCTACGGTTTTTATCGCAATTCCGCGCGGCTGGCGAAATGGATCGGCGCCACCGGCACCACCATCGTGGTGCGGCTGTCGGCGTTTCTGCTGTTCTGCATCGGCATCCAGGTCGCCTGGAACGGCGCGGCTGAACTCCTGGCCTCGCTGCCTTTCAATTCGGCCAGCTAGCCGCCACGTTGTTGAGCAATGGGTCCTCACGGAGCGGTGTCATCGAAGGATTCTTCGGGACGGCCTGGCCCGACGCCGCGCGCCTTGCATACGCCCAATTCTTGCGGGCCCAGGGTTTTGACTTCTACATTTATGCGCCAAAGGCCGATCGGTATCTTCGACGGGCCTGGCGGGATCCGAAACCGGCGGCGGAACTGGAGCAGCTCACGGGTCTATCCGTTCGGTTTCATGAGAACGGCTTGCGATTCGGAGTGGGCCTGACGCCGTACGAGATTCACCTGGACTACTCTCCTGCCGCCAGGAGCGCGCTGAAGCGTAAAGTTGCCCAGTTGGATCAGCTCGGCATTGACATGCTCTGCATTCTGTTCGACGACATGCGCGGCGATGTACCCGATCTTGCGGACGTTCAGGCTCGCGTAGTTGCCGATGTGAGCCAATGGACGTCGGCGACCGCGGTCGTTGTCTGCCCAACCTATTACTCTGACGATCACATTCTCGACAAGGTTTTCGGCCGGCGGCCAGCCAGCTATTTGCAAGACCTCGGCCGCGCTCTCGATCCCACCATCGACATATTCTGGACGGGAGAGCGGGTATGTTCCGACGGGTACTCGGACGCACACCTGGAAGACGTCACCGCACGCCTCGGGCGCAAACCCTTCATCTGGGATAATCACAGCACGAATGACGGCAAAGCGCGCTGCTCGCATCTTTACCTTAACCCCAGCTCGACCGGCTGGTCCGTCAACCCTCGGCTGGTCACCGGCATCGCCATCAATCCCATGAACCAGCCGTACGTATCGCGGCTGCCGCTTGCAACCTACGCCGTGCTTCTTGGCAACGCCGGCCCGCCGGATCCATCGACCTTCGAGTCGCAGGCACGGTCGATTTGCGGCGCGGACCTCGCTGCCGAGATCCTCAAAGATCTCGATCTGTTTCAGAACCGTGGATTGATGCAGATCGATGACGCCGACCGTGAGCGGCTGATCGAAAAATATCGGCGCTTCGAGCCCGATGTCTGCGCACAAGAAATCGGCGCGTGGCTTCGAGGCGAATACCGCTTCGATCCTTACTGTCTGACGCAGTAACCCTCAGGCCAAATCAGTCAGTGCCTCGCGGCTCACCCTTCCTGCCTTGACCGCAACGCCCTCCGCGCGCAAGCGCCGCGTCTGCTCGCGATGGTGCAATGAATTGGGCGGAAAAACGATCTTGCCGCCGGCCCCCACCACCCGGTGCCAGGGCAGTTTCATGTCCTTCGGCGACTCGCGCAGTGCCCGCCCCGCCAGGCGCGCCCGGCCTGGAAGTCCCGCCGCGCGCGCCACCGCGCCGTAGGTCGATACCGAACCTCGGGGAATCGCTCCGACCACCGCCCAGATTTCCTGGAACGCCGGGTTGTCCTCGGGACGCGCGGCGCTTGCGGCGCGTTGCGTGCGGCCGCGCGAGGGCAGAAACATTTCCTGGAACGCTGTCGAACGCGCCAATGGCTTCACCCCTCCTAAATGGCGTTGCATGAACCGCGGACTGGCCAAAGATACGTGCGCACTGCGAGCGCGGCAAGCTCTGCCGAGCGATGAATGCCGTGTTTCGTCGATGCAATCAGCGCGCCAAGCGCGAACTCGCGGCTCATCCAAAGTTTTATTTCTTCGATACCGGCGTATTTCGTGCAAATCGCCCGCGAGGACCCTTGGACTCTGCTTCCGAGCTGAACGGGCCTGCGTTGGAAGGCCTGGTGGCCCAGCATTTGCGCACTTGGTGCGACTATTCCGCCGGCTCGCATCAGCTGCATTACCGGCAGACGCGGGCGCGAGTCAGGATGGCGTGCTGTGTATTCCGTGCGAACAATTTCTGTTGGCGCTCAAGCCCGATCATTTCCCCCATTGATCGGCTCGGCAACCCTACCGTCCCGCGCCTACGCTGCCTGGTTCCCGCGCGGCGCTCGCGGCATGCGACAATTTGGGCATGCGGCTGACCGCTTCTCAAATGGCCCTGATGAGCCGGCTGCTCGATGAAGCGCTGCCTCTGGATGAGGCTGGGCGGCGCCTCTGGCTTGCTGCGCTGCCGCCAGAATATCGGGAACTGTTCGAGCCCCTGCGCCACGCGCTGCTGCCGGAGGATTATCAGCCGCCGGGCGCACAGCATTTCGCCACGTTTTTGGAGTCCGCCGACCCCGATGAGTCGGGACGCGCCGAGCCCACCGGTCTTCAAGCGGGCGATCGGGTCGGTCCCTACGAGCTGATCCGACTGCTGGGCGCCGGCGGCATGGCCGAAGTGTGGTTCGCCAAGCGCGCCGACGGCGTGTTCAAACGCGATGTGGCCTTGAAACTGCCCTCGCTCACCCGCGTGCGCCGCGATCTCGAGCAGCGCTTCGCGCGCGAGCGCGACATTCTCGCGAGCCTGGAGCATCCGCACATCGCGCGCCTGTACGACGCCGGCATCGACGCTCAAGGCCTGCCCTATCTCTCGATGGAATACGTGCAGGGCGAGCTGCTCACCGACTGGTGCGACGCGCAGCGCCTCGACGTCCGCGCGCGCCTGCGGCTGTTTTTGCAGGTGCTGGAGGCCGTGCAGTACGCCCACGAGCGCCAGGTCATTCACCGCGACTTGAAGCCCTCGAACATTCTGGTGACCCAGGGCGGCCAGGTGCGGCTGCTCGATTTCGGCGTGGCGACCCTGCTCGACAACGGCGAGATCGCCGGCCAGACCCCGCTCACCACGGTGTATGGCCACGCCCTCACCCCGATCTACGCCAGCCCCGAGCTGATTCGCGGCGAGCCGGTCACCGCCAAGAGCGACATCTACTCGCTCGGCGTGGTGCTGTTCGAGCTGCTCACCGGCGATCGGCCCTATCGCTTGAATGCCGGCGCGTCGCGCGCCATTCTCGAGCATGCCATCGCCGCGGCCGAAGTGCGCAAGCCCAGCACGCAGGTCATTCCACAGGCGTGGAGCCTGCGCGGCGCGACGCACGAACAGCTCACGCGCCAGCTGCGCGGCGACATCGACCGCATCGTGCTCAAGGCGCTCGAGAAGGAGCCGTCATCGCGCTATGCCGGCGCCGCCGCCATGGCCGATGATGTGCAGCGTTATCTCGACGGCAAACCCATCACCGCGCGCCCGCCGCGCCTCGCCTACCGCTTCGGCAAATTCCTGCGCCGCAATCGCCTGGTGGTCTCCGTGGCCGCCGGCGCCGCCGTGGTGGTGCTCGCCACGGCCTTCTATGAAATCGAGCGCGGCGCCGGACAGGCACGCGACGCGGCTTCGGCCTACGTGCGCGGGACCATCAGCGAAAAGTCCATCGCCGTGCTGCCGTTTCTGGACCTGAGCGAAAACAAGGACCAGGGCTACTTCTCCGACGGGCTGTCCGAGGAGCTCATCACCCTGCTCGCGCAGATCCAGGATCTGCAGGTCATCGCGCGCACCTCCTCGTTTCACTTCAGGAATCAGGATGTGCCGCTGCGCGACATCGCCCGCGCCCTCGGGGTGGCGCATGTGCTCGAGGGCAGCGTGCGCCGTGCCGGCAACACCATCCGCGTCACCGCGCAGCTGATCCGCGCCGTGGACGGCGTGCAGCTGTGGTCGCAGGCGTACGATCGCGACGTCAAGGGCATCTTCCAAGTGCAGGACGACATCGCCGCCGCGGTGGTCGCGTCCTTGAAACTGAAGCTGCTGCCCGCGGTCGCCGCCGATCCGCATCGCAGCGACAACCCCGAGGCCTACAACCAATACCTGCTCGCGCGGCAATTCGGGCGGCGCGGCAACATCGAGGACATCGAGCGCGCGGTCGGCGCCTACCGCCAGGCCATTGCGCTCGATCCGAATTACGCCGCCGCCTACGCCGGACTGTCGTTCACCGAAACCGCGGTGGCCAATTCCACCCAGGACGCCGAGCGCTTCGCACGCGCGCACCAGGCCGCCAACCAGGCTCTGGCCCTGAATCCACAGCTCACCGATGCCTACCGCGCCCGCTCGTTGTTCCGCTTCGAGACCCTGGATTTCGCCGGCGCCCGCGCCGACAGTGAAAAAGCGCTCACGCTGGCGCCCGGCGAGAGCGCGGTGCAAAGCCTGTACGGCGTGCAGATCGCCGCCTTCGGCAAAATTCCGCAGGCGCTCACCGCGATCGGCAAGGCGATCGAACTGGATCCCTTGAACAGCTACGCCTGGGCGAACGCCGGACTGTTTCTCACCGTCAATCGCGACTACGCGGGCGCACGGCACGCACTCGAGCGCGCGCTCGCCATCAGCCCGAGCGATGATTCCTATCACTTCGCGCTGGGGCAGCTCAACCTGCTGCAGGGCCGCCTCAGCGATGCGCAGGCCGAGTTTCAACGGCAGAGCAGCGAGCCGAGCCGCAGAATGGGACAAGCCCTGGTCGAGCACGCCCGCGGTAACGACAAGCTCTCGGCGCAGGCGCTCAAAGAGCTGATCGACAAGAATTCGCACGACATGGCCTACCAGGTCGGCGACGTGTATGCCTGGCGCGGCGAGAAGGACAAGGCCTTGGAGTGGCTCGAGCTCGCCTACCGTCAGCGCGACAGCGGCCTCACCGGCCTCGCCTACGATCCACTGCTTCGTGGCTTGAAGGACGATGTGCGCTATGGCGCCCTGCTCAAAAAACTCGAACTCTCCGACAGCGCGGCGAACTGAGCGCCGATGTGCCGGCAGGCCGCCGCCCGCTAGTCGCCGCGGGTTTGCTGCACGATGCGGCCGTTCAAGGGCTGCACGCGCCGCACATCGTGCGGATAAATCCGCGCGAGCGCCTTCACCTGCGCCGCGGACACCTGCACCGGCGTCTTCAGCACGAACCACTTCACGCCCTCATGGCAGGGCGGTGCGGTCTGCGAGCCTTCATAGGTGTAGTAGCCTTTCTTCAGCGGCAGCAAGTCCGCCGGATTGATGCCAAGCCCCGGCACCTTCTGCTCGCCTTCGTGCCGCGGCATGTGCGCGCGGAGTTTTTCGATCAGCGGATTCGCATTACCCACCTGCAACAGCACCGCCACACCCGCCACCTTGCCGTCGCTCGAGCGATGCATCAGGTGCGCCACCAGGGCAAAGCGCTTGCCGTCGATGGTCTCCTCGCTCGGCCGGTGAAAGTGAAACTGCACCAGCTGATAGCGCGTATCGCCGACGATGAGAAAATCACCACTGCCCGGCGCCTCGTAGTCCACCCGGATGGCCGCGCCGTTGTTGGTGACATAGTCGATCGGCGCCCCGTGGTACTCGAAGCGCAAGGGCGGCAGATCCGCGACCTGCGCGTCATGAATGTCGATGGGCGACTGGGCCTTGCCGCCGCAGGCGGCATAGTCGGGATCCAGTTCCGCCCAATGATCGCTGCCGCGGACTCCTTCGTAAGTCCACGGTGTTTTCCACGGAGACATGTACAGATGCGTCGCGCTCACCTGCGCACTCGCGGCCGTGGACAACCCCA
Source organism: Steroidobacteraceae bacterium (assembly GCA_036267715.1). GTDB lineage: Bacteria > Pseudomonadota > Gammaproteobacteria > Steroidobacterales > Steroidobacteraceae > Bog-1198. The sequence continues at coordinate 11,709 of DATAVN010000066.1, read as the reverse complement.
GCAGCATCGAGAAGACCAGTGTGATGGCGTGGCGCATGGACCCGGTCCTCTTTCAGGCTGGTAAACCTCGAGCGTAGCGGCCGGAGCGCCAAAACAATTCGTCGCGCATCAAAGCGTGCCGGCATATGCCGTTGGCGCGTCAGGGGCGGGACGCGCCGGCAGGGCGCGCGGATTCTCTGTCGCAGCTCGGCGCCACGTAAGGCGCACCGATATCAAAGTAGGCAATGACCTTACAATGATTTCCCACCGGACGCCGCTTGCTCGAGGCTCATATTGCTATATACGGGCCACCGCGGCCGGTATCACATGGAATGGCGCGCTTTTTACTCAATCACCGCAGGCAACGCCACCTGCCACGAATGAACGGAAAACGCCTGCCCATCGGCGCTTTGAGCGGCCGGCAATTTGTGCGCATTGGTGAAGAACAAAGTCCGCTCCTTGGGATCCAACCGCGCCTCGGTGCCGTGCACGTCGGGCGACAGCGGGAGCCGCAGATCGATCGGTTCACCCCATTTGCCATGCTTGCGATAGACGATGAACAGGTCCGTCTGATGTGCCGGCGCAGGGGGTCTGGGCGATGAGAAAATCACGAATCGATCGTCCTTGGAGACGGCCGGATCGTAGTCGCCGAACTCATCGAGATTGCTGAACGACACCCGTTCGGGTTCCAGGTACTCACCGCTTTGCATCTGCGCGCGGAACAGGTGAAATTTCTCGCCGTCGTGCACCGGCCGCATGAAGTACAGGCTCCCGTCACCGGTGATGCTCGGGCTGAACACCGAATCGCCGACATTGATGCTGGCGGGCAGCGGCTGCGGCTCGCCCCACCGGTCCCCGCGGCGCTCGACCTTCCAAAGATGTCCGCCGCCTTCCGGTTGCACCTGCCCGTTGTAATTCCCGTCCGCCAGCTTGCCGCCCGGCGTGAGCGGCCGGTTTGAAGAGAAGATCAGGTACTTGCCGCTCGGCGCGAACGCCGGCTCCAAGTCCCGATAGGTGCCCGAGAACGGCGCCACCTTCGAGGGCCCCCAGGCACCGCCCGACCTCTCGGCCATGAAAATGAAAATTCCCTTGCCGACGCTCCGGCCAAAGAGCACGAGCTTCCCGTCCGGCGAGAAAGCCGGGGCCACCGCGGGCTGGCCATCCACCGAAAATTCGCGCGGCTTCAATTCCGCCGCCTGCACCACGCTCGCGGCGCTGGAGAACGCAAGCCAGGCCATGGCTGCAATGGATAACGACTCGAACATGCCCACTGTGATTTTCATAACATCCCCGGTCAACAAGTTGGCGATTGGACGTTTCATCCGGCCTTAAGTTCACAATGGCACGATCGGCATGCACTTCAAGCGAACGGCTGTTTGCTATGATGCCCGCCGATAACAAGAGAGGATTTCATGAAAATATTGGCTTTCAAAGTCTCCCTGTTCTCCGCCTTTTCGCTGTGTACCGCCTTGGCCCTGACCCTCGCCGGCCCCATCCGCGCCGCCGAGAGCGCCGGCCCGAGCGCGATCGCACCGATCACCCCGATCATCGCGCCGAAAGATCGTCCCTACGGCGGCGAGATTCAACTTGCCGTCGATGCCAGCGACACCAGCCATCGCGTCGTGCGCGTGCATGAGACCTTGAGCGGCGTCGGTCCCGATACCGTGCTGCTGTACCCGAAGTGGCTGCCGGGCACCCATGCGCCGGAAGGCACGATCGACCGCATCGCCGGAATCCGCATCAGCGCCAATGGCGTGCCGGTGTCCTGGAAGCGCGATCCGGCGGATGTGTTCGCGTTTCGCCTGAACTTAAAATCAGGCATCCACTCGATCAACATCGATTTCGACTATTTGTCGCCCACCAGCGGCAAGGTCGGCGCGCTGGAAATGAGCCGTGAACTGCTGATGATCGAATGGAACGAGCTGGTGTTCTATCCCGCCGGCTACTTCACGCGGCAGATCCCGGCCGAGGCGCAGATCACGTTGCCCGCCGACTGGCAGTTCGGCTCGGCCCTGGAAGTCGCCTCGACCGACCGGGCGATCCATTTCAAGCGCACCACGCTGGAAACGCTGGTCGACAGCCCGGTGTATGCGGGGCGGTACGCCTCCAAGCTCGATCTGGATCCCGGCGCCGCGGTGCCGGTGCACATGGATTTGTTCGCGGACCGGCCCGAGCTGTTGGCGGTCAAACCGCCGGCCCTCGAAGCATACCGCAATCTGGTGCGGCAGGCCTACAAGCTCTACGGCTCGCATCACTACAACCACTATGATTTTCTGTACTCACTGAGCGACCAGATCCAGGAAAACGGACTCGAGCACCATCAGTCGAGCGAGGACGGTAGCGAGCCGGAATCCTTCACCAAGTGGGACAAGACCGCGTATGTGCGCGATCTGCTGGCGCACGAGTACACGCACTCCTGGAATGGCAAGTTCCGCCGTCCCGCGGATCTTTGGACGCCGAACTACAACGTGCCGATGCAGGACAGCCTGCTGTGGGTCTATGAGGGACAAACCCAGTACTGGGGCCAGGTTTTGGCCGCCCGTTCGGGCCTGCGTACGCGTCAACAGGCCCTCGATCAGTTCGCCATCACCGCGGCGCATTACGAAGTGGAAAAGGGCCGCCAGTGGCGAGCGCTGCAGGATACGACCAATGATGAAATCATCAATCCGCGCCGGCCGCAGTCCTGGCTCGACTGGCAGCGCTTCGAGGACTACTACGATGAAGGCGCGCTGATCTGGCTGGACGTCGACACCTGGATCCGCGAGCACTCCAAAGGCGCGCGGTCGCTGGACGATTTCGCCCACGCCTTTTTCGGCATCAACAACGGCAGCTTCGCCGTCGTGACCTACACCTTTGATGACATCGTCAAAGCATTGAATGCCGTCGAGCCCAACGACTGGGCCAGTTTCTTGCGAGAGCGCCTGGATGGCATCGACAAGCCGGTCCCCTTGAACGGCTTTCATCGCGGCGGCTACAAGCTGGTGTACACCGATACGCCGAGCGACTATCAAGCCGTAACCGAGGAGCAGCACAAGCGCATCGACTTGCTCAATTCCATCGGCGTCGAGATTGACGCCAAGGACGGCAAAGACGGCACCCTCACCCAGGTCATCTGGGACAGCGCCGCCTACAAGGCCAAGCTCACCGAAGGGGCGCAAATTCTCGCCATCAACGGCATCGCCTACGATGTCGATGTGCTCAAGGACGCCATCCGCGCAGCGCACAGCGGCAAAGAGCCGATCCAACTGATCGTCAAGATCGGCGACCGATACCTGGTTGCGGACCTGGATTACCACGAGGGGCTGCGCTATCCGCACCTCGAACGCGACAGCGTCGAACCCGCGCGGCTGGATGACATCCTGACGGCAAAGCCCTAAGGATGGGCTCAAAGCGCGCGAAGCCTCGTTGCATCATCATCGCCGGACCCAATGGCTCCGGCAAAACGACTTTCGCGCGAGACTACTTGAGTAGCATTGCCGGCATGATCCACTTCATCAACGCCGATCTCATAGCAGGGGGCATATCTCCGTTGCGCCCGTCCCTCGCGGCCGTGACTGCCGGCAGACTGGTACTGCGCGAACTGGGCCGCTTGGTTGAAGCAAAAGCCGAATTCGCGTTTGAAAGCACATTGAGCGGCCTGCAATATGCCAAGCGAATTGCCGCTTGGAAGAGACGAGGATATTTGATCGAGATCGTGTATCTACGGCTTGCTTCGCCTCGACTGGCGCTCAGCCGGGTGGCGGCAAGATCGTCCGTATGCACGGCACTCCCATTTACGTGTGGGAAAATGGCAAAGTCGTTGCCAAGGATCCCAATAAGAACTTAGTAATCGGTCCTGAGCGCATCCAAGAGCGCCGCTCGCGTCAATGGCCTATCGATTCGTACATAAAGCGTAAACAAAACATGAAAAAGCATCTCGACCGCCGCAGTTTTCTCACCGGCACCACCGGTGCGCTGTCGCTATCACTGCTGCCGCCGGCGCTCCTTGCCGCCCCCGCCGCTCCCAGCGCGCACAGTGGCGCCAGAAACGCCGTGCCGCCTGCGCCCGTCGCCCGCGTCGAGGTGGTGAAGGACACCTACTTCGGCGAGACCTTGAGCGATCCTTATCGCTGGATGGAAAACAGCAAGGACCCGGACTGGCTGCCCTTCCTCAAAGGCCAGAATGCGCACACCCGCGCCATCATCGATGCGCTGCCCGGCCGCAGCGCATTGCTCGAGCGCATCGAAGCGCTGTCCGGCGAAGCGGTCGCGACCTCGCGCGTACAGCGCGCCGGCGGCCTGACCTTCATCCAGCAGCGCGTGTTGGGCGCCGACAATTTCAAGCTGTTCGTGCGCGAGGGCGATGCAACCCGGGTGCTGGTCGATCCCACCGCCATGAGCAGCGCCAAGAGCCACGTGTCGCTCGACTGGTGGCGCGCATCGCCCGACGGCGTGTACGTGGTCTACGGCTTATCGAAGGACGGCAGCGAGGACTCGCTGCTGCACGTTCTCACCGTCGCCGACGGCAAGGATCTGCCCGAGACCATTCCCAACACCGAAGGTGCGAACCCGCAATGGCTGGACGATGCCAGCGGATTTTTTTATACCCAGCTCACCGGCATCGTCGGCACGCCGGAACGCTATTTGGACGCGCAGGCGCGCTTCCATAAACTGGGCGCCGATCCTAAATCCGACCCCATCCTCATGAAGCGCGGCTTGGTGGCGGGCCTGGACTACGACAAGATCCAGATGCCGGCCATCATCACCTCGCCGGGTTCGCGCCACGCCATCCTGCGCTTGAGCGATGTCAGACCGGAGGGCCGCTGGTTCATCGCGCCGCTCGCGCACGCCGCGACGGGCAAAGCCAAGTGGGTGCCCTTCGCCGGCTTCGAGGACGAAGTCACCGATCTTGAACTCGACGGCAACGATCTGTACCTGCTGGTCAACAAGGGTTCACCGCGCGGCCGCATCGTCAAGACCTCCGCCGCCGCGCCCAGCATCGCGAGCGGCAGCGTGGTGGTAGCGCAGCATCCGACGCTGGTGATCGAAAGCACGTCGCGCGCCCGCGACGGCATTTATCTGCGCATCATGGACGGCGGCATCAGCCGCCTGCAGCGGCTGGGCCACGACGGCAAGCTCACTGATATCGCACTGCCCTTCGACGGCACCATCGGCGCCGTGTTCTCCGTCCCCGCGGAGGACGGCGTGTTGATGTCCTACCAAGGCTGGCTCAACCCCTCCGGCATCTGGTCGGTGGCTGCCGGCGGCCATCTCACCGACACCGGCATCACGCCCAAGCCCAACATCGATGTCAGCGCCTACGAGGCGAAGCGCTTCTTCGCCGCCGCCAAGGACGGCGTGAAGATTCCCTACACGTTGATTTACCGCAAAGGCATGAAGCAGGACGGCAGCAACCCGACCTGGATTTCCGCCTACGGCTCCTACGGCCTCGCCGCCTACACGCCGGCCTTCGCCGGACGCACGCTGGCATTGATCGATGCCGGCGCCATCGTCGGCTACGCCAATGTGCGCGGCGGCGGCGAATACGGCCGCGAATGGCACAAGGCCGGACAGCTCGCCAACAAACCCAACACCTGGCGCGATCTCATCGCCGTGTGCGAGGAATTGATCGCCAAGAAATACACCTCGTCCAGGCATCTGGCCATCGGCGGCCGCTCGGCCGGCGGCATCACCGTCGGGCGCGCGCTGACCGAACGGCCGGATCTGTTCGGCGCCGTCATCGACGGCGTCGGCTGGTCCAACCCGTTGCGCTACGTGGTCGAGCAGAACGGCTACGGCGAGGAGCCCGAATGGGGCGCCATTTCAGATCCCGCCGGCTACAAGGCGTTGAAGAGCATCGACAGCTACCAAGCGGTGCAGGACGGCACCGCCTATCCCGCGGTGCTGTTGACCACCGGCGTCACCGATCCGCGCGTCGCACCGTTTCACGTCGGGAAAATGACCGCGCGCCTGCAAGCCGCGACCACCTCCGGCAAGCCGATTCTATTGCGCGTCGATTTCGATGCGGGTCACGGCATCGGCTCCACCCGCGCACAGCAGGACCGCGAAGCCGCGGACACCTACGCGTTCTTGCTGTGGCAGCTGCGCGGCGCCCGGGGCTGATCACAAATTGGATCAAACGGTAACCCGCTCGCCAATTTGAAATTCGAGCATGCTCGCGTGCGCGCCCAGCTGTCACAAGAGCCGAAGCCGCGCCACGATCCGGTGGTTGAGGTCGATCAGTCGGATTCCATCAGCTGGGCGATGTCGATTCGCATCGTGGTCTCCTTCACTGTCGCTGCCGAGCAGCTACATATTTCCTGAGCGCTGCGTCCATCCGTGTCTGCCAGCCGGGTCCCGACGCCCGAAAAAATGCCAATACCTCATTCGATATCCGCACCGTCGTCTGCGTCTTCTTGCCGGAGCCGGCGGGCCTTCCGCGTCTGACCAGTTTCTTGCCATCATAGAGGTCCGCCTTGGCGGCCCACTCGTCGGTAATTTCCGGCGCATCGTCCGGATCACGCGCGTAAATCACGGCTGGTGATCGAGCTTACGAACGGAGTGATTCTGATGTTGCCGCCGAAATTACTGCAGGGCTTGAAGAACGCCACGGCGGCTCAGCTTGGGAAAGTTGCGTTGACGCCACTGGGCACCGGGTTACATTGGGAGGCGCTGGACGCGGACCTGAGTGTCGCGGGGCTCGCTGCGGGTGTGTTTGGTTCGAAGGCCTGGATGAGCGAACTGGCGCGCTATGCCGGATCGCGTAAGTCTGCCCGCAAGGCGTCCAGCTCCCGGCTAAACGGTAAACGAGGCGGGCGACCTCGATTGCGAGAGGTTTCCCAACAGGCGTAACGATCTACCAACGTTCCCCTTATTAATCGGAAAGATTACGCGGCTCGCCGATTCAAAAGTCTGCTCAAAGTCGATCCAGCGACGGGTGCTTGGATTCCACGTTCTCTCAATCCACGGGAGTGGCCAATGCGGAAGCGCTGCTGAGCTCCCGGACTTCGATCGTGGTAGCGGGCAGTTTCCAAGGCTACCGCGGAAATCCCTCGTTCAACCTTCACCTATGGCGTGTTCCCAGTGGATCTCGCCACCGGAAATCCGACCGATCCTTGAGATGGGGCAGCGGCGGTGGTTGCGTGGCAACACAACCACCGCCAAGCCGTCTAGTGCATCGTGTCGTAGTAGGAATTCACGCGATTGCCATATTCTTGGTCGAAGGTGGGAATGCGCTCATCGGAATATTTGGGCGCCTTCTCCAGCTTGACCTTGTCGAGCGGCACGATATAACCGTTCTTGCCCGTGTCATATTTGAGCATCGACCACGGAATCGGGTAGCGGTCCGTGCCCATGCCGAGAAAGCCGCCGAATTCCAAAACGGCATAGCGCACCTGGCCCGAGTACTGATCGATCATGAGATCGTCGATCGAGCCGAGCTTCTCGCCTGCCGCGTTATAAACGGTCGTTCCTTCAACTTTGTCCGAAGAGATGACGGATGACAGATTCATAGGGTTTCCTTGAGAGCGTTGAGATGGAAAATACTTCCAAATTCGAATCGTCGCCGCAGCGCACGAAGAATTCAGATGGTTGAAACTCCATCATGGATCGATCAGCGTTTCCCGACCATAGGCGAAGCTGCCCTCGTGCCGTCAGAAGGCAGCCCCCTCGCTGTCAGAAGCCCGAATGAAAAGCGATCAAATGAAATGCCAGCGCGGCCCACAACAGCAGCAGCAATGCCGCCGCCACCACGGCGGCCCAGAGCTTGGCCCAGATGCGCCGCCTGGCCTTCAACACCGCCCAAAGATTCCACAAGCCGATCGCCGCGCCGGCGACGAATACGATTGGCGACAGCACCCGCAGCAGCGCCAACCAGCCGCCCACCTTCGGTATGAGGTCGAGCTTCGACAGCATGGAGACGACCAGGATCACCCAGCCTAAAAATACCAGGGCCGCGGCCGCGGATGCGATCCGCACCCAGCGATGCGCCCGCGCATCCATTCCGCCCAGTGCATACGCGACGCGATAGTGGCGGCGCACCAGCGCGCTCAGCGGCCATGCCAATGCGGTCAACAGCAGTGCGATCACGCCGGCCGCCAGCGCAGGCACCCACCACCCGGAAGATTCCGACCAGGGGGTACGATCGTAGACCTCGATCGGCGCTTCCTCACCATAGCTGAAGCGATCGATCCGGCCATCCTGCGCCCGCGCGGCAAGCAGTTGCTTGCCGTGCTCCTGCCGCCAGATCAAGGGCGCGATCTCGTGCCAGCGCAGCGGCACCCCCGATGGGGTCAGGTCCGATGAAAGCGAAATCGTGCCGTCGCCATTGTCGGCGACCGTGGCCTGGGTCGACATGTACAAGAGACTGACGAAACTCGATTGCGCACGCCGCGACACGCTGTAGCGGCCGGCAATCATGCGGGCATGCTCGGCCGCGACCTGCGCGTCGACTTTGCCATCGGACGTCGGACCGGGCAGGTAGCGGTCAGTGAACTCATGAAACAGCGCGGCGAGCACATTATGCGCGGCACCTTGCTTACCCAGACTGTTCACGGAGACCAAGAGCCCCAGGCCGTCATCGAGGAACAAGTGCAGGTCGCTGTGAAACCACTGCGTGTCGCCGCCATGCGCGATGGTGCGATGTCCGTCGTAGTTGTCCTCGTAGAATCCCAGCGCCATGCGATTGACGCGCGGCAATATGGTGAGCGTCGTGTCGTGCATTTCCTGTGCTGTTTCCGGCTTGAGGATCTGGCCCGTGCCGTATTTGCCGTTCTGCAGATGCGCGATCATGAAGTGCGACATGTCATCGGCGGTCGCCGCGAGACTGCCGGCCGGCGCAGGCCCGACGATCTCGTACGGCTTGGGCGGCAGTGATGCCGCTGCATAAGCATTCGATAGACCGGCTTTGAGTGCCGCCGGCAGCGGCTGACGAAAGCTTGCATCGTGCATCTCCAGCGGCTTGAACAGCTGCTGATCGATGTAGTCATCGAAAGGCATCCCTGATACGCGCGCAACGATGTATCCCGCGAGCGCCGCGCCATAGTTCGAATAGGCCGGCGTCCCGCCCGGCGCGAAGATCCGCTCCGGTATGTACGCCTTGATGAACTGATCCAGAGGTTGGACGCCGTCGGCCTCGACTCCAATGAGCCCGTACAAGCGCTCCTCGAATCCCGCCGTGTGCGTCATGAGATTGCGCATCGTGACCGGCTTGCCCTCACGCGCGGGTATTTTGAAATCCAGGTATTGATTCACATCCGCGTCGAGATCGATCTTGCCCTGCTCCACCAGCTGCATCACGGCGGTCCAGGTATACAACTTCGATACCGAGCCCCAGCGGAATAGCGTGCTCTTCGGGTCCACCGGCACGCTGCGGGCATAGTCGGAATAACCGAAGCCTTTTTCCAGCAGCACCTGGCCATCCTTGACGATCAGCACCACGGCACCGGCGATATCACCGCTTTGCAGCGCGTAGGGGAAAAACCCATCCAGCCATTGCTCCGCATCGGCAGCGTTCAACGCATGTGCCGGCAGCTCGGGGCTCGGCGGTGCAGCCGGGCTGGCCGCGGGCTGCGCGAACACCACCGTGCTGCAGGCCCACAACAGCGCCGCGAACATCCATCGACGATTGGTTTGCATGATGCGTCTCTTTCGGAAGCTAACTGCCCGGAAGATTAGCGCAACTCGGAGCGCAAGGTCCCAAATAGATGCTGAACGGTCGAAAGCCCGTGACCAACGGTTCATAGTCTATGCAGGTACGTGGCTGCGGCAATCCATGCCGTATGTTGGGCTCCCGGCAGAGAAAGAGGCCACTCGACGTTCCCATTCTGCAAGGTCAGGAGCATTGCAGCCGGATCCGTCGACGCATTGCATTGGTACGAATCTGAAAACCCCAGCGAGTACGCCATCTGAAGGAGTAGTGCTCGTACCTTAGGGTTTACTTATGTTGATCCACCACTTTAACTGATGAATTTGGCTCAATAGGCTAGCGAAAGCAGTGAACATTATTATTCGATCCTCTCGGACTGAATTGCTGTCAGTCAGCGTTGCGAAATGGCCCGCGACTGAGTTAAATGCGCAATAATATCGGTACTGCCTATAGTCGTTGACAGGCCCGCTTATTTCCAAGACGGCTTGAATACAGAGAGCCACCATGAACACCCGTGATGCATACGGTCTCATCGAGAAGCTCAAAGCCCTGCCGCCGAAACGCCAGGCCGAGGTCGAGGACTTCGTCGATTTCTTGCGCAGCCGCGATAATGATCGGCATCTCGTGGCGGCCGCAGCCAAAACCGCGGAGCCCGCGTTCACTGAAACGCTACAATACTGATCAGCTCGCCGCGTTGCGTAAAGATCAGGCCATGACCCAAGTGCAGCTCGCCGAGTCGATGGACGTTTCGCAGCAAACGGTGGCCTCCTGGGAAGTGAGACGGCGCGGCGTGCCGGTCTCGAACCTGCTGCTCCTTGCACGCATCTTAGGTATCAGCGTCGAGGCCTTGATCGGTGAGACGACACCGCCCGCCAGGCGTGGTCCAATGCCTAAGCTGCAGCAGCAGGTCGAGCGTCGCCTGCCACAGCCAAGCAGCGCGTCGTGATGGAGATGCTGGAAGGATTTCTTAATCAGGCCGCTCGCACCGGATAATCGAGGGTGAGCGCGGCTAAAACAAAGCACGCCAGCCCGGTGCCAACCGAGCAGATCGGCCGCTCGATCCTGATCCTGCGTGGCCATCGCGTGCTGCTCGACAGCGAACTTGCGAGGATTTACGGTGTCGAGACGCGCGTCCTCAACCAGGCGGTCAAGCGTAACACCGAGCGCTTCCCGGACGATTTCCGCTTCCAGCTCACCGCCGCCGAGACCGCCGCTTCAAGATCACAATCTGTGACCTTGAAGCCTGGCCGCGGCCAGAACATCAAATTCCTGCCGTATGCCTTCACCGAGCACGGCGCCATCATGGCTGCCACCGTCCTCAACAGCTCCCGCGCCGTCGAGATGAGCATCTATGTCGTCCGAGCGTTCGTGCAGCTACGTGAGTTCATCAGCTCGAACAAGGATCTCGCCCGGCGCCTTGATCAGCTCGAAGCCCGCATCGAGAAGAAGCTCGTGACCCACGACGATGCCATCGCCGCCATGCTCTCTGCGATTCGACAACTCATGAACCCGCCGCCAGCGAAGCGCCGACCCATCGGATTCACCGCCAACCTCGACGAGAAGTAGACGCTACGGAGGTTTGGCGGTACCAGTTGTATCAGATTGCTGGCGCTAGCCTATCCTGCCATTACTCAAAAACGGGCCAAAAATGCCAGCAATATGATTCACGCGCGCACGCGGTAAACGGCATCGCACCAAAGTTCGGCTTCCGAACTTCCTCGTTGTCGCGCAAGGGAACAGGGGAAGCGACTCAGCCATTGGCTGCCATCGCAAGATGGCGGCGGGTGTGAGCCCCTACCACGCATCGCTCAGAACCCAAAGGAGCCGCTAAATGGGAAGATGAACTGACACGCCGTCGCCAAGCGCAGATTCTGGCCCCAGGCCAATCGAATAAGGGTATGCATGTCACCAGTCAATGCACCCCCGACTTAGAGCGTTACCAAAATTAGCTGAGCGACCTATCGAGCGGCTCATGATGACGTCGGCGAGTTCATCGCCGGCGTGCGAGGGGAGCTTGCGCAAGAACAGATCGTCGATAACGACAAGATCTGCGGCTTTGATCGTCGCTCGATATTTTCTCAGCTCGCCGAGTTCGCGGGCTTGAT
>DATAVN010000065.1:0-154792 GCA_036267715.1 Steroidobacteraceae bacterium | reverse complement strand
TGGTGCCGAAGAACCTTGAGATCAATTGTTGTCGAAGGCCCACAATGAGCGAACGTGCACTCGCGGTGTTGGCGGTGACAAATATGCCAAGGCCACGGCTTGGGATCAGCGTCATCGATGAAACTTGATAAATAGAGTCGCCGCCATGCCCGAACGCTTCGATATCGCCGGGAAGAGCAAAAGATTCAAATCCGAAGCGCATATCGCCAAAACCGGCGGGTCCTCGAAAGAGAGCAGTACGCATGGACAGCACTGTTTCAGCCTTCAATACGCCCGCTTGCGCCATGATTCCGGGGTTCAGCAGCGCGGACATGTAAGCTGCCATACCTCTGGGACTTGCCGCGAGCGAGCCTGCGGGGAAATCCGAGGTGAATTCGCGCGGCGCAACTTCAAGGCCCGCCGTACCACGCCGAAATCCTTCGGTCTGGATGGCGGCGCTGCTTGCCGGAATCGGAGTTGGAAGACCACGCTTTTTGGCAAGTTCTTCCGAGTAAGCCTGACGGAATGTGGCGGCGCCCATCCTAAGCGGCCGGATGATTCGCTGCTCGGCGTAGTCCTCCCAGCTCATTCCGCTCACGTAAGCTACCAAAGCACCGGCGAGGGCGGCACCGTAGTTGGAATAGACTTGCGCCGTGCCGGGCTCTCGTACTCGATGGACCCGGAAGTGAGCTAGATAGTCATTTAGGGGCAGAAGCTTCTCGGGGCGATCCACAAACAGGTGGCCGAATGCCGAATCCTCGAAACCGGCGGTGTGATCAATGAGATTCTGGATGAGGATTGGTCTGAAGCCTTCTTCCGGAACTTTAAGGGAGTTTGGGAGGTGGCCGTTGATCGGGTCGTTCAAGCTGATCTGGCCCTGCTCGACGAGTTGCATGAGCGCGATCCAAACCAGTGTCTTGGAAATCGACTGGACGGGGAAAAGCGTGTCTGCGTCCACCGTACGATCCGAACCCGCCGATCCATATCCCTTGATCAGAATGGGTTCGGAGCCATCCACAATTGCGACGCCAACACCGCCAATATGATCTCGCTCCATTGACGCATGCACCGACCCATCGACAAAGGTTTCGAGTTCAGTCGGATCGAGTGTGGGTTTGATGGGCTGGTGCACGCCCGTCGGAAAGTCGAGCGCAACACCCGGCGGGATGTCGGCCAGCGACAGTGCGAGCACGAAGATAAAAGCGGTATAGGTCAGACCAAATTCTCCTCGGCTAAACCCACCTTTAGTTGCAACAAGGGAATGACTGCTTGAACTCATGATCGTTCGATCGGCCGCCGTCGATCCGGTCTGGCTACCAGATCCTTACTCGTTGATCTGGCGGCAGAAAGTTTCTATCCGTCGTGCGAATATCGAACGCTGCATACCAGGCATCAATGTCTCGCAGCGGAGCATTGGTGCGTGCTGTCGCCGGCGCATGAACATTCATGTTGACTTGATCCCGCAACGCATCCTCGCGCATTTTTCGGCGCCAGCGCTGCGCCCACCCAAAGAACACACGTTGATCACCCGTAAGGCCATCCAATAACGGTGCCGGCGAGCCCTCAAGATGGGCACGATAGGCATCGAGCGCCAGCACCACGCCCCCGAGATCCGCGATGTTTTCGCCCAACGTCTGACTGCCGTTGACGTGTACTCCCGGCAGCACTTCAATACCGTCGTACTGTCGGGCCAGCTGAGCGGCTCGCTGCTCGAATCCTTTACTGTCGATGGGCGACCACCAATTGCGCAGCTTGCCGGTTGCGTCGATTTTTCTGCCTTGGTCGTCGAAACCATGCGTTATTTCATGGCCAATGACCGCGCCGATCGCTCCATAGTTGTGCGCCGCGTCTGCGTTGGGATTGAAAAAAGGCGGCTGTAGGATAGCCGCCGGAAAAATGATGAGATTCTCAGAGGCAATGTTGAAGGCGTCCACGGTTTGTGGCGTGATGCCCCAATCGAATGGACCCCATGCATCCTTGTCGAGGAGTTTGCCTAAAGTTGCGCACTGAAATGACCAGTCAAAGGCCATGCTGCGCTGGATGTTTCCATATAGATCGTCGCGAGCGATCTTAAGGCCAGAATAGTCGCGCCACCTGGCAGGGTATCCGACGAAGACGCGCATCGCGGCGAGCTTGGCCAGCGCTTCGCGTTTGGTCGGCTCGCTCATCCAATCCAAAGATTGGATCCGTTGCGCCATGGCTTTACGCAAGCTCTCGACCAGCACCTGCATCTGCTCCTTCGCCGATGGCGAGAAGTTCGCCGTCACATAGAGTCTTCCCAGCGCCATCCCGAGTTGTGCATTCACGAGATTGACACCCCGCTTCCAGCGCGCCGGCAATTGGGTCGCGCCCGTCATCACGGAGCCATGGAAAGAAAATCGATTCTCGATGAAACGCTTCGATAGAAAGCGCGCAGCGTTGTCTATGGTGTGAAATGTCTGCCACGCCTTTAGAACATCGAGCGAGGCCTGCGCATATAAATCAGCGATTGCGATAACGGCGGACTTCTCTGCGACCACGATGGGGGCAGCGCCAGGAACGCCGGAACGATTCAGGAAAAGCTGCCAGGCAACGCCGGGTGCGCCGGCCTCAAGAGCGACGAGGGTGGTGGGATTGTAGGTGGCGGCTATGTCTCGCCGCCTTGTTTGGGACCAGCTTACCTTGGCAATGTCGGTCTCGAATCGGACGATGGCTGCAGCGTTCGCCTTAGGGTCCGCGTAGTCAACCAGCATCAAGGTACGCGTAATGAAGTCGCGGTAGGCATCTCTCTGTGCAGCGGCGCCAGGAGACAAGTAGGATTCCGGATCGTCCAGCCCCAAGCCTGCTTGACCTATGTAAAGAGCATTGACTGGGGACTTCGCATCCGGCTCGATCCGCAACGAGAATAGCGAGGTGCCGAAATTCATCGGCGACGATGCCATCAGGGCGACAAACTCGTCTTTGTCGGTTATCTTTGCGATACGCCCCAAGTCAGCCTGTAGCGGCGTTGCGTCCAGGCTTTCGATGTGGTTTTCGTTCATGAAGCTTTTATACAGTTCGCCAATCTGATTGCCGATCGCGGTCGGCGTTTTGGCGCTGTCTTCGATAAGGGTGCGAAGCTGCGCGCGTACGCGAGCTGAGACATCGGTGTCGACACCTACTTCGCTCTGATCGGGTGGTACCGCAGTTAAGGCGTACCAGCTTCCAAGCGCGTATTGAAAGAAGTCATCGCCCGGGCGGACGCGCAGATCCCGTGCGCCGAGATCTACACCGGACTGCAATACGGAAGCCGCATCTGCCGAGTTGACGCATGCGGTAAGAGTGGCGGCTGCCGCCAACAGTTGCCCTAAAGCCTTACGCATTGGGGGTTCCTATTCCTGAGGCTGATTTAAATCGCCCGTCTGTTATCCTTGTATAGAGCTCGATGTGTGCGAGTACGTTTAAGGTGTCGCAATCTTTTCGACCCAGATCTCCGCGCTGTGGTCTTAACGCCATTGCGGAACAGTCGGCAATCAGTAATTGGTGCGTTGTTCGTTCACTGTGAGGCGCTCCCAATAGAATCGGTGATCGTCGACCCTGCCGGAAGTCTGCGCAATAGAGTCCACAATGCGATCGATTGACCGGCGACCTGCACCGGCAACCCGTACCGATACACAGCATGCACTTGGTGCGCCGTCGCCAATCGCGAGCAATACCCGCAGATATCAATGCGGCGACTCCGATACAGAAACCATTGCGGGAAACCAACCAGGACGGCAATCGCGCGAATGCAGCGGCCGCTTGTCCGCGATCGAGATTGAATTTGGTCATCGCTATGGCTGTCATAACGCCGACAATTGGGATCGAGCCGCCGAGAACTGCTGCAAACCTATAGATAATCGCCAACCACGATATGCATTTTGCAGGCTTATGCGATCTTGCCTATCGCCCATCGACCGGGACCGCCGTAGCTGACCATCAGTAGTCCCCCCATTATCGCCAGATTCTTTCTGAAATGAGTCTCCTGAACGCCTGCGAGATCTCCGATATATGCCCAATAGTTGTGCAGTAAGAGCGTCAGTACCGCCGTATAGCCGAACATGACGAATGCAGCCCATCTGGCTTGATATCCCGATACGAGGCATAGGGAACCTGCAAGCTCAACAAATGCCGCCGTCGCCAGCAGAACGGGAATCATCGGCAAGTGGTGATGGTCCATGTATGCCGCGTTTCCTCGCCAGTCGACGAGTTTGCCAAGGCCGCTGGTCAAATAGACGTAGCTCATGAGCAGGCGCGCAACCAGGGGGACCACGGGATGATTGAAATTCACATTCTTTCCAACGTCACTATCTATGTCGCATCTCGCTTCGCAGGCGTGCTCGTGATATCTCGCTGCGACTCATTGTGTTGCCGGTCGCGACGTCTTTTAAACACCAATATCATTTTGAATCTATTGTTTCGACGTTTCTTGTACCAATGCAAGCCAGTTTTGGTAGCTTAGTAGGAGGTTTGTTTTCTATACGATGCGGATCTGCGGAGGGCGAATGGCCGATCAGCTAGAGGGGTTCAATTCCTCAGGGCAGCGCCTCGTGAAGGAGCGGCAGTTTTGTCAGCTCGCGCTGAGTGATGTTTGCTACGCTCCCGGATTGAACCTCGCAAGCCACGCGCACGAGCGCGGCAAGATTTGCCTATTGATTCAAGGCAAGTACTTCGAGCGGATCGGCCGTCAGGCGATCCACTATAGTCCGTATCACTGTGTCTATCATCCACCGGGTTTTGACCACACGGACGGCGTAGGCGAGAACGGTATGCGCCTATTAAGCCTCTCTTTCGACAGAGGCCTGTTTGATGAGATCGATACGCATCGCGTAGATCTGACGCACCTGCGCGACCTAACCGGCCACCGTCAAGTTTGGAGGATTCTTCGGCTCTTCACCGCTAGCCGGTCTTTATTGCCGATTGAGATCGAAGCTGAGGCGGTCGACATTATCATGGAGACCGTTTCCGCTCCCAGTGAGAATCCCGGGCCTGTTCGCGCCTTACGCGCGGCCCATGATTTCATTGCCGAGAACTATAGTTCCAACTTGACGTTGGCCGACGTGGCACAAGCTGTCGATGTGCATCCTGTATACCTGGGGCAACTCTTCACCAGAAGGGTCCGGCAAACCTTAGGCGACTTTGTGAACGACCGGCGAGTTCGAGCTGCAGCAGAAGCGCTTTCGTTCGGGTCCAAGCCACTAGCTGATATCGCCGTTGCAAACGGGTTTTATGATCAAAGTCATTTCACCCGCGTTTTTAAAAGCAAGGTTGGAATATCTCCTGGCGCTTTTCGACGTCGCTATCAACCGATTGTCGGATTTCCGGATTCATCGTATCCGTTTTGAAATCGGACGGTCTAGGGTGAAAGTACCGGAGGAGCTTCGGAATTTACCTCGCCATATCGACTTCTGCGGCGAACGGACCGGTTGCTGCGCGATCGAATCGACGAGGCCAACCCCGAGCAGGCTGGGCACAATGGGGTCCGTCTACCTCAGGATGAGAGAACTCTGATCGCATCGGCGATATGAGTGGCCTCATTTGTCAGAGGCTGGCGGCGGCGGTTGGATCTTTAGCTCCCACAGAACATTTACGATCTTCCACTGTCCTTCGAATTTGACTTCTTCAAGGTAATCGACCCAACCAGAAGCCACGATCTTCACGACCGCAGCGTTATTGAATCGGTCGAGTATGGCGGTGTCCTTTTCTTGCTGCTCTTTCGGGGTATTCTTTCCACCACCAGCGCGTGTCGACTGTACCAACGTCATTGCGCTCATTTGGTTTAGCCGGCTGTGTCCGCGGCTGTCGAGGGAGACCATTCGTTTTGCCAGTTCTGGGTGAAGTGCGCGCTCCATTCGGACGGCATCGCCCGCATACCATCCCTCTATGTAGTCCATGGCGGTTTGTTTTATTGCGATTTCGTCTGAGATAGGTGTCGGCGGGGACTGCGCAGCAACCGTCTGGAATAGCGCGACAGAAAATATGGTCGCAACGGCCCCTCTTGACGGTCCATGCGATAACTTGCGTTTGTGTGACATTCCCAGGCTCACTATCGGTTTTTCCGTTCCTGAGTTAATTGGTATCGCTATGCGATTTAGGCTGCCTAAATGATAGGCCTGCGTGTGATCTTGAGCGGAGGGCTTCGACGTTTCTTGTACCAATGCAAGCCGCGTGGTTAGTAGGGCGTGAGCGTTGGACAAATCTGGTTGACTCCGGCAGCTATTGTTTACTGCAGCCAGTTTTGTATCGGCACAAAGAGGTTCTGACTGCTTTGAACTACGATTCGGCGTAGGGGATCAGTGCATCCGTAGCGGCTTGTCGTGGTCATCCACAATGCTAATTCAATCTCGCGTAGTTCTCGAAATCCGGCTCCGGCGCCTGCTCATTCCATTTCAGCCAATGAATTTTGGCGCGCATATAGCTGATCATCACTTCCAGCTCCGTCGCTTTGGACTCTAGGCTAACAAGTTGCGCGCTCATGATCTCAACCCTGCGTTCGCGTGTCAGGCGGCCCTTACGGCGCTCCTCAGTGAAAGCCGCGATTTCCTTGAGCGACATGCCGAGAGATTGCGAGATCCGGATAACCTCTGCCGCTTGAATGTCCTTATCCGCGAAGATACTGTACGGATGGCGGCCACCCTTGCCGTTCTTCTTAGGGTGTAGCAGGCCAAGACGCGTATAGAAGCGCACCGTATCGCGGGTAAGTCCCGTTACCCGCGCAAATTCCGAGATCAGCATAGGCGCCCCTTGACTGTGGAGTATGGTCCACAGTTACAACTGAGCCTCGCATTTAAATGCAAACCAAAATCGGCCGCAACTGAGGAGGCATCGTGGAATACGCAACACTCGGCAATACGGGGCTTCTGGTTTCAAAACTCGGCTTCGGAACCATGACATTCGGGGACGGCAGAGGGCTCTTCAAGGCCCTCAGCGTCGTTGACCAGGCAGGGGCCGATGAACTGGTCAAGATGGCTCTTGACGGTGGCATCAATTTCTTTGATACGGCGGACAACTACACCGAGGGTGCGAGCGAAAAAATTCTCGGGCAATCACTGAAGAATTTGAACGTCGCGCGGCAGCATGTCGTGATCGCGACGAAAGTCTACAGCCGCGTCGGCCCTGGGCGAAATGACGTGGGGGCTTCTCGCGGCCACATTATGGATGGCGTGGAGGCCAGTCTCCGCCGTCTGCAGACCGATCATATCGATCTGTACCAGATCCATGGCAACGATGCCGTGACCCCACTGGAAGAGACGCTTCACGCTCTCGACACGCTGGTACGGCAGGGAAAGGTCCGCTACATCGGCTGCTCCAACTGGCAAGCATGGAAGATCGCCAAAGCCCTCGGCATCTCCGAGTTCAGGGGCCTGACCCGATTCGATACGCTTCAGGCTTATTACTCGATCGCCGGCCGCGATATCGAGCGCGAAATCGTTCCCCTATTAGAATCCGAAAAGGTCGGGCTGCTCGTGTGGAGTCCGCTTGCTGGGGGTTTGCTTTCCGGCAAGTTCAGCCGGACGAACCAGAAGCCCGCGGATTCGCGCCGCGCCGAGTACGACTTCCCGCTGGTGGACAAAGAGCGGACCTGGAAGATCCTCGATGTCATGGCTCCGATCACGAAGGCACAAGGATGTAGCGCTGCGCGTATTTCGCTCGCATGGCTCTTGGCTAAACCAGTGGTAACCTCGGTCATCATTGGTGCGAAACGCCTCGAACAGCTTCAGGACAATCTCGCTGCGATGGAGCTCACACTCACACAGCACGAGCTTAGGCTGTTAGATCAGGTCAGCGCTCTTGCCCTTGAGTACCCTGGCTGGGTGCTGCCGTTCCAGGGAGCCGACCGCTTGGGACCTGCTGATCGCTGGGAGCGATTGCGAGAGGCTAGCTAACCCCACATTTCAAGTCGGCTAACAGCGCCTCGGGTCGCGTTTGACAAAATTTATTACCGACGGCCGCGACGCACGATAAGGCTTACTCGTTATCGTGGTTAGTCGGCATGAGGTCTCCGCCGTCCAGTGGTATCCCTAGACAGCCACTATTCGGTGGGACATATTTGGGGGCACGCGTGATTCGGAGGGCAGGAAATCATCACAAATACAGACGCTGCATGACGCTCTGCGCGATGCTCATCGACCGTGAACGGCTTGTCGGTAGGGGCTGTGGTCACTCCAATGATGGCTGTTTTTCGGCGGCTGCGGCTCATTCCATTCTCCCAAGCTAAGTCTCTTCGTCATCCGGCCTTTCGCATAGCTGCTCCGATGATCACCTGCACAATCATGGGTTTCTTCATGTCGCAAAGGACCAATGGCGACTATCGCCGGCTTTCGATATCAATCCCTTCCCCGATCGTCAGCGCGAACTGAAAACATGGATTTCCGAAGAGGCGGGTCCAGCGGCTTCGATCGATGCGCTAATGGCGGGTCAGCCTATTTCAAGCTGGACAAAAAAGCTGCTGTCGAAATACTTGCAGAGGTCGAACGGACCGTTTCAACTTGGCGCGTGCGTGGCCGCGAGCTTGGAATGAGCGCGGCAGAACTCGAGCAATTCGCCGACGCTTTTGAGCATCGTGAGCGAGAGGTCGCGCAGTCAATCGTCCGGAAAAGCGGGGCTTAGAAACTGGATTTGGATCTCAGATCTCCTAAGTTCCGAAGATTCAAATATGTTCAACATGGCTAGAACGCTGTGGCCACTTTTCTACCAGACCTTACGCTCATCGAATCTGTTCCAAGATCGCGTACTGAGCGGCGTAACAAATGGTCACAGGGGAGCCGGTAGCCCGTGGTTCGCGACCTGCCTGGTAGATGCCGGCGCTACATCGCCTCGGTGGCCGAAAAATCTCTTGAGTCCGTAGCGGCTACGGGGTCTACGATCACGCTAGGGGTCGTGGGTGCGTAAGCGCTAAGACACGTGCTTCGGCAACACGGAGGATGGAGAACGAGCGAAAAGCCGCAAGTTGTGGGAGTAGCCAGTGGGGCGGTGGGCCTGAGCGCGCTCGCGCTCGCCCTCGGCGTCTGCTGCGTGGCGCCTTGGGCGGTCACTATACTGGGCGTATCCGGCGCTGTGCTTCTGGCGCGCTTGGCGTTCATTCAGCCCTACGTGGTGGCGGGAACAGTTGTCTTGCTGGGTCTCGGCTTCTGGTTTGTGTATCGCCACCCACTCTCCGCGGGCAGCTGCGATGTCACTAAGCGGCGCTGGTCAAGGTGGATCGTATGGACCGCGGCGGTCCTCGTCGCCGTTATCGACGTCGCGTCGTTCGCGCCGCGCTTTTGGTATGAATAGCCCATCGATGCCGCGCAAGTCGAGGAGCGTCTTCGTTGTGGTCCTTGGCATGATCTCCTTGCTGCTGAGCAGCTGCGGAGGGCGGCAGGCTGCACCCCAGTCCGAAACATCTGCGCGAAGCGTATTGCTGAGCGGCGAAGATCAGCCGTTGCGGGATGATTTCAACCGAGATCAGGGATTCGTGCGGCTGCTGTTTGTAGTTGATCCAATATGCCCCGAATGCCTACGTGGACTTGCCGACATGGGCCACGACGTGCTTGCGAAGCTGCCGAAAGATGCGCGCATAAAGGTCTATGTGGTGCATGACCCGGTGATTGGCGGCGCCAGCAAAGACATCCCGGCGGCTGCGGAACTGCTGCATACGGCGCTCGCGCGCAATTACTGGGACCCGAGTGGTGACTTCGGGCGACAAATGGCGCAAGTATTGAGCCTCTTGCACGGCACGAGGCCAGTCTATGCGTGGGATGTCTGGATGATCTATCCGCCGAACGCTGTCTGGAATGCGAAAGATCCACCGCGGCCCGCCTTCTTGATGCACCAGCTCCCCGGATTGGACGATGCGAAATTTCCGCCGCTGGACAGCAAGGTGTTCTTCGCGAAGGTAAATGACATGCTCGCGGCGAACTCTCGTTAGGGATGGATGATCAGTTGAGCACTCAGCCGGACAAGCGTACTCGGAAAGACTGGGTTACCGGGCCTGGTGCGGGCTTCCTTTGGTGGTGTTTACCGCTCGGCGTCGGCTTTGCGGCAAACTTCCTGGCGTTGTCGATGCATGGTATCGCCACAATTTGGGTGATCTCATTCATCTGGATGGGGACGGGCTGCATTCTCAATGCGCGCCGCTGTCATCGGCTCCATTGCTACATTTCCGGGCCGATATTTCTTCTTGGCGCCGCAGCCCTTGGCCTGTTCGCAACGGGCTTGCTGGCATTTGGCCCGCATGCGCTCAACAACATCGTCGGGGTTACGCTGATCGCCGCGTTGTTGTCATTTGTGCCTGAGGTCTGGAAAAAATATGTCTGATCAATGGCAGCAGTCGCGCTGCTCTTGAATGGGCGGACAGGCGACCGATCCGTAAGAACAAAACACGCAGCAGTCGCCCGCTTTTGGCTTTAGCAGCGTTTTGCAACCGGTGCATGGGTAAAAATACTGACACGCATCGGTCGGCATGATCTCCTGCTGTGCGTGTCCGCAGTTCGGGCAGGTCAGCACGGATTCAAGGACGACGGTGCTCACGGCTTCGAAACGACCTTGGAGGGAAAACCTGCTTCCGTCGTCGCCTGAGTGAGTTTCGCCGAGGTCGCTTTGTCAGGGTCGAAGGTCACAGTCGCCGTTTTCTTGTCGAAATCGACCGACGTGGAAGTCACACCGGGCACGCGCTCAAGCGCCTTCCTGACCACGATTGGGCAGGTGCCGCAGGTCATATTCTCAACCGCCAGGGTGGCGGTCTGCGGAGGAGCGGCAGAGGCGACGCCGGCGGCAATGAGGCCCACCAGAGACATGGAACCGAGAGTGAAGCGACGCACGACGAATCCCCTTCAGCCAATGAGTAACGGGGCGTACCACGGGAATGCAACGAGCGCCGCGAGCCCAACGACAACGACCCAAAATATTTGCCGCTGCCGACGTTGCAGCTGCGGATTTGAACACGCCTCACCGGGTGCGCATCGAGCCGGAACAATATACAGCTGCCGAAACGCGAGCCCCATAAAGACGAGCATGACGCCGATGGAGATCGGCCGATAGGGTTCAAGCGCCGTCAACTGGCTGATCCAAGCACCGCTGATTCCCAGGGTCAGCAACACCAACGGCGCGACGCAGCAAAGTGAGCCGACGATCGCCGCCAACACTCCGGCCCACAATTGCTTGGTTGCGGTCTGCATGGGGTGTAGCCTACATCATGTACTTAGGTACGGAGTCAAGTATGACTGAGGCAAAGCTCACAATTGGTCGCGTTGCCCGCGCGGCTGGCGTGAACGTCGAGACTGTTCGGTACTACCAGCGCCGGGGGCTCGTCGGTCTGCCTCCGAAACGTACGCGCGGATTTCGTTACTACACGCCCGAGACCGCAGGTCGGGTGCGCTTCATCAAGCGGGCGCAAGCGCTCGGAATGTCGCTCAAGGAAGTGCAGCGACTAATCAGGATCGATGCCAGGGGCGCTTGTAAGGAAACCCGCGCTCTCGCAGTGGCAAAATTGGCCCTTGTCGAGAGCAAGTTGGTGGAGCTAGTGCGGCTGCGCGACGTGCTGCAGGACCTGGTGACCGCGTGCGATCAACCTCATGGCGCGAACTGTCCGATCATCGAGCGGCTAGAAACTGAACTGGCTTAGATCGGCGGTCTCAAATACACGGCAAACGCTCTGTCGCCCGAAGGGGCTGAACTGCTGATTACGGCGATGCGCTGGAACGAACCAATAGCCGCGCGCCGCGTGGTTGTGCTCCTACCCCTCAGAACTGAGCAGGTCCCACCGCTCCAATCCAGTGACGAACCTTTGAGGGATCCTTCTCGTCCATGTAGAAGAAGTGAGACATCACCGGTTTCACGGTCGGCTTGCCACTATCATCCGGCGTCATGGTGACGATGCCGCGGAAGATCTTGAGCGTCCCGCCATCCCAGTATTCGAGGACGTCGTGATGGGCTGTGAAACCCGTATCGATGAAGGCACGCAGGTTTTCGCGGATCGCTTCGCGTCCATGCCAATCGGCAACGCCGAGGCTACCGATTGCATCTTTGGTGAAGCAATCGAAGCCTTTACCAAAGGTCTTATCGTCGATCTCCTTCCAGAATGTCATTAGCCAATCCGGCGGTTCTTTCTTGGTGAATGTCATCGTGGTCAAGATGTTTTCCTTTGATGATAGGGTTTGGGTGTCTGGCAGTGCGAGAAGATGTCGAGGATCAAGGTTTGCTGAGTCCATACAGATTCTCCAATTGTTCGGCGATTGGCATTTGAGTACCGGGGAATCGACATGAAATCGAATGTACGACCAGTTGGAGTGGCCGGATTGCCAATAACCCCTCGGTTATCGCCACTCGATCAAGTGGGGCCGTGGATCTGATCCATACCTTCGAACATCAGCGAGCCATCTGAAGATGAGTGTTGTCTGGAGTCATGTGGATTGGGGTCGTAGAATGGAGGTCGACGAGGTCAATCTCGTCAGGCAGACTTTGGCGGTAATGAAAAAATCCACTCGGTTCTCGCCAAAGGGCGTTCGCGTAGTCGAATTGCTCGCTTTTCCATTGGTACAGTTGCTGGACGTCACCGGACCGTTTCAGGTATTCGCCTCCGCCAACGATCTCGTACTCGAAGCGGGAGGACGGCCGCCCTACGATCTTCGGGTTGTGGCGAGAAGCGGTGCGCAGGTGACGGCCTCAGCCGGGCTCAAACTTTCGACCGCTCCGCTTCCGTATGCCGGTGCTGCAGTGGACACACTGATGGTGGCCGGCGGCCAGGGTGTCGAAGCGGCGGCGGCCGAACCGGTGATCATCGAATGGGTGCAGTCGCGAGCAAAGCGGGCACGCCGCATCGCCTCCGTCTGTACCGGAGCATTTCTACTTGCCGCGTCCGGTCTGCTCGATGGGCGCCGAGCCACCACCCATTGGTCGTATTGCGCCGAACTTGCCCGACGCTTTCCCAAGGTGCGCGTCGAATCCGATCCAATCTTCGTGCACGATGGACCAGTCTGGAGTTCGGCAGGGGTGACGGCCGGCATCGATCTCGCTCTTGCGCTGGTGGAAGAGGATTTGGGGCCTGCGCTAGCGCTGGCCGTGGCAAGATATCTGGTTGTTTTCATGAAGCGTCCGGGTGGGCAAGCGCAATTCAGCACTGCGCTATCACTGCAGGCGGCGGACGATGAGTTCGGGGCGCTGCACGAATGGATCAACAAGCACCTGGCCGACGATCTGCCGCTTCCCGTATTGGCCGATCGCGCAGGAATGAGTGAGCGCAGTTTCAGCCGCCACTATGCCATGGCAACGGGCCTTACCCCAGCCCGCGCAATTGAGCGGTTGCGCGTCGAAGCGGCGCGGCAATTGTTATCGGAATCCGGCCTGCCAGTGAAGCGGATATCTCAGCGTTGCGGTTTCGGTTCGGAGGAAACAATGCGCCGCAGCTTTCTGCGGTTGCTGGCAGTAACTCCACAGGATTATCGCTCTCGATTCATGGCGTGACATGGATTTTCGGTCAGAGCTGGGATTTTGCCGCTACCGCCGATCAGGCGGAATGGTCCTGATGGAAGCGGCAAACGCTTTATGTGATGCATGATCGACCGGCTTTGAAACCACCTTCGCCGAGGCGGGAACCCCGGTTAGACAATTCTCGCCCCGCCATCGCTGTGCGGGACGAATGGGGCGTGCGGTAAATCCGCCGCCACAATTGGGGCATACGTCGTCGAGTATTTGTTGGACGCAGGTTCGACAGAATGTGCACTCAAAGGAACAGATCATCGCC
This sequence comes from Steroidobacteraceae bacterium, assembly GCA_036267715.1. Lineage (GTDB taxonomy): Bacteria > Pseudomonadota > Gammaproteobacteria > Steroidobacterales > Steroidobacteraceae > Bog-1198. Next base: position 141,093 of record DATAVN010000065.1, on the reverse strand, counting down.
TCGAGGGAATTGGGTAATAATTGAGCGCCACAGTTTTCGCAGGTTGGACGAATTTCCAGCATAAATTAACTCCCGACGTTCTCTGGGCAGACTTAACGATAGTGATGTGCTCTGCGGAGCACAACTAACCGCCGGGGATGTGGTCAGGCTAACCTACGTTCCTGCTTGATCGCGCGGCGATCACGGCGAAACGCAATCTGCTACCCTAGGCCTACGAAACCGAGTCCGTTGATCCGGACTTGTCGCAAGTTGGGGGTGTCGATCCATGGAACTCAGCCGCCGTGACCTCTTGACTGCATCGGCGATCATGCTGATGCGTCCGATGAGCAGCATTTCGGCACCACTGGGCGCGCACCTCGCCGCGGCTCCGTTAACCGGCGGCACCGGGCCCATGTTGTTGTGTTGGAATGAGAACCCCTACGGCCCGTCGCCCGCTGCCCGCGCTGCAATCGCCCGGTCGATAGCGGACGGTTGCCGTTATCCGGACGATGAGAATCCAAGGCTCGTCAACTTACTTGCCGAAAAAGAAGGACTCGGGCCGGATCACATCGTGACCGGCACCGGCTCCGGGGAGTTGCTGCGCGCCCTCGGGATGCTCGCCGCGCGTCAGCACGGCGAGATCGTGGCTGCCGAGCCCACCTACGCCGAGTTGACCGACTACGCGGAGCACACCGGGGCGACCCTGAAGTTGGTGCCCGTCGACAAACAGCTACGCCACGATTTGAGCGCGATGCACGCGGCGGTTTCCGCCAAGACGCGTGCCGTGTACCTCTGCAATCCCAACAACCCGACCGGCACGATGGTCGATTCCGCGGCAATCGCAGCATTCGTCGCCGCGCTTCCGGATCATGTGACGACCATCATCGATGAGGCCTACATGGAATTCGTCGAGGGCGCAGCCTCGTCGGTCAGCCTGGTCACGGAGCCAAAGCGTGTCGTCGTGTTACGGACATTCTCCAAGCTCCACGGCATGGCCGGGGTTCGGTACGGCTACGGGATCGCCCGACCCGAGCTCATCGAGGAAATCTCCGCTGCGCGCATGACGACGCCCAATATATTCGCTGTGCGCGGCGCCATCGCGAGCCTCGGTGACAAGGAGTTCCTGGCAGACTGCCGACGGCGGATCGTGGCCAGCCGCGCCCGCCTGACCGCCGAGCTGGCGCGGCTGCACCTCCCCTATGCCGAGCCTCATGGCAATTTCGTATTCTTCGACACGGGCGTGCCGATCAAGCAGTTCACCGAGTTCATGGAGCATCGGAATATTGCCGTCGGACGGCGTTTTCCACTTTACGAGAACTGGTGCCGGGTCACCATCGGGACCGATCCGCAGATCGACGCCTTCATCGAGGGGGTGCGGGCCTTCCGAGCGAGTCCTGCCAAGTCATGAGCTGAAGATTAATCTTGAGAAATCAGTAAATTACGTCTATCGCCTGATAAGTCATACTTATCATGGTCCGAATCAATTGGACACATATATCAGACGACACCATACTGGTTGTACCATCCAACGGAGTCTATTTTCGTGACCAGTCCGGTGATCCCCATAGCGCGCGCGGGCGCCACCAAACAGCGAAAACGCCAGTCGCCGCGAGGCCGTCAGGTGAGCCCGCAGTCGATAGCCGAAGTCGAGGCCCTGATCGGCGTAGGACCTTGGCGGCATGACCTGCTGATCGAATACCTGCATCGGATCAATGACCGCTATCGTCAGTTGGGTGCGCCGCACATGGCCGCCTTGGCCAAGTTGTTGGGATTGGCCCAAACGGAAGTCTACGAAGTCGCCACCTTCTATCATCACTTCGATGTGGTGAAGGAAAATCCGGACGGTTCGCTGCCGGCGCCGCCGGCGCTGACGGTGCGGGTTTGCGATGGCTTGAGCTGCGAGATGGCCGGAGCGAAGCAGCTCCTTGAAAAGTTGCCGGCGCTGCTCGGCCGCGAGGTGCGCGTGATTCCCGCGCCCTGCGTCGGACGCTGCGAGCAAGCGCCGGTCGCGGTGGTTCATCAACGGCCGGTTCCCGGTGCGACGTTGGAAGCGGTGCGAAGCGAGGTGCAGGCCGGCAACATCAACGATGAGGCCGGCAATTACCTCGATTTCGACGCCTATGCGAGCGCCGGCGGCTATGCGCTGCTGCGCGATTGCGTCGAGCATCGGCGCGACATCGAGAGCGTGCTGAAGACCATGGAGGACTCGGGATTGCGGGGCTTGGGCGGCGCCGGATTTCCCACGGGGCGCAAGTGGCGCATAGTGCGCGGGGAAGCGGCGCCCAGAATGATGGCGGTCAACATCGATGAAGGCGAGCCGGGGACCTTCAAGGATCGCGTTTACCTGGAGCGTGACCCGCATCGATTTCTCGAGGGCATGTTGATCGCGGCCTGGGCGGTCGGCATTTCCGCCATCTACATTTATCTGCGTGACGAGTATCACGGCTGCCGCGCACTGCTGCAGACCGAACTCGCCAAGCTGCAGGAGAATCCGCCGGTACCGCTGCCCGAGATCGAATTGCGGAGGGGAGCGGGCGCCTACATCTGCGGCGAAGAGTCGGCGATGATCGAATCGATCGAGGGCAAGCGCGGTATGCCGCGCCTGCGTCCCCCTTACGTGGCACAGGTCGGATTGTTCGGACGTCCGACGCTGGAACACAACTTCGAGACGCTGTACTGGGTGCGCGAACTGCTGGAAAAGGGCGCGGCCTGGTTCGCAACTCAAGGCCGCAACGGCCGCAAGGGGCTGCGCAGCTTTTCAGTCTCCGGGCGCGTGAAGAGTCCCGGAGTGAAGCTGGCGCCCGCCGGCATCACGGTGCGGCAATTGATCGATGAATTTTGCGGCGGCATGAAGGATGGCCATACTTTTTACGGCTACCTGCCGGGCGGCGCCTCCGGCGGAATCCTGCCGGCGACGATGGGCGACGTCCCGCTCGACTTCGATACGCTGCAGCCGTACGGTTGCTTCATCGGATCCGCGGCGGTGATCATTCTGTCGTCGCAGGACACCGCGAAGGCGGCGGCGCGCAACATGATGCGATTCTTTGAGCATGAATCCTGCGGCCAGTGCACGCCCTGCCGGGTGGGTACCGCCAAGACCAATGCGCTGATTTCCGGGGACAACTGGGACAAGCCGTTGCTGGCCGAACTTTCGCAGGTCATGCGCGATGCGTCGATCTGCGGATTGGGGCAGGCGGCTCCCAATCCCGTGGACACGGTCATCAAATATTTTCCCAATGAGTTGAGCTAGAGGGTCACCAGCATGAGCGCCACCAGCCGCGATATGCGCCTCGAGACCGAGGCACCCACCGTCACGTTTCTTCTGAACGGCCAGGAAATGAAGGCCCTGCCGGGCGAAACCCTGATCGAGATTGCGGATCGCGAGGGCATCGAGATTCCGCGGCTTTGCTACAAGCCCGGTATGGAAGCGGTCGGCAACTGCCGCTCCTGCATGGTGGAGATCAAGGGCGAGCGGGTGCTCGCGGCATCGTGCTGCCGTGCTCCGACCGCCGGCATGCAGGTGACCACCAACAACGAACGCGTGCTCAAGGCGCAGCAGATGGTGATCGAGCTGCTGCAGTCGGATATGCCGGAAAAGGAGTACACGCGCCACAACGAACTCGATGAGTGGGCGGCCAAACTGAACGTGGGCAAACCGCGTTTTGCGCCGCGGCCGGCGGTGCAGGCCGACTTGTCGCACGCTGCCATGGCGGTGAATCTCGACGCCTGCATCCAATGCACGCGCTGCGTGCGTGCGTGCCGTGATGAGCAGGCCAACGATGTGATCGGACTGGCCTCGCGCGGACAGCACGCAAAAATCGTGTTCGACATGGACGATCCGATGGGCGCTTCCACCTGCGTGGGCTGCGGCGAGTGCGTGCAAGCCTGTCCCACCGGTGCGCTCATGCCGGCGCGTGATGTGGGACTCGCGGTGCCGGATAAGTCGGTGAACTCGTTGTGTCCTTATTGCGGCGTCGGCTGCCAGCTGACCTACCACGTCAAGGACGACAAGATTCTGTATGTCGAGGGCCGCGACGGTCCGGCGAATCACTCGCGTCTGTGCGTCAAGGGGCGTTACGGTTTCGATTACTCGCGTCATCCGCAGCGCCTCACGGTGCCGCTGATCCGCCGCGCCGATGCGCCCAAGTCGGGCAAGTTCGTGATGGATCCGAACAACGTCATGCAGGTGTTCCGCGAAGCCAGCTGGGAGGAAGCTCTCGCCTTGGGTGGAGGCACGTTGCGGCGGCTGCGCGATACCCACGGTCCGAGGTCGCTGGCCGGATTCGGTTCTGCCAAGGGCAGCAATGAAGAGGCCTATTTGTTCCAAAAGCTGGTGCGCACCGGCTTCGGCAGCAACAATGTGGATCACTGCACGCGCCTGTGCCACGCCTCGAGCGTCGCGGCGCTGCTCGAGGGCATCGGATCGGGCGCGGTGAGCAACCCGGTCATGGACGTCACGCAGGCAGCCGTGGTCATCGTGATCGGCTCCAATCCCACCGTCAATCATCCGGTGGCGGCGACGTTCCTCAAGAATGCCATGCGCCAGGGCACCAAGCTCATCGTCATGGATCCGCGGCGCAGCGAGCTGGCGCGCACCGCCTATCGCTACCTGCAGTTCAAGCCCGACACCGATGTGGCATTGCTCAATGCGATGATGCACGTGATCATCGAGGAGAATCTGGTCGATGCGAAATTCATCGGTGACCGGACCCTCGGTTACGCGGAATTGGCGAAGAACGTCCAAGGCTATTCTCCTGAGCTGATGGCGCCGATTTGCGGCGTCTCCGCCGAGACGATTCGCGAGGTGGCGCGGCTGTACGCGACCAGTTCCGGCTCGATGATTCTCTGGGGCATGGGAATCAGCCAGCACATCCACGGCACCGACAACGCGCGCTGCCTGATCGCATTGTCCTTGATGACCGGGCAGATCGGACGGCCCGGTACGGGTCTGCACCCGCTGCGCGGCCAGAACAATGTGCAGGGCGCCTCGGACGCCGGGCTCATTCCGATGATGTATCCGGACTATCTCAAAGTCGATGATCCGAAGGCGATCGAGCGTTTCTCCAAAGCCTGGAACGTGCCGGTCGAGAAGCTCGACAAAAAGGTCGGGCTCACCGTGGTCGAGGTCATCAAGGGGATTCTGGCCGGAAACGTCAAAGGCATGTACATCATGGGCGAGAATCCGGCCATGAGCGATCCGGACGCCGATCACGCGCGCGAAGCGCTCGCCAAACTCGACATGCTGGTGGTGCAGGACATTTTTCTCACCGAGACCGGCTATCTTGCGGATGTGATCCTGCCGGCCTCCTCGTTCGCGGAGAAGGATGGCACATTCACCAACACCGACCGCTACGTGCAGTTGGGACGCCGGGCGCTCGATCCTCCCGGCAAGGCGCGGCAAGATCTCGAAATCATCATCGACTTGGCGCACCAGTTGGGTCTCGACTGGAATTACGGCACCGGCGAACGGGCAGTGGCGGCCGTATTCGACGAGATGCGACATACCATGAACAGCATCGGGGGTATCACCTGGGAGCGGCTGCAGGCCGAGGACAGCGTGACCTATCCTTGCGAGAAGGAAGGCGATCCCGGCGATTCGGTGGTGTTCATCAAGTCCTTTCCGACGCCGACCGGCAAGGCAAAATTCGTACCGGCGGACATTATTCCCGCCGATGAGCGGCCGGATACCGAGTATCCGATGGTGCTGATCACGGGCCGTCAGCTCGAGCATTGGCATACCGGCAGCATGACGCGCCGTTCCGGCGTGCTCGATGCCATCGAGCCGGATCCGGTCGCCTCGCTGAACCCGGTTGATATGGCGGCGTTGGGCGCGAAGCCCGGACAGGTCGTCACGATCGAATCGCGTCGCGGCAAGGTCAGCTTATACGCTCGTGCGGATGAGAGCTCGCCGCATGGCGCGGTGTTCGTGCCGTTCTGCTTCTATGAGGCTGCGATCAACAAGCTGACCAATTCGGCGCTCGACCCGTTCGCCAAGATTCCGGAGTTCAAGTATTGCGCTGTGCGTGTGACCTTGGGCGGACCCACGCCTACGCAGGTGAGCTTCGGCGGCGGTCAAATCCTCGAGCCGGTCATGGCGGGCGTGGATTGATTTGCAGCCCTGCCAACTCGCTCAGTGTGTTGGCATTGGCGAACGCAGCCGGATCGCTGAATTCGACCCGCACGCCGTGATGGCGCGCGGCGAACAGACCCGTCTTGCGCTCGCCGCTGTGGATGAAGGCGCGCAAGCTGTCGCGCAGCGAGGTCTTCATCAGGCAAAACACCGGTTGCGCGCGCAACTCGCCGTCCTCACGCGTATAGGCGGTCGCCACCTCGTCCTCGGCGCCGTTCAAGCTTTCCGCGAGCCGCGCGATCAAATCGAGCGGAAAATTCGGCGAGTCGCATGGCACGGTGGCGAGGTAGCCGGTCTCGCAGTGCTCGAGCCCCGCGAGCATGCCGGCAAGCGGTCCGGGAAAGTCCGCAAGTTCGTCCGGCCAGACCGCAACGCCCATCCCCCGGTAGATCTCAAGATTGCGGTTGGCGTTCAACATCAACGCGCCGACCTGCGGCCGCAGTCGTTCGAGCGCGTGCCGCGCGAGCGGGACGCCCTGGTGCAGTTGCAGCCCTTTGTCGATGCCGCCCATGCGGGTGGCGCGGCCGCCGGCGAGAATGAGTCCGGTAATGTCGTGTCGGGGAATGAGCATGGATTTGCGCCGCCGGGGATCATCGTACCGTGTGCGCGCGGAGGCTGCCATCGAGACCGTTAGCATCGAGGCTTTCGAGGTGCAGCCCGAAGCGCGCCTGATGCGGCCCGTTGCCGGTGCGCCGCGGTTGACCGCTTCTTCCTCGGACTCGATGCGCGCCATATCCATCGTGGATGAGCTCGGCATCGACCGCACGATCTACATCCCGGCCGAGCGCTCGCTCAGCGTGGTGCTCGATGATCGCGAACTGGTCACGCTGATGACCCTGGGCGCCTCGCCGGAACTGCTGGTCTTGGGCTTCCTGTTCAACCAACGCTTGATCGATGCTGCCGCGGATGTCGAGTCCATTGCGGTCGATTGGCGTTCAGGCTGCGCCGTGGTCGCGACGCGAGCGGCGGCCAACGGCCGGCAACTGCCGCCGCCGCGCGCCGTTGCCAGCGGTTGCGGGCAGGGCTCGATATTCATGCATTTGCAGGCGCACATCGATGCCATCCGTCTGCCGGCAGCGGGCGAGGCACGCATCCGCCAAAGCGCTTTGCGAAGCATTCTCGAGGTGATGCGCCAGCATGACAGCATTCACCGGCATGCCCGATCGGTGCACAGTTGCGCGTTGTTTCAGGATGCGCGTCTGCTGGTCTCGGTCGAGGACGTCAGCCGGCACAATGCGCTCGACACCATCAGCGGCTGGATGATCCAGCACGGCATCAGCGGCGCCGACAAGGTGCTGTTCACGACCGGGCGGCTTACCGGCGAGATGATCATCAAGGCGGCGCAGAGCGGCGTGCCCATCGTGGTGTCGCGCAATGGCATCTCGAGCATGGGCTACGACCTCGCGAAGAAATTCGGCATGGCCTTGTTCGGGCGTGCGCTCAACCGGCGCTATCACTGCTACGTCGGCGCCGATCGTCTCGACGCGGATGAGACGCCGGCCAAAAACTGAAGACAAACGCCTGAATTCACGCGCTCGCGCGCAACATATGCTCGGCCGTTCATATTGTTGCGCCTGCCTCGCCATGCTACTTTTCCAGCGGTTTCACTGCCTGTAGCAAAGTTCAGAAGCGGTCGTAGCGCCGCCGATAATCCATTCGACGAGACTTCCATGACCCATTCGGTTCGCCTCGCAATTCTGTTTGCTCTCTCTCCTTTTGCCGTGCAGTTGGCCCACGCCGACGATGCCGCGACCGACACCGCGGCTGACACCTCGCCAGCGCAGCAGCCGTCACTGCCGCGCGTCACGGTGGTCGGGGTCAAGGAAAATGACGACTACCGCGTCAAAACCGAATCGCTCGGGCCCTTGGGCTCGCAAGAGCTGCTCAACGTGCCGTATTCGGTCGGCGTGCTGGATCAGAACATGATCAACAATTCCATGGCGGTGAACTTCAAGGAGGTCTCGAAGTATCTGCCGCTGGTCGCCTATCAGGAGCAGCAGGGTCCGGACATTCTGCGGCCGCAGACCCGCGGCATGCAGGGCGGCAATTTCCAGAACTCGCGCATGGACGGCATGCAGTTTTTCATCACCGTTGCGAATGCCTTGGAACAGTTCTCGCAGATCGAGGTGGTGAACGGCGTGTCGGCCTCGCTGTACGGTCCCGCCAATCCTTCCGGCATGTTCAATTTCGTCTCCAAACGTCCCACCGACCACGACCTGCGCGAGGTCACGGTCAGCTATGCCAGCGACAGCATCGGCACGGCGCATGTCGATCTCGGCGGCAAGCTGGACAGCAACGGCATCGTCAGCTACCGCTTCAACGGCGTGTTCGGCGAGGGCGACGCCTGGGTCGATCACAGCCACAACAAGCGCGTGCTCGGCGATCTCGGCATCGATATCCGGCCCATGGAGCGCATGGTCATCGAGACCAACTACAGCTACTACCACTTGATCGATACCGGATATCCGGGCTGGTTTGCCTACAGCGAGAAACTGGTGCTGCCGCCGGCGCCCGATCCGACCAACGTGGGCTATGGCCAGAACTATGCCGGCGTCGATCTATTGACGCGCATGGGCAGCGTGCGCGTGAAGTATGAATTGAATTCCGACTGGCATCTGGTGGTCGGCGGACTGAATCAGGACGCGTCACGCAACATCAGCACCCCGGTCAACACCATCACCGCGAACAACGGCAATTACAGCTCTTCGCTGGCGAACGGTTTCGCGCCGCGCTTCATCATCACCAGCGATGCGGCCTATCTCGACGGCAATTTCGCGACCGGGCCGATCGCGCACGACCTGACCATCGGCACCGCCGGGTACAAGGCGCAATCCTATGCGGTGCTCACGCCCGCGACGCCTGCGAGCGTTCTGTTGGGAACGGCGAACATCAATAATCCGGCGATATTTGCGTTTCCCGCCGCGGGTCTGCCGAACGTGGGACTGAACTTCGATTCCTCGACGGCCTATCAGCAGGGTTTCAACATCGGCGACACCCTGCGCTTCACCGACCATTGGTCGGCACGGCTGGCCGCGAGCCAGGACTGGTTTCACACCGATAATTACAACGCCAAGGCGGTTCGCACATCCGAATACACCAATAGCGGCGTGAGCCCCACGGCGAGCCTGATGTTCAAGCCCGAGAGCAACATGACGGCGTACGCGACCTTTGCCAGCAGTCTGCAGCCGGGCGACCTGGCACCCGCCAGCACCCCTCCCCTGAAGAACGCGGGCCAGAGCCTGCCGCCCTATCGCAGCAAGGAATACGAGGTCGGCTACAAGGTGTCCTTGGAGAAGCTCGATCTCACCGCAGCGATATTTCGCATTCAACGGCCGTTCGCCAACATCAACACGGTGGACAATGCATTTGAGATTTCCGGCCTGCAGGTCAACCGCGGCATAGAATTCTCCGCGGTCGGCGAAGTGCTGCCGGACTTGCGCGTATACGGCGGCCTGACGCTGCTCGATGCCAAGCTCGAGAACACCCCATTGGCGGTCACCAACGACAAGATTTATGTCGGTGCGCCGAAGGTCAAGGGCAATACGCTGTTCGAGTACAGCATTCCCATGGTTCCGGGACTGGTGGCCACCTTCGATTGGCAGTTCTCGGGTCCGCGCGCGGCGGACGACACCAATTCGTTCTTCGTCGCCGGCTACAATCTGTTCGATATCGGCGCGCGCTATAACTCGACCCTGCTCGGGAAGAACGTGACGTTGCGTCTGTCGGTGGACAACCTCGCCGACAAGCACTACTGGTCGACGGTCGCGCCCAGCAATCTCACCGGCGCCAACTCGGGCAACCTGCTGGCGCACTTCGGCACGCCGCGCACGGTGCTGGCCGCAGTCAGTATGGACTTCTGACCCTGATGCTGCGCGACCTGTATCGGTTCAAGCCGCTGGCCTGCCTCCTGTGGCTTGCGCTGGCGCAGGCGGCTACTGCCGCAGCGGCGATCCGGCAAATAACCGACGAGTCCGGCCGCGTGGTGACGCTGCCGCAAACCGTCACGCGGGTGGCGGACGCGTGGCACGCGAACAACGCCATGGTGCTGCTGCTGGGAGGCGCAGACAAGTTGGTGGCGACCAGCCAGCAGGCCAAGCGCCAGCCCTGGCTGCGCAGGCTGTACCCGCGGATCGCGCAGGTTCCGGCGGCTTTCAATGCCTCCGGCGACGCGAATCTGGAGACCCTGATCGGCGCGCGCCCCGACGTGATACTCATGGCCTACGGCGGCTCCATGCCGAGATGGTTTGCGGCCATCGACAGCTACCATATTCCGGTGGTGCTGATGCCGAACACCTCGCTCGACGGCCTCAAGAAGACCGCGCTGCTCACCGGCGAAGTGCTTGGGTCCCGTGAGTTTGCCGTGGCGCATGAGTACGTGCGCTATCTCAATGCCAACATCGAGCGCGTGCTGCGCGTCACCGCCAAGCTGGCGCCGAGCGAGCGCCCCAAGGTCTTGCATACCTCGTCCGCCGGGATTCTCACCGCCGATGGCCGCGCGAGCCTGATCGATGATTGGATCAACATTGCCGGCGGCGTCAATGCCGCCACCCTGGTGGGTCTCGGGCGCCCGGTCACCATGGAGCAGGTGGCCGCGTGGAATCCGGACGTGATCATTGTCGGCAGCGCGCCGAACCCGCAGAATAGGCAGGCAATCCTCGATGATCCGCGCTGGCGTGAAATCAACGCCGTCAAGAATGGCAAGGTCTTCGTCAATCCGAGCGGAGCTTATCTTTGGGACCGCCACAGCGCCGAGGCGGCGCTGCAGGTACTGTGGGCGGCCAAGCTGCTGCATCCGGCCGAGTTCGCCGACCTCGATGTGCGCAAGGAGACGAAGCTGTTTTACGCAAAGTTCTTTCATCATGAGCTCAGCGACACGGAAGTCGCATCGATCTTGAATTCGACGCCGCCTTGAGCAAGCCGCGCACCATTGCGCTGATGATCGTTCTGCCGCTGGCGACGCTGTACGTTTCGCTGTTCATAGGCCGTTTCGCGGTGTCGCCGGGTGAGGTGGCGAGGATTTTGTGGGCGCAGTTCTTTCCGCTGGCGCACGACTGGCCGAATTCCGCTGAAACCATCGTTTTGCAGATCCGGCTGCCGCGCGCGGTGCTGGCGATGTTCGTCGGGGCCGGTCTGGCGGTGAGCGGCGCGGCCTACCAGGGCATGTTTCGCAACCCGCTGGTGAGCACCGATATCCTCGGTGTCACGGCCGCCTCGGGTTTCGGCGCCGCGCTGGCGCTGCTGCTGTCGCGCAACGCCGTCGAGCTGCAGCTCATTGCATTTGCCTTCGGCCTTCTGGGCGTGGCGCTGACCTACCTGCTTGCGCGCGTGTATCGCACGACGCCGGTGCTGATGCTGGTGCTGTCCGGCATCGTGGTTGCGGCATTTTTCAGTGCGCTGTTGAGCGGCGCAAAATATGTGGCTGACCCTGAATCAAAGCTGCCGGCCATCACTTATTGGCTGCTCGGCAGCTTGAACGGCGCCTCGGTCGACAGTCTCAAGATGGCGTTGCCGCCCATCATCGTGGGCTGCATCGGCCTGCTGTTCCTGCGCTGGATGATCAATGTGCTGACCATGGGGGATGAGGAGGCCCGGTCGCTCGGGGTGCGCACCGAGTGGCTCAAGGGCGGCATCATCGTCTTTACGACCCTGATCACCGCTGCGGCGGTCTCGGTATGCGGGATCGTCGGCTGGGTGGGCCTGGTGATCCCGCACATCGGCCGCATGCTGGTCGGGCCGGATCATCGCGCGCTGCTGCCCGCGACTTTGAGCATCGGCGCCACCTTTCTATTGTGCATCGACGATGTGGCGCGAACCGCAACGGCCTCGGAAATCCCGCTCGGTATTCTGACCGCGCTGATCGGTGCGCCGTTTTTTGCGGCACTGCTGCGCAAGACCCGCGGCGCATGGCAATGAGCGGGCCGCTGATCGAGGTCCGCGGCGCGAGCTTTCGCTATGGCGAGCATGTGGTGTTCCGCTCGCTTGGATTGGAGGTGTATTCGGGCGAGGTGCTGACCATTCTTGGGCCCAATGGGTGCGGCAAGAGCACCTTGTTGCGCTGCATCGGCGGCGCGCTCGCGCTCGATCAGGGCAGCGTGCTTCTCGGCGATGTGGATCTTGCCGCCCTGGACGCACGCGCGCGTGCGCGCAAGATCGCCTTCCTGTTTCAAGACCACACGCCGTCGTTTCCCTTTGCGGTACTCGACGTGGTGAGCATGGGGCGCACGCCCTATTTGAGCACCTTTGGCGCGCCGTCCCGGCAGGACTCCAGGATGGCCGAGGAGGCGCTCGAGCAAGTTGGCCTCCGCCACCTGAAGAGCCGACCCTACACCGAGTTGAGCGGCGGGGAGCGCCAATTGGTGCTGCTGGCGCGCACCCTGGTGCAGCAGCCGGCGGTGATCCTGCTCGATGAACCCACGGCACATCTGGATTTCAAGAACCAGGTGCGCTCGCTCGAGCGAATCGGCGCGCTGGCGGGGCAGGGCGTGACCATGATCATGACCAGTCACGATCCAAATCATGCTTTTTTGTTTCCCGGCCGGGCGGCGCTGATGCAGCCGGGCGGCGCGATCACGGTGGGACCGGCGGCGCAGGTCGTCACCGATGCGTCGCTGTCGGGCGCGTACGGCATCGGCGTCTCGGTATTGTCGCATCCGCGGCGCGATGGCCGCGGTGAGTTCAAATTCTGCACCCCCTGGTACAATTAGCCGCATGAGCGCCGAGACCTCCCTGGGGCTGCACCTGCGATATGCGTTAGAGCCCGGCGAGCAGCGCGGCGCGACCTTGAGCAACCCGCTGTTCGACCTGCTCGCCGCCGTACTGGAACTGGGCTCGATCCGCCACGCGGCGCAGTCGCTGGGCTGCTCCTACCGGTATGTGTGGGGGTCGTTGAGAAAGTGGGAGCAGATGCTGGGCGAACCGCTCATCATCTGGTCCCAGGGCCAGCGTGCCCGCCCGACGCAGTTTGCGGAGAGACTGCTGTGGGCGGAGCGGCGGGCGCGCACGCGTCTGCAGCCGCACATCGAGGCGCTGCGTTCCGACCTTGCGCGCGTGGTGAGCGAGGCCCGCGACCAGCGCCACCAGCTGCTCACGGTGCAAGCGAGCCACGACATGGCCCTCTCGGTGCTGCAGCAGCATGTCGCCGATACGGCCGACCTGCATCTGGACATTCGATTTCAGGGAAGTGGCGATGCGCTGCGCGGATTGAGCGATCGGCAATGCCTGGTGGCGGGCTTTCACGTACCGGCACTGCGCGGCGCCGCCCCGGTTTTTGCCAAGGCATTGAAGCCGCTGCTGAAGCCAGGACGGCACAAATTGATCGGTTGCTCGCGGCGCATGCAGGGTCTGATGGTCAGGCGCGAGCATGCCGCGCTGATCCGCACCTTTCCCGACGTCATCCGTCATCGGCTGCGATTCGTCAACCGGCAGATCGGGTCGGGCACTCGCATGCTCATCGAGCATCTCATGCATGAGCACTCGATCGAACCCAATGATTTGCCGGGTTACGGCGGACTGACCGAGGTAACCCATGTCGCGGTGGCGCTATGCGTCGCCAGCGGCCTGGCCGACGCCGGGGTGGGCGTCGAGGCGGCCGCGCTCGAGTTTGGCTTGCATTTCGCGCCCCTGGTCGAGGAGAACTATTTCATCGCCTGTCTCAAGGGCAACTTGGGCCATGCCGCCGTACAGCGCCTGTGTGCGGCGCTGGCAGGTCCCGGCTGGCGCGACATCCTGGCCAACCTCCCGGGCTACCGGCCCGCGCTGCAGCCCGGCAAGGTCCTGGTGATGACCGAGGCGCTGCCCTGGTGGCCCAAGATCAAATCCAGGCCCAAACGTCCGAAGGAGACACCAGCGCAGCGTCGCCCGGTCACCGAGCAGCTGGTCTAGTTATTTGCCACTAGTCATTTGCCTCTAGTCATTTGCGCGACCACTCGGCGTTCGCAGTGAATCGCTGCGGGCTGGAGTAGACGTTGCAGTGCTTCTCGCGCAAGAACCCGACCAGGGTCAGTCCTGCGGCCAGCGCAAGATTGACCGCGAGACTGGAGGGCGCGCCGATGGCGGCGAGGATTGCGACTCCGGTGCGCAAGGCTTTTTGCGTCAACTCGAAGCTGGCCCGGCCGCTCAACAAAATAATGTGCTCGCGCAGCGGCAATTGCCCCGCCATCAGCGTCTCGCCGACCAGCTTGTCAAAGGCGTTGTGACGGCCGACATCCTCGGCAATTCGGATCAGATTGCCGGAGAAATCGAATAGCGCGGCCGCGTGGATGCCGCCGGTATTTTCGAACGTCGATTGCGAGGAGCGCATGCGCTCGGGCAGGCTGAACAGCAATGCCAGATCGATTGCCCGGGTCGGCGCGATGCGCGTCGCCGCTGCACGAGCGATCGCCGCATCGAGTCCGGTGGTGCCGCAGACGCCGCAACTCGACCCGGCGGAGAAGCGTCGCGTCGCAGTTTGCATCTCCATCTGCACGTCAGGGCGCAGGCGTACGTTCACGACATTGGGCCGGCGCGTGCTCGATTCGACCGCGTCGATGTCGGAGACCTGATTGACGATGCCCTCGCCGTACAGCAGCCCCACCGCCAGGTTCTCGTCGTCGCCAGGCGTGCGCATGGTGGTGCCGAACGAGACCGGTTCCATGCCCAGCGCCGGATGATGCAGCAGGTACTCGAGCGGCGCCTCGACCGCGACCCGATCTTCTTTGGCCACATGTGAATCGATGCCGGTGCGCAGGATGTGCACTTTCAAGGTGCCGCTCGCGACGGGCGGTTCAGAACCATCAGGAATGAATTCGGTTCGGTTCACGGCCCAATGATAGCGCCGATCGCTTTTACCGGCCGCGAAGCCGTTTAGAAACAGTATGTTAGAATCTTAATTCAACGCCGTCCGCGGGTTTCCATGATCAAACTGCTGTCACGCCTGCCTTGGGCTGCGCTATACGCCTTCTCTGCGTTTCTGTGCTTCCTGGCCTATTACGTGGTTCGTCACCGCGAGCACGTCATCCGCGAGCAGCTCGAGAAAGTCTATCCGACGATGTCCCAGGCGCAACGCGCCGCCATCCACAAGCAATTCTTGAAGAATTTCTGCGACGTGCTGATCGAGGTGCTGAAGTCGGTCTCGATGAGCGAGGACGACATGCGCCGGCGCATGCGCCTGACCAACGCCGAGCTGGCGCGCCAACACCTGGATGCCGGTCAGTCCATCATGTTCATGACCTCGCACCTCGGCAATTGGGAATGGCTGCTGCATGGGGTCACGCTGCAGCTGGGGTTCCCGGTGGATGCGGCTTACAAACCCCTGCATGATGCGTGGGCGGAACGCCTGATGCTCAAAGTGCGCTCGCGCTTCGGCGCCAGGCTGGTGCCCGCCAAGGAGCTGTTGGCGGATTTCTTTCGCCGCCGCGGGGTGGTGCGGGCATTGGGCATGAACGCGGATCAGGCGCCGGTGTCGACGGATCAACGCTACTGGACGCAATTTCTCGGCCAGGACACCGCGTTCTATGTGGGCGCGGAACAGATCGCTCGCGCGACGCGGCTGCCGATTCTGTATGCGCACGTGCGGCGCGTGCGGCGCAGCTTTTACGAGGTCGAGTTTCTGCCGCTATGGGACGGGCGCGAAACGCTGGAGCCGAACGCGGTGACCGAACGCTACGCGCGCGCCTGCGAGGCGGATGTATTCACCAGTCCCGCCGACTGGCTCTGGTCCTACCGGCGCTGGCGGCTGAAGAAACCACTGTATGGCGCCGGCAGCGGCGCTGCCAACCACGGAGGCGGCTCATGAAATTGGACGAAAGCCCGCGCAGCGACAACGTCGAGGACCAGCGCGGTTCAGGAATCGGGGGGCGCGGCGCCGGCATCGGCATCGGCACCATCGTCATCGTGGTGATCGGCTATTTTATGGGCATCAATCCGGCGACCCTGCTGAGCCTGCTGAACGGCGATCCGCAGGCTGTGACCGCACCGGCCCAGGCGCCCGCGCCGGCCGACCCGAACGACCGCCAGGTCGATTTCGTGCGCGCCATCCTCGGCGACACGGAAGCGGTGTGGGGCGCTTATTTTCAAAACATGGGCAAGGCCTATGCGCGGCCCAAGCTGGTGCTGTTCAGCGGGCGGGTGGATTCGGCTTGCGGTCTCGCGAGTTCGGCGGCAGGTCCTTTTTATTGTCCCGGCGATCAAAAGGTCTATATCGACCTGTCCTTCTATCGGCAGCTGGCCACGGAATTCGGCGCGCCCGGGGACTTCGCGCGCGCCTACGTGATTGCCCACGAGGTGGGACATCACGTGCAAAATCTCTTGGGGATCACCGACAGTGCGGCACAGGCCGAGCGGCGCGCCGGACGCGTCGGTGCGAATCAGGTGTCGGTGCGCATCGAACTGCAGGCGGATTGTTTTGCCGGCGTGTGGGCCCAGCAGGCCAACAGAGCGCGCAAGATTCTCGAGCCGGGGGATCTGGATCAAGGACTCGCCGCGGCATCCTCGGTGGGGGATGACACGTTGCAAAAGCGCACCCAGGGAACCGTGGTCCCGGACAGCTTCACGCACGGAACCTCCGCGCAGCGCGTGCGCTGGTTCCGCCGCGGCTTCGACGCGGGAAAAATCGACAACTGCGATACGTTCAGCGCGGGGGAGTCGCTTTGAGCTTGGTCTCGAGGTGTTTTGCCAGCTGCGCGATGGTGGGGTAGTCGAACAGCTCGGTAAGGTCGACCAGTCCCGGAAAGTCGCGGTCGATGCCTTCGTGGATTTCGATCAATTTCAGCGAGCTCGCGCCGATCTCGAACAGGTTGGCGTCCACGGCGATGCGCTTTCCCGGCAGCGCGGCCTCGCACAACGCCTGCAAGCGCGCTTCCAACCCCACGCCGACCTCCCGGGTATCGGCGCCGCGCGCCTCACGCAGCGCCGTCAGCTCCGCGAGCTGCGCATCGAATTCGCCGTCGACATAGGATCGCTCCAGCAAATGGCGCTGGACCTTGCCGCTGGTGGTCTTCGGAATGTGCTTGGCCGGAATGACCTGCGCGACCTCGAGGCCGGTGTGCTCGTTGATCAGCCGGCTGACCGCATTGGCGGTGGGCAGGAACTCGGCCATCGTACCCCGATGCAGCACGAACAAGATCAGCTCCTCGCCCTGTGACCCGGGCCGGGCGACACCCGCGGCCACGACCTTGTTCAGATCGAGGCCGGGCGCTCGCTGCGCGATGTTCTCCAGATCGTAGGGGTAGTAGTTCTGGCCGTTGACGAAAATGATTTCCTTGGCGCGGCCCACGATATACAGCTCCGCCTCGTGAATGACGCCAAGATCGCCGGTATCGACCCAGCCCTGCGCATCGATCGCCGCCGCCGTGGCTTGCGGATCGCCAAAATACCCGCTGGTGACGCTCGGGCCGCGAATCAGGATGTGACCGACGGTCTCGTCCGGCAGCCCCGCGCGCGAATCATCGGTGATGAGCAATTCCGTGTTGGGCACGATGTGGCCCACGCTCGCCACCTCGAGGGCGTCGCGCGCTTCGGCCGGATGGAGTTCGATGGTCGAGCCCACGCTCAGGCGATGGCGGTTCAGACGAATCCAGCGAAAATCCGCGTTTTGCGGCGGGAAAGCCACCGCAAGACTGGCCTCGGCCAATCCGTACACCGGATACATGGCGCTGCGCTTCAGTCCGGCATGCGCCAGCGCGTTCAGGAACTCATTGCACAGCGCCACGGAGATCGGTTCGGCACCGTTGTAGATGTTTCGAATCGAGGACAGGTCGGTGTTCTCCAGCTGCCGATCGCCCAGCACCTTGAGAAAGTGCCGGTAGCCGAAGTTGGGCGAGCAGGTCAGCGTGACCCGCTTCCTGGCGGCCGTCTGCATCCACAGCAACGGCCGGCGGACGAACAACTCGGTCGGCATGAGGTTGACGTGCACGCGGTTCGCGAACTGCATCAGGTAAAGCCCTATCAAACCCATGTCATGCGTGAGCGGCATCCAGCTCAGGGAGGTATCGCGGGAGTTGTACTTGCCTACCGCGGTCGCGCCCTGTGTATTGGCGATCAGGTTTGCGTGGCTGAGCATCACGCCCTTCGGTTCGCTGGTCGATCCGGATGAAAACTGAATGAATGCCAGATCAGAGGGCGCCGGCCGCACGATTTTCCCGGCTTTCGAGATGTCCGTGATCGACTCCACCAGAAATGCGCGCGTTTTCAGCTGCTCGAACAGGGCGCCTTCGTCCACTTGATGGGCGAGGGCGCCCAGACGCTCGAGGTTCCTGGCGTCGGTATAGAGCAGCGGATTGCCGAGCTTGCGCGCGACCCGCAGCAGCTTGTGGCGATGCTCCTCGGTGATGCCTACGCTAAGCGGCACGGGAGCGATGCCGCCGCTCAACGCCGCCCAGAAGCCGTCGAGAAATTGCTCGTTGCTGCTCAAAAAGATGATCATTTTGTCGCCGCGGCGCGCACCGGCAGCCTGCAGGTGATGCAAAATCCCCAAGGCACGTGCATGCACTTCGGCGAACGACACCTGCCGTTCATTGTTCTCGCCTTCAACGTAAGTCACGCTTCGCTCGACGACGTCCCGGTTGTCCTCGAGAACCTCGACAAAGGTGGTGTAGGTGCCGAGCCGGTTGCTGTCGTTCATCGTGCCTCGACTTTCATCATGAGGTTGGAGCGCGGCCGCAGATTGATCTGCGCCTCGAATTCAATTGGATCGTCGCCCGCGCGGGTAAGGCGGAAACGCCGCATCATGGTGCGCATGTGCACCAGCATTTCGAACATGGCGATGTTCTCGCCGATGCAGTGGCGCGGGCCCACGGCAAAGGGAATATAAGCGAATTTGTGGCGTTCGGAGGCGTCGGGCCCGGCGAATCGCTGCGGCTTGAATTCCTCGGCGTCGCTCCAAAATTGCGGATGCCGATGCAGCATGTAGGGGCTGATGAATACATCGGTGCGCGGCGCGATCGGGAAACCGCCGAGCTCGTCGGCTTCGATGGAACGGCGCGTGATCAGCCAGCCGGGCGGATAAAGCCGCAGCGATTCCTGCAAAACCTGCTGCGTGAAGGACATCGCTTCGGCCGCGCCCAAGCCCAGCACGCCTTGCGAGCTCGAGCGGTCGGCTTCCGCGCGCAATTGCTCCGCGGCCTGCGGGTGGCGGCTGACCAGATACCAGGTCCAGGTGAGCGCGGCGGCCGTGGTTTCGTGGCCGGCGACGATCAAGGTCAGCACCTCGTCGATCAATTCCTTGTCGGACATCGGCTCATCGGTTTCGCGGTCCCGGGTGAACATGAACATGCTCAAGAAATCGAAGTGCTCCTCGGGATCACGGCGGCGCCGTTCGATCAGTTCGCCCACCAGGCGCCCCAGCGAGCGAAATTGAAACGCGAATTTCAAATCGCGATTTGGCTGTTTGGCCACGACCTCGAAGGGATTGACACCCATTTGCCGCGCCAGCCGCTCGAGATCGCTGCCGAAAATCGACTTGAGCACGATCTCCAGCGTCATTTCGCTGGTATCGTTCGAAATATTGACCGCTTCGCCGCGCGCGGACATCCCCGCCCAGCGCTCGGCGTATTTCTCGTTGATCTCATCGATCAGCATGCTGAACCGGTCGATGACGCGCCGGTGAAAGGAGGGCTGCATCATGCGTCGTTGCCTGCGCCACAGCGCGCCCTCGCTGGTCATGATGCCGTTGCCCAGCAGGATCTTGACCCGATCGATGCCCTCGCCCTTGGTGTAGTTGCGGTGATTGGTCAAAAGCACGCGCTTGATGTCATCCGGGTGATTGATGACGTAGTTGAATACCCCGCGGCTCGGCGCGAATACGCGGTAGATGTCGCCGAAGCGCGCAAAATAATCCTGCAGCCGGGCGAGCGACTCCTCGCTGCCGCCGACATCGAAGCCTTCTGCCGGTCCCGGCGGAATTGCCATGGTTTGCATGGCGGCATTGTAACTTAGGCGTTGCGCGGCACGGGGCGCTTCCCGACAATACCCGCCGTGCAAAAGAAACCAGACGACA
This sequence comes from Steroidobacteraceae bacterium, assembly GCA_036267715.1. Classification (GTDB taxonomy): domain Bacteria; phylum Pseudomonadota; class Gammaproteobacteria; order Steroidobacterales; family Steroidobacteraceae; genus Bog-1198. The sequence goes on along the minus strand of DATAVN010000065.1, from coordinate 121,012 downwards.
GCGGCCTTCGCAACACCATTTACGATCAACAGACGCGTTCGGGCCGTCGCCTGACCAAGCGCCGGCTGTGGTTGTACAAGATGGCCGCGCCCGTGGCGCTGGCGCTGATGCGCGGCGTGATCGGCTGGTGCAGGAGCGTACGCATCGTCGGCGGCGAGCACATCGCTGCGGCGCTGGCCCGCTCACCGTCCTTCATCCCCGTTTACTGGCACCAGCATCAGCTGTTTTGCGCAAAGTATTTGTTCGAGCAGCGCGCCGCCGGCGTGAAACTCGGCGTGCTGATCAGCCCTTCGGTGGATGGCGAATTCGGCGCAATTATCGTGCGCAGGCTCGGAGGCGAGGTGATCCGCGGCTCCTCGAGCCACACCGGCGCGCGCGCGTTGCGCGATTTCTACCAGGCGCTGGTTCACGACGGCATCTCACCGGTGATTGCGCCGGATGGCCCTCGCGGACCGCGCTGGAAGTTCAAACCCGGCGCATTGCTGCTCGCGCAACTCTCGCAGCGACCCATTGTGCCGCTGTGCTACTACGCCTCGCGCGCCTGGCAGATCAGCTGGGACCGGTTTGTGATCCCCAAAATCGGGGCGCGGATCGTGATTGCGGTCGGTGCGCCGGTGTATGTGCCCAAGGGACTGGATGCGCCGGCACTTGAACGATTGCAGGCCGAGATGGAACTCACCATGAAGGCGCTGTTTGAGTCGGCGAAGGCGGCCGGGGTCTGATTGAGCGCGGGCCGAGGTCCCGTCTGCGGGCATTTACCGAAGCCCTATTAATACAATCGCTTAGCTTGTATTCCTTACAAGTTATGCGAGAATCCGGGGGTATGTTGTCGCTTTCGAACCGAAGGAACTGTGTGACGCATTCGCGTTTGGTGCGGCTTTGAGTGGCAAACTATTGATCTACAACCGTAACTCTTCGTGGGACCAGTGAAGGCGCATGGCGATAGCTCCAAACGATCCCCGACACCCTGACCTCACTGCCTCGGACATATTGTCCCCGCAAGCCTGGCCGCGGCGCGGCCTCAAAGCCCCCGTCGGCCTCGACGTCATTTGCACCAAAATCGCGGTCGATTTTCAGACCATGAACGCACTGACCGTGCCCGACACGATTATCGTCAATTTGGAATTGCTGCGCGAGGCGACCCGCGTGGATGCGGCATTCCATATCGCCATCGATAGCGATCTAAAGGTGATCGCGGACGTGCAGGTGGCGCGCGGCATGCTCGCCACCGGCAATCCGGAGCAGCTGCGCGGACAGTCACTGGACGATCTGCCCTGGCTGCAGTCGCGCCTGGCACCGCTGCGGGTCTCGGAAATTCGCGATACCGGCGCTCCGCGCGAGGATCAGGGCGAGGATGCGGCCGTTTGGAGCCATCTGGGCATCGGCTCGCTGCTGATCATCGGCTATTCGATCAAAGGACGCGCCGCCGGGCTCCTGGGGATCGCCAATGCGCGTCCGCGCGACAACTGGGACGTGCAACTGCATTTGTTGATGAAGCTGGTGGGATCGAGCCTTGCCACCGGGCTCGAGCGCATCGAGATCCAGCGTCATCTCGAGGATCTGGAAGAGCGCAACGAGCTCGCCATACACAGCGCGAACGACGGCCTGTGGGACTTCGATACGCTCAACAACCGGGTCTATCTCTCGCCGCGCTGGAAGGCCATGCTCGGCTACGATGAGAGCGATGTCGGCGAGGCGCCCGATTGGCGCACGCTGGTGCACTCGGACGACATGTCGCGCGTGCAGTCCGCAATCCGCGATCACGTCGCCGGCAAGACGCCGATATTCGAAAGCCTGCATCGCATGCGCCACGCCACCGGCGAATGGCGCTGGGTCATCAGCCGGGCCAAGGCCAAGGTCGACGACAAGGGCCGCTTGCTGCGCCTGGTCGGCGTCGAATTGGACATCACCGAGCGCAAACTCTACGAAGAGGCGCTGTTTCGCGAGAAAGAGAGCGCGCAAATCACCCTGCAGAGCATCGGCGACGGCGTCATCACCACCGACGAGAAGGGCGTCATCGACTACGTCAATCCGGTGGCCGAGGCGCTGACCGGCTGGCGCCTCGAGGACAGCCAGGGCCGCGCCATCGAAGAGATTTTCCGCGCCTTCCACGAGGAGACCTGCGAGCCGCTGGAGAATCCGCTCGCGGTCGCCATAAGGCGCACGCGCTCGATCAAATCGGTGCGCCCGATGCTGTTGATCCGCCGCGATGGCAATGAGATCTACGTGGAGAGCACCGCTTCGCCGATCCGCGACGGCAGCGGCGCGGTCTCGGGCGGCGTGCTGGTGTTCCATGACGTGAGCGAAGCGCGCGAGCTCAACCGGCGCCTGAGCTACCACGCGAGCCACGACGTGCTCACCGGCCTGGTGAATCGGCGCGAATTCGAGAGCCGCATGGAGCGCGCGCTCAAGAGCGCGAAAGCGCGCGAGACCTCCTATGCGCTGTGCGTGCTCGATCTGGACCAGTTCAAGATCGTCAATGACACCTGCGGACACAGCGCGGGCGATGCGCTGCTCGGCCAGGTCGGCGCGCTGCTCAAATCCAAGGTACGCTGGCGCGACACGCTGGCGCGTCTGGGCGGCGATGAATTCGGCATATTGCTGGAGAGCTGCTCGCTCGACGAGGCCATGCGCACCGCCGAGGCGCTGCGCGAGGCGGTACGCAATTTCAAGTTCACCTGGGAGGAACGCACGTTCCGCCTGGGTGCCAGCATCGGCGTGGTGCCGATCTCCGCGGACAATGCCGATGTCGCCGCGGTCCTGAGCGCCGCCGACAGCGCCTGCCAGGCCGCCAAGGAAGCCGGCCGCAACCGCGTGCACAGCTTCGAGGAAAACGACATCGATCTCATGCGCCGCCGCCGCGAGATGCAGTGGGCCGCGCGCATCAACACTGCCCTGGAGGAGGGCCGCTTCGAGCTCTTCCGGCAGACCATCATGCCGCTGCAGAAGCCCGAGGTGGGCGCGCACTACGAGCTGCTGCTGCGCATGCGCGACGAGGCCGGAAAGATCGTCGGCCCCGACAACTTCATGACCGCCGCGGAGCGCTACGGGATCACGCCGAGCATCGACCGCTGGGTGATCGAGAATGCCTTTCGCTGGCTAGTGTCCGAGGCCGACGAGCGCGAAAAGCTCGCCATGTGCTCGATCAACCTGTCCGGCCAGAGCCTGGGCGACGACAAGTTCCTGCCCTATGTCATCGACCAATTCCATCGCAGCGGCCTGGATGCCACGAAGATTTGCTTCGAGATCACCGAGACGGCGGCGATCGCCAGCTTCTCGCAGGCCAACCGCTTCATCCAGGCGCTCAAGGAGCTGGGCTGCAAATTTGCGCTCGACGACTTCGGCACGGGATTATCGTCGTTCGGATACCTGAAGCATTTCCCGGTCGACTATCTTAAGATCGACGGCAGCTTCGTCAAAGAAATACTGCACGACCCCATCGATCGCGAAATGGTGCGCTCGATCAACGAGATCGGCCATCTGACCGGCAAACAGACCATCGCCGAATTTGCCGAAAATCAGGAAATCATCAACATGCTGCAAAGCCTGGGCGTCGATTACGCCCAAGGTTACGGCGTCTCCCAGCCCCAGCGCGTGCTGAAGGCCGCCAACAGCGCCTGAGGGCATGCGCCGCCCGCCTGTGATTCAGGCGCGCCACTCGAAACGCATCGACAAATTCACTGCGCGCACATGCTTGGTGATGCCGCCGACCGAGATGTAGTCCACCCCCGTTTCGGCGACCGCGCGTATCGTATCGGCGGTGATGTCGCCCGACGCTTCGATCTTCAGGGGCCGCCGCGCCCGGGCGTTCTGCGCGACGCCGTCGCGCATTGCCTGCAGGGAAAAATTATCCAGCATGGCGATATCGGCGCCGGCATCGATCGCGGCCTGCAGCTGCACCAGGTTTTCGACCTCGACCTCCACCGGAACTTTGCCGGCGCTGAGTTTTGCCGAGGCAACCGCGAGGGCGATCGAGCCGGCCGCGGCGATGTGATTTTCCTTGATGAGGATGCCGTCGAAAAGTCCCATGCGGTGATTCTGGCCGCCGCCCACCCGCACCGCGTACTTTTGCGCCGTGCGCAGACCCGGAATTGTTTTTCGCGTATCGAGCAGGCGGCAGCGGGTTCCGGCCAGAAGCACGGCGTAGGCGTGCGCTGCGGTTGCGGTGGCGCTCAGCAGCTGTAAAAAGTTGAGCGCCGTGCGCTCGGCCGTGAGCAGCGCCCGGGCCGGCCCATCGACGCTGAACAGCGGCTGATCGGTACTGGCCGCATCCCCCTCCGCGAGGTGCCAGTCGAAAACGACGCGCGCATCCACTTGCCTGAATGCGGCCTCGACGTAGGGAATGCCGCAGATGATCGCCGCCTCGCGCGTGATCACCGACGCGCGGCCGTTCCTATCCTCCGGGATGAGCGCGGCGGTGAGATCGCCGCCGCGGATATCCTCGGCCAGTGCCGCCGCCACCTGGCGCGGCAGGTCGTCGGGAATCGGCACCGATGGCCGCCGCGGGCTCATCGAATGCCGCAACTGCCGTTTAGAACGGCAGCCCGTGCATCGGTCCGATCATGCACATCAGCATGGGAATCGACAGCAGGAAGTTCATGCGCGAGGCATAGAGTGCGACCTTGCGGGCCTTGGCCTTCTGCTCGTCGGTCGCCGGCACGATCCCCAAGAGCTTCTTTTGATTCGGCCAGATCAGCCCCCACACGTTGAACAGCATGATGGTGCCGAGCCACGCGCCGATGCCGATGATCAGATTGGGGCGCGACATCGGATGATCCATCAAGCCCAGGGTGAAAGCGCTGAGGAAGCGGCCATGGGTTTGCGACAACAGCCAGGCGCCCATGAGCCAGGTGGCGAGCGCCGACCAGCGAAACCACAGCAACGCCCGCGGCGTGATGTACTTGTTGACGCCTGCGCCCCCGGGGCCGCCCTTGTCCGCGGCGGCCACCGCCATGGCAGGTGTCTGCACGGCATTGAAGTAGTACAGCAGACCGATCCAGAAGACGCCGCTGATGATATGCAGCCAGCGGGTCAATGCGGCGAGGGTAATGGAGTTGTAGGTGAGGCCGCCTTCGATCAGCGCGGCGATCACCACGGCAAGCACGAATCCAATGATCAGAGGCCATTTGACGGTGTTCAACGGGTTCATGCGTTTCCCCTCCATAAGTTTATTCTTTGCATCGCGGCAGCCTGGAAGAATAGGGGACTGACCCCAATATTTCAACGATACCCTGCCCTCGGGGTACAATTGAGCCCAATAACCGGAGATTATCGATTATGGACGCCATTGAACGCATCAAGAGTCAGCTAGCCTCCGCCCCGGTGGTGCTGTACATGAAAGGGACGCCCGATTTCCCGCAGTGCGGGTTTTCCGCGCAAACCGTGGGCGCACTGCGGGCCTGCAAGGCGCAGTTTGCGCATATCAATATTTTTGAAGATCCCGAGGTGCGCGAGACGCTGAAGAGCTATTCGAACTGGCCGACGTTTCCGCAGCTGTACGTCAACGGCGAACTGGTGGGCGGGTGCGACATCGCCTTGGAGATGTACAAAAGCGGTGAGTTGAAGCAGTTGCTGGCGGAGGCCGGAGCCGTGGCCGCCTAGAAGGCCCGCCTGGAAGGGCCGCCTGGGAGGCTCCCTTAGGATCTCAAGGGTCCGCCTCGACTTGCAGCGGACCCATGGCGGCCAGGCGCCGCCGGCCGGCCTCGAACACGCCTTGAAACTGATTGCACACGATGCAAAAGAGGTCGGCCGTGCGCTCGGCGTCGTAGGATGCCGAATGCGCCGCAGAGCTGTCCCATTCCAAACCGGCGGCGAGCGTGGCGCGCATCAGCACGGTTTGACCGAAGGCGATGCCGCCAAGCGTGGCCGTGTCGAAACTCGAGAAGGGATGAAAGGGATTGCGCTTCACTTGAGCGCGCGCCACCGCCGCATTCAGAAAATTCAAATCGAAGGAAGCATTGTGCCCAACCAGCACGGCGCGCGTGCAATCCGCGGCCCGTATGGCGGTGCGCACTTCCTTGAAGATGCGCTGTAACGCGTCCTCTTCGGGTATGGCGGGGCGCAGCGGATTATGCGGATCGATGCCGGTCACGGCCATCGATGCCGGCTCCAGATTCGACCCCGGAAAGGGTACGACGTGATAACGATGCGTTTCGCCGCGCGCCAGCGTGCCGTCGCCGCGCATGTCGAGCAGCACCGCGGCGATCTCCAGCAGCGCATCGGTCTGCGAGTTGAAGCCGCCGGTTTCGACATCGATGACCACCGGCAGAAATCCGCGGAAGCGGGTGGCCAGGGTGATGGGCGGAATCTGCGTCATGCTTCAATCCTGCTCGAGGCGCCAGGCGATCGGCTCACCGGCCCGGTAGGGGACCAGCACGCCGCCGCCGAAGGGATAATTCGCGGGCGCGATCCACGGCTCTTTGCACAGCGTAATGCTGTCGGCGTGGCGCGCCAGGCCATAGAAATCGGCGCCGAAATGACTGGCAAACCCTTCCAGCCGGTCGATCCGCCCGGCCGATTCGAACGCTTCGGCGTACAGTTCGATCGCGGCGTGCGCGGTGAACATGCCGGCACAGCCGCAGGAGTTTTCCTTGGCGCTCTTCTGGTGCGGCGCGCTGTCGGTTCCCAGAAAAAAACGTGGATTGCCGCTGGTCGCCGCGCGCAGCAATGCCTGACGATCGCGCTCGCGCTTCAAGATCGGCAGGCAATAGTAGTGCGGGCGGATGCCCCCGGAGAACAGCGCGTTGCGATTGTGCAGCAGATGTTGCGGAGTGATGGTGGCCGCCACGCCGTTGCGCGCCGCGAGGACGAACTCCACGGCTTGCACGGTGGTGATGTGCTCGAACACCACCGGCAGCGCCGGAAAGCGCTCGAGCAGGGGAGCGAGCACGGTGTCGATGAAGTGTGTTTCGCGGTCGAACACGTCGATCTCAGGCTGCGTCGACTCGCCATGCACCAGGAGCCGCATGCCGAGTTTTTCCATGCGCGCCAGGACGGCATGCACGTGCCTGATGTCGGTGACCCCCGCATCGGAATGCGTGGTCGCACCGGCGGGATACAGCTTGACGCCATGGATGAAGCCGGCGGCGTGCGCGCGATCGATTTCATCGACCGGCGTTGTGTCCGTGAGATACAGCGTCAGCAGCGGTTCAAAGCGGGTGCCGACAGGCAGTGCCTCGAGGATGCGCTGTCGATAGGCGCGCGCCAACCCGGTCGAGATGATGCCCGGCCGCAGATTCGGCATCACGATGGCGCGCCCGAAGCGTGCCGCGGTGAAATGAGCGACGGCCCTCAGCAGCGCTCCATCGCGCAGATGCACGTGCCAGTCGTCCGGCCGATGGATGCGCACGCGGTTCATCGCGCGTTCTCGCGCACGGCCGGCCAGCCGCGACGCAGCAGTTCCAGCGTGTAACGCACGCCGAATCCGGTGATTTCCGTGGCGATATGCGCAAGCCCGCCCGGGCGCGTGCCCGCCGCGAGGTCGAGATGCAGCCACGCGATGCTGTTCGGTACGAATCGATTCAAGAACCGCGCCGCCAAAATATGGTCTCCCTTGCTGTCGACCGTACATTGCAGCACATCGGCAATCGTGCTTTCCAAGTCGGTGTCGAAGTCGACGTCCATGGGAAAGCACCAGACTCGCTCTCCGCTGCCGGCACCGGCGCTCTCGATCAGCGCGCGCGCCTCCGGCCGATTGGTGAATGCGCCGCTGTAGCGTTCGGTGAGCGCGGAAACGCAGGCACCGGTGAGGGTGGCGTAGTCGATGATGGCGCGAGGCTTCCTGGCGGAGGCCAGGCAAAGCGCGTCCGCCAATACCATGCGGCCCTCGGCGTCGGTGTGAATGACCTGGATGGTCGTGCCGTTTGCGGCACGAACCACGTCCTGCGGCTTGTAGGCCAGCGGACCCAGGCGATTTTCGGTGATCGCCAGCCAGCAATCGACCGGCAACGATGAGCGCAGGGCGTGCAGCGCATACAGGCTGCCGAGCGCCACGGCGCTGCCCTCCATATCGGTGTGCATGTCCAGCATGCTCTTGTGCGCCTTCAAATTCGTGCCGCCGCTGTCGAAGCAGATGCCCTTGCCCACCAAGCTTAAAGTAGGCGCGCCGCCGCCCCGCGGACGATAGGACAGATGGGCTATGCCGGCGTCGCGCATGCCGTTGCCGCGCGCCACGGCGAGGAACGCACCCGCACCCAGGCGCTTGAGCTGCGCCTCGCCATAAAATTTAAAGCCCATTGCCAGCTGCGCGGCGAATTGCCTGAGCAGCCGTCGATAGGTGCCGGCGTCCAAAATGTTGGGCGGCAGGGCGGTCAGCCAGCGCGCCAGGTTGTTGCCGGCCGCCGTCGCGAGGGTCACGTCCAGTTCCTGCAACTTTCCGCGCCGCGCAAGGTCAATAAATGCGAGACGGGTCCGTGCTTTGGGCTTGGATTTGAAGCTCGCAAGGCGGAAGGCCGCCGCTTCAAGGGCCGCCACGATGGTATTGAAGGTGGCATCGGCGGCGGCCGGCGCGCAGCCTTGCTGCCAGAGCAGCACCGATTTCGGATCGCCCTCGAGCGCAGCGCGCGCAAGTTTGCCGGCCGCCTGCAGGCGCTCGAATGTGCCGGCATCGCCGGCCACGCAGGCGACCACCAACAGTGTTTGGGCCTGTGCGCCGACACGCAGATGGAACGCGTCGCCCGCTTTGCGGATCTTGCGCTCGTACAGCGCGCGCAGCAGTTCACGATGCGGCAGCGCGCTCCAGTCGGCCTCGGAAGGCTTGAGCGGCAGGAACAGCAATGCGCTCGCATGGCGCGCGAGTTTCGCGGCGGACACGCGCGCGGCGGTTTGGCGCAAGGGCACGAGGAGACGGTCTAAGGGCAAGCGAGTCGGCATATCTTGAAACCGCAAGGTATCGCGATTCATCCCTTGCTTGACCGTGAAAAACCAAACCCCGAAGATAGCGGGTCAACAACGTGGTGGCAGTCGGCGCCAGGGCGCTGTAACGTGCCTGCCATCTTAACAGGACACGTGGGTGTATGACGCAACAATCTCCGTACGAAGACATCGATCCCACCGAAACTCAGGAGTGGCTCGAGTCAATTGATTCGGTCATGCGCGCCCAGGGGCCGCAACGTGCGCATTTCTTGCTGGAAAAGTTGGTGGACTTTACCCGCCGCTCGGGCGCATACCTGCCGTTCAAGCCGAACACCGCATACCTCAATACGATCTCCAAGGCGCAGGAGCCGGAGTATCCGGGCGATCGCTCATTGGAGCGGCGCAATGAGGCCTACATTCGCTGGAACGCGCTCGCCATGGTGGTGCAGGCGAACCGCACCAATTCGGAGTACGGCGGCCACATTGCGACCTATGCGTCCGCCGCGACGCTGTACGAAGTTGGATTCAATCATTTCTGGCGCGCACGCAGCAGCGCGCATCCCGGCGACATGATCTTCATGCAGGGGCATTCGAGCCCCGGCATTTATGCGCGCGCGTATCTTGAAGGCCGTTTGGATGAGAGCCAACTGCAGCGCTTCCGCCAGGAAGTGCGCGGCGGCGGCTTATCGTCCTATCCGCACCCGTGGTTGATGCCGGAATTCTGGCAATTTCCGACCGTATCGATGGGATTGGGTCCGATGATGGCGATTTTTCAGGCGCGCTTTCTGCGCTACCTGGAGCATCGGGGCATCGTCGCTCCGTCCGACCGGAAGGTCTGGGCGTTCCTGGGCGACGGAGAAATGGACGAGCCCGAATCGATGGGCGCGCTCACCATGCCGGTGCGCGAGAAGCTCGACAATCTCATCTTCGTGATCAATTGCAATCTGCAGCGGCTCGATGGGCCGGTGCGCGGCAATGGCAAGATCATTCAAGAGCTCGAGGCGGCATTTTTGGGCGCGGGTTGGAATGTCATCAAGGTTTTGTGGGGCTCTCGCTGGGACCCGCTGCTCGAGCGCGATCAGAAGGGCTTTCTGAAGCGCGTGATGGAAGAGTGCGTGGACGGGGAATACCAGAATTTCAAGTCCAAGGGCGGTGCCTATACGCGCGAGCATTTCTTCGGCAAGTACCCTGAGCTCAAGGAAATGGTCGCCAACATGTCGGACGAGGAGATCTGGCACTTGAACCGCGGCGGCCATGACCCGCAGAAGGTTTATGCCGCGTATTCCTCGGCGGTCGCGCACGCCGGCGCGCCGACCGTCATCCTGGCGAAGACAGTGAAAGGTTTCGGCATGGGCAAGGCCGGGGAGGGACTGAACTCGACCCATCAACAGAAGAAGCTCACCGACGATAATCTCAAGGAAGTGCGCGATCGCTTCAACATCCAGATCACGGACGAAGAAATCGCCGGACTGTCGTTCAGAAAGCCGGCCCAGGACAGCGAAGAGATGCGCTACCTGCAGGAACGGCGCACCGCACTGGGCGGATATCTGCCGGCGCGCAACACCTCGGCCCCGCCGCTGGTGGTGCCGCCGCTCGAAGTGTTCAGCTCGCTGCTCGAAGGGACCGGCGATCGGGAGATCTCGACCACCATGGCGCTGGTGCGGATGATGACCAGCCTGGTGAAGGACAAGAATATCGGCAGGCACATCGTACCCATCGTCCCGGACGAGGCGCGCACCTTCGGCATGGAAGGCATGTTCCGGCAGGTCGGCATCTATTCCTCGATGGGGCAATTGTACACGCCGCAGGACGCGGACCAGCTGATGTTCTACCGCGAAGACAAGCAGGGACAGATCATCGAGGAAGGTATCAACGAAGCGGGCAGCCTGTGCTCGTGGATCGCGGCGGCCACCGCGTACTCGAACCACGGCGTGAGCATGGTGCCGTTCTATATTTACTACTCGATGTTCGGCTTCCAGCGGGTCGGCGATTTCATCTGGGCCGCGGGCGACAGCCAGGCGCGCGGATTCCTGATCGGCGGCACCGCCGGCCGCACCACGCTCGCCGGCGAAGGATTGCAGCATCAGGATGGCCACAGCCAGCTGGTGGCGACCACGGTGCCGAACTGCGTGGCCTACGATCCCACGTATGCCTACGAGTTGGCGGTGATCGTGCAGGATGGGATGCGCCGCATGTATCAGGAGCAGGAGAGCGTTTTCTACTACATCACCGTCATGAACGAAAATTATGCGCATCCGGCGATGCCGGCCGGCGTGGCGCAGGGAATCTTGAACGGAATGTACCTGCTGCAGATCGGCGGCCGCGGCAAAGTGCGCGTCACGCTGTTCGGTTCGGGCACGATATTGCGCGAGGTGCTGGCCGCCGCGGAATTGCTCGAGAAGAGCTACGGCGTGCCGGCGGACGTCTATTCGGTGACCAGCTTCAGCGAGCTGCGCAGAAACGCACTGGCGACGGAGCGCTGGAACATGCTGCACCCGGGCGAACCGCGCAGGCAGACTTACATCGAGCAGGTGCTCGCCGAGCGCGAAGGGCCGTTCGTTGCGGCGACCGACTACATGAAGACGGTGGCGGATCAAATCAGACAATGGGTGCCGGGCCCATACACGGCGCTGGGCACGGACGGATTCGGGCGCAGCGACTCGCGCGCCGAGCTGCGCCGGTTTTTTGAGGTCGACCGCCACTATGTGGTGGTGGCCGCCCTGAAGGCCCTCTCGGATGAGGGCAAGATCGATGCGCAAACGGTGAACAAGGCGATGCAGACTTTCGGCATCGATCCGGAAAAATCCAATCCCGTGTCGGTGTAGATCATGGCAAGCCCAATCGAAGTTCTGGTTCCGGATATCGGCGGTTTCAAAGACGTCAATGTCATCGATGTGCTGGTGAAGGACGGTCAACAGATCGAAAAAGAGACGCCGCTGGTCACCATCGAGACCGAAAAAGCGGCCATGGACGTGCCGGCACCCGCTGCCGGCAAGATCACACAGGTCAAGCTCAAGAAGGGCGACAAGGTATCCGAAGGTTCGCTGATCCTCACGCTCGAGCCGGCGGAGGCCGCGGCACCGGCAGAGGCCGCGGCGCCCGCGGGCGCGCCGTCCTCGGGCGGCAAACCGGCCGCTCCCGCAGCGGCGCAACAAGCGCCGAAGGAGCCGGCGAGCGACGCCTCCGCGCCGCGCGACGCCTCCGCGCCGAGCGACAACGCGCCCGGCGTCGGCGCCCAGCCTGCGCCGAGCCCTGCGCCGGCACCGCGCGAGGCGTCGCCGGTGGTGATCGATGAGCTGGCGTTCTCGAAGGCTCACGCGAGCCCCTCGGTGCGAAAATTTGCGCGCGAACTGGGTGCGGATCTGGGCAGAATCCACGGCAGCGGCGTCAAGGGCCGCATCACCGAGGGTGACGTCAAGGCTCACGTCAAGGCGTTGTTGTCGGCCGCCGGCGGCGCCGCACCGAGCGCGGCGCTGCCGCGGGTGCCGGTGGTCGACTTCGCGCACTTTGGGCCCGTGGACATCAAGCCGCTATCGCGCATCCAGAAGATCTCCGGCGCGCGCCTGCAGGCGAGCTGGCTGAATCTGCCGCATGTGACACAGCATGAGGATGCCGACATCACCGATCTGGAGGCTGCGCGCGGCGCCTTGAAGAGCAAGGCGGCCCAGGAGGAAGTGCGCCTCACACCGCTGGTATTCATCATCAAGGCCTGCATCCTGGCCTTGCAGGAATTTCCGCGATTCAATGCCTCGCTGGACGAAAGCGGCGAGAACCTGGTGTTCAAGAAGTATTTCAACATCGGTTTCGCAGCCGACACGCCGAACGGCCTGGTGGTGCCGGTCATCGCAAATGCCGAGCGGCTGAGCATTTATGAAACCGCGCGCGCTCTCGGATCGCTGTCGCAGAGAGCGCGCAGCGGCAAACTCAAGGCCACCGAAATGCAGGGCGGCAGTTTCACCATTTCGAGCCTGGGCGGAATCGGCGGCACGTATTTCACGCCCATCATCAACGCCCCGGAAGTGGCGATCCTGGGCGTATCGCGGGCTTCGCAGAAGCCGGTGTACGAGCGCGGCGGCTTCGTGCCGCGGCTGATGCTGCCCCTGTCGCTGTCCTACGACCATCGCGTCATCGACGGCGCCGAGGCGGCCCGCTTCGTGGTGTTCCTGGCCGAGAAGCTGGCTGACGTGAAGGCGTTGCTATGAGCACCGTGGAGGTGCGGGTTCCCGACCTCGGCGACGCCAAAGGCGTCACGGTATTGGAGGTGCTCGTCAAGCCCGGCGCCAAGATTGCCGTTGAGGATGCGCTGATTTCCTTGGAATCCGACAAGGCCGCCATGGATGTGCCGTCGCCGGTGAGCGGCGTGATCTACTCGGTCGACATCAAGAAGGGCGATGCCGTTTCATCCGGCACGCTGATCGCAACCGTGGAGTCCGATGCGGCCGCCCCGGCGAAGGCGCCGGCCGCTGCATCGGCGCCGGCAGCGCCACCGGTGGCCGCGCCGGCCGCAAAACCCGCCGGCTCTTCAGGTCCTGCGCCGTCCCCGACCGCCGCCAAGCCCGTGGACAACGCGCCTCCCGGGGCCGCCGAACTGGTGGTGCTGGGAGCGGGCGTCGGCGGGTATACGGCGGCATTTCGCGCGGCGGATCTGGGTCTCAAGGTGACGCTGATCGAACGCTGGCCCGTGCTCGGGGGCGTGTGCCTGAACGTCGGCTGCATTCCATCCAAGGCGCTGCTGCACGCGGCGAAAGTGATCGAAGATGCGGCCGACATGTCCGCGAACGGCATTGTCTTCGGGGCTCCCGAGATAGACCGCGATCGGCTGCGCATTTGGAAGGACAAGGTGGTCACCCGATTGACCAATGGTCTGATGCTGCTCGCCAAGCAACGCAAGGTGACCCTCGTTCAGGGTGAGGCCAGGTTCACGGGCCCGCATTCCTTCGAAGTCAAGGCGAAGGACGGAACGCAGCGTGTGGATTTCAAGCAGTGCATCATCGCGGCCGGATCCGAATCCGCGCTGCTGCCCGGATTGCCCGCGGATCCCCGCGTCATCGATTCGAGCGGCGCACTGGACCTGCCGGTGGACTGCAAGCGCTTACTGGTCATCGGCGGCGGCATCATCGGCCTGGAGATGGCTTGCGTTTACGATGCCCTCGGCGTGAAGGTGACCGTGGTGGAGCTCTCCGACGGGCTCATGCCGGGCACCGACCGTGATCTGGTGCGGCCGCTGCAAAAGCGTATCGAAAAGCGCTATGAGAAGATTTTGCTCAAGACCAAAGTGGGCAAACTCGAGGCGCTGCCCGAAGGCTTGCGCGCGACGTACGAGGGTCCCGGTGCGCCGGAGCCGCAATTGTTCGATCGCGTGCTGGTGGCCGTGGGCCGCAGCGCCAATGGTAATGTCATCAACGCAGCGGCGGCGGGTGTCGCGGTGAGCGCACGCGGCCTCATTGACGCGGATAAGCAGATGCGCACCAACGTGCCGCATATTTTCGCCATCGGCGACATCGCCGGCGCACCGATGCTGGCGCACAAGGCCAGCCACCAGGGCAAGGTGGCCGCGGAAGTTGCGGCCGGGCACAAGGCCGCATTTGACGCCCGCTGTATTCCGTCAGTCGCGTATACCGATCCGGAAATCGCCTGGGCCGGTCTCACCGAGACCGAGGCAAAGGCGCGCGGCATTCGATACGGCAAGGGCATGTTCCCCTGGGCCGCGAGCGGCCGGTCGTTGGCCTTGAATCGCGACGAGGGATTCACCAAGCTGCTGTTCGACCAGGAAACTCATCGCCTGCTCGGGGCGGGCATCGTCGGCACGAACGCCGGCGATCTGATTTCGGAGGTGGCGTTGGCCATCGAAATGGGGGCCGATGCGACCGATATCGGATTGACCATACATCCCCACCCGACCCTGTCGGAGACCGTCGCCTTTGCCGCGGAAGCCTTCGACGGCACGTTGACGGATCTTTACATACCCAAGCGCTAGGCCGATGTTTCGCAAAACCCTGACGACTTTTTTACTGGCGAGCGCCGCGTGGGCCGCGATTCCCGCGCTTGCGGACCAGACATGCGTGGATTTCAGATGGGACGTCACGCAGGAGCGCACGCTGTTTGCCGGTTCGCCGACCTCCCTGGCGGCGGCGGCGAGCGCCAAATCCGCGCCCACGGTGCAACTCGATCATCTCTACGAACTGAAGCTCCCGGCCCAGCCGCAGGTGACTTTCGCCGTGACGCCCGCCAAGAAAAATCCGCGCGGGGGCTCGCACGCCGGAATGGTGAGGTTCAAAATCCCGGCGGGCGGCAGCTACCGCATCTCCATCGACATGCCGTTCTGGATCGATGTGGTGTCAAATGGTGCGCTGGTCGCCGCCACCGATTTTCAGGGACAGCGCGGCTGCAATTCGCCGCATAAGATCCTCGAGTACGATCTGATCGGAACGCGGCCTTTCATGCTGCAATTGAGCAATGCCGCGCCCGACACCGTGCGGCTGACGATCACCGCCACGCCGGCGCGAAAATTCTGAGATCAGGGGCGATCGGGGCCGAGGCGGTTGGCGGAGATGGCCCTGGCAGGCGCATCGATGCAGTTCTTCAAGAATGCGGTTTTGTTGGCACCGATCAATTTCTTGGTTCTCGCTTCCTTCAGACATGCGGTGCGCTTCAAGTGCCGGGCGGCGGCATCATTGGCGGTCGACGCCGGAGCCGGCGCTGCGGCCGGCGCTGCGGCGGCAGGTACGGGAGTCGAAGGCGCAGGCGTCTGCGCAGCGGCCGGCCGGGCGGCAAGCACTAGAAGGCCGAGGCACAGAGCGCTCGCCGCAAATGCAGGACGCATGCTGATTCCACTATGACCTGTGAGCAGGCAACAATAGCTGCGCCCTACAGGCGCTCCGATGAAGCGCTCATGAAACTTCGTTAACCTTCGGGTCGGAAACTAGCGGGCGGCCGCCAGGCGAGAGCGGGCCACCGCCAAGTACCGCTGTTCATCCGGTGCGCGGCCATTGCGCTGCGCGGTCCACAATTCTTCGCCCAAGGCTTCCATCAGTGCATGCTCGGCCAGATGCACATCCGCGCGGCGGGCCAGAAATTGGCGGTGCAGATCGCGTATGCCGGGAGGCCGGTCGATGGCGATCTGTTCGCGCACCGCGAGGTGCAGCCCCATATGTAAAAACGGATTGTCGGCGATGCCGGCGCCGTCGGGCTCGAATCCGAGCGCGGCGTCCGCGTCCGACACGACGCGCTGGTACTCAGGGTGTGCGCCGATGACATCGGCGATCTGCGCTTCGAGCGGCGTGAGCGGCGCCCGCGCCAGGTGCTTGGCCCAGGCTTCCGCATAGGCAGTCCGCAATTGATCACGCGAATGGCTGTCGAAAATGCTCATGCGCGCGTCTTATGGCGATATTCGCACAAGTCCAGGAGGATGCAGCCGGGGCAGGCAGGCTGCCTGGCCTTGCACACATAGCGCCCGTGCAGAATCAGCCAATGGTGCGCATCCAGGCGAAATTCCGGCGGTACGAATTTCATCAGCTTTTCCTCGACTTCGCGCACCGTTTTGCCGGGCGCGATCCCGGTGCGGTTCGCCACCCGAAAGATATGCGTGTCCACCGCAATGGTTGCGTGGCCAAAGGCCGTGTTCAAGATGACGTTCGCGGTTTTGCGCCCGACACCCGGCAATTCCTCGAGCAACTCGCGTGTGGTGGGCACCTGTCCGGCGTGTCGCTCGAGCAGCAGCGCGGACATGGCGATGATGTTCCTGGCCTTGGCGTTATACAGTCCGATGGATTTGATGTACTTCGAGAGCCGCTTGACGCCCAGCGCGAGCACGGCGGCGGGGTTGTTCGCCGCGCGAAACAATTCCACGGTCGCCTTGTTGACGCTCTTGTCGGTTGCCTGAGCGGAAAGAATGACGGCCACCAACAGTTCGAACGCGGATGCATACACCAATTCGGTGCGCGGCTGCGGGTTGGCCGCGCGCAGCCGGGTGAAGATCGCCTGGCGTTTTTGCGCATTCATGGCGGCTTACGCGCGGCCCATGGCGGTTGCCTTTTTGGCATCCAGCTGCCGCTGGCGCTCCGCGCTCTGATTCGCGAGCCGCGTCGTGTGCGCGACATGGCGGCTGCGGTTCACCGCGGGCTGATTGACGGATTGCGGCGGTGCCGGCCGCATCTCGATGCAATCGACCGGACAGGGCGCCAGGCACAGCTCGCAGCCCGTGCAGCTGCCGCTGAGCACGGTGTGCATGTATTTCTGCGCGCCGACAATGGCATCCACCGGACAGGGACTCAGGCAGCGGGCACAGCCGATGCAGCGGCTTTCATCGATCCAGGCAACGCTCGGCGGAGACTCGAGCCCATGCTTGGGGTTCAAGGGCAGTACCGGGCGGTTCAACAGGCGCGCGAGCGCCGCAACGGTGCCGTTGCCGCCCGGCGGGCATTGATTGATCTCAGCCTCTCCCGCGGCGATTGCGGCGGCATAGGGGCTGCATCCGGAATAGCCGCAACGCGTGCATTGAGTCTGGGGAAGCAATGCATCGATGCGCCCCGCCAGCTCTGGCGCGGTCTGCTCGCTCATATCATTTGACGCGCATGCCGGGCGTCGCGCCCGAATCCGGCGACAACGCGAAAATGTCCTTACCCCCGGGACCGGCGGCCAGCATCATCCCCTCGGATGTGCCGAAGCGCATTTTGCGCGGCTCCAGATTGGCTACCACGACGATGAGCCTTCCCACCAGCGCGGCGGGATCGTAGGCGGCGCGAATGCCGGCGAAAATGTCGCGCTCGCCCAGTTCGCCCACATCGATGCGCAGCTTCAGCAGCTTGTCGGCGCCGGCGATGAATTCGGCGTTCAAGATCCTGGCGACGCGCAGATCGATGCGCAGAAAATCATCGATCGAAATCAGGTTGCCCTCGACCGAGGCGGCAGCCGCAAGGGTTGCGGTGTCGGACGGCCCGCCGTTGGCCGGCCCGGCGGCGGGCGCCGCGGGTTCGGGTTCCACCAATCGGGACACCGCCTTGGGATCGAGCCGCAGCGCCAGCGCCTCGTAAGGCTTGATGCTGGTGCCCAGCAGCGGCGTGGCCGCGGTGGACCAGCTCCAGGCCGATTCCTGGAAAAACGCGCTGCTGCGCGCCGCCATCGCCGGCAATACGGGCTCGAGATAGATCATCAGCACGCGAAACAGATTCAAGGCCTGCGTGCAAACGATCTGCACCTCCGCAGCCTTGTCCGGATCCTTGGCGAGCATCCAGGGCTTGCGCGAGTCGACGTACTGATTGGCGCGGTCGCACAGCGCCATGATGTCGCGCACGGCGGCCGCCATGTCGCGCGTCTCGTAGCTTGCTGCGATGGCCTCGCCGGCGGCGACGAATTGGGCATGCAGCGCGGGGTCCTCCAGCCGCTCGGCCAGCCGGCCGCCGAAGGAGCGGGTGACAAAGCCCGCGCAGCGGCTGGCGATATTCACGAGTTTTCCGACGATCTCCGAATTCAGCCGCGTCGCGAACTCATCCAGATTCATGTCCATGTCGTCGATGCCGGAACCCAATTTGGCGGCGAAATAGTAGCGCAGGTACTCGGCCGGGAAATTCTGCAGATAGCGCCGCGCGGTGATGAAGGTCCCGCGCGCCTTCGACATCTTGGTGCCGTTGATGGTGAGAAAGCCATGGGCGTGCACCGCGGTCGGGCGGCGCATGTGGGACGCCTGCAGCACGGCCGGCCAGAAAAGCGTGTGAAAGTACAGAATGTCCTTGCCGATGAAATGATGCAGCTCGGTGTTCGAATCGGCCGCGAAAAAATCCTCGAACTTAAGATCGGTGCGGGCGCATAACTGCGTAAAACTCGCAAGATATCCGATCGGCGCATCGAACCAGACATAGAAGTACTTGCCGGGCGCATCCGGAATCTCGAAGCCAAAATACGGCGCATCGCGCGAGATGTCCCAGTCGCGAAGCCCTTGGGAGAACCATTCGTCCAGCTTGCGTGCGACGCTCTCCTGTACCGCGCCGCTGCCGACCCAGGCGCTCAACGGTTTTTCAAAGGCGCTCAAGCGGAAGAAATAATGCTCGGATTCGCGCCATACCGGCTTGGTGCCGCTCACCACGGAAACCGGGTCCTTGAGGTCGGCGGGGGTATAGGTGGATCCGCAGTTCTCGCAGGAATCGCCGTATTGATCCGGGGTGGCGCACACCGGGCAGATTCCCTTGACGTAGCGATCCGGCAGAAACATCTTGGCCGAGTCATCGTAGGCCTGGCGCACGCTGCGCCGGTCGATGTATCCCGCCTCGCGCTGCAGCCGGTACATGCGTTCGCACAGCGCCTTGTTCTCGGCCGAGTGGGTCGAGCCGAAATTATCCATGCCGATCAGCATGTCGTTGAGGTCGCGCTGATGATCGGTATGCACCTGCGCGATCAGCTGCTCCGGGGTGATCCCCTCCGACTGCGCCTTGAGCATGATGGGCGTGCCGTGCGTGTCATCCGCGCAGACGTAGTGGCATTCGTGGCCGCGCAACTTTTGAAAGCGCACCCAGATGTCGGTCAGCACGGTCTCGAGGATATGGCCGAGGTGCAGGGGGCCGTTGGCGTAGGGCAGTGCGCTGGTGACCAGGATTCGGCGTCGTTGAGTCATGACAAATTATGCCATGACGGGGCGGGGCGGTCGCGGCGGCGCTCGCCGTATGGCGAAATTCGCGCCAGGTCTCAGGAAGCTTCGCGGAACTGCTCGAATTTGGATTTGTTGATGGACTTTTTGAAGGCTTCTTTGCCGGAAATCTGCCGGGAGTCGAACAGCGCCTGGATCGCAGTGTCCATGAGCTTCATGCCGTTGGCCGCGCCGCTCTGCATGGCGTTTTCCAATTGATCCATTTTGCCCTGGCGAATCAGATTTGCCACGGCGGGCGTATTGACGAGAATCTCGAGCGCCGCCACCCGGCCCTGCTTATCGACCTTTTGAATGAGCTGCTGCGAGACCACTCCGCGCAAGCTGGTCGAGAGCATGGTGCGCACATGCGGCTGCTTATCCGCGGGGAATGCATTCACCAGGCGATCCACCGTGGGCGCCGCGCCGTTGGTGTGCAGGGTCGCCATGACGAGAATGCCCATTTCCGCGGCGGTGACGGCAATGCTCATGGTTTCCAGGTCGCGAAGCTCGCCCACCAGAATCACGTCCGGATCTTCGCGTAACGCTGAATTCAAGGCGGAGGCGAAATTTGCCGCATGCACGCCGATTTCGCGCTGACTGATCAGGCAGTTCTTGCGCGCGTGAACGAACTCGATCGGATCCTCGATGGTGAGGATATGGCCTTTTTCGCGCCGATTGATGTCGTCGATCATGGCGGCCAGGGTCGTGGATTTTCCGGACCCGGTCTTGCCGGTCACGAGAATCAGGCCGCTGTTGATCTTGCACATGTCCATGACGGCCGGCGGCAGCTTGAGTTCCTCGGCGGTTTTGGCGCTGGAGGGGATTGCGCGGAACACCGCGCCCATGCCGTTCAATTGCCGCATGACGTTGACGCGAAAGCGCGCAACCGTGGGGATGGCGTAGGCGAAGTCGGTGCCGTCCTTTTCCTCGAATCGCTCGACCGCGAGTTTCGGCATGATTTCATACAGGGTGTTCTTGACCGACTCGGCGCTCAGCGGCTGATCGTTCAAAGCCTTCAGTTCGCCGTATTGACGCACGCGCGGCGGATCGCCCGCCAGGAAATGCAGGTCCGAGCCGTTGCGCTCGAGGACTTGAGTCAGGAATTGATCGATGGCTGGCATGGCTTCTTCAGGGCGGCGCCGCCGGTTCAGCCACCGGCGCGCCCGACATGTCGGTCACGAAGCGCTGGAATTGGCGCTTGTCGGAGGCATACGTATACGCGTGCTCGGGATCGACTTCCTTGGCATTGATGGCCGCGAGCAATGCCTGATCCATGAGCTGCATGCCGTATTCCTTGCCCATTTGCAGCTGGCTGGGTATCTGGTGGGTCTGGTCGGTCATGATGAGCTTGCCGATCGCCTTGGTCAGCACCATGACTTCGCAGACGGCCTTGCGCGCGCGCTGATCCGGGGTCTTGAGCAGAATCTGGGTAATCACCGCGATGAGGCTATTGGCAAGAAACGTCTTGGTCTGCTCACGCTCATCGTTCGGCAGCGCATCGATGATGCGATCGATGGTCTTCGTGGCGCTGGTGGTATGCAAGGTGCCCAGCACCAGATGTCCGGTCTCGGCGGCCGTCATTGCCATGGAAATGGTTTCGGCATCGCGCATTTCCCCGACCAGGATCACGTCGGGATCCTCGCGCATGGCGGCGCGCACGCCCTCGGAAAACGACGGCAGGTGCGTGCCCAATTCGCGCTGTATCACCTGGCTGGTCTTGCTGCGGTGAACGAATTCGATCGGGTCCTCGAGGCTGATGATGTTGAGGGACCGGGTCGAATTGAGGTAGTCGATCATCGAGGCCAGGGTGGTGGTCTTGCCCGTTCCGGTGGAACCGGTGACCAGGATCATGCCCTGATGGTAGTCGCAGAGTTTCTTCACGACCGGCGGCAGGCCGAGCTGATCCATGCTGGGCATGGTGGTCGGAATCGATCGGAACGCCGCGCCGATCCCGGTTTCCTTGCGGAACACGTTGACGCGAAAGCGCCCGCCCTCGGTCGATACGTAGGAGAAGTCCAGGTCGTTGCCCTCACGCAGGACTTTGAGCTGCGACTGCGTCAGGACTTCGGTGATGTAGGCCTCGAGTTCGGCGTCGCCCAAGTTGCGGAACTTGATGGGCATCAGGTCCCCGTGCATGCGCAGCATGGGGGGCACGCCGACCGCCAGATGCAGGTCCGAACAACCCTGGGCCACGCCCAGCTTGAGGAACGCGTCGATTCTTGCCATAACGTATAAGGCTACCCGTAAGCGCTTGGTTTTTCGAGTGTTTAGCGCCCGATAAAGGCCGTAAACGTGAGCTGCGTCAAGCGTTACAGGAATTTCTCGAGCGCCAGGCGCAGCTCATCCATGCTTTGAGCCCGTTTTGCCTTGTCCAGGGACATGCATTTCACGACCAGGCTGTTGAGCTCCGGCGGCAGCTCTTTGTTGATTTCGATCGGCTGGCGCGCCTTGCCCTGCACATGCTGGTACATGACCGACATGTGATCGCCGCGCGAGTAGGGCGGCACGCCGGCGAACATCTCGTACATGATGACGCCCAGGCTGTAAATGTCGGCCCGCTCGTCGACTTTCTTGCCCAGGATCTGTTCCGGCGCCATGTACTTCGGCGAGCCGATGACATAGCCGGTCTTGGTCAACTGCGTATCTCCCTGGCTTTGCGCCGCGGCAACACCGAAGTCCACGATCTTCAGCAATCCCTCGTTGTCGATCAGCACATTGGCCGGCTTCAAATCGCGATGCACGATTCCGGCCTGATGCGCCACCGCCATGCCGGTCGCGATGTCAATGGCGAACTTGACGGCGCGCTTGAGCACCACGGGCTTCTCGTTGACGATTTCTCCGCCCAGGGTGTGCGACGGGAAGTATTCCATCGAGATGGCGTAATTGCCGCGGATGTACAGGAAGTCATAGATGCGGATGACATTCTTGTGGGTGATCTTGCGGCTGTAGCGCA
This sequence comes from Steroidobacteraceae bacterium, assembly GCA_036267715.1. GTDB lineage: Bacteria > Pseudomonadota > Gammaproteobacteria > Steroidobacterales > Steroidobacteraceae > Bog-1198. Next base: position 98,588 of record DATAVN010000065.1, on the reverse strand, counting down.
GCTCGTGCACGAAACGCTTCATCATCTCCTCGTCGGAAGAGACATTCGGGTTCAAGAATTTGAGGATCAGGCGCTCTTCGACGACCGTGTCTTCCATCAGCAGCACGGTGCCGAAGGCGCCCTTGCCGATCTTTTCGATGAACTTGTAGCGCCCCTCGATGACATCTCCGGGCTTCAAGGTCGCGATGTCCAGCTTGGCCGATGCGGCGGTGTCTTCCGCCTGTTTGACCACATTTGCCAGCGCCTGATTGTCGATGAGCAGCGTCTTGGCGGGTTCCTGCATCTTTTCCGCACGCTGATTCGCGGCGATCTGCTGCGTGGAGAAGCGATTGTCGAGCTCTTGCATGGCGCGCGCGACGGCCTGGCTCAATGTGCCGTCGGAGGTGGTCGAGACCGCCTGCAAACGCACGCGAATGGTGTCGGCGCGGCGCTCGTCCGCCAGTTTCGCCAGTGCAGCGATGGCCTCCACCTTGATCTCATTTTCCGGCCTCGACAGCATCGGCAGCAGGCTCTCGAGACTGCGCTGATCGCCGATTTTGCCGATCGCACGGATGACCGTGGGCAGGGACTTGGCTTCGCCCTGCAGCATGTCGATGAAGCGCGGCAGCGCCTTGGTGCTGCCGATTTCCGCCAGTGCATCGACCGCGCGTTCGCTCACCCACCAATCCTTGTCGCGCGTCGCCTCGATGAGCTGGGCTACCGCGCGCTCATCCTTGGTCTGGTTCAAGATCTCGATGGCGGCGCGGCGGATATCCTGGTTTTCGTCCTTGATGAGCGTGAGCACGGCGTCGACCACGCGCGGACCGCCGATCTTGCCGAGTGCATCGGCCGCGCGCGTGCGCACCCACCAATCGCTGTCGGCAATGACTTCCAGCAGATACTTGACAGACTTCGAGGTGCCGACGACGTTCAAGACCTCGACCGCGGCGCGCCGGGCATATTCGTTCTCATCCTTGAGCACGTCCACCAGGTATTTGATGGTTTCGGGGTGGTTGGCCTTCACGACCACATCGACCGCCTTGTTCTGCACCTCGATTTCCGGATCGCGCAGCATCCCGACCAACAACGGCATGTCGAACGAGCCATCCATATTGGCAAGCGCCGACAACGCGGCGGAACGTATGAACTTGCTGCTGTCCTTCAACTGCTTCTGCACCGCCTGCTGCACCTTGGGCAGATTGAACCGCGCCAGGACATTGATGATGTGCAGCCGCGCAACCGGGTCTTTGCCCTCTATTCTGGCGATCAAATCGTCGACCGAGGATTCATCGGCGACTTCGCCGATGATCTTGAACAAGCCGTTTCTTTCGCTGGGTTCCTGCGTGTACGCGGCGTTGAGCAATTCGCGCACGGTGTAGCGGGCCTTCTGCGCGGCAATCACATCGAGCAATGCCTGTTTGGGCATGCCCGGCTTGGTCAGCGCATCGAGCAGGGCGTGTGGGGGATAGTTCTTGCTGGATGACAGCGCCCAGGCGATTCCCGACATGGCGCGACCGCTCGCTTCCGACATGGCCTTCAACAGGACCGGCAGTGTCTTGGGGTCAATGAGCCGGGACAGTACCTCGACGTATACGGCGGTCTCGCGCTTCTCGGACGTGGCCAGCGCGTCGACGATGGGGTCAATGGCATCAGACCCTAGCGCCGACAGTTTCTCCAATGCCTTCTGCGCCAGCGGGCTGCTTGGATTGCCGCTGGACTTGACTTCGGCAATGAGCCGATCAGCACGGTAATTGGCGAATAAGGTCATTCGGCGCCTAAGCTAAACATTCCCCGGAGGGTCACCCATTGTTACTTTAATTGAGGCGCCTTCCCTGGTCTTGATTCTCAGATCGGAATTATGCCACACGTCACGAATATAGCTGTGTGCGGTACAATGCAGGTTCCTTATGAATCAACCCTCTACCGCGGATGACGCGATCCGCGATTCCTTAAGCACCTATACCGATCCCTATCTGGGCCAGAGCTTCGGCGAGGCCAAAGCGGTGAAGTCGGTTGACTCCCGCGCCGATCGGGTCGACGTCGAACTGGTTCTAGGCTTCCCTTGCGCCGACTATGTGCCTGAATTGCGCGACGCGTTGCAAAAGCACTTGGGCGCGGTACTCGGCGCCGCGCGCCTGGAGCTGCATTTGAGCGCCTCGATCACGGCACACGCGGTCCAGAGGACTCTCAAGCCGTTGGCAAACGTCAAGAATGTGGTGGCGGTGGCATCCGGCAAGGGCGGTGTGGGCAAGTCGACCACCGCGGCAAATCTGGCGCTTGCCTGGGCCGCACAGGGCGCCAAGGTGGGGCTGCTGGATGCCGATATCTATGGCCCGAGCCAGCCGCTGATGATGGGGCTTGCGGGTTCCAAGCCGGTCAGCACCGACGGCAAGCACATGGAGCCCCTGCGCGCGCACGGCGTGGAAGTGATGTCCATCGGCTTCTTGATCGATTCGGAGCAGCCCATGGCCTGGCGCGGGCCGATGGTGACCCAGGCGCTCACCCAGCTTCTCGGGGACACCACCTGGGGTGATCTGGATTATCTGGTGGTCGACATGCCGCCCGGCACGGGCGATATTCAACTGACTCTGGCGCAGCGGGTGCCGGTCAGCGGCGCCGTCATCGTCACCACGCCCCAGGATATCGCCCTGTTGGACGCCCGCAAGGGGCTAAAAATGTTCGAGAAAGTCGAGGTGCGCGTGCTCGGCGTCGTCGAGAACATGAGCCTGCACGTCTGCAGTCAGTGCGGGCACCTAGAGCATATATTCGGCAGCGGCGGCGGTGCGCGCATGGCGGCACAGTACGGCGTGCAGCTGCTGGGCGAGCTGCCGCTGGACATCCGGATTCGCGAAGAAGCCGACGGGGGTTCACCGACCGTGGTGGCGGAACCGAATAGCGAACGCGCGCGCGCGTACTTTTTGATGGCGCGCCGCACCGCGGCGCGGCTCGCCACGCTGAACAAGGATTACAGCCGGGCATTTCCCAAAATAACCATTGAAGCGACTTAATGAGCATAAAAAGCGACCGTTGGATCAGGAAGATGGCGGCAGAGCATGCCATGATCGAACCGTTCTCGGCGCAGCAGGTGCGCGTTGCGGACGGCCACAAGATCGTGTCCTACGGGACCTCGAGTTACGGCTATGACGTGCGCTGCGCCGACGACTTCAAGATTTTCACCAACATCAATTCGACCATCGTCGATCCGAAAAAATTCGACGAGAAATCTTTCGTCGATTTCAAAGGCCCGGTGTGCATCATCCCGCCGAACTCCTTCGCGCTCGCGAGCACGGTGGAATATTTTCGGATTCCTCGCAGCGTACTCACCGTGTGTCTTGGAAAATGCGTCACAGGCGACACCCGGGTCGTTGATGCGGATAGCGGGGCGTACCTGCCGATCACGGAAATGCGCTTTGGTAAATCGACGCTCGCGCTCGATGCCTGGCGCCTCAAACCCGCCAAAGTTTCAGCATTTGTTCCGCAGGGCAGGAAAGAGGTCTTTGAGCTTCGTACCCGCGCGGGACTGCGCATTCGCGCGACCGCGAATCATCCCTTCCTCGAGCTAAAGGGCTGGGTGCCGCTCGAGGATCTGCGTCCGGGCGATCGAATAGCCGCGGCCCGGGACATTCCGGTTTTCGGCAAAACTCCCATTCCCGATTGGGAGGCGAGTTTGCTGGGATTGATGAGCTCCGAAGGGCAATGCGACACCCCGGGACACAACCCGACCTACACGACCGCCGATCCGGCCATGGTTCGCTTACTGGAACGATGCATGGCGGATTCGGAACTGGGTGTCGTCACCTTCAACGGGAATTATGGTTACCGCCTGGTCGATCGAAGAGACCGGGGCGGAATTCCCGAGCGCAATCGCGCGCATATCTGGCTGCAAAAGCATCACTTGAATATCGGAGCGGGCGATAAGTTTGTTCCGCAGTGCATCTTCACGGCGCCGGAAAGTGCGGTTCGATTGTTTCTTCAATCACTGTTCAGCGGCGACGGGAGCGTTTACAGCTCGAAGGCGGGAGTGTTTCTCGAGTACTACTCGAAATCCCGAAGATTGATCGAGGACGTGCATCACCTGTTGCTGAGATTCGGCGTGTTTTCGCTGATTCGCGAGAAGACAACCGCAATCGGCACGCGGGCGTGCAGGATTCAAATCACGGACAAGGATCAGATCCGGCGCTTTGCCGAGAAAATCGGCTTTACGCCGGGCTGCGTGAAACAGCAGAGGCTGGATGTCCAAGTGCTGCCGATGATCAAGGCTCAGCCCCGGTATAAAAGCAACTTCGACTCGCTGCCTGCCGAAGCTTGGCCCATGATCGGCATGGCCGCCCGTGTCGGGGGCGTACCGCCAAGTGCTTTGAATATTCATATGCAAACAGGTAAATCAGCCTCGTCCCATGTGGCAGGCAAAGTGGCGCCGGCAACAGGCGATCTGTATGTCAGTCCTCTCATCGACGGGCCAATGTGGGATACCGTCGAAAGCATCGATTCCGTCGGCGAAGAAGCAGTATTCGACATCTCGGTGCCAAAGCTGCACAACTTCGTGGCCAACGATCTCATCGTGCACAATTCGACTTATGCGCGCTGCTTTTCGGGCGACACACGGGTCGCTTTGGTCGATGACGCCTCCTCGACACTCGAGGAAATGGCCAGAGCGTACGGCTCGGTTAGACGCTTCAAGGGATATAGCATTGGCAGGGATGGTTGCGTAATTACAAGCCTTCTCGAGGCGCCTCGATTTATCGGTCGAGATTCGCTGCTCGAGATTGAACTGGACAACGGTGCCCGGATCCGCGCAACACCGGATCATCCGTTCATGATGCGCGACGCGAGGATGACGCCGGCGCACACGCTCCGGCCCGGTGATGCACTCATGCCGTTGTATCGGGATCTGATTCGCGGTCATGAGAGTGTCTACCAGCCAATGGACGGGTTTCCTTATGATCCCAGGGTCCATCGACCGATCAATTTGGAGAACCCGGTCTATCGCAATCACAAGGTAACGGCAATTCGCGAGATTCCCGGTGACCATGACGTCTATTGCCTGACGGTTCCCGAAGCGGGTAACTTCGCGTTGGAAGCCGGCGTATTCGTGAAGAATTGCGGCATCATCGTCAACGTAACGCCTTTGGAACCCGAGTGGGAAGGGCACGTCACGCTGGAGTTTTCCAACACCACGCCGCTGCCTGCGAAAATTTACGCCAACGAAGGCGTGGCGCAGATGCTGTTCTTCGAGTCCGATGAGGTTTGCGAAACCTCGTACAAGGATCGCGGCGGCAAGTATCAGGGTCAGCGCGGAGTCACTCTGCCGAAGACTTGACGCCTTGATCGAGGCTCTTGATGTGCATGGCAAGCTCGACCTTGCCGTCGCGGCTGCGTTGCGCCTGTACCGGCACGAATCCCAATGAGGGCGCGAACCACATCCGCAGGACGCGGTTGTTGCCGCTGCGCTGGCTGGTCACGATCACGGTGTCGAGTTCGCCGAGCTCGGTGCGAATTCTCGCGCTGCCTTCCTGGGCGTAGTTGAATTCCTTCAACTGATCCTTGTCGATGATTTGGAAGATCTTCGGCAGGTTGCCGTTCTTGAGATCCAGCATCACCTCGACCTGGCTGGACATGACATCCTGAGTTCCTTCCTTCAGGGCGATATCCACCGGCTTGGTTTCCGACACGCCGGTCGCGCGCCTGTTGGGCCAGTCAAAATTCAATTCCACCGTCGATGAGCCTTCCCTGCCGAGGTAGCGGTCCGGGCGCACGTGATCCCCGATGATGCTCAGCCAGCTCTTTTGAACCAGATCGTCTCGATAGGCGATTCGAAAGATCCCGCGGGCGGTGATGGTCCAGGTGTACACGTAATGCCCCGGCTCGGCATCCTTCACCAGCCGGATATCGCTGGTTCCCACATTGATGCCTTTCCAGTCCGCCAGGTAGTGGGCGGAAAAGGGCGCGATGCGCGGCTCCTCCGGCGCCGGCGCGGCGGCATGGGCACCGACGGCGTTGGCGCTGGCGGCGGCCGCCAACAAAACGGCTGCCGATGCCCTCATGGCAATTCCCCGGCGCCGATGTCGGCAAATTGCAGCGGTTCGCGCAGTGGCCGCCCATCCAGCCAGGCTTCTCCTGCCTCGCAACGCAAGCGACCCTGACCGAACCAATTGACGGCCAGGGGATAGATCAGATGTTCCTGCACCAGTACGCGCCGGCTCAAAGTTGCCTCCGTATCGCCCGGCAGGACGGGCACCCGGGATTGCAGTACGCGCGGCCCGCCGTCCAGCTGCTCGGTGACGAAATGCACGGTCACGCCGTGTTCGGTGTCGTGCGCCTCGAGTGCGCGCCGATGCGTATCGAGCCCCGCATACTTGGGCAGCAACGAGGGGTGAATGTTCAAGATCTTTCCGGCATAGCGATCGACGAATTGCGCGGATAAGATGCGCATGAATCCCGCGAGCACGATGAGCGAAGGCGCGTACTCGTCGATCGCCGCAGCCAGGATTTGGTCGAACCGCGCGCGCTCCATGTCCTTGGAGCGCACCACGGCCCGTGCCGCGACCTTCCGCTGCCGGGCACTTTCGAGACCCGCGGCATCGGATCGATCGGAGATCACCGCCCGTACCGAGTAAGCGGCATTGCCGGCGCGGCTGCGCTCGATGAGTGCCAGCATGTTGCTGCCGCGGCCTGAAATCAGGATGACGATCGGCTGCCGCGGCGGAGTGCTCAAGCGATGACGACGCCTCGGGTTCCGCTCTGGACCTTGCCGATGATGAGCGCCTCCTGGCCCGCCGCGCGCAAAATGCCGATGGCACGCTGCGCATCGGCGGCCGCGACGTGCACCGTCATGCCGATTCCACAGTTGAAAACCCGGTACATTTCCGCATCGGCGATCCTGCCCTGGCGCTGCAGCCAGTCGAACACCGGCTCGCGGCGCCAGGCGCTGCGTTCCAGCACGACTTCCAGTCCGTCCGGCAGGACCCGCGGAATATTGTCGAGAAGTCCGCCGCCGGTGATGTGCGACAGGCCGTGGGGGGCGAGTTCGCCCATGAGCTTGAGCAGCGGCTTGACGTAGATGCGCGTGGGCGCCATGAGCCGATCGATGAGCGCGATGCCCTGCAGATCGGCGTGAATGTCCGCATTGGTCAGCTGCAATATCTTTCGAATCAGCGAAAAGCCGTTGGAGTGCGGCCCGGAGGAGGGCAGCCCCAGGACGATGTCGCCGGCGCGGGTCTTGGTGCCATCGATGATCGATTCCTTCTCCACCACTCCGACGCAGAATCCCGCGAGATCATAGTCGCTGCCGTGATACATGCCGGGCATCTCGGCCGTTTCACCGCCCACCAAAGCGCAGCCGGCTTGCACGCAGCCCTCGACGATGCCGGCAATCACGCGCTCGCCGACGTTGACGTCGAGCTTGCCGCTGGCATAGTAATCCAGGAAGAACAACGGTTCGGCGCCTTGGACCACAACGTCGTTGACGCACATCGCGACCAGATCGATTCCGACTCCGTCATGCCGCTGCGTGTCGATGGCCAGGCGCAGCTTGGTACCCACACCGTCGGTTCCGGACACCAATACCGGCTTACGGTAGCGCTCCAATGGCACCTCGACCAGCGCGCCGAAGCCGCCGATGCCTCCCAGAACCTCGGGCCGCATCGAGCGCTTCACCCGTGGCTTGATACGCTCCACAAGCTCGTCGCCGGCGTCAATGTCGACCCCGGCGTCGCGATAAGTCACCGGCGCACGCTCAGTCATTAGAGGATCCTTCATGTAGGCCTTGGGCCAAAGCGGCCGGCCGTTCAGCTGTGGTATTTTACAACACCATGGCCAAGTACTTACGGCGCTTTTCGGAGCGATATTTGCGGACCATTATCCTGGCGGGGCTGTGCCTTGCGGGCCTTTGTTGCCAGGAGGGTGCGCTGGCGCTGACGCGCGCCGAGATGTATCAGGCGACGGCAACCTTGGCGGATCGCTCCGACGCGGCGCACACGGCTGCCTTCCAGGACGCCATGAAGACGGTGCTGATTCGGGTGACAGGCCGCCGCAATGCCGATGAGGACCCGGCCTTGAGTGCGCTGGTCAACAACGCACGGCGCTACGTTCAGCAGTATCGGGCGGCCCCGGACGGCCAGTTGTGGATATCGTTCGACGGTCCGGCGATCGATCGCTGGCTGACGCAAAATGGCCAACCCCTGTGGGGCCACGAGCGGCCGACGACGCTGCTGCTGTTGGCGGTGCAAACCGGCACGCAAACCGGCAATGTCGTCACCGCTGATCAAACCGGGGACCTCAAATCGGCGATCGATGCGGCGGCGGTGGTTCGCGGTCTGCCGCTGGTCTGGCCGAGCGGGGCGGATCTGCAGAAATATCGCATCGACTATGGGGTCGTGAACAGCGGATCGCCGTCGACGTTGGCGGAGATCGCCCGCCGCATGGGCTGCGATGGAGTGCTGATCGGGCGGGCGAGCGGCACGGCCGCGACCGCCAACGTGCGCTGGACGCACCTATTTCAGGACCGCAGCAGTGAATTTTCCGGCACGCTGGAAGGGGTGAATCGGGCCGCCGATCTGTACGCGGGCCTGTTTGCCGCGAGCGGCAGCCTGGTTGCGGTGGACATCGAAGTCACCGGCATCAACGATTTGCACGACTATGCCGGTGTCGAGAGCTATCTCGAGTCGCTCACCTTCATCTCGCACGTGAGTGTCGAGTCGCTGTCGGGGGACGCGGTCAGATTCCGGTTGGCGACGCGCGGCGGCGTGGATGCCCTGCAGCGTGCGCTGTCATTGAACGGGCGAATGCAGCCGATCGCTGCCGGCGAGAACGGGATTCAGCGCTTCCAACTGCATCGTTAGCGGCCGTTGGTCCTTGCGCCACATTCCCAACATCATCAGTGTGATCAGGATTCTCCTGGTCGTGCCCATTGCGGCGGCGCTTTGGCATGAGCGGCTTGCGCTGTCCATCGCGCTGTTCGCCGTGGCGGCGGTGTCCGATGTTGCCGATGGGTATCTGGCAAAGCGTTTCGGCTGGCAGAGCGAGCTCGGTGCCATTTTGGATCCGATCGCCGACAAGCTGCTGCTCGCCACCGTGTTTGTGACCTTGAGCGTCCTGAAGCTCGTGCCACTCTGGCTGATGGCGGCGGCGGTGTCGCGCGATGCGATCATCGTGTCCGGGGCCGCGTTGTACCGTTTCGTCATCGGACCCCTGACCGCGCACCCCTCGCTGATCAGCAAGCTCAATACGCTTTGCCAGGCCGCTTTCATCCTCGCGGTGGTGAGCCGCGCCAAATTCATGGTTCCCTCCGAGTGGGTGACCGTGTGGCTGGGCGCGCTGGTGTTTGCGACCGTCGCGGTGAGCGGGATCGACTACGTTCTGGTGTACGGCCGCCGGGCAATCGAGTCATGAAACAGCTCGCGCTCGGCGTTCGGTTGCGCGCCGGCGCCGTCTACGCAAGTTTTGCGCCGGGCCCGAACGCGGAAATCGTGACCGCGCTGCGAGCGCCGGGTATCGCGCCCATGTGGCTGTGGGGCGGAGCGGGATCAGGCAAAACCCATCTGCTGCAGGCGGCCTGTTCCGAGGCCGGCGCGGCAGCGGCGTATTTCCCGCTGCACCGAACCGCGAAATTGCCGCCCGATGCGTTGAGCGGGTTCGAGCGCAACCGGCTGCTGTGCATCGACGACGTCGATCAGATCGCCGGCGATGCGGCATGGGAGCGGGCTTTGTTCGGCCTGTTCAACGAGGCCGCGGAACTGCACACGCGCCTGATTTTCGCCGCCGCGGTGGCGCCGCGCCGGCCTTCCTGGGTGCTCGGTGACTGGCGCTCGCGGGCAGCAGCCTGCATCGTGTACCAGCTGCGCGAGTTGGATGACGACGGACGCATCGAGGCGCTGCGTTTGCGCGCGGCGCAGCGCGGGCTGCAATTGCCGCGCGAGACCGCCGAGTACCTGCTCAAACGCATGCCACGCGACCTGCCGTCGCTGTTCGATATTCTCGATGCGCTCGATGAAGCTTCGCTGGTCGAACAACGCCGGCTCACCGTGCCTTTTATTCGCGACGAACTCGAGAAGCACGCAGGTACAAAATCATAGTGCAGAACCAGGCGAACACCAGCAGCAGGCTCGCCGCGGCCACCCAACGCGCCGCGGGGTTTGCCAGCAGCTCGGTCAGGGCAAAAACCAGGTACGGAATGGCAAACAGCGTCGCCCAGGCATAGGTGTAGCGCCGGCCGCGTACCAGTCCGTTGAGCGGCGCGAGCAGCGGCAACACCGCGATGACGCAGATGAGCCAGGGATAGCCTGCAAGGATCCATGCCAGCAGGCTGACGGCGACGGCAACCCACAGCCAAATCGTCAGCGCGCGCGAGGTCGACTCGACGCTCATGGTTGCGCGCTGAGTCGATGCGCCAGTGCGGCCACGCGCGTGCCCAGGGCGCGCGCCAACGTACTCTCGTGCTCGGACAACTCGCCATGCGGCGTCAGCGAGGCGACGTGGCTTGCGCCATAGGGGGTGCCGCCGCCGCGCGTATCGGATAGCGCCGGTTCGGTAAACGGCAGACCGACCAAGTACATGCCGTGATGAAGCAACGGTACCATCATGGACAGCAGCGTCGATTCCTGTCCGCCATGCAGCGTCTGGGTCGAAGTGAAGACGCCCGCCGGCTTGCCTGCCAGGACCCCGGAGAGCCACAACGCGCTGGTGCCGTCCAGGAAAAACTTGACCGGCGCGGCCATGTTTCCAAAACGGGTCGGGCTGCCGAGAATCAGCGCGCAGCACTCGGCGAGATCTTCATGGGTGGCGTACGGGGGGCCTTCATCCGGTACGGCGGGCTCGAGTCTCTGGGTGGTTGCCGTGACCGGCGCCACGGTGCGCAAGCGCGCCTGCATGCCGGCAACGGTTTCGACGCCGCGGCAGATTTGCCGGGCGAGCGCTGCGGTGCTTCCTTGGCGCGAATAATACACAACGAGTACTTCATTCATCGATGGTCTTCCGTGGAAATCGGCGCATATTCGCGCTGCGTGCGGCGTCGGCACAACGCAATAAGTTACGCCAAATTTATATTGTATAACGGCGGCTGTTTGACGGCCTTGGCGGCTATTGCTAGTGTCACTGAATCCTATGTCGAGGCTCATCGTTGTCCTGGTCGGAGTTATCGTTCTGCTCGGCTGCAGAACGGGGCCTCCCGTACAGGAAATGAGCGATGCCCGGCAAGCGATTGCCGCTGCCGCCGACGCCGGAGCGACCCACAGCGGTTCCCCCGAATACGCCGCGGCGCAGGCGGCGATTGCCAGAGCGGAAACACACTTGCAGGCGCAGGAATATGGCCGCGCGCGCTGGGCGGCGCTGCTGGCCAAACGTCACGCGGCCGCCGCGCTTGCCAACGCCCAACACGCCGAAGCGACGGCGCCCGCCCCCCACTAAGCTCCGAACGGCGAACATCGATGGCTGCGATCGTCCGGCGCTTTCTGGTCACAGGAAGGGTGCAGGGAGTGACTTTCCGGCACAGCACGCGGCTCCAGGCGCAACGCTTGGGGTTGCGGGGTTTCGCGCGCAATTTGCCGGATGGGTCGGTCGAAGTGGTGGCGCAAGGCAGTGTCTCTGCCATTGACGCGTTGCGCCAGTGGCTGAAGCATGGACCTGCGCCGGCGCGGGTCGAGGCCGTCGGCGAGAGCGAGCCGCTCGAAGCAGCCAGGCTGGAAATCCCCGAAGCTTTCGCGGTGCTTTAGAAGCGCCAGGCTCGCTGCCAACGCTGCATGACGAGGGCCGGGTACTTGTTGTGCCCCACACTGCCGTTGTAGCGAGCCAGAGCCAGGGTCCAGTTGTGGTGTTCGGCGCGCAGGTAATAGCGCAGGATTTCGCAGCCCATGCGTATGTTGGGGGCGATTTTCACCAGCTGGTTCTGCACGCCCAATTGTCGCGGCCAAAACGGCATCACTTGCATCAGTCCGACGGCGCCGGCCGGCGAGACCGCCCACCGATCGAAACGGCTCTCCACTTCCATCAATGCCAGCACCAGGTCCGGCGGTAATTGCAAGGTCGGATCGCGCTTCGCCTCGCAGTACACGTGGTCCAGAATCTCGACCCGCTCCTCATGGGTGGGAACGAAGCGCGCGAGGCGCGGTTCCATGGACTTGTACCAGACCACGGAATCGTACTTGTCGGTGAAACAGTCCGAGCTGCCGATGATCTTCTGCAGCAAATCCTTGAGCGCCGGATCGCGCTGCTGGTCGGCGCGTGAAGCGCCCGGCAGGCAGAACGATACGAGCAGCGCGAGCAGCACCGCCAGGGCAGACCGCATGGGACCTCAGCTATTTAACTTATCTCGGATATAGCCTACTGGATCCGTGGCGGAAATTTCCGTCGATTCGCTCTCGCGCCGATGACGATATTCGAGTTTGCCGGCGCTTAAAGTGCGATCGCCGATCACGATGCGGTGCGGGATTCCCAGCAGTTCGGAATCCGCGAATTTGACGCCGGGCCGCACGTCGCGATCATCGAGCAGCACATCGATGCCGGCGGCGCTGAAATCCCGGTACAGGGCATCGGCGGCTTCCTGGACCTGGGTCGATTTTTGATAATTGATCGGCACCAGCACCACTTGAAAGGGCGCGATTGCGGCCGGCCAGATGATCCCATTGGCATCATGGTTCTGCTCGATCGCCGCCGCGACCACGCGCGTGACCCCGATGCCGTAGCAGCCCATGAACATGGTCACCGATTTGCCCTGCTCATCGAGCACCGTGGCGTTCATGGCGGCGCTGTACAGCTGTCCGAGCTGAAAAATTTGCCCGACTTCGATGCCGCGGGCGATTTGCAGCGTGCCGCGCCCGGTCGGGCTCGGATCGCCCGCCTGCACATTGCGGATGTCGACCGGCTGCGGGTCGGGCAGATCACGGCCCCAGTTCACGCCCCGGTAATGCAGGTCCTTGTCATTGGCGCCGCAGACGAAATCGGCCAGGTGCGCGGCCGCGTGGTCGACATAGACGAGGCCTTTGAAGCCCACCGGGCCGATGAAGCCCGGCTCCGCGCCCGCAGCGCTGCGCACGCGCTCCGCGCCGGCCATTTTCAAGGGATTGGCCACGCCCGGCAGCTTTTGGGATTTCACCGCATTCAATTCGTGATCGCCGCGGATCACCAGCGCGACCACGGCGCCGTCGCTGCCGTCCACAATGAGCGTCTTGACGCACTGCGAGGGTGCCACGCCGAGCAACGCGCTCACTTGAGCAATGGTGCGCGCATTCGGCGTGGACACCTTGTCGAGCGCCTGTGCGGCAGCGGCTCGGGGCGTCGCAGGCGCCAGGCTGATCGCGGTTTCCAGATTGGCGGCATAGTCGTCGCCGTCGGAGAACGCGATGGCATCCTCGCCCGATTCCGCGAGCACTTGAAACTCCTGCGAGGTGTCGCCGCCGATGTTGCCGCCGTCAGCCTGCACCGCCCGGAACTTCAAGCCCATGCGCGTGAAGATGCGCGAGTAGGCCTCGTACATCAGGCGGTAGCCCTCGGCCAGGCCCGCCGCGTCGATGTGAAAGGAATAGGCATCCTTCATCAGGAATTCGCGCGCGCGCATCACGCCGAATCGCGGCCGGATCTCGTCGCGGAATTTGCTCTGGATCTGATAGAAATTGACCGGCAATTGTTTGTAGCTGCGCAGCTCGCGGCGCGCGATGTCGGTGATGACTTCCTCATGCGTCGGTCCGTAGACGAAATCGCGGTCGTGGCGGTCCTTGAAGCGCAGCAGCTCCGGCCCGTACTTGCTCCAGCGGCCCGACTCCAGCCAGAGCTCCGCCGGCTGAAGCGTGGGCATGAGCACTTCCAGCGCCCCGGCGCGGTTCATTTCCTCGCGCACGATCTGCTCGACCTTTTTCAGGGTGCGAAGACCCATGGGCAGCCAGACGTACAGGCCCGCCGCCAGGCGGCGGATCAATCCGGCGCGCAGCATCAATTGATGGCTCAGGACCTCAGCATCGCCGGGCACCTCTTTGAGGGTCGATATGGGGTATTGGGATAAGCGCATGGCCAATATCTTACATGAGCCCCCCTGGTATTATGGGGGCCAATGAGTGACGACGACGACTCACCAGCACGGCCGCGCGGAGTCTACTGGCTCCCCAATCTTCTCACGACCGGCGCGCTATTCGCCGGTTTTTACGCCATCGTGGCCGCCATCGATCTGCGCTTCGAATATGCCGGCATCGCCGTATTTGTCGCGATGATCTTCGACGGCCTGGATGGGCGCGTGGCGCGATGGACCAATACCGCCAGCGCCTTCGGCAAGGAATACGACAGCTTGTCCGACATGGTGTCCTTTGGACTTGCGCCGGCCATCGTCACCTATCAGTGGGGTGTCGCGCGCATTGCGGAGTACGGCCCCCTGTGGCGCCGCGTGGGCTGGCTGGTGTGTTTTTTCTATGCGGCCGCGGCCGCTTTGCGCCTGGCGCGATTCAACTCGCGCGCCGCCACCCAGGACAAGCACTACTTCGAGGGGCTGCCGAGCCCCTCGGCTGCGGCGATCGTCGCTGCATTGGTATGGCTGGCGAGCGATCAAACCAATATCGGCCTGCCCGGGTTGATCCTGGCGTTCTTCGTCACCGCGACCGCCGGCGCCCTGATGATCAGCCGCTTCGCGTTCAACAGCTTCAAATACGTGAACGCCGGCGCGAAGGTGCGCTTCACCTACATCGTGCTGGTGCCGCTGGCGTTCGTGCTCATTTTCCTGCATTTGCCGACCAGTCTGCTGGTGATCTTCGGCCTGTACGCCTTGTCGGCGCCTTCCCTCTGGGTTTACCGCAAGTTGCGGCGCAGAAACCGACCGCACCTCACGCCTCATGAATAGCGAGCTGCGCCGGGAATATCTCGCGGCCTTAGGGTTGGGCTCATGGAGCCTGCGCGCGCGGGCGCAATCCGCGCCGGCGCCTGACCCCCTGACTTCCGGGACGGAACGCGAGTCCGGGCTCGATTGGCCGCAACTGCGCGCGTGCGTGGCCGCGTGCACGCGCTGCGGATTGAGCTCGACCCGCACCCAGACGGTCTTCGGGGTCGGCAATATGCAGGCGGATTGGCTCATTGTCGGCGAGGCGCCCGGTGCCGATGAGGATCGCAAGGGCGAGCCCTTCGTCGGCCGCGCCGGGCAATTGCTCAATTCGATGCTGCGCGCGATAGGATTGACGCGTGAACAGGTATACATTGCGAATGTTTTGAAATGCCGGCCGCCCGGCAACCGTGACCCGGCGCCCAACGAAGCTGCGGAGTGTTTGCCCTACCTGGAACGGCAGATTGCGCTATTGAAACCCAAGATCATGCTGGCCGTCGGGCGAATCGCCGCACAGAACTTGCTGCACACCGAGAAGACTCTGGGAAGCCTGCGCCAGCAGGTGCACCGCTTTGGCGTATTGCAGGTGCCGCTCATCGTCACCTATCATCCGGGTTATCTGCTGCGCACCCCGACGGACAAGCGCAAGGCCTGGGAGGACTTGAAATTCGCCCGCGAGGTGTGCGCCCGTGTCTAGCGTAAAGCTCGACGTGGCATTTGCCCGGGTCGACGTGCGGCCCATGCACGAACTCGACATCCCGGTGGTCGCGGCCATCGAAAAGGCCGCGTACCAGTTTCCGTGGAGCGAGGGGATCTTTCGCGACTGTCTGCGGGTCGGATATGTCTGCCGCATCATCGATGTGGCCGGCGATGTGGGCGGCTACGGCATCATGTCGGTGGGCGCCGGCGAGGCGCATATATTGAACGTGTGCATTCGCGATGAATACCGCTCGCGCGGCTTTGCCCGCAAGGTGATGCTGTATCTGCTCGAGCGCGCGCGCGCCGCGGGAATGAGCGAGGCATTTCTGGAGGTCAGGCCGTCGAATGTGGCCGCGGCGCGTCTGTATCACTCCTTGGGGTTCGAACAGGTCGGCATCCGGCGCGGTTACTATCAGGCCGCGGTTGGCCGCGAAGATGCCGCGGTCCTGCGCCGCATCCTGGCTGCGCACGGCAACGGTCAGTGAGGGTTAATCCAAATAAACATATCGGACTTTCCTCTACAATGCGCACCCCTGACGCTTGTGCTTGAAGAGGATCGTGCTGAAATATGTCGAGTGGCTCATTGGCCGAGGAAATCAGCAGAAGAAGAACTTTTGCCATCATCTCCCACCCCGACGCGGGCAAGACCACGCTGACCGAGAAGCTGTTGCTGTTCGGCGGCGCAATTCAGATGGCCGGCACGGTCAAGGGGCGCAAGGCTACGCGCCACGCCACCTCCGATTGGATGCGCCTGGAGCAGCAGCGCGGCATCTCGGTCACCTCGTCGGTCATGCAGTTTCCCTATGATGATTGTGTGATCAATTTGCTGGACACGCCGGGGCACGAGGATTTCTCCGAGGACACCTACCGCACGCTGACGGCGGTCGACTCCGCATTGATGGTCATCGACTGCGCCAAAGGCGTCGAGGAGCGCACCATCAAACTCATGGACGTGTGCCGGCTGCGCGCCACGCCGATCATGACCTTCGTCAACAAGCTGGACCGGGATGGACGCGCCCCGATCGAACTGTTGGATGAAATCGAAAGCGTCCTGAAAATTCAATGCGCGCCGATCACCTGGCCGATCGGCATGGGCCGCGATCTGCTGGGCGTGTATCACCTGATCGAGGACCGGATCTACGTGTACGTGCCGGTCGAGAAAGGCCGGGTCGGCATCCATGAGACCATCGAGGGCATTGCCAGCGGGGAGGCGCGCGAGTTTCTCGGCGAGCGCTACCAGCGCTTTCTCGAAGAGGTTGAATTGGTGCGCGGCGCAAGTCCGCAGTTCGATTTCAAGCGCTATCTTGCCGCGGAACAGACCCCGGTGTTCTTCGGCTCGGCGGTCAACAATTTCGGTGTGCGCGAGCTGCTGTCCGCGTTCGTCGAACACTCGCCCGCGCCGCTGCCGCGGCCGACCTTGCAGCGGCCGGTGAGCGCGGACGAACCGAAGCTCACCGGCTTCGTGTTCAAGATCCAGGCCAACATGGACCCCGGTCACCGCGACCGGATTGCCTTCATGCGATTGTGTTCCGGACGCTATGCCCGCGGCATGCGCCTGCATCATGTCAGGCTGCACAAGGACGTGCGCATCGCCGACGCGCTCACCTTCCTCGCGGCCGATCGCAGCCAGGCGGAAGAGGCTTACGCGGGCGATATCATCGGCCTGCACAATCACGGCACCATCAACATCGGCGACACATTCAGCGAGGGCGAGAACCTCACCTTCACGGGCGTGCCGAATTTCGCGCCGGAAATTTTCAGGCGCGCGGTGCTCAAGGATCCGCTGCGCATGAAGGCGCTGCAGAAAGGGCTGTCGCAGCTTTGCGAGGAGGGTGCCACGCAGTTGTTCAAACCGCTGCGCAACAACGACTTGATCTTGGGCGCCATCGGCCAGCTGCAGTTCGAAGTGGTGGCGTTTCGATTGCAGGATGAGTACAGCGTGCAGTGCGTGTTCGAGCCGATCAATGTGGCGGTGGCGCGCTGGGTGAGCCTTGCCGATGAGAAGCGCATGGCCGAGTTTAGAACCAAGGCCTACGACAATCTGGCCGTCGATCATGCCGGTGAATTGGTCTATCTGGCGCCGACCCGGATCAATCTCGAGTTGACGATGGAGCGCTGGCCGGAGATCAAATTTTTGAAGACGCGCGAGAATCTGGCGGCTTGAAGCGGCGTACCGCGGCCTGGAATTGCGCCAGGGTGATGTTGTCGGAGGACGGTGCATAGCGCAGAAAGGAATACTGCCGGCACAGCGCGGTGACCGCGCCGGCCAGATCCGGCCGCAGCAGCGCGACGCGCTTGGCGTAGCCTTCCGCCCCCTCGTGCGCAATGCGTGGAATTCCCACCGCGGCGAGTTTGGCGCAGAGCCGGGCGTAGGCGCGGGCGGTGAGGTCTTTCGATTGCGGTGCCAGCTCGCGGCGCACCTGCCACGTCAGCCAGACGAATATCAGCGCCATGGCGAGCGCCAGCACCATGACCAGCTTCTGTCCGTCCGGCTCGGGAATCTTGAGCATCGTGAGCAGCTTGCGCTGGGAGTCCTGATCGAAATTCAAGATTCGCTCCCGCCATATTTCCTTCACGGCATCGAAGCGCAGCCTCAGGCCCGCGAACAATGCGCCGCGCCGTTGCCACGCGCCGACCGCTGCCTCGTCGGTGCCCGCGGCATCGGCGAGAGCGTGTTCGACCCTTTCCGGCGCTATGGCCGCGGTGGGATCAAAGCGTACCCAGCCGCGCGCTTCGATCCACACCTCGGCCCAGGCATGTGCATCGCTCTGCCGCAGGATCCAGTAGTCGCCATACGGGTTCAAGGTTCCGCCCTGGTATCCGGTGACCACCCTGGCGGGTATGCCCGCGGCCCGCACCAGGGTCGTGAAGGCCGACGCGTAGTGTCCGCAGAATCCGCGCTTGGTGTCGAACAGAAAGTCGTCCACCGAATCATCGGACAATTTTGGCGGATGCAGCGTGTAATAAAACGGCTGCTGGGTGAACATCGTCAGCACCGCCTGCACGTACTGCAGGTCATCCGCATGCGCGCTGCGCAGCTCGCGCGCCAACGCAAGCGTGCGTGGGTTGCGATCACGCGGCAGCCGGGTGTCGCGCCTGCGCGCGTTCGGGCTCAAGGGCTCCGTGGCTTGCACATGGGTATAGGAGACGCCGGCGACATCGACGGGCCGCGACAGCGGTTCGGACTGGAGCAGGGTGTAGTCGCTGTTGAGCGCCGCGTGCTGCAGATCCCAACTGCTCGGCCAGTCGAGCATGAAAATCCAACGGTGCTGATGCGGCTCCATCATCACCGTGTACTTGTAGGCCGGTCCCCGAGGCTGCAGCGGCGGCGCGCCATTCAAGATCGCGGGTGATCGCGACCAGCTGTGGCCGTCGAACGTTTCCAGTACCGGGCCGCGCCAGTAGCGCTCGGGATTCGGCGGCGCGGCGCTGTCAAAGCGCACGCGAAATGCCACCTCATCGGAAAGCGCCAGCTGGGTGATGTCCCCCGGGCTCATGGTATCGCTCAAGCCGGATGCGGCAGTCTGCGAGGCACTGGGGATGCGCCACAAAGGTCCGGCGAAGCGCGGGAACAGCAGCCAGAAAATCAGTGCCAGCGGCAATGCCTGCGCGAGGATACGGCCGCCGTAGCGCAGGCTGCGGCCCCATCCGGGGGCGGTACCGCTGCTGGTGAGGCGTAGCAGGGTCGCCGTGGTCAGCCAGCAGACGCCGATCAGATAGGCGAGCAGCCAGAATGAGTCCCCCTCCAACAACGCCGCCAGGCTCACGAAATAAATGATCAGCGTGATGATGTAGATATCGCGCCGGGTTCTGGTCTCCAGCAACTTGAGTCCGGCCGTCACCGACAGCAGTGCGGTGCCGGCGATGAGACCATTGAAGGTGTGAAAACGGAACAGCAGCAACGGGATGACCAGCGCCGCAATGGCGATGAGCACGCCCCGCGATGGCGCGGCGCGCCCGCTGCGCGCCAATCCCAAGCGAATCAGGCCGCAGGCAACGACGATGATGGGCACCCACAGCGGCAGCGTGCCGATATGCGCGAGCAGCGCGAGCGCAAGACAGCTCGAGATTCCGAGCAGCTGTTCGTAGGTGACGCGCTCAGTCGTCATGTCCCGCCCGCACCGTACGTCGCCAGAGCTCTCAGGCAGGCAAATCGATGCGCGGCGCCGCCCGAGGGCGGCAGCTCCTTGCCGGGGAGGCGCAGGCCATAGGGTCTTTGCATGGCATCGCTCTCCAGCACCCAGAGGCAGAGCTGCGAAAGGCGCGCCTCGGTGTCCATGCCATCCAGTTGGGACCAGTCCAGCCATTCAGGTTGCGCGGCAAGGCTCGAGTAGCTGCGAACCGCCGGTTCGCCGCCGCGCGCCAGCACCTTCCACGCCATGTGCTTCAGCGGCATCCCCGGCTGGTAAGCGCGCAGCCCCGAGAAATCCTCATCGCCGCGAGCATCCGAGTGAGAACCGCTGCCCTGCGCGGCGCCCGAGGCCAGGCGCCGGTTTCCCGCGGGCGTCGGTGCGACGTAAATGGTGATCGCGCCGTGAACGTAGGTCCAGGAGTAGAACCAGCCGAAAGGGTAATGGGAACGCAATTCGAACTGGGTGAGCCTGGTCACGCCACGCCGTGCGACCGGCGCGATCACTTCGATGGTTGCGCTGTCACCGGCCGCGACACTGCCCATCCCGGCCGCGTTCAGGCAGCGCACCTCGATGTCGCGACGATCGATGACCGAGCCGTTGCGCAGCTCGAACTCGAGCCGCGCCTCGCTGCCGGCAAAGGCATCCACTTCGGTGCCGGCATCGACCGAGAGGCGCAGCATGTTGCGATTGCAGTGATGCATCGTGACCAGCGCCATGCTGGCCATGAGAAAAGCAAAGGCCAGCGCCAGATTGCTGTTGTAGTTGAGGCCGGCGATCAGCATCGCCGTGAGAATTGCGCCCAGCATGAAACCGAAGCGCGTCGGCAGGATGTATATCCGGCGCCGGTGGATGCTGATGGGCAGGCTGTCGTGACCATGACGGCGCCAGACCCTGACCTTGAGTTGATTGACCGCCGCTTGGCGCAAGCTGACCAAGGAATTCAATCCTATCGGTTCAAGGGACCGGCACAGCCTCGAGCAGCCGTGTGACCGCGATCGCGTCGCTGCCGCGTTGGCGGACGCGGTGTTCCACGACGGAGGCGAATATGGCCTGGACATGCTCGGGAATGACCGCGCTGCGGCCGCTGATCAGCGCCCAGGCACGCGCCGCGCGCAAAAGCCCGATGGCGGCGCGCGGCGACAAGCCGGCATTCAAGCCCGGCGCCCGGCGCGTGTGCGCCACCAGCGCTTGGACGTAGTCGAGCAGGGCAGCGGAGACATGGATTTCAAGCACGCCCTGCTGCAGCTCACGCAGGTGCTCGGCGCTCATGATCTGCTTGAGCGTCTTGACCAGTTCGCGCCGATCGATGCCGGAGAGCAGCTCGCGTTCCTCGGCGGCGGCCGGATACCCGAGGTGTACGCGCATGAGAAAACGATCCAGCTGTGATTCGGGCAGCGGAAAGGTACCGACCTGATCCTGCGGGTTTTGCGTGGCGATGACGAAGAAGGGCTCGGGCAGCGCCATCGATTGGCCATCGAGGGTGACCTGGTGTTCTTCCATGGCCTCGAGCAGCGCGCTCTGGGCCTTGGGCGATGCCCGGTTGATTTCGTCCGCGAGCACCAGCTGGGCAAAGATCGGGCCGCGCTGAAAACGGAACTTGCCCGTTTCGCGGTCGAATATGGAGACTCCGAGCACATCGGCCGGCAGCAGGTCGCTGGTGAACTGCACGCGCTGGAACGACAGTCCGAGAGTTTGCGCGATGCCATGCGCCAGCGTGGTCTTGCCCACGCCGGGAATATCCTCGATCAGCAAATGACCGCGCGCCAGCAGGCAGGCAAGGCAGAGCCGGATCTGCGCATCCTTGCCCAGAATCACGCGGTTGAGCTGCGCGAGCACCGCCTCGATCTGCGAATGCAGCGCGTTCATTGGTTTTTGAGCTTGGTCACCCGCTCAGTTTGGGCGGATAGCTGGCCGATTTCCGTGCGCAATTCCTCAAGCCGCTGCTGGTCCTTGGCGACAATCTCGGGCGGTGCGTTCAGGGCAAACTGGCTGTTGCTCAGCTTGCTCTCCAGTTTGGAAAGATCGATTTCGGCCTTGCGCAGCCGTTTGCCCAGGCGCTCGAGTTCGGCCGCCGGTTCGATCAGACCCTTCATCGGCACCAGAATTTCCAGGCTGCCGAGCAGTGCGACGGCGGCGATGGGCGCGCTCTCGGCCGGTGCCAGCACGCGCGGCGGCTCGATGCCGGCGAGACGCGTGAGGTAGTGCAGATTGCGGTTCAAGAATTCCAAATCGCGCGGCCCCGCATTCTGCAGCAGCACCTCGAGCCTGCGGTTCAAGGGGATGTCCATCTCACCCTTGATCTGGCGCACGCCGAGAATGAAATCCATCACCCAGCGCATCTCCGGCTCGGCCAGCGGATCGCTCGGGATCGATGCCGCGTCCGGGAATGCCGCGCGCATGATGGTATCGCCGCTCACACCGGCGCTCACCCGCACGCGCTGCCAGATCTCCTCGGAAATGAAGGGCGCGAGCGGATGCAGCGCGCGCAGCAATATTTCCAGGGTGTGGATCAGCGTGTGGCGCGTGCCGAGTTTGGCCGCCGGCGTGGCTGCATCCGACTGCAGCACGGCCTTGGCCAGTTCCACATACCAATCGCAGAATTCGTGCCAGGTAAAGTCGTAGAGCGCGTTGGCCACCACGTCGAGCCGGTATTCGGCGAATCCTGACTCGATGCGCGAGAGCATGCCGGCGAGACGCGCGCGAATCCAGCGGTCGGCCAGGCTGAATTCCGCCCCGGCCGGATCGAGTTCCCGGCCCTCGACGTTCATGAGCACGTAGCGCGCCGCGTTCCAGAGCTTGTTGCAAAAATTGCGGTACTCCTCGACCTTGGTCATGTCGAAGCGCAAATCCCGGCTCTGGGTGGCGAGCCGCGCGAAGCTCAGGCGCAGCGCGTCCGTACCGTAGGCGGCAATGCCTTGCGGAAACTGCTTGCGCGTCGCCTTCTCGACGCCCGCCTTCATCTGCGGCTGCATCAGGCCGGTGGTGCGTTTGGAGAGCAAGGCCTCGAGCGATATCCCGTCGACGATGTCGAGCGGATCGATGACATTGCCCTTCGACTTGGACATTTTCTGGCCGTCCTGATCGCGGATCAGGCCGTGGATGTAGACCGCGTGGAACGGCACCTTGCCGGTAAATTTAAGGCCCATCATGATCATGCGGGCGACCCAGAAAAAGATGATGTCGAAGCCGGTGACCAGCACCGAGGTGGGATAGTAGGTTTCGAGCGCCGGGGTTCGCTCGGGCCAGCCCAAGGTGGAAAACGGCCACAAAGCCGACGAGAACCAGGTATCGAGCACATCATCGTCCTGGCGCAGCGGCACGGCGGGATCGATGCCGTGCGCGCGGCGCGCTTGCGCCTCGCTGCGCGCGACATAGAAGCGTCCCTCGGCGTCATACCAGGCTGGAATGCGGTGGCCCCACCACAGTTGCCGGCTGATGCACCAGTCTCTGATCTTGTGCATCCATTCGTAATAAACGCCGGTCCAGGTCGCGGGCACGAAACGCACCTCGCCCGACTCGACCGCGCGAATGGCGGGCGCGGCCAGAGGCTTGATGTCGATGAACCATTGGTCGGTGAGCAGCGGTTCGAGAATCGCATTGCTGCGGTCGCCGCGTGGCACGGTGAGCTTGTGCGGCTCGATGCGCTCGATCAGCCCCAAGGCGTCGAGATCCGCGACGATCTTCGCGCGCGCCGCAAACCGATCGAGGCCCCGATAGGGAGCCGGTACGCTGTCGTTGAGCGCGGCATCCAGCGTCATGATGTTGATCAAGGGCAGCCCGTGCCGTTGGCCCATGTCGTAGTCATTGAAATCATGCGCCGGCGTGATCTTGACGCAGCCGCTGCCAAAGGCCGGATCCACGTACGCATCAGCGATGATGGGCAATTCGCGCATCGCCAGCGGCAGGCGTACCTTGCGCCCAATCAGATGCCGATAGCGCTCGTCATCGGGGTGCACCGCCACCGCGGCATCGCCCATCATGGTCTCAGGCCGCGTGGTCGCCACCACCAGGTATCCTGGACCTTCGGCCATGGGATAGCGCAGATGCCACAGGCTGCCTTTTTCCTCCTCCGCCACCACCTCAAGGTCGGACAGCGCGGTCTTGAGGATCGGATCCCAATTGACCAGGCGCTTGCCGCGGTAGATCAGGCCATCCTCATACAGCCGCACGAACACCTCGGTCACCTTCGCCGACATGTGCGGGTCCAAGGTGAACACATCGCGCTGCCAGTCGACCGATGCGCCCAGGCGGCGCATTTGCTGCGCGATCATGCCGCCGGAGGTTTCCTTCCATTGCCAGACCCGCTCGACGAAGGCCTCGCGCCCCAATTCGATGCGGCTTTGACCGGCGGCATTCAGCTGGCGCTCGACCACCATCTGGGTGGCGATGCCCGCGTGATCCGTGCCCGGTTGCCAGAGCGTGTCAAAGCCGCGCATGCGGTGATAGCGGGTCAGGGCGTCCATGATGGTGTCCTGGAACGCATGCCCCATGTGCAGCGTGCCCGTGACATTCGGCGGCGGGATCACGATGGAATAGGCCGGGCCCGTCCCGCTCGGTGCGAAATATCCCTTCGCTTCCCACTGCGCGTAGATGCGTGTTTCGATCTCCGCGGGTGCGAACGCCTTATCCATCGGATTCGTCGATTTGATGCGTCTCCAAAACCAGCTTCAGGTCCCGATAGGCCTTGAAGCGCTCCCTCCCCAGGCGGCGGCACTCCTCGTCGGCATCGACGACTTCGGCGATGCGCGCATAGCCCTCGAGTTGCGCAGGTACGCTCTGGGCCAGATTGACCAGCAAGTCGGCCGCGGGCAAAGCCTGCGTCTGCAGCGTCAGATGCACCGGTGTGGCCGGATCGACCGGCTGATCGTTCAAGCATAGCTTGTGGGGCACGAAGGAGCGCTCATTGAAGGTCCAGAGCAGTTCATCGAGCGCCTGAGCATCCGCGATCGTCTCATTGAGAATGAGAATGTTCAGATTCAGCAGGTAGGCTTTTTCTATCAGGCGGCAGGCAAAGGCCCATCGCTGTCTCGGCGCGGCGCTTTTCAGTACATAAAAGTCCACGCGCTCCGTCATGCTGCCTTGGCGCGGTGAATCAAGAAGTCGACCAGCAACGGAACCGGCCGTCCGGTGCTGCCCTTTTGCGCCCCGCTCAGCCACGCGGTGCCGGCCACATCCAGGTGCGCCCAGCGCAAATCCTTGGCGAATTTGCCGAGAAATGATGCAGCGGTGCAGGCACCGCCCTCGCGCCCGCCGACGTTGGCGATGTCGGCGAAGTTGCTCTTCAGCTGATCGGCGTACTCCTCGCCAATCGGCAAACGCCAGGCACGATCATCGGCGCGCATGCCCGCGGACTCCAGTTCCTGCGCCAAGGATGGGGTGTTGCTCATCAACCCGCTGAGGTGATTGCCCAAAGCGACGATGCACGCCCCGGTGAGGGTGGCTACGTCGACCACGGCCACAGGATTGTAGCGGCGGCTGTAGGTGATGGCATCGCACAGCACCAGCCGGCCTTCGGCATCGGTGTTCAGGATTTCAACCGTCTGTCCCGACAGGGTGGTCACGATGTCGGCGGGCTTTACCGCCTTGCTGCCGGGCATGTTCTCCGCCGCCGCAACGATGGCGACGACATTGATCGGCAGTTTCAGCTCTGCGATCGCGCGCACGGCGCCGAGCACGGTGGCGCCTCCGCTCATGTCGAATTTCATTTCGTCCATGGCGGGAGGGTCCTTGAGCGAAATGCCGCCGGAATCGAAGGTGATGCCTTTGCCAATCAGGCAGATCGGCGCCGAATTCTTGCGCGCGCCGCGGTATTCACACACCACCAGGCGCGGCGGCTGGGCGGAACCCTGGGTCACGGCGAGGAACGCGCCCATCTTGAGCGCCTTGATCTCGCGTTCATCCAGCACCTTGGTCTTGATGCTGGAGAATTCCTTCGCCAACTGCAGCGCTTGGGCGCCGATATAGGTGGGCGTACAGACATTGGGCGGCAAATTGGCGAGATCGCGTGCAAAGCGCATCCCATTGCCGATGGCCGCACCCATGCGAACGCCCTCGGCGGCCGCCTTGGCGCCGCGCGCATCGGCCGCCGCCACCTTGACGGCGGTCAAGGGGCGCGCCTTCGGCTTCGACGTGGTCTTCAAGTCCGGTATTTTGTAGGACTGCGAGGAGAAGACTTCCGCGACGATGCGCGCGCGGTACTGCATGTCCAAATCCGCCACCGCCTCCAGCGCCAGATAGACGACCGCATCCTTCGCGCCGGTCTTGGCCAGCGCCTGGGCGCTGGACAGCAATGCCTTGCGGTATTGCTTGCGCCCGAAAGCCGCGCGCGAGCCCAGGCCGATCAGCAGCAGCCGGGCGGCAGCGGAGCCCGAGGGCAGCGGCAGCATCAGGCTGTCGCCGAGCTTGGCGGCGAAATCACCGCTGGCGTGCAGGCCGGCGATCAGGCCCTCGAACTGCTTGTCAATCTGGCGCGCCGCCACGCCAAGATCGCCGTTCTCATAGATGCCGACCGCGGCACAACCTGCCTGCGCGCGCACCTTGGCATCAACTATCGACATGAATTCCATATCATTCAACTCCGTTTTTATTGGCCGTTGCACTTTCAGGGGTTACGCAAATAGTTTACTAGATTATTGATAAGGCTCTAAGCTTCAGAGCATGAAATGGACTGTGCAAAGATATGTGTTGCGCGAAGTCGTGCAAACATGGCTGGCGGTCACCGGGGTATTGGTGGCGATCCTGGTGTCCAATCAGCTGTCGCGGGTCCTCGGCCAGGCCGCCGACAACCAGTACGGTCGAGGCGTGGTGTTCGACCTGATCGCGCTCGGTGCGATCATGAACTTGTCGGTCATCGTGCCGGTGGGTTTGCTGCTGGCCATCGTCCTGACGCTGGGCCGCATGTATCACGACAGCGAAATGGCCGCCCTGCAGGCTTGTGGATTCGGGCCTGCGCGCTTGCTGGCGCCCCTGTTCGGCTTCGCGTTGGTCATTGCGGCGGGCTTGGGATGGCTGGCGTTCGTGCAGGTTCCGCGGGCCGACGGACAGGTGCAGGCGCTGCGCCAGTCGGCCATCAAGGAAGCTCAGTTCGGCCAGCTCGACGCGGGCAGATTCCGCGGCTTCAGCGGCGGCGATGCCGTGTTCTATGCGGAACGTGTCGATCAGGACGGCGTTTTGCATAACGTTTTCGTGCAACGCGAGTCGCAAGGACGGATCGAGGTCGCGCTCGCCGACACCGCGACGTACTCCAAGGCGAATGCGGTCGGCATGCACCTGGTGACGCTGTTCAACGGCCGGCGCTATGAGGGTGTACCCGGGCAAGATGATTTCAGGGTCATTGAATTCCGTGAGCACGGGATTCCCATCGCCACGCCCGAAGATGTCCGGGGCCCCCTGGACCCCGACACCAAACCGACGCCGGCGCTTTTAGGATCGCACGATCCGTCGGATATTGCGCAGCTGCAATTCAGGGCATCTACACCACTTATGGCCCTTGTACTCACCCTCGTGGCTGTGCCTTTGAGCAAACTGCGCCCAAGGCAGGGACGCTATGCCCGGGTGGGCTTCGCCATCGTGGTGTACTTCATTTATTCCAATTTGCTGTCCGCATCGAAGATATGGCTGGAGAAGAGCGATCTGCCTCCGGCGATCGGCGTCTGGTGGGTGCATGCGGCGGCGCTGGCGCTCGGCTTGTATCTGCTGGTTCGCGACGCGAGGAAGGCATGAACATCCTCGACCGCTACATCTATCGCACGGTGCTGCTCTACACCTTGATGGCCATGCTGGTGCTGCTGGCGCTCGGGGCGCTGGTATTGTTCATCACCCAGCAGAGCGACATCGGCGTCGGCAGCTACAGCGCCGGCGATGCGTTTCTGTTCACGCTGCTGAATCTGCCGCAGACGGCATTCGAACTGCTGCCGATCGGCGCGATGATCGGTGCCTTGATGGGCCTCGGGAATCTGGCCGCGGGCAGCGAGCTGGTGGTCACGCGGGCATCCGGGGTGTCGGTCTGGCGCATCGCCTGGCCGGTCGGCCTCGCCGGCTTGAGCCTTGCGCTCGTCATGTTCGGCATTGGCGAATATGCGGCGCCCACCATGGCGCAACTTGCGAAACGCGAAAAGACCACCAGCAAACTGGCCAACGTGAGTTTTGCGGGCACCAGCAGCGCCTGGGTGAAGGATGGTAATCGAATCTTGCGCGTGCAAACCGGCGAGGTCGACCGGGCATTCGGCGGCGTTTCCGTGTTCGAACTGGACGGACCGACGCGCTTGCGCTCGATTCAGCGCGCCGCGCGCATTTCAGTGGCGAATCCGGGCCGCTGGAGCCTGCACAACGTCGCGACCTCGCGCTTCGACAAGGATCGGGTCGTGGGCGAGACCGACAGCGAAATCACCTTGAGTACCGGGGTGAATCCGGCATTCTTGAGCCTTGCGGCGACCGATCCGCAATTGCTGACCCTGCATGGGCTGGCGTCCTACATCGATCATTTGCGGCGCAACCATCTCGAAACCGCCGCCTATGAGATCGGCTACTGGTCGCGCATTGCCAGGCTGTTCGCCGTGATCGTCGTGACGCTGTTGGCGCTGCCGTTCGTGTTCGGGCCGCTGCGCACCACGGGCGCCGGAACCCGCACCGTGGTCGGTGTGCTGCTCGGCGTGGTGTTTTTTCTGATCACGCGCACGGTCGAGAATGGCGGGCAATTGCTCAACGTCGATCCGGCGCTGGTCGGCTGGTTGCCGACCGCGGTCATCGGTCTTTGCACCCTCGTCGCCATCTCAAGAACGCGCTAGATGTACGACCCGCGTCTTGGACAGGCGGTCATGCAGTGCGATGTGCTCAGGGTCGAGGTATAGCCACAGCACGCCCAACGCGGCCGGCGCCCAGGCGAGCAATCCAGCGCCGGCGCGCACCAGGGCGGCACCCCAGGTCATCCGTCGGCCGGAGTCCATCACGGCGCGAATGCGCCACGCCCGCATTCCCAGCGTTTGTCCGCTGCGCCGCCAATTGAGCACGTAATAGCCGGCGATGATCGCGACCAACCCCAAGCGGTAGAGATAGACCCAGGCACCCGCGGTGGCGGGCACGACCGCGGCGCCGTGCGTGAAGAACAGGGCGACGCCGGTGAAAATCATCAACAAAGCGGCCAGCAGGAAAGCATCGTAGAGCAGTGCTGCCGCTCGACGACCGAAACCAGCGGGGGTGCCGCTGGTCACGGATTCGGCGCGGTGCTGGGCTTTTTGAAATGCAAGGGCGCAGGTTTTGCGCCGGGCGTGGCGGTCTTGGAACCGGCGGACGGCTTGGCGCTCGGCGGCGCGGGCTTCGGCACCAGCAGCTGCTCCAACGGTCTGAAGATCGCATCGTAACGATAGTTGGCGATTTGGAATGCCCGGCCGGTTGCCTTCGCATTCAAGGCGGCATCCTTGGGCGCCGCCACCTCGATCCAGCGCTTGTCTCCAACGGCGGTCCCGGTAACGGTGAGGACGCCGCCGTCGGTCAAGGTGACGGCCACGACCGTGGGCTTGCCGAAATCGATGTCGGACGCCGCGGCCACGTCGTCGACGGTCAGGCCGCTGAATGAAGAGGGCGAGGGCGCCAGGGTCTGCGCCTCCGCGGCCTGCCGTCCCTTCGGCACGCCGTCCAGCGTGAAGTGGCTGGCCGGCGGTGTCGCCGGCGGTGTCACCGGCGCTGGCGTTGGCGCTGGCGTTGGCGCCGCGCCCGGTTTGGGCTTCGCGTCCGGCTTGGGTTTCGCGTCCGGCTTGGGTTTCGCGTCCTTGCCGGTGCTCGTCGCGGGCTGCGCGTCGGCCACCCGGTGCAAGGAATACCCAGGTCCCGTCGACGGTTTAAAGTCGAGGCTCTGGATTTTGTCGGTCGGGATGTCCAGCAGTTGCGTTTCGATCCAATAACGCGGTTCGGCTTCGAACGAGATGCCGGGCTCGACCGCGTAGCTCTGTTTCTCGCCGGCGCGCCGGACATAATTGCCGCCGGCAGTGGACTTGCCAATGATCAGATCGTGCTTGCCGTCCTTCGCCAGCAACTCTATTTGCGCGCCGCTCGAACCGGGCTTGCTCGCATCTTCCACGCCGATGACCGGATAGTTGGCCGGATCGGAGGTCTTCTGCTCGCGGATCTTGGCATCGCCTAATGCCAGCAGCAGCCGCCGCAATTTGACCACGTCCGCCGGATAGTCAGCGCGCTCGGCCACGCTCCAATGCCCGCCTTTCTCGTGAACCGTGACCACCGGTTTGACGCCGCCTTTGATCACGCTCAAGGAGGTGACGGTGTCGAGTTCCGCCGCCAGGCCGGGAAATAATGGCGCACCGCTCACATCGCGCGACACGTTGCGCTCGCTGCTCAAGTACAGTGCGGCGGATATGGCGATGAGCGCGGCGATCAGCAGGATGACGAAACGTTGACGGCTCATGTTGGACCCGGGCTCTTGGTCTTGGACAAGGCGGTGCGCCGGCGCCGGCGCATCGAGAGAATCAGCATCCCGGCGATGGCCACGATGAGCGGCGCGATGCCAATGTTGATGATCTTCAGCCGGGAATCCAGGCGATTGATGTCCACGTCCAAGCCGCGCTCCGTTTCGCGCAATTCCTTGCGGATGCGGGCCTTCTCCGCGGTGAACCGCTTCAACTCCGCTTCCTGCTCGGGCGAGAGCATGATCGAGCTCTGATCGTTGCGCTTGCTCTGCAGATCCGTCAGGTTCTTTTCAGTCTGCTGCAGCTCGGTCTGCAGTTCCAACGCCTTCCCGCGCAAGCGCTCGTCGGCCTGGCGCTTCAGCGCATCGATGCGCTCGAATGGGCGCGAGAAGGACGCGCGTCCGCGGATGCTGATGAGCGCGCTGCTGCCGCTCAAGTTATCGAGGATATTGGCCACGAAGTCGGCGTTATTGGCGAACGGCTGCGCAATCCTTTGCCCCAATATTTCCCGCTGCTGCACCCACAGATAGTCCATCAGGAAATCGGTGTCGGCGATCACCACGATATTGGCGGGGACGCTGGATTTCGTCAGGCCCGCAATCGGCGGCCCGGCTGCGGGCTTGCTGTCGGGCGGCGGGCCGCCGGGATAGGCGGAATTCACCGCTCCCGTGATGCGGGCGGCAATGGTGTAGCGGATGCCGGTGGATTTGAACCCATCGCGCAAGGACGAGGGATCCATCAAGCCCTTGAAGCGCAGCGCCGGCAACAGTTCCGCGCTGCTGGAACTCATGAGCAGCGGTTCGAAGCTGGTCTTCGCGCCGGCGTGCTGCGAGAGCGCACCGACGGTTGCCAGGTTGATCGTCTCGAGCGACGCGCTCACCACATCCTTGGCGTTCATGTCCTCGTGCTTGAGCCCGAGGATGCCGATGTGGCGGACCGGGCCGGAGGAGGCGTTGGTGCGCACCTCCAGTCCTGTACCCAAGTCGCCGACCACCTTGGTGGAATCGAAGTCGACCCCCCAAGAGGCGAGCAGCGGCTGCAAATTGGAGGAATGATCGGCCATCGCGGCCGCCATCGGATTCTGCGGGTTTTGTCCGCTCAGGTCGGCGCCGGCATCCGGGTCGAGCATCAGCAGAACCCGGCCGCCGCGCATCACGAATTGATCGATGGCGTACAAGCTCTTGGGGGCGAGATGCTTCGGGTGAATCAACAACAGCACATCCACATCCTTGTCGATGTGGTCAAGATCCGAGGTCAGCGTGCGAATCTGGAACAACTGCTGCAATTGCGTGTAGATGGGCCATGGCTCGCCCATTTGCCCGGTTTGCGGATTGAATTGCCCCTGCAAACCGATCGAACTCAACAGACCGATCACCGGTTTTTTGGGGGTGGCCAGGTCTTGAATGAGCTTGGCGACGTCGTATTCCAGGAACTCCTCGCGGTCGGGCTGAAAACTTGCGATGACGGAGCGCCCATCGGTCGAGTTCGTGCCGGCCAGGCCAAAATACAGGGAATCGCCGCCGTTGCCGGCCGGAATCGCCTGCAGGCCGAATTCGGCGGCGCGGTCCTCATCGTCCGAGAAGGGCTGCGGATCGATCACCTGCAGATGGATTTTGCCGCCGGAGCGTGCGGCAACCTCCTCGAGGAATTCACGCACCCGATTGGCATAGGGCTGGATCAGCGGCGATTGCTTCGCGGCCACATCGCGCGAGAAGTAGAAATACAGATTGACCGGTTCTTTGAGCTCGCTCAGCACCTGTTTGGTGCCGCTGCTCAAGGTGTAGAGCTTGTTCTGGGTGAGATCGAGGCGCATGCCGCGCAAGCCGACGTTCGACAGCATCACCACGCCCAGAAAGAGCACCGCGAGCAGGATCAGCCCGCCGACTCCCATGCCGAGTTTCTGCCAACGATTGCCGTTCACTTATTCCGCCTTCTTCATGTCGAGTACCAGGGCCGTGGCCGCCAGCCAGAAACCGATCAGCGCGGCGAAGTACACCAGATCGCGCAAATCGATCACCCCTTTGGAGATCGCCTCGAAGTGGGTGAAAAAGCTCAATGAGGCGATGGCATCGACGATCGACTGCGGCAGCACGCCGCGCACGAAATCGAGGACCAGCGGAAATCCGGCGAGCAGGAAAACGAAGCCGACCAGGGCTGCGGTGATGAATGCCACCACTTGATTGCGCGTGGCCGCCGACAGGCACATGCCGATGGATAGAAATCCCCCGGCCATCAGGAAGCTGCCGATGTAGGCGGCGATGATGGCGCCATTGTCGGGCGAGCCCAGGTAGTTGACCGTGATCCAAACCGGGAAGGTCAGCGCAAGCGCAATTCCCGCAAAAGCCCAGGCCGCCAGGAACTTGCCGACCACCGCCTGCCAGAGCGTGACGGGAAAGGTCATGAGCAGCTCGATGCTGCCGCTGTTGCGCTCCTCGGCCCACAGCCGCATCGAAATGGCCGGGATCAGCACCAGGTAGAGCCAGGGGTGCCAGCGAAAGAATGATTGCAGGTCCGCCTGGTTGCGCTCGAGGAATCCGCCCACCTGAAAGGTGAAGACGGCGGCGAGCACCAGAAAGATGACGATGAACACGTACGCCAGCGGCGTGGCGAAGTAGCTGCGCAGTTCGCGCCTGAAGATCACCAATACCTTGTTCATGCGTCAAGCTCCGCCGCCGAGGCCACGTCGATGCCCTTGGGGTCGGTCAGGGTGCGGAATACCTCATCGAGCCTTCCGGATTCCAAATGCAGTTCCGGCACATCCCAGTGGTTCTTGTCGATCGCCGCGCTCACCGCGGAGAGCACATTGGCGCCGCCCTTGGGCAGGGCGGTGAGGCGCAACTCGCGCGCATCCGCCTCGATTGCCGAGACCTCCGGGAGACGGGAAATCTCCCGGCTCGCGGCGGCGTGCTGGTCCGCCTTGTCGAACCTCAGGCTCACGGCATGATGGTAGCGCGAGCGGGACTCGAGCGCGGTCGGGGTTTCATCGGCCACGATGCGCCCATTGGCGATGATGATGGCGCGGGTGCAGACCTCGTGCACCTCTTCCAGGATGTGGGTGGAGACGATCACCAGCTTGTCCTTGCTGAGTTCATTGATGAGCCGGCGCACTTCATGTTTTTGATTGGGATCGAGTCCGTCGGTGGGCTCATCGAGGATCAGCACCTGAGGATCATGGATCAGAGCCTGGGCCAAGCCGACGCGGCGGCGAAAACCCTTGGACAGGGTCTCGATCACTTGATTGGTGACCGGTCCCAACCCCAGCCGATCGACGACCACGGCGCGCCGCTCGCGCCGCCGCTCGCCGGTCAAACCGCGCACATCGGCGACGAAATCGAGAAACTCGCTCACCGTCATTTCGCCATAGCTGGGTGCGCCTTCGGGCAGATACCCCATGCAGGATTTGGCGGCCACCGGCGCCTTTTCGATGTCGTGCCCGCAGACCGTGACCTGGCCCGCCGTCGGGGCGACGAAGCCGGCAATCATGCGCATGGTGGTGGATTTGCCGGCGCCATTGGCGCCCAGGAAACCCAGCACTTCGCCGGGGGACACCGAAAACGTCAGGTCGTTCACGGCCAGCTTGTCGCCGTACCGCTTGGATAGGTTCTTTATTGTGATCATTCGCGCCTTGGAGTGGGATCCTCGCGGGAGGTTCCCTAAATTTTAGTTCATGAAAAGCGCTTGGTGTGCGATCGACGGGAACTCAAGCATTGCCGGCCTGCTTGTCTATCGCCGTTTTGTTTTCCTTCAAAATTCGCCGCACCTCCGGCAACGGCGGCCGGTCCGCCATGCGCGCGATCAGTTCGGGCAGCTCATACCACTTGCGCCCCCATTGGACCAGACGCGTCGCGTCGGCGATGACCTGGTCGCGTGCGGACTCGGCAGTTCCCGCCCGCTCCGCCGCCACGGCGGCCTTCTTGAGCGGCGGTTTGGCCGCCATCCGCGCTGCCGGCTTCGGTGCCGCCGCCGTCTTGCGTTCGGTGCGCGCGACCTGGGCGGTGCCGGCCGGCTGCGGCGCGCGTTTGGCCGCCACGAACTTGGGCATCTCCCGGGTGGCGGTCACGGTGGAGCTCGGCTGTTGAATCGTGCTGTCCGAGCCCCGATCGGGTGTCTTTGGGCTCAGGTCGCGCTCATTGCGCGCGTCGGCCACGGGAATGAAGCGTTCGATGTGTTCGGCGCCCACGAGATTTGCCAGGAAAGCCATCAGTTCGAGCGCGTCCGAGAATTGGCTGTCGGCGGCCTTGGCGCGCTGCTCGACTTGGGCGCGCAAAGCGAGGGTCTTTTGCCTGGCGAGATCGACGATCCAGCGGGTCGGTCGCTGATGCTCGGTCCAAGGCTGGACCTTCCAGTAACTGTCGTCGTCCAGCGACGCATACTTGGTATGCAGCTCGAGACTCTCGAGCCATCTTCCCAGTAATTCCAGCAGTCTTAAGTCGGCGGGTGTTGCCATGTGATCGAGCTCCAGGGCGCACCCTAAACGAACAAGTGCCGGATGGCTAGGAGCACTCCGTAAAAAATCTCAGCGCCGGTACTTCGCCGCCCGGCCGCGCTAGACTGCCGCCATGTGTGGCATCGCAGGAATCGTCGGCGCGCAGGCAAGCGCGGAGCTCGCGCGCGACATGGCGCAACGCCTGTACCATCGCGGGCCGGACGGCGATGGCGTGTGGACGGGTCCGGGTGTGGCGCTGTCGCACCGTCGACTCGCCATTCAAGACCTCACCGATGCCGGACGTCAACCGATGGTGTACGGCGCCCATGTGCTCACCTACAACGGCGAGCTCTACAATCATGAGCGTCTGCGCGCCAGCTTGCCCGGACCCTGGGCGTCGAGCGGCGACACCGAAGTGGTGCTGCGCCTCCTGGCCACCGAAGGCCGGCAGTGTCTCGAGCGCCTGGTCGGCATGTTCGCGCTCGCCAGCTGGGACTCGGACACCAAGCGCCTGCTGCTCGTGCGCGATCGGCTGGGGATCAAGCCGCTGTATTACCGGCCGCTTGGCGAAGGTATCGCATTTGCCTCCGAACTGAAGGCGCTGATGCTGCTGGGCAGCGCCGAGGTCGATCGGAGCGCGGTGCGTGATTTTCTGTTTCACGGCTACATCCCGGCTCCTAAAACCATTTATCGCGGCATCTACAAACTTCCGGCGGCTCACACCTTGAGCTGGCAGGATGGCCGCATCAGCATCGAACGCTATTGGAATCCGTCGCCCGCCATCGTGCCGCGCTCCGCGGCCGACACCACGGCCGAGCTCGATGCATTGCTCGGCGAAGTCATTCCGCAGCACACCGTGTCGGACGTCCCGGTCGGCGTGTTCTTGAGCGGCGGCATCGATTCGGCGCTCACCGCGTACTATCTGGATGCTCCGCGCACCTATACCTTGGGTTTCGAAGCGGGCGGGCGCTCCGAGGCCGATGCGGCGCGACAGGTTGCCGCGCACCTCGACACCGAACATCTGGAGATGACCGCGCCGCAAGCCGATTTCGCCGGGGCGTTGGAGCTCATGCCGGCGATGTTCGATGAGCCTTTCGGCGACAGCGCCGCCTGGTCGAATTACCTGGTGGCGCAGTTCGCGCGCCGCGAAGTCACGGTCGCGCTGAGCGGCGAAGGCGGCGATGAGATCTTCTGCGGCTATCCGCGCTACTGGTCGCACGTCGGTGAACGTTCGAACTTTCTGAATCGAACCCTGGCCCGGTTTTTGCCGCCGCTCTCGCGTCTCGCATCCTCCATGCAGCGCCGCGGCTATGTCGGCCTGCCGGCCTACGCCGCGGCCTTGGGCGGGATGACGGGCCGGCAGATCGACTCCTTGCTGGCGCCTTCTTGGCTGGCGGAGGGATACGATTATCTTTGGTTCTACCGTCAATATTGGCGCGAAGATTTGCCGGCGCTCCCGCAGCTGCGCTGGCTGGACCTCAATACGGACCTGGCGGAAGGTCTGCTCACCAAGGTCGACCGGACCAGCATGGCGCATTCACTCGAGGTGCGTCCGCCCTTGCTCGATCACCGCCTGGTCGAGTTCATGCTGAGCGTGGATCCCGATCTGCTGGTCGATCGGCAATTGAAGCGCGGCAAGCTGCTGGTGCGCCGGCTCATGGAGCCGAGATTGCCGCCCAATCATGTGAATCGCCCCAAGTCAGGCTTTGGATTGCCGCTGCACCGCTGGCTCAAAGAACACCCCGAGCTGCTCGCGGCGGCGGTGCGGCGCCTGATGGAGCGGGGCATTTTACGCCGGGCCGTGGATGTCGAATTTCGCCGCGCCTGGTACGTGCTGGTCTTGGATTCCTGGTTCACGGCCTTTGCGTAACGCGCCGCGAATTCTGTTCGTGCCGGTCTCCGGCGAGTTCGGCATGGGCGAATATGCGCGCAGCCTGGCGATCGCGCTCGCGGCACAGCGGCGTTGGCCGCAGGCCGAGCTGCATTTTGTCTTGAGCCGCCGCGCCCGCTACGCATCATCGGTGCCCTTCGCGGCCACCTTGCTCGACGCGTCGCCCACCTTTCACAGCGGTGCGGTCGCCCGGTTGATCCGTGAGTTCAAGCCCACCATCGTGCTGTTCGATAACGCCGGCCGCACGGCGCAACTGCGTGCGGCGCGCCGGCAGGGCGCGCGCATCGTCTTCATCAGCGCGAGGGCCCGCCAGCGCCGCAAGGCATTTCGCTGGCGCTGGATGCGCTTGATCGACGAGCATTGGATCGCCTATCCGCAGTTCATCGCCGGCGAGCTGGGTTGGCTCGAACGCTTCAAGCTGAAGCACCTCGGCAGACCCACGGTTCGCTATCTGGATGTGGTCGCATCGGGCGCCGGTGCCGGGGAGGATTCATTGCTGGGGCGCTCAGGATTGAAACCGGACGGATTCGTGCTCGTGGTGCCGGGCGGCGGTACCGGACATCCGGGTGCCGGCGATGCCGCGGCGCAATTTCTCATCGCCGCCAGTTCGCTGGCCGAAACCGGCACGGTGGTGTTCGTCGGTCCCAGCGGCACGCCCAAGGCGGTGGCTGCGAGTGCGCGGCTGCGCCGTTTCGATTCGCTGCCCCAGGCGGAGCTGCTGACGCTCATGCGGGGCGCGCGCTTGATCATCACCAACGGCGGCTCGACGCTGTTGCAGGCGATTGCCTGCGGCCGGGCCAGCATCGGCGTGCCCATTGCGCAGGACCAGCCCAGGCGCGTCGCAGCCTGCGTCGCCGCGGGGTTGGCGATGGCGGCGGATCTGAGCGCGGCCGGCATGGAGCGGGCGGCCCAAAAACTGCTGCGCGACGAGCCGGCGCGCGCCGCCCTGGCGCGGCGCGCCTCGGAACTCAAGCTTGCGAACGGTGTGGAGATTGCGCTCAACGCGCTGGCGCACCTGGCGGAGGCGGCTTAACGCCGGCACCCAATGCCGAATGTCGTTTTGCTGGGATACGGGCTCGAGCAGCCCTCGTTTCGTCATCGTATGCGCAGCCTGAGCGAATCCTTGCAGGCGGCCGGCTGGCAGGTGCGCTGCGAGCAGTTTCCGAGCGGGCGCTATGGTCTGCGTACCTGGGAGCGGCGCGAACTGCTGCGCTGGGCGCACGTCGCGGTCCTGCATCAGATCAAGCTGAGCATGGTCGAAGTGCGGCTGTTCGCCGCGCTGGCCCGCCGCTGCATTTTCGATGTCGACGATGCCATCTACGTGCGCAAACCGCGTCGGCTCGGCGATTTGCCGGATGAATCGCCGTGGCGCAAGCGCAAATTCGCGGCGACCTGCCGCCGCATGGACGCCGTGGTGGCCGGTAACGATGTGCTCGCCGGCGTGGCGCGCGGCGCCGCTCGAGACGTCGTGGTGCTGCCGACCTCCATCGATACGTCGTCTTATGAGCGCAGTTTCGCTCAACCCGGCGAGGCGCCCACGGTGGTCTGGATCGGCAGCCCCGAGAATCTGATCTACCTCGACATGCTTCGCCCGGCGCTTGCGCGCCTTGGCAGGCGCCACCCGTCACTCAAGCTTCGGGTGATTTGCTCGCAGTTTCCGGATTGGAACGATGTCGTGGTGGAGCGCGTACCGTGGAGTTCGGCCACCGAAGCGCATTCCCTGGCCGGCGCGCACATCGGCGTCATGCCATTGACGGACGATGCCTGGTCACGGGGTAAATGCGCCTTCAAGCTGCTGCAGTACATGGCGGCGGCGCTGCCCTGCGTCGCCTCGCCGGTGGGCGCGAACACCGAAGCGGTGCGGGACGGCATCAATGGTTTTCACGCGGCGAATGCCGATGAGTGGGAACTGGCCTTGGAGAAGTTGATCGTCTCGCCGGATTTAAGGGCGCGCTTCGGCGCCCAAGGTCGCCTGCAGGTCGAAGAGCGCTATTCGATGCACAACTACCGCGCGAATTACCTGGCGCTGCTCGATCGCTTGAGCAAGCCATGATCTCGCGGCAATGCGGTTAAATCGGTATGCTTGTCGCATGCCCGGCGTGCATCCGTACCAAATCTTAAACCACTACACTTCTCGCCAAGAACTCGATCCCGGCTTCGATGTTTTGGACAACTCGGGCAATGAGCGTCCCGATTGGTACGAATATTGGCCGATCCGCAAATTCCTGCTCGGCGGGAAATTGGACGAGGATGCTTTCTACGGATTTCTGTCGCCCAAGTTCAAGCTCAAAACCAATTTGAGCGCCGCCGAGGTGCGCGAGTTCATCGGGGCTGCGGCTCCCAAAACAGACGTGGTGCTGTTCAGTCCCAGCATCCACAACAGCGCGTTCTATCTCAATGTGTTCGAGCATGGCGATGCCGAACACCCGGGGCTGTTGCGGGCGGCCCAGCAATTTTTTGCGCGATTGGGTCACGCGCAGCCGCTCGAGGATCTGGTTTCCGATTCGCGCAATACCGTGCATTCGAATTACTTCATCGCAAAGCCCAGGTTTTGGAAAGCGTGGCTCGAGGTCACCGAGCAGCTCTACGGCATCGCCGAATCCCCCGCGGATCCTCTGGGCGCGGAGCTGCGCGCGCCGACCCGGTACCGCGGCCGCCGCGAGGTGCAGATGAAGATATTCCTGATGGAACGCATCGCCACCTGGATTCTCGTCACGGACCCGAGTTTCACGGCCCTGGCGCGCGACCCGTTCGTGGCGCGCTCGCGCATCTACAAATTGCCGTTCGCAATCATTTGCGACGCACTGAAGATTTCCTATGCAACCCAGGGGCGGCGCCAATACAAGGATGTGTTTCTGATGCTGCGCCGTTTCGCGAAGAGCTGGACCTTTCAGCTGCGCTTGAGCGATGCCGTTGGGCTGGGGGGCGCCAGGCCTTACCTGAAAGTGCTGAAATCCTATTGGGACAAGAAGGCAGGATAGCCCTTGAACAGCCGCAGCGAATTTTGGCGCAATCGCCGCGTGTTCCTGACCGGGCACACCGGCTTCAAGGGCGCCTGGATGGGCCTGTGGCTCAGGCAGCTGGGTGCGCGGGTCACGGGCTATGCGCTTGCCGCGCACACCGAACCCAGCATGCATGCGCTGGTGGACCAGTCATCGTCCGCGCATATCGCGGACGTTCGCGATGCCGAAAAACTGCGCACTGCCGCAATTCAAGCCGACCCGCAGGTCGTCATCCACATGGCGGCGCAGGCGCTGGTGCGCGAGTCGTATCGCGATCCGCTCGGCACCTATGCGACCAATGTGCTCGGTACCGGAAATCTCCTGCAGGCGTGCCGGACCCTGCCGCATCTACAATGCGTGCTGGTGATCACCAGCGACAAGGTTTACGAGAATCACGGCGAGGGCCGTCCCTTCCTCGAGGACGACCGCCTCGGTGGCCATGACCCTTACAGCAACAGCAAGGCCTGCGCTGAACTCTTGACCGGCAGCTTTCGCGACAGCTTTTTCGCCAGCGGACCGCCGATCGCCTCGGCGCGCGCCGGCAACGTCATCGGGGGCGGCGACTGGTCGCAGGACCGGCTGATCCCGGACTGCGTGCGCGCGCTCAAAGCCCGGCAGTCCGTGTCACTGCGTTATCCCGACGCGATTCGTCCCTGGCAGCATGTGCTCGAACCGCTGTCGGGTTACCTTGCGCTGGCTGAAAGCCTGGCGCTGGCACCCGCCGGTGTGCCGCGCGCTATCAATTTCGGGCCGGACCCGTCATCCTTTTGCACGGTGCGTGAGGTGGTGGAGACTTTCAGCGCGAAGTTTTCAGGCCAGCCGGGATGGCGGCGCGATGTGGGCGCGCACCCCAAGGAGGCCTCGGCACTCACGCTGTCCTCGGCCTTGGTGCGCAGCACGTTGGGTTGGTGTCCGCGCCTGCCGCTGAGTGAATCGCTCGCCTGGACAGCGGATTGGTATCGAGCCTTTGCAGCGGGGGAGAACATGAAAGACTATTCCGAGGCGCAGATCGCGCGCTACCAGTCCTTGCCGGGGCTCGACTCATGAAATGCGTCATCCTGGCCGGCGGCAAGGGAACGCGCATCGCGGAGGAATCCAACACCAGACCGAAGCCCATGGTGGAAATCGGCACCCGGCCGATCCTGTGGCACATCATGAAGCTCTACGCCTCCTTCGGCGTCAGGGAATTCATCGTCTGCTTGGGCTACAAGGGCTACATGATCAAGGAATATTTCGCGAACTATTTCCTGCATCAGGCGGATGTCACCTTCGACATGGCGGAGAACCGCGCCGAGTATCACGATTGCCGCGTCGAACCTTGGAAGGTCACGCTGGTCGATACGGGCGAGGAGAGCATGACCGGCGGCCGCCTGCTGCAGATCGGCAAATACCTGAACGCCGGCGAGTCATTCTGCATGACCTATGGCGATGGACTGTCGAATATCGACCTCAAGGCACAGATCGCGTTCCATGCAAGCCATGGCCGCAAGGCCACGGTGGCCTGTGTCCGGCCGCCGGCGCGCTTCGGGCGCATCGTCACCCAGGATGCGCGCGTGGTGTCCTTCGAGGAGAAGCCCTCTGCCGAGGGCGGTCTCATCAATGGCGGGTTTTTCATTCTTGAGCCGAGCGTGCTTGAACTGATCGACGGCCACGATACCGTGTGGGAAAAAGAGCCCATGGAAGACCTGGCGGCCGACGGGCAGCTGGGCGCCTGGGTGCACCGCGGCTTTTGGCAGCCCATGGATACCTTGCGCGACAAGCAAACCTTGAATTCCCTGTGGGAGGGCGGCGCGGCGCCCTGGAAACTGTGGGAAGGGTGAGCGCATGGTAGGACTCGTCTCCGGCTGCCGCGCCTGCGGCGGCCGCCTTGCTGTGACCATGGCCGACCTGGGGTTGCAGCCCGCCTCCAATGCCTTCCTCGATTCGCCGGCGGCCTTCGCCCAAGAGAAGCGTTATCCGCTGCGCGCCAAGGTGTGCGAGGTCTGCAAGCTGGTACAGATCGATTATGACGTCGCACCGCAAGAGCTGTTCGGCAACTATGTGTACTTCTCGTCCTATTCGGACGACTGGCTGGCGCACGCCAAGGCGTACTGCGAGATGGCGCGCACGCGCTTCGCGCTCGATTCGACCAGCCTGGTGGTCGAGCTGGCGAGCAACGATGGCTACCTGCTCAAGAATTTTTTGAAGATGGGCGTTCCGGTACTCGGGATTGACCCATCGGATACCGTGGCGGCCGCCGCGGAGAAAATCGGCGTGCCGACGCTGGTCGAGTTCTTCGGGGCCGCCGTGGCCCGGGATCTGGCCGGACGCGGCCGACAGGCGGATCTCATCATCGGCAACAATGTGCTGGCCCACGTGCCGCAGCTCAATGATTTCGTCGCCGGCATCGCGCTGCTGCTGCGCCCCCGGGGCAGTGTGACCATCGAGTTCCCGCACCTCCTGGAGCTGGTACGGCAGGTCGAGTTCGACACGATTTATCACGAGCACTATTCCTATTTCTCGCTGTACGCCATCGAGCAGGTCTTCAGCCGCCATGGGCTGCGCCTCTACGATGTCGAACGCCTGCCGACGCACGGCGGCTCACTGCGTATTTTTGCCGCCCATGCCGCGCGAACCGACCTGAAAGACAGCGCGTTGCTCAACGAGGTGCGCGCGGAAGAGACGAGTGCGGGGCTCGCCGAGCTGGGCACGTACGCAAGCTTTTCACAACGCGTCGCGGAATGCCGCGACTCATTGCTCAAGTTTCTCGCCGACGCCAGGCGCGACGGTGCGCGCGTGGCGGCGTATGGCGCCGCGGCCAAGGGCAATACGCTGCTCAATTTCTGCGGCGTGACGCCTCTGGACATTGCATTCGTGGCGGATCGAAACCCGCACAAGCAGCGCAAGTTTTTGCCGGGGACGCACATCCCGGTGGTCTCGCCCGAGGAGCTGATGCAGGCGAGACCTGACTACGTGCTGATCCTGCCGTGGAACCTGCGCGATGAAATCAGCCAGCAGCTGGCCGGCATCAAGGCGTGGAAGGGCCGCTTCGTCACCCCGGTGCCCACGGCGCAGATTTATTCATGATTCTCACCGAAACACCGCTGGCCGGCGCGTTCCTGGTGGACCTGGAGCCGCAGCGCGATGAGCGTGGATTTTTTGCACGCGCGTACTGTGCGCAAGAGTTCGCGGCCCATGGCCTGCGCGCCGGCTTCGAGCAGTGCAGCGTATCGTTCAACGATCGCAAGGGCACACTGCGCGGATTGCATCATCAGGCCGCCCCGCACGAGGAGCACAAGCTGGTGCGCTGCACGGCCGGCGCGATCTTCGATGTGATCCTCGACATCCGCCCGGACTCGAGCAGTTACCTGCGCTGGTTCGGCACCGAACTCACCGCGCAGAATCGGCGCGCTTTGTTCATTCCGCCCGGGTATGCCCACGGCTTCATCACCTTGGACGATGGCGCCGAGGTGTACTACATGATTTCCGTGCCGCATGCGCCGCAACATGCGCGCGGATTTCGGTGGAACGATCCGGCGTTCGCAGTTCGATGGCCGCTGACGCCCAGCGTAGTCTCGGCGCGCGACGCGGCGTATCCGTTGATCAAGCCGGGCGAGCGGTGACTCAGCCCAAACGCGCCTTGGTCACGGGCAGCGGGGGCTTCATCGGCCGCTGGAGCGTGCAACCGCTCATCGGCAAAGGCTTCGAGGTTCACGCGCTGTTATCGGGTTCGCCGCGGCACGATGTTCCCACCGAGCTTCAGGGGGCCCGGTTACATTTTGCCGATCTGCTCGAAGCGGGCCAGATCGATGCGCTGCTCGAGCGTATCACGCCGACCCACCTGCTGCATTTCGCCTGGATCGCGACGCCGGGGGTGTATTGGCACAGCCCGGATAACTTCCGCTGGCTCAACGCGAGCGAGCATCTGCTGCGCCGCTTTCGGTCGTTCGGCGGGGTGCGCGCGGTGATGGCGGGCAGTTGTGCGGAGTATGATTGGTCCAAAGTGGGAGTTTGCGTCGAGGGATCGAGCCCGCTGGCCGATGCGGCCGGTACAAGTTTAACTCCCTACACCGCTGCCAAGATTGCCATGCAAAAATCCCTGGCACAGTTTTCTCACCAGGAGCGATTGTCGAGTGCCTGGGGACGGATCTTCTTCCAGTATGGGCCCCACGAACATCAGGATCGCCTGGTGGCCTCGGTCATCCGCCACCTGTTGCTGGGCCAGGAGGCGCTGTGCACCCACGGCCGGCAGGTGCGCAGCTTCCTGCATGTTGCCGATGTCGGCGCAGCGTTCGCCCGGTTGCTCGACAGTGAGGTTCAAGGTCCGGTGAACATCGGTTCCGGGGAGCGAACCAGCGTGGCGGAACTCATCGAGCGCATCGCGCGCGAGATCGGTCGAACCCAGTTGGTGCGCTTGGGCGCGCGCCCCACGGCCGCCGACGAACCGCCGCTGTTGCTGCCCGATGTGGAACGTCTGCGCGCGGAGCTGCAGTGGCGTCCGCGCTTCTCACTCGCGGAAGGGTTGAGCGACAGCATCGCCTGGTGGCGCCAAAAAGTCGCCGCGCCGGCGTTCTCATGAGTCCGCTGCCCGGCTGGCACCCCATGGTGGTGCATTTTCCGCTGGCCCTGGTACTGGTGGCCACCGCACTGTTCTTGGCCGCGCGGCTGCTGCACAACGAGTCCCTGGCCGCGACCCTGGCCACCGTGGGTACCTGGAACCTGTGCTTGGGCGCGGCGGCCGCCGTGTTCGCCTTGGGAACGGGACTCGCCGCGGTGCTCGATCTCGATGTCAGCGCAGCCGCCCGTCACGCCATATCCGTGCACACCAAATGGGCCATGCTCAGCACCTTGATGCTGCTGCTCTTGGCCGTG
Source organism: Steroidobacteraceae bacterium (assembly GCA_036267715.1). GTDB lineage: Bacteria > Pseudomonadota > Gammaproteobacteria > Steroidobacterales > Steroidobacteraceae > Bog-1198. The sequence goes on along the minus strand of DATAVN010000065.1, from coordinate 54,398 downwards.
TGGCGCGGAGCCGGGACCGCACAGACCTCCAGGCCCTCTTGGATGTTTCTGATCATCCTGCTGGCGGCGAGCGCGGCCCTGGTGTTCACCGGCTATCGCGGCGGCAAAAACGTGTTCGAATATGCGATAGGGGTGAAGAAAGTCGCCGTGCAGTACGTCAAGCCACTGCCGCCCATGCCGCTTCGGCAATATGACAAAAGGCGCGATTCCCAAGCACGGCTTCCTGCTGCGTGATGGCAATCACATTTGTACGCCTTGAACCGTGCTGCACTTCACCAACTTCGGCACTACCCCCGGGCTATCGTGCGTGGCGTATCTCAAGGAGCGCGTATGAAAGGCCGCAAATCGACGTGGATGAGTGGAATGCTGGCGTCCGCAGCGATCGCGGGTTGTGCATCGACGCCCGTGGGCGTGCAGCCCGCCGGGCAGGATGCCTACCACGTGAGTGTATTGGGCGCGCGTTACGAGACGCAAACCGATGCCAATCTTAAGGCGCTCGATGCCGCGAATCATTACTGCGATGAGCAGGGCAAACATGTGATGTTTCGCCAATCCACGGAATCGAGCCAGCATGCCTGGTCGCCGAAGCGGGAAGACCTGACTTTCGTCTGCATGGATGCAACGAATCCCTCCTACATGCGCGCGTCGATCGAGCACGCGCCGCCGCCGGTGGTTGCGCAGCAGGAATAGCCCGGCTAAACCGTCTTGAGATGAATGGAACCATCACCCGTGTGAATGGTGAGCGTCGAGCCGCCCCCGTTCATTTTACCGTGAAGCTTCGATTTGCTCATGACGCCTTCGATCGTGACGGGGATGTCGGAGGTGATGTGTCCATCGCCCGAGCTCGCGTCAATATTCGCGGGTAGATCAGCCGGCACGGCCACATCGATACTGCCGTCGCCCGACGCGATGCTCCAGCCTGAATCCAACTTGGAGCCATGTATGGCCTCGACGCTGACGCTGCCGTCGCCGCTCCGGGTGCTCAGCAAGTCAAATCGTCCCGCGAGGTGGATGCGGCCGTCGCCGGAGGTGGCGTCGCATTTGCCATCCAGATCGCTGGCGTCGATGGACCCATCGCCGGTGTGCAGGCGGATCGCACCCCTCAGCGCGCTCACGGTCAGAGCGCCATCGCCGCTGTGCAGGTCAATGGTGCCGGTTACATTGTCGGCCTTGATGGCGCCGTCGCCGGTTCTCACTTGCAGATCCGCATCCTTCGGCATGCGAACCTCAACACGCAATCGTCGTCTCATTCCTATGGAGAAATGCCACCCATGGGGAATACGTGCGGTGAGTTCAACCGTGTCACCGTGCTGATCGGATTCGATTTCCAGAGACTTGTGCAGTTCAAAGCCCTCATACTCGACGCGGAACTCGACCTGCTTGGTGTCGCCGGTGGTTACATTGACGCTGCCGTCGTCCGTGTCAATGTGCACGTCGGCGCGATTCGAAACGGAATAGGATTTGGTGTAGTCATCCGCATGAGCGGTGGCGGCGAACAGCCCGGTGGCGAATAACGCCATGCCGATGATTGCCGATCGATGCACGCTGGTGCTTTTATATAGGGGCATTGCCAAAGTCTCCCGATGTTGCCAATAGAAAATTTGCAGCGCGACCTTGAGTTGCTCGGTGTCCGCCGCATAACGCGTCCGGTGCGTGCCTACATAACCCCATTGGACGATAGAAGTTGCAATTTGGTTTAGATGGGCCGGTGAGCGCCTCTCCCCATGTCCAGGAGCGGCGGGCGGGCCCTTTTACAGCCCTCAGGCTTTCGGGCCCTAGGCTTTCGGGGCAACCAGCAGCTGGACCCAGTATAGGCCGCGACGGGAAGACTGGCCCGGCGCGTAAGCGATTCCCATTTCGGCGAAACGCGGATCCATGATGTTTTCGCAGTGGCTGGGACTGTGGAGCCAGCCTTGCACCGCTTCGTCGGCGGACTTCGGACCATAGGCGATGTTCTCGCCGACCAACTTTTCCTGATACCCCACCGCTCGCACGCGGTCCGCGGGTGAGCGACCGGCAAGATCTTCGTGTTCAAAATAATTGTGTCTGGCCATGTCACTCGCATGTCCCAGCGCGACGCCCCCCAGGGTGTCGGATAGCCTCACCGGGGGCGCGGGTGCGAATGAGCGCTCGCCGCATCGAGTACCGCGCGCCCGCACTTCGTTCACCAGTTTCAGCGCGCGTGTCGCGAGAGTCGGCGCCTGTGCGCTGGCCGGCGCTACGTAGACCGAGCCCAAGACCAGCCAGGTCTCGGTACCGCGCCGGAAGATCCCGACGTCGTGAAATTCTGGATTGGTCAGCGTGCCGCAGCCCGCCTGCTTGAGCAACTGCATGGCCGCCAAGTCCGGTCCCTTGATGCGCAGTCCCTGGGTGCCCTGTGCTTCGTAGCCGCTCAATTGCGCCGCCACCGCGAGGGAGCGCCCATGGGCCCATTGCTCGGCCGCACGATCCAATGCGGCAACATGCCGCAGCAGCCGGCTGGGCGGCACAGTCCCCCCACAGCCGCCCTCGCGCAGCATCTGCAGCGCCGAAATCGCATCCGCGCGGGCGCCCGCCGTCGCGAGACCACCCAGCAGGAGCAGCAGGCACGCTCGCTTATAATATCTACGGTCCACAGAGCAACCAACGCAACAGCGGCGAATCGGATGACGCCGTGGAGTGGGAACCCGTCACACTTCGTTGTTGCCGCCGGCATTATCTTTAAGCCAAAATCGGAATATGACCATTCGCGGCTATTTGCGCAGGCGCAGCGACCGGTATGCATGGGGCGCCAGCATCTTTTTGCTCATCGCCGGCGTATTGATGGGATTCGCGCCGGGAATTCTCGGTATCCGCATCGTGTTTGCCGTGCTGATCTGCGTGGTGGCGGCAGCGGCTTTCTTGAGTTTACTGCAGGTTCCCTGCCCGAACTGTCAGAAAGCGATGGGATGGGATGCTCTAAGGGTCGGTCTTGGGAGCCGTGCCGCTGTTCACTGTCCGCATTGCGGTATCGGAGTCGATTCAGAATTGCCCGGGTCATTCAAAGGCTGAGTAGGAAGGATATCCCGCGCATTGCGCAGACTGAGCGCCGGCGAGACTCGCGGCCGGCTGCATCCGGCAGCAGCGGGTCGCAACCCGCGATTCAGGCGGCGGGAGGCAGTACGATCGAGTTCAGGATTCACTGAACCGTTCGCAATGGATTGAGGACATCGAGGCCTGAAAAGTGCTTTTCATTGTCCGTTACAATCACGCACTCGTTTGTTTCGGCGACGGCAGCAACAATCATATCCAGGTCGCTTCTGGGTTTCCCCGCAGCGCGACCTTCGGACATGAGACGAGCCCAGACCAATGCCGCCTTCTCATCAAACGGCAATATCCTCCCTTTGAATAGCGACTGAGGTCCCTCCGGTCCGGCAAACCACGCCTCCAATCGCTCGCGTTTTCTGCCTTTTGGTTTATCCAGTATGCCGCGCCGGATTTCAGCGACCGTCAGGGAGGAGATGAACAAATCGCCGTCGGATTGCACACCCATCCATTCCAATAGCGATTCGGACGGGTCCGGTTTCGTTATATTGCTGATGATGTTTGTGTCCAGAAGGTAGCGGGTCAAAGGTCAACCTTGCGGCCGGTTTCCCTGGAGCGCTCGAATTTGAGCTCGGCGCCTACAAGCGGCGACCGACGCAGCGCCTCAAGAATTCCGCCTCTCTTCGGCGGATCGCCCGAGATCGTCCGGCCGATGGCGGCACGAATCCGGGCCGAATCTGGGCCGTCTTCCGCGAGGCGCCGCGCGACGGAGCGGATCAAGTCACGATCTGCGTCGCGTCCGAGCACCTCGAATCGGGCGATCCCTCGCTTCGTCAGACGGGAGCGATAATTTCGCAACGCTCGCTTCTGTGCTGTGTCGCTCATAGTTCTCCCCGAAAGTATGCCCTGTAATATACCCGGTAATATTGTGTAGGGCAAGCAGCCTCCGAGCGGGCACCTTAAAGTATGACCCGACGTCCGGTACAAGAGTTCGTTGAAACCCTGTCAGCGGGCATTCAGGCGGTCGGATGCAGTCAATTGCGCGCCATCCGTCAGGCGGGTATTATGGCTCACGGCTATGAGCCATTTGGCCCAAGGAGAATGTATGGAATCCGCGTTTGCCTTGGCTGAAAAACCTCCTCTGGAGATCCTCACCCAAGTTCGCAACGGATTGCCAGCTGCTATGTTCGAGCAGGTCGCTTCGACGTTGGGACTTTCTGCCAGCGCGTTGGCCGCGAAACTGGGCATTGCACGGCGCACGGTGACCCGCAAACGCGGCAACGGTGCACCGCTATCCACTGAGACCTCCGAGAAGCTTCTGCGGGTGGCGCGAGTGCGCAATCTCGGCCGCACGCTCTTTAAGACAGACGAAGCGGTATCGGAATGGTTGTCGAAGCCTGATGCGAGCTTGGGCAATACGGCACCTTTGGACCTGTTGGATACCGACCTGGGCGCTCGCGAAGTGGAGAATCTGCTGCGCGCACTGGCTTATGGCCACTTTGTCTAAAAGTGCATGAGGGTTTTTCGCATCGGGGCAGCGCCCTTCACACGTACCCGCAAAGACGCTTTCAGCGGCAGTGGCGGCTTGTACGCCTCAGCCCGCTGGCACACCGCAGGCCACCCGATCGTTTACACGGCTCAATCTCTTTCACTCGCGGCCCTTGAGATCCTAGTCCGCCTCAAACAGACGAGTGACATCCAACCCTTTTTTGTCTATTCGGCGGAAATTCCAGACCCGCTGATCCTGAAATCCGATTCATATCCCGCACGATGGAAGAGTCGGCTTGCAGTCAGCCGCGCTTTTGGCGATGCGTGGCTCGAAGCCAAGAGCACCCCGGCAATTTGCGTGCCCACGATCATTACGCCCGGCGAATGGAATGTGCTGATCAATCCTCTGCACCCACAGTTCTCAATGACATGGATCGTGAGCGGCCAGGATGCCTACACCTTCGATGCGCGACTGCCCCCGGTCAAGAAAAAGGTTCGATCCCGGAGAGCGGCGCGGCCTTAATCGCGGCCGCGAACTTGCGAAAAAGTGCTTAAAAAGTGGACTGAATGCCTGCTCTTCGTGGAAGCCATTGATTTTATGGCTTGTACACCGGGCGGCCAGGTGGAGCGTTTTTAACTGTTCAAGCGCCTCTACGCACGCAGAGACAGGTGTTTGATCGGCCTGAACTGCAAGCGGGAGCACTGCCAGTCCCAGTGACAACAACGCCATATGTTTCGTTTAAATATGGCCGCCCCGATAAGCGTGATAACAGCCAACTTCATCATTCCTCGCAATGCACTCAAGTCTATCGCGACCGACGAACCGCTGCCATGTGGCACTCAATCTAAGACTGTCAGCGACAGCTCATGGCCGGTCGGCGACCAATTAATCGGTTGCGCTCAGACCGGTTTTCGCATCGGGGCAGCGCTCTTCACACGCCTACCGTTTGGTGGCGGCAGCAGCGGGCTGAACCAGCTTGTCGGCAAGCCAGAGCTTGATCAGCGACTGCCGCGTCACGCCGAGTCGGCGCGCTTCACGGTCGAGTGAATCCACCATCCAAGCGGGGAAATCGACGTTGACCCGCTTCGCATCGGTGCCAATACGCCGAGCTTTGTTGAGATCAAGGTGTTCCACGATCTTCTCACCGGCATCAAATTTGCGATCAAAGGTCTTCGCTTTCATATATCGCCACCTCATCATCCCGTGATCGCCTCACGGAAATTAGTCGAATGTTGTCGCCGCGCCGGGTGATGATCGCGGACCAATGCTTCTCGTCGATCTTCCCGATCAGCAACCAACGGGGTTCATCCGTAGTGCGAGCAGGAATTTCCACCAAACCAGCGTCAGCCCAAAGCCTCTGAGCCGCCTCGAAATCAATGCCGTGTTTACGCCGGTTCCCAGCGCTCTTGTCCGGGTCGTATTCGAAACCCATGACGCCTCACTCACCAACACCAGTATAATTAAGGTATAGTTATTATACCCATTGCCGGTGAGTTCACCAACTCCGCTGTTCCCCGACCTACGCCTCCAGTTCCTCGGACCAGCAATGATTGGTCCGGCAGATCAGTCGTCACTCGGGGCGAATGGAATGAGCTCACCGCCCCGATGCCTGCACGTTCGATGCGCGACTGCTCCCGGTCATGAAAATGACTCGATCCCGAAGAGCGTCGCGGCGTTCGTTGCGGCCACTAGATGCTCGAAAATAGTGGACAAAAGTGGACACGGATGCATCCTCTTTCTATAAGTTATTGATTATTGGCGCTCCCTACGAGATTACTCGGCCTTCGGCCTCGCCCCTCCGGGGCCGCCGTCGCAAAGCCTCCGGCGTTCAAATCGCCCGGACGGTCGATTTGTCGAACTCGCGCGGGCTGCTCGCCCGCGCAATTTCTCATCTCGTAGGGTAAATCAAAGCAAAGGGCCGGCGATGCACCGGCCCTTTGCTTTGATATGGCGCTCCCTACGAGATTCGAACTCGTGTTACAGCCTTGAGAGGGACGCAAAATCATCTAAGTTTGTCTAATGGCATCTTACAAACTCCGCTATTTATAGGCGTTTTATCTAACGTTGTCTAGCGTTATCTGCCATAATGTTTTCGTACCGTTTCGTACGGAGCATTTGCAGCGTTGCCAGAATTATCGAAGAAACGCGAGCGTGAGCGGCTGAAAGTCCAGCGCGATCCGCATTACACGAAGCTTGAACCGGGCGCATACCTCGGTTTCCGCCGTGGTCCAGACACTTGGCACGCCCGGTTTCGTGACCGGAAACACATTCAGCACTACAAGGCGCTCGACGGCATTGCCAGCGACGATTACGACGGCGCAGCCAGTGCGGCCCGGGATTGGTTCGCGCAGATGGGCGCGACGGGCGTCCGGTCAGTTAAGCGCGACACCGTGCGCGCCGCGCTGCAGTCCTACCTGGACGACCTCCGCCGGCATGGTCGGGCAGACGCAGCCACGGATGCGGAAGGGCGATTCAAGCTGACGGTTTACAAAGACCCAATCGCAGAACTGGGCCTCGAGCAGGCGGCGAAGGAAGATTTCCTAGAATGGCGCGACCGCCTGGTTGAGGGGCGGCAGCCGCGGTCCGTCAATCGTCAGGTGCGCTCAGTGGTTGCCGGTTTGAATCGCGCGGCTGAGCTTGGCCACGTGGGCAACCCTTCGGTATGGCGACTCAAGCCGCTGTCAGGCGATGGAGACGACGATAGCGAGACTGCCGTATTCCTGAATCCCGAACAACGCAAAACCCTCATAGCGGCTGCTACGCCTTTTGCCGCGCTGTTCCTGCGAGGCCTGGACTTGACCGGCGCGCGACCCAAGGAACTCGCTGCGGCGACCGTGGCGCATTTCGACGGCAAACGATTGCGGCTATCGCATCGAAAAGGGAAACCACCGAAGCCGCGCACGCGCTACGTTGTGTTGAACGCCGAGGGCATCGCATTTTTTGAGGCCGCAACCGCTGATAAATTGCCGGGCGCGCAGCTATTCACAGAAGACGGCTCACAACCATGGCGTCGCCACATTTGGGCCTACGAAGTCCGCGAAGCCGTGAAGGCGCACAACGAAAAGGCGAAGGGCAGGGCGCGACTGCCGCTCGGTCTCGGGGCCTACGCATTCCGCCACGCGCGCATCAGTGAGCTGCTACAGATTCACGGCGTGGATCCGCTCACGGTCGCGGCGCAGACCGGCACCAGCTTGGCCATGATCGAAAAGGCCTACTTCAAATTCATTCCGTCTGCGATGCAGGACAAGCTCGCAAATCTAAAGGAAAAGGCGTAACGCGAAAACCTTGAGACCTCGGAACTTGACACGCATGGGATAATTGGAGACGGAGAGAAACTGGTTGGAGTGAAGGAATCGACATGAAGAAGAAATCCGCGGGCGGCGCAGACCTAGTGCCCTTTAAGGTTCCGGCAGGACGCGCGAGGCTGCCTGACGGCAGGATCGTCAACTGGCCTGAGGAGACGATACATGTCCCGCGCGACCTAGCGGAGGAGCATCAAAGGACAACGGATCTGTTGGCCGCGCTGATGGCGGGCGCTCCCATAACCATGACCGATTGGAACCGATTCGCCACATCACCGCCGATGACGGGCAACAGGCTGTACAACACCATGGCCAGGCTCAGCCAGTTAACCGGCGCGAATTTCGCGAAAATCAGAGAGACCCTAAGCCCATACCGCGGTGGCCGGAAGCCGGGAGCGAAGGGTAAACGGAATCAGCGCCTCGAGCAGCGCTTCGACGCTCTCTATCAACAAAATCCGGATTGCTCATCGGAAGATGTCCGCACAATGAAAGCGCCGGGAAATCTCAGAAAAATGCAGCACAAGACCTTCGCCAATCACTGGACTGCCGCCAAGAAACGCAGCCAAAAATAGGCTTCTTGATTTAGCGCCAAATCGGGAAACAACTCGACTGCTCTTGCTGAATTGTGCGAGACATGCGCAGATAATTCGTGACGGCCCGACTTGCGGCAAGACAAGTCGGAGAACTGACTCTCACATGAGGTCTCCGTTATATGTCTACCACCCCAGCCACGCTCGCGCCCCTCGATGAGCGCCAGCGCTACACGATCGTCGAGGCTATTCGCTACCTCCGAACATCGCGCCAGTCCATCTACAACCTGATCTCCACGGGCGGCATCGCGACCATCAATCAGGGTAAACGCCGTTTCGTTCCAGGCTCCGAGATAGCGCGATTGTCGCGGGTCGCCGCCTGATGCGCGCGCATAGCGCCGCGCCCGATGCTGGTTACATCGGGGCGGCAGGATCATCGACGGGGAACGCCGCCGATAATATCATCACGTCTTCTGTGACGCGCAATCTTCTCTCTCCCGCGTATCGAGAAACGGAGAAATTTGCCACTGCAAAAAAAGCCGCCGCTAAGGAGCGCCGGAACTTGCGTCATGCAAGCGATGGCGATACATCGCGACGCGAGGCGGTCAAAGCACTAATTCCAGTCAGCAATTTGGATGTTTCTTCCGAGGGCATCGGCGCGCTGTTTAAAAAGGCGCGTGCGAGCTACGTCGACACTACGAATTTGCTCATAGAGTGCGGCCAGCGCCTTCGCGAAAAGCGCAAGAGCGTGCCGCACGGGCAATGGCTGACTTGGATCGAGGCGAATCAGGAGAGCCTTGGCTTTGGAGAGGATACAGCCCAACGACTAATGAAAGCCGCGGCTGCAGATACCGCGTCAACGCGGTATCTGGATGCCGACGATGCCATCAAGCTCAACAGGGTCATTTGGGGAAACACGCATAAGGCCGAGCCTAAGCCGACTCAAGCAGCGCCGACAACATGCGGCCGTGATCCGCGGATGGTGATCGAGAAGCTTGACCAGCTTGCGCGAATCTTCCGCGAATACACTCCTGAGGAAATCGCTCGAGTGGTCGAGTCCGAAGCAAGAAAGGCTCTGCTGATCGAGATTGACGACACGATACCGGTGTGGCTCAACGGGCTCGGCACGCTCCTGCGGCAGGCCACGTGAGCGTTCGCGAAGACTTAGGCTTCACCGCTGTTGATCGGGCGCCGCCGAGGCGTACGACGCTGCACAGATGGAAGCTGGCCGCAAAAATTTTCGGCGCGAGCCGCCATCGATGCGAACGCTGCGGCGCGATAAAAACGACAACCCGGAGCGAGCGCAGTTTCATTTCTCACTACGTTCAAGGCCATGCGATCACGGCCACATGCCCGCCTTGCGCGAGTGAGCGAAAGTGAGCGGTCTCGTCCTGCGCAACCACGAAGGCGTGACCCTCAGATACCCGGATCCAGGTGTGCAGCGAACTCACCACGTAGAACAAAGGCCGCAAGTCAGCGACATCCGGCGCAATACGCTGCTCAAGGCCGAGCGCGAGTTGCTTACCCTGCGAATCATTGCCGATCACCTAGAAATCAGCGACGTCGGAATGACCCGCATCGCCGAGGCCTTGGAGGCTATCCGCCTGGGTCTCGAGGTGAAGCGGCGAGACTACGGAATGCCCGCGGTCGAAGAGGCTGCAGCATGAGCGATGCGAGGCCCGTCAATATCCTGCGCAAGCTTACGGCCGATCCGTTCAACGTCGACGACGTGCCTCCTGCGCTTGGCGACTACGCGGCCACGTGGGCTGCCGCTGCCGGGGCCGACACGAGCCTCACCATTCTGGCGGCAATTTGCGCAGCAGCCGCCGTCATCGATGATCGAATCCGCCTGGAGGTAGATCGGCGCCGGGAGTGGTTCGAGAGCGCACGAATATGGGCGTTCGGGGTGGCACCGCCAGGCTCCGCCAAGACTCCCGCAGAAAAATCGATGCTCGCACCGATATTTGAATTGCACCGCGAGGAACACGAGGCATGGGCGAAATCGTGCCAGGGACTTGATGAGGAAGCGGACAGGCCTCCGCAACCGCGGCTGTTCGTATCGGATACCACCATCGAGAAACTCGCGGATGTCCTCGTAGAGAATCCGGGCGGCATGTTTGTTTGGAACGATGAACTCGGCTCTATCATCGGCTCCCACGACCAATACAAAAGCGGCGGCGGCGGTCGCGACCGTTACGAATGGATGCGCCTCTTTGACGGCGGCCCGCACCAGGTTGAGCGGGTCAAGCGTGGATCATTTTTTATCCCAAATTGGGGCGCGAGCATCTTAAGTGCGACCACACCGCACGGACTCGCCAAGTTCTCGAAGAAGCTGGACGAAGACGGGCTACTGCAGCGGTTCATTGTCGCTTCAGTGGGCCAGCGAACCGCCCCAATCGACACCATTGATCCGAAGGAGGATCGGGACAGATATCACGCGCTCCTTCGACGCCTGCGAACCTATTCATCGCAGGGAAACATTACCGTGATGTTCTCTCCCGAGGCGGCCGAGGTATTCCGGTCCTTTGAATTGGAAGCAATCGAGACGATGCAGGCGGCCTATAGCCTGCTGCCTTCCCTGGGAGGGCATCTCGCGAAGCACCCGGCGATCGTCGCCCGCCTCACGCTGATCTTTCACGCGGTCCAATGCCCCGCGCATCCCGCATCCGAGAAGATAAGCAAGGAAGCCGTTGAGCTTGCAATGAAATTCGCCCGCAAGGCGCGCCGGCATGCCCTCTCGGTGTACTCGACGATGGGCAATGCCACCGGCTCGCTCGATCTCGCCCGGGATGTTGCGCGCTGGCTTCTGGCGGATGAGAAGCGAGGGGAGACTCTTGAGCAGCGCGACATCGTGCAACGTGTCGGCAGCTTCCGGAGTTCGCCTCCCGAGGGCAGAGGCCAAGCTATGGCCCTCCTGGTCGACTACGCCTGGCTCACGGTCCATCCCGGCCGGTATGAGAAGGGCTACCCCACCCGATGGAGCCTGAACCCAGCACTGCGCGAGATATTCGCCGCCGAGGTAGTGCACGAGCAGGCGATGCGCAAAGCGCGATTCGAAATGCTCAAAGAGAGGACAGAGACATGCTGAGAATGCCGGTTATCGGATGCCAGTCGAGTTTGCGGACCTGGTACTTCTATTGCCCATATTGCCGCTGCACACACGTGCACGGGCCCATCGCCGGGCATCATGCGGCGCGCTGCTTACCGCGCGTGGACTCGCCATACAAGGAAACCGGCTACATCCTCGCGCCCTCTGACCGCCTCGCCCGCCTCAGGGCTGCTAGCCACGCTCGGAGAACCGGTGCGGGATCGGGAGACCTCAAATGTTGAGAATGTTGTACGCGCCCGTGGGTATCCAGGAAAGAGAGCAGAAAGAGGAAGGGAAAAACCCTTCTTACAATCTACCCACGTACGCGTTCAACAATTACAACAATTGGGAACGGGGAGGAACGGGCCGGAAGCGCCAGACCCCTGCGCACGCGCGAACCTCCGCGCCTCTGGTAGGGATAGCGTTTGCGCTGGCTCAAAGAAAAGAGCGCTGCCATGACACCCCCTCGCAACTCGCAGTCGCCGCCACAAATCTGATACCGCTGTTTGCGGAGGAAGCGAGAAAGCGGCAGATGTCAGGGCTAAAGCAGGGGGCCATTTCTCCCGTTAGTACCGGGCGGGACGAACGGGCCGAACGCAGAGCCGTGGATCACGCGGCTGAGTCCGTCGGCGTAGGCGCTACCACTGTACACAAAGTGGCTCGCATCAAGCGTGAGCACCCTGAGCGCATCAAGGAAACGGCAGGGCTGCAAACACCAGAATTGCCCTCACTCGCGTGTGCCTCATACGCATGCGCGCCCGTCGCCTCGATCGCGCATGCCATTCAGCCCGCGCGCACCTTGACCGGTTATGTAACGACGAGCTTGCTACCCTCGGAGACTTTCCGTATTCTTACAAGAATTGGGAAAGTACAAGGATGCCGATATGAGCAACGTCATAGCCTTAGCCACTCGGACCGCACGGGCACCGACTGTAGTAAATGGGAAAGTTCCTCCGAAGCGCCGTCCCGACACTCGGTCGCGCAAGCATTTGACCCCCGCCGAGGTGGCATCGCTGCTCAAGGCCGCTCGCAAGTCCGGACGGTATCAGCTACGCGACGAAACCGCGGTAATGCTCGCCTACCGGCATGGGCTGCGTGCAACCGAGCTGGTGAGCTTGGAGTGGTCGGCCATCGACTTGAAGGGCGCGACCATCAACATACGCCGGGTGAAGGGCGGCATGACGACGCAGCACCCCTTGCGCTCGATCGAACTGCGCCTCCTTGGGCGACTGCGCAAGGAATCGCCGGATGCGCCCTACGTGCTGATGTCCGAACGCGGTACACCCTGGTCGACCTCCAATTGGCGAAAGGTGCTGCAGCGGCTCGCCAAGGTCGCCAAGCTGCCGATCTCAGTCAATCCTCATGCCCTTCGCCACGCCTGCGGATTCAAACTTGCCGCCGATGGCGTCGATACTCGCGGACTGTCGCATTACCTCGGGCACCGGTCGCTGCAATCGACAGAGCGCTATACCGCTCAGTCAGCAGCGCGCTTCAAGGACTTCTTCCGCGACTAGCGCGGCCATTCCGCCATAGCAACCTGACGGCCTCACTCTGCGCCGCTCCTGAGCCTTCCTGCGCGGTTTATTCGCTAGCCGTTTCATTCCTACCTGAGCTGAAAGAGGAAGCGAAGCAGCGTCAATTGCGCAAGCCGATAGATTCTGTTCCCCCAATAGTGGGGGAACAAGAAAACCACCACAAAGGCGAAGCCGTCTCGCAAGCGGCCGACATAGTAGGCGCGAGCCGTTCGCAATCACTTCCTCCAACAGTGAAGGAAGTGTCCTCGGCCCATGCGTCTGGTTCGCCTGGATCTGCGCCTGAGACGCAAGGACTTAACCTCGGATTGTCGACGGCGGCTGGCCTCACTATCGATCCCGGAGAAATTGATCCAGATCACGTTCCCTGTGTCAGTAACTTCCATGTAGCCGCCATCCCTAATACCTTGGATCCGCGAGCGTCTCATGTTTGTTCGTCTACGCGGGTAGACTTTCAAGCGGGTGACGCATGAGCACCGTCGTATTGGTTGGCCAGCGTTTCGGGCTGCTGACCGTCCAATCCCGCGACGACACTCCCAGCAAGTGGGAGAAATGGCTGTGCCGCTGCGATTGCGGTATTGCTCGATCTATTAGCGCCAAAGCTTTGCTCTCCGGCGCCATGCGCTCCTGCGGCTGTCAGTCGAACCGTCGCAGGCAGCAGCTTTCGCGCGATCAGCAGCGTTTCGAACTCGCCGCCGCGCGGAAGCAGTTAGCCGATGCCCAGGCTGCATTAGCCGAGGCGATCAAATCTCTCGACGCCGAAGTAATCACCTCTGCGCGCCATGCATTGGCTGAAGCGCTAAAGAGCGTGCGAGATCTGAAATCGTGGCGGGCTCTGGCGCAACTCGGCAAAGGGCGGCCGCAATGACCCGCGCCGAACTAGAACAACGTCTCATTGAGCTTGAGCGAAGCATTGAGGCGTCAAAAACCGCCATCTGGCTCGCCGAGCATGAACGCCTGCAGCTGCTCAATGAGCTGCGCCGGTTGATTAACGCCGAATCGAAAACCCCACAAATTACCCCAGAGATACCCTAATGGCACGAGGCAAATCCGAGAAACTATTGACCGCGTTACCCGCGGACTATTCAGCCGACTGGCTTGAGCGCTTCGACAAGCGCACAAAGGTCTGGCGCGCGGCGAACGATCGCGAGCAGGCGCTTATCTCAGACGCTGGAGGCGATGAGGCGCTGTCCCATGCTCGGCGCTCACTAATCCGCCGCGCGGTGTTCCTGGAGCTTCTGGCTGAGACGCAGGAGATGCGATTCACGTCAGGCGAGCCGCTCGACATCGGCGCATATACACAAGCGTTCAACTCAATGCTCGGCGCTTATCGGATTCTGGGCCTTGAGCGCAAGGCGAAGCCTACCGAGTCATTGCATGACCTGATGTATCGCAATGACCCTGAGCCAACGCCCGATCCTGACGACGCCTCAGAGGATACGCCAGCCGATCAGCCCGAGTCCGATGACAGCGACGCACCGGATGAGATCGCCGCAGCAGCGCCCTCGGAGGCTGCACCATGAAGATCAAACCGCTCAGCGAGTGCATGGTCGACAACAAGCTATTCGGTCGCGCCTTTGGCGGTGAGACCTTCGCAGCGTGGCGCACCGTGGCCAAGATTCTTGAGGGGGCGCCGCTCAAGCGTGCCGAACTGGCGTTGTACCGTCAAATCACCGGCCGTGATGCGCCACCCGCCTCGCCATTTAGCGAGGCTTACCTGATCAAGCCGCGCCGTGCTGGGGGAACGCTGTTTGCGGCTGCGCTCGGCTTGCATGCTGCTCTGCAGGATTACCGCAAGCGGTTAGGCCCTGGCGAAATGGCGACGTGCGCCTTGATCGCAACGGACCGCAAGCAGGCCAGGCAGTTGGTGAACTATGTTGTGGGGTTGATCGATGACAGCCCGGTAATCGCCGCCGAAGTGGCCGATCGGACACGGGAGACCATCACATTTAAGCACCGCGTGCAGCTCGAGGTTCACACCGGGTCATTCAGATCGACGCGCGGATACTCCTACTGTGCCGTAATTCTCGATGAACTCGCCTACATGCGCGACGAATTCAGCGCGACTCCCGATGTCGAGTTGGTGCGCGCAGTGCGCCCGGGACTTGCGAACCTTGGCGGGCTGCTGCTGGGTCTATCCAGTCCGCACACTCGCCGGGGTCATCTGTACGCGATGCATCAGCAGCACTACGGCAAGGAGTCTGATGTATTGGTCATTCAGGCCGGCGGCCCGGTGTTGAATCCCACCATTAATCAGGCGGTCATCGATCGCGCGCGTGCCGAGGATCCAGTTGCGGCGCGTTCCGAGTGGGATGCGCAATTCCGCGAGGATATCAGCCAGTGGCTCGCCGATGAGCTGATTGAGGCAGCGCGCGAAGGTCGCACCGGCGGCACCAAGCGTTCCCCTGTGGCGTTCGTGGATATGTCAGGTGGCCGGCACGATGCCTCGTGCTTGGGGATTGCACACGCCGAAGGCGAGCCTTCCGACCAAGCCCCGCCGCGCCTGGTGCTTGATGTGCTCGAACACGCGAAGGCTCCGCATGAGCCCTCCGTAGTTGTGGATCGTTTCTGCCGCATTCTGAAGGATTACAAGATCAGCAAGGTTACCGGCGATCGGTACGGCGCCGAATGGGTATCGAGCGCATTCAAGAAGCTCGGCATTGACTACGAGCCAAGCGAGTTGGACAAAAGCTCGATTTATATGGAGGTACTCGCGCCCTTCGCCGAGCGGCGCGTCACGCTGATCGATGACAAGCGCCTGATCACGGAATTGAGAATGCTGGAGCGTAAGCCCCGCACTGGCGGCAAGGCTGACTCAGTAGACCACGCACCCAACATGCACGATGACGCGGCTAACGCGGCTTGCGGGGCGCTGTGGCTGGCTAATGCGAGCAAGGGCGGCACATCCATGTTCAGCCCCGGGGTCTCGGAGGCTGTGACGCGCATGTTCAGCGGAATTCAGGTTTCCCAATTTCCAATCCCGCGCGGCCGCGGGGGATTTTTATGAGGTCCGCTGCTGTTCGCATTCTCCGCGCCCTGCACGCAGCGCTTGGCCGCTGGCTCGGTGAGGCAGATCAGCCCGTAGTCAAGGTAAAAACCAATCGTCGTGGTTCGGACAAGCCGCGGCCGCGGACGCGGAAGCGCGCCGATCCGCACACCGCAGATCCCGGTCACACGATCGAGCGTAAGCGCACGTCATGGTTCGATCTCGATTCCGGCGCGATTGCCACTCCGAAAAGCGCCGACGAGGAAGAGATGGAAGCCTGGGACCGTGCGCACTTTCGCAACTTGCCGGGGCGACAGTGAAGCTCTCACCCGAACGCGAGGCCGAACTGCTCAACGAAATGGCGCTGGCCGAAATCTTTACAGAGAAGGCGTGGCAGCGGCGCTATGGCGTCAAGCCGCGCACCATCAGGCGACTGCGGGCAAAGATGCGGGAGCGCTTTGGGACCGTGGCCGCTTTGGGGCCAGACACCGTTCATGTCCTGATGCTCAATGGCAGTAGGAAAAGAGCCTGACCCAAAAGTCAGGTCTGTTACAGATCTTCCACCAAACATAGGTGCTCTAGAAATGCCCGTTGACAAAACAAGCCAAGTCTATCGCGATGGCTACATCGCCGAGTCCGTCCGCCTGGCTAGGAAGACCGCTCGCGCGGCCCTCGATGCAAATCTCGGCATGCACGACATTGCCCGTGTAGTTGGCGAGCAGTTGTCGCGCGACAACGCGAGCAGACAGCGCATCCTGGCCCGCAGCCCGTACGTTTTCGGCTCGATGGACGCCGCGGAAGTTACAACGGCATCGTCCAGAGAACTTGCGCTTCGCGAGCTGAAGGAATTGGGCATCGAGGACTGCGCCGACAACGACCCGGTCGCGCTCTTAGATGCTCACCACGCTGGCAGACAATTTGCACGCGATGGCGGCAAGCGGGCAGGCATGGACAGCGCGGGCGAGTCTGCCGCCGACCGATTACTTCGTCGCGTTTTAGGGGAATAGCCATGGCATTCGACACAGCAAAGATCGCGCGCGAAGTACAGCAGCAGGCGGTGCGCCATGAAATGCTCGCCAGCCGCTTATCGCGCGTGGTCGGTGCGATACCCGATTATCACGAGTTGACCCTCGTACAACTCGCCCAGTATGGCCTCACAAAGCTCGGCATCGAGCCGCCAGCAGACGATGAGGACCCGTTCATCGCGGCGCTGGAATATTTCCTTCGCGGCAGAGCCAACACGGGAGGCGGCGCAGGCGGTATGGATTCTGCCGTCGAAACCCACGTCGACCGCTACCTCCAAGGCCGCGCGAGCGGTTCGATGGACAGCGACACCAACGCGGGCGAGTCCTTCGTTGATCGTTACTTAAATTCAAACTGAAGAGGACGTTATGAAGCTATTTTCCAAATCCAAAGCGCCGACAGCAGCGCCAACGAAACAGGCTCGCAAGGGTGTGACATGCGGTGAACTTGCCGCAGCCATCAAGGCGGTCTCGGCCGAGGCGATCGATTGGACAACGCGCAAAACCATCCAGGCCCTCGACGCCCTCCTGCCAGATGGCGCTAAAGACGAAGATATCGTCAGTCTCGATGGTCCGGCTCCCGTGAGCCTCGCGAAATTCGATGAGGCGCTCGCCGATCTCGATAAATACGATCTGCCGGCAGGCACGCTCAGCTCGCTCAAGCGGTTGCGCGTTCTGTTCGCGCAAGCGGCAGATGCGCCGGTGCCGCGCGCGGAGTTTGATGCGCTGGTCGACGCTTTCGCGATCGTTGTGTCGAACATCGACGCCGCACACGACCGGTTAGGGTATCCGGACGCAAAGCTCAGTTTCCGACTGGAGCGCATCGTCCAAGCGAGCGATGAGTTCAAGGTCTCGAATGCGCAGCGCTCGATGCTGCAGCGGATCACGGGCCACGCAAGCCGTGCCAGCGAGAACAACGGCGCCCGAGAGAGAAAGCGCGCGGGTTCCCGGTTGAATGTGGTGCCAGGTGGCGGCGGCCTGGGAAACTTTTAGATAACCGTGTCATTCCATCGCGGTCGCATGTCTCCCCGCCCGTTCGTCTTTGCGGGTCGGGTCGCCAGGCACAGGTGCGATTAACAGTGTCAGTCCGCGGGCGTTTCTCCTTTATCACGCAGCGCGGGACCGATCCGCTACAACCCCGAATCGCTTTACATGAGGAGTCCCGATGAGTTTTGCTGAGCGCGCAATGCGCTTTACCTTTAGCGGCGCGCAGGCCGGTAGTTTCTCAGCCGCCGGATTGCGCGCTGCCGTCAGTATTCAAGCCTTCCCTGGTCGGCAAGGAAGCAACGCACAAGTGAAGATCTGGGGTCTCACGCTCGAGCAGATGACTACTTACTCGTCAAAAATGCCACGAGTACCCGGCCTCGCGCGAGGCGGCATCGAGGTGGAGTTATTCAATCTCATCATCGAAGCCGGCGACCTCGGAGGAAATCTGTCTGAGATACTGAATGGCCCAGTCTTTTCCTCTTACATCGATCTGTCTGGCGCTCCCGATTCAGCATTCAACGTCACCATTATGGATATTCACGAGGCCGCCACGCCGCGCGCCGCGCAGTCTCAGCCAGGAGCACAAAAAGCTGAAGACCTCATCGCCAATGTCTGCGCCTCTGCGGGATTGAAGTTCGACAATAGTGCCGGCGCAAGCTCGGTGCTAAGCAATCCATCTACCTACGGTTCGTCGATAGATCAAATCGCCAAAATCGCCACCGCTGCACAATTCAGCTGGAAGAAGGACGGCAAGAAGATCTCGATATGGCAGCAAAACGCCCCGATCGACGACACTGTAATCGACCTTGGTCCGAACACCGACCCCCAAATGGTTGGATACCCGAGCTGGTGGGACGCCGGGCTAATTGTGCAGTCGCTCTATAACCCGCAGATTCAAATCGCGCGCCGCATGAATGTAGTCGGGTCCAGCATCCCGAATGCCAACGGCCTCTGGAAAATCACTCTCGTGCAGCACGAATTGACCACGATGTTGGCAAAGGGTCCCTGGTTCACAAGCGCGCAACTCATACCAATCGGAAGCCCATGAACGACACAACGAACATCAAAAATATGGCCTCGCTCGAGCATCTTCTCGTGGAGGCGCGCGACCGCGCGGGCATCGACCCCGCAATCGCGGAGGCGATGCGCGAGGCTATCAAGATCTGTCGGACGCGGTACGCCGTGCGCGCCGGGATAAACCTGCAGCTGCAGGGGGCGCTCCACGCGATTCGTCAGGACCGACCGGACGATGCCGCCCGGTTCATCGAAGTCGCGATCGGTATCCAAGCCCGATGGGCGTAGGCATGAAAGCAACTGCTCTGACGCGGCCCAT
Source organism: Steroidobacteraceae bacterium (assembly GCA_036267715.1). Classification (GTDB taxonomy): domain Bacteria; phylum Pseudomonadota; class Gammaproteobacteria; order Steroidobacterales; family Steroidobacteraceae; genus Bog-1198. Next base: position 35,126 of record DATAVN010000065.1, on the reverse strand, counting down.
GCTTAGAATTGGAGCGTGGATGCTACTCCGCAGTATTGGCCTTTTCAGCTTGTATGGTTGTGCCGTCGGCCATACCGAGCTGATCGTTCGTCAAAATTCGATACTCAAATTTTCGAGTGACTCCAAAAGCATCGACGTAGCTCCCATGCCCATAGGCATAGAGAGCTGCGGTGCCTTTAGACAGCCGCTCTCGTTCGCCCGAAGTGAGCGGCCGAGTCTGGGCGCTCCGAGCATCGCAGAAGGGGAATTGTTTTTTTTGCCTGATGCCTCCATTGGGACTCACCATCGAACGGGTGCGAACCGATTCTTCAACCTTGGGCTCCGGAAGACTGTCTTCAAAAACAATAGTGTTGTTCTGCAACGCAAACCCCCCAAGATACAAACACCCAGAGCCGGTGAAATCATAGGCAGGCGTGAGCCCGGAGTTTCTGAAATCAACAATGACGTGTACGTTGTTAGACGCATCGACGGTGATCGAAGCGCGATCGGCCATGACGTAGGCGCGCAACTGCCGTTTCTCTTGGTCGCGCATCACCCAGCCCTGCCAAGCGGAGGCGATGAAGGCGAGCGCGGCGAAACATACGGCGAATATCTCAAGCCACGTATGCTTTCGCTTGTGAGCGCCGGAATGCTCTTTCTCGGGCTCTGGGGTTGCATTCTCGGCTGGGCAAACTCCTTGCGCCGCTGGGCCCTGGGTGCCGCCCTCATCCTCGGTGGGTACATCCTCCAAGCAAATTACCCCTTATTTGAATGCTTCCGTACACCCAAATCATACGATATCGCCCAGTTCAGCGACAACACACCCCGTGCTGGCCACCGAATTTGGAAACGCCCTTTATGAATGCATGGCTGTGGATCGTGCTCACTGACTTGATGAATAGGAGCTAGTTTAAATGTACGCACTTGTAGGTCATTTCCAATCGACGCCATCGACAACTGCGGCGACGACGCTGACCCGCACGCCCGCAGCAGGCAGTGGTGGGTTTCTCTCGATCGCATATCAGAAGAACGCGAACCTACTGACCATCGCATCGATCAAGAATCAGGGGGGGGGTATCGATCCCTTTCACGGAGGCCAGTTCAAGCGCATGGAATATTGGCGCCGGCGTCGGCTTCGGACAACGACTGGTCTGGATACCCGCATTTCCCGTCGGCACGACCTCTATCGTGCTGACAATGAGCGCAGCGCCCGATAACGGCGTTTATTTCGAACTCGCTGAATACAGCGGCCTGTCGACCTCGCTCACCATTGATGCGCAGCACGCCTTTGAAACCACCTCGGCCGCGGGTGGCGCGAACGATGTGACCTCCGGCACAGCGACGCCGAGCGGCGTTGCCGCCGCCGGCGGCGGAATTGTCTTCGGCTACCAAGGCTCTTACAGCGCCTTTGAATCGTGCACCGCCGGAACGGGCTTCGGCAATTACCTGGCACTTAACCCTGTTCCTGGAGTGGACGGCGCGGGCGCGATCGAAGATAAGCGCATCACGAGCAATGCTGCCGTCGCTGCCATATTCAGCTCCGCAACCACCGGGAACGATTACTACACGCAGATGCTCGTGATCGATGAGGTTTCGAGCGGCGGTGGCGGTCGATCCAACCAGAATGGGTCAATGATGGGCGTCAGCCTCATGCCGCTCGCGTGGGTCATTGGCCGCAGGCGGAAACTTGCGCGTGAGCGAAACGCAAAATGATGCGAACGCCTACACTTTCGGCTTGAGCCGATAGAGGCCCGTCTCCGACCAGACCTCAATCACGCCGCGCTCCGCGAGCAGCTCGGCCGCTTTCTTCGTCGCCTCGAGCCTTTCGCCAGACTACTTGTGTCGTTTCGGTCGAGGGCCGTGGCCGTGATGCTGGCTTTGCTGAAACTTAGCCTTAACCTGGTGCTCTGCTACATAGTCGGTGCGCCGATGGGACGGCCAGCAAAATGACCACCACGTAAATCCGTCCTTGTTTGTGATTACGAAATCGCCCGTAGTAATAATATCCATACCAATCAGCACGTCATTTCCGTGGCCGAGTGTCCCGCGGGTGACCTGCACTTCTTGAAATCCGACGTTATTAGGCAGTCGAATGCTGACCAAGAACGTGGGTTCGATGGTTATAGCGTTGACGCCTTGAACCTGCGTGAGTCCGGTTTGCTTCAGCCCGCACTCGTCAATGACTTTCTGAGAAATTACAGATCCCGTCGCACCGGTGTCCCAAATCGCCACGTATTGCTTGCCTGGCGGCGCCGGTTGGGTCGCAGGATTGAACGCTACATCCACGTGGCAGTGCGTCTGCAGCACTCGCAGAACACCAGCCTTTGGAACCTTGAATGTAAAACTACTCGAAGCTTGCGGCGGCATTCTGAGAGGTGAATGCTACCCGCGAGTGAAATGATTGCGTGTAAGCACCGGTCCCTGGTTCAACTTTCTGCACGAGAAACGAGCCGAGCGCATGTGTCTTCTGTGTCTCGGTGATTGCCTGGATCTTGTCGTCGTACACGCCAACCACTTTTTGGCCCACGATAACGACAACTTTGCCATTGTGCTTTTCGACGAGTTCGGCCTGATTGGCGATGTAGTAGTCGAACTCGGCTTTGAGAGGTGTGGGCATGTTACTTAATTTGGGGTCTCGGTCCCTGAAAACCAAGGTCGCAAGATACCCCAACTATTGTTGCAACAGGTAGTGCATATCGCAAATTTTGCACAACAGGACGCCATAAGAGGCTAGCGGCAGCTATTTGTAGGACTGAAGTGTCCTTACCCGCTGTATGGATTTCCAGCGCCGGGAACCCCCTCAATCGCTACCTTTCATGTTGAAGCAAAAAGGCCGCCCGAAGGCGGCCTGTGAGTGACACGGAACTAAGAACGCTAAGCGGCTACTGGTGCCCGTTGCCGCTTTGGGGCGTGCCAAGTCTCAGTTTGGACGGAGATCACCACGCCGACAATTCGGGCGTCTGCCGGCACAGGCGTTGTTGGGTACCGCGGATTTAGCGGCTTCAAAAAGCGCTGCTGACCGTCAGAGTCCAGCATCCTAAAAATAGGCTCACGCGCCGTTGAAAGCTTCACTATGACGTGATCGCCAGGGTGGGCGTCCCCCGATGGGTCGACGATGATGATGCTGTCCAGCGGAAAGCTGAACCCGGGACCGGTGTTGACCATGCTGTCGTCACGTATGCGGAGGGCAAATGAGTTCTTACCTGCCGAAGGCGGGGCATTCACGAATTCCTCATCATCCTTGGCTGCGGCTGGTCGCGGGAGGCCGACCTCCTGCTTGGAATTCTCAGCCTCAGCGTACAGTTCTCGCATGTCCTCGCGGCTGCAAAGCGCGATACCGATCCGGGCGCTCGCACTTTTCATCATGTCCGCGAATTCGCGCAGATGCGACGCGTATTCTGTGATTGAAATTTCCGCCACCGTAAAAGCAAGTGCAGTCTCCCGGTCGCCGGTCACTGCTTTAGTAAGCTCAATTCCGGACATCGCCTGCGCCGCGAGCGCAGCGCGGCGGGATCGTCGCTTGCCGAGGCCCAAGAAATCGGCTTCGATTGCGTCAAGTTGCTCGTTAGTGATCTGCGCCGGCTGCGCGTCGAAATCACTTAAGAGCTTTTTGGCGAACTCGTCATCCGTTTTTTTCGCCGCGGCCCGTGCTTTCTTCGATTCAAGTTTTCTAGATCCATCAGCCATGTCATAACTCCTGTATCGACTGTTGTTGAGAGAAACGGTGTGGAAAGTTGGACTCCTGAGCAGTGAGAGGGCTTGATCGAGTTCTTCGCGGGCAACGCGCAAGCTTATGAGCAGCGTTGTCTCGCGCGAACTGACCCGACGCGGTGGTAATGGAACCTGCAACTCAAGCAGACCCTCCAAAGCGATCAGGAGCATACGCGCTTGAGAAACGCGAAATGCGGCGCTCATGAAGCCCCCGCGATCTCGCGCACCAAATCCTGCCCCGCGATAGATCGCATTAGGCTCTGGGCGCCTGTCGCCGCAGCCTGTGCGCCGAGCAGTTGCTTTAAAGCGCTCTTGTCCGCATCAATTGCGAGCTCGAGCGCCAGGTCGATGAGTAGCCGAGCGGCCCCTAATTGGCACGCCGCGCGCCCCGCCAGGGCACGCAAAGTGCGAGAATGTGAATCAGCCATGTGTTGAATCCTTGGTTCAATTTGTGGTGAGGGGCGCGCGGTGTTAGTCGCACTGCGTTGCCCCGTCTTTCATCGATAGCCGCTATTTGGCGCACCTCCATACCAGCTCAGTGAATTGCGGACGAATGCCTGGCGCAGCTTTTCGTACGGATTTCGTACGAGGCTCGCCGTTTAGACGTAACCCATTGATTTTGTGGCGCTCCCTACGAGATTCGAACTCGTGTTACAGCCTTGAGAGGGCCGTGTCCTAGGCCTCTAGACGAAGGGAGCGGACTGGCGGATCTTTGGGCCTTGGGACCCCAAGAGGGCTGGTAGTATACGGGCCAATTTTTGGGACTCAAGCGGAACCCCCCTTTTTGAACTCATCGCCGACGCCACTTCCACCCGTCATCATTCCTCGCTCGGAGCATTCGATCTCGCGTACCGCGATCTCGCCCAATGCCCTGAAAGTGCTGTATCGCCTCAAGGAGGCGGGATATCAGGGCTTTCTGGTGGGCGGGGCGGTGCGCGATCTGCTCCTGGGCCTGCGGCCGAAGGACTTCGATGTGGCGACGGACGCGCTGCCGGAGGATGTGCGGCGGCTGTTTCGCAATTGCCGTCTGATCGGCCGGCGCTTTCGCCTCGCGCATGTGTTCTTCGGCAACGAGATCATCGAGGTGGCGACCTTTCGTGCCGCGGCGGCGCCTGAACGCGAGGATGCGGAAGACTTGGATGCCAACGCGGAGGGCGGTGCGGACGTCAACTTGGACGCCAATGGGGACGTGGATGGAAACAGAGCTTCGGGCGCCGACGAATCGGCGGCCGAGTTCTCGGCGCCGAGCGATTCCGAGCACCGCGCCTTCGATCAGCGCGGCCGCATCCTGCGCGACAATATCTACGGCACCATCGATGAGGATGTGTGGCGCCGCGATTTTGCCTGCAATGGCTTGTACTACAGCATCGAGGACTTCTCTATCTGGGATTTCGTCGATGGGGTGAGCGATGTGCGGGCGCGGCGCTTGAAGCTGATCGGCGATCCGGAGACCCGCTATCGCGAGGACCCGGTGCGCATGCTGCGGGCGGTGCGTTTCGCGGCCAAGCTCGATTTCTCCATCGAGCCCAATACCGAGCAACCGATCAAGCGGCTGGCGTATATGCTCGACGGCGTGCCGCCGGCGCGGTTGTTCGATGAAGTGTTGAAACTGTTCCTGTCGGGATTCGGCGCGAAGTCATTCCGGCTGCTGCAGCAGTACGGTCTGTTCGAGCACCTGTTTCCGCAGTCGGCCGCGGCCTTTGCGCTGGCGCCGTATGCCTATGCGGCGGAAATGCTCGAACTCGGTCTCGTCAATACGGATGAGCGCATTGCGGCCGACAAGCCGGTCACGCCGACCTTCCTCTTCGCGGTGCTGCTGTGGAGTGCGGTGCTGCGTGAACTGAACGAGCGCCAGGCCGGCCCGCAGCCGGACATGGCGCTGCTTCTGCAGGTTTGCGACACGGTGTTAAAAAGACAGCAATCGCGCGTCTCGATCCCGAAGCGCTTTTCCATTCCCATGCGCGAGTTGTTGATGTTGCAGCCGCGCTTCAATCGCCGCAGCGGTGTAAAGGCTTTGAGCCTGCTGCAGCATCCGCGCTTTCGCGCCGCCTTCGATTTCTTGTTGTTGCGGGCGCAGGTGGGCGTTGCGGATCCTGAGCTGGCGAAATGGTGGACCGATATCCAGGTGCTGCCTCAAGAGGAGCGGGTGGCGCTGGTGCAGGCGCGTCCGGCAGAACCCGCCGCCGAGGGATCAACTGCGCCCGGGCGCCGCCGTCGCCGTCGTCGGCGCGGTGGAGCGGCGCGCAGCTGATGGATTCGCTCTGGCGCCCCGCATATGTGGCGATCGGCAGCAATCTTCAATCTCCGCGCGAGCGCGTGCTCGAGGCCATGCAAAGGATCGAGTCCGCGAGCGAGCTGCGATCGATACTGCGTTCGCAGCTGTATCTCTCCTCACCCATGGGACCGAAAGATCAACCGGACTTCGTCAATGCCGCGGTCGGCCTGATCACTGAGTTGGATCCCCGAGGCTTGCTCAATCTACTGCTCGGTATCGAGCGCCTCATGGGACGCAACCGCGAACAGCGCTGGGGACCGCGCATCATCGATCTCGATCTGGTGTGGATGGTGGATGCGGCGGTGGACGAGCCCGGTTTGACCGTGCCGCACCCCGGGGTGTCGATACGCAACTTCGTGCTGTATCCTCTTTCCGATATTGCCCCGACCATGAAGATCCTTAAGTTGGGCACGGTGCTGGATTTGAAAAGGGCGGTCGGCGGCGATGGAATATCTGTCCTGGAGTAATGGGTTCTAGATGCCAGCAGTACCGCATCGTTTCATCGTGGTCGAGGGACCGATCGGCGTCGGCAAGACCAGTCTCGCGCGCCGCTTGAGTCAGTCGTTGGGCGGCCAGCTGGTACTGGAGCAGGCCGATCAGAATCCCTTTCTCGAGCGCTTCTACAAGAATCCGCGCGCGGCCGCATTTCAGACCCAATTGTTCTTTCTGTTCCAGCGCGCCCGGCAATTGGAGGATGTGCGCCAGGAGGATCTGTTCGGTGCGGTGCGCGTGGCGGATTATCTGCTGGAAAAAGACCGGCTGTTCGCGCGCGTCACCCTGGACGATGCGGAGTACGCGCTCTACGAGCGCGTGTACGAGCGCGTCGTGGTCGATGCGCCCAAGCCCGACCTGGTGGTGTACTTGCAGGCGCCGGTGGACGTGCTGGTGGATCGCATCGGCAAACGCGGGATTCGTTACGAGCAGCACATCGAACGTGGTTACTTGGAAAAGCTCACCCAGGCCTATGCGCGCTTCTTCCACAGCTACGACGCCTCGCCGCTCTTGATCGTCAATTCCGCCGCCATCGATCCGGTCAACAGCGAAAGCGACTACGCGCAGCTGTTTGCGGAAATCAGCAAATCGCGGCGCGGCCGGCATTTTTTCAATCCGGCCGGAAGCTCGCTGCTGCCGGCAGGCTGACGGGCTGCACCGCTAAGCTGCCTGATGCTGCGCCAGCGCCCAGTGCACGTGCTCGCGCACCAGTGCCGAAGGGTGCTGAGAGCGGCTGCCCAGGGCCGCGACGACCGCCGGCGAACGCGGCGCATTGCCGAGGGCGATCGCCACATTGCGCAGCCACCGCTCGTAACCGATGCGCCGGATGGCGCTGCCGCGGGTCTTGTCCAGGAAATCGGCTTCGCTCCAGGCGAACAGCTCGGTGAGCTGCGCCTGATCCAAGCCGTTGCGGACCGCAAAATCCTTCTCCGCGGTGGGGCGTGCGAATTTATTCCAGGGGCACACCAGCTGACAGTCGTCGCAGCCGTAGATTCGGTTGCCGATGGCGCGCCGAAATTCCACCGGGATCGCGCCATGGAGTTCGATGGTCAGGTAGGAAATGCAGCGCCGCGCATCGAGCCGATAGGGGGCGACGATGGCGCCGGTGGGGCAGGCGGGGATGCAGGCGCTGCATGTGCCGCAGTGCGCCGAGCTGGGTGCATCGGCCGGCAGCTCAAAGTCCACATAGATCTCGCCCAAGAAGAAATACGAGCCGGCGTTGCGATCGATCAGATTGGTGTGCTTGCCGATCCATCCGAGACCTGCGTTGCGTGCCAGGGCTTTTTCCAGCACCGGCGCGCTGTCGGTGAACACGCGATGTCCGAACGGGCCCACGGCTTCTTGGATGCGGTCGCAGAGCTTCTGCAGCCGTGCACGCAGCAGCTTGTGATAGTCGCGCCCCAGTGCGTAGCGCGAGACGTAGCCCAGGCGGCCGTCCGCCAGCGTCGCCGCAGCCTCGGCCGACTCGGCCGGCCAGTAGTCCATGCGCACGCTGATGCAGCTCACCGTTCCCGGGATCAGTTCGGCGGGTCGGGTGCGTTTGCTGCCATGGCGCGACATGTAGCCCATCTCACCGTTGAACCCTGAGCGCAGCCAGTCGAGAAAATAGGCCTCATCGGCCGGCAGGTCGATCGCGGCCAGCCCGAGCCCGGTAAAGCCCAACTCCGCCGCCCAGCCTCGCAGTGAGGCGGCGAGCGCGGTGTGATCCAGGGCGGAGGCGGCAGGGGTGCTCATAGGACAGGCCCGTATAATAAACCGATGCCGATAAGCCCTCGTATGCTCAACCTGCCCGACAGCACTGCCACGGAAGCGTTCGGCCGAGCGCTCGCGCGCAGTTTCCCGGCGGTGAGCTCGAACGCCGTGCTTCACCTGCGGGGCGAACTGGGCAGCGGCAAAACCACCTGCGCGCGCAGCCTGTTGCAGGCACTCGGGGTGACCGCGACCGTGCGTAGTCCCACCTACACGCTCTTGGACACCTACAGCGTCGCTGCACTGACCTTGGTGCACGTTGATCTGTACCGGGTGCAAAGCAGTGAGGAAGTCGAGGAGCTCGGACTGCGCGATTTGATTGGCCCCGACTGTCTGATGCTGATCGAGTGGCCCGAGAAAGGCGGTATCGCCGTTCCGCGGCCGGACCTGTCCATCCAGTTCAGTTACGCGGGCGAGGGGCGCGCTGCCGTGATCGGCGAGGCCAGCGGCACAGGCCGGGAGTGGTTGGCCCAGTTAGCAATCGACACTAGCTTAGCCTCCTATGTGGCTAATTTAGCTTGAAAAATGAGTTGATTCAGGGTTAACTTATTGGCATGAACCGTCTGATGCCGTGTGCTTCGGTGTTGCTGCTCGCGATCCTGTGGCTGCAACCCGCACACGCGGCGGTCGACGTGCGGGCCATCAGGCTGTGGGCGGGGCCCGACAGCACGCGGGTCGTGATCGATCTTTCCGCCAAGGCCCAACACAATCTGCAGCTGCTTCACAAGCCGGAGCGGGTGGTTCTGGATGTGCCGGGTGCACGGCTTGCCAAGTCTGCGCACGGCGTGCCGGCCGGTGCCGGCGCCGTCAAGCGAGTGCGCATGTCGCACAGTGCCTCGGGCAATCTGCGCCTGGTGTTCGATCTATCCCGGCCGAGCGAGGCCAAAAGCTTTTTGAGCAAACCAAACGCGCACTACGGCTACCGGCTGGTGATCGATCTGAGCGGCGTCGCCACCCCCGTCGCCCATGCCGCCAAAGTCACGCATGGAGCACATGTCGCCAAAGTCACCCATGAAGCCCATGTCGCCCGCGTTGCCAACATCGCCGGCATCGCCCGCGCCGATCGGCCGGTCAGACCCAAGCACGCGCCGGCCGATGCACGCGATCTCATCATCGCCGTCGATGCCGGCCACGGCGGCGAAGATCCGGGCGCAATCGGCAAGAACGGCACGCGCGAGAAAGATGTGGTGCTGGCGATTGCGCGCGAACTGGCGGCCAAGATCAACGCGGAAGCCGGCATGAAGGCGGTGCTCACCCGCAACGGCGATTACTTCGTGCCGCTGCGCGACCGCATGCGCCGCGCCAGAGCTCAACAGGCGGATTTGTTCGTCTCGATCCACGCCGACTCGATCCGCGATCGCAGCATCGACGGCTCCTCGGTGTACATCCTGTCACAGCGCGGCGCCACCGACGAAGCCTCGCGCTGGCTGGCGGAACGGGAAAATGCCTCCGACCTGATCGGCGGCGTGTCGCTGGACGACAAGGGCGATCTGTTGGCCTCGGTGTTGCTCGATGTCTCGCAGTCGGCGTCGCTGAATGCCAGCCAGGTGGCGGCCGAACAGGTGCTGCACGAACTTAATCTGGCCGGCCAGGTGCGCAAGCATGAAGTGCAGCAGGCGCGTTTCGTGGTGCTGAAATCACCGGACATTCCCTCGATGTTGGTGGAAACCGCCTACATATCGAACCCGCAGGAGGAACTCAGGCTGCGCACGCCGGGACACCAGGCGCGGCTTGCGATGGCCATACATCGCGGTGTCCACGATTACTTCTACGCCAATCCGCCGATGGGTACCCGTGTGGCGCAATTGGCCAGCGCGCATGAGGCGCGGCCGGTGCTCGCCACCTCGAACCCCGCCGGCGCCGGCGGCGCCGGCAACTAGTCCGCGCCCTTTCCGCGCCCTTAAGGGCTTTCGCCTGTGCGAAAATGCGCGGCCCGAGGTCGCCATTGCCCATACAATTACTCAACGATTCCCTCATCAGTCAAATCGCCGCCGGCGAGGTGATCGAGCGCCCGGCTTCGGTGGTCAAGGAATTGGTGGAAAATGCCTTGGACGCCGGTGCACGGCGCATCGAGGTGGAACTCGAGCGCGGCGGATGCAGCCTGATCCGGGTCAAAGATGACGGCATGGGCATCGACGCGGCGGAACTGAACCTCGCGCTCGCCCGGCACGCCACCAGCAAGATTGCCTCCCTGGATGATCTGGAGCAGGTCGCAACCTTGGGGTTTCGCGGCGAGGCGCTACCCAGCATCGCGTCGGTCTCACGCCTGACGCTCACCTCGCGTTCGGCGCGCGAGGCGCATGCCTGGGTGGTCGATGCGCGCGATGGCGAGATCGGCGCGCCGGCGCCGGCGGCGCATGGCTTCGGCACCAGCGTCGAGGTGCGCGATCTGTTCTTCAATGTCCCCGCCCGGCGCAAATTTCTGCGCGCCGAGGCCACCGAATACCAGCACACCGTGCGCATGCTGGAGCGTCTGGCGCTGTCGCGATTCGAGGTGGCCTTCGCGCTCCTGCATAACGGCAAGAGCGTCTGGGCGCTGGCGCCGGCGGTGAGCGCCGCCGAACGGTTGGCGCGCGTGGCGCGAATCTGCGGAGAGGATTTCGCCTCGCATGTCATGGAACTGCAACATGAAACCGAAGCCTTGCATTTGTCGGGCTGGCTGGCACTGCCGACCTTTTCCCGCAGCCAGGCGGACCTGCAATTCACCTTTTTGAATCGGCGCTTCGTGCGCGACAAGCTGCTGGTGGGCGCGGCGCGCCTGGCGTACCGCGACGTGCTGTTCCACGGCCGCTTCAGCGCCTACGTGCTGTATCTGACGCTCAATCCGGCCCAGGTGGATGTGAACGCCCATCCGCAAAAGCTGGAAGTGCGCTTTCGCGACTCGCGCGGCATCCACGACTTCGTGTTCCGCACCCTGGAAAAGGTCCTGGCCAATACCCGGCCTTCGCAAGAATCTGCCGGCAGCGCGCCGGCGGACTGGCTGACCGGTTCATCCGCCTTTGCCGCGAGCGGCCCGGCCCAGGCCCGCTTCGCGTTGCCGGACGCCCCGGCCCGTGCGGCGCAGGATACCTATCGGCCCTATTTGAATGCGCCCGCCGCCGAGGTGCACGAGCCGGCGCCGGGGCAGGGCGCCGCACCCTTGGGCTATGCCATCGCGCAGCTGCACGGCGTCTACATCCTGGCGCAGTCCGCCGAGGGCATGGTGCTGGTGGACATGCACGCCGCGCACGAGCGCGTCATGTACGAGGGGATGAAGAAACTGCTGGCGGGTCAGACGGCGCAACAGCAGTTGTTGATGCCTGAAATTCTGCACGTGACGCCGGCTCAGGCCGACCTGGCGGAGGTGCACGGCCCGGAATTCAAGGCGCTGGGGTTCGATGTCACGCGCTCGAGCGTCGATCAGCTGGCGTTGCGGGCGGTGCCGAGCTTGCTCGCGGCCAAGGACCCGGCGGGCATCGTGCGCGATGTGCTGTCGGATCTGCTGGAGGCGGGTCATTCACGGCGGGTGGAGGAGTCGATCAATCACCTGCTCGCCACCATGTCCTGTCACGCCGCCGTGCGCGCCCAGCGCACCCTGAGCCTGCCGGAAATGAATGCCTTGCTGCGTGAAATGGAGGGGACCGAGCGCGCGGATCAGTGCAATCACGGTCGTCCGACCTGGGTGCGCCTGTCCATGAGCGAACTGGACCGGCTGTTCTTGCGCGGACGCTGAACCGGGTTGCCGTTGCGCCGGTCCGCAATATTGCTCATGGGCCCGACGGGTGCGGGGAAGTCGGATCTCGCGCTTCAGCTTGCCGAGCGCTTGCCGCTGGAAATCATCAGTGTCGATTCGGCGCTGATCTATCGCGGCATGGACATCGGCACGGCCAAACCCTCCTCGGCGCTGCGGGCGCGGGCGGTGCATCACCTGATCGACATCCGCGACCCCACCGAAGGGTATTCGGTGGGTGAATTCGCTTTGGACGTGCGGCGTGTGATGCAGGAGGTCTGGTCGCGCGGCCGCCAGCCCCTGCTGGTGGGCGGCACCATGATGTATTTCCATGCCCTGACCGCAGGCATTGCGGATCTGCCCGAGGCCGATTTTGCGGTTCGCGCGGATATCGACGCGCTGGCGGCCAGGTCAGGCTGGCCCGCTGTGCATCGACAGCTGGCGGAGGTGGACCCGCAGGCCGCGGCTCGGATTCATGTCAACGATCCGCAGCGTATTCAGCGGGCGCTCGAAGTCCACCGTGTGACCGGCGAGACAATCACGAAGTTGCAACAGGCGCGAGTGTCGGCATTTGCCGACGTCAATGTCATCGAATTTGCACTTGCGCCCCTTGAACGCGGCGAGTTACACACCAAGATCGAATTGCGATTTAAGGCAATGCTCGACGCCGGTTTCGTCGATGAAGTGAGGAGATTGTACGAAAGAGGCGATCTGAGCCCGGAACATCCTTCCATGCGTGCGGTCGGATATCGGCAGATGTGGCGGTATCTGGCGGGACAAAGCGCGTTGAACGAAGCCTCGAATCAGGCCATTGCCGCGACGCGACAGCTCGCAAAGCGCCAATTGACCTGGCTTCGAAGACGCGTGAATGCACGACGGTTGGATTCCATGCGTCCGGACGTTGCATGCGCGATTTTTGATGCACTATCCGAGGGCGGATTTGCGTAGCGGTCTTCGGTCAAACGTGGGCCATTGCGCTGTGCTAGCATTAATCGGGTATGCGAGTCGTGCCGCATGGAAGTGATACGGCAGTACAAACGACACTAAAAACAAGGAGCTTTACTCATGGCCCGTGGCCAGTCTCTGCAGGATCCATTTTTGAATGCCCTGCGCAAAGAAAGGGTACCCGTTTCGATTTATCTTGTGAACGGCATCAAACTACAAGGACAGATCGATTCATTCGACCAGTTCGTCGTTTTGTTGAGAAACAGCGTCAGTCAGATGGTCTACAAGCATGCCATCTCCACCGTGGTGCCGGCGCGCAATGTGCGCTTGCCGACCGGAGAGGATGGCGAAGTGACGGAACCGGCCATCGTCGAATGAGAAGGTGGCGCTCTGCAACTATTTGAACGCCCGCAGGGCGGGGAGCGCGCCGTTCTTGTCGGCGTCGGCATCGGGCATCCCGTCGATCCGAACGACATCGCTGAATTTGCGGCACTGGCCGCATCGGCGGGCACGGTCTCGGTCGGCACTGTGCTCGCGGCCCGCGCGCGGCCTGACCCCAAATATTTCATCGGTTCGGGCAAGGCCCAGGAGATCCATGACTTCGCCGAAGTGCATGGCGCCGACCTGGTGCTGGTGGATCAGACGCTCTCGCCCAGTCAGGAACGCAATCTCGAAAAACTGACCGGTCGTCGAGTATTGGATCGTAACGGTCTGATTTTAGACATCTTCGCTCAACGCGCGCGCAGCTTCGAGGGCAAGCTGCAGGTCGAACTCGCGCAGTTATCTCACCTGGCAACGCGGCTGGTGCGCGGATGGACTCACCTCGAGCGGCAAAAGGGCGGCATTGGACTGCGCGGCCCTGGCGAAACCCAATTGGAGACCGATCGGCGTCTGATCGCCAAACGCATCCGCACCCTGCGATCGCGCCTGGAGAAGCTCGACCGGCAGCGCGACACCGGCCGCCATGTCCGGCGCGAGGTGCCGGTGCCCACCGTGGCGCTGGTCGGCTACACCAACGCCGGTAAGTCCACCTTGTTCAACGCGCTCACCGGGGCGGACAGCTTCGTGGCCGATCAGCTGTTCGCCACACTCGATCCCACCGTGCGCAAGGTCAAGCTTGCCGGTGTGGGCGAGGTGGTGCTGGCCGACACCGTGGGATTCGTGCGCGCCTTGCCGCACGAGTTGGTGGCGGCGTTTCGCTCCACCTTGCAGGAAGCGCGCGAGGCGGATCTGTTGCTGCATGTGGTGGATGCGAGCGATCCTTTGCGCAATGAGCGCATCGACCAGGTGCGCGAGGTGCTGCGGGGCATCGGCGCCGGTGAGATTCGCGAACTGCTGGTCTTCAACAAAATCGATTTGAGCGCCGATGAGCCGCGCAGCAGCGAGGGTGCCGATGGCGTGGTCTCGCAGGTCTGGGTATCGGCGCAGCGGGGCGATGGACTGGAACTGCTGCGCGCGGCGCTGGCACGTGCGGTGCGTCCCAATCAAGTGCGGCGCACGTTGCATCTTGAGCTCGAGGCGGCGGCACTGCGCTCGCAGCTGTACCAGCGCAATGCGGTACGCGGCGAACGCCAGTGCGAGGACGGCAGCTGGGATGTGGACGTGGAACTGGATGTGTCCGAACTCGCCAAATTATCCGGCGCCAAAGGCGTCATGCTCTTGGAGCCCGAGCGCGCGCCGGCACAGCGCGTTGCCTGAAGTTGTACGTGTGAGTTCTAGGTGGGCGGCGGGCCGCCTGTTAGAATGCTGGGTCGCATCCGTAATTAATTAGGCGTAACGCATGGCTTGGAATGAACCTGGCGGGGAAAAGCGCAATCCCTGGAACCGACCCCAGCAATCACAGAACGATCTGGACGATGTGTTGCGAAATTTTCAGCGCCGATTGAGTGCGCTGTTCGGCCGCGGCGGCGGTGGCGGCAATTTGAGCGGCGGCCAGGCTTCCCCCGGCTTCGGCAAGGGCTTGGGCGGTATTCTGGTGCTGCTCGGCGCGGTATGGATCGGCAGCGGCCTGTATCGCGTCGATGCCCAGGAGCGCGCCGTGATCCTGCGCTTCGGCAAATACATGCAGACCACCGGCCCCGGCTATAACTGGCACCTGCCCTGGCCGATCGAGCAGAAGCTCATCGTCAACGTTTCGCAGCAATTCAGCGTGACCGATGATGCGCGCATGCTCACCGCCGACACCAATCTGGTGGAGGTCAGATCGGCGGTGCAGTACACCAAGCCCGATCCGCGCAAATATCTGTTCGAGGTGAACGACGTCGAGGAGACCTTGAGGCAGGTGAGCGAAAGCGCGATGCGCGAGGCGGTGGGTCAAACCTCGCTCGACAAAGCGCTGGCTTTCGATCCCTCGATCACCGAACGCGCCAAGAAGCTGCTGCAAAAGACGCTCGATGGCTACGATATGGGCATCAATATCATCAGCGTCAAGCTGGGCGATGTGGTCGTCCCGGAACCGGTGCAGGACGCGCAGCGCGACGCCATCAAGGCCGACAAGGACCGGCAGCGCTACCAGCAGGACGCGGAGACCTATCGCAACGATGTGGTGCCGCGCGCACGCGGCGCGGCGGCCAAGAATGTGCTGGATGCCGAGGCCTACCGCCTGCAGGTCCTGGCCCTGGCGCAGGGCGAGACCTCGCGCTTCGAACAGGTCTTGAGTCAGTACGAGCACGCGCCGGCGGTCACGCGCGAACGCATGTATCTCGAGACCATGGACAACGTCTACAAGAATTCCCGCAAGGTGATCCTCGACACCAAGGGCGGCAACCAAATGATGTACCTGCCCCTGGATAAATTGATCGCGCCGGCCCCGGCCTCGGTCAGCAGTCCGAACGACACCATGACGGTCGCGCCCTCGCCGCGCCTGCCGGAGATTCAAGTGACGCCGTCCGAAGATTCCTCGCGTTCGCGTCCGGTGCGCTGATGCAAAATCGCATGCTGTACATATTGTTGGTGGCGGTGGCCGTCATTCTGATCGGCCGCGCCAGCGTCTTCACCGTGCGCGAGGATCAGCTGGCGATCAAATCCATCGGCGGCGAGATCGTCGACTCGACCTACAAGCCGGGACTGCATTTTCGCATTCCCCTGGTGAACGAGGTGCGGCGCTACGATGCGCGCATCCTCACCCAGATGTATCCGGCCGAGCATTTCCTCACGCGCGAGCAGGAGCAGCTCAACGTGGATTTCTACGTCAAGTGGCGCATTCTGAATCTGCGCCGCTACTACGAATCCACCAGCGGCTCGGAGGAGGTTGCGAACGCCCGCCTGGGCGAGACCGTCAAGGACAGCATCAAGAGCGTGGTCACGCAGCGTACCTTGCAGCAGGTCATCACCGCCGAGCGCGCCGAATTCACCGATGCCATGATGAAAACCGCGCGTCCGCTCGCGGAGCAGCTGGGCATCGAGCTGGTGGATGTGCGCATCACCAAGATCGAACTGCCGCAGCAGGTGCAGGACTCGGTTTTCGACCGCATGCGGGCCACCTTCAAGGCGCAGGCGGCCAAGCTGCGCGCCGAGGGCATCGAGGGCGCTGAAAAGATCCGTGCCGAGGCGAACAAGTCGCAGACCGAGATTCTGGCGGATGCCGCGCGCCAGGCCGCGCAGACCCGCGGGCAGGGCGATGCGTCCGCGAGCGAGGTGTATGCCAAGGCGTATACGAAGAACCCGGAGTTCTACAGCTTCTATCGCAGCATGCAGTCCTACCGCGACGCCATCGGCACCCAGGGCGACATGCTGGTGATCGCACCCGACAATGCCTACTTCAAGTATTTCAACAAGCCGCAAGCGCAAGCCCCGCAGCGTTGACCCATAGTTCATGATGGAAATCGGTTGGACTGAGTTGGCGCGCTACCTGGGTGGAGCGTTCGCGTTGTACCTGGTGCTCGAAGGCATCCTGCCGTTCGTCAATCCGGCCGCTGCACAGCGATTGATGTCGAAACTTGCCAAGACCGAGCCGTCGCAGCTGCGTTGGGGCGGCCTGATCAGCATGGTGGCGGGGCTCGCATTGTTGTGGATGGCACGCAATGGGTAAAAATCTGGTGGTGATCGGCCTGCAGTGGGGCGACGAGGGCAAGGGCAAAGTCGTCGATCTGCTCACCGATCAGGTGCAAGCGGTGGTTCGCTTCCAGGGCGGCCACAATGCCGGCCACACGCTGGTCATCGGCGGCAAAAAAACCGTGCTGTCGCTGATCCCCTCCGGAATTCTGCACGCACAGGTGCGCTGCCTGATCGGCAACGGCGTGGTGCTCTCGCTCGAGGCGCTGTTCAAGGAAGCGGAAATGCTCATCGGGCAGGGCGTGCCGGTGTTCGAGCGCCTGCGCGTGAGTCCCGCCTGTCCTCTGATCCTGCCCTCGCATGTCTTGCTCGACAAGGCGCGCGAGAAGGCGCAAGGCGAAAATGCGATCGGCACGACCGGGCGCGGCATCGGACCTGCGTACGAGGACAAGGTGGCGCGCCGTGCGCTGCGGGTCGCGGACCTGTTCCATCGCGAACGCTTCGCCGCGAAGCTGGGCCAGGTCCTGGACTTTCACAATTTCGTGCTGCAGCGTTATTTTCAAACCGCAGCGGTGGATTTCCAGCAGGTATTGGAGTCGAATCTGGCCTTGGGCGAGCGCCTCAAGCCCCTGGTTGCGGATGTCACCGGCATCTTGGAGCAGCTCAGCATCGACGGCAGCAACGTGCTGTTCGAGGGCGCACAGGGCGCGATGCTGGATGTGGATCTCGGCACCTATCCCTACGTCACCTCCTCGACCACCACCGCGGGCGGTGCGGCCGCCGGCTCGGGTTTGGGGCCGCGGCGCCTGCACGAGGTGCTCGGTATCGTCAAAGCCTACGCCACGCGCGTCGGCGCAGGGCCGTTCCCGACCGAGCTGCTCAATGACACCGGCGAGTATCTGTCGCGGGTGGGCAATGAATTCGGCTCGGTCACCGGCCGGCGCCGCCGCTGCGGCTGGTTCGATGCCGTGGCGCTGCGCCGCTCCATCGTCCACAACAGCTGCTCGCTGCTGTGCGTCACCAAGCTCGATGTGCTCGATGGGCTGGATCCGATCCGCGTGTGCGTGGGCTACAAGACCGCGGCCGGCATCAGCACCACGCCGCCGCTGTTGTCGGGTGATTTCGGCGATTGCGAGGCGGTATACGAGAATTTGCCCGGTTGGAAAGAGAGCACCGCGGGCATCAAACGTTACGAGGAGCTGCCCGTGAATGCCCAGAAATATCTGGAGCGTCTGCAGGTGCTCGTCGGCGTGCCCATCACCATCATCTCGACCGGTCCTGACCGCGACCAGACCATCATTAGGCAAAACCCCTTCGCCTGATGACGGCTGAAATCCGCCGCGGTCGCCAAGCGACGACATGGCGGCAATCTTTTCGTTGAGTACACTTAAGCTTCCTAAGATCCACCATCCCGAGGAGGCATCGTGGCCAACATTACCTTGAAGGGCAGCGAGCGGGTTGCCATGCCGGGTGCGCGCGAGCTGGCGCCGTCTGATCCGAATGAGCGCTTGGAGGTGACGCTGCTGCTGCGGCGTCGCGACGCCGAGCAGTTGCGCGGCCGCGCGGCCAAACTGGCGTCGGGAAACCCAGCCGAGCCGTGCCTGTCCCGTGAGCAATTTGCCGAACGGCACGGCGCCGGCCCAAACGATTTCGCGGCCGTGCGCGCCTTCGCCGCGGCGCATGGCTTGGCGGTCGTGCTCGAGCACGTGGCGCGGCGCACCGTGATGCTGTCGGGCACGGTGGCGCAAGTCAACGCGGCTTTCAACGTGCAGCTCAAGCAGATGCAGCACGAGTCGTGCAGTTACCGCGGGCGCACGGGCGCCATTCAGTTGCCGCAGGCGCTCGAGGGCATCGTCGAAGCGGTGCTGGGTCTGGACAGCCGCCCGCAGGCGATGCCGCACTTCCGGATACGGCCGGCGGCCAGCAGCGCCACGTCGTTCACGCCGACGCAGATCGCCGCGCTGTACGGCTTCCCGGCGAGCACCGGCCTCGGTCAGTGTCTGGGAGTGATCGAATTGGGCGGAGGTTTTCGGCCCGCCGATTTGGATGCGTACTTCAAAGGCTTGAAGGTCGATTCACCCGCGGTCATCGCGGTGTCGGTGGATCATGCGCAGAATTCACCCACCGGCGATGCCAATGGTCCGGACGGGGAAGTGATGCTGGACATCGAGGTGATCGGCGCGATCGTGCCGCAGGCAAAAATTGCGGTGTATTTTGCTCCCAACACCGACGCCGGCTTTCTCGACGCGATCACCAGCGCCGTTCACGATGCGACCAACAAGCCGACGGTGATCTCCATCAGTTGGGGAGGGCCGGAGTCGAGCTGGACTTCGCAGGCCATGACCGCAATGGATGAGGCGTTTCAAGCGGCGGCCACCATGGGCATCACGGTGTGCATTGCCTCGGGCGACAACGGCTCGAGCGACGGCGTCGGCGACGGCGGCGATCACGTGGATTTTCCCGCATCCAGTCCGTTCGCGCTGGCCTGCGGCGGTACCAGCCTTGAGGCCACGGCCAGCGCCATCAGCGCTGAATCCGTGTGGAACGATGGTGCCGAGGGCGGCGCGAGCGGCGGCGGCATCAGCGGCTTCTTTGCGACGCCTGCCTGGCAGACGGCCTTGAGTGCCGTGAACCCGCAGGGTAAGAAGACCCCGCTCAACCAGCGCGGAGTCCCCGATGTCGCCGGCAACGCCGACCCGGAAACCGGCTACCAGGTGCGGGTCGATGGCAGCGCGAGCGTGATCGGCGGCACCAGCGCGGTTGCGCCCTTGTGGGCGGCATTGATCGCGCGCGTGAATCAACTATCCGGTAAACCGGCCGGCCTGCTCAATCCGCAGCTTTATCGCGCGCCGGCTGCGTTTCGCGACATCACCCAGGGCAACAACGGCGACTTTGCCGCCGCCGCCGGCTGGGACGCGTGCACCGGATTGGGCAGTCCGAACGGCGCCGCGCTGCTATCGAAAATGCAATGAGCCGCCGGTGCCGAACAGCCCCAGCAGCCCGATGACGATGAGATACAGCGCGACGATGTAGTTGAGCAATTTCGGCATCACCAGAATCAGGATGCCGGCGATCAGCGCCACCAGCGGCGCCAGGCTCAGATTGACGTTCATGGGCGAAACTCCGTTAGGCCGGAGCTTCGCCCCGGCGGCCTATTGAAATAATTTCAACGCGTTTTGCAGCGTATTCCAAGCGCCCCACAATAACGGAATTCCGACCACGAGCCACATGATTCCAAGTCGTGCCTTCATGATTACTTGCTCCCGGCCGGCGCCGCGAGCGGCGCTCCAGCCTGATAGTGATACTTAGAGTTGACCGCACGCATCGCGATATTGCACAGCAGGCCAATCGCCAGCAAGGCGCACATGATGTACATGGTGACGGTGTAGGCCTGCGCCTTGGGAACCCCTTGATCGATCTGGTATGCGCGAATGTAATTGACCAGCACCGGACCCAACACGCCGGCGGCCGACCACGCCGTCAGCAGCGCGCCATGAATGGCGCCGACCTCCATGGTGCCGAACAGATCGCGCAAATAGGCCGGCACGGTCGCGAAGCCGCCGCCATACATGGAGATGATGACGCAGAAGGCGCCCACGAACAGCGGTATCGAACCGATGTGGCCGAAAGTGGGCACGAGTGCATACAAAATGATACCGAGCAGGAAGAACACCATGTAAGTGTTGCGCCGGCCGATGAAGTCCGAGGTGCTCGCCCAGAAGAACCGGCCGAGCATGTTGAACAGGCTCATCAGGCCGACGAAGCTCGCCGCGACGACGGCGGTGACGCGGCCGGGGAACATTTCCTGGATCATCGGCGACGCCTGGCCGAGCACGCCGATCCCGGCGGTCACGTTCAGGCACAGCACCATCCACAGCAGCCAGAATTGCGGCGTGCGCCAAGCCAGCGCAGCCGTCACGTTTGCCGACGTCACCAGCGGCTTCACGTGTTCGGAAGGTATCCAACCGGCCGGCCGCCAGCCCGCGGCGGGAACCCGCACGGTCACCACGCCGATCATCATGAACATGAAATAAATCACGCCCATGGTGACGAAGGTCTCGAGCACACCCCTCGACGTGGCGGTCGCGAAATGCTTCATGAGCAGCACCGACAGCGGCGCAGCAATCAGCGCGCCGCCGCCAAACCCCATGATGGCCATGCCGGTGGCCATGCCGGGCCGGTCAGGAAACCACTTGATCAGCGTCGAGACCGGCGAAATGTAGGCGATGCCGAGTCCGCAGCCGCCCAACACGCCGTAGCCCAGGTAGATGATCCACAACTGATGCAGCTGGATGCCGACGGCGGACACGAGGAATCCGCCGCCGAAACACAGTGCCGAGGTGAACATGGATTTGCGCGGGCCGACATGCTCCACCCACCGGCCGAAGACCGCGGAGGACAGTCCCAGAAACACGATGGCGATGGAAAAAATCCAGCCCACATCTTTGAGGTTCCAGTCACCCGGGGCCGTTTCGGTAAGACCGATGAGCCGGGTCAACGGCAGGTTGAAGGTGGAAAAAGCATAGACCTGTCCGATACAGAGGTGCACCGCCAATGCCGCAGGGGGCACGAGGAAGCGGTTAAAGCCGGGACCTGCAATCGTGTTTTCGCGATCTAGAAACGATGACATAGTTGGCCCTGTCCTTCTTTATGGTTAGTTGCGGGGCGAGATATATGAGCTGCGTACCCCTCAATATGCGCCATTTCCAGCGATCTTGTCACCATTCCCGTTCGCAGGTCGGTGCAGGCGGTCGCCAAATCGGTCACATTCGCCCGGCGAATAACCTACCTGTGCAAGCCGCGGCGCCCGAAGTTGAAAACCGTGACATCAGGTAACGAACGGTCGCGGGGAAACCCGTAATTTCCCTGCAATCATGTGTAGTCCTCCGTGTGCGGGCCGGCGTGCTTCCCGAGCGGGAATAGCGGGCATTTTTGCCGGCCTGCTGCTCTCCTTAGGGCTGGCGGCCCAGCCGTCGGCGGCCGCCTGCCTGCCCGATACCGACCCATTGATCCGCTCGTTGCAAACCCTGGTCGACCAGGACGCCAACGCGGCACTCAAGAAAGTGGCCGTATTGCTCAAAACCGAACTGGCATCGCCCATTCCCAACACGCAGCGCCTGGCATCGCTTTACAGCGTGCAGGCTCAGGCCTACAGCATCCTGGAACTGGAATCCAAAGCCCGCGACGCCGTCTTCAAAGGCCTGAAATTTGCCATCGACAATACCGATCCGGTGCGCATCATGCTGCTCTCGCTCTATGCCGAGAATGTGTACGACCAGGCCGGCATCGCTGCGGCCATGAAAGTGACCGAAGAGGCGCAGGCGGTGCAAAAGCGCGGCTCGCTCGAAGATATCTGCCTGCTGATCGGGCGCGGTCTGCTGCAATACCGCGGCGATCGTGAAGACCTGGCGATCGGCAGCCTGACCCAGGCTTACCGCTCGAGCACCACTCCGGCATTCGCCGAATCGCACGTGCTCGCCGCCGGCGTGCTCGCCACCGTACTGCGCGGCATGGGCGATTATTCGCAGGCCCTGGCCTTGAACCAGGAGGCAATTGACTGGGATATTTCCCAACGTGCCTCGCTGGCGCTGTCCGTCGACCGGTTTCTGCGCGGGCGCATTTTGATTCTGATGGAGAAATATTCACAGGCGATCAATGAATTCGAGGACGCGCGCAAGTTGAGCGCCATGCTGAACGACACCCAGGGTGTCGCGTTCGCGGATGTGCGGATCTGCGAATCGCGCATCGAATTGGGTCAGCTGATCAAAGCTCGATCGTCATGCGAGAATGCGCTGTTCACTTTCATCGCCTCGAGATTCTCCGACGAGGTGAAGGATACCGAGGCGCTGCTGGCGCGCATCGATCTCGCGGAAGGCCATCCGGAGAAGGCGCTCGCCACCCTGAACGAAGTCCTCGATCACAGCGGCACCGATGTCATGCCGCTGCGGGTTGCCTCGCTCTATCAGTGGCGCGCGCGCACCAACGCCGCGCTGCACAACTATCACGACGCCTACAACGATCTGGCCGAGTACATGCGCCGCTACGTCGCGACCAACGATGCCGATCGCACCAAGCAGGCCGTGGCGCTGCGCGCCCGTTTCGAGACCGATCGCGAGATCGAGCGCAACGCGACGCTGAAGCGCGAACTGGACCTGTCCCACGAGCAATCGCAGCGCCAGGCGCAGCAATTGCGCTGGAATGCCATCGCGGCGGTCTCGGCGACACTGGTGATCGCGCTGCTCATTTATTTCCTGATCACCAATCTGCGTTTCCGGCAGCAGCTGGTGCGTCTCGCCAGCCAGGACGGACTGACCGGATTGCCGAACCGGCGCCGCACGTCGGAATTGGCCACCGACGCGTTGGTGGCTGCGACCGCCTCGGAAAAGCCGCTGACCATTGCCATCATCGACATGGATCACTTCAAATTCATCAACGATCGCTGCGGGCATGCGACCGGCGACTATGTATTGCGTGAGTTTGCCCGCCTGGGGCGCGAGTCGGTGCGCGCCGCGGATGTGCTCGGCCGCTGGGGCGGCGAGGAGTTCCTGCTCATCATGCCGGATGCCACGCCGGAGGTGGCCATGGCAACCCTGGAAAGGCTGCGCACCCTGGTGTTCGGCATCACCCTGCCGCCGTCCGGTGCGGGCCTGCGGGTCAGTCTGAGCGCCGGCCTCGCCATGCGCGAGAAACAAGTTCGCTCGCTCGATGAGCTGATCGCGCGTGCGGACGCGGCGCTTTACACCGCGAAGAATGAGGGCCGCGACCTGGTGCGGATCGCCGACGAGAAGTTCCTCACCACCTCGGGGATACGGCGCGCCACGCGTCAGTGAGGCAACGCAGCCACCGTCATGGTTGTCGTGGCTGGCTTGGGCGCGGAACGCACGTGGTTTTGCCGTTCATGATTTCTTCGACTTTTCCCGGCCCGCATTCGAAGGGCTGAACAATCCGCGCGTTGGGTTTCGCCGTGACCGGTGCGCTGATGGCCTGGGCGTGCACAGCCGCGACCGGCGGCAGCGGGTGTTGGGGCTTGAGCGGCACGATGGTCTGAGCGGCTGCCAAGCCGGAGGCCAGAACACACCCGGCGACAAGCAATGCGTGAAGACTGTAGGTGTTCATCTTGGGAGTCCTAGATGGGGTAAAAAATCGGACCACTGTCAGATGAACCGGAAAGGCGGGCGAAAGCCGCCATATAAGACTGGTGCCCAGGAGAGGACTCGAACCTCCACGAATTGCTCCACTGGTACCTGAAACCAGCGCGTCTACCAGTTCCGCCACCTGGGCAAAGATGGGTCAGCCTCACGCGAGGCGCAGAAATGTACGCACTGGGGTAGTGCTTGTCAATCGAAGCTTCGGCAGGCATCCAAGGGCTTCGATGACAGCATGCTAAACTCGCCGGCGGGGGTGCTCTACCGAAGCGAAATGGGCCAATGAACGATAAGAAAGCCGGTGCGCAGCCCGAGACTGCTTCCGCATTACGGCAGCGCTTCTTGCACGGCATGAGCCACGCCGCATGCACGGTGAACGTGGTGACGACCGACGGAGCGGCGGGCCGGCATGGCGTGACGGTATCGGCGATGGTTTCGGTGTCGGCCGATACGCCTCAACCCACCTTGCTGGTTTGCATCCATCATCGCAGTGCCGTGGCGGAAGCGGTGCTCGAGAACGGCGTTTTTTGCGTCAATGTTCTGCGCGACGACCAGGCGCACATCTCGGACAACTTCGCCGGCCGCAGCGGCGCGCGCGGCGCCCAGAAATTCGACTGCACCGAATGGACCACCCAGGTCACAGGCGCGCCGCGCGTGCTCGATGCGCTGGTCGCCTTTGACTGCCGCGTTACGGCGAGCGAACGGGTGGGATCTCATTTTGTGGTGTTCGGCTCGGTGCAGGACATCCATGTCGCTGGCGGGGGGGCGCCGCTGATCTATGCGAATCGTGCCTACGGCGTGCCGCGGCGCTTTCGTCAGCGTCGCATCGCGAGAACCGCGGCGACCAAGTTGTCTTTGACGATCGGCTGTTATCAGGTGTTTGCACCGTTTGTGGTGCCGGCGCTGGTCGCACGCCTGAGCAAACTGCATCCCGGAATCGCATTGACGCTGCTCGAGGCGGATCAGGAGCACCTGATCGCCAGTTTGCGCCGCAGCGATGTGGAAGTGGCGCTGCTCTACGATTTCGGGCTGGGCCACGAATTGAGCGTCACTCCCTTGGCCGAATTGAGCCCGTACGTTCTGCTACCCGAGGGCCATCCGCTGAGTCTCGCCACGAGCGTCGATCTTGAAGATCTGGTGCAAGAGCCGATGGCGCTGCTCGATCTCGAACCGAGCCGGGAATATTTCTTGTCGTTGTTTCGGGGCCGCGGCATCGAGCCGACCATCGGTTTTCGCACCAAATCCCTGGAAATGGTGCGCGGCTTCGTGGGTCACGGTCTCGGCTACAGCATCTTGGCGGCCAAACCCGCCAACAGCATGTCCTACGACGGTCGCGCGCTGGTGGCCCGGCCGCTCACCGCGCCGGTGGCCAACAGCACGTTGGTGCTCGCGACCTTGGCCAGCCGCACCTTGAGCCCGATGGCCTTGGAATTTGCAGCGCATTGCCACACCTTCTTTGGCGCGCTGGAGTCTTGAGTAATAAGCGCCCGGCGCCGCGCAAAACTGATAACCTGCGCGCTCTATGACACGACGCGGATCGACCGGCCCACGAGGGCCCAAACCCAACCGCGCTCCAAAATCCCCCGCTAACTGGCGTCGTGAGGATCCGAATCTGGAACTCGAAAAGACCCGCTATGCGGATCCGATCGCGAGCCGCGAACATCTTTTGAAGCACCTGCGCGAAGCGCCGGAGCCGCTGAGCGCCGCGCGGCTGGCCAAGCGCCTTGGTATGAATACCGACGCGCAGCGCCAGGCGCTGGCCAAGCGCCTGGCGGCGATGGTGCGCGATGGCCAGGCCATCGAGGGCCCGAATGGCTTCGCGATCGCCGGCGAGGGTGAGCGGGTGGCGGGCAGGGTGCGCGGCCGCGCGAATGGCGATGTGTTGGTGGTGCCGGATGACGGCTCTGCGCCTCTGGTTCTGGCGCGGGCCGACACGGCAACGCTGATGCACAACGACCGGGTCGAAGCGCTTGCCGTCGGCATGAACGAGCGCGGCCGGCGCATCGCGCGGCTCATCGAGCGCACCGGCGATGCGCCGCCGCTCATCGGCGGCGTCTGGCGTGCCGGCGACGGCCGCGGCCGCGTTGAACCGGAAGACCCGGGACATTGGTATACCGTCGAGGTGGCGCTGCGTGACCGGCACGGCGCGCACGAGGGCGCCGAGGTCATCGTCGAAGTCACCAAGCGGCCGCAGGGCGAGACGCCCGCGCAAGGACGCATCGTCGAGGTGCTCGACAATTTGCGCCCCTCCGACCTCGCGGCGCGCTTCGCCATCCTGAGGCATGACCTGCCCCAGGAATTTCCGCCCGAGGTTTTGAGCGCAGCGAACCGGTTCCCTCCGGAAGTGTTGCCGCAGGACATTCAGGGTCGGGAGGATTTGCGCGCGCTGCCGCTGATCACCATCGATGGGGCCGATGCCAGGGATTTCGATGACGCCGTGTACGCCGAGGCGCAGCGCGGCGGCGGTTGGCGCCTGATCGTGGCGATCGCGGATGTGAGCAACTACGTGCGCTACGGCACGCCGCTGGATTTGGAAGCGCGCGCGCGCGCCACATCGGTCTACTTTCCGGATCGCGTGATACCGATGTTGCCGGAGAATCTGTCGAATCATCTGTGTTCCCTCATGCCGCGGGTGGAACGTCTGGCGTTCGTCTGCGACATGCACGTGAGCAAGGCCGGCAAGCTGAGCAAGACGCGCTTCTATGAGGCGGTGATCATTTCGCACGCGCGGCTCACCTACGATCAGGCATGGAGCTTCCTGCAAGATCCCAAGGCCCACGCCGCCGATGTCGCGCCGGCGGTGGGCGTTTCCTTGCACACGCTGCATGCGGTGTACGGCGCACTGAAGAATGCGCGCGATGCGCGCGGCGCCTTGGATTTTCGCGGCGGCGAAGTCAAGGCGCGCATCGGCGAGAAGGGCACGATCGAGGGGTTTTATGCGGTCATGCGCAACGATGCGCACCGCCTGATCGAGGAATGCATGATCGCGGCGAACGTGGAAGCGGCGGTGGCGCTGCGCTCCTCGAAGTCGAAGGGTCTGTACCGCGTGCACGGACAGCCCGAGGACAAGCGCGTCACCGAGCTGCAGAAAGTCTTGAGCGCGTTGCAGGTCAATGCGCAGTTCTCGGAGAAGCCGACCCCGCGCGAGTTTCGTCAGCTGGTGGAGCGGCTCACCTCGAGACCCGACGGCCTGCTGCTCGAGGGCTTGGTGATCCGCTCGCTGGCACAGGCGGTTTACCAGCAAACCAATATTGGACATTTCGGTCTCGCGCTCGACGAGTATGCACATTTCACCTCACCCATTCGCCGCTACCCGGATTTGCTGGTGCATCGGGCGATCAAGGCGGCGCTGGTGCCGCAGTCGGCCTCGGGGCACAGCTACTCCACGGCCGAGTTGCAGGTGCTGGGCGCGGAGAGTTCACAGCGCGAGCGTCGTGCCGACGATGCATCGCGCGATGTCATGGGCTACCTCAAATGCCTGTACATGCAGCCGCGCATCGGCGAAACCTTCGATGCAACGATTTCGAGCGCCCTGGAATTCGGCTTGTTCGTGCAGTTGAAGAAAATGCCGATCGACGGCCTGGTGCACATCTCGGCCATCCCGGGGGATTATTGGGAGCTGGAGGCAGGCGGCATGGGCTTGGTCGGGCAACGCACCGGCCGCCGCTGGCAGTTGGGAGACGAGGTCGAGGTGCGCCTGACCCGAGTCGACTTGACCCAGCGGCAAATCGACTTCGAACTCGTCGATGCGAATGCCTCGGCCAGCCGCGGCACCGTGCGCGCGCCGCGGCAGGGCCAGCGCGCGCCGCAGGCGCGAAGCAATGCCGGTTCGAATCGCGGCGGCCGGAGCGGCGGCCGGAGCGGCGGCAAGCGCGGTGGGCGCGGCGGTCGTGGCTGATTCGAAGCGCAACTTCGTATATGGATTGCATGCGGTCAATGCCGCGCTCGAGCGGGCGCCGGAAAGGGTGTTGGAGATGTGGCTTGCGAGTGCGCGCGACGATGCGCGCGCCGCTGAACTGACGGCGCGCGCCGAGACGGCCGGCGTGCGTGTCCAGGCGGTCTCGCGAGAGGCGCTGGCGAAGCTGGTTGGCGATGTCGTGCACCAGGGCGCGGTGCTGGCGATGCGCCCGTTGAGGCCTTGGGACGAGCATGAACTCGGCGCGGCATTGGCGCGCTTGTCCGAACCAGCGCTGATTCTGGTACTCGACGGGGTAACCGACCCCCACAATCTCGGCGCCTGCCTGCGCACGGCCGAGGCGGCGGGCGCGCATGCGCTGATAATCCCCAAGGATCGTTCGGCCACGCTCGACGGGGTCGCCCGCAAGGTCGCTGCCGGGGCCGCCGAGTTCGTTCCGGTGGCGAGCGTGACCAACCTGGCACGCACCCTGGAATCGCTCAAGGAGCGAGGCGTTTGGGTGGTGGGCACGGATGGGGAGGCCGAACAGCCGATCTATTCGGCCGACCTCAAGCGTCCGCTGGCATTGGTATTGGGGGCCGAGGGCAGCGGACTGCGGCGCCTCACCCGGGAGAAATGCGACTTTCTGGTGCGCATACCCATGCAGGGCCATGTGCAGTCCCTCAATGTGTCCGTGGCGGCGGGCATCGTCCTGTTCGAGGCCCTGCGCCAGCGGGCTTAGTTGACCAAAACCGCCTTTAAACGTATCCTTCGCGCTCTTTTTTGCCGGGTAACCGGTTCTTACTCCTTGCCTCACCGCTCGCAACGGGAGGCTTAATCCTCAAGGAAAACAATGCGACATTATGAAATTGTGCTTCTGGTCCATCCAGACCAGAGCGAGCAAGTCCCCGCGATGGTCGATCGCTACAAAGGCATTATCGCGGCCGGCGCTGGTGCGGTGCATCGATTCGAAGATTGGGGCCGGCGCCAGCTGACCTTCCCGATTTCCAAGGTGCACAAGGCGCACTACATCCTGTTGAACATCGAGTGCGATCAGAAGACTCTGACCGAACTCACCGGCTCGTTCCGCTTCAGCGATGCGGTGCTGCGCAGCCTGGTGGTCAAGATGGACGAGGCGGTTACGGAAGCCTCGCCGATGGCGCGCGCACCCGATGAGAATGCCCGGCGGCATGACGATTTCGGTGACGAAGGCGATGATGATGACATGCCCATGGGCATGCGCTAGAGGAGAGCACAGATGGCACGTTTTTTCCGTCGCAAGAAGTTCTGCCGATTCACGGCAGATGACGTCAAGCAGATCGATTACAAAGATCTCGCCACGCTCAAGAGCTACATCACCGAAACCGGCAAGATCGTTCCGAGCCGCATCACGGGCACGCGCGCGCACTATCAGCGCCAGCTGCAGCTCGCGATTCGCCGCGCACGGTTTCTGGCCTTGCTGCCCTACACCGATCAGCACTAGGCGGGCGCACGCACATGGACATCATATTGTTGCAGAAGGTGGCGAACCTCGGTCAGATCGGCGATCGCGTCAAGGTCAAATCCGGTTACGCGCGCAATTTCCTGGTTCCCACCGGCCGCGCCACCATGGCCACGGCGGCGAATATCGCCAAGTTCGAAGCGCAGCGCCACGAACTCGAAGCGAAGGCGGGTGATGAACTCGCCGCCGCCCAGGCGCGCGCGCTCAAGTTCGAGAACTTCAAGCTTGAACTGAAGGCCAAGGCGGGCGCGGAAGGCAAGCTGTTCGGCTCGATCGGCACGGCTGATATTGCCGAGGCCGCGGTCAAGGCCGGCCAGCCCATCAGCCGCAGCGAAGTGCGCATGCCGACGGGCCCGATTCGCGTCACCGGCGAACATCAGGTCCAGCTGCACCTGCACACGGACGTTGATGTGACCATGTCGGTCACAATCGTCGCCGAAGAGTAGCGCCGGATCGAGCGCATGTCCGCTCGCGTCATCAATAAGACCTTGGGCGCTGCCGATGGGCTGCGATTGCCGCCGCACTCGATTGAAGCGGAGCAGTCGGTGCTCGGCGGCCTGATGCTGGATTCCGCCGCGTGGGATCAAATCGCCGATCGGGTCACCGCCGAGGATTTCTATCGCAATGATCACCGGCTGATCTTCGAAGCGGTCGCGGTGTTGATCGAGCGCAGCCAGCCCTGCGACGCGGTGACGCTATCCGGACATTTGGAAAGCTTGGGATTGCTGGATCAAGTCGGCGGCCTGTCCTATTTGGGATCCCTGGCCCGCGACACGCCGACCACCGCGAATATCCGCGCCTACGCCGACATCGTGCGCGAGCGGTCGGTGCTGCGGCAGCTGATCTCGGCGGGCAATCTCATCGTCGGTTCGGCGCTGGAACCGGAAGGGCGCGAAGCGCGCGAAGTCGTCGACGAGGCTGAACGGGCGGTGTTCGAGATTGCCGAGCGCGGCTCGCGCGGCAAGGTGGGCTTCAGAACGGTGAAGAGCATCCTGCCGGATGTGGTCAATCGGATCGACGAGCTGTATCACTCGGACGGCACGATGACCGGCATCTCGACCGGATTCAAAAAACTCGACGAAATGACATCCGGATTGCAGCCCGGCGATCTCATCATCATCGCGGGACGCCCTTCGATGGGCAAGACCACGCTGGCGGTGAACATCGCCGAGAACGCGGCACTCGGCTCCGGTAAGTCGGCGGCCATATTCAGCATGGAAATGTCGGCCGAATCGCTGACGCTGCGCATGATCTCGTCGCTCGGACGCATCAATCAGGCGGCGCTGCGTTCGGGCCGCCTCGAGGAGCAGGACTGGCCGCGTATCGATTCGGCCATGACGCAGCTGGGAAACGCGAACATCTTCATCGATGAAACGCCCGCGCTCTCACCGACGGAAATCCGCGCGCGGGCACGCCGCCTGAAGCGCGAGCGCGGACTGGATCTGATCGTGGTGGATTATCTGCAGCTGATGCAGGTGGCGGGCACCAAGGAAAATCGCGCGACGGAGATCTCGGAGATTTCACGATCACTGAAAGCGCTCGCCAAGGAACTCAAGGTGCCCGTCATCGCGCTGTCGCAGCTGAATCGCGCGGTCGAGCAGCGCGTCGAGAAGAAGCCGGTAATGTCGGATTTGAGAGAATCGGGCAGTATCGAACAGGACAGCGACCTGATCCTATTGATCTATCGCGAAGAAGTTTACGACGTGAACACCACGCGCAAGGGCATCGCGGACATCATCATCGCCAAGCAGCGCAATGGCCCGACCGGCGATGTGCAGCTGACCTTCCTCGGCCAGTACACCAAGTTCGAAAATTATGCGCCGGAATCCTACGCCGAGGGCGTATTTCGGTGACCCCGCTGGCCGGCGTGACCATCGACACCGGCGCGCTGCGACACAACCTTCAGGCCATTCGCAGCCTCGCGCCCGGCTCGCGCGTGATGGCGGTCATCAAGGCCAACGCCTACGGGCATGGTCTCATCACGGCGGCGAAGGCGCTCGATGCGGCGGATGCCTTCGCCGTGGCGCGAATCGGCGAAGCGCTGGCATTGCGGCAGGCCGGATTCAAAACACCCATCGTGCTTCTGGAGGGCGTGTTCGACGGCGAGCAACTGGCTCTCGCCTCGGCATACGATCTCGAGCTGGTCGTACATTGTCCGGAACAGATCGAATTGCTGAATGCCGCACCGGTCGAGGCGCGCTTCAAGCTATGGCTCAAGCTCGACAGCGGCATGAATCGTTTGGGGTTCAAGGGCGGGGCATTTCGGGCGGCCTACGCTGCGCTGAGCGCATCGGCGGCGCTCAAAGCCCCGGTTAACTTAATCACGCATCTTGCCTGCGCCGATACGCCGGAGCTGCCGGGCACGGCGGAACAATTGATGGTGTTTGCCGCCGCGACGCGGGCTTTGCCGGGAGAGCGCAGCATTGCGAGCTCGGCGGGGCTGCTCGGCTTTCCGGACGCGCAGGCTGACTGGGTGCGGCCGGGGCTGTTGCTGTATGGCGTCTCGCCATTGCGCGGTTCACGCGGCGCGGACCACGGCATGCGGCCGGTGATGACGTTTCGATCGCAGATCATCGCCGTCAAGGAATTGGTTGTAGGCGATGCGGTGGGCTACGGCGGCGATTGGGCCGCCACACGCCCGACGCGCCTGGCGATCGCGAGCGTGGGCTACGGCGACGGCTATCCACGCAGCGCCTGCTCGGGCACGCCGGTGCTGGTCAATGGCGAACACGCGGCCCTGGCCGGCCGGGTATCGATGGACATGATCGGCGTCGACACGACGGATCTCGAGCGCCCGCCAAAGGTGGGCGATCCGGTGGTTCTGTGGGGCGAGGGGCTTCCCGTCGAGGAAGTCGCGACGTGGGCCGAGACCATTCCCTACACGTTGCTTTGCGGGATCAATCAGCGCGTCGCAGTGAGTACTGTGTAGCGGTTAGGCGGCCCATGTTTTGACGGCATCGACGCTTCACTGCAAAATCACAGCATGAGCAGGCCAACGCGGATGGCAGTCGTGCTTGCGCACTTCGGTGCGATTGCGCTCATTTCGGCTTCGCCCGCGGCCATGGCGAACGCAGCCGAGGGCTGCACCTTGGGCCTGGTGGCAGAACTACCCATAACCATGGCCGGCACCCGGCCGATCATTGCCGCAAAAATCGACGGCCGGGATGCGCGATTCGTTCTGGACAGCGGCGCGTTCTTCAGCATGATGTCTGCGGCGACCGCCGCCGAATTCAACTTGAAATTGACGCTGGCCCCATTCGGGTTCAGGGTCGAGGGCATCGGCGGCTCGGTAAGTCCTCAGATCGCAACTGTCAAGGAGTTCGGCATTGCGGGCGCGCACATTCACAATGTCCAATTCCTGGCTGGCGGCAGCGAGGTCAGCGTTGAAGGACTGATTGGACAAAACTTCCTCGAGCAATGGGATGTGGAATACGATTTCGCCAAGGGTGTGGCGCGCCTGTTCAAGCCCGAAAGCTGCAAGAAAAATACCATGGCTTATTGGCTCGTAGCCGGGCAAAGCTATTCGCAGATGAAGATAGAGCCGGTGTCACAGGCGCGTTGGCACACCGTTGGCGAAGCCTACGTCAATGGCAAAAAGATACGCGTTACATTTGATACGGGCGCGTACACCTCGATGCTTTCCCTGAAGGCGGCGGCGCGGGCGGGAATAAAAATCGATTCTCCCGGCGTGGTGGATGCGGGGTACAGCCGCGGTATCGGGCGTGGCATGGTAAAGACTTATATAGCCACGGCATCGAGCTTCAAGATAGGCGATGGCGAGGAAATCAAGAACGCCCGGCTGCGAGTCGCAGATATGGATTTGCGGGACACCGACATGCTGCTGGGATCCGATTTCTTTGTATCCCATCATGTGTTCGTGGCAAACAGCCAGCGCAAACTCTACCTGTCCTACAACGGCGGCCCGGTCTTCAACCTGACGAAAACGCCTGCGGCAACCATGGCTCAGGCGGACCAACCACCGAAGGAAGAGACGCCGGGCACCCAAGCCGCTGCGACGCCGGTGGAGCAAGCTGACCCTGACGCGCTTGCACGTCAGGGCGAAGCGGCCGCGGCGCGGCGCGACTTCGATCATGCGTTGGCTGACCTGTCCAAGGCGGTCGAATTGCGTCCCGACAGCACCGAGTACCTGTTCCAGCGCGCGATTGTCTACCGGCAGAACGGTCGGGCCGACTTGGCGCTGTCGGACCTCGACCACGTGCTGTCTCTCAATCCGGATTATCTGCGTGCCTACCTGCCGCGCGCGGAAATCAGGCTGCGAGAGAAAAATGTCGGCGGCGCGCTTGCGGATCTCGATGCCGTGGATCGCTTGGCCGCAAAGCAATCAGACCTGCGCTTCGTACTGGCTGAACGCTATGAGGCGGCGGAACGATTTGCACAGGCGATCGCGCAGTTTGACCTGTGGATTCAGAATCACCCGGATGATTCAAAGCTCGCCGGCGCACTGGCTGCCCGCTGCTGGGCCAGTGGTATGCAAAACCAGGATCTCGCAGCAGGGCTCGCCGACTGCAATAGGGCGCTGCACATTGCAGACAAGAAGAATCCAAATTACGCCCGTATCTTGGTCAATCGTGGATTGCTGGAACTGCGCCAGGCGAACTACGAGAAGTCCATCGCTGATTTTGACGCAGCGCTCCGGACGCTGCCAAAAGATGTCGTTGCGCTCTATGGTCGCGGCTTCGCGAAAATACGCCAAAACAAAAAGGCGGAAGGCGAAGCAGACATTGCGCAAGCAGCCAAAATCGCCCCTGGCGTCGTCAACTACTACGTAAAAATGGGTGTCACTCCCTGAGGTGTCCGTTGATCATTCGCTGGAGTCAATGGGACGGATGCCGCAGCAAATCGCTGGCGCAAAGGATCCGGTTGTGTTGGCCGACGAGCGATCTGCCTGAAAGGGCGCACGCAGAGAAAGCCGACGAACACCAGCGCCCGCCGCTTCGCCTCAGCTCTCGAAGAACCCCATCTTCACGCCCGCCAACTGCACGACATCGTTGTCGTTCAAGCGCCGTGCCTGGGGTCCGATCGGTACGCCGTTGACCTGCGGGTAGTCGTTTTCTTTGCCGCTGTCGACGTGCACGATGAAATACCCTTCGGCCCGGCGCGTGATGGCGGCAACCTGCACCCCGGGACGGCCCAGCGTCGTCAGCGCCTTGGTCAGCTCCAGCTCGCGGCCGGCGAATGCGCCGCTCAACACCTGGAGCTTGGCCTTCGGCAGGGCGGTGGCATTTTCGGGCACGCTGGGACGCTTGGCGGCGACCGCCTTGGCAGCCTGATCGACCGCGGCAGTCACCTTGCGGATTCGGTCCTCGCCCTGAGAGCTGGGCGTGATGACCATGGTCTTTTCGAACTCGTCTTGCTCGACATCGCCATCCTGGCTGTCGACGAAGCGCAATTGGTGATGACCGACGGTGATGACATCCCCGTGCTGCATCGCATGTTTCTTGATCAGCTTGCCGTTGACGTAGGTGCCATTGGTGCTGTTCAGGTCCTCCAAAAAGGAGTCGTTGAGGATGTTGATGATGAGCGAGTGATGGCCGCTCACTGCCGGATTGTCGATACGGATATCGTTGTCCGGAAGGCGCCCAATGGTGTAGCGCTCTTTGTTCATGTTGTATTCCGCGAGGACGTTGCCATCCAAGCTGAGCATCAGGCGTGCCATTCAGACTCCCATTCGCTAGCCGAACCATCCCAAGATTTTGTCAAATATACGCCGG
>DATAVN010000064.1:0-3134 GCA_036267715.1 Steroidobacteraceae bacterium | reverse complement strand
GTCGTCCGTGAAGAACCCATTCGGCCGCTGATTAGTCTAAGCGACTTTGGTCTGTCGGGCATCGCGCTCGATGATCGCGATGAGGACATGCAAAAGCGCGGCGAGCCAGCGCAGGAGCAGGCTGAAGTTGTAGCCGGCGGCGGCGAGAACGGCGTTGATGCGGTCACCCTCGCGGCCCTTGAGATAATTGCGATCCATGCGGTGCTCGGCCTTGATGTGGCCGATGACGGGCTCGACCGCGGCGCGACGCTTCATCTCGCGGCGGATGGAAGCCGTGACGCGCCGGACCTGGCCGCTGATCCAGACGCGGAACTTGTTCGCCGAGTGGCCGCGATAACCTTTGTCGACATGGATGCGGCGGGCCTCGACACCGGTGAGTTTTTCCATGTCGGCAACCATCGGTCCCAGGGTGTGGCCGTCGAACGGGTTGCCGTGCAGGGCCTTCGCGTGCAGCACGAACTGCCCGCCCTTGGGTGAGGTAACCGGCGTCGCGACCGAGACTTTGCAGCCGAACTCATAGGGTGTACGGGCTTTTCCCTTACCGATGCATTCGACCTCGGGCGCGTGTAGCGAATAGACCTTGGGCCCGCGCTGGCGGTGATCCTGGACGCTGACCTTAACGGCGAGATCGAGGAGCGGATTGAAGCGCGCCTGGAGCGCTGCACGGTCGGCGATCTTGCGCCGGATATCCCGGATCACGCGGCCCAATCGGGTGCGTAGGAACTTCAGCTCCCGCCGCATGCGCTTGAACTGATGCGCGTGGGTATAGCGCCCGATCATGATAGAGGCTCGCTTACCGACCCGGAGGTAGCTCTGGCGCAGCACGACGCCCTCGGCTTTGGCGAGGCTGACCAGCTTCTCCAAGGCCCGATACATCAGCCGCGCGTCGGTCGGATGGGCAATCGCCTTGGGCTGCACCGTGGTGTCCACCACGACGCGCTGCAGATCCTTGGTCGCGATCGCGCCGGTCTTGTGCGCCACCGACAGGCTCTCCTGGATCAGCGCCACGAGATGCTCTTCGCCGAGCCGCTGCCGCCAGCGCGTCAATGAGGAACGATCGAAGGGCAGCTGGTGGCAAAAGCTCAGCTCGCCGCAGAAGTATTGATAATACGGGTTCTCGAGCCAGCGCGCGCACAGCGCCTCGTCCGAGAGGTTGTGCATGTGCTTCAGGATGAAGAGCCCGGCGACCAGCCGCGTCGGCAAGCCCGGCTGGCCCGGGCCGGCGGCGCACACCGAGCCGAACCGCCCGTCGAGGAAGCCCCAATCGATCTGCCCCGACAGCCGCGCCAGCGGATGGCCCAGGTCGATGATCTGATCGAGGGCCGGACGTAGCAGGTCTTTCTGGCGCTCGTCCCGCGGTCGCGACATCCGTGATTCTCCACGCCGAAAATCTTCGCCCAGAGAATCACGATCGGCCCAAAAACGGAATCCCAAAACGCAAGAAAGCCGAACTCAAACCCCGGCTTTCCTGCAAATCCAATTACTCGATCGCGCCGACTTGTCCGCTTGCCGCGGGAAGATCAGCGTTCTTCACGGTCGACTATGTGATCCGGCCCTTTGTCTTTGGGAAAAGAAGAAGGGGCCGGGTCTTTCGACCCGGCCCCGGCCTCAAAACGCCAACTCAGGATTGATCGTGAGGGGCGAGTTAGCGGGCTGAGGCAGTCCAAATCGGCTTGCCGTCTTGGCCTTTGAACCATTGCGCCCAACTGCCTTCGATCAGGCCGACGACATTGGACGGCAGTGGCACATAGTCGAGCGACGTTGCCAGCGAATGAGCTTGCTCATTCTTCAGGCTCCAATCGAAGAATTTCAGAACACCCTCGTTCTGATCGGCCGGATAGTCCGTGCGCATAATGACCCAAGTCACCGCAGTGATCGGCCAGCTCTTCTCGCCGGGCGCGTTGGTCGGAACCGTGTAGAAGTCATTATCCGGGCTAAAGCTAGCGTTCGCGCCGCCGGCCGCAAAGCCTTCGATGGTCGGGTCGAGCGTCTTGCCCGCCGCGTTGACCACCTTCGTGTAGTCCATCTTGTTTTCCTTGGCGTAGGCATATTCGACATAGCCGATGGAGCCGTTGATCTGCTGCGCCATCGAAGCAACGCCGGCATTGCCCTTACCGCCGACGCCGTTCGGCCATTCGACCGCCGTGTCGGAGCCAACCTTCTGCTTCCAGTCCGGGCTGACCTTGCTGAGATAATCGGTCCAGTTGAAGGTCGTGCCCGAACCGTCCGAGCGATGGACGGTCGAGATGTCGAGATGCGGCAGCTTCAAGCTCGGATTGAGCTTCTTGATCGCCGGATCATCCCAGTAGGCGATCTTGCCGAGGTAGATATTGGCGAGCGTCGGACCGTCGAGCACCATGTCGCCAGCCTTGACGCCGGGCACATTCACGACGGGTACGATCGCGATGATGACCGCGGGAAACTGCACCTCGTGGTTCTTCGTCAGATCGCCATGGTTGAGCGGCTTGTCGCTCGCGCCAAAGTCGACGGTCTTGGCATTAATCTGTTGGATACCACCGCCCGAGCCGATCGCCTGATAGTTGACTGCTACGCCGGTTGCGGCGTGATAAGCGTCGGCCCATTTCGCCAGCACCGGATAGATCGCCGTGCTGCCGGCGCCGTTCAAATCTTTCGCGGAAGCCGAACCGGCGATGACCATCGCCGCGAGCGCCGCCGCGCTCATCAACAGAGATTTCTTCATCAGGATAGCCCCTCTCGTGATCCCTGGTCCCCATACGCGATGCATGGGTTGCTAGTGCACCCTATGCCAGTCCGGTGCCACTTTTTTTTCAGATTAATGTCATTTTCGTTACATCTGCCCTGATTTTGCCCAGTTCCACAGTCTCTTGAGGGCCTTAGCCCGGAACCAACTTTACTGCACCACGTTGCCTTTCCAGTTCCCTTTCAAAGGAGTTACCTCATGCGCGGGTTTTGGGTTGGCACGATCATGGTTGTCGGTTCGTTGGCGCTCGCGGGTTGCGGTGAAAGCCCGGGCTGCAGGGCGTTGACGGGCGGCGCTTTGGGCGCGGCGGGCGGCGCGGCGCTGGGCGCGATCGGCGGCAATCCGGGCATGGGCGCGCTGGCAGGCGGCGCCGCCGGCGCGGCAGCGGGCGGTCTGACGTCGCCGGGCGCGG
>DATAVN010000063.1:0-251819 GCA_036267715.1 Steroidobacteraceae bacterium | reverse complement strand
CGCTGGAATTGCTCGGAATCCGATGCGGCCATGGCGGCACCACACGTCGTTACGAGCGCTGCGACGGCGTAAAGTATTTTGACGCGACGTTTTGCTGTGAGCAATTTCATCTCAATTCTCCTGCTGCGTGGGTCGGCATGTATGTAGTCCTTATGGTCATGCGGAAAGTGCCTGGATCGATACTTGTCGTTGGTTGCAAAACTCCCTCCTTCGCAATTCTTGCCTGTTGCTGTTTTCATTTGGCCCTATTCCATCACGTCAGCCGATTTCTTTGAGAGATCGTCGATCAGCGATAGGCCCCGCTACCATTAGGCTGAGACCTAAGAAATAGCAACGCTTATGCCATCTCGCCCAAAACTGAAAAGAAAATAGGTCCAATCCAGAAAGCGTTACAAATCAGGCGTTTACGATTTCCGATGGAAATCCCTCACGATGCCGTGCGGGGGAACTGTGTCATGCCCGTGACACTAGGCAGTTGCGATTGCGCCGTTACTGAGGCGCATCGCGGCATTTGAACGCGCCTGCCCCGAGCTCAGGCCTGGGTCACGCCTGGATCAGGCCATGGCGAAGCGCGATCAGAGTCAGTTCCGACTGGTTGGCCGCGCCGAGTTTCTGCTTGATATTGTAAAGATGGGTTCCGATGGTCGAGGCGGACAGATTCAAATCCTGCGCGATGCCCTGCACGCTGGCGCCGCCGGCCAGGCGGATGAACACTTCGAATTCACGCTCCGATAATCGCTCGAGCGGCGATTTCGCACCGCCCTCGAATTCAGCGAGGGCCAGCTTTTGCGCGAGCACGCTGTCCAGATAGCGGCGGCCAGCCGCAACCGCCGTCACCGCCTCGATCAGCGCCTCCGGGGCGCTGCGCTTCGATAGAAAACCCAACGCGCCCTCCTGCAACGCCCGCCGGGCGTGCATGAGGTCGTCCTGCGCCGATAGCGTGAGCACCCGTGCACGCGGATCTCGTGCGCGGATGCGCCGCAAGGCCTCGAGCCCGCCCATGCCGGGCATGGCGAGGTCCATCACGACCACATCGGGCTTAAGATCGAAATACATCTGGCAGGCGGTTTCGCCCGATTCCGCCTCGGCAAGGACGGTGAATTCCGCGACCGACTGCAGCAGCAGCCGAAATCCCATGCGCACAACCGCGTGATCGTCGACCAGCAGCACCCGGATCACGGCGGCAATCCCAAAGGAATTTCTGCGCTCAGGCGAACGCCGCCCCCATCGGCGCTGCCGATGCTGAAAACGCCATCCATCTGCTGCACGCGATCCTTCAGACCGCGCAGCCCAAAATGCCCTGGCCGGGCCCACTCTCCGGATAGCCCGCAGCCATCGTCGATGACGCTGACGAGAATCCGCCGCGCCTGGCATTCAACGACGATGTCCACCCGCGAGGCCTGCGCGTGTCGCAGGGCATTGATCAAGCCTTCCTGCACAACTCTATACACGGTGAGGGTAATGCTCGACCCCAGTTGCTGCGTGAGTTGCTGGTGAAGGGACAGGGCAACCGAGGGGCGGCGCCTCTGCCAGTCGCGCACCAAGCTCTCCAGCGTGTCGGCAAGCCCCAGGGTGTCCAACGACAGCGGCGTGAGGCGGGGGATCAGTCCGTGCATGGCATCGTATAACCTCGCCGCTTCCTCAGATATCAGGCGCGCCACATTTCCGGTCTCCGGATCGCGCTCCCCTGCCCGTGTGACAATGGCGAGCGCCAGACTGCGGATGGCGGTGACCGATTGGCCAAATTCATCGTGAAGTTCGTGAGCGATGAGACGCCTCTCCTCTTCGACCCGCTGATCTGCCAGAGACGCCAATTCGCGTCGTTCCTCGAGCCGAGCCTCGGCCTCATGCGCTTTGAGTTCCGCCACCACCTTATCTTCCACCGCCTGCGCCATGCGGTTGAACGCCGTGCCAATGACATGGGCCTCCGGACCCTTGAGAGGCGGCAGGCGAAATGCCAGTTCTCCCTGCTGAATCCGCTCGAGACCCTTTGCGATGATGGGGAAAGGCTTGAGCGCGCGCGCGACCGACCAAAGAGCCAATAAATTGACAACCAGCAGCATGATCACGGCAATCAGGCACAGCCGCGAAATCTCGTCCCAGGCGTCGAGCACCGCGCGCGATGATTGCGGCTCAACGACCAGAACCAGACCGCCGCGAAGCATGAATATCTGCCGAGCCGCCTGCGGCGCAAGCAAACGCGCAAACCAGGCCGGCGCCTCGCGGCCCGCCTTGTAGGTGGCGACCGGCGACCGATACAGCACCTCGCCCGTGGGCGACTGCAAATACACTTCGTTGGCGCGAACGCGGCCCAATTGCTGCAGGAATTGCAAGACCGCATCCGGTCCGCCTACATTTGAATAAATCGCCGTCAACCTGCCCAGGAATTGGGAGGCGACTCGATTGGCCGCTTCGATTTCTTCGCGGACTGAACCGCGCATGCTCTGTATCTCGGCCGCGATCAATACGATCAGAAACGCGGCGCTGAGGCCGGTCACCACGAGATTCAAGCGCGTCCGCAGTTGCATTGGCTGCATGGTATCAGGGCCTCCGCCGATCGCGACGCCGGTGCTGCCTCATGAAAATCATGAGTCCAGATTCATGAACTTGCGCATTCCAGTGCAGATGCTTCGGTAGGATGATCCAACGCTGGCAACTCGAGGAGATTCGTCATGAAATGGGAAACCCCACAAGCGGTTGAGATTCGGTTTGGGATGGAAATCACCATGTACGTTTCCAATCGCTGAGAGGCGCGGGCCCTTCTCAGCATTCGCGGGCGGGCGCCGCAGTAGGTGCGGATCCGGGTTCTTGGGTCGGCCGCCGGCGGCGGCTTTCCCCAATGGAATTGCAATTGCCCCAATTGCGCGGGATATCGTGCCGGCGCCCTGCCGGCCGTGGCGCGCACGCAATCCTCCATCATCGTAAGCTCCCGCGACGCGTGGGTGCTGGTGAACGCCTCTCCGGATATCTTGACGCAATTGCGCGCGAATCCGGATTTGCAACCGGGACGCACGATGCGCGACAGCGCGCTGGGCGCCATCATTCTGGTCGATGGGCAGGTCGATCACACCGCAGGCCTGTATATGCTGCGCGAAGCCGTGCGCCCCTGGCACATCTGGTGCACTGACAGCACCTATGCCGATCTGACGCGCGGCAATCCAATCTTGAGCTTGCTGTCGCATTATTGCGGGACCCAGCATCACCGCATCGACTTGAGCGCAGACGTTTTCGCCGTCGATCCGGTGCCGGGGGTGCGCTTTCGAGCGTTGCCGGTTGCGAGCAAACCCGCACCCTATTCGCCCAATCGGGACTTGCCGCTGCAAGGCGACAACATCGCGCTGCTGATCGAGGATGAGCAGAGCGGCCGGACCGCGCTGTATGCGCCAGGCCTCGGCGCCATGGACGATCAAGTCTGGGATGCCATGCAGTCCGCCGCATGCGTCCTGGTTGACGGTACGTTTTGGACCGATGATGAGTTGATTCGCCTGGGCGTGTCCCGCAAGTACGCCAGGGACATGGGTCATCTGCCGCAAACAGGGCCCGGCGGCATGCTCGAGTGGCTCGCGCGGCTGCCGTCGGCAACGCGCAAGATTTTGATCCACATCAATAATACCAATCCCATCTTGAACGAAACCTCGGCCGAGGCCGCTGAGCTCGGGCGGCGCGGGATCGAGATGGCATGGGATGGCATGGAGATCGAATTGTGAGCGGCGCGGCTTGGAATCGCGACACATTCGAAGCGCGCTTACGCGCCCAGGGCAGCGCCTACCACATCCATCATCCCTTCAACGTGTTGCTCAATTCCGGCGGTGCAAGCCGCGAGCAAATCAAAGGCTGGGTGGCGAATCGCTTCTACTATCAAATCAACATCCCGATCAAAGACGCCGCCATTCTCGCCAATTGCCCTGATCGCGTGGTGCGCCGATCATGGGTACAGCGCATTCTCGACCATGATGGCCATGGCGATGACCCCGGCGGCATCGAATCCTGGCTGCGATTGGCGGAGGCGGTGGGACTCTCACGCGAGGTGACCGAGAGCCTGCAGGAGGTTCTCCCCGGAGTACGCTTCGCCGTCGACGCCTACGTCAATTTTGCGCGGCGCGCGCCGTGGCCGGAGGCCGTTTGCTCCTCGCTTACCGAGCTGTTTGCCCCGGAGATTCATAAGCAGCGTCTGGCAAATTGGCCGCAGCACTATCCGTGGATTGACACGGCCGGGCTGCATTATTTTCAAAGCCGCGTCAGCCTGGCGCGGCGCGATGTCGAGTTCGGACTCGCCTTCACGCTGGACAAATTCGACACGCGTGCCCTGCAAGAGCGCGCGCTCGACATTTTGAAATTCAAAATGGACGTGCTGTGGCAAATGAGCGATGCCATGGCGGTGCGCTACAAGGTTCCCTTGTGAGTCAGTCCATCGATGCGGCTTCCAGGCCGGTTGTCGGACGCGGCTTTCGTTTACAGTGGGAGTCCGCGCAAGATGCGCATGTCCTGCTCTATCCTGAGGGCATGATCAAGCTCAATGCCAGCGCCGGAGAGATCATGAAGCGCTGCGACGGTGAAGCCACGGTTGCCGACATCACGACGGACCTGGAGCGCGCGTTCGCCGCGACCGGACTGTACGAGGAGATTGTGCGGTTCATGCAAATCGCGTTGGAGAAGTCATGGCTGACGATTCGCTAGCTGCAAGCCCGCTCAGGCCAGGGCCTCCGCTTTGGCTGCTGTTGGAGCTGACCTATCGATGCCCCTTGCATTGCGCCTTCTGCTACAACCCGACCGATTACGCCGGCACCGGCGCTGAGCTGGGAACGCAAGACTGGATCCGTGTGCTGCGCGAATCGCGGGCGCTCGGCGCGGTGCAATTGGGCTTGTCCGGCGGCGAACCGCTGACGCGCGATGATCTGGAGGACATCGTGGCGGAAGCGCACCGTCTCGGGTTCTATACGAATTTGATCACTTCCGGCGTGGGTCTTACCGACACCCGCATACGCGCGCTGAAATCGGCAGGGTTGGATCACATCCAGCTCTCGTTTCAAGACAGCTCGCGGCAGATGAACGATTTCTTGAGCAGCACGCGTACCTTCGATCTTAAATACAAGGTCGCCGCCCTGATCAAACAATATGAATTTCCGATGGTGCTGAATGTCGTATTGCACCGGCTCAACATCGATCACGTCGAGGAAATCCTGGAGATGGCGCTGCGCCTCGGCGCCGAATATGTGGAGCTGGCGAACACTCAATATTATGGTTGGGCCTTTCATAACCGTGAGCAGCTGCTGCCCAGCCGGGCGCAGGTGCAGCGCGCCGAACAAACCATGCTGCACTTTCGGGAGCGAGTCGGCTCGCGCATGAAAATATATTTCGTCGTGCCCGACTACTTCGAGCGTCGTCCCAAACCCTGCATGAATGGCTTGGGGTCCATTTTCATGACCATCGCCCCGGATGGAACCGCGCTGCCCTGTCACGCCGCGCGAATGCTGC
Source organism: Steroidobacteraceae bacterium (assembly GCA_036267715.1). Taxonomy (GTDB): domain Bacteria; phylum Pseudomonadota; class Gammaproteobacteria; order Steroidobacterales; family Steroidobacteraceae; genus Bog-1198. The sequence continues at coordinate 246,344 of DATAVN010000063.1, read as the reverse complement.
CGGGGCTCACGTTTCCGAACGTGCGCGAGCTGAGCATCGGGGAGATCTGGCTCGACTCTCCCGGCTTCACGCATTTCCGCGGCGATGCATGGATGAAGGAACCATGCCGCAGCTGCCCGGAAAAAATCCGTGATTTCGGCGGTTGCCGCTGCCAGGCGTACCTGCTCACGGGTGATGCCGAAAATGCCGATCCGGTGTGCGACCTGTCCCCTTACCATCACCTGGTGACGGAGGCAGTCGCCAACGCAGATCGGCCGCGCGTGGCAGAAAAGCCCATGGTTTTTCGCGGCGACCTCAATTCCACCAGCCTGTTTGTGCGCAGGGGTGCCGGATAAAATGCATGCGCTGACGATTGTTTTCATCCTCGCGGTCGCGGTGGAAACCGCGACCCGGTTGTGGCTGGCGTCGCGGCAAATCAACGCCGTGCGCGCCCATCGCAATGAGGTGCCGGAGATGTTTCGAGGGGAAATTTCTCTTGCGGATCAACAAAAAGCTGCGGACTACACCGTGGCACGGGTGGCGCTGGGGCGCGTGTCAACTGTGTTTGATGGAATATTCAGGCTCCTGCTCACGGTGGGTGGGGGCGTCGCCGCCGTCGATGCCCTCTGGCGGCACAGCGGCCTGGGCGAGCCCTGGCGCGGCGCATTGACGGTGGGCAGCATATTTTTGGCGCTGCGGCTCGCCGGTCTGCCGTTCGCGCTCCGCAGGACATTCAAGGTGGAGGCGCGATTCGGCTTCAATCGCATGACGCTGCCATTATTCGCAGTGGATCTCGTGAAACACTTGTTGCTCGCGGTTATTCTCGGTGGCCCCCTGTTGCTGGCGGTGATCACGTTGATGGACCACGGCGGAACCTGGTGGTGGTTGTGGGCGTGGGGCCTCTGGTTGCTCTGGACCTTGAGTCTTACCTGGGCCGCACCTCGCTTCATCGCCCCGCTGTTCAATAAATTTTCACCGCTCGCCGATGAGGTCCTGAAGAAGCGGGTCGAAGTCCTGCTCGAGCGGTGCGGATTCTCCGCGCGCGGCGGAGTGTACGTGATGGACGGATCGCTCCGCTCCGCTCACGGCAACGCGTACTTCACCGGCATCGGACGCAGCAAACGCATCGTGTTCTTCGATACCCTGCTGACGCGGATCGACGCCGCCGGGATCGAGGCGGTGCTGGCTCACGAACTCGGTCATTTCCGGCTGCATCACATTGGCCAGCGGTTGGCAGCAACGGTGTTGGCGGGTCTGGCAGTCCTTGCGATACTGGCGTGGAGCGCGCGCCTACCGGAATTTTACCCGGCCTTTGGCGTGCGCGTGCCCTCGTCGGAGACGGCGCTGCTGCTCTTCATGCTGATGCTACCGGTGTTCGTCTTTTTTACGACGCCCATCGTGTCGCGGTGGTCGCGCCGGCAAGAAACGGCAGCCGATGAATTCGCTGCGGCGCACGCCGACCCTGGCAACCTCGTCACAGCGCTGGTCGCGTTGTTTCGCGACAACGCATCCACCCTCACGCCGGACGGCATTCATTCTTCGTTCTTCGATTCTCATCCGCCGGCGATCGAACGCATTGCGCGCCTGAATGCGTTGGCGGCGGTTCGGCCGCTGATTCCGCTTCCGTCCCCAGGAAGCGCGCGTCCGACCGGCGGCGGCACATTGCGCTAGGCCGCCGATCCGGCCTGCTTACTTCTTGCGGATTACCTCCAGCAACTTCGTCCACTGCTTACCCACGGACGCACACCTCTCCTGCGTGTAGAACGACTCGTTTTCTGAAATTTCCTTCTTCATCTTATTCCAGCCGTCCTGCACATACACCGCTTCGCCCGTGTCTTGATTCGTCGCCCAGGTTTTCTCCAAGAACGACTTCGCAATCTGCTCGGCACTTTGATTGCCTTTGGGTAGAAAGCCCTTCTTCACGCACAGATCGTACTGAGAAGCCGTCCCGCCGAAAAAAATCCCGAACTGCCTGGCCTGCGCCTGCGCCTGGGTATTCGTGGTCTGCTCCGGCGCATCATTGGCATGCACCAGTCCACCGGCCGGCACCGTGAGCGCAAAAACAGCGAGCAGCTTCTTCATCCCGTGCCAGTTGTAGTTCCCACAATTGCAATTCCCAGTCGCCATTCTCATGCGCTTCTTCTCCGTTCGTCATGCCACTTTAGGGGACTCCACAATATTCTATCTACACCGTCCAAATGCAACCGAGGTGGCACAATAGCCGCTGTTTGAATCAAGCGAGTTGAAATCGCAACCTGATGTTTTTGTTATCATTTAGAGTTCGGCAGCTGAGCCCAGGCTCATAGGGGACGTGGAAATATGGAAACGATCGGCGGCGATTTACGCCAAATGCAGCGAACGCCGCTGTCCGCAGCGCACGTTCAGATCTTGCGCGAGGCGGGCAAGACAGCTACCTATCCTGCGGGTACGTTTCTCGCCAGGCCCGGCGAGCCGGTGGAACGTTTTGTCTATGTCGAGCAAGGCGAGATAGAGGTCGTCAATCCCTACACCAACCAACGCCATTTGCCCTCCACTTTGGGCCCGACACAGTTCATGGGCGAGATCACCTTTTTGAATGGGGGCGCCTGGTCGTTTCCGATGCGCGCAGTTCAGGAAACGCGTGTGATCGAGGTACCGCGTGAGGCAATGCTGAAACTGATGTCTGAAATTCCAGAGATGTCGGATATCATCATCACGGTGTTTTCGGCGCGCCGTCGACGCCAGCTCGACGACCGCGACGGCGTCCTACGGTTGATCGGCGAAGACGAGGATCGAAACGTGCGCCGCATCGCAGAGTTTGCCAGCCGCAATCGTATTCCATACAGCTCCTTCCCATTGCGGGGTCCCGAAGCCGAGGCGACCGCGCTGAGCTGCTCGATTGCTCCGGGGCAGCCGGCGGTGATATTTGGGCGGAACGTTGTCGTGGCCGATCCCACGCCGGACAAGGTTGCGCGGCTGCTGGGCCTGCATCTCGACTTCCGAGACGACGAGACGTTCGATGTGTTGATCGTGGGTGGCGGACCCGCGGGCGTTGCCGCGGGAGTCTATGCGGGGGCCGAAGGTCTGCGCGCGCTGGTCGTGGAGGACATTGCGATCGGTGGCCAGGCCAGTACCTCCAGCCGCATCGAGAATTACATGGGCTTCCCGACGGGCATCTCCGGTGCGGACCTGGTCTGGCGCGGCGAGGTTCAGGCAATGAAGTTCGGGACGCGCTTCGCGATGCCGCGACGAGTGATGCGCCTCGAGAAACTCCCGGATCAGAGCTTCTGCGCCACCTTCGACAACGGACAACGCGTCCGGGCCAGAGCCGTGGTGGTCGCAACCGGGGTGCAATATCGCAGGCCCCCGCTCGACCGCCTGGCCGACTTCGAAGGCGCCGGCATTTATTATGCCGCGACCGAAATGGAGGCGCGCTATTGCAAGGGAAATGAAGCGGTCATCGTTGGCGGCGGCAATTCCGCGGGGCAGGCAGCGATGTTCCTCAGCCGCTCGGCGAGTCGCGTGCGCCTGCTGGTCCGCGGCGCATCGCTGGCAGCTTCGATGTCAAGCTACCTCTCCAGCCGGCTGGCCGCAGACCCCAGAATCTCGGTTGAGTATGGCGCCGAGGTGAGCGCGCTTCATGGTGCCGAGCAACTCCAGGCGGTGACCATTCGTGACGTGCAGACCGGGGCGACCCGCCGCATCGACACCTGCGCGTTGTTCTTCATGGTGGGCGCCGCGCCGAATACCGAATGGCTCTCTGGCCTCGTGAAACTCGACGGTAAAGGATTCGTGATCACGGGTGCCGGCGAGGGTTCGGCAGCTTCGCCATTCGCCACCTCGCTTCCCGGCATCTTCGCCGTGGGCGACGTGCGCGCAGGTTCGGTCAAGCGCGTGGCATCCTCGGTCGGCGAAGGATCGGTCGTGATCTCCAAGGTGTGGGAGTTTGTCAACCGCCAGCCGTGATTGCAGTGGCAACCGCCCGAACACACGCTGTACCTCGGGTGACGTGGGTCAGCGAATCACAGTCTGCAAATCCTCCGCCAGCTGATCGCTCGTCTCGGCGGGAGTCGCCAGCAGGCGCGCATTGCCATCCCGGTCGAATACGAAGACGGCGCTGCTGTGATAGACCGCATAGTCGCCGTGAGCATCGGGCGCATCGCGGCGGTAGGCAACACGATAGCGCTTCGTCAGCGAGGTCAGCTGATCGTCGGTACCCGTGAGGCCGATGAACTGCGGGCCGAATTGGGAGGCGTAACTGCCAAGCGGGCGCCCCGAATCGCGCTTGGGATCGACCGATACGAAGAGCACACGCACGGCGGCGGCGGCTTCGGGGCCGAGACGTTTCAGCGACTGTGCCAGTTCGGCCAGGGTCGCCGGGCAAATACCGGGACAATGCGTGTACCCAAAGAACAGCAGAACTGTCTTTCCTCGCACGTCCGCGGCGGTGAACGTGGCACCCGAGGGCCCGGTGAGCGTGAAATCCAGCGGGGGCATCAGGCCGCTGATGTCATCGCCATGAAGCGCGGCCGCGGCAACTTTCGGACCGGAGCACGCCGCCAGAGTGCAGATGCAAAACAGTCCTATGGCAGAAATCAGGGGCAGCGCGAAAATCCGCGCAAAAGCGTGTTTGCGAGCGGGAGCTCGATGCGTCATCGCAACTCGCTCGCAGTTGCGTACCCATCGGTGTCGGCGGCGTTGCGCGCTCGCACCCTAGCATCGTCGTATATCCAGCGCCGCAAAGCGATCAAAGCAGCGATCACGCTCATCATGCAGGCCGGAATCCACGTTATCAGCCCGCCGATCTGTTGATCGGTTATCGGGTCGACCGGCCACAACCGGCCGCAAACGGCGTAGACATCGTAGATGATCGTCGCATGAAAGGTCAGGTACGCGCCGATCAACAATTGAGGCAGCATGGCAAATAGCGCGATCGGCACTCGCATGCCGAAGCCTATTCGAGCACCTTCTTCTCGAGACCGCGGATCCAGAATCAGCCACCAGAACAGCAGTCCATCGAGCGCCATGCTCCAATTCATCCATTTATACTCAGCCGCGTTCAGCATCGCTCTGAAGTGCACGATCGGCCACAGCCAGAAATAGATCAGCCCGACGAACAGCGTGAGCGCGATCAACGGCTGCTGCAGAACACCGTACAGGCCACGGACGGGAGTACTGCGTAGGACCTTGAGCACCGGATCTCGCCAGGTTGAGGGCAGACCGCGCAACACCGAAGGCCATGGCGCGCTCAAGGCGACGAGAAAAGGCCCAATATGATGCAGGAAGAGATGCTGCAGGCGATGAATCCAGAACATGTGCTGCGCGAAATAGTCGAGGCGGGTTTGCAGAGGCACATAAATGATCGTGATGCCGAGATAGAACGAGATCTGCCGCCAGTGCGATATCGTCGTCCTACAACCAGACTCGCGGCGCGAGCCGCGCGCGAACAAGATGACTATGGTGGAACAGCACGCCAGGACGATCGGAGAGAACTCCCAGGGGAGCAGCCAATGAAACGGACTCACCCGAAGCTTAGCCGTCGCGCATAGCAGCAATAACGATCGTTGCGACGGGGTACTTCACGTGAATCCGGACACCACCTTGCTCAGTTGGACGAATAGTATAGCAGTGGCACATGCTGGCCGCAGGTTCCCAGTCAAATTGCAATCGCGACGACCATCAAGACCGTTGCGATCAGAGCGGCGATCGCTCGAAACGAGTGGGACAATTCCCAGCGCTCGCGCAGCACTTTCCAATCAGGACTCGCCGTTCCGGCTCTGACGGACCCGAAGAGCCGATGAACTGCGCCATCGCCATCCGCGGTGGTGGTCCCCCGCGTTTTTTCGAACCAGAACCGGTTCACCGGCTGGGTCATCGTCCAAAATATTATTTGAACTACGATCAGCATCGCCAGCGCAGCGAGGGTCAACCAGAACGGGATTGAGCGCTCCGGCGAGACTGCCAGCAGCACGACGAGCAGCACGATGGACAGCGGCTCTGAAGCACCCCCTATTGTGAACCCAGGATAGTAGATGGTCTGGACCGCCAAATATTGTTCACGGGTGAGCCGCATTTTGCCGGGCAGTTCGAGCGCGTGCGCCAATGAAAGCGCCATGACCACCGCCACCAGGAGCGTGGTGGCAATTTTCAGGGTGAGATAGAGCATCGACATCCCGGGTGTTAGGCAGCCGCTTTCATTTGCCGGTCCAGCTGTGCCAGCACCTGCGGCCACGCCTCCTTGTGTCGGGTCGTTGACGCTTCGGTTGTGAAACCCGCATGCGCGAGCCGTAAGTGAGTCCCGGTGCCCTGTGGCTTGAGCTCGATGGTAACGACCGTCTCGGCTCCCTCGGCTCCCTCGGTTCCGTCCGCCCCGGTCACCCACGTCAGCTCGACCAGCCGGTCGCGCTCGAGCCTCAGGAACCTGCCGTAATGGGCGTGCCGCTTGCCGCCAAAGTGCGTTCCCCAAAAAAACGGTGAATTGATCTCCGGCTTCATCAACACCGTCCCTGGCGCGGCAAACCAGCGTTCCAGCTGCTCCGTCCAACCGCGGAACAACTCTTCGGGCGATGCATCCATCGAACGTTCCGCAACCAGTTGAAACGGCATGACGATAAATCGGGCATGACGGTCTGCATGATGATGGGCACCTCCAATTGAACTCCGGTCAAACCCGCCGCGGCCGATCGGCCGACCTTTTCCCCTCGGGAACTCTAACGCTGCCCAACGTCATGGCCAGTGGGGTGGCAAACCCAATTCAAGTCAGTAAATTCCGACGCTTTTAGTCCTAACCGCCCCGCGATGCAATGAGCCAAAGGCATCACCGATACACCGGCACCATCGGGCCATACCCACGTTCATCAGCGCGCCTTACGCTGCGCACGAGTAGTTTCAACCGGTGAAGACGGAGGTCGCATGTTTTATCCGCAAAGTAACATCCATTCTCAGGGCGGTATCGGTTATCCCCAAGGCCTGGGTTATCCCCAAGGCCTGGGTAATTCCCAAGGCATGGGTAATTCCCAAGGCCTGGGTAATTCCCAAGGCTTGGGTAATTCCCAAGTCTTCGGTTATCCGCAAAGTTTTGGCTCTCCGCAGGGAAGTTTCGGACAGCCGGGCTCCCCAGTGAACCCGAACAATATTCCGTTCGCGAACACTTTGTACGGCTCTTTGCAGCCGACGACGAGCTTCGCACAAGGCTTGCCGCAAATATCGAACTGGCAACAACCTGTCCAACAACAGGCTCAGCAAGCGGCTCTCCAGCAGCAAGCAATGTTGTTGCATCTTCTGGCGACCCAAATGGCGCCGCCCTTCGCACAGCAACAGCCGCAGATCAGTCCGGAGCAAATCAATCCGGCAGTGCTACAGCAATCGCCACAGCAATTTCTGCAGCGTCTTGCGCAATATCATCAGCTGATCTCGCAGCAACTGCTGCACTTGGCCGCACAGCCGACGACCCAAATTCCAGGCACTGCTTATGGCGGCCAGTTCGTACCAAACCAATTCGGGCCGACTGGCGGCCAGTACATTCCGGGCCAGCTGGGAGCGAACTTCGTACCCGGCATCACAATGCATTGATTGGCGGTAGGCGATTACACAACCGAGGCAGATGTCATGGCTGAGCAAAAAGACAATTCGGGTCAGACGGCAAGATCAGCGCAATCCAAAAGACCGGGCCACGCGAGTCAGTTGAGCGGTGTACCGGACGACAGACCTGATTTGGCCCCCGACGCGGAAGGCGGGACTGCCGACAAGACCTCTGCCACGGTTGTGCGCCGCAAGCAGCGATACCTGATCGGCTTCAGATCGCTGCCGGGCAGCCTGTCATTGGCCAGCGATCCGTTTTTCGAACGGCTCTCGCAGATGAACAATGTGGAAATCATTCGCCGGCTGCCGGGCATCGCCGCCATGTCCCCCACCCCGATGTCATCGGAGATCATGGTCGTTCGGATGGACGAGCAGCGTGGCGAAGCCTTGCGCCAGAATGCGCCGCCGCATGTGATTGTCGAGCGTGACGCGCCGCTGGGCTATTCAGACATGCTCATTCCCGAGCTGTTGAACTGGCAGCACGCCGTACAGGCAATGCCCTTTCCCCGGGCACGCCGTGAGTTGCGCTTCCGAATTCTCGGCGAAGGAGAGCGGCCGCTGGCGAACGCGGTCATCACGATGTATGGACCGGGCTTTCCGGCGCAAGCCGTTACCGACTCCGCAGGCCAGGCGAGTTTGCAGACCAACGCGGTGGACGGTACCGGCATTCATGCGGTCTATGTGCGTCCCGCGGCGGATCATTGGGAGCGGTATATCGAAAATCCATCGCTGGAGTCCGAACAAGTCAACGTCATCCGGTTGGGTCCGTTGGCGCGCGCTTCCCGAAGCTTTCCCGGCGAACGCCCCTATGGCTGGGGTCAACGCATCATGAAATTCGACCGGGTATCCTCCGACTGGAAAGGCGCAGGCACCAAGATCGGGCTGATCGATTCGGGCTGCGACAACTCGCACCCCCTGCTTCGTCACGTCGTACGCGGCGTGGATTTCACCCGGGACAGGGACCCAAAGAGCTGGAACTCGGATGAGCTGGGACAGGGGACGCACTGCGCGGGCATCATTGCCGCCTCGGCGGCCGCCGGCGCCACAGCGGGAGCCGGGTCATCCGAGATGGTCGGCTGCGCGCCGGACTCAGAGCTGCACATATTCAAGGTGGTACCGGGCGGGCACCTCAGCGATCTCATCGACGCCTTGAGTCAGTGCATCGAAAGACACTTGGACATTGTGCAGGTCGGCGTCAGCACCGAGCAATTCTCCGAAATCCTCGCGCAGAAGATCACCGCAGCACGCTTGAACGGAATTGCCTGCGTTGCCGGTGCCGGTAACTCCGGCGGAGCGGTGCAATTTCCGGGTAATGTGCCCGGCGTACTGACGGTGTCTGCCGTGGGCAAACTGGGCGAATACCCGCAGGATACTCGTCACGCGCAACGGGCGCTGCCGCAACTGATTGCGTTTTCGGGCATATACGCCACGAATTTCAGCGCTTGGGGGCCCCAGGTTAGCCTGTGCGCGCCCGGCGTAGCCGTGGTATCGAGCGTCCCCGGCGGCGGCTATGCCGCTTGGGACGGCACATCGATGGCCGCCTCGCACGTCGTTGGGTTTTCAGCGCTGCTGCTTTCTCACCACCCGATGTTACAAAGCATCAACTACGGAGCGCGCGCCGACCAGCGGGTTTCAACCCTGTTCGATCTGCTTCGCGCTGCGGCGATACCCTACGCGCAAGTCGATCCAAACCGGGTCGGCGCAGGCCTTCCCGATCTTCAGCAGGTGCCGGGATTCTTGCCCGCGGCTCAGCAGCAGTTCTACGGCGGCCCGATTGGGATTGTCGCAGGTGCCGGCCTCGGCGCATTGCAATCACCGTTTGCGCTGCCGGATGCCTATTCAGGGGGCCCGATGACGAATGCTCTGCTGCAGTTGCGTGCGGCGGGCTTATGGGTGTGAGCGGGGCGCCGGCCGCGACCGGCTCAACCGGGGTTGAAGCGCTCGCCGATCAACTTTCGCAGCTTGGCGACCGCTTGGCCGCGGCGGCGCACTTGAAGCTTGTGCAAAATGTTTCTGACGTGGTTTTTCGCGGTACACGGCTGCACTCCCAAGCGCCAGGCAATTTCCTTGGTCGGGCAACCGCGGTTGATCAAATCCGCGACCTGAAGTTCACGCAGCGTCAAACTATTGGCAATCACCGGTTTCGAGAAGCCCCGGAAGCCGATCGAGTGGTAGAGCGATGAAGCCACCTGGGGGGAGCAGGCCAGCTCACCTCGCACGGCGTTCTCGATGGCGGTGACCATCTCGCCCAACGAGGCGTCCATCGTCACGTAACCGTCCATGCCTGCGGCCGCGCAGGCGAGTACCTCACTGGCAGTTTCGTGAACTCCGACTGCCACAATGCGCATTTCTGCACGGATTGTTCGCAGCACCTTGACGATTTGCGAATCGCCAGGCGAGAGTAAATCCACCAGAGCGACGTCGCTGGCCGCCACGGGGGCGTCCTGCATTTCTTGCTCGCCGATGGCACCCATCACTTCGATGGATGGACACTCGCGCAGCAACGCCGCCAAACCCTCCCGATGCAGCCGCACATGGCTCACGATCAACACCTGAATGTGCAATGCCGCTCCTCGTGTCTGTTTGGGTAACGACCGGATGTTCGCTGTAAGGTTCCGTGCAGATTGGCAGCGCTGCTCTGCTGCATCACACACCTGAAGTCATTTATGGCAGTCCAGCCGCAGATTCTCTGTCTCCTTGGAGCCCGGAAATACGATTTATGCCCATAATGCGTGGCAATTCCGGGGAGAGAGAAAATGGCCGTGATGTCGGATGAGCGCTGGCGCACCCTCAGCGATTGGCTGGACCAAGCCTTGGAAAAGACCCAGCCGGAGCGCGCCGACTGGCTGGCGGGGCTCAAAATCAACGATCCTGACATGGCCGCTGAATTGGCGGTATTGCTCGCAGCCCGAGAGTGCGAGGAGTTCGGGCAGTTCCTGGAGGGCGCCGCGCCGTTGCCGGTCGGCGACATGGAATCGGCGACCCTGATCGGACGTTCCGTCGGCCGTTACGTGATCGATGCTGAACTCGGCCGGGGCGGTATGGGAAGCGTGTGGCGGGCGCATCGGGCCGATGGCCGATACCAGGGCGTCGTTGCCATCAAGTTCGTGAACGCCATGTGGATCGGGCAATCCGGAGAGCAGCGATTCCACGTCGAGGGCAGCGTATTGGCGAGGCTGAATCATCCCAATATCGCTCGACTGTTGGACGCCGGCGTGCTCGAGGGCAGCCAGCCTTACTTGATCCTCGAGTACGTCGAGGGCGAGGCCATCGATGCGTATTGCAATCGAAATGAACTCACCGTCAAGGAGCGCGTCGACCTGTTCCTGAGTGTCCTGCAAGCGGTGGCTCACGCGCACAGCAATTTAATCGTGCATCGCGACCTCAAGCCCGGCAATGTCTTCGTAGCGCGCGACGGCACGGTCAAGCTCCTCGACTTTGGCATCGCCAAGCTGCTCGACGGCGATCCTGCGTCGCCCTCCTTGACCCGGGTCAACGGCCTGGCGATGACACCGCAGTATGCAGCGCCCGAGCAACTGCTCGGTCAAGCGATCACGACTGCGACCGACGTTTACGCGCTTGGCCTGCTGCTGTATTTGCTGCTGACCGGCGTGGATCCCATATCGGCAAAATCGAAATCGAGCGCCGATCTCGTCCACGCGGTCCTTACCATGGAGCCTCCGCGCGCGTCGACAGTCGCGAGTCTGCCGGTTATTCGAAACCGTTCCCTCTCCGGCGATCTCGACAATGTTCTGCACAAAGCGATCAAAAAGAACCCCGCGGAGCGCTATGTTTCCGCGGATGCATTCGCGGATGATCTGCGGCGCTTTCTGGCGGACAAGCCGATAGATGCCCGGCCTGACAGCGTAGGTTATCGCACCGGCAAATTCGTCAGGCGGCATCGGGTGGGAACTGCGCTGGCGAGCATCGCCGCCATTGTGCTGACCGCGAGCCTGCTGGTAATCGCCGCCCAAACTCGCCGCGCGACCCGCGCAGCGCAACATGCCGTTGCGGAACGAATGCGCGCCGATGAGTCGGCAAAACAAGCCCGGGAAGAGCGCGACATGGCGCTCGAGGGCGTCGCGCAGGCGCAGGATCTGACTGAACTCACGGCATTCCTCCTGGGAGAGGCCCTGCCGGAGGACCGCCCGAAGTTCACCGCGCAGGTCCTGCTGAGAGGCCTCGCAGTCGTGCGCGACTCAAAGGGCGTCCCGCTGAAGCGGCGTGCGCAGATGATGGAAGTCATCGGCGGCCAGTTTGAGGATCGGCGCGACTATGAGCAGGCCTCCAAGCTGTTTGCTGAGGCCCTCGACGTGGCGGAAAGGTCGGGCGACGCCGGGGCGAGCTCTCGCGCCTCATGCCATCTTGGGATGCTCGAGGCCTACATGGGTCACGCCCCAGAGGGATTGCTACGAATCAACCGTGCGCTTGATCGGCTTCCCCACGATACGGGTTCTGCCGATCCACGCATCGTCTGTTACCTGTCCAAGGGCACCGCAATGCCTTTCATTGGGCAATCAGGACTTGCGGAGGTCGAAATGGCCGAGAAGACGCTGCCGGATCTGCTGGTGCCCAGTCCCTATTTCGAGCAGGCGATACAGGCGATGCTGTCCGCTTCCTATGCGCGTGCCATGCGTGTTCCCGACGCACAGCGTGCGTATGCGCGCGAACAGCAATTGGCCGATGAGGCGGGCCGCGGCCACGAAAGACCCGCATGGGTGCATTTCTTGAACCAAGGGACATTCCTTTGGAAGATCGGACGACCGCTCGACGCCCGGGAGAGCATGCGGCGCGCGCAGGTCATCGATCGCGAGCGCGGCACAAGCAATCGCGTCGAGCCGATGGCGCTGGTGCTTGCGGCGCGCATCGCGCTGCAGCTCGGCGATGCGGGGGGCGCGATCGCCGGTTTTGCGGATGCGCTGCGGCATGCGCAGCAATCGCATGATTTCCCGGCCGAAGCCGTCGCGGCCGGAGAACGGATCACGGCGCTTCGCCAGGGCGGCTCTTTCGCGCGCGTGCAGCGTCTCCTGCCCGCGACAGTGAGTTGGCTGCATACTCAGTACCCGCCCTCGCACTGGACCTTTGCGGTACTACGTATGGAGGCGGCGCTGGTGGCCGAGCACAACGGCGATGCGCTCGGGGCACGCAAATTGGCCGACGAGGCGGTAAAACATTTCGAGGATAACTCGACCGAGGTCTATCAGTTTCCCATCGTGTTATTGGAGCGCGCGGGCATCGAGCAGCGCCGCTCGGACATTGACGCTGCGCATATCGACGCAGCACGCGCGCTCAAAATCTATGCGAGAACGTTTGGCCCGGACATCAAATCCGCGTGCATCGGCGATGCACTGATGATGATGGGCCGCCTGTCGGCAGCGCGCGGCGAGGCGGCAGCTGCACGTGAGTTCTTTGCTAAGGCTGCAAGCCACTTCGAGGCGAGTATCGGCGGCGACAATCCGAAGACGCGCATGGCTCGCGAGCTCGCGCAGTCATGACTTTCTACGGCCGGACCTTTAGTGCAGCGCCAGCGTGTCCCGCCGCCACGTAATGTCCTGCCAGCGGCCGAAGTCCCGCAACAGATCGGGGCTGCTCGCCTGGCGCACCACGGCGAGATCATCCAGGCGCAACTCCTCGAAGCTGCGCCGGAATCGGCCGCGGTCCTTGACTTCTCTCACGATGAGCAGCCGCCTGCTGCCCGGCGCGTAGCCCGCAAACTCCACGTAGCCCTGCTCAGGGCTGTCGAGCCCGGGTGAGAGCACATCGATGGTCCAGCTTCCAGCCCTTTCATGAAATACCCAGAGTTCGCGCCAGCTCTCGAGCGGCTGCACCGCGAGCACCAATGCCGGCCCTTGGAGAATGGCGCGTACCGAGGCCATCCCCACCACCCCGTAGGTACACCGCCTCATCATGGCGCCCTGCCGCGGCCGACGTGCATCGAGCAGGGCGATGCATGTTTGGCCCGGCTCACCGGGCGCCGCGCTCAGCGTCAGGGGTCCCGATTGTGGTGCGGCGAACGCGCCGGCCCAGCGGACGGCGCTGACGCGCAGCACTGCGTCCGCATACTCCGCCCGCCGGTCTTCACCCAGATCATCCGGGTGCACCGCGAGAAGCTCCTCGAGCGCGCGCTCGGCTGCGGCACCGGCGGGTTCGCGGCGCCGGGCCTGCTCGAAGGCCAGCGAGGCCCAAACCCCGGCCCTTCGCGCATGCAGGCGGCTCCGCGTCATCGGGTCGACTTCATCGTCCTTAACCTGTTCGAGCAGTTGGGCGCGTCCAGTATCGACGGCTGAGCGCGCGACGGGACCCAAATCCGGATCGACGCAATCGGGCCGCGTGAGGCCGAGGACTGCGTGTGCACGCGCCTCGGGCTGCGATCCCGGCAGCGTCAGCAGGCGGTGAAATAATTCGCCGTCATAGCACACACGCATGCGGCCGTTGTGCTCAAAATTGTGCATGCGCACGCCGAATTGTTCCACGACTTCCAGATGGGCGGCGAAATTGGCGAGATGCTCCGAGCTGCCTGAAGCTTGGTCGGCGAGGCGCTCGGCCATTTGAGCAATCGCGTCCAGGGGCTCGGCGCCAATGGCTCGCGGCGGCACGGCCTTGAGAAACGCCGCACCGTAACTGATGCCGAGCGCCTCGGATCCCGGAGTGTCGCGCAGGAAGCGCAGCACCGCGAGCAATCCCGGGGCCGCCGTCTCCGAGAGCTCGACCTGCCGGGCCGCGTCGGCCCGCAAGTATCCGGCCCGCTCGCGGCGATGGTCGTAGACTTTTAAATATCCGGCATGCTCGCCCCGCACCTCGAGCACATCCCCTTGCCATAGGCGCGTAAGCTCGGTGGCGTTGGAGCGCGGCGCGGCGCGCAGTGCCGCATGGTCCTGCACCACGATGGCGAGTGCCGCTGCGAGGGCGAGAATCATGGGGCACTCTTCCCCAGGGACGCCGCCGCCGCTGAGGCGCCGTCGGCAGGGTTCGGCGGACCCTGTTCGCCGAGCAGGCTCGAACCGATGAATTTGCCCGCGGCGGGCAGCGGCGCGATGATCACCTGCAGCTTGTCGGAGAGCTTGTCTGCCAAGGTCTTCTGAATGAGCAGCGGATACCGTGATACCAGCGCACCCTCGCGTTCCATCTGACCGGAATTCGCCTTGCCAACGAGGTCCAGCCGATAGGCCTCCGCATCCGCGAGCTTTACCCGCGAATCGGCCTCACCCCTGGCCTCGATGCGGCGCGCTTCCGCGGCCCCCTCCGCCGTGCGAATGCGCGCGACCTTGTCGGCCTCAGCCTCGAGCTGCCGTTGCTCGATCTGCTTCTGCTTGAACGGCAGGATGTGTTTCATGGTTTCCTCCTGCGCGCGCGCGGCAATGACCTGCTCCTGGCCGGCGGCCTCCGCCGCGGTTTGCCGCCGCACCTTGTCCGCTTCGGCCTCGAGCTGCTGCTGCTTGACCTGGGCTTCCTTGAGCTGCAGGGTGTAGTGAATCTTTTCGGTCTCGAGTTCTTCGGAGAGCAGTTTTTCCATTCCGGCCCGGTAGTCGGGAGGCAGGTCGACTTTACCGATGTCGATCTCGCGCAGTACCAGGCCCATGGCGGTGAATTTCGGCTTGAGCTGCGCGATCAGCTCCTGCTTTATCTCCGTGCGCCGTTGCGAAAAGATTTCCCGCACCGAGTAGCGGGCAAGAGTCGGGTAAACGATCCCTTGAACGGCGGGCGCAACGAGGTCTGCGCCGATGTCGTCGGGAAATTCTCTCGTCGTCTGGGCAAGTCGGGCAAGCTCCACCGTCCAACGAACCGTAAGATCGACGCCGATCGATAAACCCTCGACCGACTGGAAGGGCGCCGACCCGGTCGCGGTGGCGCTTTCAGTCGGCCGATACACCTGATCGCGAATTGAATAGCGTCGCACCTGGTGAATTCCGGGCACCACCAGAACGGTGCCCGCGGTAAAGACGCTCACCGTGCCGTCGAGCGCGTCGCTGCGTGCCAGCACCTCGCCGCGATGCACGGACTCAAATGGCGGGTGGGCGCCAAGACCATGAATGATCAAACCCAGAACCGCGATAATCCCCACGCGCCAACGAAAGCGCCACAGCGTGACGGTGAGGGAACGCAGACCTGCGACCGCCGAGCCGGCGAGGCGTCCCAACGGTTCGATGAGTCCCCGGCGCACGAACTCAAAGAAGGCATCCAAGCGACCAGACATGTTTGCCGCACTCCCAGAGCAGAGCCGGACCGGCTCGACTGAAAGTCTCGCAGCCCATTGTGGCCGGGCCGTGGTGCAACCATGGCGCAGTGTGGCAGGATAAATCAGTGCTTTCGGCGGTTCTTGATAGTATCCAGGCGACACAAAGCGCTCGCGCTACCAACAGAGGACCCTCGAGGAGGCGACCATGCACTTTCTGGACTTCTTCTATGCCGAGCCACAAGGCCAATCCTGGCTGCAATTGGGTGAGCTCTCGCTTGCCCTCGTGCTTTCCTCGTTGATCGGATTGGAACGCGAGTTCCGGGCAAAGAGTGCCGGATTGCGAACCCATACCCTGGTCGGCGTCGCCGCCGCGCTGATCATGCTGGTCTCCAAGTACGGCTTCAGCGATACCATCGTGAAGTACGCGGTCGTTTTGGATCCTTCGCGAGTGGCCGCGCAAATCGTCTCAGGCATAGGCTTCATCGGCGGCGGTCTCATTTTTGTACAGCGCGATATCGTGCGTGGCCTGACGACCGCTGCCATCATCTGGCTGACGGCGGCAGTCGGCATGGCGTGCGGCGCGGGCCTGCCCCTGCTCGCGCTATTCGTCACGGGCGCGCATTTCCTGGTCGTTTACGGCTACACACCGTTGGCCAGGCGGATCCTGTCCGAACGCGCTGAAATTCACGTGCAATACACGCCCGGAAAAGGCGCTGTCGAAAAGGTCATGCACATGTGCACCGGGCGCGGATACGCGATCCAAGTACTCGCGGTGGAGCAGTCCGAGGCAGCTGCCGAAGATCAGACGCGGGGAATTCAACTGCAGCTGAGCGGTCGCCGCGGCGTCGAGGCCTTGCTGATCGCCATAGGCGATATCAAGGGAGTGGTCACCGCGAGATTATCCTCGCCCGACCAGGGCAAGGATTGACAGCTTTTCGCCAATCAGCCGGTGACCGCATAAAATGCGCCGTAGGCCGCAACTTAGGGCGCCGCAAAGCCCAGCGCGGCCGTGATCAGGATGGGGATCGGCTTCAGACGGAACGGCGGTTCAACTCCTGTTGCAGGGATCATTCGCGTCAAATATCGTTTGGATCCCACGAATGGTCAACCGAATGCAGCGTCGGCAGACGTGAAATGCGGATTGCGATGTGCCACGATGGAACAGCCCGATTGGCCCCACGAGCAGCGAGAGATCCACAATGAATGAAGAAGCCTTCAATTTGAGCATGCGCAAATTCTTGAAAATGGTCGGCGTCAATTCGCAGCGCGAGATCGAGCGCGCGGTGGCACGGGCCGTGGCGGCGAACTCCATTGCGGGAACAGAAGCATTTCCCGCGAAGATGACGCTCGAGATCCCCGGATTGAACGTGAAGGCGGAATTCGGCAGCGACATCGAGCTAGAATAGCGCCTCATTTCGAGGTGCCGCATGCTTCTGTACATCGATTCCAACATCGCCAGCCCGTATGCCTTGGTTGCCTACGTCAGCCTGCTCGAGAAAGGGCTGAGCTTCGAGGTCAAGCCGCTTGAATTGTTCGCGAACGCGCAGAAGGAACGCGCCTATGCCGCGACGTCGATCACGCGCCGGGTTCCCACGTTGATGCACGATCATTTCGCGCTCTCTGAATCCTCGGCAATTTGCGAGTACATCGACGAGAGCTTCGACGGCGCTGCGCTCTTTCCGAAGAGTTTGCGCGACCGCGCGCGTGCACGCCAGGTCCAGGCCTGGCTGCGCAGCGATCTGATGCCGATTCGCGAGGAACGGCCGACATTCGTGGTTTTCTGCGGAGTGCGCAAGCCCGCTCTGACCGCGGGAGCGGCTGAAGCCGCTCAAAAGCTTTATGCGGCCGCGCTGCAGTTGCTCGAGGGCCGCGACCAAAATCTATTCGGCGACTGGTCCATCGCCGATGTGGACCTTGCCATGATGCTGCAGCGGCTGGTGGCGCACGGCGATCCGGTGCCTCAACGCCTGGTCGACTATGCCAACCATCAATGGCGTCGGCCCTCGGTGCGGCGGTGGATCGATCTGCCGCGCCCTCCCCTCAAGGAGTATTAGCTCAATCGTGAGCCGGCACGCGACCTACCCCAAGCTTTGATGTTGCCGTATCAGATCGGTTGCCGTCCGCGAGACGCCCGCCTGCCGCGCAAAATCCGGCCACGCCGTCACGGCGCCTTTCACTTCGGCGAGCAGCCTCGAAGCGGTTCCGATCTGGAAGCGGTCGCCGAGCGTCAATAAATCATCGCGTTGCACGTCGGCAAATTTCCCGTTCACCGACATCAAATGTTGATAGGTCCATTCTCCCTTCGGGTTGTAGGCGAAGGTCACATCATAGGCCGGAGCGAGTTCCCAGCTCGTTTGATACGGCAGGATGAATGAGATGTTCTTCGTATGATCGTCGCAGTTTGCGGCCATGATGTTGAAAGCAATGCGGCGAAAGGCCTGCTCGAAAGCAGCAGGGCTCATTTTCAGCTGTCGCATCGCGCCGAGTAACTGGCTGTAGTCGTTCACGCCCTTGGCCCGGTAGTCGAGTTGCGCCATGCCGCACAGCGTCTGGGTATGCAGCTTGATGTTGCCGTTTCGATCGAATCGCTTGGTCATGAAATGCGCGCGGCCGCTCTCCTCGAGCAACCGGCACGGAGACATGACGATGCCCGCCTGGGCGGCCATGAGGCTGTAGGCGTATTCGATCCGCCCATACCCCTGCGGCCCACCGAGTTCGTTGTCCTCGCCGATGCCGTCGAACTTCAAAATCCAGTGCTCGAACCCCGGATCGACGTCGAACTGTCCGGCGCGAATCTCGTTCGTCTTCGGGTTCCAGGCGATCGTCGCCTTCGCCCGGGCACCGCCCGCAGAGGTGCCCACGGAGATGAGTTGCTTCAGCGCGGCCATGGCGTGCGGGTCATCGTCCAGCTCGCCATGCACAGCGTGCCTGGCGCTCTCCACCAATTCGGCCAACATGATGGCGGTGCTGCTCCTGGCCGTCGGACCGCGTGCCGGACGAAATTCGAGCGCACCCATACCTCGCTTTCCGGTATAGGCGAGCCGGTCCAATGCAGTGATATCGGCGGCGGCGACGCCTTGATTGGACATCCACGCGTTGACCAGACTGTTGCCGAAATCGTCGGGCAATGCATCGGCAAGCATTGCCGGCAGACGCCTGAAGGTGAGTTCCGGCAGTTGCGGAAAAATAAAGGGCTGTCGAGCGTCGGCCAGCGGCATGCTCAGCGGTGCCAGCTCAATTCCCTCTTTGATGAATCCCGGCGCATATTCGAAAGCAAAATAGTTGAGCTTGGGATCCAGCGCCACGGCACCCACGAGATGGCTCCAAGCATGAACCTCGACAATCGCGACGGCTCTATACATGAACGCGGGCTCGACGGCGTGCGCGCCGCGGCTCGCGCTTTGCACTCTTGAGCATCTGCATCGGGCTGATCGAAACGGTCGGCGCGAGCGCATCGAGCCAGTCCGCCCGGTCCAAGGCGCGCAATACCTTGATGAGCGAAGCAACGCGTGCACCCCTGCCGGATTCCAGATGCTTTATTGCGTTGACAGAGACGCCTGCGCGCTCGGCGAGAGATTTCTGGTCCAGGTTCTTGAGAATGCGCAGTTCGCGTAAGCGCAAACCGAGTTCGCCTTCCAATTCCGCGCTGGTCGTCATGAATTCCATATAGCCTCAAATGAGCCTGCTAACATGGATATCCTACTATATAGCCCTATTCAAGTATATAATACATTATAATATATAGCCCTAAAAGAGGCTTATTCCGCTGATTCAACGCTTAAATGTCTTTAAAAGGGCTATATAGCATCTACTCGGGGATACACCACGGCAGCGTCCGGCCTGCTCGCTCCATTTTGCATTAACATCTGCCCTTGTCTGCGGGGGAGCAATGTCCACACTATCGCGACGTGAGTTTTTGGGAGCAGGAATATTGCTGGCTGTTCGGGCCAGTGCTGCCTCCGGCGCAACCTCCAGTGCGCAGCCCTTTTTCCGGCGAGCGCACCTGGCCATCGGACTCCAGCTTTATACCGTTGGCGAGGACCTGAAACGCGACTTCGACGCTACCTTGGCGGCGGTCGCGAGAATCGGCTACAAGGCGGTCGAACCTGCGGGCCTTGCGGATCACACGCCTGCCGAGTGGCAGCGCGCGTTGAACCGGGCGCAGCTGGCCTGCCCATCGATTCATGTTCCGTCGCGTGCCACCGGCGCCAATTTGAGCCTCGATGGCGATCTTGGAATGCTGGCCGAGTCGGCTCACTTGCTCGGAATTCGCACGATCGTCTGTCCCATCTTCCGCATTCCAGACCGTTTTTCACTTCAACCGCAGCCCGGAGAATCGGGCGGTGCGACGTTGGCACGCATCGGCAGCTCCATGACTGCGGATGACTGGAAATGGAATGCCGACTATCTCAATAAAAAGGGCGCGGCTCTCAAGGCGCTCGGACTTTCTTTCGCTTACCACAATCACAACATCGAGTTCGCGCCGCTCGGCAACGGCAACCCGATGGCGCTGCTGATTCAGGGCACCGATCCGGCGCTGGTTACCTTCGAGATGGATGCGGGATGGGTGGTGGCGGCAGGCGCAGACCCGATCGCGTTGCTCGGCGCCCATCCGCATCGGTTCAGCGCCATGCACGTAAAGGACGTCAAGTCCAGTACTCGCCCGAACTTCAGCCTGCAGCAGGATCCTTGCGAAGTCGGCACCGGAATCATCGACTGGAAGGCGCTGCTGGCCACAGCCCACGCGCAAAAAGTTCGCCAGTTTTATGTTGAACAGGAACCGCCGTTCACCAAGCCGCCGCTCGAGTCCGTGGCGATCAGCTTCCGCTACCTCGACGCACTGGTCGTGTGAGCGAGGGAACCATCCGCATCGGGATAGGCGGCTGGACCTACGAGCCCTGGCGCGGCACGTTCTATCCGGATGGCCTGTCGCAAAAACGCGAACTCGAGCACGCCAGCCGGCAGCTCTCGTCGATTGAAATCAATGGCACCTATTATGGTGCGCAAAAGCCCGCGACCTACGCCAAGTGGCACGATGAAACGCCCGACGGTTTCAAATTCGCGCTGAAGGCGCCGCGCTTCGCCATGAACCGCAGCGTGCTCGCCGAGGCCGGCGCGACCATTGCACGGTTCTTCTCGAGCGGGGTCGCCGAACTCAAGGACAAGCTCGGCCCGATCAACTGGCAATTTTTACCCACCAAAAAATTCGACCCCGCCGACTTCGAGGCGTTTTTGAAGCTGTTGCCGCGCGAGATCGCGGGACGTCCGCTGCGTCATGCCGTAGAAGTCCGACACGAGAGTTTCCGCACGCCCGCTTTCATCGCACTCGCGCGCAAGCACGGCGTTGCCGTGGTCATCGCGGGCGATTCGAGCTATCCGCAAATCGCAGATCCAACGGCGCCCTTCGTCTACGCCCGCATCATGGGTACCACGGCGGCCGAACCCAGCGGCTATTCCGCCGCCTCGCTCGAGCGCTGGGCGGCGCGCGCCGCTGCATGGGCCGCAGGCGGAATCCCGGATGATCTGGAGTACGTCGATCCGCTCACCGGCAACGATGAACCCCGCGACGTCTTTCTCTATGTGATCAGCGGCCACAAGGTGCGCAACCCGGCCGCAGCCATGTCGCTGATAAAACGTATCGCCTGAGGGCTGGGGATCGAATGCTTTTCATTTGTGCACCGGAATGTCGATATAGCTATCGTTGTACCAGCGGATCTTGACCGGAATCTTACCGTCCGCGATGGACTCCGCGCTCACGTCGGCGCCCGTTCCATAATTGATTTCACGGTCCGGCCGCTTGGCAAAGCTCAGTACCATCGCGATCCGGCTGCCCGCCTGCAGCTGACGGCTGGTCATCCGCTCGCTCTTGAACACGAGCCGCTGCCGTTCACCGGCCTTGAGAAGCTGCCGATGAACGCGATCCTGCGCATAACTCGCGCGCATCTCGTAGGTCGGGCTGAACAGGCGCAGGTACTCGCCGCTCGACAGCACCTCGTACAGGCTGATGTCGAGGTCCATATCCATCTTGTTGACGGTGAAATCCAGGCGCCCTGAGAACAGACCCGCCAAAGTGCTCGGCCTGCTGAGCGCTTCGCTGATGAAGATCAGACCGTGGCGTGCAACCAGGCTTTTGGTGACGAAGTCAGTGGGCGGCGTCCATGCGGCGTCGCTGCGGTCCACGAGACTGACGGATTGCGCATTGAACCCCTCGTTGGCTCTGCGATGCTGACTGAGGCGGTGGTTT
The DNA here is from genome assembly GCA_036267715.1 of Steroidobacteraceae bacterium. Taxonomy (GTDB): domain Bacteria; phylum Pseudomonadota; class Gammaproteobacteria; order Steroidobacterales; family Steroidobacteraceae; genus Bog-1198. The sequence goes on along the minus strand of DATAVN010000063.1, from coordinate 224,385 downwards.
GCACCGGCAGCGGCGGTGTCCAGGTAGTAGCGCAGCGAGCCACCCGCCATGGCGTCCACCGAGGCCGCATGCCGCCATTCGTTGCCGCCCATCACCTCATAGTTGACGCGCGCCTTCAATAACTCAGGGACCGCGGCGTCCTTGAATACATGATCGAACCACCGGTAACGCAGCTCGCGCAGATCGATGAGCGCGCCCGAGTCCACCGGGATGCCGTGAAGATTGGCGGGTGGCGTGGCTTGCATCATGTCATCGCCGTACGGACCAATGAACAGCGTGTGATCCGCGTGCGGTTTGTAGCGAAGATGCTGGGAGAAATAATACAGATCGCCCGGTTCGCTCGCCGCAAAGTAGCCGGTCATGGTGAGAGCAGGGATGTTGATGTGCGCAAATTGCTTGCGCGACGGCGCCAAATTCTGCCAGTAGGCGTCATAGCTTGGATGATTGAGCCAGCGGAGAAAAACCGGATTATGCCGGCCGTAAAGCCTGCCTAAATCCCGATACGGTCGGCCGCTGCGATACCATTTCTCATCGAGAGCGCGCCACTTTGCGGCATTGGGATCGAAAACGGCGTCCGATTCCTTCGGATCGACCTGGCGCAGCGACCACGCATAGGCTGAGTTCTGAAAGATATTCCCCTGCATCGGAAAGCTGATCCCCGGATTGAGTGCGACCGAGGTGGCGATGGCCTTGAGCGCCGGCGGCATCCGCTTGGCTGCCGCCCAGGGTGCAAACCCGCTGTCTCCCTCACCGTACATACCCACGCGGCCATCGCTCCACGGCTGCTTGGCAATCCAGGCGATCACCTGGCGCGCATCGGCGCCCTCGGCCATCAAGGGGTCGATACCGGCGCCGGATTTTCGCCTCTCGGTAAGATACGCAACCACGCCTGCGTAGCCATGGGAGGCGCACTCCTTCGCGTAGCTCGGCGCGTCGCGTCCGGTGAACTGGAACAGCGTCGGCAACGGCGCGGGCGAGCCGGTGGGACGAATCACGGCAATCGAAAGGCTCGCTCCATCCGCGGTGCGAAGCAGAATGCCGCTCTCATTCGCATAGCGCCGATGATCGTCCTCTGCATTGAGCAGAACCACCAGCGCACCGAAGTTCCGGTACGCATCGAAGGCCACATATTTCCAGATCAGCGCGATGGCATCGGATTCGTCGATGCTGTCCGCAGCGCGGCTCTGGTCAAATGCTCTTTGCAGCGCGTCCCGATAGCCCGATGGCGCCTCGTCCAGCCAGTGCGTGACGGTAAAGGCGTCGTGATCGTCAAGACGGCGAATGGTTTCCCGGTAGGAATTGCTGAATGCATCCGCGAAGGTGATGCGATCCTGGGTTTCCGATGCCTTTGCGTGTGCGTACATATCGAATATCACCGACCGGCTGATCGGATGGCCGAAATCGGTTTTTCGGCGCCGCTCGCGCAGCGACTGGCGCGATATATCGGCGGAGGCATAGTCGCCCGCTGCCATTTGCAGGGCGGAGAGATTGGCCAGATAGCGCTCCGGGTCGGAATCCTGATAAACAGGTATGAGCCGCGAGGCCAGATCGCCCATGGTCGCGGCAGTTGCGGCGTCCAGCGTCGATGACGGAGCACGAAACCCGTAATCCTGGGCCGCCCACGCGGGCAAGGCGGCAATGAGCAGAATACAGGCGGTGACCAGCGCGCTTCTAACAGCGCCCGATTGCGATGTCATGGGCTTCATTGCGGGTTTTCCGCCTTGGGCGGCGCTTTGACGAGATGCAAGATCACCGAGAACAGATCGTGCGCTTCCCCCGGACCGCCTATATGAATGATGCCGGTGTGCTTGAGTTCGTTGCTGAATACGTCGATGACCAGATCGAGCACATCATCATCGAGGGAACCGAAGGTCCCGTCGATGAGCGCCCAAGGGGGCGTCTGGATGAGCATGCGCGCAAATACCAGGCACAATTGCTCGTCCTGGCTCAATTCGCGGTCCCACCGGCGCGTCTCATCGAGCAATGGTGCGAGCCGCTCGAGCCCGAGCCGGAAAAGTGCGCGGTTAAAGGCGTTCGCATCGAAGTTCTCGGCCTTCAATGGGTAGGCAAGCACTTCGCGCAGACTGCCGCGCGGCAGGTATGGAGTGCCGCGTGGCAGGTAGAAAATCTGCTCGCCTTGCGGGCGCTCGATGCGGCCCGCGCCCCAGGGCCAGAGTCCCGCCAGAGCGCGAAACAACTGCGTTTTGCCGGTTCCGGGCGCGCCGAGTATCAGCACGCGCGAACCGGCCTGCACGACCACGCTCGGTTCTCTGAGCATGTCGGCGTGCGCCGAGGAAACGCTTTCCAGAGCTTCGATCGTGATTCTGCCCGGAGCTCCCTCCGCATACGCGATGCGGCTCTCGAATCCGCGCGGCTCATCGGTGCTGATGACGGCATGACGGAAGTTTGCAACGCGCAGCAAGGTCGCGCGCCAATCGGCGATCACGCTGAAATTGTCGATGAACCAGCGCAGCGATGACTGCGCCTGGGTAAAGGCCCCCGCCGCCATCATCAGTCCGCCGAACGAAACCTTCCCGGTGAAGTACAGCGGTGCGGCAACCAGGATGGGAGCGACGATGGTCACCCAACCGAATCCCGCGGTCACCCAGGTAAGATTCGTGTGTCCCCAGACGATTCGGCCGGTCGCGCGCAGCACCTCCGCGAGATGGCGTTCGATGCGCAGCCGCTCATCCTCCTCGCCTTCGGCCAACGAGATATCATCGACGTGCTCGTTGACGCGTACCAGCGAGAAACGCAGGTTGGCTTCGCGCGCATAGCGCTCTGCGTTGCGGTTGATCAAACCCTTGCCGACCCAGTAGCTCATCAGCGAACCGGCGCTCGCATACAGAATCGCCGCCCATAGCATGAAACCCGGAATGGCCACGTCGCGATCGCCGAAGTGCAGGCTGAAGTTGCTGGACAAGCCCCAGAGAATGCCGGCAAATGTGGCGAACAGGATCGATGCCTGAAACAGCCCGATGCCGAGATCGGAAGACAGCTCGCACAGCTTTCGCGCATCCTCATGGATGCGCTGATCCGGATTGACGCCCATGGTGCCGCCGCTGGTGAGCCAGAATGCCCGCCGCGGCATCAGCCATTCTTTGAGGAGACTGCGTACCAGACCCTCCCGCAATCTGACCTGCAGCATCTCCGCAAGCCATCGCTGGCCCACGTTCAGGGCAAGAAGAAATCCGGCAATGACGAAAAAGACCCCGAGCTGGAACAGAAAGTCGCGCAGATCGCGGCGTGACAGCGCATCGTAGAACGGCTTGTTCCAGCTGTTGAGCCGAATCTGCCCGTAGGCGGTGGCGAGGATGACGAGGACGATTACGATCAGCAGGATCGTGATCTTTTTGCCGACCGGCGAGCCGGCGATCGCCCGGATCATCATGCTCAGCTGGCGCAGAAAACCCAGCTGTACGACCCTGGCTTCCGGGGCGGCGCGCGTATTTTTCACTGCGGGTTCTGTCACTTGTTCAGCACCCCTCTGAGCACTGACTCTACACGCTTGCACGCAGCGGCGTCAGCCATGCAATCGCCGCGCCAGCATCGAGAGTCCGCGGCGAATCTCGGGCAGGTCCACGGTTCCGTAGCCGAATATCAGCCCGGTCCGGGTCTGAGTTCCGATAAAATATCTGCTCAAGGTATGCAGCTTGATCTGCTGCTGCGCCAACGCCCCTGCAACCGCTTCGAGATCAACGGGAGCGCGCGCGACCGCGGCGACGTGCATGCCATAGAACGAGGGTATCGGCTCCAGCCAGTCATTCAGCTTGTCCTGCAGAGTATTGAGCAGCAGTAGCCGGCGCTGTCGATAAATAGCACGCATCTTGGCCACATGGCGCGTCAGGTGGCCCTCGGCGATGAAGGCGGCAACCGCACTTTGCACCGGCGTTGAACAATGCCAGTCCATGCAGTTCTTCGCCGCGGTGACGGTGCCGATCGCCCATCGGGGGGCAACGATGAAACCCAAACGCAGTGCCGGCAGCATGCACTTTGAAAAGGTGCCGACGTAGAAAACAACGTCCGCCGCCCGGTCGGTGCGCAGCGCCGGCAACGGACTGCCTTCATAGCGAAATTCTCCGTCGTAATCATCCTCGATGAGGATCGCGCCGTGCGCGCGTGCGAATTCGATCAGGGCGGCACGCCGGCGCATGGACATGGTCACGCCCAGGGGAAACTGGTGGGAAGGAGCGACGCAGATGACGCCCACATCGGCCGGAAGTTGTTCGATTATCAGCCCTTCCGCATCGATGCCGACCGGAACCAATCTCGCGCCCGCGGCCGCGAAAGCGACGCGCATCGGTGGATAGCCCGGATCCTCGAGCGCAACCACGGTTTCACCCGGCGTGACCAGCGCCCGGGCCAGCAGATCAAAGCCCTGCTGCGCACCGGAAGTGACGAGTATGTCCTCGGGCTGGCATGCCACCGCGCGCGTGATGGCAATGTGCTTCACGATCGCGCTGCGCAGATGGTAGTTGCCTTGATTTCCCTGCGCACTCTTGTAGCTTGCCGGTCTTCTCTCCAAGCCGCGCAGCTGCTTGACGCTGACGCGCCGGAATACATCCATGGGAAAGAGCCGCGAGTCAACCATGGCCGGACGAAAATCCACCGTCGATCCCCGGCGGGGCAAGGACGCACCTTCAGGCGCATCCCGCCAGAAACTCATGGCCGCGGCGACGTCCGGGCGCAGCCAGAAACTGTTCAGACGCTGTCTGAGCGGCTCCTGCGCAGAGGCACTGTCGGCCGTGGATCTCGACGGCTCCGCTCTTGAGGCCACATAAGTTCCCGCGCCGCGCCGCGTCTCCGCGTATCCCTCGGTCACGAGTCTTTCGTAGACCGCCGTTGCGGTATTGCGCGAGACCCCGAAAAAGACGATGGACAGCCGGGTGGCCGGCAGTTTTGTACCGGCGGTAAGCCGGCCGTCGAGGATCGCCCGGGTCAATTCGCGGTGCAGCGTTCGCGACGAATCGCGCGAACCGGCGGGCTCGAGGTCGAGGCGGATCTCGAATAGAGGGTCGGCTGCACGTTTGCGCCGTGAAGAGTGGCCCAACTATTTTTTCCTCAAGTGGCCCTTCAGAGAAGGGATTCGGTCGGTACAGAATCGCATCCACCACAGCTTAGCGCCGTCGCGGCTGCTACGGCCGGCTTTTGGCCTTGAAATCTTGGAGAAGACAATGAATCTTTCGAAAATGATCCTGATCGGCATTCTGGGCGCCGGCGCCTGGGGCGCCCTGCCCGCCCATGCACTGGGACAGGCTGCCGAAGGCTCCACGGCAGCCCGCGACGGGCAGCATGACTTCGATTTCAACTTCGGCATCTGGAAGACCCACATCAAGCGGATTCTTGACCCGCTTTCAGGAGCGACTCACGCGATCGAGCTCAATGGCACCGTTACCGTGAGGAAGGTCTGGGACGGCCGGGCACAGCTGGAGGAAATCGAGACCAACGGGCCTAACGGGCGCTGGGAGGGGCTGACGCTGTTTCTTTATAACCCTCTGGCGCATCAGTGGAGCCAATCGTTCGTCAACAGCAAAAACGGTGTACTGACGCTGCCGTTGATCGGCTCTTTCAAGGACGGCCGCGGCGAGTTGTTCTCCTCGGACAGCTTCGATGGCCGCTCAATCCTGGTACGAGGTGTTTGGTCGGATATCAAACCGGACTCGCATCGTTACGAGGAATCGTATTCGAATGATGGCGGAAAGAGCTGGGCACCCGCCTTCATCGCGACTTTGACCCGGGAAAAGCAGTGACTCGCCGGCTCGTGAGCGCGGCATTGTGCCTTGCCTCGATGTCGGCACTTGGCGGCTCCGTCCCCGGCGCTGCGCGCGATGGCCAGCATGATTTCGATTTTGATCTCGGTCGTTGGCATACCCATTCATCGAGGCTGCTGCATCCCTTGAGCGGTTCGAACGACTGGGCGGACATGGACGGCACCACCATTGTGAACAAGATTTGGAATGGCCGCGCCAATCTTGCGGAGTACCAGGCCGACGGGCCTGCCGGGCACATCGAACTGCTGTCCTTGCGTTGGTATAGCCCGGAAGCGCACCAATGGTGCTTGGACTTCGCCACACCACGTGTCGGCATACTGGGAATACCCGGGATCGGTGAATTCAAGCAAGGGCGCGGCGAATTCTACGATCAGGAAACCATCAACGGCAGAGCCATAGTGGTTCGATTTTCGATCTGGGGAATCACCGCCAATTCTGCGCAGTCGGAGCAGGCTTTCTCGGCGGACGGCGGGAAAACCTGGGAGGTGAATTGGATCAATCACTATACCCGCGACGTGGCCTTGTAGGACGTTACCGACGCCCGATCGGGTCCCATACCCTTGCGCGGTGCCGCGGCACAGGAGGATAAGCTCAGAGCATATCTATAACAACGGGACTTCAAGATGTCGCGAGTATTGATTGCAGATGATCACGCGGTCGTCAGAGCGGGCTACAAGCAATTTCTCGAGGCGGAGGCGGGCATCACTGAGATCGGCGAGACCTCGACCGGCAATGAAACTCTGGATCAGCTGCGCCGTCGTGAATGGGACCTGCTGCTCATGGACATCCATATGCCCGATCGAAGCGGACTCGACATCTTAAAGCATGTCACGAGCGGATATCCCAAAGTGCGTGTGTTGATCATGAGCGGGTTGCCCGAAGCGCAGTACGCGCGAAATGTGCTGCGCGCCGGCGCCAGCGGCTACCTCTCCAAAGGGGGCTCGCCCGAGGAATTGCTCAAGGCGGTGCGCACCGTGCTGATCGGGCGACGCTACGTGAGCGCATCGCTGGCCGAATCGATGGCCGCGGATCTCGAATCGGTACATGATCAGAACCAACCCCTGCATGAGCGGCTCTCGGTCAGAGAATTCCAGATATTCGGCAAGCTGGCGGCCGGTGCCGGCGTCGGAGAGATTGCCGAAGAGCTGAGCCTGAGCGTGAAAACCGTGAGCACCTATCGATCGCGTATCTTGGAAAAGATGAACTTCAACAGCAACGCTGACATGACCGCATACGCGCTGCGCAACGGACTTATCCTTTAGCCCGTCTTTTTCCGGGGCAAGATCGGCGCCAGATTGGCGTCCGCCACCCAGCCGCTGCGGCCGGCGCGTGTCCGAATCAGGGTGAAGCCTTCGTGTTCGGCCATGATACCCACCGTCTCGCCTTCCGGCAGAATGAATAGCGACTCCCCCATCGGCACGGGCGAGACGCGCACCGGGGTCGCCGCGGCAATCACCACTCCTTCATGCAGGCGCGGCCACAGCGCAATTGCGTTGCAAATGGGCAGCGCCAGCATACAAATGCCCAGCAGCATCGCTGCAAGTCGCAGGCGCCGATAATGCAGCGAAAGCTGCGCTGCAATCAGGCCGGCGCCGAGCACCGCCAGACCTGAGACGCCGATCCAAAAGACCAGGGTCGGCCCTGCAATTCTCGCGAGCCGCTCGAAGCCGCTTGGCGAATCAACCGGCAGATGCGCCGCCGCACGCACCTGATTGAGATTGGACACGATATCCGGATCGTTCGGCGCGAGCAGGCTCGCGCGTTCGTAGTTCAGCACCGCCATGCCGGGTTTGCCGGCGCGCGCGTAGGAATTCGCGAGATTGTAAAGACCCGCCGAGGAATAGCCGGGGGATGGCGCCGCCGCGCGCGCCTGCATCGCGCCGAGCAGCAAGCCGGCCAGACACATTGCCCGCCATGGAGCACTCATGCCGGTTTCTCGCTCAATCGTTGCCGCACGAGGCTCATCCAGCGGGCAAAATCGGTGGCGCTGAGTTTGCCGCCTGAGTACTTCGATTCGTCCGCCAGCGAAAACAGCTGTCGAATATCATCATCCGCATCGCTGTGGGCTTCCAACTCGGCCGCCGTGACTTCCTCGGTTGCGATCTGCCAGCGCGCGGCCAGCAGGCGCTGCAGCGCCGTGCGGGCGCAGTCGAAGAATAGCGCGGCATCGCCTGCGCGGGCGGCCGCATCCATCTGCGCCAGCACACGCTTGGCCGCCCTGGTATGCGTCCGGACGTACCCGGACGGGGACTCGGCCGACAAATTGCGCCGCCGCCTGACACCGATCCATCCGGCCGCAAATGCCAGCGCGAGTAACGACGGAATCGGCAGAAACCTAGGTTGCAAGTAGAGCGGCAGCAGTGAGGCGACCGGTGCCGCTGCTTCGGCCTGATCGGGCCGCAGCCCATCGGCACGTTTTCCGCCCGGCTGCGCCGCGGCGCCGGCGGCGACCGGCGGTGCGGCCAGCGTGCTGTCCGCGAGGGATGGCGACACGGTCACGCTCAGAGGCGCGCTGCGCGCCGTTTCATAGTGCCGCGTATTCGGGTCGAAATAACTGAACGACAACGCCGGCAAGGTCTGCATGCCGGGCTGCGAGGCGATTACCGGCTGCTCGAAGGTCTTCATGCCGTTGAAGCCGATCGGGTCGCTGGTATTGAATGAGGACTTGGGCGGATAGGTCTTCCACTGATCGAGGTGCTCGAGCATGCTGCTGTCGACCCGGTCGAAATTTCCGGAGCCGCTGACCCGCATGCGCAAGGTCATGGGATCACCCGCCTCCGCCTTGACGGGCGAAATATCGCTGGTGATGCTGAATGTGCCGATGGCCCCGTGAAAATCGGCGGGTCTTCCTTGCATCGGCAACTCCTCGACTTTCAGCTCCTGCGACGGGCTCCTGACGCTGATGTCCTTCGGCACCGTCGTGCCGAATAAATTCTGCCAAAACGGATCGCCGAACTGATCATCCAACTGGGACTGTCCTCTTGGCCGGGTTCTTATCTTGACCGTCAGCGGCACCTCGGCAGAGAGCGGGAAAGTTCCCGGTTTCACCACCGCGAGCACGCTGCGCCAGGTAAACACCACGAATGGCTCGCCGTTGATCAATTTTTCGCTGCGCTCGGGCTGACGCGACAGATTATTCAGCGTGAAATTATCGCCAGTGAGCTTTGGCAGGCCATTCAACGAGGACACAAATCCCGATCGCATGCCCACCTCGATGTCGACCGGCACGCTCTCGCCAACGTACACCTCTCGTTTAGGAATACTCAGCCGCACGTAAGCCGAGCCGTCGTCGCTGAGATGCACACCTTTGGGTATCGAACCACCCGACAGGATCGGGGGCGGCGGTACCGGCGCGGCGGGCACATTGGCCCGGGGAACGCTTGCGCTTCCGGCTCCGTTGACTTGCAGGACCAGCGGCGGAGATTTTCGCGTTACACCCGGGATCGTGAAGATGCCGGCCATTTCCGGCGTCACGCGCACGACGATCGACGATGAGGGCATCGTGGTCCCATTGATGATCTGGATTTCCTGGGTTCGCCCGACGATCTCGAATTTCAAACCCGAAACCACCGGCAGAGAGATCGGGTTCGTGTCGCCCCCCAGGTTCGTGATCGTGAGCCGCGCCGAGTCGCCCAATCTGATCTGCGCAGGTTCGATGGTCGAATAGATCAACGGTTCGTCCGCAAAGCTCGCTGCCGAGGCCAAGCCCAGCAAAACCGCCGCGCTCAACCAAAAACATTTCAAGTAACCGCCGCGCATCACCAGTTCTTGAAAGGCTTGTCCGGCGGTTGCACGGGACTGCGTTGCGCCCAAGGGATCGCCATGGAATTTTTCTCGTCCCCTTTCACTGAATCCAAAAGCTCGCGCGCCTCCTCGCGAGTCATCTGACCCGGCACGCGTTGATCATCGGCGGCGCTGCCGTCGCCGGACCTGGGGGGCGGTTGCGGCGTCTGGCCCTGGCCCTGTGCTCGCTGCGGATTCTGCTGGTTTTTTGCCTCATTTTGCGGGGGCGGCTGCCCTGCGCCTTTATCCGGCGGTTGCTCTTTCTTCTGCGGCGGATTCTGGTTCTGGGCCTGATTTTGATTCTGGCCCTGATTCTTGTTCTGGTCTTGATCCTTGTTCTGGTCTTGATCCTTGTTCTGGTCTTGATTCTTGTTCTGGCCCTGGCCCTGGCCCTGGCCCTTTTGATTCTGTTTCTGATTCTTATCCTGCTGATTGTTCTTGTCCTGATCGTTCTTCAGCTCATCGATCTTGCGCTTCACAAAATCGCGATTGAATTTGCTGTCCGCATCGTCGGCCCGCAACTGCAAAGCCGTCTCGTAGGCATTCACGGCATCGTTCCATTTCTTCAAGGTATCCTTCGGCGAGCTGCGCTCGGTCGTCTGACCCGACCGGTACAGGGTGTTGCCCAAGTTGTAATAGGCATCCTCCTGGATGGCCAAGCGCTGCGGATCATCGGATGGCACATGGCTGATCGATTGCTGGAAAGACTGCGCCGCCCGTGGATATTGCCCCGCCCGATAGGCGGCAGTGCCTGCGTTGTATTCGAGCACCGGCTTCTTGGGATCGAGAATGCCGCCGGCGAGCGCCGGCCGCTGCACCAAAACCACCGCCAGGAGTATCACGGGCACGGCCGCAACGGATGCGGCCGGAGATCGCAGATTGCTTCGCCTGCGCGTGCCGACCATCAAGCTCAACAACAGCATTGCCAGAGACGCGGCCAATGGCCATTGAAACCGTTCGGTGTAGATCTTTTGTTGCCGGGACGCCAGATTGTGCTTGGCGATCGAGCCTAAGACATTCTGAAATATCAGCTCCAGGCCTTCTGCTTGAACGCCCAAGGGCACGTAGAAGCCGCCGGTTGCACCGGCAATGGCCTTCAGGCCCGTTTCATCGAGCCGCGATTTGACGAATGCGCCTGTCTCGTCTTTCACAAATCCGCCGCCTTGCTGCGGCGAAATCGGGATCAGATCCCCGGCCGCGGTTCCCACGCCCACCGTGAAGATTTTGAGTCCGTCGTCCTTTGCCGCCTTCTGCGCGGCCTCGAAGGCGCTGCCTTCGAGATCCTCGCCGTCCGTTACGAGAATCAGTATTTTATCGCTACCGGGGCGCCGGCGCAGCGCTGTCTGCGCCGCCTGAATGGCGCTCGAGATATTGGTACCGCCGCGCGGAATCGTGTTGCTGTCGATGGCGCTCAGGGACTCGTGAAATGCGCCATAGTCGAGCGTCGCCGGGCACGCGAGAAACGCCGTGCCGGCAAATGCGACGATGCCCACCGCGTCGCCATCGAGCTTTTTGGCGAAATCATCGATGGCCAGCTTGGCCCGTGTCAGCCGGTCGGGCTTGACGTCCGGGGTCAGCATGCTGCGCGAGGTATCGAGCGCAAAGATGATTTCGTTGCCGCGGCGACTGACCTGCTCCCAGCGAAACCCCAATTGCGGACCCGCGAGGGCGGCGAACAGGCAGATCAGCGCGCCCATCAACAATCCGCGCTGCATCCGGCGCCGTGCCGGTGAGATCGAGCGGGTCAATTGACGCCGCAAATGTGCCGAGACGAATTTCGCGAGCGCCGCGTGTTGCCTCGCGTCGTAAAGGCGCCATAGACCGACGAGCGCAAAGACGGCGAGCGCCGCCGCCGCCAGCCAGGCAGGATGCTCGAATCTCACGGCAGCCTCCGCAGGCGCGTTTGCTGCAGCAGCAGGCTCAAAGCCATGATTGCCAACGCCGGGATGAGCGCCCAAGTGTACATCTCCTCGGTGTGCTCGAATTTTTGCACCGTCTGGGCGGTTTTCTCGAAACGATTGATCTGCTCGTAAATTTTCTGCAGCGAATCCGTGTCAGTCGCGCGATAAAATTTTCCGCCGGTCTCGTCTGCCACCGCCTGCAGCGTCTTTTCATCGACGTCGACCTTGGCCATCACCAGGCGCGCATTCCCCGCCGCGTCCCGCACCGGAATCGGCGCATCACCGCGCACGCCGACTCCGATCGTATACACCTTGACGCCCATGGCCTTGGCCGCTTCCGCGGCCGCGAGCGGCGAGATCTTGCCCGTGTTATTCACCCCGTCGGTGAGCAGAATGACGATCTTGGATTTTGCCTGGGTAAGGCGCAGCCGATTCACGCTGGCTGCGATCGCCGAGCCGATCGCCGTGCCGTCATCGACACCGCCGACGGTGACGCGCTCGAGATTTTGCTGCAGCCAATCGTGATCCAGGGTGATGGGGCTGACCAGATAGGGTGCGCCCGCAAAGGCGATGATGCCGATGCGATCATCGGGCCGCTCATCGATGAACTTGGACACCACCGATTTGACCACCGCGATGCGATTCACACGCCGCTCGTCGACGAGAAAATCCAGCGCTTGCATCGAACCCGACACGTCCAGTCCCAGCACGATATCGATGCCGTTGGCGGTGACTTCGGTTCGGCCGTGAGCGCGCTGCGGTCGTGCGAGCCCGGCGATCATCAGGGCGGCCGCCAGGATCGGCAGCATCCACGACAGCCAGCCCACGCGGCTGCGGCCGCGCCGGGCCACCGCGCGCGCCAGCGCCACATCCGAATACTCGATCGCCGCCACCGGTCCGCGCCTGCCGCGCCAAAACAGCACGATCGGCAGCAGCGCCAGCAGCCAAAACCACTCAGGTTGCAGGAAGCGAGTCACGCGCCTCCTCTGCCGCGGGTGTTTCCGGAGGTTTTGCGGTGGTCAGCACGAAGGCGCGCGCGCTTTGCAACAGCGACTCCATGTTGTTCACGGTCAGCGACAGCGCGGCGAATTTGACGAAATCGCATTGATGCAAGAAGTCCCCGAGCAGTCCTTGATGGCGTGCGAGCGATTGATTCGAGCTCACGAGCAAATCGCGCAGAAACTCCTCCGTGGTGCGGCGCGTGACCGTGACATCAAATCGCAGTTCGATATAGCGCCGGATGATGTCGGACACCGCGGTGGAGAATTCGCGTGCGCTCGAGGGCTGCATGAGGCTGCGGATCTCCTCGAGTCTGTTGAGTGCAATCTCGTACGGCAGCAGGGGCGGCGCTCCGCGATTGCCTCGCCGGCGCCAAAGAGCGTAGATCGCCGCCGCGATGAGCACCACGCCCAATATCAGTGCGGGCGGCACCCAGTAGGGAAGAACGTATTTTGGGCCGCGGATGTCGCGAATATCGCCCACCGCCGGCGCGGCCCGGATGGCCATGCCGAGGAACATGGCGGGAAGGCCGCACGCCACGCGCATGGCCACGCGCATGCCCACGCGTAAGCTGTCGCGCTTCATGCCCGCCGCCGCTCCCGGGTCTTGAAGAAGCGCTGCAAGGCAGGCATGTAAGGCGCATCTGTCTGCAATTGCAGGCTGTCGATCCCCTCGGCGCGAAAATCGCTCGCGAGCTTGCGGCCGCGCTCCGAGGACATCTCTTTGAAGCGCCGTCTCACCCCGGTGCTGGCGGTATCCACCTCGATCACCTCCCCGCTCTCGGCATCCTCCAGCGCTACGATGCCGACATCGGGAAGTTCCTTCTCGCGTGGATCCTCGATGCGCACGGCGATCAGATCGTGACGTCGGTTGGTGCGTCGCATTGCCCGGCGCAGATCGATGCGCTCGGCCGCGCTATCGTTGGGCGTCTCGAAGTCCGAGATGAGGAATACGATTGCGCGCCGGTGCAAAAGCCGGTTGGCGACGTCGAGCGCCCTGACGGTATCGGTGCCGACGGCCTCGGGTGTGTGGTACAAAATATCCCGCACCACGCGCAGCACATGGCGGCGGCCCTTTTTGGGCGGAAGATAGCGTTCCACCCGGTCGGTATAGAGCAGCAGGCCCACCTTGTCGCTATTGCGAATGGCGGAGAACGCCAGGACACTCGCCAGTTCCGCGGCAAGATCGCGCTTGGACATGACGCCGGATCCGAAGTTGCCTGATGCGCTGATGTCCACGAGCAGGAAGATGGTGAGCTCGCGTTCTTCGGTGAATTTCTTGACGAACGGCCTGCCTGCGCGGGCCGTCACATTCCAATCGATGGTGCGTACTTCGTCGCCCGGGCTGTACTCGCGCACCTCGTCGAAGTCCATGCCGCGGCCCTTGAAGACCGAATGATATGAGCCGGCCAGGCTGTCGTTGACCATGCGGCGCGTGCGGATTTCCAGCTGCCGCATGCCGCTCATGATGGCCTTGTTGGACTTGGTGCTGTCCCGCGCCACGGTCACGGCACCGGCAGTGCGTCGAGTATCTTATCGATGACATTCTCGGAGGAAATGTTCTCGGCCTCGGCCTCGTAGGTCACCGAAACGCGATGCCGCAGCACATCGAGCGCTATCGACTTGACGTCTTGGGGAATCACAAAATGTCTGCCGTTCAAGAATGCCATGGCGCGCGCGCCCAGGGTCAACGCGATGGTTGCGCGCGGCGAGGCGCCGGTCTGAATGAAGCCGTTCAATTTGAACGATGCTGCAATGGGCGGGCGCGTGGCAAGCACGAGATCGACGATGTAATCGCGTATCTTGTCATCGACGTACAGCGTGTTGACGACGCGGCGCGCTTCGATGATTTCCGCCGCGCTCACCACCGCGTGCGGCGTTATCAGGGCTTCCGTCGTCGCCATCGCATCCAGAATCGCGCGCTCATCGCCGCGGTTCGGGTAGGTGATCATGACCTTCATCATGAAGCGGTCGATCTGCGCTTCGGGCAAAGGATAGGTGCCCTCCTGCTCCAGCGGGTTTTGCGTGGCCAGCACGAGGAAAGGGTTCGGCAGCGAATAAGTCTCATCGCCAATCGTGACCTGACGCTCCTGCATCGCCTCGAGCAACGCGCTTTGCACCTTCGCCGGCGCCCGGTTGATCTCGTCCGCGAGGACGAGATTGCTGAATATCGGGCCGTGTTTGGTGCGAAACGCCCCATCCTGCGGGTTGTAGATCATGGTGCCCACGATATCCGCCGGCAGCATGTCGGGCGTGAATTGCAGGCGCTTGAAATGCAGTGCGATGCAGCCCGCCAGGGTCTTCAAAGCCAGGGTCTTCGCCAATCCCGGCACCCCTTCCAGCAGGACATGTCCATTGGTCAGCAGCGCGATCAGCAGCCGGTCAAGCAGGTGTTTCTGGCCCACGATGACCCGCGCCATCTCCTGCTGCAACGGTCGGATCCAAGCCGAACTCGCGGCGACCGTCTCGCGCGCGGCGCGCATGGCCGGGTCCAACGAAACCGGCACCGGAACATACTCTCGAGTCGCGGCGACAGGCTGATACCTCGCGTTTTCGTTGAGCGGCGGGGCAGCTTTCTGATTCATTGGACTAAGATCCTTTATGACGATACTCCGACACGAGGCACGCGCGCGCGCCAAGGGCAGCCTGGGACTGCGCGATTCGCGAATGAGGCTTTGAACTTGAAGAACGCTCGAGGTTCCCCGGCAACGGCGCAGCAGGTCGCAAAACTAGAACTCTCCAAACCCCCGGGCCATCGCTGCCGCGAAAATGGGCAAAAATGCAAACAACGCCAGCTCGACGTGCAAGTAGCGACGGACGCCCCTTATGTCCGCGTCGTCCGGCTGCAACTCCGATTTTCGCCAGCGTAAGAATGCCAGCGTCGGGGGAATGGACAGCAATCCGATCGCGGCAAAGGTGCCGAGCTTCGCCCAGAAAAACGCGTTGTGCGAATAATAGGCCCATCCCTTCGCGGCAAAAACCGCCCGGCTGAAACCCACCACCAGCACCAAACCCGCCGATATTCCGTACCATAGATCGATCGACGCGAGGCGCGCGGCGGCCGCCGTGCTCAAACCCGGACGCACCGCCCAAAACTCGGCGCAGATGACGCCGAAAATGGCAAAGATCAACAGATGATGGCCAATGGCGAGCAGCAGGTCGAGCATCAATGAACAATAATCCGCATGCCGCGGGATATCAATCCAGGGCCCGGCATGAGCTCAATTGAGCACGTCCCGTCCGTGCAGCGCATCATCCCCGGCAACTCCCGGCGACCGCCAACCGGTACAATGTGGCAAACGTGTAGGACCAAGGATTACACATGAATCCAGTGATGCGGCCGGCCGGTGCACAGCCAGGTGGGGCGGATGAAACCACCATCAAGACGTGGCTGGACGCGCTGGCGAACGGCAGCTGCGATGAATCGGCGTTTCTCGAGGCCATGCACGACAGATTCAGATCCGACCCTGAGGGAAACTGGGAGGTGCTCTCGCAGCTTGACCAATATTATCGACGTGGCAGGATCAAGCCCGAGGCCTTCCAGTCGATCAAGAGCGCATTGGCTGAAGCAGCGCTCGGTATTGCCGAAGTTCGATCCGAGACGGCAAACCCTGCAACGGACGAAGTGACGCGCGACACCACCGACCGGCACGATGCGCCGTTCATACGCGACAATCCGGGCGCGGATGCGCCCGAAATACCGGTGGCGCGCGACGTCGTCGGCGCGCTCCGCGCAGAACACAGCGATGCGCAAAGACATCGCGAGGACACACAATCGCTGGACACGCCGGTTGATCCGAGGCCGGGAAGCGTACTGCGCCGCCGCTACCGGTTGGAGACCGCTGTCGGGCAAGGCGCCAGCGGCACCGTGTTCCAGGCACTCGATGAATACCGGCTGGATACCCCTCCCGGCAGCCAGCGGCTGGCGATCAAGGTATTGCATTCGGCGGCGGCAAAACGCGCGGATTTGTTGGCGGAATTGCGCCGCGAATTTCAGCATTTGCAGCTGTTGTCGCACCCTAACATCCTGCGGGTGTTTGAATTTGACCGCGACGGGCATGTGGTTTTCTTCACCATGGAGCTGCTCAACGGCGCGCTGCTCAGCCGTGTGATGCAAGCAAGAAAATTCGTTCCTTTGGATCGCGCCCATGCTCTGGCGCTGGTGCGCGACCTGGGTTCAGCCCTCGCCTATGCGCATTCGCGCGGCGTCGTGCATGGCGACCTCAATCCGCACGAGATATTCGTCACTGCAACGGGTGAGGTACGAATCTTGGGGTTCGGCGGCCCCCCCAAGGTATTCGCGGCCGAGGATCAGGTGTTTCCGCTGGCGGCGTCGCAGTATGCGAGCAGCCAGATTTTGGAAGGTGAGCGTCCCGACGCACGCGATGACGTATTTTCACTCGCGTGCATCGCTTACCTGTTGCTGACCGGCGAACATCCGTTCTCCGGCAAAACCGCCCTCGCCGCACGCGACGCAAGAGTCAATCCGCGTCGCGCCGCGCAACTGGACAACCGGCAATGGCAGGCGCTTCGGGTAGCGTTGCGTTGGAAGCGTGACGACCGTCCCGCCGACATGCAGCGATGGCTGGACTCTCTGGATCTTCGCACCGCGGCCAGGCGACCCGCTTCACTCACCGACTTGCTCGAAGCGCCGCCACGCCGGCCGCGCAAATCACGCTTGGCGGTCGCCATTGCGGCAGCCGCGGTGCTGCTGCTCGGGGTTGCTTACTGGTTCAGCAGCCAGCATGGCAGGCTCCCCCGCCTCGATACCGCGGCGGCACCGAACCCGCGCGCAGCCGCCGCGCCGGGCGCCGCGACTCCAACGCCGCCCACAGTACCATCCGTAGCCGCAACGCAGCCCGCAGCGCAGTCGGCCGCGGCAAAGCCACCCGCAGCGCAGCCCGCCGCGGCAAAGCCACCCGCAGCGCAGCCGGCCGCGGCAAAGCCGCCCGCAGCGCAGGCCGCCGCCGTACCACGGACCGCGGCGCCCGAAAAATCTGCGGCAAGGGTCGCCGCGGCAGAACCCAGAGCCTCGACCACCGCCACCGGCAGTTCGAAGATTGAATTGGCTGAGGACACTGTCGATGTACCGGCGAATGAATCCTCCGCCGCGATCACAGTGCATCGCAAAGGTAGTCTGCGGGGCGAGACCAGCTTTACCTGGTGGACCGAATCCGGCACGGCCAAACCGGGCGCGGACTTCTCGCCGATCGTGCCGCAGCTGGCCCACATCGCGGACGGCAAAGCCTCGGTGACCCTGCAAGTGCTCCTGAGCAATGCACCTCATGCCCTGCCCAAGAGTTTTTACGTGGTCATCGACCAGTCCGAAGGCGGCGCTGCGCTTGGCGCCCGCACGCTCACCATGGTGACCCTGCAGCCGCCCGACTGACGCGGCCGCTCATGCTTTGGTATAGATTGTCGCGAAAGTGCTGCGCAGCGCGTTTTTCTGTACCTTGCCCATGGTATTTCGCGGCAGTTCATCGATCAGCAGGATGCGCTTCGGTAGCTTATAGCCGGCCAAGCGCTCCTTGATCGAATCGAGAACGTCTCTTTCCGACAGCTTCGCACCGGGCTTGGCCACCACGACGGCCGTGACGCCTTCGCCGAAGTCCGGATGCGGAACGCCGAAAACCGCGCTCTCCAGGACTCCCTGCACCGCGTCCAGTTCGGATTCCACTTCCTTCGGATAGACGTTGTAGCCGCCGCTGATCACCAGGTCCTTGGCCCTGCCGACTATGTGCACATAGCCGTGCCGATCGATGCGGCCCACATCTCCGGTCTTGAACCAGCCATCCACGGTGAATTCGCTGCGCGTTTTTTCCTCATCGTGCCAGTAGCCCGCAAACACATTGGGACCCTTTACCTCGAGCGCGCCGATCGCGTCCGGCTCGAGTTCGACGGCACCGCTTTCGGCATTCGCCACCCGTACCGAGATGCCTTGCAAAGGCGGCCCCACCGAACCCGGCAGCCGCATGCGCTCGTACGGATTCGAGGTGTTGATCATGGTCTCGGACATGCCGTAGCGCTCCAAAATCACATGCCCGGTGCGCTGCTGAAATTCCCGATGCGTCTCGGCCAAAAGCGGTGCCGACCCAGACACGAACAAGCGCATCGCAGCCGTGCTGCTCTTGTTCAGATCCTCCAGCTGCAGCAGACGCGTGTAGTGCGTCGGCACGCCCATGTACACCGAGGCTTGCGACAGATGCTCGAGCGTCATCGCGGCATCGAATCTGCCCAGCAACAGGATGCTCGACGAGGAGGCAAGCACGGTGTTGATGGCAACGAACAATCCATGAATATGGAACAGCGGCAGGGTATGCAACAGCACGTCATCGGGCGTGAAGCGCCAGGCTTGCGCGAGTACCGTTGCATTCGAGGCAAGATTGGCCCGTGTCAGCATGGCGCCCTTGGAGCGGCCCGTGGTGCCGGACGTATAGACAATCGCTGCGGTCGCGGCAGAATCGCGCGCGCCGGGTGCGGGCGCCGCGACAGTGCAATCGTCAGCCAATTCACGCAGCGAGCCGTCGCGCGCGCTACCCAGCGTTTCAACGAACCCGACGCCGGCCGACGACGCCATCGTTTCGATCAAAGCGCGGTCCTTTGGCCGCACGATCGCCACCCTCGGCCGCGCGTCGCGCAGGAAGTACTCGACCTCGCGCGGCGTGTTCGCGACGTTGATGGGGACAAACACCGCGCCCATGCGCAAGCAGGCGACGTAGACGAAAATTGCATCGACGGATTTGTCGACCTGCAGCGCGACCCGGTCGCCCGGGCAAACGCCACGGCGCATCAGTGCCGCGGCGAAACGCCCCGATTGCTCGCGCAGATCCGCGTAGCTGTACACGCTGCCTTCCGCGGTCCTGATGAACACGCGGTCACGCGCGGCGGGCGCCTCGACCCAATCGTTTGGATCCTGTGCGAATGCCATCGCGCCATCATGCCATAGCGGCTATTCCCTCGTCGTCAGGCGGTGCCAAATCGGCGCCAGCATGGCTTCGGCGGCGCCCGCGTCCCTGGCGGTGGCGAATCCTTCATCCGCCGTGATGACTTGCTGCATCACCAGGAGCGAAAGGGTTCCCAACAGCTCGCCCATGCACAATGCCATGGTCAGGCTCTCGACACTCGAGCGCTCGATCGCGGCCGCGAGCCGCGGCGAGGCTTCCCATTGGCGCGCCATGCGCGCGGAAACCTGCGGACCCAGCGATGCGGTGAGCGCGACACAGAGCGACGGACTCGGCTCGATTCGCGGTCGACGCGAATACTCATCGAGTGTTGCGCCATACACCACCAAGGGCCCCAGCGCGCTCAGCAAAATGACCAACTGCGCCTCGAAGCGATCTTGCGGAGCGGTCTTCAGGGCGTACATTTCGGCGGCGCGCGCGGCGCGTTCGGTACGTTCCCACAGCATGCGCGGGAACCGCGGAAAATTGCTGCGCGTCGCCCGAAAAACCGGTTGCAGCATGGCGGTCGCCGCAAGACCTCTCAGGGCATCGGCGCCCAGAACCACGATCGCCCGCTGCATGGTCTCGATGGGCGCCGGCGAATTCCTGTACAGCGGCGAGTTCGCGAGGCGCAGTACATCGGCAGCGAGCACCGGGTCGTGGGCGATGATGCGCGCGAGCTTATCGGTGGCCGCGCTCGGATCATCCATCGCCCGCATCAATTGCGGCAACAGAGTCGGACGTCGGGGAAGGTACGTCGCGTCCACGGTATCGGCCTTGAGCAGGGTCGAAACCGCGTCGCGGATTTGCGCCTGTTTCAAATCCACCAATTGAGATTCCACCGGTGCGGCAAATGCAAGTTTCCAAAGCCGCTCGGTTACCAGGTTGTTCGCGAGCTCGGCCCGGGCAACATCCGGCGCCGCGGACCCGGCGGGCGGCTTTACGCCGCGCGCCCGGGACCGGGCCGAATCACCCGCAATCGCCCGACTGCGATGGCGATAGGCCAGCACGATGCCGAGCCCGGCGGCCAGGCACGCAATTACGAAAATTGCGACGACCATCTCGAGACCTCGTTGGTGACCATCCGAGCAATCAGTAATGTGGCGGACGTTCCTGTTCCGGCGTTCGGGGCTCTTCCACCGAGGGAGCGGCGAGGCGCTCTTTCAACGCCGTGAGCTGCACTTCCAACGCCCGGATTTCTTTGTGCTGACGAAAAACCACGTCACTGAGTTCGGCCACGGCGTGCTCGAGGTAGGCGATCTTGGTCTGCACCCGCTCCAATGCGTCGTCGTGCGGCGGGCTCAATGTTTCGGGCCGTAAAATAGGTAATCGGCGGTGTATGCAGCCCGCAATTGCTGTCCGGCCTGATCCTTGCGGCAAGCGGCTGCAAGCAAGCTGCCTCCCGCGGTGTTCAGGCGTTGAATGTACTGCACGTGCTTGAACAGACCGTTTCCGCTGGTGGCCCGCGCGCGCAGCAGCAGCCAGGGTATGGAATTTGCGTTGGGACTGCGGCTGCTTGCAATCGTCTCCGCGGTCACCCGGCTGCCGTCCTTGGCTTCCCAGGTCGGCCCCGCATAGTGTTTGGCAACGGGCCTGCCGCTCCTGGTCGTCAATCGGGCCTCGGGTCCCACGAATATCCATTCGAATTGAGCGGCATCCTGCTTCGCAGGCTGGCACTCATAGATCTGCACGCCGGTGGCGTGCAGTTGCTTGATCAACGACTGCGTCGCGGGTACGCGCAGAGGCCCCGGCGCGGGCGGCGCCGCCGCGCATCCGGCAATCGCGCCGCCCAGCAAAACCACAAAGGAACGCAGGACCGATCGATGTTTCATGGAGCGCATTATGTCACCGCATGTGCGCTATTGTATTGATCATGCAAAGAAAGACTCAGCGGCGCGTACTCGTGATCGATGTCGGCGGCACCCATGTGAAGGCGCGGGTGTCGGGGCGTCGCGAAACTCGCGTGTTCGAATCCGGCGCCGCGATGACTCCGCGGCAAATGGTGTCCCGCGTGCGGCGCCTGACAGCCGACTGGAAATGCGACGTCATTTCCATCGGCTACCCCGGTGTGGTCGTCCACGGCAAGATCGTCACCGAGCCCTACAATCTCGGGCGCGGCTGGGTGGGCTTTGACTTCCGCAAGGCCTTTGGCCGGCCAACCTTGGTCATGAATGATGCTGCGATGCAGGCGATCGGCAGCTACGAAGGCGGCCGCATGCTCTTCCTGGGCCTGGGCACGGGCTTGGGCTCGACGTTGATCGTAGACGGGACCGTCGCGCCCATGGAGCTTGCACATCTGCCTTACAAGCGCGGTCGCAGCTATGAGGATTATCTGGGCGATGCCGCCCGGCGGCGATTGGGCGGGAAGAAGTGGCGCCGCGCAGTCGCCAGCGTCGTCGAGCAACTCAGCAACGCGCTCGAAGCCGATTACGTGGTGCTCGGCGGCGGCAACGCCCGCAAGCTCAAGAAGCTGCCCAAAAATGCCCGGCTGGGCAACAATGAGTTCGCCTTCTTAGGCGGCGTTCGAGCGTGGCGCAGTTCGGCGCCGCGGCTCTGACGGCGACCGCAGGCGCAGTGCCAGATAGGCCACGATCAGGCCGAACAGCAGCATGGCCAGCATGTTCAGGACGAATGATTGCACCGTGACATGTCCTGACCTGGCCCTCGACAGCGGCACGACCCCGAAGGTCATGACGAAGTACACCACGACGCCGTAGGCGATCCCCGAAGCAACCCAATTGCGCAGCAGCGCCGGGATGCGGGTCGCCGCATACACGAAGATCGCCGCAATGATGATCGACATCAGCCATTGGAGCACCATGCCCAGACAGTATACCCAGGGCTCGTGCGGCAGAGGCGCGCCCAACAAGCCGCTCGCAATGAAACGCAGTATGGGAACGGGACCGACGTGGTTGATGGTGCAGGCGCAACCGATATCGATCGTCCCGGCAACGAGACCCGCAACGACGGCTGATTTCAAGACTGACGCCATAGGCTGTCTCCGTTACCTTACCCGACGCAGCTCAAAGCCCAATCTCGGAAAGTGCACGACCAGCGAGCCTGCGCGCGGGTCTTGCCGGGCAATCGAAATTCGATCCCGGGTGGCACCGTACAAGGTGCCTTCGATCGGGTCGACGCCGGTATCCGTGGCCGCAATGACCACCCGGTCGCCGAGCGCGATGCCGTGCGAGTCGACATTCCCGGTGGATTTCTCAGCCGTCGCGTCGCGCGCAATGGCGACGGCGGAGCCGCTGTCGAGTTTTTCATGCGACCCGTGGCCGAAGACGGCCATGCGTTCCCGCCATGCCGCAAGCTTGGGATGCGAGTCGAGAATTCCGGCCACTGGACCGCCACGGGTGAGGAACCAGAGGCAATGATAGATCGAAAAATCGCCAATGCTCGGTGCGGACCCGAAGAAAAACAACTGGTCCCCCAAAGCTTCCTCCAAGCGGTGCAAATACAAGGACAAGGCCGCCGTCGCCTCCGCCGGGCGCATTCGCGGCATGTTGGCGCGAAACACCGTGCGGTCATCGCCAAACGCCTTGATCGCCTCGGGAGGCGCGCCTTCGAACAGGTGCGGCAGTCCGGCCGGCTGCATGGTGTACGGAATGGCGGTCCAAAAAAGCGTGGAGTCCGCCCACTGTGCGAGGATTCGCGATGCCCCGGCGGCTCTGCCCGGATACAGGGTCGGCCGCGGCGCATACTGCTCGAGCACATCGGCAATCAGAGCCGTATCGCAGTAAATGTCCGCGCCGATCTGCAGTACCGGGGTTTTGCGATAACCGCCGGTAAGCGCCGTCAGATCCGGCTTCGGCATCACGTTGGGAATGACGACCGAGGACCAAGGCAGCATCTTCAGACCTAAGATCAGCCGGATTTTCTCGGCGAAAGGCGACATCGGATAGTGATGCAGAATGAGCTGTTCAGCCATCCGCGACTGCTCCGGATTTCAGGTATTTGAATATTCCCATGGCCTTCGCGATCAAGCGGTCGTCCGTGTCGCGCGCCTCGCCCTCGCAGAAGGCCATGGTCGTGGAACGGTGATAGGCATACCCCGAGACGACCAGCCTCGAGCCTGCCTTGGCGGGCTGCAGGAAGCTGGTCTTCATCTCCACGGTGACGCCGCCGCCGGCGTCGGCATTGAGAGTTCGGCCCGCCAGCGCCATGGCCACATCGAGCAGCGACATCAACACTCCGCCATGTGCCACCGACCAGCTGTTGAGATGCCACGGCTCCAGATTCAGTGCAACCACGGAGCGCCCGTCCGCCGCACTGATGAACTCGACTCCGAGCTCTTTGATGAAGGGAACGATGCGTCGAAATGAGTTCGGTTGATTCACAAGAAACCGTACCTTGCGCCGCCATTGCATGTCAATCGATCGGTGTGCCGCGCGCCGCGCGTTGCTGGCACAATGCGCGCAATCATGATGATCAGCCCGGCGAGTATCCTGCGAATTGCGACCACGCTGCTGGAGATCCTGCTGATCGGCTTGCCGGGAGCATGGGGAGCGCTGGCGTTGTGGTATCAGGCGCGCGGCCAAGGCGTCAAAATTGGCTTCGTTGGCGCGTGGATCGTGTTCTGCGTGGCGGTACTGGCCGGACTTTGGCGCGGCATCACGCTGCCGGCGTTGGCGGGCTTCGTCACGGCTTTCGGCCTGTTGCTGATCTGGTGGCAGAGCATCCGGCCTTCGAACGATCGCAACTGGGCGGATGATGTGGCGCGCATCACCAGCGGAAGCATCGACGGAAACCTCGTCACTCTCCGCAACGTACGCAACTTCGATTGGCGCGCCAATGATGACTACACCCAGCAATGGGAGACCCGGGTCTACGATCTCGAGCGCCTGAAATCGGTCGATATGGTGATGTCATATTGGGACGGCTGGGCAATCGCCCATATGCTGATCTCCTTCGGTTTCGACGACGGCCAATATGTCGCCTTCTCCGTGGAGGTGCGGCGCCAAAAGAACCAGACCTATTCCGAGATCGGCGGTTTCTTCAAGCGGGACGGGCTCAGCATCATCGCGGCGGATGAGCGCGACGTGATCCGGGTGCGCACCAACGTGCGCGGCGAGGACGATTACGTCTATCGCCTGCGCATGCCGCCGTCCGCGATGCGCTCGTTGTTCTTGGGATATGTCGAGCAGGCGGACTCGCTCATCGACACGCCGCGCTTCTACAACACCATCACCGTCAATTGCACCATGCTGGTGTATCAGATGATGAAGCGGATCGTCGGCTATCTGCCGTGGAGCTATCGCGTGCTGATTACCGGCTATCTGCCGGCGTATGTCTATCGCGTGGGCGGCCTTGATCAGCGCTTTACCCTTGCGCAACTGAAAGAGTTCGGCCGGATAACCGAACGCGCCAGGCAGTCCGATCGCAGCGAGACTTTCTCCGAGGACATCCGCCGGGGAATCCCGCCGCTCGATCCGCCGCAGCTGCCGCAGCTGCCGCCACGCTAGTCCGCGGCCGCTAATGCAGCGGCGTGAATCCATAGCGCCGGAACGCACGGTCGCCCGCGGGCCCGCGGATATATGCCGCGAATCGTGCCGCTTCGGGCATGGCGCCGCGGGTGAGCGCCACGGGATAGATGATGGGCTGGTGGCTGCCGGCGGGAAACACATCGACTACGCGGACTTTACTGTCGATGCGCGCATCGGTCGAATACACGATACCAAGCGCCGCTTCGCCCCGGTCGACGAATGCCAGCGCGGCACGCACACTGTCGGCGCGCACCAGGCGGTCCGCAATCTCGGTCCAAGCTCCGAGATTGGTCAGCGCTTCGCGCGCATAGCGTCCCACGGGCACCGAATCCGGATCGCCGGTCGCGAGCCTGCCGCTGCCCAACGTGGCTGCGAGCTTGAAATGCGGCTGGATCCTCAGGCTCACCCGGCTGTCACGGGGTGCGATCAACACCAATTGATTTCCCAGCGCATCATGCCGCGTGGCCGGCTGGATCAAATTG
Organism: Steroidobacteraceae bacterium; assembly: GCA_036267715.1. Lineage (GTDB taxonomy): Bacteria > Pseudomonadota > Gammaproteobacteria > Steroidobacterales > Steroidobacteraceae > Bog-1198. Next base: position 199,023 of record DATAVN010000063.1, on the reverse strand, counting down.
CGGGCCTGAAGATAATCCATCCACTCGACATCCGCGGAAAAAAATATGTCGGCGCGCGAGCCGTTTTCAATTTGACGCGCCAGCGCGGAACTCGCCGCAAACGAAAATCTCACCGGGATCGGGCGGCCCTTGGTGTAGCCGTCCCCCAACTCTTGCAGCACATTGGTCAGCGATGCCGCCGCGAACACGGTGATCGGGGAATCGCCGGAATCCGCGGCGCGCGACCGAACCGCGGCAAAGCTGAAAATCAATGCCAGCCATGCCGCGAGGATCCTTTTCATCGCCATGGCTGACCCCGCGCGCTAGTTGTGCGCGAGCACCGGCTGACCGCCGTAAAGTTCAGGAAACGTGCGTCTGAAATTTTGAATTTTCGGCAGGTCGTAAATCGCAATGTAGGGCTGCGTGGGGTTATGGATCAGGTAATTCTGATGATAACCCTCGGCGGGATAGAAGCCCTTGAGCGGATCGATGCGCGTGACGATCGGGCGCGGGAACGCATGAGCCTGATCCAGCTGGGTTATGTATGCCTGCGCGATGCGCTTCTGATCCTCATCGCCGTAAAAGATCGCCGATCGGTATTGCGTACCCACATCGGGCCCCTGCCGGTTCAACTGCGTCGGATCATGCACCACCGAGAACGCGATCTGCAGGATCTGTCCGTAGGAAATCGCGGCGGGATCGAATGTGATCTTGACCGACTCGGCATGGCCCGTGGTTCCCGAGCTGACGGTTTCATAATCCGCCGTGGACTTATCCCCGCCCGCGTAGCCCGCTACGACGTTGCGTACGCCGCGCACATGCTCGAACACCCCCTGCACTCCCCAAAAGCACCCGGCCGACAATACCGCGGTTTGCGCAGCACCCGCTGTCTTGGGATTGTCGACGGCGGGCGGCGGGATGACGACCGGCGCCTCGGCGCCGAACAGCGGCGCATGCCATAAAATGACTCCGAGCACGGCCATGGCCGACAACGCCGCCAGACGCAGTGGCGATGCAAGTTTCCTCATGCCCATATTCCCGTCCTCCTTCAGGCGCGCGCTGCAAAATGCAGCGCCACCGAATTCATGCAGTAGCGCAAACCCGTCGGCTTCGGCCCGTCATCGAACACATGGCCGAGATGCGCGTCGCAGCGGCGGCAGGAAATCGCATCGCGGGACATCCCAAGAGAGGAATCGCTGCTCTTGACCACATTGAGTGCGGAGATCGGCTGCCAGAAGCTCGGCCAGCCGGTCCCCGAGTCGAATTTGGTCCTCGAGTCATAGAGCGGCGTATCGCAACAGACGCAGTGATAAAGGCCGTCGGCATGATTTCGATCGTACTCGCCGCTGAACGCGCGTTCGGTATCCGCATGCCGCGCAACCTGGTAGGCGAGCGGCGCGAGCTGCGCCTGCCACTGGGCATCGGTCTTGGCGATCTTTGCAACCCGCACGATACCGAGACTCTTGCCCGCCGCGGAAAAGGATTCGATCGAAACCATGTCGCTCATCGCAGGCCCGGACAGGGTTGCCGCGGCTACCCGCCCGATCAAAGGGATTCCCGACAATGCGCTCAAACCCGCCAGGAAATGCCGGCGGCTCACTCTTTCGCTCATGACCATGCCCTCACCCGAATGTAAATGAATACGCTTGTAATCCGGAATCCAGAAATTCAATCGTGAATACATGTTCGCCCACATTTCCGGACTGCCGGATCAACTGATACAGACGCTGCTGATTGACGACGCCCGCGCCGTCGGCGTCCGTATCCGTGCCATGGTTGGCGCCGGGGGCGGCCCCATCCAACAACACGCGGAAGCGTACCGGCTTGGCGCCGTTGCCGGGGCCCAACACCAGGTGCAGATCACGCGCGTAGAAGCGAAACTCGATCTTGCCCGGAGCCGAGGCCAATACCCCTTTCTCCGGATCGACCGTCCATGACCCCTGCAGCGCCCATTGATTCAATTTCAACGCGGCGGGAGCCGTGTAGGCATGCGCATGATCCTGCGCAAAGCCGCCCGCTGATGCGAAATTCTGCGCACGCTGGTATCCGACGTAGGTTTCCGGCGACTGATCGTGAGCTTCATCGGCCTGCGCCTCGACGCCTCCGCCGCGAATGTCGCCCATTCCGGCAGGAGGAATTCCGGTCTGCCCCGCCTCCGTCAATAACTTCCGGATGATCTGCTCCGACTCAGCGTAATTGCCCTCGCCAAAGTGGTGGGCGCGAATTCGGCCGGTCGCATCGATGAAATAATGCGCCGGCCAGTACTGATTGTTGAATGCCTGCCAAATGGCATAGTCGTTGTCGAGCGCGACCGGATAGGTGATTTTCAGGTCCGCAACCGCCCGCCGTACATTGCCGGCGTCCTTCTCGAAGGCGAATTCCGGAGCGTGCACGCCGATCACCACCAGGCCATGATCCTTGTATTTCTGGTACCAGGATTCAACGAAGGGCAGCGCACGCAGACAATTGATGCAGGAGTAGGTCCAGAAGTCGACCACCACCACCTTGCCGCGCAACGACGCGGGTGTGAGCGGCGGCGAATTCAACCACAGCGTCGCCCCGGCGAACGAGGGAATTTCGCCCTCCACCGGCAGGTCATCGGCCGGCTTCCCCGCCGACATCATCATCGCATGGCCATCGGCCTTGGTATTGCTCATCGCCATCGCGCCACCGGTCGCGCGCGAATCCTGCGGCTTGATCTTGTCGATCAGGGACTGCTCCAGGCTGTTCGTGCCATTCAGCGACAGACGGGTGAGCACGGTCGAATCCCAGCCCGCAGCCACCGCCACGACGGCAACGAGCACGGCCACGCCGAGACCGCGCCGTATCCATTCACCGGCGCCGAGCGATTTCTTCAGGAAAGCAAATGCCCGCCCGCCCGCCAGAAGCGCGACCGCCAGGGAGGTTGCCGCACCCGCGGCATAGGCGAATAGCAGCAGAGTGGTGCGCGCATTGGGGCCGGAGATCGCCGCCCCGGTGAGGATGAGGCCGAGAATCGGACCGGCGCAAGGCGCCCAGAGAAGGCCCGTTGCCACACCGAGAATCAGAGAATTCAACAGAGTGAACCTGGGGTCGACGGAGCCGGGCTGCGCCAGCCGATTGCCCAATGCGACGAATGGTCGGGCCAGCCAGTCTGCCAGGCGCGGCGACAACAGCGTGGCGGCAAAGGCGCTCAGCAGCGCGAGTGCAAAATAGCGTCCATATTGATTGAGCTTGACGGCCCAGGAGCCGCCGACCGCGGCCAGCGTGGCAATTGCAGCGAAGCTGATCGCCATGCCGACCAGCATCGGAAGACCGTTTGTGAGGAATCGACGCTCAGAGCGGATGAAAACGAAGGGCAGCACCGGCAGGATGCAGGGGCTCAAAATGGTCAGCACACCGCCTAAAAATACGAGAATAACGATGGTCATGGTACGCGATCTTACTCCTCTCGAATAAGACCGGAGATGCGGCCATTACATGGCACTACGCCGGTTAAGTACCGCAAAATGTCTGCAGTACGCGCTCGGCGGGCTGCGGCGGATCGGCGTACGCGGCGAATGCTGCTTGTTCGCGCCACGGCTGCGACAGCACTTTGCAGAGCTGCTCGAATGGCGCGAAATCGGCGCGCTCGATTGCCGCCGAGATCATCTGCTCGATGCGGTGATTGCGTGGAATGAAAGCCGGATTGGCCTGGCGCATCGATTCGGCACGCGCCGCCGGCGCGGTCGGCTCCCTTGCCATTCGCGCGCGCCAGCGCTGCGACCACTCCTCATATCCGGCCTGGCCAACATGCCCGCGCACCGCTTCCTCGTGTGCAGGACCCAGGGCCGCCTCGCACAGGGCGCGAAACGCCAGAGTGAAGTCGGCGCGACTGCGATGCATCGCGTCGAGCCAGTCTTCCGCCAGCCGCCGATCGCCGTCTTCCTGCATGGACAGGCCGAGTTTGCCGCGCATGCCGCCGAGCCAACTCTCGGCGAACAGCGGCGCAAACGTCTCGATGACTTCCGTGGCGGCGTCCACGGCCCGATTGGAATCGGCATCGATGAGCGGCAGCAAAGTTTCCGCGAACCGCACGAGGTTCCACAGAGCGGCGTGCGGCTGATTGGCGAAGGAATAGCGGCCGCGCTGATCGATGGAACTGAACACCGCCGCCGGATCGAACATGTCCAGAAAGGCGCACGGGCCAAAGTCGATGGTTTCACCCGACACCGCCATGTTGTCGGTGTTCATGACCCCGTGTATGAAGCCGATATTCATCCAGCGCGCGACCAGCGACGCCTGGCGCGATATCACTTGCGCAAGCAGCGCAAGGTACGGAGCGCGCTCCTGCGCGCACGCCGGGTAATGCCGCCCGATCACGTAATCAGCGAGTATCCTGGTGCCGGCGACGTCGCCGCGCGCGGCGAAATATTCAAAGGTGCCCACACGCACGTGGCTGGCCGCGACCCGGGTCAGAATTGCCCCGGGCATCGTCGTTTCACGCTGCACGGATTCGCCGCTCGTCACGGCGGCCAGCGCGCGCGTCGTGGGAATCTTGAGCGCATGCATCGCCTCGCTCACCAGATACTCGCGCAGCACCGGACCCAGGGCGGCGCGGCCGTCCCCGCTGCGGGAAAACGGGGTGCGTCCGCAGCCCTTCAATTGAATGTCGCAGGCAGCGCCGGCGCGATTGCGCATCTCGCCGAGCAAAATGGCGCGGCCATCGCCAAGCTGCGGCACAAAATGTCCGAACTGATGCCCCGCATAGGCCATGGCGATCGGCACGCAATCCTCAGGCAGCGCATTGCCAGAAAACAAGGCCGACAACGTCCCGGCATCGGGCGCGGTCAGGCCCAGTTCGGCCGCCAGCGCGTCGTTGAATTTGACCAGACCCGGCGCAGCCACCGGAGTCGGACTCACGCGCGCGAAGAAACGTTCAGGCAAACTCGCGTAGCTGCTTGGGTTCACGAAGGCCGTCCAACCGCGCCACATCACAAGCCCAATCTCCTGAAGGCAATCTGGTAGCCCTCCATGCTATCAGGGATCGGCGCAGCGGGCGCCCGCCTGTGCCGCGCGTTACGCGCCGGTCACCACGTTCAATCCCGGCGCCAAGCTCATGGCCACCGCCGCCTGTGTCGCCAGGGCGCCGCCCGGCAAGAACGCCGGTGTATGCACGGCGGCGGCGGGCGTGCGCAGATTTGCCAGGCGCGCATACAATTTCAGATAGTTCTGCGCCATGTGCTGCGCGGTGAAGCGCCGCTCGAATTCCGCACGGATTCGCTTCCGGTCGAAGCGCCCGAGCCGGCTGAGCGCATTCACCGCTTCGGCTTCCGAGTCGATGATGAATCCCGTGACGCCGTGTTCCAGCACTTCGGGCACCGAGCCGTTTCGAAAAGCGACGACCGGCGTACCGCATGCCAGGGCCTCGATCATCACCAGGCCGAACGGTTCGCGCCAGGCGATCGGAAACAGCAGGGCCGCCGCATTGCCGAGGAACTCATTCTTTTGATGCTCGCCGATTTCTCCGATGAATTCCACGTCCGCTCCCTCGAGCAGCGGTTCGATCGTGGTCTTGAAATACTCCTTGTCCACCCGGTCCACCTTTGCCGCGATCTTGAGCGGCATTCCGGCGCGTGCCGCGATGCGGATGGCCGCGTCCGGCGCCTTTTCGGGCGAGATGCGGCCGAGAAATGCCAGGTAGCGGCCGCCCGGTCCCATCCGCAAGGAGCGTTGCGGCAATCCATGATGAATGGTGGCCACGTAGTTGGCATGCGGCAGCGGTTCGCGCTGTGCGTTCGAAATGGAAACCACGGGGGTGTCGTCGTAGATCTTGTACAGCTGGGCAAGCTCGGGCAGATCGAGCCGGCCGTGCAGGGTGGTAATCGCCGGCACGCCGAGCAACCGCAATATCGGGTATGCGAAGTAGTCCAGATGGCAGTGAATGATGTCGAATTCCCGTGCGCGGCGCGCGACGGTCTCCAACTGCATGAACAAGGGCGCGAAATAATCGTGCACGGCCGGATCGAGTCGCAGCGCGCGCGGCCATATCGGCGCAAGCGTTGCCTTGGTTCGGCTGTCGCCAGAGGCGAACAACGTCACCTCGTGTCCGAGCTCGACCAATGCATCTGTCAGATAAGCAACGACACGCTCCGTTCCGCCGTAGAACTTCGGCGGCACTGCCTCGATGAGCGGCGCCACTTGTGCAATCTTCATGAGCGATCTCCCTCTGGGTTTCGCGAATATCAAAAATAACTTTGACGTATCGAAACCGATTCGGTTCCAATGCTCAAGTGTCCGCGGGAACGTATCCGCATAAGAGGACTCTTACGATTCGTGTTTGTAATTTCTGCCGTCGTGAAGGATTACATCTTGAACAGTTCGCCCGACATCGCCCCACCGGCCTCCTCGGTGGAGCAGGCGCCCGCCACGCAGTTCAGCATCGCCCCGGGCGCGGCATTTCAGGAACGCCGCACCCGTACGATGAAGCACGGCGATACCTTCGCGGTCTTCGATCATCGCGGCGATATCGGCATCGAGCCCGGCAGCACCGAAGGCTTGTATCATCGGGATACGCGCGTGCTTTCGCAGCTGACGCTGCTGCTCGAGGAGGCGCGCCCGCTGCTGCTCAGTTCCATGATCCAGGACGACAACAGCGAGTTCAGCGCGGACTTGAGCAACCCGGATCTGCTGATCGGCGATCAGATCGCCTTTCGCCGCGAGCAGGTGCACCTGCATCGGCTCAAGTTCCTGTGGCACGCGGCCTGTTATGAACGTCTCCTGGTGCGCAATTTCAGCGATCGGCCGTTGCATGTGCGCGTGATGGTGTGCTTCGGATCTGATTTTGCCGATCTGTTCGAAGTCCGCGGCGAGCACCGCGCCGCGCGCGGCCGCACATGGGCGGCGCGTGACAGCGACTGCCGCGTGTCGTTGCACTATATGGGCTTGGACGAGATCAGCCGGACGACCACCCTGGAATTCAGCCCGCCGCCCGGGACGCTGACCACCGATCGTGCGACCTTCGAGCTGATGCTGAAACCGCATCAGGTGCGCCGGGTGTTCGTGCGGGCGGGACTGCCTTGCGTCGATGATGCCATGTGGGGCGGCAGGATTTTCTACCGGCACATGCGCAGCGCGCGTCAGGCGCTGCGCGAATCGAGTTCACGCGCGGCGAGCATCGACAGTTCCAATTCCGTGTTCAACGAGGTGGCGCGCCGCTCCATTTCCGACTTGTACATGCTGATCACCGATACCCCGCTCGGCCCATATCCTTATGCCGGGACTCCGTGGTTCAGCACGCCGTTCGGCCGCGACGGCATCATCACCGCACTGATGACGCTGTGGGCCGATCCGAGCATCGCCAAGGGTGTGCTCAGATTTCTTGCCGCCACCCAGGCCACCAGCGTCGAACCGGAGCGCGATGCCGAGCCGGGAAAAATCCTGCATGAGATGCGCCACGGTGAAATGGCGAATCTGCGCGAGGTGCCGTTCGGCCGCTATTATGGCAGCGTGGATGCAACGCCGCTGTTCGTGCTGTTGCTCGGCGAGTACTTCTCGCGTACCGGGGATCTGGAAACGGTCAAGGAACTCTGGCCGAATGCACTTGCCGCACTGACCTGGATCGATAGCTGCGGCGATCGCGACGGCGACGGCTTCGTCGAGTATTTCAGACAGACCAAGGACGGCCTCGCCAATCAAGGATGGAAGGATTCGCAGGATGCGGTGTTTCATCGCGATGGCCAGACCGCCTCGGGGCCGATCGCGCTCTGCGAGGTGCAGGCATATGTCTACGGAGCCAAACGGCATGCCGCCGCGCTTGCCGGCGCGCTGGGACAGAACGCGCAGTCGCAGCGGCTGCAAGCGGAGGCGGAAACCCTGCGGCGCAATTTCGAGGCGCGCTTCTGGTGCGAGGAGCTTTCCGTGTACGCCCTGGCGCTGGACGGGCAAAAACAGCCGTGCCGCGTGATTTCATCGAATTCGGGACAGGTTCTGCTCACCGGGATCGCGGACCCGGCGCGCGCGCTGAGGGTCGCGCAAACCTTGCTGTCGCCTGCCTGCTTCAGCGGTTGGGGCATACGCACGCTCGGCCTCTCGGAGGCGCGCTATAACCCGATGTCCTACCACAATGGTTCGGTATGGCCGCATGACAATGGGCTGATCGCCCTGGGGCTGGCGCGCTACGGCCACAAGCAGGCAATTGCACGGATCTTCGGCGCCATCTTCGATGCAGCGGCCTACATGGACCTAAGACGCCTGCCGGAATTATTCTGCGGGTTCCCGCGGCGCGAACACAACGCACCGACGCAATACCCCGTGGCCTGCTCGCCGCAGGCCTGGGCAAGCGCTTCGGTACTCGCGCTGCTGCAGGCAACATTGGGGCTGCAGTTATCGGACGCGGACCGCGAGATATCGTTCTACCGGCCGGCGCTTCCCGGATTTCTGGAACAGCTGCACCTGCGCAACTTGCGACTGCGGCAGGGCTCGGCCGATGTGCTGTTGCGGCGCCACGGCAACGACATCGCCGTTACCCAGACCCGGCGCGAGGGCGATGTCGCAGTGGTGGTGCGGTACTAATCGGCCTCGTCGGGGTTGGGGCGCGTTTCCGGCATGGCAAACAGCACCAACAGTGGCGCGGCGACTCCGATGGCAGCCAGCCCGAGGAATGCGGCACGCATGCCCAAGTGATCCGCCAGCCAGCCTGCGGCCGGCGTGCTCAAAGTCGCGCCGACGCCGACCGCGAAGCCGACGAATCCAAGCGATAGATTGAAGTGCCGCGTTCGTGCGGCAACGTCGCTCACGATCAAGGGCACCATGACCCCAAAGCAGGCACCCGCGATGCCATCGAGCGCCTGCACCGCGACCACGATCCAGGGATTCGAGGTCGCGGCAAACACCATGCAGCGCAGCGGCAATGCGCAAAATCCGAGCATGAGTACCCAGCGCCGGCCGCGCCGGTCGGCGAGCCGTCCGACCAGGGGCGAGAACAGCGCAACGATGACCTGCGGCAGGACGATGCAGGCGCCAATCAGCAGGCTCGGGTTGCCGACTTTCACCGTCATGGTGCCGCTGATCAGCATGAGCAGCGGTGCATTGGCAAACGTGAACAGCATCGCGCAGCCGCAAAAAACCAGGATGCGCCGATCCGCGAGCACGTGCAGGAAGCCCGCCCGATCGATACCCTGCGACTGCGGCCGGGCGTGTGCGGCAGGGCGCGCAACTGCAACCCTGCGCAGCGGCCAGAGAGCCGCAAGCGCGGGCAGCGTGAGCGCGGCGGTCAGGTAGAACACGGCGCGCTCGGACACGTATTGTCCGCAGGCGCCCATCAATGCAGCCCCGACACCGTTGCCGATCGCGGCAAACCGGGCATTGCGACCGAGGCGCAATGCCATCCCCAAGCGACCGGCCATTACCAGGCTCATTGCCGCGGTGGCGGGGCCGAGCGTGCAGCTGGAGAGCCCGTGCAGGATTTCGGCAAGGTACACGAACAGCGGAATGGGATAGATGGCGAACATCAATGCACAGGCAGTGAAGGCCAGAACGCTGAATGCCGCGACGCGTGTCTTGTTGGGCATGGCGTCGACCAGCGCTCCGGCCGGCACTTGACTCGCCATCGCCGCAACCGTGCCGACGCTCAAGGCCAGGCCGATGGCGGTTTGCGTCCAGCTTTGCGAGGTGAGATAAACGGCGATGAACGGACCAAATCCGGTCTGGATGTTCGCCACGAACAGATTGAACCAGTCGAGCGCCTGCCCGGCACGCCGCTGCGCAGGGTCCTGTGGCGTCACAGACCGCGCGAGGCCGCGGGCAGCGTCAATGCCTGCGGTCTGGCCGGGTTGTATGCGGGTGTCGCCTGCAATTGCTTCTCGGTCACGTTCATCGAGACCGGCTGGTTCTGATCATTGGGATGGATGTGCAGCAGGCGCCAGTCGACCGCGACCCGGCGGATGCCGACTCCGAGAAAGCCGCCGTATTCGACAATGACCAGGCGCATCCTGCCGCTGGCATCGGCCAGCATATCGACGATGCGACCGAGGTCGGCGTTATTCTCTCCGCGCACCCGCTTGCCGAGAATCGAGGTCGCGGACACCGCCAGCGGCTCCGCCTTGGCGTCAGCCGCCTTGGGTGCCGGACTCGGCCCCTCATTGAACGCATCCGCGCTGGCCGGAGGCGGCGCCGGCTTCGGTCTGGGTTTTGGCGCGGGCGCCGACCTTGCCGGCTGCACCGGGCACGGAATCTCCGCGGGGGCTTCGTCGATGATCGTCGGCGGAGGAATGATCGCCGCCACCACGGGAATCGGCACCTGTGGCATGTCAACCGGCTTCACCGGCGCGTGGTGGCAAGCGCACAAGCCCGCTGCCAGTGGAATCGCGATCCATAAATGGCGTGTGTTCATGAGTGTTGCTCCGCGCCGATGCGTACCTGCCGCGCATACATGCGGCTGTACACGCCGCGAGATTGTAGAAGGCGCCGGGGCGCGCCTTCCTCGATGATGCGGCCCCTGTCCAGCACCACGATTCGATCGAAGGCATCGAGCGTCGACAGGCGATGCGCGATTGCGATCACCGTGCGCCCCTTGAAAAGCCGCGACAATGCTTGCTGAATGGACTGCTCCGATTCGGTGTCGAGCGCCGAGGTGGCCTCATCCAGCAGCACGATCGGCGCATCCATCAGAAACGCCCTGGCGATCGCCAGCCGCTGGCGCTGGCCGCCCGACAACTTCATGCCGCGCTCGCCCACCAGCGTGTCGAATCCCTCCGACATGCGGGTGACGAATTCGGTGCAGCTCGCCGCCTCGGCGGCGCGATACACCTCCTCGTCGCTCGCCTGCGGACGACCGTAGCGCAGGTTCTCCAGCAGCGAGCGGTGGAACAGCGAAATATCCTGCTGCACCACTGCAATCGAGCTGCGCAGGCTTTCCTGCGTGACCTGCTTGATGTTCTGGCCGTCGATCAGCACGGCTCCGCTATCGGGATCGTACAGTCTTTGCACCAGCGCGGTGAGCGTGGACTTGCCCGCACCCGATCTGCCGACGAAGCCGATCTTCTGCCCGGCCGGAACCTTCAGGTCGAAACCGTTCAGCACCGGCTGGCCGTTGGGGTAGGTAAAGCTGACTTCATTGAAGGTCACCGACCCGCCGCGCACCACCAGTGGCTGTGCGTCGGGCGCATCCTGCATCTCGTGCGGCAGCCCGAGCACCTGAACGGCCTCGCCGAGTTTGGCAAACTGCTGCACCATGTCCACCGCCGCCATGGCAAAGTCGCGCGAAGCGTTCAATACCGTAAAGCCGAGCGTGGTGGTCAAAACGACGTCGCCCGTCGTGATCTCGCCGCGACGCCACAGCTCCACGGCCCACATCAGCACGCCCGCCGTCACCACGAACACGGTGAGCGCATGCACCAGCCGCAGCCGCTCGAGCGAGCGCAGGCTGGCGCGCTGCGCCTGCATTTCGTCGCGAATTTTCAACCCCAGGCGTTCCTGTTCGCGCCGCGCGGCGCCGAACGCGCGCACCAGGCCGATGTTGCTGACGACATCGGTCAGGTCCCCGGTGACGTGCGCAGCGTGTCCTGCGAAGTCTTGATGCAGATGTCGGCCGGACGAAGCGAGCCAGCCGATTCCGACGCCCAGCACGACGACCACGAGCAGCAGCACCGCGGTCAGGCGCCAATTGATCGTACTCAACACAAAGATGGCGCCGATGACCGCGGTTCCCGGGGGAATCGTGATCCAGGTGAGCGAATTCTGAATGGTCCACGCGGCATTGGCGGCGGCCGTGATGCGTCCCGCCAGCGCTCCGGGAAATTGCTCGACGAAGTAGCGCGTGCCCTGTCCGGACAGGTGATTGAAGAGATCGAGGCGAATGTCGCCGCCCACCGCCACGAATGCGTAGGTGGACACCCATCCGGCGAGCCGCCACAGCAGGTTGTCCACCGCCACCAGCCCCAGGAGCAGCCCAACCGCGCCCCAGAGCGTGTACGGGGCGGGCTCGTGTGTTCCAAGCACATCCACCAGATGTTTGACGGCGTACTGCGAGCCCACGGCACAGCAGACCGCCGCCAGAACCGCGCCGAGCACCACGGCGTGGCTGAAGAAGCGCCGGCGCACGTAGCGCGCGAGAAACCTTATCGCCCCTTGGGACGCGTACCGAGGCGCAGCCATGTTGGATCCCGCCGCCCTGAATTCGAGCAAAATGATTATCGGGCGCGGCGATACAGCAAATGACCGGCGAATCATGCAACTGAATGTCAGTAATTGCTGACAGGATCCGCCGACAAGAAAATCGGCGGTCCAGGACGCGGACTGCGGCGCGGCGGACGAGAGACCGGCGGCCGCGCGGGCGCGATAATCCTTGTCGAGGAGCGGCGGTCAATGGCTTTCTTTCGCGATGACAGTCTGAGCATTCATTATCTCGAGCGCGGGCGCGGCGAGCCATTGCTGCTCATTCACGGATTGGGGTGCAGCGGTGCGGATTGGGCCTTTCAGGTCGCGGCGCTCGAGCATCGCTTTCGCATCATCGTTCCCGATCTGCCCGGCAGCGGTCACAGCTTGCCGCCACCCGGCGGGTACACCATCGCAGGATTTGCCTCCGCGCTGTGGAGGCTCATGGATCACTTGAGGATAACCCGCACCAATATTGTGGGCTTCTCCTTGGGCGGCGCGGTGGCGCTGGAGATGGCGAGCCTTCGCCCGGCATGCGTGCCGCGACTGGGGCTCATCAACAGCCTGGCAACCTACCGACCCCACGATGTGCGCAAATGGCTCGAGACCTACGTTTCCGCCACGCTGGTACGGATGCTCGGCATGCCGCGCGCGGCGGTGCTGATGGCGGCCCGGCTGTTCCCCGAGCCCTGGCAGCGTGCAATGCGTGAGCATGCCGCGCGCGTGATGGGATCGGTGCCCGCGAATTCCTATCTGAGCACCGGTTTGGCGTTGGCACACTGGGCAATATTGGACCGGCTCGATCGGCTCAAGAGCCGGGTCCTGCTGATTGCCGCGGAAAACGACTTCACACCGCTGGCGGAAAAGCGCGAACTCGCGCACCGGCTGCGCGCCGAGTTGGTGGTGGTGCGCGGCTCGCGCCATGGCACGCCGTTCGATTCCGTGGAGACCACCAACGCCAGTCTGCTGGCACTGCTCACCGATCAGCCCCTGCCGCCGCCCGCAAGATGGGTGCGCGACACGCCGACTCGCACACAGGCGCTGTCCCTGGCGGGCAGCATCGCCGAAGAGCATGCCGTGAGTCCACTGCTCCTCGACTAGCGGCGGATTACTGCCATGGCAGGCGGTTCAAATCGAGATTACCTCCGCTCAAAATGATGCCGACGTTTGCGCCCGAAGCCGGGATTCGACCTTCGATCACGGCCGCATAGCTGACCGCGCCGGAAGGCTCCACGATGAGCTTCATGACCTCCCAGATCTGGCGCATCGCCTGCACGATCGATTCCTCCCGCACGGTGACGATGTCATCGACCAGGCGCACGATTTCGGCGAACGGTCTTTCGCCCAATGAAGTCTTCAGGCCATCCGCGATGGTGCGCGGTTCCAGCATCGGGACGATGTGCCCGGCCTTGAGCGAGCGCGCCGCATCGTCAGCGCCGGCGGGCTCCACGCCCACCACCCTTATCTCGGGCTTGAGGTCCTTGGCCGCCACGGCAATACCGCTCAGTTGTCCGCCGCCGCCCACCGGGCAGAGGATCAGGTCGAGATCCGGCGCCTGCTCGAACAATTCGATGGCGGTGGTCCCCTGCCCCGCCATGACGCGCAGATCGTCATAGGGATGAATGAACACCGCGCCGGTGCGCTCCATCACCTGCCGCGCGGTCGATTCACGCGCGGCCAAGGTCGGCTCGCAAAGAACGATATCGCCGCCGTAGCGGCGCACCGCGGCTTGTTTCGCCTGCGGGGAGTTGCTGGGCATGACGATAAAGGCCGGGATACCGCGCAGACGCGCGGCACGTGCCAGCGCAGCGGCGTGGTTCCCGGATGAGTGCGTGACCACGCCCTTGGCCGCCTCCTCATCCGTCAGCAGGAACACCGCGTTGGTGGCGCCGCGGGCCTTGAACGCGCCGACCTTTTGCAGATTCTCGCACTTGAAGAACAATCGATTTCCGGCCATGGCGTCGAGCACGCTGCTGGTCATGACCGGAGTGAGGTGAATTTTGTCGCGGATGCGCGCGTGCGCTTCGCGAATTGACTGCATGGTCAGGGCGATTTTAAGTTGCGGGCTACGTGTATTCATAAACTCTATGCTAAAAGTAGCAGATGAAATCCCGACTGACGTGGTTCGTGCTCGTCGCCATGGTTGCCGGGCCGCTGTTCGGTTTCTTTCTGCATCAGATCCTCGGCGCCGGTCCCGCGGCCGACGGCGCAGCTTCCGCTTTTTCCCTCGTGACCAACAGTTTCCTGCGTCTCATCAAGATGATCATAGCGCCATTGGTGTTCTCGACGCTCGTGGTCGGCGTCGCGCGCATGGAAGGCGCCGCCTCGATCGCGAGAATCGGGGCAAAAGCCATCGGCTGGTTTTTCGCGGCGACCTTGGTTTCCATGACCATAGGCCTTGCGGCCGTGGAGCTGTTCAAGCCCGGGCTGGGCCTCTCGGTGTCGGCGGCTGCCGCCGGATCCACGCCGGCCACCGCCCTGCAATTCAAGGACTTTCTCGAGCACGTCATCCCCAGTTCCGTGATTCAGGCGATGGCCAACAACGAAATTCTGCAGATCGTGGTGTTTTCGGTGTTCTTCGGGGTCGCTGCATCCAGCCTGGGCGCCAAGGTCAAGGGACTCATCGACATCATCGACCAAGCCGCCGCCATCATCTTGAGGGTGACCCGGTACGTCATGGCGCTGGCCCCGCTGGCGATTTTTGCGGCACTGGCCGCGACCGTTCTGAGCCAGGGACTCAATGTCCTGTTGGTCTACGCGAAGTACATCGGCAGCTTCTATCTTGCGCTGGTCCTGCTGTGGATCCTGTTCGGCGGCATTCTCTACTCGGGGCTCGGCGGGCGCGCGCTGCGGCTCTTGTCGGAGATCCGCTCGCCGCTGCTGCTGGCGTTCTCCACCTCCAGCTCCGAGGCCGCCTACCCGCAAACATTGGAGCGCCTCGAAGCCTTCGGGGTGAGCACACGGATCGCCTCGTTCGTGCTGCCGCTTGGATATTCCTTCAATCTGTGCGGATCGGCGATGTACTGCGCCTTTGGGGTGCTGTTCATCGCGCAGATCTATCGCATCGACCTGAGCATGCACCAACAGATCACCATGCTGCTCATACTCATGGTGACCAGCAAAGGCATTGCCGGCGTACCGCGCGCCGGGCTGATGGTGATCGCGGCATCGCTGAGCTATTTCGGGCTGCCGGAGCAAGGATTGGTATTCGTCATTGCCGTGGATCACGTGCTCGACATGGGACGCACGGCGACCAACGTCCTCGGCAACGCGGTCGCCGCGGCACTGGTTGCAAAATGGGAAGGCGAGCTCAAGCAGACCAGCGCGTGAATGCGCTAACCGCGCCCCGCGCTGAATACCGCCAGCATGTCCTCCTCTTCTTCCTTGGGAGGCTCTGCATCGTTGCGCAGCAGCTTCAAGATGTCGTCGGCCGGCATCGGGCGCGCGAATAGAAAACCCTGCCCGACCGAACAGCCCAGCCTTCTCAAGATCTCGACCTGTTGATAAGCCTCGATTCCTTCGGCGATCACCTCGATGTGCAGGTGACGCGCGATGGCGATGATCGCGCTGACGATCGCCAGATCGCTCGAATCGGTCACCAAATCGCGTACGAAGCTGCGGTCGATCTTGAGCGCGTCGACCCGCCAATTCTTCAGGTAGCTCAGGCTCGAGTAACCGGTCCCGAAGTCATCGATGGCGATCTTGATCCCCAGATCCCGCAGCCGCGCCATGGTGTCCTGGCGATTGTCCCCCGCCGCCGGGGAATGCGAATCGAATACCGCGCGCTCGGTCATTTCCAAGAGCAGCAGGTCCGGTCGAAGGTTATGCGTCTTCAGCAGCGTCGAGATGGTCGACTGCAGCTCGCCGCGCTGCAGCTGCGCGGGTGCGACATTGAGCGAGACCGGCACCAGGGGGATGCCGGCCTTGCGCCAGGCGCTCATGGTCTGCAGGGTCCGATGCAGCACGAAGTTGCCCATCGGCACGATCAGGCCGGTCTCCTCGGCAACGGGAATGAACTGATCGGCCGGGATCATTCCGTGCACCGGATGCGACCACCGCATCAACGCTTCGAGTCCGACGATCTTTCGGCTGATCAAATTGACGAACGGCTGATAGTGAACATCCAGCTGTTTGAGGCGCAACGCCTCACGCAGCGAGGCCTCCACCGCGACGCGGTGCTTGAGCTTGCGGTTCATGGCGTGGCTGAACATTTGCACGTTGTTGCGGCCGCGATCCTTGGCCTGGTACATCGCGGTATCGGAATGCTTGAGCAATTCGACCATGTCGGCGCCATCGCGCGGATACAGGCTGACGCCGACGCTGCCGGTGGTCTGCAGAGAATGGCGGTCTATGACGATCGGACGATTCAAGGTCTCGATGATGCGGCTCGAGCCCAGGGTGACCTCGTCGTAATTCTTGACATTGCGAAGCACGACGACGAACTCATCGCCGCCCATGCGGATGACGACGTCCGATTCTCGCACGCACGCGCGCAGGCGCGCCGCCACCTCCTGCAGCAGCTTATCCCCGGTTTCATGTCCGCGGGTGTCGTTGATGTGCTTGAAGCGGTCCAAATCCAGAAACACCACGCCCAGCATTGCGTTTGCCGCCTTCGCCTCGGCGATCGCCTGCGGCAGGAATGTCGTGAGATAGTGCCGGTTCGGCAGACCCGTCAATTGATCGTGGTGCGCCATTTTATCGAGGCGCTGTTGATTCTCGATGAGCTGCTGCTCCGCCTTTCTGCGCAGCGAGACGTCGTGGGACACGTAGGCGAGCACGTCGCGGCCATCCACGTCGAGGGTATTGCAGCGCACTTCGGTGTCGAAAAATGAGCCGTTCTTGCAGCGCTGCTGCAGATTGATCGCCATTTGAAGATCAGCTTCGACCAGCCGCGCGAGAACCGAATCGGGCGCGGCATCGCCGTCGACGAATATATCGGTGAGCGTCAGCGTCTGAGCCTCCTCGTTCGAATAACCCAGGCGGTTCAGGAAGGCCGGATTGGTGTACAACACCTGGTAGGTGTGCGCGTCCACGATGACGATGCCGTCGTTGGCCTGGTCAATGAGCGCCTTGTAGCGCGCATCGACCGAACGCTGGTGTCGAAGATGGCGCTTGAGCGCCACGCCGGCCGCACCGGTTATCCCCAACAGCAGCAGCAGTGCGGCCAACACATAGCGCATCAGGCCGGCCGCCGGCGGCGATGCGCCGGCCGTGAACTCGCCGCTCTGCGATCGGGTGAGCTGCAATACGCGCGACACCCGGCCGCTCGAGTCGCGCAGCGCGACCGAGCCCGCGGAATGGATGGCCGTTGGCCCGTTGGCAGGCTGCAGGCTCAGGCTGCCTCCCACCGATCTTTCGAGCTGTGCGATCACCGTCGGGCTGAGTGAGCGGCTCGCGGCCACCCATCCCAAAATCGCCGGAGATGCGTGCCCGATGACCGGCCGGACGGCGATCCATCGATCATCCTTGAAACTTACCGCTGAGGGGAGGATTGCACCGTCCGCTGCGTTCATCGCGGCGGCCTCGATCGACGGCAGCAGTACCGGGTCGGGAGGCTGCTCGCTCAAGTTGCCGTCGGCGATTGCGACGCTGAACCGCGCGGCGTGCGCCGCGGAGACCACGAGCAGCGCGTCCACGCCATCCCGGGACTTGTCAGCCAGTTCCAAGCGCTCGCCGGAAGGATCGGTGGTTTCCTGAAGCAGTCGAATGGCGGCGTCGGATTCGGCCAGCTCGCGCACGCGTTCGGCCAGAGTGTCGGATTGCGCAGTCACGTCGTGCCGCAACTGGGCGAGCTGCAATTCGGTATTCTCGCGCTCCAGCGCGTCGGCGCGATCGCGCCAGCCTTGCCGGTTGAGGGCGATGAGCCCGGTCAATACCACGACCAAGGCAATGCCGCCGGCCAGCCATAAAGATCGCCGCGCCAACGACGTCAGAATCCAGGCTGGCTTATTCATGCTAAGCCAACACCCCAGCGAGGTGGCGCAAATCGGCTATTCGACATAATCATATATAAATCTAGTAACTTGGAGGCAGTATCTGCGATACCGCCTTAACTAACCGGTATGGGTCCACATTCCGGCGTAGGACTTGCGTGATGTCCATGGAACAATGAGCCAATGCAAGTTCGCCTCGATACCGGTCTGGAACTGCTGCTGGAGCAGGCGCCCCGCGCGAACACGGCGCGTGTGCTGGCGACCGTCGTGGCCACCGCGGGATCCACGTACCGCAAGCCGGGCGCACGCATGCTGCTCATGGCAGATGGCAGCTACATCGGATTGCTGAGCGGCGGCTGCCTCGAATCGGATCTGCAAATTCATGCGCGCGAAGTGTTGGAAAGCGGCGTGGCCGGCGCTTTTGAGTACGATACCCGCGGCCCCGACGACACCCTGTTCGGGGTGGGTGCCGGTTGCGAGGGCACCATGCGGGTTCTGCTTGAACCCGCAGGTCCGGGCAGCCCCGCGGAAAGCGCCCTGGTGGATGCCGGCCGCGTAACCCAGGGCGGCGACACGACCACCTTGGCCGTGCTGCATAAACCGCCGGCACGCCTCGGCACCTACCGCGACTCGGCGGCGCTTTCACCGGCCGATCGTGCGCACGCATTCGTGCAACTGCTGGCTCCGCCTCCGCATCTTTTGATCTGCGGAGCGGCGCCGGACGCGCAACCGGTTGTCAGTGCGGCGCGCGCGCTCGGCTGGCGGGTGTCGGTGATCGATCATCGGCCGGCCTATGTGAACGCCGCCCGGTTCGGCGGCGCCGAATTGCACATCGCCCATCCCGGATCGTTGCGCGACAAGATCGATCTTTCGCGTTGCCATGCCGCGGTCGTCATGAGTCATCACCTGCCGTCGGATGAGCTGTATCTTCGCGCTTTGGCTGATGCCGGCGTCCCCGGCTATGTGGGACTGCTCGGCCCGAAGGCCCGCCGTGGCCGCCTGTCACAAGCGCTCGGTCCGGCCATCGAATTGCTGAGCACACGAATTCGCGGGCCGGTGGGTCTCGACGTCGGCGCCGTCACGCCCGAGGGGATCGCGTTGTCGATCATTGGCCAGATTCATGCGTGGCTCGCGGGGCGCTCTTACAGCGAAGCGGTATTGAGCCAGGAGCCCGTCTGAGCACTCCGCCGCTTAAGTTTCGGCCCGCGCGGCCGAACTTTAGGTGCTTATGCCAAATGTGACCGCCCCCACGTATCGCACCGGCGCGGAATCTCTGCCGGCAAGCGACGCAGCCGCCACGCTCGAGGAGAGGGCCAGCGCGCTCTCCTTCCTGCAGAACCTCGCGACCGAGGTATCGAAGGGAACAGTTGATCTGCCGTGCTTTCCGGATGTCGTCGTGCGGATCAGCCACGCGCTGGCGGATCCCAACACCACCTCCGACCGTGTCGTCACCATCGTCGGCGCCGAACCGCGCCTCGCCGCGCGTGTTCTGCAGACCGCGAATTCTGCGGCATTCAACAGCTCCGGCAAGCCGCTTACCGACCTGAGATCCGCCATCACGCGCCTGGGCCAGCAAATGATCCAGAGCACGGCCATGTCCTATGCGATGCAGCAGATGAAGAACGAGGCATCGCTGCGCTCGATCGCGCAGCCGCTGAGCGAATTGTGGAGCCGAAGCATAGCCGTCGCCTCGATCAGCAGGCTGGTTGCGGCACGCACCAAGGTGCCCGCCGACGAGGCGTTCCTCACCGGCCTGCTGCACGGGATCGGCAAACTCTACATCATGGCGCGCGCGGCGAGCACGGTATCCGGACTTGGCAACAAGCAATCCTGGATGGACCTGATCGGCGGCTGGCAGGCATCGATCGGCAAAGCCGTGCTGCTGAGCTGGGGTTTCGCCGATGAGATGTGCGATGCCGTGGGCGATCAGGACGATGTCGACCGGCGCTGGAAGCACGAGGCGAGGCTCATCGACGTGCTCATTGCCAGCGTGGTGCTCGCCGATGCCATGACGATGCCTGAGCCCCGGATCCCCGGCACCGACGGCATCAACGCATTCTTGAGCATCGGTGTGACGCCGGCCGATTGCAGCGCCATTCTCAACGAGGCGGACCAACAAATCCGCCAGATTCACGAGGCGTTGGCGTAGACTGCGTTTCCATGCGCCGATTGTTCGGATTTCTGTTCGCAGCACTGGGCTTGGCCGCGGCGCTCGCCGCGCGTGCGCCGGCCGCGGCACCCGCCCAGGATTGGCGCGCGACGGTGCGGGAACTGGCGCTGAGCCATTTCAAGAATCCGGCCTGGGGCTACTCGCATTGCCTGCGCGACTATGCCCTGGCGCGCGAAATGGCGGCCGCCGATCATGTCGTTCTCGATGATGACGTGCTGTATGCCGCGGCCTATCTGCACGACATGGCCGCTTTCCCGCCCTGGGAGGATGTGAAGGTCGATCATTCGGACGTCGCTGCGCGTCTCGTCGATGCGGTTTTGAACGGCAGCGGATTCCCGATGGAAAAGATCGACGCGGTGCGCGGCGCGATCCGCACGCACATGTATTATCGCGATCCGGTTGGGCCCGAGGCGCTGTACCTGCACGACGCCGACGCCCTGGATTGGCTCGGCGCAATTGGCGTCGCACGCATCATGGCGCTGGTCGATCCGCACGGCGGCACTCCCGACGCGCCCAAGGCGGTGGCCATGCTCACCGACAATCTCAACAAGGTACCCGCGCGCGTGCTCTCGCCTGCGGGTCGCGCCCGGGTTCCGGAGCGCAAAGCGGAGCTGGAAAAATTTCTTGCCGATTTGAAACGGGAAAGCGCCGATCTGCGGACCCTGTAGCGCCTATCGCGGCGCCGGGTGTATCGGGTCGATCCAGTAGACCTCTTCGAACCGTTCGGCAGCGTCAATGTTCAGATTGACGACCACAGACTCATTGTCGCTGCGCACCAGCACGCATTCGAGCGGCGCATCGCTCAGGGCGTTGATTTCCTGGTGCGGCACGTAGGGCGGAACGAAAATGAAGTCGCCGGCGTCCGCCTGCGCGGTGAATTCCAGCCGCTCGCCCCAGCGCATGCGCGCCGCTCCGCGCACCACGTAGATGATGCTCTCCAGGGCGCCGTGATGATGCGCACCGGTCTTCGCATTCGGCTGGATGATCACGGTGCCCGCCCACAGTTTCTGCGAGCCGACCCGCGCGAAGTTCACCGCCGCAGCCCGCAGCATGCCCGGCGTCTGCGGCGTGTTGCCGTCCAGGCGGTCGCTTTTGATCACCCGTACGCCCTGATTGCGCCAATCGTGTTCTGACTTCAACTATTGACCCCGAGAGGTTATAACTAGCCCGGCCACAACAGGCTTTCAGATTAACCGAAACCATGAGCTCAGGCACCCCACTTTCATCGCGCCGCTGGCTTCCGGACCTGCCGCTATGGACGGTTTTGGCGCCGATCATTGCAGGCTTGGTGATGGCGGCGGCCGGTCTTGCGCTGACATCGAGCCCGATCTTCGTGGCCGTCATTGCCTTGAGCCTCGCCGGCAGCGTGTTCGCGGCCGTGCATCATGCCGATGTGGTCGCGCATCGCGTGGGCGAACCGTACGGCACGCTGGTGCTGGCCCTGGCGGTCACGCTGATCGAGGTGGCGCTCATCGTCTCCTTGATGATTGCCGGAGGTACGGATGCGGCGGCGCTGGCTCGCGATACCGTGTTCGCGGCGGTGATGATCATCCTGAACGGCATCATCGGCCTGTGCCTGCTGGTGGGCGGACTGCGCCACAGCAAGCAGACCTTCAGCCTCGACGCCGTCAGTGCCGCGCTGGTCGCGCTCGGGGCCATCGCCGTGCTCACGCTGGTATTTCCAAACTACACCGTCACGACGCCGGGTCCTTACTATTCACCCAGCCAGCTCGTGCTCATCGCCGTCGTGTCGTTGGCCATTTATGGCGCGTTCGTTTTTGCGCAAACCATCGGCCATCGGAAGATTTTCATTGCGGATGAGGCCGGATCGGACCCAGCGCCGCGGAACGCCGGCCCACCGGGCAATTTTGCAACCGCGGTGAGTTCCATTCTGCTGCTGGCCTGTCTCGCGGCGGTGGTGCTGCTTGCAAAAAAGCTCGCGCCGAGCCTGGAAACCGCGGTCGCTCGCGTGGGCGCACCGAATGCCGTGGTCGGCGTGATCATTGCGGCCATCGTGCTGCTGCCGGAAGGCCTGGCGGCGCTGCGCGCGGCGCGTGCGAACCGCTTGCAAACCAGTCTCAATCTAGCGCTCGGCTCCGCGCTGGCGAGCATCGGGTTGACCATTCCGGCCGTGAGCGTGCTGTCGCTGTACATGCACACCGAGCTGGTGCTCGGCATCGACACGAAATCCACCGTACTATTGATTCTGTCGCTGTTCATTGCTGCGATAGCGCTGCGTACCGGCCGTACCATCGTTCTGCATGGCATCGTTCTGCTGGTCATCTTCGTGGTTTATCTGTTCACCACCATCGTTCCCTAGCGGCGATTGCAGCGACGCGGCGATTGCAGCGCGGAGATGCCCCAACCGCGCCTCGGTTGCGGATTGATTCATTGCCATGGAAAACCGGAGCACAGCTATATATCGGCCGATTGTCGCAACGACACGACGCTTTTGACGGCAACCGCAACGACTCGGCTGATCACTCATGCATAGAACTACCACAACGAGGATATTTCTATGCTCTGCTCACAACGTGCAACCTTTGCATGCGTACCGCGGCGCCGGTGGCGCAGCGTCGCGTGTGTCCTGCTGACCGCGGCCTTGAGCGCCTGCGGCGGCGGGGGAATGTCCATGTCCTCCACCTCGGCCACAACGCCGGCGGCGCCGGCCGCGTCCGAGTCTTGCACGCCCGCCACCTGCGGTCCGACGGTCATGACGGTGACCGACGCCGCCGGGGACTTTCTCTCATATCAAGTGAATCTGGTGTCGCTGCAGCTGCAAAAAGCCGACGGCACGATGGTTGAAACGCTGCCGGCGACCACGGCGGTCGACTTCGCACAACTCATCGATCTGAGCGAAGTCTTGAGCGCACGGCAGATTCCGCCCGGCGACTATGTGGCGGCGCAGGTCACCGTGGACTACACCAACGCTTCGATCATGATCGATGACGGCAGCGGCAATGCCGTGGCGGTCAAGCCGGTCGACGCCACGGGCGCGGCGCTCGGGCAACTGCAGCTGATGGTGCAGCTCGACAACAAGAATCAACTGCAAATCAACGCGGCGAAAACTTCGCGCATCGCATTCGATTTCAACTTGCTGGCCTCCAACATGGTCGATCTGACCGCCAAGACGGTCACCGTCAGCCCCGTGCTGACGGCGAGCGTCGTGCCGGTGGACAACAAACAGGTCCGGGTGCGCGGCGAGATCACCGCGGTCGACACCGCGAACAGCGACTACACGGTGCAGGTCGATCCTTTTCATGACCGCAACGACGACCGCCTGAGCCCGCTGACGGTGCACGTCACCGGCACCACGACCTTTGAAATCAACGGCACGCCCTTGGCCGGCGCGGCCGGGCTCGCGCAATTGGCAACGCTGCCGTCCGGCACCACCGCGGTCGCTTTCGGCAGCATCGACGCCACCGCGCTCAGCTTCACTGCGAGCAATGTGCTGGCCGGGAGCAGCGTCGAGGGCGGAGGCCTCGATCACTTATCCGGCACCGTCATTGCGCGAACCGGCAATTCACTGACCGTCCACGGCGCGCACATGCAGGATCATGACAACGGCGATGATCACGACGGCAACGATGAATTCATGGCGGGCAATTCCACCGTGACCATCGCCGCGGCCACCGCGGTGACCGTGCTGGGACAGTCCTCGGCCACGCCCGCGCACACCATCGCCGAGATCTCGGTGGGTTCGCTGATCGACGCCTTTGGCAGCGCTTCGAAGGGTGGATCAGGCCCGGCGACGTTCGACGCATCAACCGGCCGCGTGCGCCTCGGTTTCAGCCAGGTGCAGGGCGTGCTGAATGCCGTCGGCACGAATCAGATCACGATCAAGCTGAACTCGATCGACAGACTGCCCTCCTCGCTGTTCAGCTTTGCCGGTACCAGCTCGGCGTCGGGCGCTGCCGGCGATCCGACGCAGTATGTGCTGACGACCGGAAATCTGAGCTTGACTCCGTTCACCGTCGGCGAGTCCCTGATGGGAATCGGGTTGGTTGCGCCATTCGGCTCGACGCCGCCCGATTTCGACGCCATCACGCTGGTCAGTGGCTCGCAGGGCGATATCGATGACGACGATGATGATAACGACAACAGCGGCAAGGGCGCGCAAATGGACATCGATTGGGGCAAATCCGGTACGACGGTGCCCTTCAAGGCGCTCGACGCCATGCATCTGGACCTCGATGTGTCGAACTCGAGCATCGGCAGCCACCATCGGATCCAAGTCGACCCGCAGGATATCGACATCACCGCCCTGGCGAGCGATCCGTCGATTGTGTCCGCTTCCGGCATGACGCAGTTCGCGATCACCGGCCAGCA
The DNA here is from genome assembly GCA_036267715.1 of Steroidobacteraceae bacterium. Lineage (GTDB taxonomy): Bacteria > Pseudomonadota > Gammaproteobacteria > Steroidobacterales > Steroidobacteraceae > Bog-1198. Next base: position 174,498 of record DATAVN010000063.1, on the reverse strand, counting down.
CGGCCGCGCGACCGACAACTTCACCGGCTTTGCCGATTTCGAAGCGGCATTGGCCCAGGATTTGAACGGCACGACGACTGCGCTGCGACTGACCGCGGACGGGCAGTACGATGCCGCGAGCAACACCTTCAGCGCGCGCCGCATCACCATTCTATTGAGCAATTGAGCGTACTCGCGGGGAGCCCAAACGGGCTCCCCGCGTTCTTAAGATGGGATGCTCAAGCGGCACCCGGCTTGAATGCGAATGCGACCACCACCGCGGCGATCAGCAAGCCAAATGCCAGCGCATAATTCCATGCCATGCGCTCCTTCAGATAGACCACGGCGAACACCAGGAAAACCGTCAAGGTAATGGCTTCCTGGATGATCTTGAGCTGAAAGCCGGTAAAGGCACCGAACCCCAGGCGATTGGCGGGAACCGCCATGCAGTACTCGATCAACGCAATCCCCCACGATACGAGGATCGCCTTCCACAATGGCCAGTCGTGCCCGTATTTGAGGTGCCCATACCAGGCAATGGTCATGAATACATTGGAGCCGAACAGCAGCAGAATCGTCATCGGGTCACCTCATTATCAATGCGTGTACAATGACACGCATGCCAAGAATTGCATTTGCCCTGCTTGCCCTGGGCGTTGCCGCGCTGAGCCGCGCGGCGGAACCGGCGCCAATCCTCGATAATGATCGCGTCAGCGTCTTCGACACCACGCAGGCGCTGGCACCGGCGCAGCACGACTTCGTCGCGGTGTCGCTGTCGCGCCTGGGCAACGCGCGATTCGGCCGTCGCGGCGAGGTGCCGGGCAAGACCGGGGCGCGCACCGTGATCATCGAGCTGAAGGATCATACGCAAGCACCGATCGCCAATACCACCGGCTACCCACTGGGCTTTCCGCGGCCGCATGCCAGGAAAATACTGGAAAACGACAAGGTCGTGGTTTGGGACTATGCATGGCGCCCGCATGATCCCACGCCCATGCATTTCCATGACAAGGATACGCTGGTGGTGTTCGAGGCGGCCGGCGCGCTGCAATCCACGGCGCCGGATGGCAAGACCACGGTCAGCGAGAATAAATTCGGCGACATTCGCTTCAACCGCGGCGACCGAACGCACAGCGAGCTGCTGGTGCGCGGCCAGGAACACGCGGTCATCACCGAACTGAAGTGATGCTGCGCGCAATGGCGCGGGCCAACCGCGTCGCCCTCGTCGCTGGAGATCCATCATGAAAGCTGTGATTGCCGCTTATGCACGTTCGCCGCAGACCTTCGCCCGCAAGGGCGCGCTGGCACAGATGCGGCCCGACACCATTGCGGCGCAAGTGGTCACTGGCTTGCTCGAGCGCACGCGGCTCGATCCCGCGTTGATCGAGGATTTGATCATGGGATGCGCATATCCGGAGGGGCCGCAAGGTTCCAATATTGCACGCATCGTCGTGCTGCTGGCCAAACTGCCGCTCGAAGTTGGCGGCATGACCGTCAATCGTTTCTGCGGCTCCTCAATGTCGGCCGTGCAGATTGCCGCCGCGCAGATCGAAGCCGGAATCGGCGATGCTTATCTTTGCGCCGGAGTCGAATCGATGAGCATGGTGCCGCAGGGAGGCTTCAATCGAACGCCCAATCCCGATCTGCTGGCGCGCTTCGCGGACGCCTACATCAGCATGGGTCAGACGGCAGAAAATGTCGCAAAACGCTACAGCGTGGCGCGCCGCGACCAGGAGGCCATGGCGGTCGAATCGCATCGCAAGGCGGCCCAGGCCCGCGAACAAGGGCGGCTGCGCGAAGAGATCGTACCGATCCGGCTGGAGTCCGGCGAAATGGTGGCCGAGGACGGTTGCATCCGCCCTGGCACATCGCTCGAAGCGCTGGCCGCGCTCAAGCCGGCATTCGCCGAGGACGGCGTCGTCACGGCCGGCACCTCCTCGCCGCTGACCGATGGGGCCTCGGTGGTGCTCGTGACCGGCGAGGAATTTGCCGCACGTCACGGCTTGCGTCCGCTCGCGCGTATCCGGTCGGCGGCCACCGTGGGCTGCGATCCGGCGGTGATGGGTATCGGACCGATTCCCGCCACCCGCAAGGCACTTGCGCGCGCCGGCCTGAGGGCCGATGCGCTCGATGTAATCGAGATCAACGAGGCGTTCGCGTCCCAGGCACTCGCCTGCATCCGCGAACTCGAGCTCGATCCGGCAAAGATCAATATCGACGGCGGCGGCCTGGCGCTCGGGCATCCGTTGGGCGCAACCGGTGCGCGCATCACCGGCAAGGCTGCCTCCCTGCTCGCGCGCACCAAGGGGCGCTATGCGCTCGCGACGCAGTGCATCGGCGGCGGCCAGGGTATTGCAACGGTGCTCGAGGCGCTCTAGGCTCGAGCCGCTCCAGGCCGAGCCGCTTTAGAAACTCGAATCCAGCGTGATGCTCACCGGGCAGTGATCGCTGCCCATCACCTTGGCATGGATTTGCGCGCTTTTCACCGCCGCGCGCAGCTGGGACGACACCATCAGATAGTCGATCCTCCATCCGACGTTGCGCGCCCGGGAATTGGCAAAATGACTCCACCATGAGTAATGGCCGTTGCCCTGCGTGAACAGTCGGAACGTATCGATGAATCCGGCATCGACGAAGGCCTGAAAACCCGCGCGCTCCTCGTCGGTGAAACCCTTTTTGCCGCGATTCGGCTTCGGATTGGTGAGATCGAGCTCGGTATGGGCAACATTGAGATCACCGCAAAAAATGACCGGCTTGGTCTTCTCCAGCTGCTTGCAATAGTCGAGAAACGCCGGATCCCAGTGCTTGTGCCGCAGCGCCAGGCGGCTCAAATCATCCTTGGCGTTGGGCGTATACACCGTCACGATGAAAAATTTCGGGAACTCCGCGGTGATGACCCGCCCTTCTTCCGCGCTGTCGCGTTTCAACTCATCGGCAAAGCTGAAGCGCTTGGCAAACTCGCCGGGGAAACCGTTGATGGTGTTGAGCGGCTCGTGCCTGGAGAATATTGCCGTGCCCGAATAGCCCTTCTTTACCGCCGAATTCCAGTACTCGCGGTAGTTGGGCAACTCGATCTCGATTTGACCGCGTTCCGCCTTGGTCTCCTGCAGACACAGGATGTCCGGCTGGTGTGCCTCGAGAAACGCGAGGAACAGGCCCTTCTTATGCACGGCGCGAATACCGTTGACGTTCCAGGAGTAGATCTTCATTTTTGTCCCGATGCGCGCCAACCGGCGCCCAAGGCCTTATACACGGCGATGAGCGAAGTTGCAGCATCCGTGCGGCTTTGCGAAAGCAGCAATTCGGCGCTCAACGCGCTGCGCTCGGCGTCGAGCACCTCCAGAAAGTCGATGAGCCCGCCCTCGAAGCGCTTGCGCGCCAGGTCGGCCGCCTTGTCGCTGGCCGCGGCGGCCACCTGCAGGGACTCGCGCCGCGTTTGCGAATGCCCGTAATTGATCAGCGCGCCCTCGGTGTCTTCCAAGGCCCCGAGCACCGCGCCTTCGTAGGCGGCCAACGCCGCATCGGTTTGCGCCTTGGCGGAACCGATGCGTGCCCGCACGCGGCCCAGGTCGAATGCGGCCCAGGAGATGCTGGGGCCGACCGAGAAGGAGCGCGCCTCGCTCTGGCCGAAGTCACCGAAGGTCGGCGCAAAGTAGCCCACCTCGCCGAGCAAGGTTACCTTGGGAAACAGGTCGCCCATGGCCACGCCGACGCGCGCCGTGGCCCCGGCGAGCTGCCGTTCGGCGACGCGCACGTCCGGGCGCCGGCGCAGCAGCTGCTCGGGCGTCCCAATCGCGTTCAAGCGCGGCAGCGGCGGCGGAGCAGCAGCGGCGGCAAGACCGGCGCTCAGGGCCGTGGGCTGCCGACCGGTGAGCACGCTCAAGCGGTAAGAGGTGGTGGCAATCGTTGCCTCCAGCGTGGGAATTGAGGCCAGCGTCGTCTGCCACTGGGCCTCGGCGCGCGAGGTGTCCAGTTCATTGCCCCGGCCCGCCTCCAAACGAGTGCGCGTGAGCTTGAGCGAGTCGAATTGATTGTCCGCATTGCGTCGCGTGAGCGCCAATTGATCCTGCAGGCCCCGCAGAATGAAATAGTCGCGTGCCACCTCGGCGATGATGCTGACGCGCGCATCCTGGAGCGTCGCGGCCGCGGCGCCGACATCGGCGCGGGCCGCTTCGACATTGCGGCGCACGCGGCCGAACAGATCGAGTTCCCACAAGCCGTCGAAGCCGGCCTGCGCAACATCGAACTCCCGATCGTGCATGTCGACGCCTGGTAATTGCTCCTGCGAATCCAGATTGTGGCTGTAGCCTGCGGCCAGATTGATGGTTGGATATTGGTCGAAACCCGCCAGGCGTCTGGCGGAGCGCGCGGCGCGCAGATTCGCCTCTGCGGCGCTCAAGTCCTTGTTATGCCCCAGCGCATCCTCAACCAGGCCGTTGAGCAACGGGTCCTCAAAGCGCGTCCAATAATGTTCGACCGGGTTGGTTTCCTCGAAACCCGGCTCGCCGGCATTGGCGAAATGCGTATCCACCGGCGTCTCCGGCCGGTGATAGTCCGGCCCCACGGCACAGCCCGCCAACAACACGATTGCCGCGGCCGCGGCGCTGCGGCTACCCATGAGGCGGCTACCCACGAGGCGGCTCCTCGTCGGCGGACAGCGACGCGTAGTCCGGGCGCTGCTTGCGGCGCGCCAGCCAGGTCTCGATGGTGACGAAGAACACCGGCGTCAGAAACAGGCCGAACGAAGTCACGCCGAGCATGCCGGCAAATACGGCGATGCCGATGGCCTCGCGCATTTCGCTGCCGGCGCCGCTGGCGATCACGAGTGGAATCACTCCCATGATGAAGGCGAATGAGGTCATGAGAATCGGCCGCAGCCGCAGCCGGCACGCTTCGATCGCGGCGTCGACCGGCGCCAGACCGTGCTCGACGCGCGCGCGCGCGAACTCGACGATGAGGATGGCGTTTTTGCAGGCGAGTCCCACCAGCACGATGAAACCGATTTGCGTGAGCACGTTGTTGTCCGAGCCTTTGAGCCAGACGCCCGCCATCGCCGACAACAGACACATCGGCACGATGAGTATCACGGCAAGCGGCAACGCCCAGCTCTCGTACTGAGCGGACAGAATCAGGAAGACCAGCATGACGCAGATCGGAAACACCAGCAGCGCCGTGTTGCCCGCCGACTTCTGCTGAAAGGTCAGATCCGTCCATTCATAGCCGAAGCCATTGGGCAGGGTCTGGTTCAGCACGCGCTCCATGGCCGCGGTCGCCTGACTCGACGAAACTCCGGCCGCACCCTGCCCGTTGATGTCGGAGGCGAGGTACACATTGTAGTGCGACACGCGGTCCGGTCCCGCCTCGAAGCGGATGTCGGCCACCGCACCCATCGGCACCATGTCGCCGTTCAGATTGCGCATCTTCAGGTTGGCGACGTCCTCCGGTTGATTGCGAAATTGCGCCTCGGCTTGCGCATACACGCGATAGGTGCGTCCGAAGCGGTTGAAATCGTTGACGTACTCCGAACCGAGATAAGCCTGCAACGTATCGAACACTTCGGAGAGCGGGACACCCTGGTTCTTGGCCTTGACCCGGTCCACGTCCGCGAACAGCTGCGGAACGCTGTTCTGGTAGGTTGTGTAAGTGGCGTAAGGATTCAATTCGCGTTGCTGCCGCGCCTTGTCCAAGACTTCGGCGGTGACCCGCGCGAGTTCATCGTAGCCGTGGGCGCCGCGATCTTGAATGTACAGCTTGAAGCCTCCCGTGGTTCCCAGGCCCTGCACCGGCGGGGGCGGTACCGCAAAGATCGTGGCCTCCTGGATGGCGGAGAATTTCTTGTTGAGTTCCTGCGCGATTGCCGCCGCCGATAAATTCTTGGTTTTGCGTTCATCGAAGGATTTGAGCGGAAAGAACAGCACGGCGGCGTTGCTCAGGTTGACGAAGCCTTGCACCGACAGGCCCGAGAAGCCGATGACGTGATCGATTCCCGGCGTCTCCCTGGCCAGCACCGAGATCCGCCGCACCACTTTCTCGGTTCGATCGAGCGATGCCGCATCCGGCAATTGCACGATGCCGATCAGATACTGCTTGTCCTGTGCGGGAATGAATCCCCCGGGCACCAGCCGGAACATGCCCCAGGTGCCGATCAACAGGCAGCCGAACACCCCGAGCACCAGCACGCGCATCGCCGTGAGCCGCCGCACGCCGCGCCCGTAACGCTCGGACCCCTGCTCGAATCCGCGGTTGAACAGGCGGAAAAATCCACCCAGCACCTTGTTGATGGCGCGCTGAAACACATCGGGCGGCGCATTCCTCGGTTTGAGCAGCAGTGCCGCAAGCGCCGGCGACAGGGTCAGCGAGTTGAAGGTCGAGATCAGGGTGCTCGCCGCAATCGTGATGCCGAACTGCCGGTAGAACTGGCCGGTCAGACCGGAGACGAACGCGACCGGCACGAATACCGCGCACAGCACCAGCGCAATGGAAATGATCGGCCGCGTGACTTCGCCCATCGCGGCATGCGCCGCCGCATGCGGATTCAGGCCCTGCTCGATCTTGCGTTCGATGTTCTCCACCACCACGATGGCATCGTCGACCACGATGCCGGTCGCCAGCACCAGGCCGAACAAGGTGAGCGAATTGATGGTGAAGCCGGCCAGCAGCAGCGCCGCGAGCGTGCCCACGATGGCCACCGGGACCGCCACCAAGGGGATGACGCTGGCGCGCCAGGTTTGCAGGAAAACCACGACCACCAGAACCACCAGCAGCACAGCCTCGAACAGGGTGTGCACCACGGATTCGATCGAACTGCGCACGAACACGGTCGGGTCGTAGTCGATCTCGTAGCTCACGCCTTGCGGAAAGCTTTTGGCAAGTTCCTTCATTTTGCCGCGCACCGCATCCGATAGCTGCAGCGCGTTGGCGCCCGGCAGTTGAAATACCGGGATCGCCACCGCGGGACCGCCGTCCAGCATGCTGCGCAAGGCATAGTTGTCCGGGCCCAACTCGATCCGCGCGATGTCGCGAAGATAGGTGGTCTCGCCGTTGGCGCCGCTCTTGACCACGATGTTGCCGAACTCCTGCTCGGTCTGCAGCCGGCCTTGGGCGTTCACGATGTATTCGAACTGCGTCCCCGGCAGCGCGGGTTGGCCGCCGATTTGTCCGGCGGCAACCTGCACGTTCTGCTCGCGGACCGCCGCGAGCACTTCATCGACATCCATGTTGCGGGCGGCGATTTTTCCTGGGTCCAACCACAGGCGCATCGCGTAATCGCCGGATCCGAACACCCGCACATCGCCCATGCCCGGCAGGCGTGCCAGCACGTCCTTGATCTGAATCACCGCGTAATTGCGCAGGTACAAGGAGTCGTAGCGGCCGTCGCCGGATTTCAGGAACACCACCATGGTGAGATCCGGCGAGCGTTTTTGCGTGACCAGGCCGATCTGCCTGACCACGTCCGGCAGGCGCGACTCGGCCTGCGCGACGCGGTTCTGGGTCTGCACCTGCGCGATGTCCAGATCAGTGCCGAGCCTGAAGGTCACGGTGATCGAGAAAGTGCCGTCCGGCGTCGCGGTGGAATTGGTGTAAATGGCATCTTCCACGCCGTTGATCTGCTGTTCGAGCGGCGTGATCACCGTTTCCGCGATGGTCTTGGGCGATGCTCCCGGATACTGGCCGCTGACCACGACGGTGGGCGGAACGATTTCAGGATACTCGCTGATCGGCAGATTCGGCATCGCCAAAAGGCCCGCGACGGTGATCAGGATCGCGAGCACCGTGGCGAATATCGGCCGCTCGATGAAAAACGAGGAAATATTCATCGCCCGCTCAACCGGCGTCGGGCGCGCCCGCCCCCATGGTCACACGCTGCGGCGCGACCGTGATGCCCGGATGCACGCGCTGCGCGCCATTCACGACGATGACGTCGCCGGCCTTGAGGCCCTCGCGCACCTCGCGCAGGCCGTCGATGATGCGCCCGAGTTTGACCTTGCGATACTCGACCTGATTGTGGGCGCCAAGCAGCAGCACATACTTCTGACTCTGGTCGGTATTCACGGCACGGTCATCGATCAGCACCGCGGAATATTCGCCGCCGGCGAGCAGCTGAACCCGCGCGAACAGGCCGGGCGTGAACTGGCCGTCCTTGTTCTGCAGCACCGCGCGCGCACGGATGGTGCCGGTCTGCGGATTCAACTGATTGTCGACAAAATCCACGGTGCCGGGGTGCGGGAATCCCTCCTCATTGGCAAGCCCGACCATGACCGGATTGCCGGATTCGCGCGAACTCGGACGTTCGCCGTTGCGCGCCATCTGGGTATAGCGCAGGTAGCTTTGTTCGTCGGCATCGAAGTACAGGTAGATCGGATCCATCGATACCACCGAGGTGAGCAGCGTGCCGCCGTTGCTGCCCCCGGTGACCAGATTGCCGCGGGTCACTTCGGCGCGGCTGACGCGCCCATCGATCGGACTGGTGACCCGGGTAAAGTTCAAGTTGAGCGCCGCGGCTTCAAGGGCGGCTTTGGAACCTGCGACGTTGGCTTCGGCCTGCGCCACCGTGCTCTTGCGCTGGTCCAACTCTTCCTGCGAGACGGCACCGCTGTCCTTCAGGCGTTGCACCCGGGTCAATTCGATCCGGCCCAAATCCAATGCCGTTTGGCTGCGCTTCACATCGGCGGCGGCCCGATCGTATTCCGCCTGATAAGGCCGCGGATCGATCACGAACAACAGCGTTCCGCGCTTGACCAGGCTGCCTTCGGTGAATGCCACCTTGTCGATGTAGCCCGAGACTCGCGGGCGGATTCCCACCGACTCGACGGCCTGTAGCCTGCCGGTGAACTCGTCCCAGTCCTTGACGCGTTTCACCAGCACTTGGGCCACGCTGACCTGGGGCGGCGGCGGCGCCTGCTGCCCTGCGGTGCCACAGGCCGCCAGCGGCAATGCTATACAAAACACAGCCGCAACTTTATTCAAGTATTTGATTTTTAACACTTTATCATCTCTCGGTCGGTCGGAGCCCAGGATATCCGGGTGACCTTTTCGGCACGCCATTTGAGCATATCAAAATCCGCATTCGACATAACCCGATACGATAGTTTTATACGTATTGACAATCATTCGTATTCGCGTTCACAATATCCCCATGATCGTTTGCGTGTGCAAAGCCGTTTCAGATCGACAGATCCGTGGTGCCGTCAAAGGCGGCGCCAACTCATTGCGCGATCTGACCCGCGATCTTGGGGTTGGAACCTGCTGCGGCAAGTGCCTGCCTGAGGCCAAATCGGCATTAGCTGCTTCGCTGAAAGCATGTGACGCCAGGTCGGGATTGTTCGCTGCCGCCACCGAATTCGCGCTCTGATCCGCGATTGATTCCTAGAGGATTGGGTTCGGGCTTACAATCCGCGCTCAAAGCTCACGCGCAATCCACAAGGGGCCAATCGTGCAAGGTGACGCGAAAGTACTGAAGTTCCTCAATCAAGCCCTCAAGAACGAACTCACCTCGATCAATCAATATTTCCTGCACGCGCGCATGCTCGACAACTGGGGCATGAAGCGGCTCGGCAGGCTCGAATACGCGGAATCAATCGACGAAATGAAGCACGCGGACCGCCTGGTCAAGCGTATTCTTTTCCTCGGCGGTCTGCCGAACCTGCAGGACCTGGGCAAGCTGTTCGTCGGCGAAGATGTGCAGGAAATACTTCGATGCGATCTGCGCCGCGAGATGGAAGCCCATCCCATGTACACAACGGCCATTGCCCACTGTGAGACGGCCAAGGATTTCGTCACCCGCGACCTGCTGGTGCATATTCAAAAGAGCGAAGAAGAGCACATCGACTTCCTGGAAGAGCAATTGGGGTTGATCGAGAAGATGGGCCTGCAGAACTACGTGCAGAGCGCGGCCGGCGAAAGCGAGGAAGGCGACTCCGGCTGACGTTGACAATCTTTTTGGGGGAGAAATGCTAAAAAAAATACTCATCGGCCTCGCGGCCGCGGTGCTGCTGCTTGCCGTCATCGGTCTGATCCTGCCGCGCCACGTGCAGGTCAAGCGCTCGGTTTCGATCGACCGGCCCGCGAGCCTGGTCTACGCCGCCATCAATTCCTTCGTGCTGTTTCCGAAATGGTCTCCCTGGCAGGACCTGGATCCGAACATGATCCAGACCACGGAAGGCCCGCGTGATGGCGTCGGCGCCAAATTGCTCTGGAAGGGCAATGACAAGGTGGGCTCCGGCACGCAGCTGATCACGGCATCGACGCCGGATCAGTCGGTCGCGAGCGATCTGGACTTCGGGGAAATGGGCGTCGCGAAATCGCTGATGACGCTGTCCGCCGACGGCAATATGACCCATGTGACCTGGACGGTCGACGTCGACATGGGAGCCAATCCCATCGGTCACTACATCGGCCTTACCATGGACGGGATGCTCGGCAAGGACTTCGCCACCGGTCTGGCCAGGCTCAAAACGCTCGTCGAGGGCATGCCGAACACCGGGATCGCGGGATTCAGCGCGGAGCCGGTGCAGCTCAAGGCCGTTCCTTTATTGGTGGTGAGCGAAACCGCGCCGCGCGACGCCATCGGCAAGGCATACGCCGAGGCCTTCGGGCAGATCGGCAAGTTCATGGCGAAGAACAAACTGCACCAGGCCGGCGCACCGCTGGGAACCGATGGCGCTGCCACCGCGGGCAACTATCAGTTCGACGCGGCCATTCCGGTGGATCGGGCCGATGTCGCCGCAGCGGACGGCGTTCGAGTCGTGCAAAGTTATGCGGGCAAGGCGTTGAAGACGACGCACGTCGGCGCCTACGATGGCTTGGCGCGGACTCATGATCAGCTGCTCGCCTTCATGGCAGCCCATGGCTACACGGCGAACGGCCCGATGAGTTCCTGGTTCGTCGATGATCCGGGCAGCACGCCGGTCGAGAAGCTGCGTACCGAGATGTACGCGCCGATCGATTAGGCCCGCGTGCCGGTAAAGCGTGCAGTCCCGAGCAGATGGCGCGCCTCGCCGCTGATCCGGTCCTGATCGACGAGCGCGGTGAATTTGAAGCTCAGGCGCATCGGCTTGGCGATGCGCGCCTGCCAGCTCAATTGGTTTCCCTCGATCCTGCCGTTGGTGATCTCGACCCGGTGATCGGCATCGGACAGCGAACCGGTAACGCTCGCGCCGTCCACATGCAGCTCGAGCACGCCCGATTTGTCGCCCATCGGCGTATTGATCGTAATGTTCCATTTTCCCTGCACCGTGGGGCTGAGCACGCGCATCAAGCGCACGCCGGATGCGGCCGCGGGCAGGCACCGCTGCGCGGGCAGATGACACTCGCCTCGGAGCCGAGCGCCTCGGCGATCCACGCAATGTTCAGCACCTGGGACGCGGCGCGGATGGCGGTGGCGGCAGCCGCGGGGATGGCACCGTCGCCGCCGCCGCGGCGGCAGGATTCGGCGACCGCGGCCACGATGTGCTCGCCGTCATATCCTTGCGCATCGAGCGCCGGCAGCAGATCCACCCCGACCGACAGCACGTGCAGTTCGTCCAAGGCATCGCGCGTCAGCAGCGAATGACAGCAATATAGCCGCGCACGCTTGCCGTCCTGCATGACCGATATCTGCGACTTGGGTTTCTGCACGGCAGGGACGCCGGGCGTCTGCAGCAGCCTGAACACCGCCCATCGCGGGCAGGGATCCGACACCAGACTCATATTTCCCCAGGGCAGCGGAATGCCGTTGCCGCGATAAACCGCGCGCAGATACCCCGGCGGATAGGCATCGAAAAAATGCCAGTGCCGGTACGGCGACACGGCGGTCATGCGTCGCATGACCAGCGCCGGCGTGACGCCCGCCTTGTGGCAGGCGGCGACGCTGTGGGATTCACGGATCAGAAATCGGCGGAACGGAATTCGCGGACACAGCAGTGCGCCGGCGAAGAAACTGCATTCAAAATCGCGCCACGCATACAGCACATCCTGTGCGCCCATGCCGGCCGCGGAGCCGGGCGACTCGCCGTCGCCGGATTGAGCCGCGCTGTGCGGCGATACCATGCCGTCGCCGTTGTGCAGGATCTTGTGTCCCACGAAAAATGCCAGCTCGTACTTGAGCCGTTCTTCCTGACCGCGCAGACGTTTGTTGACCAGCACGGTTCCCGGCGCTTCGAATCGGGACCGCACCAACGCGCCGCCCGGCTTGCACCCGTCGCCATCGAACCACTTGATCTCCAGCGCATGGCGTCTGCAAATCGTCATCAGCGCCTCCAGGGTCAAGGGCATCTGCCGATTTCCGCACTCCTCCGCCGCGCGCTCGATATCCGGAAAATTATTGTGGCGCGTTTCCTGCCAGACTCGAATCAACAGCTGGGCGAATTGCCGGCCGGTGGTGCCGGTCTGCGAAAGCAGTTCCGGCAACGCGTTCTGCAGCAATTCATGCGAGAACAGGAAGGCGGGTTCGAGCGGCATGGCCTCGAGGCCGCCGCGGCGGCGCGCCGGCGGCGGGAGCTCGACTTCGGTGTTTTCATCCAGGAACCAGCGCGCGTCCTTGCTGAAAATTCCCGCCAACATAGCCAGCATGTGCGCCGACGGCATGCGCTTGCCGGTCTCGACCATGCTGAGATAGGACACGGATGGTGCGCCGGCGGCGTCAATTTGCACGCAACGCGCGGACAGCTCATCGAGCGTCAAGCCGTTGCGCTTGCGCAGCGAGCGCAATTTCGCACCCAGGAAATGTCCCTGCCGGATCAGACCCGCCATGCTGCTCCTGTGAAATTCACACTGTTAAATTTCCAATGTGTAAATCCGCGCTTTAAACACTCTAAGCTTGTGCCACCCCATTACGCAAGACAGAACTTCAGGAGAATCGACGTGAACGCACATGTGAACGACCGATGGCGAGGCGTGGAACGGCCCTACAGCGAGGCGGAAGCGGCACGGCTGCGCGGATCGGTGAAAATCGAATATTCGCTGGCGAGGCTTGGCGCCGAAAAATTCTGGCGCCTGCTGCACAGCGAAACCGTGGTCGCCGGCCTCGGCTGCATGAGCGGCAATCAAGCCATCCAAACCGTGCAGGCGGGACTCAAGGCGATTTATTGCTCCGGCTGGCAGGTTGCCGGCGATGCAAATTCCGCCGGCGAGGTCTATCCGGACCAAAGTCTGTATCCGGTGGACTCGGTGCCCAAGATGGTCGAGCGCATCAACAACGCGCTCATTCGCACCGATCAAATTCATCACATGGAAGGCAAGGCGGACATCGATTGGCTGGCGCCCATCATTGCCGATGCCGAGGCGGGCTTCGGCGGCAATCTCAATGCCTTCGAACTGACCAAGGCGCTGATTCGTGCAGGCGCGGCCGCCGTACACTTCGAAGATCAGCTCTCCTCCGCTAAAAAGTGCGGGCACCTGGGCGGCAAGGTACTGGTGTCGACCGCCGAAGCCATCAACAAATTGGTCGCCGCGCGGCTCGCGGCGGATGTGATGGGCGTGCCCACGGTGATCATCGCGCGCACCGATGCGGACGCCGCCGATCTGCTGCTGACCGATCATGACCCGCGCGATCAGGCCTTCCTGACCGGCCAGCGTTCCAGCGAGGGATTTTTCCAGGTGAAGGCCGGGATCGATCAGGCCATCGCGCGCGGCCTGGCCTACGCGCCCTACTGCGATCTGATCTGGTGCGAAACCTCCAAACCGGACATGACCGAGGCAAAACGCTTTGCCGCGGCGATTCATGCCAAGTTTCCCGGCAAGCTGCTGGCCTATAACTGCTCGCCTTCCTTCAACTGGGCCGCCAAGCTCAACGCGGCCGCGATGAAAAAGTGGCGGGAGGATCTTGCCGCCCTGGGCTACCGCTTCCAATTCATCACGCTGGCCGGCTGGCACGCCCTGAATCTGTCGATGTTCGAACTGGCCTCGGCGTACAGCGCCGACGGCATGCTGGGATATTCCCAGCTGCAGCAGCGCGAGTTCGGCCAGGAGGCATCGGGGTACCGCGCCACCAAGCATCAGGCGTTCGTCGGCACCGGATATTTCGATGCCGTGCAAACCGCGATCAGCGCGAAGAGTTCGACGGTGGCAATGGCCGGCAGCACCGAGGCTGAACAGTTTCAGCCGATGGCTGCGCCGCAACGCGTGGTCGCCTGAAGGGTGCCCTGATGTGCGCAGAGCTCGCCGCCGTCATGGCGGCGCAGATCGCCGAACACTTCCGCCTCTACAACGAGGAGTTCGGCCGCATCACGCGGCGTGCCGCAGGCAATTTCCTCGCCGAGGACTGGCGGGCGGCCCAGGCGGATTCGGTGGCTCGAATCGAACTCTACGAGCTGCGCGTGGCGCGCTGCGTCGCCGTGATGAGCGGCCAGCTCAAGGTGCGGCGCACCGACGTCGCGCTTTGGACCGAGACCAGAGGGGTGTTTGAAACGCTGGTCGCACGCCGCGCGGACAGCGATTTCTACCACACTTTTTTCAATTCGGTAACGCGCGATTTGTTCGGTACGGTCGGCGTCAACAAGCAGGTGGAATTTTGCGCCACCACTGCGGGGCGGGCTTGCGGATCGGTGCCGATCCGGGTGTATCGGGTCGGCGGTTCGTTGCGCACCGCGGTGCGCGAGATCCTGATTGATCTGCCGTTCGGCGCTTCGCTCGGCGATGCGGAATCCGCCGCCCACCGCATCAGCGCGGAGATCGGGCGCTACTTCGCCACCGGCCGCTCGAGCGGCGCGCCGGAATCGATCGAACTGATCGAGCCGGTGTTCTATCGCGGCATGCACGCCTTCGTGGTGGGTCGCGTGATCGGCGACGGCGCCATCACGCCGCTGGTGCTGGCGTTCACCATTCTGCAATCGGCCGTGCAGGTGGATGCCGTAATGCTGTCGCGCGCCGAGGTGGGATCGCTGTTCGGCTATTCGCACAGCTATTTTCACGTCGATCTGCCGGTGGTCAGTGCTGCGATCACGCTGCTGCGCTCATTCATGCCGCGCAAATCCGTCGATGAACTGTACACCGTGCTCGGGCGCGCCAAGCAGGGCAAGACCGAACGCTACTTCGCGCTGCAGCGTCAGCTGGGCAATTCCATCGACAGCTTCGTACATGCGCCCGGCGAGCGCGGCCTGGTCATGATCGTATTCACCCTGCCCTCGCACGACCTGGTGTTCAAGGTGATACGCGACAAGTTCGGCGCGCCGAAAACCACGACCCGCGCCGACGTCATCGATCGCTATCAATTCGTGTTCCGGCACGATCGTGCCGGCCGGCTGGTGGATGCGCAGGAGTTCAAACGCCTGCGCCTGCCGCGCGCGCGCTTCATGCCCGATCTGGCCGGGGAGCTGCTGCGGGAAGCCGCCGAGAGCTGCCGCATCGAGGGCGAGGATCTGATCGTTGAGCACTGCTATATCGAGAGACGCCTGCGGCCGCTGAATTTATTTCTGCGCGAAGCCGAACCCGCTCAAGCAGAGTCTGCGATCATCGACTACGGCAACGCATTGCGTGACCTCGCCGCCAGCAACGTGTTTCCGGGGGATCTGTTGCTGAAGAATTTTGGCGTGGCCAGTCACGGACGGGTGATCTTCTATGACTACGACGAAATCGGCCTGCTGTCGGACTGCGTTTTTCGCGATCTGCCGCGGGCGCGCAACGAAGAGGAGGAGGTGAGTTCGGAACCCTGGTTTCACTGCGGACCGCGCGACGTGTTTCCCGAGCAGTGGCTGCCGTTCCTATGTATTCCGCCGGCGTTGAGCGAAGTGTTCACCCGGCATCATGCCTGCCTCTTCACCGCCGGCTGGTGGCGCGCCCAGGCGGCGCTTGCCCCGGAAGCCATCGCCATCCTGGCGGCTCAATCGTCGAACGCGGCGTAGACCAGATCGCGGAACAATGTCCGGAAGTAATCGCGTTGACCCGGCGCCTGGATCATCATGATCGCGAACAACTGCTCCGCCGGATCGACCCAAAACGTCGTGCCCGCAAGGCCTCCCCAAAAATATTGGCCCACCGACCCCGGCACGTGAGAAATGCCCGGCTGCAGGCGCACCGCGAACCCCAGGCCGAAGCCATAGCCCGGCAGCAGCAGGTCGGCGGCACCGGAGATGGGCCCGAGGTGGTCGGCCGTCATCAGCTCGATCGTCTTGCGGCTCAAGAAGCGCGTACCGTCAAACCTGCCGCGCTCCAACAGCATCTGCAAAAAGCGCGCGTAGTCGCCGGCCGTCGATACCAATCCGCCGCCCCCCGACTCGAACTTGGGCGCATCCTTGACGTTTACCAATTGCACGCCGGTCCCGGTTTCCGGGTCCTTGGCAAAGCTCTCCGCAAGCCGCGCGAGCTTTCCCTCGGGGACGTGAAACGCGGTGTCGCTCATCCCCAAGGGGGCGAAAATCCGCTGCCGCAGGAAGTCCCCGAGCGATGCCTGCGAGAGCACCTCGACGAGCCGTCCCACCACATCGGTAGAGCGGCTGTATTCCCACTTGGTGCCCGGCTGATTGAGCAGCGGCAGCCTGGCCAGCGCCGCCACCTGATCGGCGTTGCTTTGATCGCGACTGTAAATCCGCGCGCCCATGTACATTTTGTGCACCGGACCGTTGCCGCGGAATTCATAGGTCAGACCGGAGGTATGGCGCAGCAGGTCCTGGATGGTGATGGGCCTTTCGGCGTCCACTTGCTCGAGCTCGGCGCCGCGCATCACGGCGACCTTGAGACTCCCGAGCTCGGGCAGGTACTTGGCGATGGGATCGCTGAGCAGGAAGCGGCCTTCTTCCCACAGCATCATGGCGGCGACCGAGACGATCGGCTTGGTCATCGAATAGATGCGAAAGATGCTGTCGAGCGCCATGGGCCCGGCGCGCAGCGGATCGCGCTGACCGAAGCTCTCGAAATAGGCAAGCTTGCCGCGCCGTGCGACCAGCGCCACCGCTCCCGGCACGCGGCCGCGTTCGACCTCAGCGCGCATCACCCCCGCCAACCGGGCCAGGCCCGCGCTGGACAGGCCGACATCCTCAGGCGTGCTTTGCGGCAGGGGGAATGAGTCCATCGCCGCATTATAATTGACTGCGCCCACACTTGCCCGACGGGCGTGTATATTTCGCCGATGAAAAAAACATCATTGCTCATCGGTATCTGCGCCGGCCTCGCGTCCAACCTGGGAATGGCGGCAACTGCGCCGCCCGATGATCCGTTCATTTGGTTGGAGCAGGCGCATAGCGCACGCGCCATGAACTGGGTCAGGGCGGAAAACGCCAAGACCGACGCCGTACTCGAGCGCGACCCGCGCTTCAAGACGCTCTATCATGATGCCAAAGTCATCGTCGAGGCAAAGGACAGAATCCCCGAGCCTTCCATCATCGGCGGCAAGGTATTCAATTTCTGGCAGGACGCGGAGCATCCGCACGGAATCTGGCGCGAAACCAGCCAGGCGGATTTTCAAAACACCGCACCTGACTGGCGCACCGTCGTTGATCTGGATGCGCTGTCCAAATCGGAAAAGGCGAATTGGTTCTGGAAGGGGGCAATCTGCCGCGAGCCCGAGGAGCAGCGCTGCATGCTCAACTTGTCGGACGGCGGCGAGGATGCCGTCAGCTTGCGCGAGTTCGACCTGGCGAAGGGCGCGTTCGTCGACGGCGGCTTCGCGCTGCCCACGGGCAAGCAGGATGTGGCCTGGCAGGACGCCGACACGCTGCTGATTTCACGCGAATGGAAACCGGGCGAGGTGACGCGCTCCGGATACGCCTATGTCGTCAAGCGCATCAAGCGCGGCCAGCCGCTCGATGCAGCCGTCGAGGTGTTCCGCGGTACGGCGCAGGACGTGAGCGCTGCGCCGATTGCGCTGAACGACGGTTCCGGCCACAGCCTCACCCTGGTGCAGCGCGCGGTTTCGATTTTCGATTTCGAGTTCTATCTGCTTGGCGCGCAGCAGCCGGTAAAACTGGCCATGCCGATGAAGACCGAGCTGCTGGGGCTGATCGACGGCCGCCTGGTCGCGAGTCTGCACGAGGACTGGAAACGCGCCGGACAACCGACCCTGCAGCAGGGCTCGCTGGTGTCGTTCGAGTTGTCGGCAGTCGTGTCGGATCCCCGACACCTGCAGCCTGCGCTCATCTACGCGCCCACGGCGCGCGAGGCTTTCGTGGAAGCCGGCATCACCCGTGGACATCTGTTGGTGCATACGCTCGACAATGTCAACGGCCGCGCCTTTTCCTACGCGCCCGAACCGAACGATCGTTGGGTGCGCCGCCAGCTCGAGCTGCCCGACAATATCTCCGTCAACATCATCGACGCCGATCTGCATGGCGACCAAGCGTTCGTTCAAGTGGCAGGCTTTCTGACGCCTCCCAGGTTGATGCTGGCCGACCTCGGCAAGGGCACGCTCTTGACGGTCAAGACGCTGCCGGCGAAATTCGACGCCTCGCACCATGTGGTCGAACAGTTTGCCGCCACTTCCAAGGACGGTACCAAGATCCCCTACTTCATCGTCCATCCGACCGCGATGAAAATGGACGGCAGCACGCCCACGATTTTGAACGCCTATGGCGGTTTTATGGTTGCGCGCACGCCCATGTACTCGGCGGAACTCGGCAAGCTGTGGCTGGAGCGCGGCGGCGCCTTCGTGCTGGCCAACATCCGCGGCGGCGGCGAATTCGGCCCCGCCTGGCACGAAGCGGGGCTGAAGACGCATCGCCAGCGCATCTACGATGATTTTGCCGCGGTGGGCGAGGATATCATCGCGAAAAAACTCACGAGTTCACCGCACCTTGGCATCATGGGCGGATCGAACGGCGGTTTGCTCATGGGAGTGGAGTTCATCCAGCACCCGCAGCTGTGGGGCGCCGTCGACATTCAAGTTCCGCTGCTCGACATGCTGCGCTACGAACAGATCGCGGCGGGCAGTTCCTGGGTGGGAGAGTACGGCAGTGTGTCGGTTCCCGCGCAACGGGCATTTCTGGCCTCCATCTCGCCCTACAACAATCTCAAGCCGGGCGTGAACTATCCGCAGGCGCTGATCTGGTCGACCACCAAGGACGATCGCGTCGGTCCGCAGCACGCGCGAAAATTCGCCGCCAAACTTGCCTCGATGGGAGCGCCCTACCTCTACTTCGAGGTCATCGAGGGCGGCCACGGTGCAGGTGCGACCCCGGAGGAACGCGCCAAGATGCAGGCGCGCGAATACAGCTATTTTTCCGGCAAGCTAGGCCTGTGAGCGGCAGTGCTCGCCGAAATCGGCGAGCACCATGCTCACGCACTCGGTGAGCCGGGTCGCGTATTCGATATGCAGGAATTCGTTGGGCCCGTGCGCGTTCGAATGCGGCCCGAGCACGCCGGTCACGAAAAATTGCGTCGCTGGAAAGCGCTCGCCCAGCATTCGCAGGAATGGAATCGTGCCGCCTCCGCCCAAACTCACCGCATCACGTCCGTAAACCTGCCGCGAAGCGCGCTGCATCGAGTGCTCGAACCAGGGTGCGAATGCCGGTGCATTCCATCCGCCCGACGAGGACTCGGGTTCGAAGCTGACCTGTGCGCCGTAGGGAGGATTGCGCTGCAGCGCCTCCTGCACCGCCCGGCCGGCGCGGGCAGGCTCCACCGTGGGCGGCAGCCGCAGGGAAACTTTCAGGGAAATCTCCGGCAACAAAACGTTGCCGGCCGCACTCAGGGGCGGCAACCCATCCGCGCCGGTAACCGCGAGCGAGGGCCGCCAGGTATTGTTGACCAGCAATTCCACAGGGTCCGCCGACACCGGCATCACGCCGGGCGCGAATGGAATCTTGTCGAGAAATTGCGCGCCCAAAACCGCCGCCGCCGCGCTGATTTGCGCACGTCGATCTTCCGGGATGTCCGCATGCAACTCCGGCAACGTCAGCTCGCCGCTCACCGGGTTCTCGACCCGTGCGATCAGCTGCCCGAGCAGCCGGAAGGGTGTTGGCGCAATACCCGAGGCGAGACCCGAATGCGCGCCCTCGGTCAGCACCCGTACCTTGAGCTTGCCGACCAGGTTTCCGCGCAGCGAGGTCGTGGTCCAGAGCTGTCCATAATTGCCGCATTCGGCGTCGAGGCAGACCACCAGCGAAGGTTCGCCGATGCTGGGCCCCAGCGCATCGAGGTGCGCGGGCAAATGGATGCTGCCGCTCTCCTCGGTTGCCTCGATCATCAATATACAGCGTGGCAGCGCAATGGCCTGCGCCTTCAGCGCCGCGATCGCGGTCAGCGAACTGAACACCGCGTAGCCGTCATCCGCAGCCCCGCGTCCGTATAACTTGCCGTCCCGAATCACCGGCTCCCAGGGCCCCAGTCCCGGCAGCCAGCCGGTGAATTCCGGCTGCTTGTCCAGATGTCCGTACAGCAAAACGCACTCGGGCAACTCGCCCGGGATGTCGACCAGCAACAGGGGCGTGATACCCGGCAAGCGGCGCACTTCCACGCGCATGCGCGGTACCGGCTGGGCACGGCACCACTCCGCCATCAGCTCGATGGCCTGGTCCATGTAGCCATGGCGTTCCCAATCCGGATCGAATGCAGGGGACTTGTTGGGAATCCGCACATAGGCCTGCAACCGCTCGACGATCGAGCTCTGCCAAACGGCCTCGATGAACTGACGTAGAAGCTGTAAATTCATTCGACCCTAACCTCCGAGGTAAATCAGCGTCGCTCTGGGTGCAACCGCATCGACCGGCCATGCCTGCGGCGCGTCCGAGCGCAAAACCAAACGCCACTCGCCGGCCGGCATCGGGATGCATTGCGCGCGATCGCCCAGATTGAACACGGCGAGCACGCCATTATGAACGAAGGCCAGCCATTCGGCCGCGGCATCGAAATCGACCTCCGATTTTTGCGAATCCGCCCGGCTCTCGCGCGGCGTCCGGACGCGGTCGCGCCTCAGGCGGATCAGCTTTCGATACCAGTCGAAGAGCTCGGCATGACGCGGAAGCGACAGTTCGGTCCAGTCGAGCTTGGAGCGCGCGAAAGTCGCGGGGTCCTGGGGGTTGGGGATTGCTCCCTGCCAGCGGAAAGCGCTGAATTCCCGGCTGCGTCCCTCGGCGACCAGCCGGCCCAACTCAGGGTCCTGATGATCCGTGAAATATTGAAATGGCGTCGCGGCGCCCCACTCCTCGCCTTGAAACAGCAGCGGCACGAAGGGCGAGAGCAGCGTGAGCGCCGCGATGGCCTTGAGTTCCGGCAAGTCCAACATCATGCTCAGGCGCTCGCCCTGGGCGCGATTCCCAATCTGATCGTGATTCTGAGCACTCACCACGAGTTGCCGTGCCGCCACGCCCTGCGGCGCTCTGCCGTGCCGCCTGCCGCGAAACGCCGAGTACTGTCCCTGATACACATAGCCGTCGCGCAGCGCGGTCGCCACGTCGCGCAGCCCGTGGAAGTCCGCGTAGTAGCCTTGATTCTCGCCGGTGAAAAATCGATGGATGGCGTGATGGAAATCATCCGCCCAATGCGCATCCAACCCATAACCGCCGCGCGCCACCGAGTGTACCAGGCGCGGATCGTTCAAATCGCTCTCGGCGATGAGCACGAATTCGCGCTTCAGCTCCTCGCCGAGCGCCTTGACCGCAGCCGACAGCTCCTCGAGAACATGCAGCGCCTCGAAGCTGAAGATGGCGTGCACGGCATCGAGCCGCAGCCCGTCAAAGCCATAGTCCCGCAGCCACATGCGGGCATTGTCGATGACGAAGCGGCGCACCTCGTCGCTGTGAGCACCGTCGTAGTTGATCGCCGCGCCCCAGCCGGTCGAGTAGCGCTCGGTGAAATACGGACCGAACTGCGCGAGATAATTTCCATCCGGTCCCAAATGGTTGTAAACCACGTCCAGCAGCACCGCGAGTCCGCACGCATGGCAGGCCTGCACGAGCGCGGCGAGCTCCGCGGGGGTGCCATAGCCGGGAAACGGCGCGAACAGATCGACGCCGTCGTAGCCCCACCCGTGCCGGCCCGGAAACGTCGCCAGCGGCATGAGTTCCACGTGCGTGACGCCGAGCGCGCATAGATGCGGCAACTTAGTCTGTGCAGCGGCGTAGGTGCCCTGCGCGGTGAAGGTCCCGATGTGCAGCTCGTAGATGACGGCCTCGTTCAGGGCGGCCGGCGTGAAGCGGCCGCCCTCGCTCATGTGCGCCGGCAGCGGCCAAATATGCGATGCGCCGTGAACGCCCGCGGGCTGCCACCGGGATCGCGGATCCGGCAGCGGCGCCGCGCCGTCGATTGAATATCGATAGCCGTCTCGCCGGTCGACCGCGACCTCGGCCTGCCAGTAGCCGCTGTCCAAGGCCCTAAGCGCAACGCGTTGGCCGCCGGCTATCAGCTCGACCGACTTGGCATTCGGCGCCCAAACGGAAAAAATCATCCCGCATCCCGGATCAGGAGCGCGACGGGAAACGCGGCAAACAGCGCGCCGGGGGTGATCTCGCGCTGAATCACCTCGCCGGTGAAGCAGTTGCGCCAGACGCCGCCGGGCAGCGGCAACCGTGTATCGGCCCAATCCCCCGCCAGGGTCAAGGTAAAGCGCGGCACCACCGCGATGAGATTTTCACCGCGTCGGAAGGCCAGCAGCCGGCCGAGATGACTGCCCTGCGCAACCAGCGGTTGGTACTTGCTGGCGGCCGAAAAGTCCTGGCGGCGCTGCTTGCGTTCGCGCAGTATCCGTGCCGTCATCCACAGCTTGGGCATGCCGGATTCCCAATCCGCCAGCGCCTTCGCAGCATCGACGTCGAGCGCGCGCTTGATCAGCCGCGCGCGCAGCTTGAAGTCCACGGGTCTGCGGTTGTCCGGATCGACCAGACTCAAATCCCATAATTCAGTGCCCTGGTAGAAATCCGGGATCCCCGGAGCGACCATCTTGATGAGCGTCTGGGACAAACTGTTGATCCGCCCGGGCAGAATCAGCGGTTCGATGAAACGCTCGAGGCTGGCGATGAAATCCGGGGTATCGAACACCCCGCCCACGAAACCGCGGATCTTCTCCTCGAAACTGCCGTTCGGCTCATGCCAGGAGGTATTGATCTTGGCCTCGCGGCAGGCCTTGAGCATGTACTGCCAGGCCCGGTCTCGATCGATCGGCCATGCACCGATCAATGTCTGATACAGAAGGTATTCCGCGTGCCGGTCCGGGAGGCGGTTCTGCCAGGCATTGGCATTGAGTTGCGACCACTGATGCAGGGCCTCCGACCAGCGCTCCGGTATCTCGGAAAGAATGGAAATGCGCGCGCGCACATCCTCGCTGCGCTTGTTGTCGTGCGTCGAGGTCGCGAGCATGCTGTTCGGCCAGCGATCGCTCAGGTAATGGCAGAATTCATGGAATTTGTCCGCTGAAATGCCGATCAACGAGGCCTGTGATCCGACTTCGTTGCCGGACACCAGGCGGTCGAAACAATAGAACATCGTGTCCTCCACCCCTTTCGCCATGACCGCGGGCGTCAATTGCTGCCAGCGAGCGATGAAATCCGCCTCCGCCTCGGTCAGCCGGGGCTTGGTGAACAGCGCCGACAAAAAATCGAACGCGCCGGGATCGAGCTCCGCTGCGCCGATGCGCGCGCTCTGCAGCGCCTCGAGCAGCACCCGCTTGTCATCGGCATCCAGCGACTCGGCGGTACGGTAGGTTCGGTAAATGTTCAGCGCAGTGCTCAGCTTCTCGAGCGCTTCGCGCAGTTGCCGCGGACTCAAATCGCGCGTCTGCCAGGCGGTGCGCGCGATCGCCAGCGCCGATTCGGCCAGCTGCTCTTGGGCTGCCGCGAAGGTCGACTCGAGAATGGCGCGCTTTTTCTCGCGCACCAGCTTGCCGAAGTCCACCGAGTGGCCGGTGAAATCGGCATAGGTCGAGGTCAGCACCTCGGTGCGTTGGTCGTCCATCCACAGCCGATTCACCTTGGCGAGAAAGTCATAACCGACCGTGCCGTCGATCGGCCAGTCCGGCTTGAGCCGCTCATCGTTCTCCAGAATCTTTTCGATGTAGACGCGGCCCTCGGGCAGCAGATTGCGCAAACCTTCGAAGTATTGCAGCGGTTCGCGCAGGCCGTCGGGATGATCGACCCGCAGGCCGTCGATGTCGCCCTCGCGAATCATCTGCCGCACACGCGCATGCGCGGCCGCCGCCACCGCGGGCAACTCCGCGTGGATGCCGATCAGGGTGTCGATGTCGAAGAAACGGCGATAATTGGTCAACTCGCCCGCCAGCTTCCAGCCATGCAGCTGGTAATACTGCGCGCTCAGGAGCGCGTGCACCGCCGGCGGATCGCCCTGCATCCGATCGACCGCCTGCTGCAGCCGGCCGGATTCGGCGGCGGCGGAGAGCAGGACGCACGCCGCCGCTGCGTGACGCTGGTAGTCGCAGCGATCTTTCTCACCCGGCGACGGGCCGCTGCGCATTTGTTCCAACGCGCGAAAGCACGGCTCATCGGCCATGGCCAGCAACCCGCCCCACGATGCCGGTCCCAGCGGCCAGGTGGTCTCGTAGTGCTTGACGCGCGGCGCACCGCCGACCATCTCGACGCGAAGCTCACCGGCCTCCAAAGCCGCGCCGTAGGGTCTTGCCAATGTGCACAGGTGCACGCAAAACGGCCGCCCCGAGGGTATTCTGATGTCGAAGAAATCGGCGAAGCGGCTGAAGGGCCCGTGCAGCAGCACATCGTCCCACCACGGATTGTGTTGCGAGGTGGCCATGTGATTCGGCACGATGTCCAGCAAAATTCCCAGGCCCAGTCCGCGCGCCGCGCGCACGAAGTTCGTCCATGCCGCTTCGCCGCCGAGATCATCGCTGATCTTGCTCGGATCCACGACGTCATAGCCGTGCGTGCTGCCGGGCATCGCCTGCAGGCATGGGGACAGGTACACGTGGCTGATCCCGAGCTCAGCGAGATATGGCAGCACCTGCTGTGCCGCGGGCAGCGGAAAACCGGCATGGAGCTGCAACCGATAGGTCGCCAGCCAGCTAGCGTTCATGGCTGAGCAGCACCAGGGAGCGGGCTGCGAGATTCACCAGGCGATTGCGCTTCACAGCCTCCTTGTCAATCTCCAGCATCGGCCGCGCGGTGTCGAAAGCCACCCGCCAGCCGCCATGGTAGAGCTCATGCGAGATGCGAAATGCCACCGGCTCATGATGGCCGTTGAGCAGCAGCAGGAAATCCGTATCCTCGGCGCACTGTCCGTCATGGTTGCGGATCTCGCACGCCGTGCCGTTCATGAACATGCCGAGCGTGCGCATCCAGCCGCCGTCCTCCCAATCCTTGCCCTCCATGCGTTTGCCGTCGGCGCGGAACCAAACGATGTTCTTGTCGGGGTGCTTGGCATCCGGATCATGGTCATAAAACGTGCTGCGGTGAAAGTTGGGGTGTCGCTTGCGGTAGTGGATCACACGCCGTGCGAACTCCAGGAACGCGGTCTTCGGCGCATCCAAATCCCAGTGATACCAGGACAGCTCGCTGTCCTGGCAATAGCCGTTGTTGTTGCCGAGCTGGGTGCGGCTGAGCTCATCGCCGCCGCTGATCATCGGGGAGCCCTGTGCAAACATCAGCGAACACCAAAAATTGCGCTTCTGCCGCTCGCGCAGCTCGATGATGCCGGTATCGGCGGTCGGGCCTTCCACGCCGCAGTTCCAGGAGCTGTTGTCGTCCGTGCCGTCGTGATTCTCCTCGCCGTTCGCCTCGTTGTGCTTCTGCTCGAAGCTCACCAGGTCCGCCAACGTGAAGCCGTCATGTGCGGTGACGAAGTTGACGCTCGCCGCGGGCGGCCGGTGCGTGGTCTCGTAAAGGTCGGCGCTGCCGGCGAGGCGGGTCGCAATGTCCGAGTGCAGACCCATGTCGCCCTTCCAGAATTTGCGCACCGTGTCCCGATACTTGCCGTTCCACTCCATCCAGCCAAGCGGGAAATTGCCGACCTGGTAGCCGCCCTCGCCCAGATCCCACGGCTCCGCGATCAATTTCACGGGCGCCAGAGTGGGATCCTGGTAGATGGTGTCGAAGAATGCTCCGAGCTGGTCGACGTCCTTCAGCTCGCGCGCCAGCGCGGACGCCAGGTCGAAGCGAAAGCCATCGACGTGCATTTCGGTCACCCAATAGCGCAGGCTGTCCATGAGCAGCTGCAGCGGGTGCGGGTGGACCATGTTGAGCGTATTGCCGCAGCCGGTGAAATCCATGTAGTGACGCGCATCGCCCGGCACCGTACGGTAGTAGGCCAGATTGTCGATGCCGCGGAACGACAGCGTCGGACCTGACTGGTTGCCTTCGGCGGTGTGGTTGTAGACCACGTCCAGAATCACCTCGATTCCGGCGTTGTGCAAAATCTTCACCATCCCCTTGAATTCGCGCAGCGCGGCGTCCGGGGTCCGGACGTCGGATGCGTAATCCGGCTGCGGGGCGAAGAATCCCAGCGTGTTGTAGCCCCAGTAGTTGTGCAGTCCGCGATCGATCAGATGCCGGTCCTGCACGAAGTAATGCACGGGCATGAGTTCGATCGCGCTCACGCCGAGCTTTTTCAGATGATTGATCACCGGCTCGGATGCAACGCCTGCGTAAGTGCCGCGCAGATGTTCGGGTACTTCCGGATGCAGGCGTGTCAGGCCGCGCACATGTGCCTCATAGATCAGCGTTTCGTGCGCCCGGTGGCTGGGACGCTGCTCGCCGCTCCAGTCGAACCGGTTATCGACCACCGCACCCAGCGGCGCGAACGGCGCGCTGTCGCGATCGTCAAAGGACAGATCCACGCTCGGGTCGCCGACCTGGTAGCCGAACAGCTCATCAGCCCACTTGAGGTCCCGCCCGATCGCCTTTGCGTAAGGGTCCAGCAGCAGTTTGTTCGGGTTGAAGCGCTGACCGCTCTCCGGCACATAGGGTCCGTAGACGCGGTAACCATACAGCTGTCCCGGTCCGACGTCGGGCAGGTAGATGTGCCAGGCCCCGTTGGTGCGCTCGCGGATTCGAATGCGCCGCTCGGGCCTGTCGGGCCCGTCGAACAGGCACAGCTCCGCCGATTCCGAAGTTTCCGAGAACAACGAAAAGTTGACGCCCCGACCATCCCAATTCGCGCCTCGTGGAAACGGCGATCCCGCGGCCTGACTTGACCGTTGAAGGTTGCTGGAAATTTCGTGCACCTCGGAAGCGCGGTTAGAGCGGCGCGCTGTTGATTATTGCGTGCATTATTGTCCCTGCACGCATCTCGAGCGTAGGCGCGACACCGCAGGGCCTGTCGGTTCAGGGCTTAACGCCGTGTAGGACAAAAACCATTAGTGAGGCCAGGTCCAATTCTTGATTTCCGGCATGTCCTCGCCGTACTTGTCGATGTACTGCCTGTGCTCCACCAACTTGTCGCGCAATCGCTGCCGGAGATGGTCGGCGCGGCCGCCGATCTGCGGCAGCCGGTCGATCGTGTCCATCACAAGGTGAAAGCGGTCCATGTCATTGAGCACGGTCATGTCGAAGGGCGTGGTGATCGTGCCCTCCTCCTTGTAGCCGCGCACATGCAGATTTTCATGATTGTGGCGCCGGTAAGTCAGGCGATGGATGAGCCAGGGATAGCCATGAAATGCGAAGATCACCGGCTTGTCCTTGGTGAACAGGCCGTCGAAGTTCGCGTCGTCGAGACCATGCGGATGCTCGGAGGTCGGCTGCAGTTTCATCAAATCCACGACATTGACGACGCGCACCTTCAAGTCCGGCAGCTCCGCGCGCAGGATCGAAACCGCAGCCAGAGTCTCGAGGGCGGGCACATCGCCGGCGCACGCCATCACCACGTCGGGTTCGCCGTGCTCATCGTTGCTGGCCCACTGCCAGATGCCGATGCCCTCGCTGCAGTGATTGACCGCGGCGTCCATCGGCAGCCACTGCGGCGCAGGGTGTTTTCCGGCCACCACCACATTGACGTAATGGCGGCTGCGCAAACAGTGATCCATGACCGACAGCAGGCAGTTGGCATCGGGCGGCAGATAGATGCGGACGATCTCGGCCTTCTTGTTGATCACGTGGTCGAGAAAACCGGGGTCCTGATGGGTGAATCCATTGTGATCCTGGCGCCAGACGTGCGAACTCAAAAGATAATTCAACGAGGCGATTTTTCGCCGCCATGCCAGGCCGGCGGTGACCTTGAGCCACTTGGCATGCTGATTGAACATCGAATCCACGATGTGGATGAAAGCCTCATAGCAATTGAACAGACCATGCCTTCCGGTGAGCAAATAGCCCTCGAGCCAGCCCTCGCATTGATGCTCGCTCAGCATTTCCATGACCTGGCCGCTGCGCGCCAGGAAATCATCGTCGGGCACCATCTCGGCCATCCACTGCCGGTCGGAGGCCTCGAATACCGCTTCGAGTCCGTTCGATATGGTTTCATCGGGACCGAATATGCGGAAGTTTCGCGGTGCGGCATTGGCCTTGGCCACGTCGCGCAGGAATTTCGCGAGCACGCGCGTGTCGCCGATGCCGGTGACCCCGGGCCGCGGTACCGCCACCGCATACTCCTCGAAATTTGGCATGCGCAGATCGCGCAGCAACAGCCCGCCATTGGCATTGGGGTTTGCGCCCATGCGCTTCTCGCCGCTCGGCGCCAATGCCGCCAATTCCGGTTCGAGCCGTCCGTGTTCATCGAACAGCTCTTCCGGGCGGTAGCTGCGCAGCCATTGCTCCAATTGCGCGAGATGCCCAGGGTTGGTGGCAGGATCCACGATCGGCACCTGATGAGACCGGTACGTGCCCTCGATGCGCTTGCCGTCGAGCATCTTCGGTCCGGTCCAGCCCTTGGGCGAGACCAGCACGATCATCGGCCAGCGCGGCCGCTCCACCTTGTCCGGCGACTTGCGGGCAGCGCTTTGAATCCGCTGAATCGTCTCGATCACCGTATCGAGCGCCGCCGCCATGGCCTGGTGCATGGGCACAGGGTCGCTGCCTTCCACGAACAGCGGCGCCCATCCGCAGCCCTGCAGCAGTTGCACCAGCTCCTCGCGCGGAATGCGCGCCAACACCGTGGGATTGGCGATCTTGTAGCCGTTTAAATGCAGAATCGGCAACACGGCGCCGTCGCCGGCGGGATTCAAAAACTTGTTGGAGTGCCACGAGGTCGCAAGCGGGCCGGTCTCAGCCTCGCCGTCGCCGATGACGCACGCGACGATGAGCGAGGGGTTGTCGAACACGGCGCCGAACGCATGGCTCAATGAGTAACCGAGTTCACCGCCCTCATGGATCGAACCCGGGCACTCGGCCGAAGCATGGCTGGGAATTCCGCCGGGAAACGAGAACTGGGTGAACAGCCGCTTAAGGCCGGCTTCATCCCGGCCGATGCCGGCGTACACCTCGCTGTAAGTACCCTCGAGATAGGTGCCGCTCACCACGGCCGGGCCGCCATGCCCAGGACCGGACACATAGATCATGTCGAGGTCATACTTCTTGATCACGCGGTTCAGATGCGTGTAGATGAAATTCTGTCCCGGAGTGGTGCCCCAGTGGCCCAGCAGCATGCGCTTGATGTGCGCGGGCGCCAGCGGCTCCTTGAGCAATGGGTTGTCGCAAAGATAGATCTGACCGACCGACAGATAATTCGCCGCGCGCCAATAGGCATCGATGTTGCGCGACGCCTGCGCATCCAGAACCCCCGTCACCTTGGCTTGTCGCATGTGTTCATTCCTCCGTCGCCATTCCCAGCAGACGCGCGCTCAACTCGGCGATCACCGACTCCTCGTCGGTGCGGATCACGCGAACCGCAACCCGTCCGGTGGAGATGCGCGCGGCGTGCTGATCATTCAATGTGTCGTCGATTTCCATTCCCAGATGCTCGAGGCCCGCGCAGATACGCTGCCGCACCGGCGCCGAGTTCTCGCCGATGCCGCCGGCGAACACCAGGGTGTCGAGGCCGCCGAGCGCGGCCGCGTAAGCGCCGATCCACTTCTTTGCCTGGTAGCAGAAAATGGCGATGGCTTCCCGGGCGCGGCTGTCGGTGGACTCGAGCGCGAGCAGATCGCGCACATCGGCACTGGTCTCGGAAACCCCGATGAGTCCGGATTCGCGATTGATCATGGTTTGCAACCGTGCGGCGCTCATCGATTCGCTTGAGTTCAAATAGCACATCAGCCCCGGATCCAAATCACCCGGTCGCGTGCCCATCACCAGGCCCGCGGTCGGCGTGAATCCCATGCTGGTGTCGATGCTGCGCCCGTTCAAAACCGCGGCGATACTGGCACCGCTGCCCAAATGCGCCAGGATCACGCGGCCGGAACGCGCCGCCGGATCGCCGAGCCGCGTCAGTTCCTCGAGCAGGTAGGTGTAGGACAGGCCGTGAAAGCCGTAGCGCTGCACGCCCTTGGCCGCATAGCGGCGTGGAATCGGCAGCAGCGTCGCCACCGCGGGCATGCTGCGATGAAACGCCGTGTCGAAACAGGCCACCTGCGGCACCCGCGGAAAATGCCGCTGCATCTGCTCGATGAGTTCGATTTCGCGCGGCAGGTGTTCAGGATCGAATGCCGCGATATGCCGCAGCTCTGCCAGCAGTTCCGGTGACACGCGCTCGGGTTCGGTATGCAGCATGCCGTGTACCACACGATGGCCGATGGCATCGGGATGAACGCCCGAGGGCTGCGCGTTCAGCTGCTGCACCAGGCTGCGCGCGCTGCTGCCCGCTTCTTCGCTGCCGAGACGCTGCATTTTCCCGCCGTACAGGCGGCGCGGCCGGCGGCCGCTGGAAAACATGGCATAGCGCAGGCTCGACGAGCCGGCATTGATGGTGAGGATTTTGGGCATCGTAGGACAAACACCGACACGGTGGTCGCGCGGCAACCGCTTGCCTTAAGAGAACATGGTTTACTTGTTGGCGCAACAGGTAACCGCGGACAGCACGAGCTTTTCAAGCCCGGCGATATTGGCCATCAGCGCGGCCGGAAATCCGTGCCGCTGCTGCAGATACGCCGGCGTGTTGTAGCCGACCCAGCAGCGGTCCGCCGAGTCCTGCCACGCCAGCACCTTGAGCGGCAAATCCACCGCGGTGGTGGGCGCGGCGAGCATCAAAGGCGTGCCGCCGGCGGGGTTCCCCAAAATCAACAATTGCGACGCCGGCATTTTGAGTCCCGCCGCGGCGGCATCCTTTGCGAAATTGATGCGCGCGAAGACCTTGAGCCCGCGCAGCGCTGCAATATTCTCCAGGCGATCCAAGGTCGCGTCGACTCCGTCGGGAGCCGCCAAAATTTTCATGCCGTTGTTTTCACCGATTGCCATTGCATTTCCCCCCATTTCATAGTTGGCTGTCCGCTCGCGCGTTGCGGAGTTCCCGATGGAAGCTTTTCTGGTCTCGATCACCACCGTGGCGGTTGCCGAGATCGGTGATCGCACCCAGCTTCTGTCGCTGCTGCTCGCGGCCCGCTATCGTCGCCCGTGGCCCATCATCGCAGGCATATTGTGCGCGACGCTGGCCAATCATGCAGCCGCCGGCGTGGTCGGGGTGTGGTTCGGCAGCATGCTCAAACCTCGCACTCTCGGGATCGTGGTCGGCATCAGCATGATTGCGATGGCAATTTGGACCTTGAAGCCTGATAAGCTCGATGAGAACACCGGCACCGGCGGTGCCATGGGCGCATTCCTCGCGACGCTGACGAGCTTCATCGTCGCGGAAATCGGCGATAAAACGCAGATCGCAACACTCGCGCTTGCAGCGGCTTATCCGAACCTGAGCGCCGTGATTGCGGGCACCACCGCCGGAATGATGATCGCGAACATTCCCGTGGTCTTTTTAGGGAAGGCGTTTGCCAGCCGGCTGCCGCTCAAGGCGATTCACTACGGCGCGGCGTTCCTGTTCATGATACTGGGATTGCTGTTTCTGGCGCGCGCGCTGTGGAAGCCATAGCCTGCCGCCCGGCGGTGATTGCTGTACGATTGCACGCTCAGTTCTAACCACCCGGCGAAATCATCGGAAGGAGCACGACATGGGATTGGCATCAGAATTCAAAGAATTTGCGATGAAAGGAAGTGTGGTTGATTTGGCGGTCGGTGTGATCATCGGCGCGGCGTTCGGCAAGATCGTCTCCTCGTTGGTCGCCGATGTCATCATGCCGCCGCTCGGCAAGGTCATCGGCGGCGTGAATTTCTCGGACCTGGCCATCAGTCTCGGCGCTGACCCGACCGGCAAGGCCGTGCTGGTCAAGTATGGTTCCTTCATTCAGACGATTTTTGATTTCACCATCATCGCACTCGTTCTTTTCATGTGCATCAAAGGCATCAACAAGCTCAAGAAGCCCGCGCCCGCGGTTGCGCCTCCTCCTCCGCCGCCGCCGAAATCCGAATTGCTGCTCGAGGAAATCCGCGACCTGCTCGCCAAGCGCGCTTAAGGCAAAGCTTTGAGACCGCGATCGATTCCGCGTGGCTTGTGCAGCACGTCAGGGAGGGACGTTGGCCTGAATTTCCCTTTCATTTATCAAAGGAAACATCATGACTAACAAACGCATATTCGCCATTATCTTCGCCCTGGCACCGACCGCGGCCGTGTGGGCCGATGATGCGCCGCCGCCGCCACAGGGAGTCTGGATCGGCAAAGGACAGTTCGGATTCTTGGATTCGCGCGGCAACAGCGATGCCGAGTCCCTGAACGGCAACGTCGATGTCCTGCGCTACGATGGCGCATGGAAGAACGAGATCTACGTGGGTGGGCTGTACGGCAAGAATTCCGGCATCGTCTCCGCCGAGCGCTGGGAGACCCGCGGCCAGTCGAACTACACCATCTCCGGCGACTTGTTCGCCTTCGGCGGCCTGCGCTACGAGCACGACCTGTTCGACGGATTTCAATACCAGGCAAGCCTCACCGGCGGCTTTGGCTACAAGATCATCAACAGCGATGATACCAAGCTGACCGCGCAGGCCGGCGTGGGATATCGGCGCCTGCGGCCGGAAGTCATCGACAAGGACGACACCGGTCTGGTGATATCGCGCACGCCGCTCGATGCCACCGGCGATGCCATTGGCACCGTGGGCGTGGATTTTTCTCACGCCTTCACCAAGACCACCACTTTCACCAATAAATTCCTCATGGAGGCCGGCTCGAGCAACACCCTGCTGCACGATGATCTTGCACTTACCGTCAAGATGTCGGATAAGCTGGCGCTCAGCGTCGGTTATGGAATCATCGACAACACCAAACCGCCGGCTCCACTCAAGAAACTCGATACCGTGGCAAGCGTGAATCTGGTGTTCGGTTTTTAGGAGGGTCTATGGGCATGTTGGACGGCATTTTAGGCGGCGTGGTGGGTGCGGAGATGGCCACCGTCGTCAACGGACTGATTCAAAAGCATGGCGGCGTTCAGGGCATCGTCGCGCAATTGGAGCAGCAGGGTCTCGGTGGCACAGTGCGTTCATGGGTGGCAACGGGCGCGAATCAATCCATCACGCCCGACCAGATCCACCAGGCATTCGGCACCGATACGCTCAAGGAACTGGCCGCCAAGGCCGGCTTATCGCCGGATGTATTGGCCGCGAAACTGTCGCAGGTGCTGCCTCAGGCGATCGACAAGCTGACTCCCGCCGGCGCTATTCCGAAGGCTTAGCGGCGGATCAGGCTGGTGCGCGGGGCATTCCGGCCGTAAGTTATTGCTTGCATGATGTCAAGTCGGGCGGGATTGCTCGGTCAACATCCTATAGATTTTGAGCACGCGGGGAACGTAGGCCATGGTCTCGCTAAACGGCGGAATCTGGCCCCCATTGCGTTCAACCGCATCCTCCCCCGCGTTATAGGCGGCCAGCGCCAAACGCACATCGTGCCCGAAGTGATCGATCAGGAACTTCAAATACCGGGCGCCCGCGTGCACGTTTTGGCGCGCGTCAAACGCATTGGACACCCCGAAGCGGCTGGCGGTGGCCGGCATCAATTGCATCAGACCAACGGCGCCGCGCCTGGAGACCGCGCGGGAATTGAATCCCGATTCCACCACGATGACGGCGCGCAGCAGATTGGGCTCCACTGAAGCGGAAAGCGCGGCATGCTCGATGATGGAGTCGTACTGCGTGGCCCTCGCCAGCAATTGAAAATCATAGCGATCGCCTGCCGCGGTTCTGTCTCGAGGGGAAAGCAGCAGCAACCGATAGCGGTTGTTGTCGGGCACGTCGGTGTAATGGCGCTGCCCCTGGGCATCCAAGTAGGTGTAAATCTTCGGACTGGCCGCGGCAATCGATGCGGTCAGCAAGGCGGCAATGAGAAAAATCAGGCGCGGCATGATGGGCGATCCTTCGCGCAAAGCCTATCGCGGCAGGCATTTGCCCGGTGGGACCTGCATCAAGAAACGGCCGAACCGCAGCCAAATCAGGCCGCCGGGGCCTCAATCGACGCCGGTTTCGAGCGGCAGCCATGCTCAAGCACTCTGTGACGCTGTTCGCATCTGCACTGGACGGGGTCCACAATCCGGCAAAGCCGAACACATCTTGATCGTCGGTGTGAATATAGTATGGCTGCCTGCACATGTTTGAAGTCTACGCCGAGGCAATCTTTCGTGTCTGAAGTGGCCGAGTGGAAACAGAAGTACCGCGACTCCCTGATCGAAATGGAGGCCGAGGAAAAGCGCTGGCGGCATGTCGAACAGTTGCTGCGCCGGCTGGTGGGCCGGCTGTGTGCGGCAGGCATGGGCGTGAACCTCAAGCTCGATGATGAACTCATCGCCCTCGCCGCAGCCAATCGCCGCAATGCCGATGCCGATGAACTCGCCCGGCTCGCGGACTCCCTGACCACCACCGTGGTGGCCGTCGATGCGACCGCGCCGGTGCCGACGATCACCTTCCCGGCAACCGATACGCAAACCCGCCTTGCGATCAAATCTCTGCTCGAACGGATTGCCGAGGGCGCGCCCGGCAATCCGGTTGCGCCGGCATTGATCGCAGAATTGGCCGGCGCAAAAAATGATTCCGCGCTCGCGGGCATCGTCGCGCGCGCCGCCGATCTGGTGCGCGTGCATGGCGAACATCTGCAGCGCGAACGCCTGCAGACGGCGGAAATTCTCGGCGAAGTGACCAAACGGCTGGACGAGATGGCCGGCTATCTGTCGGATGCGAATCAAGCCAACCGGACTCACTTCGAGGACACGCAGACCTATAGCGACACCGTCATGTCGCAGGTGCGCCAGCTCAGCAGCGACGTCGGCAGTGCGACCGAGTTGGGCGTTCTGCAATCGCTGGTAAATACGCGTCTCGAGCGTGTCGCAGAGCATGTCAGTCAGTTTCGCGCACGCGAAGAGTTCCGGGTGCTCGAGGTCAACGGACGCGCCGATCGCATGCGCAATCGCATCGCCGAGCTGGAACGGGAGACGAGTGACCTGCATTCGCGACTGGACAACGAGAAGCAGGGTGCGCGCATCGACCCATTGACCGGCATCGCAAATCGCAAGTCATTCGAGGAGCGGTTCGCGCAGGAAATCGCCCGTCAGCCGCACACCGACCCGGCCGTGGTCATGCTGCTGTGGGATTTGGACAACTTCAAGCTCATCAACGACAGCTATGGGCATCGCGCCGGAGACCGGGTGCTGCAGAGCGTGGCCGCTTGTTTCATGGCCGCGGTTCGCGGCAATGACTTCGTCGCGCGGATCGGCGGCGAGGAATTCGTCATGCTCCTGTCCGGCACGAAAATCACGCAGACCTTGGTCATCGCCAATCAGGTTCGAACCGCGGTGGAAGCATTGCACTTTCATTTCCGCGGGACTCCCGTGCGCGTGACGGTGTCCTGCGGGCTGACCGAGCTTTTGCAACAGGACATTGCCGGCGCCGCGTTCGATCGCGCGGATTCGGCACTGTACCGGGCGAAGCACAGCGGCAAGAACACTTGTGTGGCCGCCTGAACGGGCCGGTTCCTGCCCAGTTAACAGATATTTAACGCATTTATTCGATTTGCGGCGCTGAATTCCCGTGCAGCGCCGATAGAATTCATTCTCAAAGGGAGATTCACTGTCGATGTCGAACCGGCTGCAAAAAACCGGCAAAAATGCCGATGGCCACCGATTAGTGCAATGCAGCATCTGGTGCTATTCACGAACATGAGCAGTGTACCGAAAACAATTTCGAATGAAGCGGCGATTGGCCTACCGATCGGCGGTTCGGCCACCCGTGCGCAAACGCACAGCCGGGCGCGGGTCCGCGCGTGGATGCTGATTGCCGTGCTGATGCTCGTACCGTTGCTCGCCTATTGGCCGGCCACATTTCATGATTATGGCCTGCGCGATGACTATTCCAATCTGCGCGAAGCCCATGAAGAAGCCGGCAAGGTGCTGCAATTTTGCGCGTCGCACGCGCGGCCGATTTACGGCCTGCTGCTCCAGGCAACCTACGGCCAGACCAGCAGCGTGCAAAACCTGCAGTGGCTGCGCCTCACCGCCGCGCTGCTGCTTGGCGCCATCGCGCTGGTGAGCTACCGGGGCTTGCGCGCGGTCGGCTGGTCTGCGAACACCAGCCTGTGTTTTGCCGTGCTGCTCAGCCTGTTGCCGTCGGCGCAGGTCATCGCCGGATGGGCCGTGGGTTGGCCATACGCGGCGACCGCCCTGCTTGCGTTCGGCGCTTTCTTTGCGGCGGAAGGCGCGGTGAGCACCGACACCAGGGCCGCTGCCGGACGAACGCTCGGCCAATGGGCGGCGGCCCTGGCTCTGATGGTGGTCAGTGCGTTGATCTACCAGCCGAGCGCGTTATTTTATCTGGTGCCCCTGAGCGGCGCGCTGATCGCACAGCGGCGGCGCAACCTTGCGCAATCGGTACGCTGGGCCGGCATCCATCTCGGTCTCGTCGCGGCTTCGCTGGGTTGTGCGTACGCCGTCATGTCATGGCTGTACGCCGCGCACATATTCGCCAAGTCCGGGCGCATCGCTTTCGAGTCGCACTGGGGCGAAAAGCTCGCGTGGTTTCTGCAGGAGCCCCTGCCCAACGCGCTCAGCATGTTCGTATTGAATGACAACAATCATCGCGATCACGCGCTGTATCTCACCTGCGCCGCGCTGGTGGGCGCCGTCCTGATCGCAGGGGCCTGGCTCGAGTGGCGCCGTCACGGCCGGCAGCGCGGCATTATTTGGCTGGCGGGATTGCTCGGTCTGCCGATGTTCGCCTTCGTGGTGAGCATGATCGCATCGGAACGCTATGCCACCTATCGCACCATCCTGGCCATGACCGCGGTGCTGCTGTGCTTTTTGGTCGCGTCGATCAGCGCGCTCACCCAAAGCTGGAGCGTCAATGCGCGCCGCCTGACTGCTATGCTGGCCATTTCCGCCGCTTTTTTCAGCGCCCAGCATCACGTCTATGCACTGATCGCGGTACCGCAGGGCAACGAGTGGCAATTGATCATGGCCGGAGCGAGGCAGGTGCAGTTGACCGGCTCGCGCCCGAGCATATTTGCAATCGCCTCCACCCCGTCGGACACCTCGACAGCGACCATCTATCATGATGAATTCGGCTCACTGTCCACCAATTCCGAATGGGTGCCCCGGGAGATGTTCAAACGGGCGATGCACGATCTGCATCCCGACGTCGCCAATTTGGACTCGCGCTACGACTTCGCCACCGGTCCCGCTCTTCCCCCCGGCGGGCACTATGCGGTGCTGATCGATCTGCATCGTCTGCGCCGGTTCTACGTCGACAACTAGGCGCGTGCCGTCCGCGGCCCAGCGCCGCGCCATCGGCCGTGCTAGTTTTCCTGAATGATCACCGATCCCTTGCTGTGGTTTTTCGCCGCGCTTGGCGCCTTCATGGTCGGCGTTTCCAAGGCCGGCATCACCGGCCTCAGCATTCTCTCGATCGCCCTTTTCAATCACGTCTTCCCCAGCAGCAAGCAGGCCAGCGGCTTGGTGCTGCCATTGCTGATATTCGGCGACTTCGTGGCCGTATATTCCTACCGCAAACACACTCAGTGGCGCTATCTGTGGCGGCTGTTTCCCTGGACTGCCGCCGGCGTCGTGCTCGGCTACTTCACCCTCGGGCGCATATCCGATCATGCCGCACGGATTTTGATCGGATGGATCATCGTCTCATTGGCGGCGCTGAGCTTCTGGCGCAAATATTCCTCCGCGGGGCGCGAGCAGAGCGCGGCATCGTTTCGCTGGCCGGTCAGCGCCGCCATCGGCATGACCGCGGGCTTCATCACGCTGGTCGCGAACGCCGCAGGTCCTCTGATGGCCATATATCTGGTGGCGATGCGTTTGCCAAAAATGCAATACGTCGGGACCGCGGCGGTATTTTTCATGCTGCTGAATCTTTTCAAGGTGCCGTTCATGGTGGACCTGGGGTTGATCACCCCGCAAAGCTTCAGCTTCAATCTCGTGCTGGCGCCGGCCGTGCTGCTCGGCGCGCTGGCCGGCCGCTGGCTCCTGAAACACGTCAACCAGAACCTGTTCGAGCAATTGGTATTGCTATTGAGCGCGATTGGGGGAATTCTGCTGATCTTATAAATCAACGGGGAAGGCGCATGTATCGAGGGGGACTATTCGGGCTGCTGGTGCTGATCGCCGACGTCTGGGCGATCGTGAACATCATGCAAAG
The DNA here is from genome assembly GCA_036267715.1 of Steroidobacteraceae bacterium. Classification (GTDB taxonomy): domain Bacteria; phylum Pseudomonadota; class Gammaproteobacteria; order Steroidobacterales; family Steroidobacteraceae; genus Bog-1198. The sequence continues at coordinate 136,123 of DATAVN010000063.1, read as the reverse complement.
CGGCGCGCAGACCGGCAGCAAGGTGCTCTGGACGGTGCTGGTGATCGTATTGCCGCTGCTCGGCTTTATTTTGTGGTTTTTCCTGGGACCGAAAACCGCCAGAGCATAGCGCCGGCGCTCGCGCTAGGCGCGCCGCCGGTTCGGCTGAAGCAGCATGGCCGCCTCATAGCAGCTGTCGCGCAAGGCCGCATCGCTCCCTGCGAGCATGCGCTCCAACTCGCCCGGCGCGCTCGCGGCGGGAATTTCCGCGAGGCTGCCGAGCTGCGCCACGGTCGTCTCCAATGCCGCCCGCAATGCATCGGGGCCGCTCGGATTCGCCGCGGTCGCGAGCACGTCGCGATCCAGCAATCGAAAATCATTGATGAGCGCCGCGAGTTGGCGTTTTGAACGGTCGATCGCTTCGAGGCTGCGCGGACTGACTGCGCGCTTGAGCACGGCGACGTCTTTGCGCGCACTGCCGAGCACGCGGTCGAGACGGTCGAGCCATTCGATCCAGAACAGGGGATTGTGCATGCTACTTCCCAGCGAGGGCACTTATTATTTCCAGCAAAGACTACCCCGCTTGCGGCCGGCTAGCTACCATTACATTCGCCGCTCTGCGGTTCACCCGCCCGACCGCCTGTTTGCATATACAGGATTGCAATGCGTCCTAGAGATCACGACCGCCATGAATTGGGAACGGCCAATTGGTTACGCGCCTCGGTGCTCGGCGCGAATGACGGCATCGTTTCGACCTCCAGCTTGTTGCTGGGACTCGCCGCCGCCGACGCTTCACACGCCACGCTTTTATTGAGCGGCGCCGCCGCGCTGGTGGCGGGCGCCATGTCCATGGCCGCAGGCGAGTATGTTTCTGTGCACTCGCAGGCGGACACGGAAGCCGCGGCGCTCGCTCAGGAGCGAGCTGAGCTGCGCGAAGATTTCAGCGGCGAACGGCGCGAGCTCTCCGAGATTTACGTACGGCGCGGCGTCGACGCCGCCCTGGCGCGCAAGGTGGCGGATCAGCTCATGGCGCATGATGCACTCGCCTCGCATGCGCGCGACGAACTGGGGATTTCGTCCGTTACCAGGGCACGGCCCTTGCAGGCCGCGGCGGCTTCGGCGGCCAGTTTCTCGATCGGCGCCGCGCTGCCCATGGCCGTGGTCGCGATTGCGCCGTCGCGGCTGTCGATCGCCGCGATTGCGGTAAGCTGCCTTGTCTGTCTGCTCCTGGTCGGCGGTTGGTCGGCCAAGATGGGCGGCGCGAACATCCGGGTCGGCGCCCTGCGCGTGGCCTTTTGGAGCGCGCTGGCGATGGCGGTAACCACGGCAGCCGGCGCGGCACTGGGGCATTTGTGAATACTGCCGTCTTGAGCGTCGCGCAAATGAACGCGGCCGATCGATTGGCCGCGGCCGCAGGCATGCCCGGTGCGCTGCTCATGCAGCAGGCCGGCGAAGCGGTCGCCAGGGAGATTCTGCGGCGCTTCACGCCACGGCCGGTCTGCGTGCTGTGCGGCCCGGGCAACAACGGCGGCGATGGTTTCGTTGCGGCTGCCTGCCTGCAGCGCGCCGGGTGGCCCGTGCGGGTCGCACTGCTCGGGCAAATCGGGTCACTGTCAGCGGATGCGCAATTTCATGCACGGCGTTGGGGCGGAAGCACGGAGCCGTTGGCGCCGCCGGCTGTCGAATCTGCGGAACTCGTGGTCGACGCGCTGTTCGGCGCGGGCCTGAACCGCCGGCTGGAGGCGACGATCTGCGATACCCTGGGACATGCAAGGCGGCGCAAACTGCCCATCGTCGCCGTGGACGTGCCGAGCGGCGTCATGGGGGACAGTGGCGAGGAGTTCGGCGCAGCGCCCGCGGTTTGTACGGTGACTTTCGTGACCAAGAAGCCGGGCCATTTGCTGCTGCCCGGCCGCGAGTTCTGCGGCGATGTGATCGTTGCGGATATCGGCATGCCTGACGCCGTGCTGGCTTCATTGGCGCCCGATACCTGGGAGAATGCGCCCTCATTGTGGCGTGCGAAGCTGCCGCATTGGCCGGCGGCCGGCAACAAGTACAGCCGCGGACATGCACTGCTTTACGGCGGATATCCGCTGACTGGAGCCGCGCGCATGGCGGCGCGCGCCGCCGCCCGTTGCGGCGCCGGGCTGACGAGCATTGCAGTGCCGGAACAGGCATTTCCCATCTATGCCACGGCGCTGACGAGCATCATGGTCAGGCCGCTCGCGCGGGATCAAGATTTTGCCCGCTTGCTCGAGGATGTGCGCTTCACGGCGTTTTCCATCGGACCCGGCGCAGGCGTGGACGACGCCACCCGTCATCGGGCGCTAGCGATGTTGGACACCGGCAAACCGGTCGTGATCGACGCCGACGCCATCAGCGTGTTCGAAACCCGCGAGGACGAACTGTTTCCACGCATACACGGCCAGTGCGTCATCACGCCGCATGAAGGCGAATTCAAGCGCATCTTTGATCCATCGGGAGATAAATTGACGCGTGCACGGCGCGCCGCCCGTCGCAGCGGTGCGGTTGTGGTACTCAAGGGCGCGGACAGCGTCATTGCGGCTCCCGACGGGCGCGCGATCATCAACGCAAATGCACCTGCCACGCTCGCCACCGCCGGATCGGGCGACGTTCTCGGAGGATGCATTCTCGGACTCCTCGCCCAGGGCATGGACGCCTTCCCGGCAGCCGCCGCGGCGGTGTGGATGCATGGCGCCGCGGCCGCCGAATTCGGTCCCGGACTTCTGGCCGAAGATCTGCCCGACCTGCTGCCGCGGGTCCTGCGCCGGCTCGAATCCCCGGATTGATGAGCACCTGGCTTTCCACCGTCAGCTTCCATTCGCTCGTCGTCGTGGCGAGCGTGCTGACCTATATTCTGACCACGCGTGCGGGACGCGTACGCCGGCCCCCATCGATCGCGATCGCCTGGGTGCTGGGCATGATCGCCCTGCCCTACCTGGTTTTACCGGTGTACCTGATGTTTGGGCGGCGCAAACTGCCGCGCAGGAATATGCGCCGCTTGGGTGAAAGAAGTTTTGCCGGACACTGGGCGCAGGATCTGATCGAAAGCTTTGGTCTGCCGGGGCCGTCGAACGCACAAATCAGCATGCATCAGGACGGCAGCGAATCGGCGGCAGCGCTGTTTGCCGTGATGTCGGGCGCCGCCTCGCGGCTTGACATCTGCACCTACATTATCGGCGATGATCCCTTTGGCCGCGACGTCATGCGACGGATGGTGGAGCTCGCGCACGGCGGCGTGGACGTCAGGCTGCTCCTCGATGGCGTCGGCGCGGTTCAATTGCCCAAGTCCTATTTCAGCGCGTTGCGGAGCGGCGGCGTGCACACCGCCATCTTCAGCCCGCTGCTTGCCCGTAAGACCCAAGGTCCGCGCAATCTGCGCAATCACCGCAAAATGGTGATCGCTGATGGCGCGCGCCTATGGGCGGGCGGACGCAATCTCGCCGCGGAATATTTCTCAGGCGCGGCCGGCCGGCGCCCCTGGCGCGATCTGACCTTCGATCTGCAGGGGCGTGTGGCCGCAGCCGCCGCTGCGCAGTTCGAAGCCGATTGGGTCGCCGCGGGCGGTAAGCCGGCAGCCGCCACCCCCGAAGTTCCGGCGCCGCCGCGCAGCACCGGTGAGGCTCAATTTCTGCCGAGCGGCCCGGATCAAACCGAGGACACCGTGCATTCATTGCTGATCGATGCATGCTTTCAGTCGAGCACCCGCATGCTCGCCGTGACGCCATATTTCGTGCCTGATACCAGCCTGGAGACGGCGATGCGCCTGGCGGCAAGGCGCGGTGTTCGAATCGACCTGTGTATTCCGGCGAGTTCCAACCACCGACTGGCCGATTTCGCACGCAACCGCGCGCTACGATCCTTGAGCCAGGCGGGCGTCAACGTTCATTTGCTGCCGTACATGAGCCACGCAAAGGCCGTGGTATTCGACCACACGCTGGCATTGTCAGGTTCGGTGAATCTCGATTCGCGCAGTCTGCTGCTCAACTACGAGTGCGCGGTCGTCTTCTATGGCAGCACGGAGATCAACTGGCTGGCGGACTGGATCGAGGCGCTCATTCCGCAGACGACGCCGTTTGACTGCCGTGCGCCGGGACTGATGCGGGATGTTTGTGAAGGCTTGCTCTTGACCGTGGCCTATCAACTCTGAGCGGACCGGCTCCTGGCGTAGGATTGATCTGACATTGTGTTCATTGCGCTCGAAATTTTACGCGTAGTATTCTTACAGGTTGTTCCTGTCAGGTGATCGGTGGAATTCAAGGACTATTACCAGGTGATGGGCGTTGCGCGCGATGCCACTGAAGCGCAGATCAAGCAGGCCTACCGCAAGCTCGCCCGCAAGTACCACCCGGACGTCAGCAAAGAGAAGGACGCGGAACAGCACTTCAAGGAAGTGGGTGAAGCGTACGAAGTGCTGAAAGATCCGGAAAGGCGCGCGGCCTATGACCGGCTGGGCAAGGATCATCGTGCGGGCGAGGAGTTCAAGACCCCTCCCGATTGGGATTCCGGCTTTGAATTCAGCGGCGCGGGCCCGGGCCACTCAGCGTACAGCGATTTCTTCGATAGCCTGTTCGGCGCCCAAGCCCGCCGGGCCCGCGGCGATTTTCACCCCGGGCGCGGCGAAGATCATCACGCCAAGGTGCTGCTGGATTTGGAGGCCGCGCTGAATGGCGGCGCGCGGCAACTTACCCTGCGGATGCCGGAGATCGACGGCGATGGCCGGCTGACGACAAAGGATCGCACATTGAACGTGCAGGTGCCCAAGGGCATTTTGGCGGGTCAGCAGATTCGGCTCGCGGGTCAGGGAGAGCGCGCAGCCGGCACCGGCGCACCCGGCGATCTGTACATCGAAGTGGAATTCCAGCCCCACCCCCTGTATCGGCTCGACGGACGCGACCTGTCCCTGGAATTGCCGGTGACCCCCTGGGAAGCGGCACTGGGCGCGACCGTAAAGACGCCGACGCCGGGCGGCACGGTCGAGTTGAAGATCCCTGCCGGTTCGCATGCGGGCAGCAAGTTGCGCCTGAAGGGCCGCGGCATCCCGGCCAGCCCGCCCGGCGATTTCTACGTGGAGCTCAAGATCGCATTGCCCGCCGCGAACGATGAGAAGTCCAAGGCAGCCTATGCCGCTATGGCCGCCGCACTGCCATTCAATCCGCGCGCCAGCCTCGGAGCCTAAGATGTCGCCAGCCGAAGATGAACCCTTGAGCGGCAGCATTTTCGACGAATCCGCGATGCTCAGCATCCGGGAACTGAGCCGCATGTGCGCCGTGGAGGAACGGCATATCGTGGAATTCGTCCAGGAAGGCGTGCTCAGCGCGGTTGAAGTGCACAGCGAGTGGCACTTCACCGGCGACGCCTTGCGTCGCGCGCGGCTCGCCGTGCGTCTGGAGCGGAATTTTGAACTGAATCTTGCCGGCGTCGCGCTGGCGGTGGAATTGATCGATCAACTGGAGCAGCTACGGCGCGCGCTCAAAGCGAGACGCTAATGAACAAAATTGAATCCGATGCATTCGTGTTTTTTGGCGCCACCGGCGATCTGGCCTACAAGAAAATTTTCCCGGCCCTATATGCGATGGTGCACACCGGCGGCTTTCACATCCCCATCATCGGCATGGCCCGCGCCGGCTGGACCCTGGACAAACTCAAGGACCGCGCGCGCGACAGCGTGAAGCAGAGCGGCGATTTTGACGAACAGAGTTTTGCAAAGCTGGCTGCGCTGCTGCGCTATGTCGACGGGGACTATGCCGACCCGCAGACATTTTCCAAGTTGAAGGCCGCAATCGGCCTCGCCAAGTCCCCGATTCACTACCTGGCGATACCGCCCAGCATGTTTGCCAGCGTGGTGCAGGGCTTGCAGAAATGCGGCTGCTCCGACAACGCCAGGGTCATCGTGGAAAAGCCGTTTGGCCGCGATCTGGCCAGCGCGCAGGCGCTCGATCGCACGCTGCACGAAGTGTTCGACGAGTCCTCGATTTTTCGCATCGACCACTATCTGGGCAAGGAGGCGGTGCAGAACATACTGTACTTCCGTTTCGCCAACACCTTTCTCGAACCGATTTGGAATCGCGAATACATTCGCGACATCCAGATCACCATGGCGGAAAATTTCGGCGTGCAGGGGCGCGGGGCGTTCTACGAGGAGGTGGGTGCGATCCGCGACGTCGTGCAGAATCACCTGCTGCAAGTGGTCACCCTGCTGGCGATGGACGCTCCCGTCGGCCACGATGCGAAGACCATGCAGGCGGAAAAATTGCGCATCTTTCGTGCGATGCAGCCGCTCGACCCGAAGCGGGTCGTGCGCGGCCAATTCCGCGGCTATCGGGACGAGAATGGAGTCGCCAAAAATTCGCAGGTCGAGACCTTCGCCGCGCTGCAATTGCATATCGATACCTGGCGCTGGGCGGACGTGCCCTTCTATATCCGTGCCGGCAAGAATCTGCCGATCACCGCGACCGAAGTCAGGGTGACGCTCAAGCGGCCGCCGCTGGCGATATTCGATCCCAGCGACGAGATGCCCGCGAACTATTTCCGCCTGCGCTTGAGCCCCGAGGTGGTCATCGGCGAGGGAGCGCTGGCGAAGCTCAATGGCGAGGACATGCGCGGCGAGCCGGTCGAGCTGATTGCGCGCCACAATACGCAGGAAGACAAATCCCCTTATGAGCGCCTGCTGGGCGATGCAGTGCGCGGCGACACAGCGCTCTTCACCCAGGATGATTGCGTCGAAGCGGCCTGGCGCGTGGTCGATCCGGTGTTGACCGGCGGCCTGCCGGTAAGCGAGTACCAGCCCGGCACCTGGGGCCCTGCTGCAGCCAGCACGATAGTCGACAGCGGCGACACCTGGCACGACCCCGAGATCGAGAAGTCCTCGCCGTGCTGAGCGGTCAGGCGCCGGTATTCTTGCTGGACGTGGACGATACACTGCTCGACAACGACCGGTTCACCGCCGATCTGGGCGAGCGCCTGGAGAAGTCGTTCGGCGCGCAGCAGCGCGCACGCTACTGGGATATCTTCGGCCGGCGCCGCACGGAGTTCGGGCTTGCGGATTATCTGGGGAGCCTGCAGGAATTTCGCGCCGGGCTGGACGACAGTCCCGAGCTGCTCGACATGTCGCAGTTCCTGCTCGACTACCCTTTCGCAAGCCGGCTGTTTCCGGATGCACTCGAGGCCGTCGCGCATCTGCATTCCATGGGGTTGCCGGTGGTGCTGTCGGACGGCGACATCGTATTCCAGCCGCGCAAGATCCGGCGCTCCGGCATCTGGCAGGCTGTCGAGGGCCGGGTCTTGATCTATTTGCACAAGGAAAAAATGCTGGACCACATGCAGCGGCGCTATCCGGCCGCGCACTATGTTATGGTCGATGACAAGGCCAATCTCCTCGCGGCGATGAAGACTCTGCTGGGTGCGCGCCTGACCACGGTATTCGTGCGTCAAGGGCACTATGCGCTCGCTGCGGAGTCGAATACGGTGGTCCCTGCGCCCGACCTGACGATCGAGCGCATCGGGGAGCTTCTCAACCACAACCCAACCGACTTTAAGGTGCGCCCATGAGCATGACCAAGAACCTGCACGATCTCGGACAGAGCCTCTGGCTCGACAACATCACGCGGGAGTTGCTCGACAACGGAACCCTGCGCCGCTACATCGAGCAGTTCTCGATCACCGGTCTCACCTCGAATCCGACGATTTTCGACGAAGCGATCGGCAAGACCGCCGCCTATGACAAGGGTATCCGCCAGAAGGCCGCGGCCGGCATGTCGGGCGAGGACCTTTTCATCGAATTGGCGCTGGAGGACCTGCGGCGCGCGGCGGATCTGTTCAGACCCGAATTCGAGCGCAGCGCCGGCATTGACGGCTGGGTGTCGATGGAGGTCTCGCCGCTGCTCGCCGACAACACCCAGGGCACGATCGACGCGGCGTTGCGCATTCACAAGCAGGCCAATCGCCCGAATCTGTACGTCAAAATTCCCGGGACTGCGGCCGGCGTTCCTGCCATCGAAGCAGCCATCTTCGCCGGCGTTCCGATCAACGTGACCTTGCTGTTCTCGCGTGAACAGTATTTGAAGGTCGCGGACGCCTACATGCGCGCGATCGAGCGGCGCATTGCGGCGGGTCTTGACCCCAAGATCAATTCAGTGGCATCCGTGTTCGTCAGCCGTTGGGACCGCGCCGTCGCGGACAAGGTTCCGGCGGAATTGAGCAACCGCTTAGGGGTGGCCATCATGCAGCGAACTTATCGCGCGCATTGCGAATTGATCGCCGGCGCGCGTTGGAAGAATCTGCAAGCCAGGGGCGCGCGTAAACAGAGGATGCTCTGGGCAAGCACGGGAACCAAGGACCCCAAGGCGCAGGCCGGACTCTATGTCGAAGCGCTGGCGGCGCCCGACACCATCGACACCATGCCGGAGAAGACCCTGATGGCGTTCGCCGAAAGCGGCAATCTCGCGGGTGTGATGGCGCGCGACGGCGGCGATGCCGAAGACACGCTGGCCCGGTTTGCGCGCGCCGGCGTCGACGTGGACGCCCTCGCCGCCCAACTGCAGCTCGACGGGGCCGCGTCATTCGTCAAGTCGTGGACCGAACTCTTGAAGCGCATAGCGGAAAAAAGCGCTGCCCTGGCGACCACTTGAGCTCGCGGCTCAACCCGCTTGCCGGCAAGGCCGCCCCGTCCGCTTCGTTGGTGAATGTTCCGCGGCTGATCACCGCCTACTACAGCGAAAGACCGGATCCGGATGTCCCCGCGCAACGGGTTGCCTTCGGAACCTCGGGGCACCGCGGCACCTCCTTCGAGCTTGGATTCAACGAACCGCACGTGCTCGCGATCAGCCAGGCGATCTGCGAATGCCGCAAGCAGCGGGGCATCGATGGGCCGCTGTTCATTGGATTCGATACGCACGCGCTCTCGGCTCCCGCCTTTGCCAGCGCACTCGAGGTGCTCGCCGCGAATGGCGTCGAGGTGCTGACCGCGGCCGGCGACGAATACACCCCGACGCCCGCCGTTTCACACGCCATTCTTTGCTACAACCGCGGCCGCGACGCCGGACTGGCCGACGGCATCGTCATCACGCCATCGCATAATCCGCCCGACAGCGGCGGTTTCAAGTACAACCCGACGAACGGCGGACCGGCCGACACCGACGTCACCAAGTGGATCGAGAATCGCGCCAATGAACTGCTGCGGCCCGGCGCAGCGGGCATCCGCAGAATGCCCTTCGCTGCGGCACGGCGCGCGCCGACCACGCGCACGCACGACTATGTGCAAAATTATGTCGGGGATCTCGGCGGCATTCTCGACATGAAGGCAATTCGGGACTCCAAGATTCGCATGGGGGTCGATCCTCTGGGCGGGGCTGGAGTGCATTACTGGCCGCGAATCGCCGAACGCTATGGACTCGATCTCACCGTCGTCAATGAGGAGATCGATCCGACATTCAGATTCATGACTTTGGATTGGGACGGCAAGATCCGCATGGACCCCTCATCGCCCTATGCGATGCAGAGACTCATCGGTCTCAAGGATCGTTACGACATCGCCTTTGCCTGCGACACCGACCATGACCGGCATGGCATCGTCAGCGCGAGCAGCGGTCTCATGCCCCCGAATCACTACCTGGCCACGGCGATCGACTATTTATTCAGCCATCGCAGCGGCTGGCGCGCGGACGCCGCGGTGGGCAAGACCGTGGTGAGCAGTGCGATGATCGACCGGGTCGGCGCGCGCCTGAAACGCACGGTGTATGAGGTGCCGGTGGGCTTCAAGTGGTTCGTGAACGGACTGGTCGACGGATCATTGGGATTCGGCGGCGAAGAAAGCGCCGGCGCGTCCTTCGGCAGGATCGATGGCCGGGCGTGGACCACCGACAAGGATGGCATCGTGCCCGCACTGTTGTCGGCCGAAATCACCGCGCGCACCGGACTCGACCCCGGCGCGCGCTATCGTGCCCTGACACAGCAACTCGGCACCTCATTTGCGGATCGGATCGACGCGCCGGCGACGCCCGCACAGAAGGCCAGGCTCGCCCGACTCGACCGTCAGCAGGTCCGCAGTCAAGAACTCGGCGGAGAACCGATCGAGCAGATCCTGACGCAGGCGCCCGGCAACAAGGCGCCGATCGGCGGCGTGAAAGTGCTCGCGCACAGCGGCTGGTTCGCGGCGCGTCCGTCCGGCACGGAGAACATTTATAAGATTTATGCGGAAAGCTTTCGCGACGACGCCCACTTGCGGCAATTGATCGCTGAAGCACAGACCATGGTCGATGCTGCCTTGGCAGGCGCCTAGCGGCGCGCTCGCTTGGCAAGATCCGACGACATAACGCTGACAGCGACGGCCAAGCGCCTGCTGCCCTGGCTGGTGGCGGTGGGATTCTTCATGGAATCCCTGGACACCACCATTCTCAACACCGCCGTACCGGCCATTGCCCAGGCGCTTCATGTGCCGGTGTTGAGCATGAAAGCGGTGCTCGCCAGCTATACCTTGAGTCTTGCGGTGTTCATTCCGATCAGCGGCTGGATGGCCAATCGCTTCGGAACGCGGCGTGTGTTCGCATCAGCAATCGGAATCTTCACGCTCGGTTCGTTTCTCTGCGGAATCTCGCACAACATCCACCTGCTGGTAGCGTGCCGCGTGCTGCAGGGCGGCGGCGGCGCAATGATGATCCCGGTCGGCCGAATCACCATGGTGCGCGCATTTGCGAAATCGGAGCTGATCAATGCCATGAGCTTCGTCGCCATCCCCGGGCTCGTCGGCCCGATGCTGGGGCCGGTCCTGGGCGGCGCGATCATCGGCTATTTTCCCTGGAGCGTGATTTTCTTCGTCAACATTCCGATCGGTTTGTGCGGCTTGGTACTGGTCCATCGGCACCTGCCCAACTATCGCGAAAAGCGCAATTACCCGCTGGATATCATCGGACTGGTGCTGTTCGGGTCCGGCATCGCGCTGCTGTCCTATGTACTCGAGGTGTTCGGTGAAACAACCTTGAGTGGGCGCGAAATGCTGGGTTTGCTCGCGATCTCGGGCGCACTGCTGGCGGCCTACGGCCTGCATACCAAGCGCAATGCGCACCCATTGCTGCGCCTGCGGCTGTTGGGTATACGCACCTTTCGAGTCGCGGTGAGCGGCAACATGTTCACCCGCCTGGGGATAGGAGGCATCCCTTTCCTGCTGCCGCTGCTGTATCAGGTCGGGCTGGGGTTCTCGCCGATCCAATCCGGCCTGCTGATCATGCCGCAGGCCTTTGCTGCCATGAGCCTGAAATTGACCATGCCGCTGATCTTGAAACGCTTCGGCTACCGCACCGTGCTCATCAGCAACACCATCCTGCTCGGCCTCATGATCATGCTGTTTGCCACGATCGACCTGGAAACGCCGGTTTGGCTCATCGTCCTGATGGCGTTCACCTATGGTTTCCTCACCTCGCTCCAATACACCAGCATGAATACGCTGGCCTACGCCGATGTCGGCGAACACCAGGCGAGCGGCGCAAGCACGATTGCCAGCACTGTTCAGCAGCTGGCGGTGAGCTTTGGCATCGCAACAGCCTCACTGGCTGCAGCTGTGTTCATTCCCGATCGCCTGCGCGCGACGGCGCCGCAGCTGCTGCACGGTATTCACCTGGCGCTGCTCGGGCTCGCGCTCCTGACCATCGTTTCCACCGTCATTTTTTCCAGATTGCGCGCACAGGACGGCGCCGCCGTCAGCCGCCACAAACCGGCGCTGCCGATTTAGGCGCTGCCGATTCCAGGCACCGCCGATTTAGGCTACCGCCGATTCCCGCCTGCGCCGGGCCTCGTAGGAGCGCAGCTGCGCATAGGCGGTGGCGAGCAACGGTGTGGCCTGCCCCTTGGCGCGGCCGATGAGATCTCCGATGATGTGATCGGCCTCGGTGCGGGCGCCCTGTTCGATGTCGCGCAGCATGGAGGCGGTAAATGGCGAATCCGGCTGGGTAAGAACGGAGACCGCCGCGTTCTTTGCCGCTTCGCGCGGTGCGAAGCCGTGATCGGCGGCGATCGCGGCGCATTCCTGCAGCAGTCCAAGCGGGATGTCGCGGGCGCCCGCCGTCATGATGTCGCCGATCGCCGCCCGCATCAGGCTGGTGGTCGCCGCGGCCGCGGCGATGAACGCCCATTTCTCCCACATCTCGTGCAGTATGTCAGCGCTCAAATTCGCCTCGAATCCGGAGACCCGCAGCGCATCCGCGATGTGCGCAATCCGGTCCTGGTCGCGCTGGCGCGCGCCAAATGCCAGCGAGTTGAAGCGGCCCAGTTGATGGATCGCTCCATCCGGCTGCAGCGTCGAGGAAATGCGCGCCACGCCGCCGAGTACGCGGCCGGCTCCAAAATTCGCGTCGAGAACATCCAGATGCCGCATGCCGTTCAGCAACGGAAGAACCAGCGAGTGCGGCCCCACGGCCGGAGCGAAGTCCTTGACCGACCCTTCCAGGTCGTACGCCTTGCTGCTGATGATCACCAGATCGTGGAAACCATCGAGCTCGCCCGCGCGGGCGAGCTGCGGCGTCGGTAATTTCAGATCGCCGAGCGGGCTTGTGACGTCGAGACCGTTGCGGCGCAGTTGATCGGCGCGACGCGCTCTGACCAGAAAGGTGACGTCGCGGCCGGCGGCAATGAGCCGTGCGCCAAAGTAGCCGCCGATCGCACCGGCACCGACTATCAGAATTCTCACGCGATCCCGGTCACCAGGTCATTCTTTTTTGATTTCGTGGCCGCCGAATTGATTGCGCATCGCCGCCAGCAGCTTGTCGGAGAATGAGTCGTTGTCGCGCGAACGCAGGCGCTCGAGCAGCGACAGCGTGATCACCGGAGCCGACACGCCCAATTCGATCGCATCAGCCACGGTCCAGCGTCCCTCGCCCGAATCCGCCACATAGGGCGCGATTCCCTGCAGCGTTGGATTCTTTTCGAGCGCGGCGGCGGTAAGATCCAGCAGCCATGATCGCACCACGCTGCCATAGCGCCAGATTTCGGCGACCTGATGCAGGTCGAGATTGAATTCCGACTTGTGCTGCAGGATCGAAAATCCTTCCGCAAAGGCCTGCATCATTCCATACTCGATGCCATTGTGGACCATCTTGGTGTAGTGGCCCGACCCCACGGGCCCGACACGGCCCCAGCCCTGATTCTTTGCCGGCGCCAGCGTCTCGAAGATCGGGCGCAGGCGCTCCACCACGGCCTCATCGCCGCCGATCATGAGGCTGTATCCTTCCGCCAGACCCCAGACGCCGCCGCTCGTGCCGGAATCGACATACTGAATTTTGCGCTGCGCAGCCGCCGCTGCGCGGCGCTGCGTGTCGCGGTAATTCGAATTGCCGCCATCGATGATGGTATCGCCGGCCGACAGCAGCGGCACCAGATTATTGATGGTGCCGTCGGTGATCTCGCCTGACGGCACCATGAGCCACACGACGCGCGGTGCCTGCAGTTTCGCCACCATTTGCTCGAGCGATGCCGCGGTCTGCGCGCCGTTTTTCTCGAGCAGCGCGCGCGCCGCCTCGGCGGGATCAAAGCCCACCACTTTGTGGCCGCCGCGCATCAGGCGTTGCGCCATGTTCGCACCCATCCGGCCCAAACCTATCATTGCGATTTGCATAATTTTCAACCGTGATTGCGCGCACGCCCTGGCGGCGAGTATATCGCGGTTTAGGGTCGGTTGAAGATTGTCATGACGGCAGGACTGCCCACCGCTTCGAACCGGCCGGTGAACGTCAGCGCGCCGCTGTTGGCGTTCAAGCGAAACGAGGTGATCGAGTCGCCGCGTTGATTGCACGAATACAGGAATGTTCCGCCGGGGTCCAGGCACAGGCTGCGCGGCGAGTCGGCGTGCACCCAAGCCTCGGAGATCGCGCGCAACTGCCCGTCATCCGCGACGCCAAATATTGAAACGGCATTGTGCAGCCGGTTTGCGGCATACAGATAGCGGCCATCGGCGGTCATGATGATTTCAGAGGCAAGATTGCTGCCGGCAAATTTCGGCGGCAGGCTCGAGATGATTTGCTTGAGTTTCAGAGCTCCCCGAGCCGGGTCATAGTCGTAGACCGCCACCTTCGCGTCATGTTCGTACAGATTGTAGAGCACGCGGCCGTTGCGGTGAAAGACGAAATGCCGCGGCGCGGAGCCGGGCGGCGCCGCAACCACGGGTGTTTCCGCGGGAAGCAGCCTGCCTGCGGCGGCATCGAAACGCCAGACCAGCGTGAGGTCGAGACCCGCATCGTTGGCGATCACAAATTGGCCGCCCGGATCGGAGGCGACCATGTGGACGTGCGGACTGTCGTGATCACTGACGGCGAACTGACCCGGCGGATCGTTGACGCCATGTCCATGATGGCGCGGTCCGACGCTCGGTCTTAAGTCCGTGGCATCTCCAAGGGCACCGTCGCCTTGAACCGGGAACACCGCCACGCTGCCTCCGCCATAGTTCGCGGCAAACACGAATTTTCCCGACGGATGCATGCTGACGTACGCCGGTGACGCCCCGCCTGAACTGACGGCTCCCAGCCGCCTGATCTGCAGGCTGTCGTTGTCGATCGCGTATGAGACGATGGCGCCATTGCGCGTATTCTGATAGTTGTCGATCTCGCTGACTGCGTACAGGCGTGTCTTCGCCGCGTTGAGGGTCAGCCAGCTCGGATTGCGTATGTCGTCGATCACCTGCAGCTGCGTCAACGCCGCCGTGGCGGAGTCCACCCTGAATAGATAAATGCCGCCGCCGTTCGGCGTGTAAGAACCCACATAGGCGTATCGATTTCCCTGGGGCACGGGCGCCGCGCCCGCGGGGCGCGCAGCACCCGACGCAGCAGTGCCCGCCGGCTGCGCACGCAGTCCGCGCACCAGGGCCGGCGCCATCAGCAACGAGCCGGCGCGCAGCAATTCCCGCCGGGTGATTCTAGGTTTCAACAGGCCTTCCCATGCGCGGGAGCGGCTCCTAATTATTGAGAAAGAGCGTAATGCTCGTGGCTGAAAATGCGAAGCTCGATGGCGTGTATTGTCCCACGACCGTCATGCCCGTCGCCTGACTGATGCCGTTCAGCTCCGATTGCAGCTGCGTGATGAAGTCGGCGAAGCTATTGAAGCTCTCCACGGTCGATGAGCTGACGTGACCGATGGAAAATATCGCACCCGATGCCGAGGCATTGGGCGTGATGATGGGGTCCGAGCCCAGCCCGACGAGATTGACGATTTGCGCGCCGACCTGGATCTGATGGCGCGAGCCGATGCTGCCATTGGCGACATTGAGATCGATGGAGGAGTTGTCGAAGCTGGTGAACGGCGCCGCCGTGCCGCTCCAATTGATGAACAGCTCGGCCTGGATCGTGGTCGGGTCGAGCAGCGTCGAGGCGGTGAAATTCGGAGCGGCGGTGGCAAACTGGTTCGCAAATCCGGTCACGACGGCCGGCTGGCCGACCGCGATATTGGTCAGGTCCAGCGCTCCTGTGGCGACGCCGTACTGATCGCCGCTCGCGCCGCTGCCGACGAAATCGAAGGCGCTGATCGCACGCCCGCCGAGCGTCGCCAGATTGAGGGTCAGCGATCCTGAAGCCTGCGCGGTCACCACACCGGAGGCAGTCGTCAGATCCAATCGCACGTGACCGGCGCTGGCATCGAGAAACATTTGACCGGTGCTGGTATTGCTCGCCGTGCCGAACGCCTCGATCACAGATCCCACCGAAATCTGTTGCGGGCTGATGGCTGCCGCGACGTTTTGCCCAAAAAATGTCACCAGCGTGTTCGGGCCGACCGCAACGATCGTCGTACCCGGCACGAATGTGTCGGTCCCATTCTGGGTCAGCATCGCGTCTTCCATGCCGAGCGTGTCGTTGCTGCGCGCCGACACGACGCCGGTAATCTGGTCAGTGCCAAACCCTTGAGCACTGCTGTCAACCTGCACCTGCGATGCCGTGAATGTCACCGACGAAGCCGTCGCGGTTCCCGGCGCACTGACGGGCGTGGCGGCCGGCGGGCTGGTGGGCGAACCCGGCGCAGCCGGGCTGGCGGGAGTGGTGGGTTCGGTGCCGGCCGGTGCGTCGGATAGAGACAGGGTCCCGAACACCGTCGTCAGGGTGCTGGAAGGCAGCGCGGCGAGCTGCGCCTGTCCGGTCGCGCCCTGCGTTACGAATCCATCGATTTCGTAGGTGGTGGTATCGCTCGGCGTGATCGAGATCTGCCCCAGCCCGGCACTGGTGCCGTCAAACGGCGTGATGCCGGTGGCGAAGAAATTTGCGTTGGCCCCCAGCAGCGGACCGCGGATACGAACCGGCTTGGCATCGATCGGCTGGATGCTCGCGGTAATCATAGGCGTAACGGTCACCGTATTTGCATTCAGGTCGATGGCGTTCGAGGCGGCCAGATCGAAATTCAAAGACAATCGGCCGGCTTGCTTGGAAGCGCTGCGGATGGGATCGCTGGGATCCAGCGCCACCGTCACGATCGCCTCCCCGAGCGCTTTGCCGTCGGAAGCCATGGGCGCCAGCGCGATGCCGTCAAGGCTGCCGTCGTCGTAGATGATTAGCGCAGCGCTGTAGTCGAGCGTGATCACGGCACTGGTGTAGGTGCCCTTGGCCACAGTTGGCGCACCCAGCGCTTCGCTCAAGTCCAGCAACTTGGTAAAATCAACCGTGGTTTCCGTCGGCAGCAGCATGGGTCCTGGCTTGCCGCTCGAGGTCTTGAGCTGAATCGACACCAGACCGACCCGGTAGGCGATGTAGGCGTCCGAGGAAGGGCTCGCCGTCATCGTCACCACGGTACTGCCGCTGCACGCCGCCACGGCCAGCAGCGCCATTACCAGCGGCACCGCGAAAAGCTTCGAAACCAAGTCCCGCATGCGGCGTATTGTTGTGCGATTTGAGGCTAGTGAGAAGCGCAAAACTCGAAAAGATCTGTGAAGTAGTCGTAATGCAACAATTCGTCGCCGGCGAGCGACAAATGCATCAATTTACGCGCACAGAGCGCTCATTCACTGGGCTTCACCGCCGCCGGATCGGCCGGCACGTCGGGTGCCGCGGAGCGGCGCAATTGTTTGGATTCCTGGCGAGCTTTTCGAGCGGCTTCCTTTTGCTTCTTTGCGTGACGGTAGTTCGGCTTGGCCAAATGAATCTCCTAAAAACGATTTAAATCAACCTATTACATGTCCGCCGGCGGTTTCTATGCCGCTGCGTGCAATTGTCTCGTTCGCTACTATACTTCGGCGTGGCCGAACAAAAACAAAACTTCGGGCTTGGCTCTGCAAATGCCGGGCTCGCCGTTCTTGCCTTCATCAATTTATTCAGCTATCTCGACCGGTATGTAGTCGCCGGTGTGCTCGAAAGCCTGAAGCATTCCAATCTTGGGCTCACCGACACCAACCTGGGCTCGCTGATGTCCGGCTTCCTGGTGGTGTACACGCTGTTGGCGCCCATATTCGGAGCGCTGGGCGATCGGCGCTCGCGGCCGCGGCTGATCGCGTTGGGCGTGGCCTGCTGGAGTTTTGCCACCGCCCTTTCCGGCTTCGCGGTCAATTTCCTCACTTTGTTTGCCGCACGCGCGGCGGTGGGCGTTGGCGAGGCGGCCTACGTCACCATCGCACCCAGCCTGCTGTCGGATTACTTCCCGGTGCGCCAGCGCGGACGCGTCATGGCGATCTTCTTTTGCGCCATACCAGTGGGTTCCGCGCTCGGTTACGTCGTCGGTGGACTGGTCGACAACCATTGGGGCTGGCGCGCCGCATTCTTCGTCGCCGGTGGTCCCGGCCTGGTGCTGGCCGCTTTGTGCCTGATGCTGCGCGATCCGCCGCGCGGCATCCAGGATCAGGCCGCAGGGCTTGGAAAAGCGCCGCCAAGCACCCCGCGAACCAGCATCAGCGGCGAGACCTTGAGAACCTATGCACGCCTGTTGCGCAACCAGCCGTACGCGCTGACCGTTTTGGGATATGCGGCGTATACCTTTGCGATCGGCGGGCTGGCCGTTTGGATGCCGGCGTTTCTCGAACGGGTGCGCGGAATCAGCCGTGTCCAGGCCACCGTCGATTTCGGCACCATCGTGGTCATCACCGGATTTGTCGGCACCTTCGTCGGCGGTTGGATGGGCGATTACTTCGCCAGGAATTCCCGGCAGGCGTACCTGTGGCTGTCGGCCATCGCCACCCTGATCGCGGCGCCGTTCGTGTGGCTGGCGCTCACGACGACGTCCACCGCGCTGTACACGACCTACATGGTGATCGCGCAGTTCTGTCTGTTCCTCTCGACGGGGCCCATCAACGCCGCCATCATCAATCTGGTGATCGCGAGCGAGCGCGCCACCGCCATCGCGCTCAGTGTCTTTGCCATTCATCTGCTTGGCGATGTGATCTCGCCGCCGATTGTCGGCGCGTTGTCAGACGCATCGTCCCTGGGGCAGGCCATCAAGATTCTGCCTGTGGCGGTGGTCGTGGGCGGATTCGTATGGATCTGGGCCGCTTTGGCCCAGGCCGCGTCGAAGCCGGTGCCCGGGGTTACGATGAACGAGCCCGGTTGATTTCGGCGAATTGCGCGGCGAAATCGGCGCGAGCCGCCATATCCTCGATGTCGGCATTCAACTTGCGCCGCCAATTTGGATATTCGCCGCTGGTTCCCGGCACATTCACCGGATCGACCATGCCCAATAAATCTTCGATCTGCAGCGCCACCAATGCGGTGCGAGAGCGCGCCAGGTACAGATGCAGCGCATGCCCAAGTTCCGCGCTGTAAGGATCGAGCGGCGCACCGGGCCGGGCGGGGCTCAGCCCCTCGCTGCGCAGCGCCGTCAGCAGCTGCTCACGGTCATGATCGCGTTCGCGGATCACGTCAGCTTCCACCTGCGCCGTGGGATACAGATTCAGCCGCCGCCGCAGCTCGATGTCGCGCGCCTCCCAATAGCTGCGCAGCGTCGGCATGTCATGCGTGGTCGCGGTCGCCAGCGCGCGCCGCGCAAATTCCTCGGGTCGGCGGAATCGTCCGGCGGTCTTTTCGAACAACAGCACCTTGTAGTGATACAGGCCGAATTCGGGCATCGCGCGCCGCATCTCCTCGGGCACCACGCCCAGATCCTCGCCGACCACCAGGCACGCGTTACGTGAACTCTCCAGCGCCAGCACCGTGAGCAGCTCATACAGCGGGTAGTGAACATAGGCGCCTTCGGTGGCGGCGCAGCCACCCGGGACCCACCACAGGCGGAACAGCGACATCACGTGATCCAGGCGCAGCGCGCCGTAATAGCGCATGTTGTCGCGGATCAATTGGATGAACCCTTGCAGGCGCTGGGCCAGCATCACGGCCGGATCCTGGGGCGGAATACCCCAACCCTGACCCCTGAGCGCCAACGGATCAGGAGGCGCTCCGATCTCCGCTCCCAGCACGTAGCCGGACCGGTCCGCCCAGGTTTCGGAACCGGCGGGATTGGCGCCGACTGCGTAGTCTCCGTACAGCCCGATGCTCATGCCCGATGCGCGCGCCAGCGACTGCGCCCCCGCCAGCTGCTCATGCGCGAGCCATTGCAGGTAGGCGTGGAACTGCACTTCGAGCGGATGTTCGACCGCAAAACTCGCGGCCGCGCCGCCGTTCAAATCGCGATACTCCGGCGGCCAGCTCATCCATCCACAGGCGCCGCCGAGGCTTGCCCGAAAATAATGGTCCATCGCATCGAAGCGCGCATGCAATTGCAGCGCCAATCCGCGCGAGCTGACGAACTCGAGAAAAGCACGTGCGCGCTCGCTGCGGGGCGCAAGATGCCGATCGCGAAAATCCTGGTAGAGCAGCGCCAGAATCTCAAACTTCAAGGCCGCCACACCGGGATAATCGACGTACTCGTGCTCCCGCAGCGCTCTCAGCCGCTCGGCAACCGCCGGGTCGGCGAGCCGGGCATGCGCCGCCGGGCATCCCGCGAACTCCGGCACGCCCGGAACCGCGATATAGAGAACATTGAGAAAATGCCGGCTGGAAGCGCTATAGGGACTCGCTCTGGCCGGTTCCGCCGGTGCCAGCGCATGCAGCGGATTCAAACCGATGAACCCGGCACCGCAGGGCGCGAGCCAGCGAATGAGCAATTGCAGGTCGCGAAAATCGCCCATGCCCCAATTGTCATGAGAACGCAGCGCATACAGCTGCACCGCGACGCCCCACAGCCGGCCGCCCGCCGCGAACGGCTCAGGCTCGAAACACTGCGGTGGCGAGACGATCAGCAGGCAGCGGTCAGCGCTACCGCCCCCTATCCTTGCTTCAAACAGGTGATATCCGAGCGGCAGGTCCCTTGCCAGCTGGAAGCGTCTGCGCGTGATCAGGCATCCCGCGAGCTCGCCGCGCCACACCTCCGCGCAATCCGCGGTCGAGGTGGCACCATCGAATCGGGTGCCGTTCTCGAGCTGCACCCGCCACACGATCGTGGCGCCGAACTCGAGCGCCGTGACATTGACGTCAAAGGCAATTCTCGCGCCCCGCGCGCCCGCCACGTCCGGCAGAAACTTGCGCCAACGCAATGCTTCGGCTTGCGCGATGCCCGCGGCAAGCTCGCGCTCATCGTCCACCGCGCATCCCATGGCCGCAAGGATGCCTGCCTTGGTTGCCACGCTGAAACGCTGCAGCTCGCCGCGATAATCATGGTAGGCCGCGCCAATGCCGCGCAGCTCCGCCAACCTTTCGATCAGTGCTTCGTGCAAGGGATCAGCACTCCAGGAGCGCGATGCAATGCGGCTGCAGCGCATAGCTTTGCACGGCGCCCAGGCTCTTCGGCGCGAGGCTCTCCAGCGCAGTGTCGAAGCGGCAAATCCATGGCCCGTCGGCGACAGGGAGCTGGAAGGATTGCGCGGCATTCGCTGAGTTGACCAACAACAGCAGATGCTCCCCCGAACCGGCATGCTCACCGAACCATATGCCGAGGGTACGCAACTCGGCACCCTGCCAATCGGTTTGCGTCATCTCCGAACCGCGCACGTTCAACCACGTCACGTCCTTGACGCCGATGCGCGATACCGCACCCTTCAGAAACGTCTCGCGCCGGAATTCGGCGTGCAGCCGGCGCAGCTGGGCGAGCAGACGCGCGAATTCCAACAGGTCGTGGTTGGTGCCGCGCAGCCGCCAGTCCACCCACGAGATCTCATTATCCTGGCAGTAGGCATTGTTGTTGCCGCGCTGCGTACGGCCAAACTCATCGCCCGCCTGCAGCATCGGCACGCCCTGCGACAGGAACAGCGTAGCGAGGAAATTGCGCATTTGCCGCCGGCGCAATGTGCCGACGGTCGCATCGTCGGTCGGACCCTCGGCACCACAATTCCAGCTCAAATCATTGCCGTGCCCGTCGCCGTTATTTTCAAGATTCGCCTCATTGTGCCGCTGGTTGTAGGACACCAGATCATTCAAGGTCATGCCATCGTGCGCGGTGATGAAATTGACGCTGGCGGTCGGCTTGCGCCCATTGTGCCGGAACAAGTCGCTGGAGCCGGCAAACCGCTCCGCGAACTCGCCCAGCCGGCCGCCGTCGCCGCGCCAAAACCCGCGCACGGTGTCCCGGTAGCGATCGTTCCATTCGCGCCAGCCCACGGGGAAATGCCCCAGCTGATAGCCCCCCTCTCCTATGTCCCACGGCTCGGCGATCAGTTTGATGTAGGCGAGCGAGGGTTCCGCGCGCAGCGCTTTGAAAAACGCCGCATGGGAATCAAAGCCATCGTGCTCCCGGCCCAGCACCGAGGCCAGATCGAAGCGGAAACCGTCGACGTGCATTTCCTCGACCCAATACCTGAGGCAATCGATGATGAGCGAACGCACGCGCGGGTGCGCGCAATTGACCGTGTTGCCGCAGCCGGTGAGATTTTCATAGGAACTCAAGTTGCCCGGCGTCAATCGGTAGTACACGCTGTTGTCGATGCCGCGCAACGAGAGCATCGGCCCGCTCTCGTTGCCCTCGGCGGTATGATTGAAAACCACGTCCAGGATCACTTCCAGTCCTGCGGCATGCAGGGCTCTGACCATGGTCTTGAACTCGACCACGGGGTTGTCGATGGCATAGTCGCTGGCCGGTGCAAACCACGCGATCGGGTTGTAGCCCCAGTAATTGCGCAATTTACGGTCCAACAAAAATTGTTCGCTGACGAATCCCTGGCAGGGCAACAACTCAACCGCGGTCGCGCCGAGCGACTTCAGATGCTCGATCACCGGCGCGACCGACAGGCCCAGATAAGTTCCACGCCATTTCTCCGGCACAGCCGGATGCAAACGCGTAAATCCCTTCACATGAAGCTCATAAATGAGCGTATCGCGCCAGGGGATGGCCGGCGGCCGGTCCCCGGCCCAGTGAAACGCCGGATCGATGACGCGCGAGCGCAGCGCCGGCTGGATCGAGAGCTCGCGTGCGTACGGATCAACCAGGGGTACCGTGGGGTCGAAACGATGACCGCTCGAGGGATCATTCGGGCCGTGAACGGAAAATGCGTAATGCAATCCCGGGCCGCCGCGGCGCGGCGAAATCAATCCATGCCAGATGTCTCCGGTGCGCCCCGGCAAATCGTAGCGCGACAGCTCCGCACCGGCGGCATCGAACAGACAAACCTCAACCCGGGTCGCATTGCTCGAGAACAGGGCAAAATTGATGCCTTGCTTGGTCCAAGTCGCCCCGAGCGGCTTCGGCGAACCTGCGTAAATGACCCTCAACTCGCGCGCGCCTTCAAATCACCGGCTTGACCGACCAAATCCGGTCTGCGTACTCTCGAATGCTCCGGTCGCTCGAGAAATAGCCCATGTTCAAGCAGTTGATCACCGCTTTGTGGCTCCAGCGATCTTCCAGCGCATAGAGCGCATCAGCCTGATTCTGCGCCTGCGCGTAGGCAGCATAGTCGGCGAGCACCAGAAACGGCTCGCCATAACCCAGCAGCCTGTCGATGACCGCCTTCGGATCGTCGGGCCGCTCCGGGGAGAAGAATCCTGAGGCAATCAGCTCCAAGGTGCTCTTGAGCTCGGCATTGCCCGCCAGTTCATCCCTCGGTTGATATCCGGCCGCACGCCGTACCGCCACCTGATCGGCGGTCAAACCGAAAATGAACATATTTTCGGCCCCGACATGATCGCGAATTTCGATGTTGGCGCCGTCCAATGTCCCGATGGTCAGCGCCCCATTGAGGGCAAGCTTCATATTGCCGGTTCCCGAGGCTTCCATGCCGGCGGTGGAAATCTGCTGCGACAAATCGGCCGCGGGCATGATTCTCTGCGCCAAAGAGACGTCATAATCGGGCAAGAATACTACGCGCAGCTTTTCACGCACCAGCATGTCGGCGTCGATGGTCCGCGCCACGTTGTTGATGAGCTTGATGATGGCCTTGGCCATCGCATAGCCGGGGGCCGCCTTGCCGGCGAAAATCACGGTGCGCGGCACGAAGTCGGCGTTCGGATTGTCGCGGATGCTCCGGTAGCGGGTCACGACGTAAAGAAGATTCAGGAGCTGGCGCTTATATTCGTGTATTCGCTTCACCTGCACGTCGAACAGCGAATCGAGATTGATCTGCCAACCCGTGCGGCGCTTTACTTCCTCGGCCAATCTCTGCTTGTTGGTGCGCTTGATGCCGCGGAATTGGCGGCGAAACTCCGGATCATCGGCCGCGCCCGCCATGCGGCCGATCTCTTCGAGATCATTCTCCCAGGCACGGCCGAGATGCTGGGTGAGCAGCGCCGACAGACCCGGATTCGATTGCTTGAGCCAGCGGCGCACCGCGATGCCGTTGGTCACATTGATGAATCGCTCGGGATATGTCTGCGAGAAATCGCGGAAAACGTGCTTGCGCATGATGTCCGAATGAAGCTGCGCGACGCCATTGACCTTATGGCTGCCGACGATGGCGAGATGCGCCATGCGTACCCGCCGGTCGCCGCCGTCGTCGATGATCGACATGTGGCGCAGGCGCTCGTGATCGTCCGGATAGCTCGCTGCGACCGCCTGCAGAAAGTCCCGGTTGATCAGGTAGATGATCTCCAGGTGGCGCGGCAACAGCCGCTCGAACATGGACACCGGCCACGATTCGAGCGCCTCCGGCAGCAAGGTGTGATTCGTGTAGGAGAACACGCTCTGGGTGATCTGCCAGCTCTGCGCCCAGGACAGACCGTGCTCGTCGACCAGCAGGCGCATCAATTCCGGAATCGCCACGGCCGGATGCGTATCGTTCAGCTGTATCGCGATCGCATCCGGCAGCGACTCGAGCGTGCGCCCTTCGCTCACGTGAGTGAGCAATATGTCCTGCAAGCTCGCGCTCACGAAAAAATACTGCTGCTTGAGGCGCAGCTCCTTGCCCTGCGGGGTGGAATCATCGGGGTAAAGAACGCGCGATAGATTCTTCGCCGCCACCTGATCGTGGACCGCCGCGGCGTAATTGCCGGCATTGAAAGCATCGATCTGAAACGGCGTGATCGCGCGGCCGGACCAGAGGCGCAGATGGTTCACGGTGGGGCCGCCGTTGCCCGGGGTCAGTTGGTCGAATCCGATCGCGAAAATATCGTCGGTGCCGACCCAACGATGCGCATCGCTGACCGCCGCATTTTCCGGCGCTTCGCTGCGGCCGCCAAAGCGCACGGTATAGCTTACGTTGCCGCGCGGAGACTCCCAGACATTGCGCAGACGCAGCCAGCTGCTGGCAACTTCGCGCTGGCCGCCGTCCGCACCGATCACCTGGGTGAAGATACCGTAATCATAGCGAATGCCGTAGCCGACCGCGGGATAGTGAAGCGTCGCCAGCGAATCCAGGAAGCACGCCGCCAGTCTCCCCAGACCGCCGTTCCCCAATCCGGGATCGACCTCCTGGGCCGCGATATCCTCGAGCTCATGACCCATGCTGCGCAGCGCGGAACGCGCCTCGTGCACCAAATCCCCGTCCAGGCTCGACAGCGCATTGATGAGTGAACGTCCGGGCAGATACTCGACTGAGAAGTAGCACACGCGCTTGACGTGTGCGTTGGCCACGCGCCGTTGCGTCGCCAGCCAGCGCAGCGTCAGCTCCTCGCGAACCGCAATCGAGAGCGCATCGTAAATGTCCCGTGGCGTCGCCGACTCGGGATTATTGCCCAGCGTCCTGGTGAGGCGGTCCAAAAGCGACGCGTACACCGTTCCGGGCTGCAGTGCAACGTTGCGCCGTGTTGCGAATTGGCTATCTATCGAATCCATATTTGGGGCTATTATAGTGTCGTTGATCAGGCTACGCGGGGCAAACCTCACAATGCGGCGCTCGGATTGAAAAATTCTTCCCTGGCCGTCGGCGTGGATGTCGGCGGCTCTTCCATAAAATGTGCGCTGATCGATTTGAATACCGGGACGTTTGCGGGAGAACGCTTCAGCACGCCGACGCCGGCCCAGGATTCCACCGGGGCCCTGCTTGGGGCGCTTGCATCCGTGGTGAAAAATATTCAAGGCAACCACGCCGTGGGCCTGGCGTTTCCCAGCGTCATTCGCGGCGGGATCGTGCGCACGGCCGCGAATCTCAACAAAGCATGGATCGGACAGCCGCTCGCGCAACTCGCCCAGCAGCATCTGGGACGGCCTGTTGTCGCGATCAACGACGCGGACGCCGCCGGGCTCGCGGAACTGCGCTATGGCGCGGCACGCGACGTGCCGGGCACGGTGCTGCTGCTGACGCTCGGCACCGGCATCGGCAGCGCGCTGTTCGTCGACGGCGGCCTGGTGCCGAACACCGAGCTCGGTCACATTGAAGTGGCAGGACGCGAAGCCGAGAAGCGCGCTTCGGGACGCGCCAAAGTCGAGGGTGGATTGAGCTGGGACGCATGGGCCGGCGAATTGAATCTGGTCATCAATAAGCTGCATGCCTTGCTGTGGCCCGACCTCATCGTTCTGTGCGGCGGGATCACCGAGGAACCGGAAAAGTTCATGGATAAACTGCATTGCGAGGCGCGACTATGCGTCGGAACCATGCGCTCGGAGGCCGGCATCGTGGGTGCGGCGCTGGCCACCGCCGTACTCGCGGCGCGCGGCTGACAAGGACGCTGCTGGCCGCCGCGGCATCGCTCATGCTCGGCGCTTGCGCCACGACCGCGCACGTCGAATCGCATCCACCGGTCCTGCCTGAGCCCTCGGCCGCGCGGCTCATGATCGAGAGCGCGATGTCGATGATCGGACAGCCTTACCGCTACGGCGGCGCGGCTCCCGGCGGTTTCGATTGCAGCGGCTTGGTGCTCTACGCCGCGACCAGCGCGGGGATCAGCGTGCCGCGCACCGCGGCAGAACAAATGGCCTTCGGCGTTGCGGTCGCGCGCCCGGATTTGCAGGCGGGCGATCTGGTTTTCATGCATCTGTCCCACAAGGAGTTGCATGTGGCCATTGCCATTGACCGCCAGTTGTTCGTGCACGCACCCTCGAGCGGCGGCCGCATGCGCGTTGACTCACTGCTGGCCCCGCCGTATGCGCAGGGCTTCATCGCTGCGCGGCGCGTAGTATCATCTGCTGCCCCACATTGAGGATGACTCATGAAGCTTTACTATTTCGCCGCTGCCTGCTCTCTGTCGCCGCACATCGTGCTGCTCGAAGCCGGCTTGCCGTTTACCATGGTCAAGGTCGACTCAAAGACCAAGAAAACCGAAAGCGGCGCGGACTACCTGGCGGTCAATTCGAAGGGCGCGGTGCCCGCGTTGCAATTGGATGACGGTCGGGTGCTGACCGAGGGGCCCGCGATCGTGCAATATCTTGCCGACTTGAAACCCGAATCCGGCCTGGCGCCGCGTGCCGGGACGTTCGAACGCTATCAACTGATGGAAATACTCAACTACATCACATCCGAAGTTCACAAGAGCTTCTCGCCGCTGTTCAATCCTGCCGCCTCCGCCGAGGTGAAGGAGGCGGCGGCGGCGAATTTGGGCAAAAAATTCGATTGGCTGTCGGGGTTTCTGGGCAAAAAGCCGTTTTTGATGGGCAATACCTTCACCGTTGCCGACGCTTACCTGTTCACCGTGCTGAACTGGACTGGACATGTGAAGATTGATCTTGGCAAATGGCCGGTACTTGCGGAATTCAAATCCCGCATCGGCAATCGGCCCAGAGTCATCGAGGCCATGAAGGCGGAAGGGCTGATCAAGTAGCCGGCAGACCGGTGGCCGGCAGACCGGACCCAGGAGCCTTAAGGCAGCGCAGCCTCGATCGCCTCGGGGGAGGCCGCGGCGAACTGCAGCGCTGCCAGGCGCGCATAAAGCGGGCTGTGCGCCAGCAATTCGGAGTGCGTGCCGACGGCGATCTTGTGGCCGTGGTCCATCACCACGATGCGGTCGGCTTTGAGCACGGTCGCCAATCGATGCGCAATGATGATGGTGGTACGGCCGCGCATCAGTTTTTCGAGCGCCTGCTGCACCAGCCGTTCGGACTCGGCGTCCAACGAGCTGGTCGCCTCGTCCAGCAGCAGAATCGGCGGATCTTTGAGAATGGCGCGCGCCAGCGCGACGCGCTGACGCTGACCGCCCGAGAGGCGCGTACCGCGCTCGCCCAGGAAGGTGTCGTAGCCCTGCGGCAATTTGCGCAGGAATTCGTCGGCCGCCGCGGCAACGGCGGCCGCCTCGATCTCGGCGTCGGTCGCTGACGGGCGCCCATAACGGATGTTTTCGCGCGCACTGGCGCCGAACAGCACCGTGTCCTGCGGCACCAGGCCGATCTGCCTGCGGATATCCTCCGGCCGCAGCTCGGCGAGCCGCCGATCGTCGATCATCACGCTGCCCGCATCAGGGTCATAAAAGCGCAACAACAATTGAAAGGTGGTGCTTTTGCCTGCGCCCGACGGCCCGACGAACGCTATGGTTTCGCCGGACATCACGTCGAGATTGAATTTATCCAGCGCGGCATGCTGCGGCCGCGACGGATAGTGGAAGCTGACATTGTCGAACCGGATGTTGCCCTGGACACGCGCCGGCAGATCCAACGGCCGTTCCGGGGCGCGGATCACCGGCTCTGCCTGCAGCAGTTCGTACAGGCGCTCCATGGCGCCGGCGGCGCGCTGGATCTCGCCCCACATTTCGGTGAGCGCGGCGGCCGAGGTGCCGACGAACGCGGCATAGAGCAGAAACTGCGCGAGCTGGCCGCCGGTCATCGTGCCCGAGAGCACCTGGCGCGCGCCAAGCCACAGGACAAAGGTAATGCCGCCGAAAACCAGCATGATGCCGATCGCCGTGAGCGCGGCACGCACCTTCGTGCGGCGCACCGCCGTTGCAAAGCTGCTCTCGACCGCGTCCGTATAGCGCCGGCTTTGCAGCTCCTCCATGCTGAACGCCTGCACCGTTTGAATCGCATTCAAGGTTTCATCGGCCAGACTGCTGGTGTCGGCGATCCGATCCTGCGACGCGCGCGACAGGCCGCGCACGCGCCTGCCGGTCAGGATCAGCGGCAGGATGACCAGCGGAATCAACAGAAGAATGACGCCCATGAGGCGCGCGCTGGTAAGTCCCATCAGCACCAGCGCTCCGACCAGGCTCAAGCTGGAGCGCAGGACGATGGACAGGTTGACGCCGGAAATCGCCTGCACCAGCGTGGTGTCGGCGGTCAGGCGCGACAGCACCTCGCCCACGCGGGTGGTCTCGTAGAACATCGGATCCATGCGCACCACCCGCCGATAGATGGCGCTGCGCAAGTCGGCAACGACGCGCTCCCCCACCCACGTGACCATGTAGTAGCGCAACGCAGCGAACACCCCATAAATCACCGCGGCAGCCAGAAAGCCCACGAACCATTTGTTGATGGTGCCGAGAGTCTTTTCCGCAAAAACATGGTCGATGAGCTGGCGCAGGGCCACCGGCAGCGCGAGTTGAGCTGCGGCCGCGATGAGCAGTGCGACGAACGCGCCGGCCAGCATGGGCCGGTAAGGCCGCAAAAAGGGCAGCAGCGACAGCAATGGATTCAGCGATTTGCCGCGGGGCCGTTCGGCGTGCGTGCTCATGGCCACATGATCCCATAAGTTGCGTTCGCCGGCGGTTATGTTGCAATGTGCGCCCCAAGGGGATGCATCACATGTTGAAACACCAATTTCATCTGCGGATGGGCGCGGCATTGGGCTCGGTGGCCGCAATCTGCGCAACGGCTGCCCGCGGCGCCGACACTGCGGCGCCCGAAGAGAGCACGGGGCCGCTGCAGGAAATCACCGTCACCGCGACTCGCCACGAGGAGAGTCTGAGCAAGGTGCCGATCAGTATCACGGCGCTGACTCAAGATGCCATGGACCTGCGCGGAATCAAGGATTTTCAGGACATCGTGCGCTTCACACCCGGCGTCAATATCGACAACTCGGGCACCAACAACATTGCCATCCGCGGCATCGCCTCGACCGGCGGAGCCGGCACCACCGGCATCTACATCGATGACACCCCGATCCAAATCCGCGGTACCGCATTCAACCCCGATGATGCGCTGCCGAAGGCATTCGATATCGACCGGGTGGAGGTGTTGCGCGGGCCGCAGGGAACGCTGTTTGGCGCAGGATCCGAGGGCGGCACCGTGCGCTACATCACGACCCAGCCCAGCCTCACGAACAACAGCTTTTACAGCCGCGAAGAGGTGTCCTTCACGGAAGGCGGCGCCATCAACTACGAGGGGGGAATCGCCGCCGGCGGCCCGTTGATCGACAACACTCTGGGCGCGCGCTTGACGGTCTGGTACCGGCGCGACGGCGGCTACATCGATCTCATTGATCCGGTGTCGCTCGGAACCGTCCAAAAAAATGCCAACTTCGATGAAACCGTGCTGTATCGGCTGGCATTTGTCTATGCGCCGTCGGAGGACTGGAAAATTACGCCCGGCATCTACTACCAAGACCGGTACCGCAATCAAGTCGAGGACTACTGGCCGTTGTATTCGAATCCGGGCAACAACCAATTCGTCAGCGCGGATCCGGACCAGCGCTCCGATCCGGATCGGTTCTATTTGGCGTCGGTGAAGGTCGAAGGCAATGTCGGCTTCGCCAAGCTCATCTCCAATACCTCGTATTTTCATCGCAAGGAACAGACCGGCTACGAAGGCACCCTTTATAATCTGGGGTTTTATCAATCCGAAGTCTTTCTAAACGGCGACGGATCCTCGGCCTCCACACCGTATCCGCTGCTCGACAACCTGGGAGTGCATCTGCCGCCCGGCGCAACCGATTATCGTTCGCCGAACTCCATCGACAACGGACAGCAGAACATCACCCAGGAAATCCGTCTGCAGTCTGCCGATGCGACATCGCCGCTGTTCTGGACCGCGGGAGTGTTCTTCAGTACAAACCGCCAGACCTATCTCGAGCAGATCCATGATCCCCTGCTGAACGAACTGTCGGTGGCGGCGACCGGGGCGCCTTATACCGACTGGTTCGTGGATCCGGACGGCAACCCCGTTCCCTACGATCCCAGGTTTCCCAATGATTCTTATTTTCTGCAAACCAAGACCACCGATCAGCAATACGCGCTGTTTGCCGAAGGCACCTATGCCTTTACGGATCAGTACAAGCTGACGCTGGGCGGACGCTACTCGCGCATCAAGTTCACCAATGATTCCCTGACCGGCGGGCCGCAATTGTTCCTGCCGCCGCAGACGGTGGACGTCTCGCAGACCGAGAATTCATTCACGCCCAAGGCAAGCTTCTCCTATCAGTACGACCCGCGAAACCTGTATTACGCGACTTACGCGAAGGGCTTCCGCCCGGGCGGAGCCAATAATCCGGTGCCGCAGGCGGCGTGTGCTCCGGACTTCCAGGCCTTCGGCATTACCGAATCGCCGCCAACCTTCGGCTCCGACACCGTCAACAGCTTCGAGGTCGGCGCGAAGAACAATATCGATAATCGCGTGAAGATCGCCAGCAGCGTTTACTACATTCGCTGGAACAACATACAGCAGAGCGTGCTTCCGCCGACCTGTCAGATCACCTTCATCGCGAATCTGGGCACCGCCATTGCAAAAGGCGCGGACATCCAGGCCGAAATCGCCTTGACCGACAATTTCACCGCCGAGATCGCCACCGGCTACACCAGTGCGCGCTATACGCAGGATTCAAAGTTCTCGGACGTACAGACGATGCCCATCGTTTCCAAGGGCGATGCCATAGTCGGTCAAAGTGGCGAGCCGCCCGGGCAGCCCGGAGCTCCTTTCACGTTCACGCTGGGATTGGAATACAGATTCAACCTGTTCAATCTGCCCGCCTTCGTGCGGGTCGACGATGAATACACCAGCCGCAACAAGTGGCCCTCGGCCGCTCAAGACCCCAATACGCTGCAATTCAATCAGGCGTTTTACTCGCTGTCATCGACCAATCTGGCTTCGGCTCGCGCCGGAATGACATTTGGGAATTGGCAGGCTTCGGCATTCGTCGATAACCTCACCGACACCCGCACGGTCACCAACTATAATTTTACGATCTATCCCGGCGACGCTCCGTCCTTGGAGCGGCAGTACACGTTCAGGCCCCGCACCATGGGCGTCACGATAACCTACCGGAATTGAGCCGCTAGCGGTTTCGAGGAGCGACGCGCAGCGTTCGCGCAAGGCATGCTGAAGCCTGTGCCAATCCGTCGCTGAACCACCTGGTGCCGGATCGCAGAGAGTTGATCGCGGCCGGATAGTTCACCGAGCACTGAACCGCCGAGATGAACTCGCGCCATTGGCGCTGGTTGGTGAATTTTCGGCCGATGTCCGCGATGGCGTTGACGGCGGCGGCGGGCAGGTCCACACCCAGGCGCGCAACGTCCAGTCCATCCTCGTGCTCGACGGCATTTTGTTGACTGGTGAGCATCGCAAATCCTCCGACCTGCCACTGACGCTGAAAGCATGCGCGGCAGGCTGCGCGTTTGCAGTCGGCCGCGCACAGGGCCCGGCGTAGGACTTACCTCACGATTTTAAGTCAACTCAGTTGACCTGATAGCCGCGGGCCTGCAGGCAGGCCGACATGGCGCGATCGTAGTTGCTGCGGTTCATCGCGGCACCGCCGGTGGCGCTGCCGCCCGGCTGCGTCGGATCGAATCCTGTTTGGCCCTTGGCCCAGGTATGGCACTCGAATTGGTCCGCGGCCTGTTGATCTTTTGACTGTCCATTCTTCGGATAAATGATCAGGTCCTGCTGCGAAGTGTCGGGTGGCGGCGACGGTGAATCGGCATTCTCCGGCGGGTCGACCACCGCATAGCCGTTCTGATCAGGCTGCCAGGAGTAATACACGTTATCCGCGTAGTAGTACGGCACCCCGCTGAACCACACGGTCGAGTAATAAGGCGGCAGCACGGAAATCACCAACCCGGATGGGGGCCGTACCACGACGAATCCGGGGCCGCTCGGCGCATACCAAATGCCGCCGCTGAAGTAGAACCGGTCCCTGCCCCGGTAATAGGGCCGGTAACCATCGGGCAGAGCAGGCCGCACCGTGCCAAACGAAGGATAGTAGCGGCCGTGGTTGTAGCGGGAGTCCAGCACCTGGCCGCGCGGCGGGCCGGCACGATTGACCGCAGGTCCCCTGTTCTGTGGGCGATCCCGCTCCGAGTGTGCCGCCTCGGGACGTGGATGATCTTGGGCGAATGCCAGTTGCGCGGCTGCTGCGGCGACGAGCAGAATGGAAACGGACAGTACTGCAGTTCTCGAGAACTTTCTCATGGCTTTTCCAAATGGAATTTAGGTGACGGTATAGCCGCGCCCTTGCAGGCACGCACCTATCGCACGCCGATAGGCATCGGCGCGGGCGCGCCCTTGGGCTGCGGTCTCATTGATTTGCTGTTGAGTCTGATGCGCCTGCTGCTGGGCATTCGCGTCCGCCGCGGAACCCACGATGGCGCCGGTCGCTCCGCCCAGCACCAGTCCCGCACCGGCGTTGCGCGGACCGCCGATAATCGACCCGATGATGGCGCCCGCGATGGCACCGCCTACCGCATTGGCGCCGGGTGGAGTCGATGGCTGCACGATCACCCGCTGATACGCGTCGGCACGGCTGGGATCCACGCCTGTTTGCTGGACCGCCCAGTTGTGGCACTCATAGCGATCGCGCTCGGTTTGTTCCGGACTTTGACCATGGGCCGGATAGACGAACACACGTTCCGGCGGCGGGGCCGGAATCGCATAGGTCCGCGGCGGCGGGGTCACGCAGGCCGTCAACACGCCGATCAGCGCCACCGGAATGGCGCCCGCGGAAATGCGCGCAAGGCGCCGGTAATTTGCAAATTTCATGAGCCAAACCCTCTGTCCTTAGTGCACTTCAACGCGGAACTTGCTCCTCAGTTGACATGAATCAAGCCGCAGAGTTCGCATTTTACCGGCACAAAACCCCGAGTTCCGGGGACGGCCCCCCGGCCAAGGAGCCTGTGCCGAAGCCCGTTATTTCCTCGGCTTACGAAATTTCAATATGAACTGATCGGTCTTGCCGCGAATTGCCGGATCGAAGACCTTCGCGGTGCGCGTGTCGGCGGCATTCGCCAAGACATCGCTGGCGCCCACGTATTCGAAACCGGCCTCGGTGACTTCCTTTTTCACCACTTCAGCATCGATGCGGTGCAAGGTCTTGGTATCGCGCAGCCCGGAACCGGCCTCGGCCGAATGGTCCAACACCACATACAGTCCGCCCGGCTTCAAGGAATTGAATAACACTTTGTTGAAGGCCACCACGTCCACTGGGAAGTTATGCAGATCGTGGTAATTCTGAGCGGTGAATACCAGATCGACCGGGACCGCCGGGGCGAGGCTGGCCAGCGGCGCCACCACCACGCTGACATTCGAATAATGCGGCTCTGCCGCGATCGCCTTTACTTTGGCAGCGAGATCCGGCAAGTCGGCAGGCGCATTCGCGGGCCGTTCCGGCACCAGGGCATACACATGGCCTCTGGGTCCGACGGCCTTGCTGAGCAGACGGGTGAAATAACCGCCGCCCGGCAGGAGCTCGCCCACCTTTTCGCCCGACTTGACGCCGAGAAAGGCCAGCGTTTCGGCGGGCTTGCGATCGGCGTCGCGTTTTTTGTCAGTCTCCGGTCGGTTGCCATCGGCGACCGCCGCCGAAATGTTGCCCGGGGTGCCGGCTGCCTGAACGCAGGCGGCGGAAAGCGACAGTGCTGCGGCAAGCGTCGCTGCAAGAACAAGTGGATGGCGAATCATAGAACACTCCGTGATTTTGTCGGCCGGCGAAACAATGTCGGGGGGACGCAGTCTAGCATTTGTGCCGTTCGGACGCGGCTCCGGCTCAGCGCCGGATGATGCGGCGGCGTATCATGGAGGGCTGTTGGCCTAACCGTGGTTGCGCGCATGAGTCTGAGTGTTTTCGACGTCTTCAAGATCGGCATCGGTCCGTCCAGTTCGCACACCATGGGCCCCATGAATGCCGCGCGCGGATTCGCCGAGCTGCTCCGCGCCCGCGGATTACTCGCCGCCACGGCACAGGTCTCTGCGCAGCTCTACGGCTCGTTGGCGCTGACCGGCCGCGGGCACTGCACCGATCGCGCAATTTTGCTCGGGCTCGAGGGGATGAGTCCGGACGGCATCGACGCGGCCGCGGCTGATTCCGCACTGCGAAGAATTCGCAGCGTCCGGCGCCTGCGCCTGTTGGGAACGCGCGAGATCGACTTTGACGAACCCTTGAATCTGCTGTTCCACACCGATCAGGTGCTGCCCGGCCATTCAAACGGCATGCGCTTCAGCGCCCACGATGCGGCGAACCAGATCCTGGCACGCGAGGAGTACTACAGCATCGGCGGCGGTTTTGTGATTCGCGCCGGGGCCGAGGCCGATGTCGGCAGCTCACGCCAGGCGCCGCCGTTCGAATTCAGCTCCGGCACGCAGCTGCTCGAGCACGGCAAGGCCGCGGGGTTGGAGATTCACGAGCTGATGCTGGCGCGCGAGCGTACCTGGCGCAGCGACGCCGAGGTGCATGCCGGGCTGTCGCGCATTTGGGACGTCATGCAAGACTGCGTGCGGCGCGGCTTCGACGCGCATGGGCTGCTGCCCGGCGTGCTTGGGGTGAGACGGCGCGCGCCCAAGCTCTATCGCCAGCTCATGAGCGGCGATCCATTGAGTCCCATGCATGCGCTCGATTGGGTCAACGCCTACGCGCTCGCGGTCAACGAGGAGAACGCCGCAGGCGGGCAGGTGGTCACCGCGCCGACCAACGGTGCCGCCGGCATCGTGCCGGCGGTGCTGCACTATTATCGCCGCTTTGAGGCGGGCGCAGACGATAGCGGCGTCGCCCGATTTCTGTTGTCGGCCGCAGCGATCGGCATGCTCTACAAGCAGAACGCGTCGATCTCGGGCGCGGAAATGGGCTGCCAGGGCGAGGTCGGAGTCGCCTGTTCCATGGCCGCGGCAGGTTTGGTCTCCGCGCTTCATGGCAGCAATGAGCAAATCGAAAATGCCGCTGAGATCGGCATGGAACACAATCTGGGTCTCACCTGCGATCCGGTCGCCGGCCTGGTGCAAATTCCCTGCATAGAACGCAACGCCATGGGATCGGTCAAGGCCATCAATGCCGCGCGGCTCGCCCTGCGCGGCGACGGCTCGCACAAGGTATCGCTCGATCAGGTGATCAATACCATGCGTCAGACCGGCCTGGACATGTCCACCATTTACAAGGAGACCTCGCAGGGCGGCCTGGCGGTCAATGTACCGGAATGCTGAGCCCCGCGCCCTTCAGCCGGTCGCCTGCAGACCCTGTGCGATGCCGCCGATGGTCGCGCGCAGCGCGCTGAACAACGCCTGGTCCTGCCGCTGCGTCGCGCGCCAACGCCGCAGCAAATCCACCTGCATGAGGTGCATCGGGTCGATATAGGGATTGCGCAGCTTGATCGAGCGCTGCAGCGTCGGGTCGCTGTCGAGCAGGGTTGCCGAACCTCGCAGCCGCAGCACCAGCCCCACGGTCAACGCATATTCCCGGGCGATCGGTTCTGCCTGCTGCCGCAGGTGCTCCGGCGCCAGCGCATCGTAATGCCCCGCTATCTTGAGGTCGGTGCGCCCCAGCATGGCCTCGACATCATCGAGCAAGTGTCCGAAAAACGGCCAACGCTCCGCCATGCCGGTAATCGCATCCTCGCCGTGCAACTGCATCGCCGCCTGCACCCCGCTGCCGAATCCAAACCAGCCGGGCAGCATGTGGCGGCTTTGGGTCCACGCGAAAACCCAGGGTACCGCGCGCAGCGCCGCAACCCCGCTGCCTTCCGCGCGCGCCGCCGGCCGCGATGCAATGTGCATCCGTTCGATGACATCGAGCGGTGTGGCCGCGCGGAAATATTCATAAAAATCGGCATTGCCGAACACCAATTCCCGGTACGCTCTCAAGCTGTGTTCCGCGATCGTGCGCATGGCGGCGATCTGCCCGGGATCGACCGGCGGCGACTCCGCCGCCAGCGCCGTGGCCAGCGCCACCGATGCAAAGGTGCGTTCGAGGGTGCGCATGGCTATCGGGCGCAGGCCGTAGCTCTGATTCACCACCTCGCCCTGCTCGGTGAGGCGCAGCACACCGCGCATGGCGTCATTGGGCAGCGACTCGACCAGGTGTTCGGTGCGCCCGCCGCCGCGTGCCGGCGTTCCGCCGCGACCGTGAAATATCAGCACGTTGGTGCGCAGGTCGCGCGCCGCGTCCAGCAGCTGAGTTTGGGCGACCTGCAGCGCCCAGCGCGATGCGGCAATTCCGCCTTGCTTGTTCGTATCAGAATATCCGATGACCACCACTTGGCGATCGGCGCGCGATTCGAGATGGCGGCGGTAGGCAGGCTCCGCATGCAGCGAGCGCAGGACATCGCCTGCCGCCTGCAGGGAGTCGACCGACTCGAGCAGCGGCGCGACATCGAGCGGACACTCGCCGGTACGCTTGTCGGTGATGTCGGCCCATCTGGCCAGCAGCAGCACCGCGAGAATGTCCTCGGGTCCCCGGGCGCCGCTCACGATGTACTCTCCGATCGCGCGGCCGCCGAACTTGTGGCGCGCCTGTGCGATTGCTTCAAAGACCCAGAGGGTGCGCCGGCCCACGGCGTCGAATGACGCGATCGGACCCTGGTCGCGCACCAAAAGATCGTGCAAATGCCGCAGGCGCTCGTCGGGCGGCAGCGCGGGCCAGTTTCCCTGGT
This sequence comes from Steroidobacteraceae bacterium, assembly GCA_036267715.1. GTDB lineage: Bacteria > Pseudomonadota > Gammaproteobacteria > Steroidobacterales > Steroidobacteraceae > Bog-1198. The sequence goes on along the minus strand of DATAVN010000063.1, from coordinate 99,119 downwards.
CCAAGCCCTGCGCAATCACCGCATCGTGTACGCGGGCATGCTGAATGACGTCGAGCGTGGCGAGGTGAAATCCGAAGGTGCGCACGCGCCGCATCAGGCGTCGCACCAGAAAGTAGCCGGCGTGGCGGCCACGATTTTCAAGCAGGCTGTCGGCCGCCAGGCTGATGTCCGACAGCAGCTCGTCGGGACTCTGATAGGCGTTCGGCCGTCCTTCATAACTCGCGTGCAGCCGCTCGCTGATCTGGCCGAAGAAAATGCGGTATGGCATGCGATCGTGACGGGCCGGTGCCAGCGCCTTGGCGCCCGGCAGTATGGCGGTGTAGGCCTCGATGCGCTCGGCCAGCTGCGGGCTCACCCTGACGCGATTGGCGCTTTGACTCAGCGATTCGGCCAGCTGCCCGCATTCGGTGAAGTAGGTCGACACGATCAGCTGCTGATTGCGCTGCAGGGTTTCGCGAATCGTCTTGCCGTGCACATCGGCGTTGCCGTCCATATCGCCGCCCACCCAGGAACCGAAGCGCAGTATGTTCGGCACATCGAGGGTTTCGACCGGAACGGAATAGGCATGCGCCAGCGCCGCCTCGATTTCCTCGTAGAACAGCGGCACCACCCGGTAGAGAATATCGATCAAATAGAAAAGTACATGCTCGCGTTCGTCGACAACCGTCAGACCCTCCCGGGGATGCTCCTCGGTCTGCCAGATGCTGGTGATCTCCAGCCGTACCCGCGCCCAGAGCAGGTCCAGTTCCGCGCGTGTGGATCCGGGATTGTTCCTATCCAGCAGGTCATGGGCGATGCGCTGCTGCTTGCGTAAAATCGTGCGCCGCGTGGACTCGGTGGGATGCGCCGTGAACACCGGCTCGATGCTCATTTTGCCGATGAGCTGCAGCGCTTGCCCGAGCGAGACGCCCGCACCGTGCAATCGACCGATGCAGTCGGCGATGCCGCCGGGCTGGGATGTGCTCGAATCGCTCAAGTATTCGCGCCGCCGGCGCACGCGGTGCGCCTTCTCGGCGATGTTCACCGCCATGAACCAGATCGAGAACGCCCGCGTCAGGTCGGTTGCCGCGGCCGGCGAGCGGCCCGTCGTACGGTCCGCCAATTCATCCTCGCCCGGCGCCCCATCTTCGCGCCGCTCGATTGCGGCGAGACGGTCGCCCTCGACTAACCTGAAGAACTCCTCGCCGCCTTGATCGCGAAGCGTCTCGCCGATCAAACCGCCGAGCGCGTGCACGTCCTCGCGCAGCGCCGCGTCTTTGACGGGAAATTGAATGCTTTGGCGATACATAGTGCTAGGCTCTCACGGAAACACGGAGAAATATTATGAGCTTGTTGGCGCAGATCGCTATCTTTCTCGCCGCCGCGGTGGTCGCGATCCCGATCTTCCGCCGCTTCAAACTGGGATCGGTGCTCGGCTATCTCACCGCAGGGATCATCATCGGCCCGGCCAGCCTGGGATTGATCAATTCCGTGGAAGCCACTCAAAATATCGCGCAGTTCGGGATTGTACTGCTGATGTTCGTCATCGGCCTCGAACTGCAGCCATCGAGGCTGTGGGTGCTGCGCAGGTCGATCTTCGGCCTCGGCGCCGCGCAGGTGCTGGCAACCACCGCCGCGCTGGCCGCGGCCGCCTATTTCATCTTTGCGCAATCCTGGCAGGCGGCGTTGGTCATGGGTTTTGCGCTGTCGATGTCCTCCACGGCGCTGGCATTGCAACTGCTGGCCGAGCGCGGCCAGCTCAACTCGCAATTCGGCCGCGCCTCCTTCAGCATTCTGCTGTTTCAAGACATGTCGGTGCTGCCCGCGCTGGCGTTGCTGCCCTTGCTCGGCGCCGCCTCCGCGAAGGCCAACGGCCCCGGCGGCTGGCTGGTGATCAAGCTCATCGCCGTGCTCGCCACGGTGATCATCGGCGGCCGCTACGTGCTGCGCCCCATGCTGCGCATCATTGCAGCGGCGCGCGTCCCGGAAGCCTTCACCGCGGCGGGTCTTTTGATCGTGCTCGGCACGGCGCTGCTGGTGAGCCAGGTCGGCTTGTCGTTGTCGCTGGGGGCCTTTCTGGCAGGCGTGCTGCTGGCCGACAGCGAGTTCCGCCACGAGCTCGAGGCGGATATCGAGCCGTTCAAGGGTCTGCTGCTCGGTCTGTTCTTCATCAGCGTCGGCATGTCGGCAAATCTCGGTTTGGTGCGAGAAAAACCCTTTCTTATCATAGGGTTAACGATTTGCTTCATGATCCTCAAGATCGCCATCCTGTGGCTCATCGGAAAATTCTCCGGCATGTCGCCGGTTGCCAGCCGCGGCTTAGGGGTAAGCCTGCCCTCCGGCGGCGAGTTTGCGTTCGTCCTGTTCGGCCTCGCGGCCACCTTGGGGATCATGGATTCGCAAATCGCCCAGCTGCTGGTGCTGGTGGTCACCGCCTCGATGATCGTCAGTCCCATGCTGCTCGCCATCTACGACGTCACCTTCAAGGCCAACGAAAGCGACGGCCGCCCGTTCGATACGCCGAGCGAGATCTATCCCAAGGTGATCATCGCGGGCTTCGGCCGATTCGGACAGATCGTCGGGCGCATTTTGCGCGCCAAGAAAATCGCCTTCACGGCGCTCGAGGCAAGTCAGACGCAGGTCGATTTCCTGCGCCGCTTCGGCAACCAGGTCTTTTATGGAGATGCCTCGCGCCTCGAACTGCTGCGTGCCGCGCATGCGGAAAATGCCGAGGTCTTCGTCATCGCCGTCGATGACGTCGAGGCATCGGTGCGAACCGCGGAAATGATCCGCAAGCATTTTCCGCACCTGAAGGTCTTCGCGCGCGCCCGCAATCGCCAGCATGCCTTTCGGCTGATGGATCTCGATGTCCGCTACATCATCCGCGAGACGCTGGTGTCGAGTTTGGAGCTATCGGTGCAGGTGCTCGAATCGCTGGGGCTGTCCAAATCCAAGGCGGTTGAGACCGTGCATCAATTTCGCGTGCACGACGCGGCAACCATGGCGCGGCAGTTCGCCGTGAAGGACGATGAGAAAAAATTCCTGGAAACCAGCCGTGAATCAGCGGAACAATTGCTGCATCTGTTCGAGGCCGACAGCAATCAGCCGGAGGACTCCGCCGCGCGCCGCGCCGCCGCAAACCCTTAAGCCCAGGCTGCTTAGTGAGGATTGAGCAGAACCGTGGTGTCGAAGCTCTCGAAACTGGTCAGCACGCGCCGGTACGCGTTATGCATGATGCGCTGCGCGTTCTTGTCGGCGCGCGCACCCAACAGCATGCGGATGACCACATCGTCCTGCGGCCGGGCCAGGTCCTCGCCCAACAGCTGGTAGGTAAAGCGCGCCAGTCTTTGCGCCATTTCATTCGCGAACCTGTAGCGCACCGCATCGCTGCCGTCGCCGTTGCCGACCTTGGCTTCCTCCGCGATCTCGCAAATCAGCCTCGAGATGAAGCGCGCCTTGTCGACCAATCCCAGGTCGGCGAAGAACTCGATTTCGGATTGAATGTTCATCCGGCGGGGAAGAAGTCGATTGGTTTGGTGGCGGTCAGCGCGGCGACATCCTTTGCCTCGAACCTGAACAGCCGGATTCGCGCCACGAGCTTGGTTTCGAATTCCGGATCGTGCAGTTCGGAGGAAATGACGTGCGCGGCCGTGATCTCGCCCGACGGTGCGATGGTGATTTCAATGACCACCTTGCCCTGCAATGCCGGGTTGTCGCGCAGCGCACGCGCGTACATGGCATCGATCGCACCCTTGTTCTTGGTGAATACCAGGGCAATTTCGTCCGCGCTGCGCGAGGCCTTGCCGCTGCCGCCGGCGCGGGTCGCCCCCTGCCCCGATGCGCCGAGATTCGGATCCTTCACCTGCGTGGTGTAGATGCCGCGCAATGATCCGGAACCCGATGCCAGACCGCTGCTGGTGGGCGCGCTGATGCCGCCGCTGGTGCCGCCCGCCTTGGAGCTGATGATGCTGCGCGTCACCTGGGTGACATCGCCCGGGTCGGTGGTCTTTTGCTGATTCTTCTGGAATTTATCCAGGTCGATCTGATCGCGCAACGCAGCCAGATCGTCCAGATTCGCCAGCAGACCGCTCTTCGATGCTTTGACGCGCGGATCGACCGGATGCGGCGGCGTCGGGACTTTGGCGACCGGAACCTTCTCGACGGGCTTTTCCTTGGGCGGCGGAGGCGGCGGGGGCGGTGGCGGCGGCGGCTCGAGCACCAGCTGCACCACGCGCTCGGGCAGGGAATCGGTATTGGTGATGTGTTCGGTACGCGGCAGAAAAGGCATGATCACCGCAATGATCGCGAACACGATCGCAAGATTGCGCAGGATGACGCGAAAGCGCCGCTCGGTCTCCTCGGACGGCGCCCACGGCAGGTCGTAGCGCCGGTAGTAGGGCACCAGACCGGACGGGACGCGGCTTGCGGGGTTCAAGGCTGCCATTTAGGTCGCCGCCCGTTCGCGCTCGACCACGGCGAAGGACACCTTGCCGTATTCGGCTTCGCTGCATGTCAGCATGATTTTCTTCAGCACGCTGTAAGGCGTGCTCTTGTCGCCCATGATGGTGACTTCCCGCTTGGCGATGTCGGTCTGCTGTGCGCTGCGGATGCTGCGGTCATTCTGGGCCAGCAGCGCCGTTTTCAGGGGCGCGAAGAACGGTCCCTGATTGGCCACCACGTCCTTCAGCGAACCGACCAGCACGCCGTCGACGTACAGCGAATCCTTGGTGATCATCACCACCACGGCAGCGCTCGGCTTGCGCTCCGAAATCGACTGAGGAATCGAAATATTCTTGGTGTTCGGCAGGATGTCCACCTCGGCCGTGTGCGCCAGCAGGAACACCACCAGGATCGTCATCATGTCGATGAACGGAATCAGCGCGAAGTGGTTCGCACCGTGCTTGCGTTGACGATGCCGTTTGATGCGATAGGACGTCATGTCGGCGCATCTCCGATCGCGATGTCGGGGAACAATTCCGCCTTGGAGAACGGCGGCGTCGGGATTTGATAGACGCGCACCGCATCCATCACCTGCACCAGGATGTCGTACGGCACGGCAGGCGTCGGCAGGATGGTGGCATCGGTCATCTGCGGAAATTGCGACTTGACCTGGCGCATGAATTCCGACAAATGATCCAGGTCATAGCCGTTCGGCGTGTTCTCAATGACCTTCAGCGGTCCCGAATTGCGGTCGTTGACCACCAGATCGTTCGGCCGGATGATCACTTCGAGCTTCAAGCCCTTCGGCAATTCAACAGGAGCGGTGTTGCTGGCGGGAAGGTTGAGCTGCAGGATATTGGTCTTGGAAAACACCGCCGTGAAAATCAGGAAGAACACCAGGATCACCATCATGTCGATCATCGGCACGATGTTCAGATCATCGCGCCCCTGATGATAGCGGGCGTGATTGCGTCGGACGAGGCGCGCTGCTTTTGACTTCATGAGATGCGACCTAGGATGCTGTCACTTTGTGCGCTTAGATGCTGCTGCGCGCCGCCGCGGGAGATCTCACCGACGGAGTGGGCGCCGCCGGTTCATGAGTCTTGTCGGCCTGCCGCTCGGTGATCGAATTCAAGAACTTCACCGAAGCGATTTCCAGGCTGTCGATCAGCGAGGTGGTTTTGGATTCCAGAAACATGTGCGACAGCAGCAGCGTGATTGCGACGAACAAACCGGAAGCGGTGTTGTTCATGGCCACCGAAATCGCGGCGGCCAGCAGGCTGGCCTTCTCAGCCGGGTTCGCGGTTGCCACGGCGCTGAAGGCGCCGATCAGGCCGGTGATGGTGCCGAGCAAGCCGATCAACAGGCCGACGTTCGCCAGCGACGAAAGGTAGTGGGTGCGCTTCTCGATTCGCGGAATGACCTCGAGCAGGCTCTCGTCCATGGCCTTTTCGATGTCATCGCGCCGGCGGGCGCTGGCAACGCGCGCCACGCCATAGTTCAAGATGGTGGCGATCGAGGCCTTCGAGTTGTGGCACAGGCCCACCACCTGCTTGAAGTTTCCCGCGCTCAAGGCCGGCGTAAGCGAATCCCACAGGCTGCGATTGCGAATGGTTTCGCGCGTCAGGTACACGTACCGCTCGATGGCGATCGCGACTCCGACCACGAATATCAAGGCCAACGGGTATAGGAATACCCCGCCGTCCTTGAAGAAATTGACTGCCGAATTCATGAAATTCATCTGCGCGCTCCTAGATAAGCTCTATCTCTCGATTATGCGATTCAACCAGATTTTGTATAATTATCGGCGGACTTACTTCTCACCCTGGTCCGACGGGCGGCTCCGTGCACCATTTTGGGACGTGTCTGCTTGCACGGCCTTGTAATAGACCACTTCGCGTTTAAATACGTCCCGGTCGACCGGAGCCAGGATCTCATCGACCAGGCTGTTCATCGGTTTGCCGGCCAAATCCCCGATATCGGACTTCTTCCAGGGGACGATGTACATGACCTTCGGCTGCTCCCGGTCGCCGGTGACGGTCGCGGTACCCAGTTCCAACCGATCCGCCGCTCCCGGGGCCTTTTGACCGGACCCTGAAGCGGCGCGCCCGGCTGCGGTTTGAGGCCGTGACGTGTTCGCCCGCGGCTCACCGGCCTCGGATTGAGGGGTCGCGGGGTGCGAGGTATTGGCCCGAGGCTCGCCGGCTTCGGACTGAGGTGTCGCTTTGGACTGTTTCGCCGGTTCCGGCGCGGAAGCGGGCTTCGCGGGCGGATCGGTCTGCTGGGCCAGGGCCTCGCCCATGACCCCGGAAAGCAGCATCAAACCTAAAACCTTGGTGAAGTTGTTCATGTGGACTGCTCCTTCTTTGCAGCAGGTGCCGCCGCGCCCGCGCGCTTGCGCACCTCAATCACCCAACCGGCGACTTGCTTGTTTTCGCCGGCAATTTCGATGTAGCGTTCATATTGCTCGAGTGCCTTTTGCGGCTCCCCCAGGTACAGATCGTAGAGCACGCCCAGATTCATGTGTGCGGCAGCGTAATTCGGATCAGCGGCAATCGCGCTCAAGTAGGCGGACTCCGCCTCGGTGAACTTGCCGAGCTTACGCTCAACGATGCCAAGTTCATCAGCCGCGACGGGGTTGTTCGGTGTGTCCTTGAGCGCCGCCTTGAACGCCGCCTGCGCGTCCGGGAGCCTGGAATCGTGCAAGTACAACAGGCCAAGGTTCAGCTGCGGCCCGGCGAATTGCGGATACGCAACACTCAGCTGCTGGAATTCGAGTTCGGCGTCGGTATTGCGCCCTGATTTCATCATTTGCAGCGCCTGACTGAATTGCTGAGAGGCTCGCGGCGGTATCGGGGTCGCATCCGCGGCCGGCGCAGCGGCACCATTCGCCGGCGCAGCGGCGCCATTCGCCGGCGCTGCGGTGGCGGGGCCGCCGGCAGCGGCAGCACTGCCGGGTGCAGCCGCGTTCGATGCGGCCGGGGCATGCGCACGCGTCGGCTGCGTCGGCGCACTGTGGCAGCCGGCGATCAGCGCAAGCGCGCTCAGGCTAGCGAATCGATTCAACCTGCTGCTCACCTATCTCCACCTTGCCATAGCGGCCTGGATTAAGTTGTGCGAGCGCGGCAAAGCTCTTTTGCACCCATTCATCATAGGTGCCGTCCTTGGTCCGCGCGGTGTTGACCTCGTGCAATTTGATGGCCTTCTCCTCGAAGGGGAAAGCCTGCTCCTCGAGCAACACATCGTATTGCTCCAATTCATCCTTCTTGAGATTCTTCGGACGCTCGGAACTCATCAGGTCTTTGCCGAGCTGGCGGTACAGTTCCGCACTCTCGAAGGTCGCGGCGGTCGTGACCTCGGCGACCTGATAGTCCGCAGCCGCCTCGTAGCCTTTGAGCGCGGCCTCCATGGCCTTGCGCTTCTCCGCCAGGGATTTCTTCAGCGGAATGACCAGCTTGATGCTCTTGAATTCCTCGCGGGCGGGTGCCGCGAGCGTCAACGTGGCCTTCGCCGCGAGACTGCGGCTCAAGTCGGTGCGCGCCGCGCCCGCCGAACGATCGGTTGCGACCATGTCCTTCAGCCAATAATCGCGGGCGCTGTAGTCGCCCGACTTCACCGCGATCGAGCTCAGCCTGCTGCGCGCCTCCATCGCAGGATCCAACGGCTGCGGGAAATGCTTGACGAACGCCTCGAGCATGGCACGCGACTTGGCGGCATTGCCGGCCTTATCGTACAGGTTCGCCGCCTGCAGCGTGGCTTCGCGCTGCACGTCCGCGGTCTCTTTGGGCGACTGGGAAATCTGCTCGAATTCCGCGGCCGCCAGTCCCGGCTTGTTCGATGAGGAATAGGCGACCGCAAGATTGCGGGTGACATCGACCTGCAGCGGACTGTCCGGGAAATTGCGGCGAAAGCCTTCGAGCACGGGAATGGCGCGATCCCACTGCTTTTGCGTCACGAGCAGCGCCGCCGCGTCAAAATCCGCATTCGCGCGGACCTTCGAGGTCGGCGCGAGCGCCGAGACGCGCAAGAAATCGTCAACCGCCGCGGCGCTGTCGCCCGCCTTGCGCTTTTGCTCGCCCTGTTTGTAAATCGATGCTGCGAGCCGCTCGACGACCACCGCGCGCTCCGGATCATTCGCCGGCATGACTGCCTGCGCGTGCGTGTACGCGGCTTCGGCTTTGTCAAACACGCCCTGGTCGAAGTTCGAGTTGCCGATCACCGTCCAGGCGATCCGCTGTTTGGCAAGGTCCACCGGCGGCTGCTTCGCCAGCAGTGCTTCCGAGGCCGAAACGGCGCGCAGATAGTCCTTGGCCGCATACAGTTCGGTCGCCGCCTTGGTCAGCACCTGTGCGCTTTCCGGATGGGCGGGAAAAGTCTGCGCGAACTTCAAGGAACTGTCGATCGTCTTCAGGTGCAAAGCTGCCTTGGCATCGCCCGACAGGGTTTCCTCCTGCTTGCCGTAGGCGATGATCGCCGCATAACCTGCGGCCGCCGCTTTGTCGTGATCGCCGTAATGGTAGGCAGTGCTCTCGTATTCCTGCGCGGCATCGAGATATTGTTTGCTCTCGAACAACGTGTCGGCGAGCAGAAAATTGGTGACCGCAGACCCGGGCTCATCCGGCCACGAGCGCAGATAGCTGCGATACCATTTTGCCGCCTCCTGGTAGTCGGCGACATCCTTGGTGCGTTGTGCCTGTGCGTGGTAGTACTGTGCCACATCCTTGAGGTTGGTCTTCAGCACGGCCACGACTTTCGGTTCGCTGCTCGGCTGGCGGCCCTGCCAGAAGGCCGTGCCGAAGCTGTAGTTCTCGACGAATTCCTTCTTGCCCTGCAGCACCAGCTGCGGGAAGCCGCCCTTCTGATAGGCTTCGATCGCCTGCATTTCCAGAAGCGGCGCCTTCTCGTTGTTGCGATCCTGCGAGACGAATGCCCGATAGCTGTCGGCGGCATCCGTGTAGCGTTCCTTCTCCATGTACAGATCGCCGAGCCGCGCGTACAGCAGGTAGGAATAAGGCCGCGGCTTATAGTGCCGCACGAATTCCTGAATGGTTTTCGGACCGTCGAGGTAGGAGAAAGTGATGGACATCACCCTGAAGGTGTCCTCGACCAACTCCCGGTCGGGGCGGCTCAACGTGTCGATTTCGATCAGCACATTGGGGTCGTGCTTGGAAGTTAGCTTCGAATCGAGCACGCCCGCGAAAGAATCCAGGCTGCGCTCGTTCTCGCCCTGCTTGAACAGCGACCAACCGTGTTTGTAGAGGCTTTGGGTGTAGAAGACCGATGCGGCGCCGGTTTTGATGACCGCCTCATAGGCAAGCTGCGCCTTGGGGTACGCCTTGTCCGTGAACAATAATTCGCCTCGCCGAAACTGGACTTCATCGATGAAGTGACTGTTCGGGTATTGCGCCACGAGCTGGTCCAGCGAGGCGAGCGCCCGCTCGGGTTGCGCGTTCAACTCATAGGCCCGCGCGAGCTGGTAAAGCACCGAATCATTGCGCTCGTACTTTGGATAGGTCTTGAGCAGCGCGGTATAAAGATGAATGGCCTCCGTGGCGCGCAAACCCTCGTTGGTGGCCAGCTCACGCTCGATGCGCTCGGATTCCGAGCTTTCCAGATTCAGGTCACCCAGGCGGCGCAGCGCCTCGGCGCGCAATGCCGCATCGCCGGCGTTCAAGTCCAAAAAGCGCTTGTAGCTCTCCATGGTCTTGGCTTCGTCCACATTCTTCGGCGGTTCGGGGCTGACATCGATCTGCTGATTGTCGAGATCCTTGATCGTGGCCGGCTTTTTTTGCGCCGCAGCCACGGGCGATGCGGCACCGAACAGCATCACCGTCAGCATCAGGGCGCGACAAGTCGTTTGCGATGGCAGCGCCTTCATGGCTTGGCCTGCGGCGGCGTATCGGCGGGAGCAGGCGGCGCCTTGGGTGCGGCGTTCGAAGGCCCGTTCGCGGCGCGGTCGTAAATCGCCGCCAGCTCGTAGCGCGCCTGCACCTGGTAGGTCTCGATGCGCTGCTTTTGAGCCTCGAGTTCGCGGATCGCGAGCGACTGCAGGAATTCGTTCTGCCGCCCGGCGATATCGGTCAGGCGCCCCTGCAGCTGGTCGATGCGCGCGCGCACCGCCGCCACGCGCGCGGCATAGCCGCCGGTGGTCAACGGCGTGCCCTCGCGCGCCTGGCGTACCAACACGGCACGCTTCTGCGTCTCCTTGAGCGCGCCTTCCAGCTCCTTGACCGACCGCCGCTCGTTCCAGAGCCGGGCTTTGAAGCTCTCCGACAGGCGCCAATACATGACGCCCTTCATCAGGCGAAGTTTTTCGCGCATGTCCGCCAGATCCGGATCGTCCGGATGGGCCGCCAGATAGTCCTCGATGCGCTTCAGGCGCGCCCAGGTACGCTGCTCTTCGGGAGTGCCCAATGCGGCCACATCATTCGACTTCTCGATCTCATTGATGCGCGATTCGAAGTCCACGCGCTTTTGGGTCAGGCCATTGAGATCGGTCGCCGCCAGCACCGCATCGGCCTTCGGCACCCGTTCGTTGTAGGCCTCCTTGCGGGTGTCGAGCATGTCGTCGTAGGCGGAGACGTCATCGCGCCAATCGTCCAGATTGCGGCTCATGAAATTGAGTTCGCGGTAGTTCTTCAGGCCCTCCTGGAATTCGTTGCTGGCGAGCAGCGCGTACAGGTAGCGCGATTCCGGCGCATTCGGCAGGGTCGTGAGCTGCCAATACCAGGTGAGCGTGTCCTTCTTGTCGTCGTTCAACAGGCGCTCGAGCAGCTTGCCGCTGCGGATGCCTTCGATCGAATCGTCGATCTGCTTCAGCTCGCTGTCGAACGAGTCGATGGCGGTGTTGTAGTACCCGGCCGCCTGCCCCATCGCGGAGAGCTGTACGTATGCATAGGGCACGGTCAAAAAGGACTCCTGAACCGCTGAGTCGAGCATGCTGCGCTTGCGCAGCTCGAGCCACGGCACCAGGGCACGCTTGAACTCTCCCATGGCCGCATCCGCCCATCCGACCCCGAGCAACGCCTTGCTCGAATAGGGGCCTTCGAGTCGCACGCGCTGCAGAATGGGTTTGGCCTCGGCGGCGCGCTTGGCCTGCAGCAATGCGAAGCCGAGCGCGAGATTGGCCTTGTCCTTCAGCGCCAGCAATTCTTCGCTGCGCGTTTGCATCTTGCCGACCCGATCCAGATAGCCGATGGCCTCCGGCAGCCGGTCCCTGCGCACCAGCGCCACACCCAGATTGAATTGCGCGTAAGCGGTCCAGTCGGGCGCGCCCTTCCAATTGGTGAGTGCCTTGATGGCGTCGTCATAGCGACCCTGTTGCATCATCAGCTGCGCGAGCAGCATGTAGCGTTCCGCATTGATGCGCGGGTCGATCTTGTCCGATACCTGGCGCAGCGCGCGTTCCGACTCGTCCAGATAGCCGCGCTGATACCAAACCTTGCCGAGATAAAACCAGGCCCGGTTGCGTACGAACTCCGATGTATTTTTCTTCAGCAGCGCGTCGAAAATCCTGCCCGCCTCGACATGTTCGCCAAGCGACAGATACAAGCCGCCGAGCAGCAGCTCGGCTTCCTCCTGGGTGTGCGGAATGCGCCCCAACTGGCGGGCGGCGAGCAGCCGCGTGATCGAATCGAAATAATCGTCCTGATAGAAGTAAAAAAGCACGTCGCCATAGGCGAGATCCTGGACCGGATGCGGCGCCAGGCCGTTCGGATCCGGCTTGACGTTCTTGGCCTGCGTTGCCGTCAACGGCATTGCCAGCAGCAATCCGCCGAGGACAAACGTCCGCAGTATGTGAATCACGCCATCATTCCCAGTCTTTGATCATGAACTCAGGTTGATGCTTGGGAACGCGGTCGGTGATCTTAAGTTCCAGATATTTTGCGCCGACGCCCTTGTCGAAGTTGATCGTGGCGCCGCGCTTGTAGTCGCGCTCAACCGGCCCCTTGCCGGTGAAAAACGCCACCAGCTCATGTTTGCCGACTTTCAAATTGCCCAGATAGATCTGCTGCACGCCGCCCTTGAGCAGCGCATCGGCTTCGCGCGCCGTGTACAGGTAATTCTTTACTTCTTTGTTGTCGATTTTGACGGTGACGGAATCCAGCGCAAAAAAAGTGCCGACATCCATCGATATATAGAGCGCCACCTGGGTGTTGGCGGGAAACAGCAGCTCCTCCTGCAGCACGAACAAGTCCTTGTTCAAATCGACCACGTCCTTCTTCAGGCCCTGAACCTCCTGATCCAGGGTCTTCAGTTCAGCCGGCGGTGCGTCGGGCGTCGCGGCCGGAGGGGGCGCCGTCGCGTCGGCGGCCGGAGCCGGCGCAGTGCTTGCCGGCGCAGTGCTTGCCGGCGTGGACGCCGGTGTCTGCGCGAGCGCCGGTGTCTGCGCGAGCGCCGGCCCTGCGATGAGCAAAGCGCCGCAGATCAGGCTGGAAAAAATTCGATGCTTGAAATTCATAACTGACCTATCGTTTATTCACGCAGCAATTCACGGATTTGATCGAGATAAACGCGCTCTTCGCCGCGCTTGAAGCCCACGGCCGAATAACGCACCACCCCTGAACGATCCACCAGAATCGTCATCGGCATCTTCTGCAGGGAATAGTCCTTGCCGATGTCGGTGCCGGTGTCGAACAAAATCGGGTACGACACGCCGCTGGCCGCGGCAAATTCCTTGGAACGCCGCAGATCCTCGTCCACCGATACCCCGAGCACCACCAGGCCCGCGCGCTGATAGGTGGTATTGATGCGATCGAGCGCGGGCATCTGCTGGCGCGAATCGCCGTCCGAGCGCGACCAGAAATTCACCAGCACCACCTGGCCGCGAAATTCCGACAAGCGCAGATTCCGGCCGTCCAAGCCGCGCAGCACGAAGTCCGGCGCCGGCTTGCCCACGATGCTGGGCGGGGCGGCAAGCGCAGCTGCGGCCAGCGCGGCACCCAGGATCACGCCTGCGGCAGCCAGCGCTCTACGCATGCGCCGCATCGTTGGAAATGACGCCGAAGCGCCGCGATTCATCAATCACGCTGGTAACCCCGCTGTGCTAGACCTCTCTCTTGAAGATGGGCCCCGTACCGGAAGCTTTGCGCCCTCGCCTTTCAGCGAGTTTGCCTTGATCAGACCTTATGCAAAATCGCACAATGCGAGCCGCAGTGTCAACGCAACGGCCGCGCGTTCACTAGGTTTCTGTATGACCTGGCGCACATTCGTGCAAATTCATCGAATGACAGGTTCGCGCGGCAATGGATACGCAAAGTACGGCGCACTCGCGCGTACCTTTCAAGCCAAGCATCGGGGATGGTATGTCTCTGGAATGAGACAAGCTGACGCGCGCCGCAAGACTCGAGGGCCTGACCGGCGTCAGACCCTCGTTGCGTTGAATCTCAAGCGACCTTGCCGTTGACCAGGCCCGCGAGCGGTTGCCAGGCGATCAAGGGTTCGAGCGCGGTGGACGAGCCCAGCGTGTTGACCAGGTTGGGGCCTGTGCCGCCCGGTCCCGGCCAGAGTGTCGGCCACTGTGCTATCGCGTTCGCGCTATGCAGCGCCATGTAGTTGAGCACGACCATCTGCACCAGGTTCGGCACGTTGTTGCCGGCCGGACTGCTGGTGGTGTTTTGCGAACCATCGGCATTGAAGCTGCCGAGCTGGAAGCTCATCTCCGCATTGGCCTGGGCTGAAACCGCCCGGCCCGCCGGATTGAAGACCAGGAAGTAGGTCGCGGCAACGTTCTGGTTGTCGGCCGTCCAGACGCCCTTGCCGCGTCCGCCGACGGAGTTGTCGATCATGCCGCTGCTGGCAAGCGATCCGTCGGTGAACACATAGATCATCACCGGCTTGTTGACGCGCGCTGCGTACTCGAGGCAGGCACCGATGCAATTGCCCAGATTCAGATCGCGGGCCTCGCCGTCCATGCGGTTGCCCGAGTGATAGTCGAAACCATTCATCTCGATGGTTCCGGCGGCTGCATTGCCGTCGATCACCAGTTTCATGACCGCGGCGGTTTTCTGGTAGTCGGAATTCGCCTGATACTCGGCCGTGGTGAAAATGCCGCTCGCGCCCACGATGTTCGTGTCCACGTCCGGATTCACCGCCGACGGACTGTTGTACTTGTCGACGATGTAGGCCGCTTTGGTGTAACCGCAGGCCTGAATACCCGCGGGCCCGATGGCAGCGGCATTCAACGTGGTATCACCGTAGGCTTGCACCACCGAATACTTGGCGTCGCTGATGCGCTTCATCGACTCGAGCACATCGGTCACGTCGGCGGCATTGGGCAGCAACGAGCTCAATTGTCCCGTGCTGACCAGGCCCTTGCTGTCCTGCGAACTGGAGATCTTGGTCGGCATGGCGGACGCAATCACCATGGCAGGCGGCGCCATGGAATTGCCGCCGGACTGCGAGCTGTTGGAACCGATGAGATCCAGCAGTCCGCCGCGGGCGCCGAATTGATAAATGCCGTACATCGGATTGTGCGGGTTGGTGTTGGTATCGTTCTGCGACAGCGCCGGAATGATCGTGCCGGTGGTGCCGGCCATGGCGGCGGCGCTGGCGCGCAGCTTCATGCCGCGCAGGTGCGCACTGTCCGAGTGATAGCGCAGACCGAAGCTCGAGTCGATGAAATTGCCGGTGGCGCTGGGATTCGGCACCATCGAACCGGGGAGCCCCAGCTTGCTGTAGCCCGCGACCGAGAGGAAGTCGAGCTGTCCCTTCGGACCGCCCACCAGCACGTTGGAGCCCGCGATATTGCCGCCGCCCGCGAGGTCAAAACAGATGAACGGAATTTTGCCGGCGCCGGTCGTGATATTGCAGGCCGTCACGGCGTTTTGAATATCCGAGGCCAGGGTGGCGCGCGCCGCCTGCGGGTAGGCGAGCATGCCTGCCAGCGTCGGAGCGACCACCGTTGCCGCGCCGGTGATGAAGCTTTGCGCGAGGAATTCACGGCGCGTACGCGGGCGAGGATGTTCCTGCAGCCGCAGCGGATCGTGAATACCCAGAGGGGCCTTTGATTTCTTGCTCATAAATAACAGACCTCTTCCGATGCTTAATTGATCAACATATTGGCGTTGCCGAAGGCTGTCGCGCAGGCGGCGGCGGTCACCGCCTGTACCCGGGCCACGGTGTTGCACGCCGTTGTGGTGCAAAGATTGGCGATCAGGCTGTCGAGCTCGCCCGTGGGTCCGGTCATGGTCGAAGCCGCCGGCTGGTGATGCAGGCCGCTGCCCAGCACCTGGGCGGCGAGCGGACCGGTGACCGAATCGATACCGGCTTGACTCGAGAACAGGCCGGCGCTCAAGGTCACGCCCGGCAGCACCTTCGCCAGGTACGTGGGATTGTTGACCATGACGTTGCAGTACTGGATCGCGATCTGTGCCACGCCCACCTGGTTGGCGGATGAGAAGGCTTCGATCGTGGGCGTCGAGGGCAGCTGCTGCTGCACGGCCAGATAGGTCGCGTTGACGTTCGGATCCGTGGTCGGCACACCCGTGAGCATCGACAGCGTGGAGTTGACCTGCGCGAAGGTGCGCACGCCGATGTCCGCCACCACCGGGCCCGGCGCGGGTGCCGGTGTGCTCGGGATCGCCTCGACGACCACGTTGCTATGCGCGCCCAGCTTGTCGAAGGTCAGGAAGAACTGGTCGACGGCAGGTCCGCTCTGCAGGGCGATGACCGTGCCGATATTCGACAGCACTTCACCCTGCGGCACGTAGTTCGCCGCGGTTATCGCGGTATTGAGCGGTATGTAGGCCTGACCCACCTGCGGGATCGTGCCGTTGATGCCGATGCGAATTCCCTGCACCGGGATGCTGGCGGGAAGCGTGCTGGACGTGACGGCCGGATCCAGCGAGACGAACGTCGGCTGGTAGAACATGTAGCTGAAGCTGTCGTACTGGCTGACCGTGAACATCAGGTAGGCCTGCGACACGCCGGTCACATCCGACACATTGAACAGTACGTAGTAACGCTCGCCCACGCCGGCGTTGAAGTTCTGCATCACCTGCACCGCGGTCATCGCGCGGCTGTGGATGGCGACGAACTTGATCAACCCCTGCCAGGATCGATCGCCCGACACCTCGTTGCCCAAGACCAGCGCGAAGGTGCTGTCCCAGTTGGAGATCGCGCCGCCCTTCTGCGGGTCGGCCCCGGAGGCCAGCACGCCGTTGACGTAGATTTGACGGCCGTTCACCGCATCATAAGTCAGCACCACGTGCTGCAAGGATGCCTGCAGCGCCATTGCCGCATCAGGCGTCTTCAATTGCGGCAGCCCGGTGAGCGCCGTATTGGAGTTGCGCAGCATGAAGTCATAGTCCTGGTTGGTCTGACCCAGGGTGAAGTTGCGCGTGGTGTCGCCGCCGGAGTAGCTGACCATGTAGGAGTTGTCGACCGCCACCAGGGCGGGCGCCACCCAGGCCTCGACCGAGAATTCGCCCGTCGCCTGGATCATGTTGTAGAGCTTCTGACTGGCCTGAGTCGTGGCCTGGGCCTTGCCGCCGGCGCCGACATTGATGCCCCAGCCGCCGGCCAGGGTGACATTGCCGGAAATGGTCAGATCCGCGGCGGGATCGATGCCGCTGGTATCGAAGGTCGTGTTGTTGACCACCGATTGGAACTCGTACTTGGCAATCGTATCGGCATCGTAGCGGCTGGCGCCGCTGGCGATCGTGCCCTGGGTCAGGGACAGGGCCTTGCTGACCACCAGGTTTGGATCGATGTTGGCCGGCGTCAACATGCTGGCGAAGCTCTGGATTGCCGCCAGCATCGTCGCCGCGTCGGCCGCGCAAGTGGTCCAGCAGTTGTGGTTGTCGGTCAACAGGCGCTGATAGAGGCGCGAGTTCGTGCCGCAGGTGCCGCCGTTGTTGCCGCCGGTTCCACCGCAGCCGGTGAAATCGATTTTCGGGATCGCCGCCGGGTAGGCAACCAACAGCGAAGGATCGGCGTGATATGGCGACTGCTCGACTGAAGGGTCGGCCGTCGTGGAATGGCAGCGCACGCAATTCGCGTGGGTGATCGGCCAGACCGTGGCCGCAAAGTCGGCGGTATCGGCCGGGAAGTTCAAGCTCTGCCCGACCGCCTGATCCGGCGGCGCCTGCAACTGCACGGCGGTTGCGGACGCGGCCCCGGAGGCGCCCGCCCAGTTCGCAATCCAGGTGGTCAAGATCTGGCCGCAAGCGCCGGCATCGGCGAGCCAGCAGTTGTGGCCGCCGGCCACCTTGGTGACGATGAGCGAGGTCGAAGGCGTGGCCAGATTGACCACCGTGTTGGCCTGGGCATAGGCGAGATTCACATCGTCGCTGCGCGCGAAGTTCGGCATCTGCGCGGGCGAGGTTGCGTTGTGGCATTGGCCGCAACGATTCTGGGCGCGCACATTGTTCCAGAAGTTGACCTGGAACGCGGTGACGTCGGCCGTGGCAGCCGGGGGTCCCGTATAGGCGTCGGCCGTGACCGTCTGCGAGGGAGCCGGATTGGTCGTGGTCGGTGCGCCCGCGCCGCCACAGGCGCTCAGGGCAATCGACGCCACGAGCGCTGCTAAGCCGGTGATGCGTGTAACGTTCATGCTCAATTCCCCATGCAGTAGGCGGCGCCTTCAGCGAAGACTTGCCGCAGCGAATAGTTGTGGGCCTGGAACGAAGAGATCATCGAGTTGACCTGGGTGAAGTCCGCGTTGCTGTTGGGCGCGCGCAAGCACACGTCCTTGAACACGCGCGTGACCTGGCAGCTGGCAAATGCCGCGCTGCTCTCCAATTCCTGGCCTAAGGATTTGGCTCCGTTGCCGCTGCCGGGAAGCGTCGCGTTCCATCCCAGAATGTAGTTCGGCCCCGCGCGCCAGCGGTTGGTCCAGCTGTCATCCATCGTGATGAAGCCCTGGGGGAAGTTGGTATTGTTGATCGAGTACTTCGGCTGCACCTGACCCGCGGTGTAGACCTCCGTCCCGGTCGTATCCGTCATGGTCGCATCGGTGCCGGTGAAGTTGTAGTAGGCGAAGGCCTGGGCCATCGGGTCCATGCCGCTGTGGCAGCCGATGCAATTGTTCAGGAACAGGGTGCTCACGCCGCCGGGGCTGCGCGTCACGTCCTGGCGGATTCGATCCGGCGGACGGGTGATGTCCATGACCAGCTGCAAATCGTTGCAGAGGTGATTCATCATGGTGAAGCGGAACATCGCCCGGTTGGTGCCGTTGATGAAGAAGGCGCTCGCCGCGCCGCGCGTGGTCATGACGCCGGCCGTGGCCGCCGCCGGGATGCCGAGAAGCGCGGACTGGGTCTTGGCGGCCAGGTGCTGGCTCAGATCCACATTGTTGGTATCGAGCGCGAGGTACATGGCGTTGTTCGCCGGTGAGTACGCGGGTTCGCCCGAGGTGCCGTCGCCGGTGTACACCAGATCGGCGCTCAGCAAGGTGTTGAACGGCACGTTATCCTTCACCATGCCGATCACGGTGGCGGTGTAATCATTGAGCGGCACGAACACCGACTGGTCGCGGTTGGTCCAGGGCGCCGCCAGATTGCGGATGGTGTCGTTGTAGAACGCCGGATCGTTGGTCGCGATCAAGGCGGCGCTCACGGCGTCGGTCGCCGTCATCTGCGCCAGCTGCGCGGCAGTGGGCGGAATGCCCGCGATGCGGTTGTACATGCGCGTCGCCTGGTCGGTATTCGGGTTCGCGGCGAGCGCATTCGTGGCGAGCAGCACCAGCGCGCCGGCACACACCGTTGCGCGTACCGCAAGAGCAACAAGATTCGGCGTCGCTGATGTACGGCGTGCAGTCTGCGTCATTGGTTTCTCCATCCCGTTCTTCATAAACACATCCACTCGCGTGAGTTGTGGGTTCGACTTAGGTTGCGAATATACGCAGCCAACTTTGCTTCAAGTAATGTCTCATCCGAACGACGTCGGCGTTTCGCGACAGTACGAGGGTCAACAATGGCCCTATATCCTGGCCTCGATTCCCGCGAGGGTATGCGCGGCGTGCACAGAGAAACGGATATGGAGAAGTTCTTCTGTGAGTGCGTTAACAGTATGCGTAGGAACATCCAACGAAGATGCGCATACGAGACCGATTAAGTTCAATGTCGCCGGCTGCACGCGTGCCGGGATCGCCGAACCGAAACGATGAGAATAGGTGGTCATTTATGAACATTTTCACACCGCGTGAGCGCCGTCACGCTTTGCTCAAGCTCGCGGCAATCGCACTGCCCTTGCTTGCGGCCATCGGCTGCAGCAGCGCCTCGAGCGGCCATGCGCCGGGCGTTGCCGGCGGCCAGACGCTGACGCCGGGAATCACCAATTTCCCCCTGGCCTATATCAAGCGTCCGGTGGTCACCAAGGACATCGACGTTCGCGATCTGATCACGTCCACGACCGGCGGGGATCTGTTCATTCGAAACCAGGCGAGCGCGGCCGGTGCGGAAGTGAATGTGACCGGATCGATCACCATGGGCATGGGCGACGTGCGCGATCTGGACGTCTCGCCCGACGGCACGACCATCGTGTTTTCGCTGCGCCTGCCGTTGAACCCGAAGAAGACCAATACCGACGTGACCCAGCCGAACTGGCACATCTACACCTACAATGCCACGACCCAGGCCGTCACCCAGCTGACCAACGACAGCATCACCGCCGGCCACGATGTGGGGGCACGCTACCTGCCGGACGGCAGAATCGTGTTCGCCTCGACGCGGCAGCTCGCGACCCAGTCCATCCTGCTCGATGAAGGGCGTCCGCAGTACGCCGCGCAGACCGACGATCGTACGCAGTCGATATTTTTGCTGCACGTCATGAACGGCGACGGCACCGACATGCACCAGATCAGCTTCAACACGAATCACGATTTCTCGCCCTCCGTATTGAGCAACGGTCAGGTCGTGTTCTCGCGCTGGGAGACGACCAACGGCGGCCAGATCAGCCTGTATCGCGCCAATCCGAACGGCACCGGGCTCGAGCTCTACTACGGCGCCAACAGCCACGCTACCGGCGCCAACATTGCCGGCACCAACAACAACGTCATCCAATTCTTGAACGCGCGCGAGCTTGCCAACGGCACGCTGGTGTCGATCGTGCGGCCCTTCCTCGGCACCCAGCTGGGCGGCGACCTCGTGCAGATCAATGCGCAGGGCTTCGTGGAAATCCATCAGGCGGCAACGCCGGGCGGCGGCACGGCCGGTACGGCACAGACCGACGTCACCAATCTGGGCGTCACGACCGACGCCAACATGCCCTCGCTCGGCGGCCGTTTCGCCTCGGTGTTTCCGCTCTATGACGGCACCAACCGCATGCTGGTGAGCTGGTCGCCCTGTCTGGTGCTCGACACCACGGTGACGCCGAACGCCACCAACCTGTGCACGGCGTCGAACACCGCGGGTGCCAACGTCACTCTCGCCCCTCCCCAGTACACGCTGTGGATCTATGACCTGGACAAGGGCACGTTGGGTCCGGTGTTGAGCGCCGACGTGGGCACCATGGTGGTCGAACCGGTCATCCTGCAACCGCGCAAACCCGCGCCGCAGATCCTGGTCGATGCCGCGCCGGCGCCGGGCCAGGCCGAAACCATGTCCAACGCAGGTGTGGGGTTGCTCGATATCAGCAGCGTGTACGACGTCGACGGCGTCGATACCGCCACGCCCAACATCGCCGGGGTTTCGGATCCGAGCCAGGCCCCGTTCTACGCGCGTCCCTATCGGTTCATCAGGATCGTGAAAGCGGTCGAGATCCCCGGCAAGACGGTGCGCAAGATCAACAACTCCGCCTTTGGGCCGGCGGGCATGGGCATGCGCGAAATACTGGGCTACGCGCCCATCCAACCCGACGGCTCGGTGCAGATCCAGGTGCCGGCCAATGTGCCATTCACCATCGACATCGTCGATGTGAACGCCAAGCGGATCACCGCCCAGCACACCAGCTGGCTGCAGGTGATGCCGGGCGAGACCAAGACCTGCAACGGCTGCCATACCACCGCGAACAAGACTTCGCATGGACGTGCGGGCCTCACCACCCCGGTCAATCCGGGCGCGCCGGCCACCGGCTCACCTTTCCCGAATACCAATCCGGCCGTTGCGCTCACCAATGCGGGTGCCACCATGGCGCAAACACTGGCCCTGAGCACCTGCACGGCGAACGGCTTGACGCCGAGCGGCGCCACCACGCCCTGCTCGCAAATCCTGAACTCGGATGTGATTTACGACGGCATTTGGACGGTCAACACCACCCCGCCCCAGCCGGACGCGCCATTCTCTTATACCTATGCGCTGGCCACACCGACGGCGCCCACCAATGCGAATTGCGCGACTTGGAGCGCGCAATGCCGCAGCACCATCCACTACGCCGTCACCCTGACGGGCGTCGCCACCACCAATCTGTTCCTGCAGTCCGTTTGGGACAAGGCCACCCGGATGAACCTGGTCAACGGCGTGATGACCCCGACCGTCTGTTCGGTCTGTCACAACCCGGTCAATGCCATGGCGATGGTGCAGGTGCCTCAGGGGCAGCTCGACTTCAGCGCCACGGCGTCGAACACCGACCCCACTGTCATCACCTCGTACGAAGAACTTCTGTTTGCACATAATGCGCAGACGCTTAATATGGGCGTGCTGCAAGACCTGCTGGTGCCGGCGCCCGGACCTCCGGACCCGGTGACCGGTTTGCCGACCACCATCATGGTGCCAGTCTCCCTGGCCCCGCCGATGAGCGCCGGCAGCGCCGCAGGATCGACCGCATTTTTTAGGATGTTTGACGGTAGTTTCCATGACCCTGTACTCGATCACACGGGCTTTTTGTCACCCTCGGAGTTGCGATTGATCGCCGAATGGTTGGATATCGGCGCCCAGTTCTTCAACGATCCGTTTGTTGCACCCGTAGCGAACTGACCTGATGCGTCGTCTGCTCGCGCTGGTGCTGTTGGTGCAGGCGTTACACGGAGGTCTGGCAAATGCGGCGGCAAAGAACCTGGTGCTGGTCGTCACCGATCCGTTCCTGGAGATGCATTCCGGGCCCGGGCGCGGCTTTCCGGTCGTCTATGTCATCGGGCGCGACGAGCTGGTCACGGTGCTTTACAGCCGGACCGATTGGTTCAAGGTGCGAGCCCCGAGCGGCAGCGAAGGCTGGGTGCGCCGCGCGGACCTGGCGCGCACGCTGTCGGAGAGCGGCGAGCCGGCGCCGATACCCCCTTACCCGGATTTCAGCACGCACCGATGGGAGCTCGGCGCCGGTTACGGCGTCTACAACCGCGAGAACCTGGTCACAACTTATGCGGATTTCGGGCTGACCAACAGCCTCGATGTCGAGTTCGCCGTTCAGCAAGCCTTCGGCACGCTCGATAACCGCTATGTGGCAACCATCGGCGTGCGGCATACCTTCATTCCGGAGTGGAAGTGGTTCTCGCCCACGGCCGGGATCGGCACCGGCTATCAGTATGTGCAGGACAAAGTTCCCCCCGCGCCGCTGCAGAAGAGCAACGAGATGGCCTACGTCTCGCTGGGAGCGCGGGGATTCATCACGCGGCGGTTTCTGTGGCGCGTCGACTGGCGCCATTACGTCGTTTTCAATGACCTGAATGTGTATGAGGATTTAGAAGAATGGAAATTCGGCTTAGCTGTGTTCTTCTAACCGTCGCGCTGCTGTCCGGCTGCAGCTGGTTCCACCGTGGCCACAAGGCGCCGACCGAGGTCGTTGCCGAAGAGCCCCAGGGGGAGCCGTCCATCATCGAGCCCCAGGTCACGCGGCGCGCGGTGAAGACTCCCCATATCAAGGCCAAGGATTTCGAAATCGGCGCGTACTACGGCGCGCTCAGCATCCAGGATTTCGGCACCAATCCGCTGTACGGCGTACGCGCGGCCTACCACGTGTCCGAGGATATTTTCCTGGAGGGCTTTCTCGCCCGCTCCAAGGCCGGCACCACCAGCCTCGAGGATGTGTTCCCGGACATCACGGTCGTCAGCGACTCTGGGAGGCGCTTCACGTACTACGATCTGGACGTAGGCTACAACGTACTTCCCGGCGAGATCTTCCTCGGACGAGGCCGCGCGTTCAATTCGGCCCTGTACGTGACGGTCGGCATGGGCGATGTGAAATTTGCCGACAAGGATCAATTCGCACTGAACTTCGGGGTGGGTGAGCGGCTTCTGATAACGGACTGGCTGGCGCTGCATTTGGATGTGAGGGATCACATCTTTGAAACCAGCCTCACCGGACGGACCAAGAATGTCGACAACATCGAAGCCACCCTCGGTCTGACCGTTTTCTTCTGATCAGGAGTAGCAATCCATGCTGAGTACTGCAACACTTTTGAAGCGCTGTGCGATGGCCGCGATCGTCGTCGCATCGACCGCTCTCGCGGCCGGCGGCGATGCCGCCGGGCCCGCCCCTTCCTTCACCTTGAGCACTCTTGCCGGACAGCCGAGCGGCCTCGGCGCCTATAAGGGCCAGGTGGTGATGGTCAATTTCTGGGCGACCTGGTGCGGCCCCTGCCAGCAGGAAATGCCGCTGCTCGACCAGATGTACAAGAAATACAAACCGGCCGGATTCACGCTGATCGGCATCAATGTCGACAAGGAAACCCCTCCGGTGAAGCAATTGCTGGAGCGCAAGCCGGTGAGCTTCCCGGTGCTGCTCGATCCGGCCAATCAGGTGAGCAAGGCCTATCATGTCGATGAGATGCCAAGCTCGGTGATCATCGATCGCAAGGGGCAGATACGCTACATACATCGCGGCTACAAGCCGGGCGACGAAAACGAATACCAGGACCGGATTCGCCAGCTCATCCGGGAGTAGCCATGAATTACCGTCAGATCATCATGTCGGCAGCGGCCTCAAGCGCGCTGCTGCTGTCGAGCGCCTGCAGCGTGCAGCCCTGGGTCAAACCCTACGAGCGCGACCGGTTGGCGGACCCGATCATGGCCTGGGACCGCGATGCCATTTCCGCCGCCTATCTCGACCATATCCGTGAATCGAGAGAGGGTTCGCGCGGCGCCACGGGCGGCGCCGGCGGCGGCTGCGGCTGCAACTGACCGGCATGATGCACGCAAACATCCTCGCTCGCGCAGCAGTGATCGCTGCTCTGCTGCTGGTTCGCAGCACGAGCGCGGATGTGCTCCCCGATAATCGCGCGGATGTTTTCTGGAGCAAGTACAGCGGCGGCGGCATGGACATCACCGGCTACTCGGCCACCGCGCGCGCAAAAATCAGCGAGAACTTTGCGGTTGAGGCCAATTACTTCGTCGACAAGGTGAGCGGCGCGTCGATCGACGTGCTGAGCCAGGCGAGCGTGATCAAGGACGAGCGCAAGCAGAAAAGCGGCACCGTCGAATACCTGCACGACAAGACCACCTATACGGCCTCGTACACCTCGAGCGTGGAGCGCGACTACATATCCGACACGGCAAGCTTTTCGCTGAGCCAGGACATGTTCGGCGATCTGACCACGGTGACCCTGGGGTTCGCGAACACCCAGAACAAGGTCGGAGAGAACAACGGCACGGCGAACGATCCGAACGTCGCCTGGCTGGGTCACGCCCTGACCCGCGCCTACAGCGGCGGCGTGTCGCAGATCATCACCAAGAATTTCATCGCCGACCTGAACCTGCAGGTGATCACCGATGCGGGCTTCCTGGCGAACCCCTATCGCTCGATCCGCTTTTTGGATCCGACCAATCCGAAAGGCTACAGCCTGGCGACCCAGGTCTATCCCGACACCCACACCAGCACGGCGGTGCAGGTGCAGGGCAAGTACTATCTGCCGTATCGCGCGGCCATAACGGCGTTGTACCGGTACTACACCGACACCTGGGGTGTGGTGGGCAACACCTACGAACTCGACTACACCCACCCGATCCGCAATCGCTGGATATTCGAAGCACGGCTGCGCTACTACAAGCAATCCGCGGCCAGCTTTTACAGCGATTTATTTCCGTTCGCGGATTCGCAGAACTTCACCGCGCGCGATCAAAATCTCGCGGCGCTCGACAACTCGACCATCGGCGCAAAGGTCACCTATGCGTTCTGGCCCGAGGGCTGGAAGGTGTTCAAGCGCGGCACCGTGACATTCGACGCCA
The DNA here is from genome assembly GCA_036267715.1 of Steroidobacteraceae bacterium. GTDB lineage: Bacteria > Pseudomonadota > Gammaproteobacteria > Steroidobacterales > Steroidobacteraceae > Bog-1198. Next base: position 73,662 of record DATAVN010000063.1, on the reverse strand, counting down.
GCCGGATCCGCTTCAACTACCAGGATTTCCGCAACATCAAGGATTTCGGCGTTGCTCAAGGATTCAGTCCCGGCTCCGAACCCCTGTATCAATTCAACGCGAATGTGATTCAGATCTTCGTATCGGTGTACTTCTGACCCGAGGCGGCCTGCTTGCGCCACCAGTACAGGAGCATCGGCGCGAGCGCGAACGCGATTGCGACGCTGTCGGCCACCCAGTCCCAGAAATCACGGTCGCGATGCACCATCGGCAGACCCTGCACCACTTCAATCAAGGCGCCGAACGCCGACAGCAGCGCGGCGATGGCGAACAGGTTGCGCGTCGGAAATGCCGCGGCCGCAAGACCGGTGAGCCCGTAGAAGGCGAGGAAATGCGTGGCCTTGTCCCAGGGCGTCAGCTGCAGCGCATGGGCGGGAGGGACCACGGCGCAATAAAAAGTGAAGGCCAGCGCCGCAAAAAATGCGACCCGCGCAAGATTGCGCAAAAACGGTATGCTAAACACGGCGATTCCAAAAGTGTCAGCATAGCAGGAAGGATATTCCCATGAGCTCGCAACGCAGAACGCTCATCAAGAATTTGGCCGCGGCAGCGGGAGCGGCCGTCATTTTCCCGAGCCGGCGCGCATTGGGCGGCGAGGCCGCGCACCTCGACGTCAAAGACCCCGCCGCGGTCGCATTGGGCTATGTCGAGAACGCGGATCAGGTCGACGTGAAGAAGCATCCGACCTACACCAAGGGCTCCAATTGCGACAACTGCGTACAGCTCCAGGGCAAGCCCGGACCAAGCTATCGCCCCTGCAACTTGTTCCCGGGCAAGCTGGTGTCGGCCGGCGGGTGGTGCAGCGGCTGGACCGCGGAGATATAACGGTCGCGGACCCGCACGCCCACTGCGGGAAAATCGATGAAGAATCCATCGATGCCCCGCTCCAGGTAGCGCTCCACCTCCGCCTCCAGATTGCCGTGCGCTGCGCGCTCCGCGCCCAGCTTAAGATCGTCCGGCAAGAATTCATTCTCGGCCCGGAATGTCCATGCGTGCACCTGCAGGTTCACGGCATGCGCCGCCGCCACGGCCGCGGCGCTCGCCAGCGCCTTGGAGATGCCGATTGCATCGGCGTACTGCGCGGTCTCGCGAAGATCCGCGAGGCCGTGCTCGCGCAGCTGCACCAGCGGCAGCCGGGTCATGCCGCGCAATTGCCGCAAATTGTCAGGATCGAACGACTGGATGAAAACCGGGGATCCGGGCGCCGCGTAGCGGTGGCGGGTCAATGCGTCCAGCAGCGCCAGCTCCAGCGGCAGGCCGATTTTCGCGAAGTGTGCCGGATGCTTGGTTTCCGGATAAACACCGATCGGACGATTGCGCCCGGGCATTCGATTCGCGCCGACCACGAGTTGCATGATTTCATCGAACGTCGGGACCGCGAAGCGCCGGTCGAACTGGCAATTCTGCGGCCGCAGGTCCGCAAGCCGCTCGCGCGCGCGCAGGCTCTTGATCTCCGACAGCGTAAAGTCTTCCGTGAACCAGCCGGTCATGCTTTCGCCATCGATCATCTGGGTACGGCGGCGGTGCGCAAACTTTGCGTGCTGCGCCACGTCGGTGGTGCCGCTGATCTCATTTTCGTGGCGTGCTATCAACACGCCATCGCGGGTCATGACCAGATCAGGCTCAATGTAATCCGCGCCTTGGTCGATCGCCAGGCGGTAGGATTCGATGGTGTGCTCGGGGCGTTCGCCGCTGGCACCGCGATGCGCGATGACGACTATGTTGGACAATCCGGGCTCCCGTGGGTCGGTGCCCCCGAGTCTAGCGCACGGGGGCGGAGCTCTCATCCGGAGAGCCTCGCCCCGACGCTTCGTCCTATCGCGGCGGAGCCAGCGGCGATAGATACGGCTCGTGCGCCGACATCGGGCTGGCGGAACCGGGTATCCAGGGCGAGCGCTGCCGCACCAGCCCATGGCCCCAATCCGCACGCAGCGATGTGGGCTGAGCCGCGAAGGCGGCGCCGATCGCAAATACGGCCGCGACAGCCACCGTTACTCTTCGACGATGCATGGCTTCAGGTCCGTAGGATTCAGGCACTGTGCGGCGGGACGGTGGGCGGAAAATCAAATCCGACGGAAGTGGTACTCGCGGCAGAGCGAGAGGGAATCAAAGCGGCTAGACTGAGCTTCTTCATGATTACTCCCAATTGACTGTTGATACGACATCGAACCCACACGAGGTGGCCTATAGGGATAAGCGACGTTTGAGTCCAAATACCCTCAGACTTGATAACAATGTATGCTTAGGGGAAAACCCTACTCACCTATGGTCGTAGCCATATGACGATGGAGGTTCCGGCCAATTTCACCCAGCTGTTGACCGAGTGGCGATCCGGCGAACCTCGGGCCTTGGAGCGCCTGACGCCCCTGGTCTATGACGAGTTGCGGCGGCTTGCCCGCAGTTATATGCGCGCCGAGCGCGGCAGCCACACCCTCCAAGCCACCGCCGTGGTGCACGAAGCCTTTCTGCGCCTGGTCCAGGCCAACGTGGACCTGCAGGATCGGCAGCATTTTTTCGCACTGGCCTCCAGGCTCATGCGCCGGGTGCTGGTGGATCACGCGAAATCACGCACGCGCGTCAAGCGCGACGCAGGCGTGCGCGAGGCGGGTATGCGCGATGCGGGCGGGCGCGATCAAACCGGCGTCGATATGACCCAGATATCCCTGCCGATCGACGTCGATGTGGTTGCGCTCGATGAAGCGCTCGAGAGCCTGCTGCAGCTCGAACCGAGGCTCGCCCAGGTGATCGAACTGCACTATTTCGGCGGCATGACCTACGATGAAATTGCCGCGGCCGTCGATGCTTCGGCCGCCACGGTGCACCGCGACATCCGCCTGGCGAAAGCATGGCTGCTGAATGAAATCAAAGGCAGCTACGGGCGATGATTCCGCGCACGCGCTGGGCGGAGATCAAGTCGGTGTTCGACCAGGTGGCGGACATGGGCCGCGCCGAACAGTTCGCGCACTTGGACAAGTGCTGCGGGGGTGACGCCGAGCTGCGCTCATCGGTGCAATCGCTGCTGATCCTCGACGGCAGCAATGAGGATCCGCTGCTGCAGGCGGTCGGCGCCGCCGCCGAGTCGCTGCTCGAGGATCACCGCGACCGGCTGCTGGGTACCCGCGTGGGTGCCTACCGCGTGGTATCGATTCTCGGCCACGGCGGCATGAGCATCGTCTACCGCGGCGAGCGCGACGATGCGCAGTACCATCAGAGCGTGGCCATCAAGGTGCTGCAGCACGCGACCGTGCATCCGCGCCTGCGCAGCCGGCTGCACAGCGAGCGCCATATTCTGGCGACGCTCGATCATTCCTCGATCGCGCGTTTGATCGACAGCGGCGACCTCGACGATGGCACCCCTTACCTGGTGATGGAATATGTGGACGGAGAGTCCATAGACCAGTACTGCGACAGCCGTACGCTTTTCATCCGCGAGCGCCTCGAGCTGTTCATTTCGGTGTGTGCGGCTGTGCACTACGCCCACCGCAATCTCGTGGTCCATCGGGACATCAAGGCTTCAAATATATTCGTCACCGGCGAGGGCAATCCGAAACTGTTGGATTTCGGCATCGCGAAATTGCTGGCACCGGAAAATCTGTCGCATACCCTCCCGGTCACGCGGCTCCAGGAACGCATTCTGACGCCCGAAAACGCCGCGCCGGAACAGGTTCTGGGGCGGCCGATCACGACCGCGACCGATATCTACGCCCTTGGCGTGCTGCTCTACCAGCTGTTGACCGGCCGCTCGCCGTATCGCCTGCTGAGCTACAGCCAGCTGCAGCTGGAGCGGGCCATCTGCATGGACGATCCGGCGCGACCGAGCCAGGCGGTGGTGGCCAAGTTGAAGGATGAGAGCGAGACCGACCGCAGCCGCATCTCCGATCGTCGCGGACTGTCCCCGCAACGCCTGCGCGCGCGCCTGAGCGGCGATCTGGATGCCATCGTCGGGATGGCCATGCGCAAGGAGCCGGATCGCAGATATCCGTCGGTCGAGGCGTTCGCCGACGATTTGCGGCGGCACCTGTTGGGCCAGCCGGTACGCGCCCGGCAGGGAGACTGGCGCTACGGCGCGATGAAATTCTTGAGGCGCAATCTGTTCATCGCCGTGGCGACGGCTGCGGCGTTCGTCGGCCTGGCGATCATCGCCGGCGTGACGCTGTGGGAGAACCACCGCATTTTGATCGCGCGCGATGCGACGGCGCTGGAGCGCGACCGGGCGCAGCAGGTGTCCGCCTTCATGGTCGATGTCTTCTCGCAAGCCGACCCCTTCAATGCCCAGGGCCACGAACCCACGGCCAAGGACCTGCTCGATCAGGGCGCCGAGAAAATAAAGGGCAACCTGAGTCTTCAACCCGAAGTGCGCGAACAGCTGCTCGAAAGCATAGGTCTCGCCTACCGCCGGCAGGGATCTGCCGACCGTGCCATACCGTTGTTCGAGCAAGCCGTATCGATCCGGCGCGAGGCACGCCCCGCCGATAACGCCAAGCTTGCCGCAGCGCTGGCCAATCTGGCCCAGGCGCTCACCGATGCGGGCCGTCTGCCGAGCGCCGAGGCCAACATAAAGGAGGCCGTCGCGGTCGCCGAGGCCGGCAGGCGCCCGGCATCCTCCGAAACCGCGGACATACTGTTTCAATACGGGAATTTCCTGCTGGTCGCCAAGAGCGATCCGCTGTACGCGAGCAAGCTGTTCACCGAGGCTCTGTCGATATATCGCAGCGCGCCGGGGGATCAGCGTCTCGAAATCGCCTCGACGTTGGGCTCCTTGTCGAGCGCGGCGCAGTGGTCGGGAAATTTCGCCGACGCCGAACCGCTGCTGCGCGAGGCACAGAACCTTCTCGGCGCGACCGTGGGCCGCAATCACCCGGACTATGCGGAAGCGCTCGGCGGCCTCGGTTACGTGCTCATGCAGCAGGGCAAGTACGCGGAAGCCGAACAGACGCTCAATGAGGCGCTGCAGATCGTGCGCGATGACTTCGGCACCGACAATGCACGCGTCGCACCCATCGAAGCGAACCTCGGCACACTGTACGAGCGGGAAGGCGATGCGGTCCGTGCGATGGCGATGACCAGGGAAGCCTTGAAGGTCACCGCTGATCGGCGTGGCCCGCGCACCTACATGGCCGGCTACTACCTCGACGCGATCGCCAAGCTGGACCTCGATGCGGGCAATCTGGGCGCGGCCGAAGCGACGGCGCGCGAGGTGCTCGCCATTTACGCCGAATCTCTGCCCCCCAGGCATTTATATGTAGCCGCCACGCGACAACTGCTGGGCGAAGTATTATTGCGGCGCGGTCAATTGGTACAGGCCGAGGCCGAGCTGCGCACTGCGTTGGACATCGACCTGACCGCCGCCGGCGAAGGCGACTGGCGTGCTGCGCGCGCGCAGGCAAGCTTGGGATGGCTGTTGATCGTCCGCGGCAACATCGCCGAAGGCGAGCCGATGCTGGTGGCCGCGCGGGCGAAGCTGCTGGCGACAATCGGTCCGCAGCATCCTGAAGTCGCACTCACGACCTCGCGTCTTGCGCAATACTACCGATCGCATCACCGCGACGCCGAGGCAGCACGCATCCTCGCCGAACTGAAGCAGGCCGCCGCCTCGGTCTTGCGGTAAACTAACCTCCATATTGGAGGGCCCCTTTGATGCCAAACAGAAAACATCCCGGTGTAACGCTTGCTGCCGCGCTGCTTGGAGCGCTCATTCTAAATATTGCGCATGCGGGTGCGCGCGAGGAGGGCCGCCTGCTCACGGCGACCGAAGTGCTCGAAGAAGTCAGGGCGATGCCGGACGTGCGCTTGCCGGATACGTTGCTCGCACATGCCTATGGGATCGCGGTGATACCCGATGTCACCAAGGTCGCGTTCATTTTCGGCGGCCGGCACGGTAATGGCGTGCTGTCGGTGCGCGACAAATTGACCTCGCCGTGGAGCAATCCGGTGTTTATTTCGCTGACCGGCGGCAGCTGGGGATTCCAGGCCGGCGCACAGTCCTCCGACATCATTTTGGTGTTCACCACCAAAACGGGCATCGAGGGTATTGCGGGCGGCAAACTCACCCTGGGCGCGGATGCGTCGGTGGCGACCGGACCGGTCGGACGGCAGGGCTCCGCGGCCACCGACATGAATTTCAACGCCGAGATTTATTCCTATGCCCGCACGCGCGGATTGTTCGGCGGCGTGGCGCTCGACGGCAGCGTGATCTCGATCGACCGCTCCGCAAACGCGTCTTTCTATCATCAGAACGGCGTCACAGCCTCTGAGATCTTCGCCGGCCAGGCGCCGGCACCGCCGGCCACGGCGCAGCGCTTCCTCGAACGCCTTGCCCAGGCGACCGGCACGACGGTCCGTACACCGCAGGCGGGGGACGTCGCCGCGACCACGGCGCAGCCCCCGGGCGCTCCTCCGGCCGCCGAGCCCGCGCGCACTTATCCGTTGGAAGAACAAAAGAAGTGATACCGCGGTTCCTTGCCGGCCGCCGCTGACCGGCAAGGAAATCAGCTCGCTCGGGTCAGAAGAATAATCAGGGAGACAGGAGTCAGGTGATCATCGTTTTGTCGCGCGCCGGTGGCGCAGAGTGAATTCGCGGCACCATCTGGTATTTCGTTGCAGCGGACAGAATGGTTTTTCGGCGGACGTCGCCAACCACCCGCAACGCGTGGAAGCGAGGAAGTTGGAACGCGAGGTTGCGGTTCGCTTCACGGACGTTGCCTGCATCGTACGCACGCCCGAAGGGGCGGTTCACGCGCATCCCGGCGACGCGATCTTGACCGGCAACGGCGGGCATCAATGGCGCGTCTCGCACACCAAATTCGCGCACAAATACCGGCCGATTCCGCCCACGGCCGCAGGCGGGTCGGGCCATTACATGAGCCTGCCGTATCATATTCTGGCACTGCAAATGCAGCAGCCTTTCGACGTGCAGCTTGCGGACGGCGTTTCGATGTTGAGCGGCCAAACCGGCGATTGGCTGGTGGACTACGGCGACGGCAGCCTCGGGATAGTCGCCCATGATATTTTTTCGACGACCTACGAAATCTTGAGCTAGGCTATCAATGGCACTGCATCAGGCAATTCAGCGCGTATTGTTGGTCGGTACACGGCTGAATATCCCGCCTCCGCCGCCGGTGTCGAGCCCTCCCGAACGATTGCTGCCGCTGATCGAGGCGCTCGCGCCCGCTCACCTCATGTTCGATGCGCGCGCGCTGTACTACGGACATCGCTATCGCAGCGGCTTCTGGGCCATTTATCTGTTGAGCGCGCTCGCGGTGCTGTTTGCGGTGCTGCCGCTCGCGCTCGGTTGGGACGATCGGCGCCACATCACGCACCCGGTGCTGGGATTGTGGGCGCTTGCCGAGGTCGTGGTCATCGGCACCGTGAGCACGATTTATTGGCTGGGACACCGCCGCGATTGGCAAGGGCAATGGCTGCGTGCGCGTACCTCCGCTGAATTGATCTGGTATCTGCCGCTGGTCGCGCCGCTCATCGACTTCGAGCAGCCGGATCCTTCCGCAAACTGGTACATGCGGGTGTTCGATCCCGGCAATCATCTGCGCAGCGGCGATGAGCTCGAGGCAATTTGCACCAAGAACGAATCCCTCGCCCGGACGCTGCTCGACGGCGCGTGGTCCGATCCTGAGTTCGTCGCAAGATATGCGATCTGGACCACCAGCATCCTCGAGGGACAGGCTCACTATCATCACCGGGTTTCGATCAAGCAGCATGCGCTGTTGCATCGGGTGCACTCCGTCAACATCGGGTTGTTCGGCCTGACGGCATTCGGCGCCCTGCTGCACCTGGCGGTGCACACGGTCTGGCTTTCGGTCGTCACCACGTTCTTTCCGGCGCTCGGCGCCTCGTTGCATGGGGCGCTCGCGCAGTCCGAGGCATATCGCTTGGGCGCAACCTCGGAGCGGATCTGGGGCGAATTGCAGCGCGCCATCCAGTCCATCGGCAGCACCTTGGAGAACCGGCGCGCGGCGCCGGATGCGGCGCCGGATGCCGCGCCGATCCGGGAATCCATCCTCGCCGCCATCGAATTGATCCTGGAGGAGCATCAGGACTGGCACATGCTGGTGCGGCCCCACCATCTGCCCTTGGCCTGAGGAGCCTGTCTGAGGAGCCTGTCGATGCAGAGCAGTCTGATCGAGAATGCCAGCCAGCCATATCGCGGCGCCGGGCGATTTGCCTACAAGTTTGCGCGCGGCAAATTGCGCGGCGACCCGGTATTCCGCGCATTGCTGGAGCGCGGATTGCTGCTGGGGCGCCCACACATACTCGATTTGGGCTGCGGCCAGGGTCTGCTGTGCGCCTGGCTGCAAGCCGCCGTGCTCTGCTACGAGAGCCGCAACTGGCCGCAAGGCTGGCCACCCGCGCCGCAGCCGCTCTCGACCCGCGGCATCGAACTGATGTCGCGCGATGTGGCGCGGGCCCGCATTGCGCTCGGGCCCGGGTGCGAAATAGCGCAAGGCGACATTCGCAGCAGCGACTTTGGCAGCGCCGATGCCGTGGTGATACTCGATGTCCTGCACTACATCAGCAACGAGGAACAGCTCGAGGTCCTGAAGCGGGTTCGCGCTTCGCTGTCGCCGGGAGGGCTCCTGCTGTTGCGCATCGGCGATGCCGGCGGCGGTTTGCGTTTTCGCTACAGCCAGTGGGTCGACAGGCTGGTGATGCTGTTCCGGGGTCACGGCTCGATCGCCACGCATTGTCGAAGCACCGTGCAGTGGGTCGGGCTGGTGCGCGCATGCGGATTCGATGTTCAGACCGTGCCGATGAGCGAGGGCACGCGATTCGCCAATGTCCTTCTTATCGGCCATGCATATTGACTGGAGACCCGATGAACCTACATGCTAAATTTTACGCGTCCGTAATTGCCGGATGTCTTCTGGCACCGCTTGCCGCACCGGCACAGTCGGGCGCTGCGCTCAAACCGATCACTCATGAAACCCTGTGGATGATGAAGCGCGTCGGCGCGCCCAGCGTCAGTCCCGATGGTAAATGGGTGGTGTTCCCGGTGGTCGAGCCCTCGTACGAGAACGACAAAAGCGTCAGCGACCTATGGCTGGTGCCCGCCGACGGGCGGACGGCGCCGCGCCGGATCACCGACACCCGGGCGGCAGAGGCCGGAGTCGCGTGGTCTCCGGACAGCGGCAGCCTTGCCTTCAGCACCAAGCGCGAATCCGACGACGCCGAGCAGATCTACATACTCAATCTCGCCGAGGGCGGCGAAGCGCGCCGTCTCACCAACATTTCCACCGGCGCATCAAACCCCAAATGGCGGCCGGACGGCGGCGCAATCCTGTTCGAGTCCTCCGTCTATCCCAACGCGATGGACGATGAGGCGAACAAAAAAGCCGCGTCGGAACGCAAGGCGCGCAAATACAACGTGCGGGCCTATGAGCACTTTCCGATCCGCTTCTGGAATCAATGGCTGGATGACCGCCAGCCCACCCTCATGGTGCAATCGACCGAGCCAGGTTCAACGCCCAAGGACATACTCTCCGGCACCGCATTGGCGCGCACTTCCGGATTTTCCGGCATGGAGACCGAATCCGGCGTCAGCCTCTCTCCGCTGTGGAGCCCCGATGGTCGCGATGTGGTGTTCACTGCCACGGTCGAACGCTGGAATGCCGCGTTCGCGCACGTGGGGTATCGCTTGTATCGCATGGCCGTCCAAGGCGGCGAACCGGGCATCGTGACGCCCGCTTCCGGTGAATACCTGGAGGCAAGTTTCAGCGCGGACGGCAAATCGCTGTTCTACAAGTACCAGCCGCAAGACTCCGAGGTGTATCACCTACCCCGGCTTTACCGAAGCGCGTGGCCCGCCGGTGGCGACGGCGAACTGGTGACGCGCGACTTCGATCGTGAGCCTGCGCGTTACGCTCTGACTCCGGACGGCAAGCTGGTCTATCTGCTGGTTCCCGACGCCGGCAAAGAAAATCTCTATCGGGTGGCCGCGGACGGCGGCAAGCCCGCCCTGGTGATCGAGCCGGGCACCGGCGGCTACACCTCGCTCGAGATCCCCGCAAAAGCCGCAAAGACGGTGCTGATCGCCGGCTACGGGAGCTCGGTGAGCCCGACCGAGATAGTGCGCGTCGATGCCGCGCATCGCTCGCACGTGAATCTCACCCATGTGAATACCGCTGCCGCGGCCGCCATTGATTGGCAGCCGCCGCAGCATTTCTACTTCACCAGCGCCAAGGGCCGCAACATCCACAACATGATCGTGCTGCCGCCCGCGTTCGATGCGGCGAAAAAATATCCGCTGCTGGTGCTGATTCACGGTGGCGCGGCCAGCAACAATCCGGATCAAATCGGGTTGCGCTGGAACTATCACCTGCTTGCGGCGCCCGGCTACGTAATCCTGATGACCGACTACACGGGCTCGACCAGCTTCGGCGAGAAATTTGCGCAGGCGATCAAGCTCGATCCGCTGCGAACGCCGGGCGAGGAGATCAACCAGGCGGTCGACGAAGCGATCAAGCGCTACTCCTATATCGACGGATCGAAGCTGTGCGCGGCGGGCGCGAGCTACGGCGGGCATCTGGCCAATTGGCTCGAAGCGACCACGACGCGTTACAAATGCATCATCAGCCACGCCGGCGAGGTGGATCTCACCAGTCAGTGGGGCACCAGCGATGCGATCTACGGCCGCGAAGTGACCAACGGCGGGCCGCCATGGGAGGGCAATCCGGTATGGCACGATCAAAGCCCCATCACCTATGGCGCGAACTGGAAGACGCCGATGCTGTTGAGCATCGGTGAGCGCGACTTCCGCGTGCCCATCAACAACACACTCGAGAACTGGAGCACGCTGCAGCGCATGCACGTGCCGAGCCGCCTGCTGGTCTGGCCGGACGCCTGGCATTGGATCACCAAGCCCGAGGACAGCCGCCATTTCTACGACGAAGTCCATGAATGGCTGGCCACGTATCTCAAGAGCCCGGCGCCGCGGCAATAGGGCGGTTCCGCGCCGCGCAGCGGTATGCTGCGCGGCGCGGGATGCTTCAAGGTCAGTTGGGAGTGCTGGTCTTGCGAATGAAGGCTGCGACGTTGTCGTGCAGCTGCTTCAAGGATGCTTCCTTGGCGTAAACCATGTGTCCTGAGTCATAGAACTTATATTCGATGTTTCCATCCAGGTTCGCGGGAATCGGCAGGTGATGCATCTCGTAGATGCCTTGATAGAACGGCGTCGCCAGATCGAAATAGCCCGCGTTCAGCTGAACCTTCAGATTCGGATTGATCTTCATGGCATTCGCCAGGTCCGGCATGACGTTGGTCGCCTGGCGCCCGGAACCGAAGCGCTGATTCTGACCCGGCTGCTGATGCGCGAAGTTCCAGTTCCTTCCCGCCGAGATGCTGTGCTTGAAATCCCTGCCGTCGCCGTAGCGCAGGTCCTTGCGCACATAGTCGTTGAACGCGGAAACGTAGGCCGAGCCGAGCGCCGTCGACTGCGGATCATATTCCGCACGCTGGCTCAAAGGATCGATGTCGGGGCCGGAAAATCGCGTATCGAGGCGGCCCGTGGTCATTGCGGCGCCGTCCTGCAGATTCTGGCGAAACTCCCCCCCGTCGATGCGCAAATCCGCCTTCAAGATGTACTCCACCGGCAGGCCGGTGTACTGGTGCAGCTTGTCGGCAATGGCGTGCTTGTCAGCGTCGCTGAGATCCGATCCGGCCGCCAAAGCACGCGCGTAGTCGCCCATGGCGAATTGCTCCACTTCCGAGAGCAGCGCCTCGAGACTCGGGTGATCGCCCGGCAGTTTCTTGTGGTACCAGGCGGTCGCCGCGTAGGTGGGCAGCGCGGTCTGGTACGGCAGATCGATCCCCGGATTGCCGGTGGGACGGTCCGGGCTAAGATCGAAATTGAGAATCTGCGACAGCAGGATCACGCCATTGAAGTCGATGGCGCGATCGGCCTCGAGCTGGTTGATGACCACCGCCGAGCGCGGCGTTCCGTAGCTCTCGCCGAAAAGGTACTTGGGTGAATTCCACCGCCCGTACTTGGACAGAAACTGCTGGATGAACTCGGAAAACGCATACGCATCCTGATCGACGCCGTAGAACGCCTTTTCCTTGTCCTTGCCGGCAATCCGGCTGAAACCCGTGCCCGGCGCGTCGATGAAGACGAGATCCGAGGCGTCGAGCAGACTGGAGGTGTTGTTGACCAGCGAGTATGGCGCCGCCGGGGTATGCCGATCGCTGGAGGTGACGATGCGGCGCGGTCCGAAAGCGCCCATGTGCAGCCACACGGTCGCGGAACCCGGTCCGCCGTTATAGATGAAGGTAACCGGTCTGGTGCCGCCGCCGTTCTTGAAATACGCCACGTAGAACATCGAGGCTTCGGCGCTGGGATTCTTCGATTCGCCGCCCTCTTCCCCCGGCGCTGCATTGGCGGCGTGCTCGGCTTTGGGATCGCGCGGTACGTCATCCCAGTCCTTCGGATGAACGATCAGGGTCCCGGCAACCGCCTGGTAGGAGATGGCCTGGCCGCCGACCGTCACGGTTCCCGTGCTGGTCACCGATTCGACCTTGAAAGGCTGGAATTTTCCACCTTCGGTTTTGTCCGCTTCGCTCTCCGACTTCTTATCCGGCGGGTTCGGTGCGGCCGGTGCGGCAAACAAGAACCCAGGCCCGGCCAATACCAGCGCCACGCCCAGGCAAGCACCGAATTTGAATCGACTCATGTTGTCCTCCGATTGATATTCACATCTGTTATCCCCCGGAGTTTAGCGGGACCGATCGCGAGAAGTAAGGCTGGATTCCCTCAATGACGAGCCTCCCCTATAGTGAGGCTCATGCGCAATAAAGAAGCGAGGATAGACCCATGAAAGCAATCCCTTGGACCGCGGCAGCGCTGGCCGGCCTCATCGCCGGCAATTTGGCCGCGCAAGCGCCGAGTGAGCCCAAAGACGGACTGTATTTCCCGGTCGCCCACGGCCAGACCGAGACCGATGAGTACACGCGCTACGAATTGCTCGACCCGGATTCGGCCAGCTTCAAAATCTACTATGAGGTCACCGCAACCACGGCGGGCGCCAAACACTTCTACAACCCGATCCGCAAGGGCAGCGCCGCCAGCGATGAAAGCGTCTACGACGCCATGAGCGGCGTGGCGCTTCACTATGAAGTGGTGAGCGGAGCAGAGGCTCGCAAGGACGCATTGATGGCCGGCGCCGACCTCGACACCAGTTACATCAAGGTCACCCTGGCGCGGCCGGTCCCGCTGCACGGCCAGGGGCGCGTCGTGATCATCAAGACCTATAAGGATGCGAAGAGCTACCACCGGGACGGTAACAGCCTGGTCTTCGACCGGCCGCTCGGCGTGAGGCGCAACAAGGTCGTGCTGCCGGCCGGATATGAAGTGACCGGACTGACCGTGCCATCGCAGCTACTGACCGAGAAAGATGGACGCATTGCCATCAGCTTCATGCATGCGGGAGCCGGCGAGGCTCCGCTGGTGCTGCATGCCGCCAGAACGGCGCAGACCGGCGCCGCGGCGCTGCCGAAAGCGGCGACTGAGACTCGCAGCTGGGAATCGCCTTTTGCGGGCGAGACCGAGCGGGAACGGCTTGCGGAGCGCGCGCACCAGGATCGCGACATCGTGTACTTCCTGCAGCAGCCGGAGACGCATGCGTTCAGCCTGTATCACGACTACACGGAATCCAGAGCCGGCATCAGCGGCTACGCCAACGTGGTCCGCGAGGGCAGCGTCGCCAGCCACCCTTCCGCCAGCATCCTCGACACGGGAGAACAACTGAAGACACTGGAGATGAGCGGCGCTGAACTCGCGGCATCGAAAATCAACGTGGGAGAGAAAGCTGCGCCGAGCGCGCGCGTCGTCGTGATTCCGTTCGCCGCGGTACGCAGCGGGCAAAGCCTGCGGCTGCGGATTGCCGAGACCTATACGGCGCCCGTGAGCTACAAACTCGAGGGCGATGAGTTGGTTTTCGACCGCAGCCTGGGACGGCCGAGGAATGCAGTGGTGCTGCCGTCGGGGTGGTACTGCACTTTCAACGCGGTACCCGCCACCGTGACGCAGTTGCCGGATGGCCGGGTACGACTGGACTACTGGGACGATCGCGCGGAGGCGGTGGATGTGCTGTTGAAAGCGAGGCGGCGCATCGGCGGCGCCTGACCTTACTGGTTGGTCTGACTGACGGCCGGGGGCGACTGCGGATCCTTGGGCGGTGGCACCGGATCCACGGGCACCACGGGCAGGTGATAGGCGTCGAGCTTCGGCTTCGCGTCCTGCTCCTGCTGGCGCTTCTTTTCCTCGGCATCCCGCAGCTGTTCGCGGCTGCGCTCGAAATCCTCGGCATGCTTCGCCTCGACCGCCGGGTCGACTTTCGCCGCCAGCCGTTCAATCGCGATGCGCGCATTCAGGCAATCCGAATTGTTGCCGGCTTTTTGCGGAACGCTGTTGCATTTCATGAGTACGCCGTCGAGCGCAACCCTATCTTCCATGAGATCCGAGACGGTCATGGGCGGAATGCGGCGCGGACTGCAGGCCGCCGTAGACACTGCAGCGGCGACAACGCAGCCGCATACGATCATTGATTTGATTGACATTGGCATATGGCTTCCCAGCGGCAATGTTACCCAAAACCGGGCGCCAAGCGACCCCATCGCTGTGACGCGCCTCACGACTTGACAATTGTTATCAGCTGGCGCCGCGGCGGTTGTGCGTTTGACCACACCGAAGCGCATGTGTACCGTTCCATGGCCATGCCCAAAACCAGCAAACAGGAAACCCCCGATTTTGAGACCGCCATGCGCGACCTGGAGGAACTGGTCGAGCGCCTGGAACACGGCGATTTGCCGTTGGAAGAGTCCCTGGCGGCTTTCGAGCGCGGAGTCATGCTGACGCGCGCATGCCAAAGCGCGCTCAAAGAGGCCGAACAGAAGATCGAGATCCTGTTGAAGAGGGCCGGCGAACCGGCGGTTGAAGAATTCATGCCCGACGACCCCAACAACGGTTGAACACGACGTGAATGCGGACGCGATGGAAGCGCGAATGCGTGGTTATCAGTCACGCGTGCAAGCGGTCCTTGATGCCGCGCTGCCGGCCGCGGATTTGGTGCCGCAGCGGTTGCACGCCGCACAGCGCTATGCGGTCTTGAGCGGCGGGAAGCGTCTCCGGCCGCTGCTGGTGTATTGCACGGGAGAGGCGTTGCAGGTACCCGCGGCGATATTGGATGCGCCTGCCGCCGCCGTCGAACTCATTCATTCCTACTCGCTGGTGCACGATGATCTGCCCGCGATGGACAACGATGATCTGCGGCGCGGGCAACCAACCACGCATCGGGCCTTCGATGAAGCCACCGCGATTCTCGCCGGCGATGCGTTGCAGGTATTGGCTTTCTCGTTGCTGTCGCGCGACCGGAGCGCCGGCCTCAGCGCAACCACCCAATTGCAAATGATTCAGATCCTCGCGGACGCCAGCGGCACCGCCGGCATGGCCGGCGGCCAGGCGATCGACCTTGCCGCGGTCGGGCGCGACTTGACGCTCGGCGAACTGGAGGCCATGCATCGCCTCAAGACCGGAGCGCTGATCCGCGCGAGCGTGTTGATGGGCGCTGCCGGCTCACCCGGATTGAGCCCGGCGAATTGGGACGCGCTGGACGGCTACGCGCAGGACATCGGGCTTGCCTTTCAAATCCAGGACGACATTCTCGATGTCGAGGGGAACACCGAGGAGATCGGCAAAACCAGCGGCGCCGATGCGGCTCGCGACAAGCCCACATACCCGAGCGTGATGGGGCTCGCCGCCGCCAAGAACCGCGCTCGCGAGCTGAAGGCGCGCGCATGCCGGCGCCTTGAACCGCTCGGCGCGGGCGCGAATGTGCTCGCCTGGCTGGCCTCGTACGTCATCGAGCGGCGCTTTTAGGCGCCCGGTTCACGCAATTGCGGCGATTTCCGCCTGTCGGTCGCATGCTTCCTGCACGGTCGTCGCCCAAGCCCACGCTAATGGTCTAAAATTGGAGCCTATGAACGTCGCCTTCCCCGCCAAAAAGCCAACCTTAAAGTCGGTCGAGGATGTCCAGGCGCATGCCGACACCCGGCAAATTCCCATCAATCGGGTGGGGATCAAGGACATCTTTCACCCGGTGAAGGTCAAGGATCGCGCGCGCGGTGAGCAGCACACGGTCGCGAATTTCAACATGTACGTGAATTTGCCGCATAATTTCAAAGGCACGCACATGTCGCGTTTCGTCGAGATCCTGCACCGGCACGAGCGTGAGATTTCGGTCGAATCGTTCGGCGCGATGCTGACGGAAATGACCGGCCATCTGGCCGCCACGGCCGGCCACATCGAGATGACCTTCCCGTATTTCGTCATGAAAAAAGCCCCGGTGTCGGGCGTCGAAAGCCTGATGAACTATCAGGCCACCATTTTCGGCGAACATCGCAACGGCAAGACCGAGGTCTGGCTGAAGGTGGTGGTTCCCACCACCAGCCTATGCCCGTGCTCGAAGGAGATCTCCGACTACGGTGCGCACAATCAGCGCTCGCACATCACCCTGACCGCGAGGCTCGCCGAGCACATGTGGCTGGAAGAGCTGATCGAGATCGCGGAGCGCGAGGCCTCGTGCGAGGTTTATGGAATACTGAAGCGGCCCGATGAGAAGTTCGTGACCGAACGCGCCTATGACAATCCAAAGTTCGTTGAGGACACGGTCCGCGACGTCGCGGTCGCGCTCAACAAGGACAAGCGCATCATCGCCTACATCGTCGAGTCGGAGAATTTCGAGTCGATCCACAATCATTCGGCCTACGCGATGATCGAGCACGACAAGGAAAGCGCGGCCTAGAGGCCTGGGCTAGGAGACTCCCCGCTCTGCGCTCTGCAGCCGCCCGATCATGCTGCGCAGGAACACCTGATTGAAGCGCAGCTGACATTCGGCGGAGACCTGTTCGAGCAGCGTTGAACTGACTTTCATCACTGTCACCGGGCCGGACGCGAATATCGTGGCGGTACGCTTCGCCCCGCGCACATAGCTGGTTTCGCCGAAGCAGTCGCCGCTCTCCAGATAACCGAGCGCCTTGCCATTGCGCTGCACGCCGACCCTGCCTTGGACGATGATGTAGAAGCGATCGTCCATCTCGCCTTCCTTGACGATTTCCTCGGCGTCCGCATAGTCCTGCCAGCTGCTGGCGCGCAGCACCTCCCATATCTCGCCATGCGAGAACTCGTGGAAGAACTTCAATTTCCGCAGCAGGCTGAACTGCTCCTGCTGGTCGATGCGGTTGTACTGGGCGCGCAGCTTCTGATGCACCCGCGTCAATTCGGCGGCGAAATCCAGACCGGTCTTGTAGCGTTTTTCCGGGTCCTTCTGCAACGCCAATGCCGTGACGTTCTCGAGCTCTTCGGGAATCTCCGGACGCAGCGTATGAATGGGGGGCGGAGTCGCAAAAACGATCTGATGCAGCAGCTTCTGCAGGTTGCCGGCGCGAAATGGCCGCGTTCCGGTCAACAACTCGTACATCACGGCGCCAAGCGAATACAGATCCGAGCGATTGGTGAGTTCGATCGACTGCACCTGCTCGGGAGACATATAGGACGGGCTGCCGGCGATTCCTTCGATTCTCGAGATCTCCGAGTCGGCGACCAGCGCAATGCCGAAATCGATGATGCGCACGTCGCTGTCGAGGGTGAGCATGATGTTGCTGGGCTTGATGTCGCGGTGAATGACGCCGCGGCTATGCGCGTAGTGCAGCGCCCGTGCCGCCTTGTAGATCAATTCGACCACATCGTCGATGCGCAGCAGATTGTCCGGGCGGCAATAGGCCGCCAACGTGCGCGCGCCGTGCACGTGCTCGGTGACGATGTAGCAGTGGCCGTTCTCTTCGCCGGCATCGTAGATCGGCAGGATGTTCGGATGCTGCAGCATGCCGACCATGTGCGCTTCGGAGAGGAACATCTTGCGTGCGATCTTCTTGCGGTTTTCATCGCCGCTGGCATCGACGTTGTAGACCTTGATGGCCACGTCGCGGCCGTAATAGGGGTCATGCGAGAGGTAGACCACGCCGGTGCTGCCGCGGCCGACCTCATTGATGATGACGTACTTGCCGATTTTCTCGGGCAACGATCCACGACCCGGTTGGGCTTTGGCAAGACTGGTGGAGCGTGTATTGGTCAAGGGTAACCGTGCGCTACGGGCGTCATTCGACTTCAATGAACGCGAGGATACTGGGGAGGCCACCGCTAAACTGTGATTTGGGTCGAGGCTTGGGCGAAGTGGTCGTAACCGGAGACGCGGGGCACGAAATTGTGGCCGTTTAGTGACCATGTCACGGCGCTGCCGGCGCGCAACTCGCCGATCGCGGTCAGCGTTAAGTTCAATTGATCCGCCGCCGCGCTGAGTTCCGCGAAGCGGTTTGGCGCCACCGCCAGGAGCAGCTCATAGTCATCACCGGCGCCAAGTGCCCAATCACGCGCCCGTTCGGCATCGACCATGTTGCGCATGGCTGCAGACAGCGGCAGCCGCTCGACGTCCACGTGTGCCGCCAGTCCGCTCGCCAGCGCGAGCCTGGGCAGGTCGCCGACCAGACCGTCGGACAGATCCATGGCAGCGCTCGCGATGCCGCGCGCCGCCAAACCAAGCTGCACCCTGGGGGTCGGATAATCGAAGCGCCGGATCAGCGCATTTACATCGGACGTTACTTGCGCCGGCGGCGATTTGAGCAGCGCGAGACCCGCTCCGGCATCTCCAAGCGTGCCGCTGACCGCCAGGATGTGTCCGGCGCGGCCGCCACTGCGGCGCAGGGCGGTTCCGTGCGGAACGTACCCGAGAATCTGCACGCTGACAGTGAGTGGGCCGCGGGTGGTGTCCCCACCCACCAACGCGACCCGATGGGCATCGGCGAGGTCCAACAATCCGCCGGCAAATCCCTGCAGCCAATCGGCATCGGCGCTGGGCATGGTCAGGGCAAGGGTTGCCCATGCAGGGGTCGCGCCCATGGCGGCCAGGTCGCTCAAATTCACGGCCAGGGCGCGATGTCCGACCGCCCGCGCATCCGCACCCTCGAGGAAATGCCGCCCACAGACGATGGTGTCGACCGCGGCCACGAGATCGGAGTTTGCAGGAAGCTCGAGCACTGCCGCGTCATCGCCGATCCCGAGCGTTACCCCACGGCCGGGTCCGCGCTTGGTAAAAAAGCGGCCGATCAACTCAAACTCGCCGAGATCGCCGTCAGTGCCCATCGTTACGCCACCGGCTGCCCGTACTCATGCGGCCGCGATTCCTGCGCGGCGCGGTCCAAGACCGCGTTGACGAACTTGTACCCATCGGTGGCGCCGAATTGCTTGGCAAGCTGCACCGCTTCGGCAAGGGCAACGCGGTATGGCAGCTCCGGATGGGCTTCGAGCTCATGCAGCCCGAGCCACAGCACTGCATGCTCGATCGGATCGAGCTCCCTAGGCGCGATCTCGCACAATCCGGACAGCCGCAGATCGAGCGCTTCGCGGTTGGGGGCGGTGCCCTCGATCAGCGCGTTGAAGTACGCAAGATCGACGCGCTCCGCTTCCGGATCCCCGGCAAACTGGCTTTGGATCTCGCGCCACGGCAGTGGATTGATCTGCATCTGATAGAGCGCCTGCAAGGCGAGGCGCCGCGCCAGGCTGCGCGCTCGATGGGCGACGGCCCCCGCGGACACTTAATTGTCCAAGCGGCGTAATAGATTGGCCATCTCGAGCGCCACCAAGGCGGCGTCCGCGCCCTTGTTGCCCGCCTTGCCGCCCGCACGGTCGATCGCCTGCTCCACGGTGTCGGTGGTCAGGACCCCGAACGCGATCGGGATGCCGGACTCGAGCGCGATTCGCGCAATGCCGCCCGCGCATTCGCCGGCGACATAGTCGAAATGCGGTGTTTGACCGCGGATCACGGCCCCGAGGGCTATCAACGCCTCGTAGCGGTGCGACGACACCAGCTTACGCGCGGCGATCGGGATGTCGAAAGCGCCGGGAACGCGCACGATCTCGATTTGCTTGTCGCCGACGCCGTGGCGTTTCAGCGCATCGAGGGCACCGCGCACCAGGGGCTCCACCACGAAGTCATTGAAGCGCGCCGCAACGATCGCAAAACGCAGATCCCTTGCCAGCAGCTCGCCTTCGATTATCTTCGGCTGATCATTTTGCACAAATCATTCCTCGCTTGGCAGTCGAGATTATAGACCTAAGCTGCCGTCAATCATCGCCATCCACGTAGCTGGTGATCTCGAGATCAAATGCGGCCAGCCCCTGCAGCTGCTTCCTGGCGCTCAACACACGCATGCGTTTCAGGCCCAGATCCTTGAGTATCTGGGCGCCGATGCCGTAGGTTCGCACCACGGTGGCGCCGGCGCGCTGCCGCGCCGGTTTGGCATCCAACAGCCGCACGCTGTCCATGAACGCCCGCGGCGACTCTTCCGGCCGCAATATCACCACCACGCCGGAATCCTCCTTCGCCACCCTGCGCATCGCGGCGCGCAGCGGCCAGCCGAGCTTCTCATTGTTCACGCCCACCACATCGCGCAACGAATCCTTGACATGGACGCGCACCAGCGGCGGCAGCGTCGAGTTCAGATCGCCCTTCACCAGCGCGATGTGCACCGTTTTATTCACATGGTCCTCGTAGCAGCAAAGCCTGAAGGCGCCGTATTCGGTGTCCACCGGTTCATCGTAGATGCGCTCCACCGAGCGCTCATTCTTCAGCCGGTAACGGATCAGGTCGGCGATCGTGCCGATCTTCAAGCCGTGGGACTTCGCGAAGCGCTCCAGGTCCGGGCGGCGCGCCATGCTGCCGTCGTCATTCAAAATCTCGACGATCATGGCGGCTGCGGAAAAACCGGACAGCCGGGCCAGATCGCATCCCGCTTCGGTGTGCCCGGCGCGCGTCAGCACCCCGCCGGGCTGGGCCATCAGCGGAAACACATGCCCGGGCTGGCGCAAATCCTCCGGCCGGGCATTGGGCGCCACCGCGGTTTTCACCGTGTGAGCGCGATCATGCGCGGAAATTCCGGTGGTCACGCCCTCGGCGGCCTCGATCGACAGCGTGAAATTCGTGCGATGCGAGCTGTCGGTGTCGCTCACCATGAGCGGCAGTCGCAGCTGCCTGCAGCGGTCGCGGGTCAGCGTCAGACAGATGAGTCCGCGGCCGTAGCGCGCCATGAAATTGACGTCCTCGGGACGCACACACTCGGCCGACATGATCAGGTCGCCCTCATTCTCCCGGTCCTCATCATCCATGATGACCGCCATCTTGCCGCGGCGGAGATCTTCCAGAATTTCATCGATCGTATTGAGCGCCATGGGTCGCCTTAGAGTTTGGTCTGTGACATGAGTCGTTCAAGATAGCGGGCGACGACGTCGATTTCGATGTTGACTTCGTCGCCCGCCTGCAGCTCGCCCAGCGTCGTGACCTTGAGCGTGTGCGGGATGATGTTGACATCGAAGCGCGGGCCGTCGACGTGGTTGACCGTGAGGCTGATCCCGTTGATGCAGATCGAGCCCTTCGCGGCGACGAACTTCGCAAGCTCCGGCGGCAGTTCGAATTCCATCCGCCTGGAGCGCGCATCCGCATGCATCCGCCGCAGGCGCCCAAGCGCATCGACGTGCCCGCTGACCATGTGCCCGCCCAGCGCATCGCCGGCGCGCAGGCTCGGTTCCAGATTGACGCTCGAACCGGTCTTGAGCCTGCCGAGCGTGGTCTTGCCCATGGTTTCGCGCGACACGTCGGCGAAGAAACACGTGCTCTGCCTGCGCGTCACGGTGAGGCACGCGCCCTGCACGCAGATGCTGTCGCCCACACTCACGCGTGCGGCATCGATGCCGGCGGCATCGATGCCCAATTCCAGGTCGCCGTCGCGCTCGAGCACCGATACGACCGCACCCGTCGCCAGGATGATTCCGGTGAACATGCCTAGTGCTTCCTCAGCTGCAGGATCAGACGCATATCTTCGCCGAAGCGCTGCGCATCGCGAAATTCGACCGCCGGCAGTGCCTGTGCCGCCGGCTTGATTCGCAGCAGCGGCGGCGCATCGTCGCCGAGCACCTTGGGCGCGAGGTACAGCACCATTTCATCGACCAGCTGTTGCGCCAGGAATGCACCCGCGAGCGTCGGTCCGCATTCGACCAGCAGTTCGTTGACCCCGCGCGCGGTCAGATTCTGCAGCACCGCCTCGAGGTCCAAGCCGCCCGGCGCACGCGGAATTCGCTCGACTTTGATGTCCTTGAAGGCTCCCAAGGGCGCTTCGGCCGCTGCCAAGATCAATGCCCCATCATCCTCGAGGATCCGGGCGCCGCGCGGAATCGTCAGCATGGTGTCGAGCACCACGCGCAGGGGCTGCCGCACCCACGGACCATAGCCCAAGCGCACGTTGAGCAGCGGATCATCGGCGCGCACCGTGCCCGCGCCGGTCAGCACCGCGGAGCTGCGCGCGCGCCAGTTCTGCACGTCGGCACGCGAAGCCTCGCCGCTGATCCACAGGCGGCGCCCGTCTGCCGCAGCGGTGCGGCCATCGAGACTCATGGCCAGCTTCAGCCGTACGTACGGTCGGCCGCGTTCGTGCCGCGAGAAGTAGCCGATATTGAGGCGCCGCGCCTCCTCGGCAAAGGCGCCGACCTGCACGCTGATGCCCGCCTTGCGCAACCGATCGAGACCCGTGCCGGCAACCCTGGGATCGGGGTCGCGGGTGCAGCACACCACGCGCGCCGCGCCGGCCGCGATCAGCGCGTCCGCGCAGGGCGGCGTTCGGCCGGTGTGGCTGCAGGGCTCGAGGCTCACATACGCCGTGGCGCCACGGGCCTGCGCGCCGGCCGCGCGCAGTGCGAACACTTCGGCATGCGGCTCGCCCGCCCGCGCGTGCCAGCCCTCGCCGAGCACCCGGCCCTCCTGTGCGATCACGCAGCCGACGCGCGGATTCGGATCGGTCGTGAACAAGCCACGCGCGGCCAGTTCCAGCGCGTGCTGCAGATGAGTCAGGTCCTGCGCGGCGATTGAATCGTTCATTCGTTTTTGTCATCGGCTGCCTCGCCGGGCAACAGGGGCAATTGATCCTTGCTGGCCTCGCGCCGCCGCCGGGCTTTTCGCAGCTGTTCGATCTCGGTACGGAAGGCATCCAAATCCTGAAAACTGCGGTATACGGAGGCGAAGCGTACATACCCCACCTCGTCCAGATGCCGCAGTTCCTCCATGACCATTTCCCCGATGCCGCGCGCGGCGATTTCACGCTCCCCCAAGCTACGCAGCTTGTGACAAATGCGCGCCGCGGCCGCCTCGATGTCCTCGCCCGAGACCGGGCGCTTCTCCAGCGCCTTCTGCATTCCGGCGAGCAGCTTCTTCTCGTCAAAAGGCTCGCGGCTGCGATCGCCCTTGACCACCGTCGGCAGAAGCAGTTCCGCGGTTTCAAACGTGGTGAATCGCTCGGTACATGACAGGCACTCGCGGCGTCTGCGAATCTGCCGCCCCTCGCCCGCAAGGCGAGAGTCGATCACCTTAGTCTCGGTGTGGCCGCAGAACGGGCAATGCATCGGGGCTGCTCATCGACCTAGCCGTAGACCGGAAATTGCCGGCATAGCGCCACCACGGCGGCGCGGGTGCGCTCGAAGACGCTCTCATCGCCCATGTGATCGAGGATGTCCGCAATCCAGCCGGCCAGCTGCCGCACCTCGGCTTCCTTGAAGCCGCGCGTCGTCACCGCGGGCGTGCCGATGCGCAAGCCGCTGCTGATCGATGGCGGCCGCGGGTCGTTGGGCACGGCGTTCTTGTTGACGGTGATGTGTGCGCGGCCGAGTACGGCGTCGGCATCCTTGCCGGTGATGTTCTTGTCGATGAGATCGAGCAGGAATAAATGATTGTCCGTGCCCCCGGATACGATCTTGTAGCCGCGCTCCTCGAGCACCCGGGTCATCGCGCGCGCATTGGCGATGACCTGCGCCGAATAGCTCTTGAATTCCGGCTGCAGCGCCTCGAGGAATGCCACCGCTTTGGCGGCGATCACGTGCATGAGCGGGCCGCCCTGTGTCCCCGGGAAGACCATGGAGTTGAATTTCTTGTGCAAATCGGCGTGCGGCCGCGCCAGGATCAGGCCGCCGCGCGGACCGCGCAGGGTCTTGTGCGTGGTCGTGGTGACGACGTCGGCGAAAGGCACCGGATTGGGGTACAGGCCGGTCGCTATCAGCCCGGCCACATGCGCCATGTCGACGAACAGGTAGGCGCCGATGGAGTCGGCGATGGCGCGAAACCGGGCCCAATCGACGATGCGGGAATAGGCGGAAAATCCCGCCACGATCATCTTCGGACGATGTTCCTGCGCAAGGCGCTCAACCTGGTCGTAGTCGATGATGCCGGTTTCCGCGACGATGCCGTACTGCACGGCCTTGAAGAATCTGCCGGAAAAATTCACCTTGGCACCATGGGTCAAATGGCCGCCATGATCGAGGCTCATTCCCAGGATCGTATCGCCCGGCTGCAGCAGCGCAAAGTATACGGCGGCGTTGGCTTGCGAGCCCGAATGCGGCTGGACATTGGCGTAAGCCGCGCCGAACAGCTGTTTGGCGCGCTCGATGGCCAGCGATTCCGCAATATCGACGAATTCGCAGCCGCCGTAGTAACGCTTGCCGGGATAGCCCTCCGCATACTTGTTGGTCAGCACCGAACCCTGGGCCTCGAGAACGCGCGGACTGGCGTAGTTCTCCGAGGCGATCAGTTCGATATGGTCCTCCTGACGCCCGCGTTCGCTCGTGATCGCCTGGGCAAGCTCCGGATCGAAGCCGGCAATGGCCATTTGGGCGCTGAACATGAATAGATCTCCGAAAATAGCCGGTAATTGTAACTGATCAGACTAGCGTTCCCTAGCGAGATAGTCGCACCGTGACAAGCCGGCCGCAGTCGCGGATAATTCGGTGGTTTCCCCGCGAATTCACGCGATTATTTCATTACGGGCAATAGATGGCTCAGTTCATTTACACCATGAACCGGGTGGGCAAGGTCGTGCCGCCCAAGCGCATTATCCTGCGCGATATCAGCTTGAGCTTCTTTCCCGGCGCCAAGATCGGGGTGCTGGGGCTGAACGGTTCCGGAAAATCGACCCTGCTCAAGATCATGTCCGGCATCGACAAGGACATCGAAGGCGAGGCGCGCGCGCAATCCGGCATCAAGGTCGGCTACCTGCCGCAGGAGCCGGTGCTGGATGAGCAGAAGAGCGTGCGTGAGGTGGTCGCCGAAGGCGTCGGCGACGTGCAGGGCCTGATCGATCGCTTCAACGCCATCAGCGACAAATTCGCCGAACCGCTTTCCGACGACGAGATGAACAAGGCGCTGGAGGAGCAGGCGAAGCTGCAGGACAAGATCGATGCCGTCGGCGGCTGGGAGCTGGAGCGCAGGCTGGAGATTGCCGCGGACTCGCTGCGTCTGCCGCCGTGGGACGCCCTGGTCGGCAAGCTTTCCGGAGGCGAGAAGCGCCGTGTCGCCTTGTGCCGCCTGCTGCTATCGAAGCCGGACATGCTGCTGCTCGACGAACCCACCAATCATCTGGATGCCGAATCGGTCGCGTGGCTCGAACATTTCCTCGAGGAGTACCCGAGCACCGTCATCGCGGTCACGCACGATCGCTACTTCCTCGACAATGTCGCCGAATGGATCCTGGAACTGGACCGCGGGCACGGTATCCCCTGGCACGGCAACTATTCTTCCTGGCTGGAGCAGAAAGGCCAGCGGCTCGCCCAGGAGGAGCGCCAGCAGGACGCCCTTGCCAAGACCCTGAAGCGCGAATTGGAGTGGGTGCGCACCAATCCGAAGGCGCGCCAGGCCAAGTCCAAGGCCCGATTGCAGCGCTATGAGGAGTTGGCCTCGCAGGAATTCCAGAAGCGCAACGAGACCAACGAAATCTACATCCCCCCCGGTGAGCGCCTGGGCGACCTGGTGATCGAATGCAAGAATTTGCGCAAAGGCTACAACGATCGATTGCTGATCGATTCGCTGAATTTTAGTCTGCCGCCGGGCGGCATCGTCGGCATCATCGGTCCGAACGGCGCCGGCAAGACCACGCTATTCCGCATGCTGTCGGGCGCTGAACAGGCGGACAGCGGCGAAATCCGTTTGGGACCGACCGTCAAGCTTGCGTATGTCGACCAATCGCGCCAGGCGCTCAACGACAACAATACCGTGTGGCAGGAGATCTCCGGCGGCCTGGACCTGATCAAGGTCGGCAACTACGAGACCTCCTCGCGCAGCTACGTCGGGCGCTTCAATTTCAAGGGCGTGCAGCAGGGCCAGATGATCGGCGAGCTGTCGGGCGGCGAGCGCAACCGCGTGCATCTGGCCAAGGTGCTGAAGGCCGGAGGCAATGTCCTGCTGCTGGATGAACCGACCAATGATCTGGACATCGAAACCTTGCGCGCGCTGGAAGACGCCCTGGTGGCATTTCCGGGGTGCGCCGTGGTGATCTCGCATGATCGCTGGTTTCTCGATCGCATCGCGACGCATATTCTCGCCTTCGAGGGCGATTCCCAGGTTGTCTGGTTCGAGGGCAACTATCAGGAATATGTCGAGGACTACAGAAAGCGCAAGGGCGAGGATGCCAATCAGCCTCACCGCATCCGCTACAAACCACTGACGGGGTGAGCCATGAGCATCTACATCACGCCCCAGGATGAGTTGCACGTCGAGTATCAAGGCATTGCGCTGACCTGCCCGCATTGCCAGACGCTCACGCACCTCACGCCGCTTGCCGTGCCCAAATTCGAGGAACTGAGCCGCCGCAAGCCCAAGCACATCGGCATCGTGTTCCGCTGCGACACGTGCATCGAGCCGATATTCCTCAAATTTGCGGTCAAGGCCTATACGGCGCTGCGCGTGGAACTGGCCTCGACCTTCATCGAGATCGAACGCGCCCGCGAACACTTTCCGCTGACCTATCTGCCCGAGGAAGGCGAAGCACTGTTCAAGGAAGCGCTCAACTGCTATTCGGCGGCCTGCTTCAACGCGTTCGGCTCGATGAGCCGGCGCACGGCGCAATCCCTGTTTCGCGAATTAGGCGAGCGCGGCAAGCTGGAACTCTTCGACACCCTGCAGGAAATCCGTGTGCTGGCCGATCTCGACGATGAGACCTTCTCCACCCTGCGCACGGTGCTGTTCGGCAGCGACAGCGATCCCTGGCCCAATCAACCGAATCTGAGCTCGGAACATGCCGGAATTCTCCTCGAGGTCATGCGCGATCTGCTCTACCAAACCTTCGTGCGCAAGGCGCGCCTGATCCAGGCGGTGACCTTCCGCCGATTCGTTGCGCCCAACCAGGCAGAAGCCGGCTAGCGGCGCCGTCGGGCCGCTAGCCGAGGAACACGCGGGCGTTGCGAAACAGCCGCATCCAGCCGCCATCTTCGCCCCACTCCTTCGGCGCCCAGGAATTCTGCACGCTGCGAAACACCCGCTCCGGATGCGGCATGAGGGAGGTGACGCGGCCGTCGCTACTGCAAAGGCCGGCGAGACCGAGCTCGGACCCATTGGGGTTGAACGGATAAACCTCGGTGGGTCGGTCGCGATGGTCCACGAACTGCAGCGTCACCAGCCGGCGCTCGAGCAGCGCGCGCGCGCCGATTCCTGAATCGAATTCCGCCCTGCCCTCGCCGTGCGCCACGGCGATCGGCAGGATCGAATCTTCCATCCCCGAGAACAGCACCGAGTTCGAACGCGGCACCCGCACCAGCGACAGGCGCGCCTCGTACTGCTCCGATCGGTTGCGCACGAATCTCGGCCAGCTTTCCGCTCCAGGAATCAATTCCTTGAGCGCGGACAGCATCTGACAGCCGTTGCACACGCCCAGGGTGAAAGTCGCGGCGCGTGCGAAGAACGCCGCAAACCCATCGCGCGCGCACGCGTTGAACAGGATCGATTTGGCCCAGCCTTCGCCCGCTCCCAGCACGTCGCCGTACGAAAACCCGCCGCAGGCCACCAGACCGTGGAATCTGCCCAGATTGACCCGTCCGGCAAGAATGTCGGTCATGTGCACATCGTAGGCATCGAATCCGCAGCGCGTGAACACGGCCGCCATCTCAATGTGGCTGTTGACGCCCTGCTCGCGCAGTATCGCCATCGCCGGCCGCGCACCGCCCACCACGAATGGCGCCGCGACATCCGCCGCGGAATCGAAGCTCAGGCGCGCATGCAGTCCGGGATCGCCCGCGTCCTCGAGCCGCGAATATTCCTGGCGCGCGCATTCCGGATTGTCGCGCATCTCCTGCATGCGAAACGACACCTCGCTCCAGCGCCGATGCAGCCGGATGCGCGAGCCTGAATAGACGACGCGGCCGGCGGCGCTGACCAGTATCTCGTCGCCCGTTGCCGGCTCGCCGATGTCATGGCTGAGCAGCTTGAGTCCATGGTTTCCCAAGATGGCGCGGGCCTCGGCGACTCGCGGCGCCGGCACTTGCAGTACCGCGCCCAGCTCCTCCGCGAAAGCGGCCGCATTGAGATCCGCGGCGGCGCCCAAATCGATGCGCAGCCCGCAGCGTGCGGCGAAAGCCATCTCGAGCAGCGTCACCAGCAAACCGCCGTCGGAGCGGTCATGGTAGGCCAGCAGCAGTCCTCGATCCTTCAACTCCCGCACCGCCGCGAACATCGAGCGCAGCAGCTGCGGAGCGTCGAGATCCGCCGGCGCGCCGCCGCTCTTCATGTGTACCTGGGCCCAGCACGAGCCGCCCAGCCGGTTCTTGCCGGCGCCCAGATCGATGAGCAGCAAGCGCGAGGACTGCCTGAGATCGAGCTCCGGAGTCAGCGTGATGCGCGCGTCCTGTACCGGCGCAAATGCCGAAACGATCAGCGAAATCGGCGCGAGCACGCTGCGTTGCTCGCCATCCTGCCGCCAGGATGTCTTCATCGACAGGGAATCCTTGCCCACCGGAATCGTGATCTCGAGCGCCGTGCACAGCTCGCTGACGGCGCGCACGGTGGCGTACAGATCGGCATCCTCCCCGGACTGACCGCACGCGGCCATCCAATTTGCCGAGAGGCGGATGTCGCGCAGCTCGCGCACGTCGGCCGCCATGCAGTTGGTGACCGCCTCCGCCACGGCCAGGCGTCCCGATGCCGGCGCATCCTGCAGGGCAACCGGAGCGCGCTCGCCCATGGACATCGCTTCGCCGCTGTATTCGTGATAGCTGCTCAAGGACACCGCCACATCGGAGACCGGCACCTGCCAGCGGCCCACCATCTGGTCGCGGCTGATCAAGCCGCTCACGGTCCGGTCGCCGATGGTGATCAGAAAGGATTTGTCCGCAATGGTCGGCAGCGCCAGCAAACGATCGAGCGATTCGCTCAGCGAGATGCCGTCCGTGGACAGCGTCGATGAGACCTTGGAGGTCGAACTGACATCGCGCGTCATGCGCGGCGGCTTGCCGAGCAGCACCTCGAGCGGCATGTCGACCGCGGTGGCCTGCAAGAGGGAGTCCGACACCTCGAGCAAACCGTCCGCGGTGATCTCGCCCACCACGGCGAAAGGACAGCGTTCGCGTTCGCACAGACTCTTGAATCGGTCGACACTGCCGGGCACGAGCGCAAGCACATAGCGCTCCTGCGCCTCGTTGCACCAGATTTCCATCGGCGAGAGTTCGGATTCGGCGCTGGGTATTTTGCGCAGGTCGATCCGCCCGCCGCGCCGGCTGTGTGCGATGGCCTCGGGTAGCGCATTCGACAGGCCGCCGGCGCCCACATCATGGATCAGCAGAATGGGATTCGCGTCTCCCAGAGAGACGCAGCGGTCGATCACCTCTTGGGCGCGGCGTTGAATTTCCGCATTGCCGCGCTGCACGGATGCGAAATCCAAATCGCTCGAGCTCTGTCCGCTGCCGACCGATGAGGCGGCGCCGCCGCCCAGTCCGATCAGCATGGCCGGGCCGCCGAGCACCACGAGCGGCGCCCCGACCACCACGTCTTTTTTTTCCACGTTCTGGCGGCGCACGCTGCCCAGCCCGCCCGCGACCATGATGGGCTTGTGATAGCCGCGAATCAGCGCCCGATCCGCGCCGGCCACCTGCTGCTCGAACACACGGAAGTATCCACAGGTGTTCGGGCGTCCGAATTCATTGTTGAAGGAAGCGGCGCCGATCGGCGCTGCGATCATGATCTCGAGTGCGGAGGCGATCCGGTCGGGTTTGCCGAAATCGGCTTCCCAAGGCTGCGGCAGGCCGGGAATCCTCAGATTGGAGACCGAAAAGCCCGTCAGTCCCGCCTTCGGCTTGGCGCCGATGCCGGTCGCGCCTTCGTCTCTGATCTCGCCGCCCGCGCCGGTGGCGGCGCCCGGGAATGGCGATATGGCCGTGGGATGATTGTGGGTCTCCACTTTCATCAGTATGTCGAGCGGTTCCTTGCTGCCCGCGTAGAGCTGCGAACGCGGGTCGGAGGAAAAGCGCGTGGCATCGGCGCCGACGATCACGGCGGCGTTATCCCGATACGCGGACAGCACGCCCGCCGGATTGCGCGCATGCGTGGCGCGGATCATCGCGAACAGCGACAGGGGCATCGGCTCGCCATCGATGATGAATTGCGCGTTGAAAATCTTGTGGCGGCAATGTTCCGAATTCGCCTGGGCGAACATCATCAACTCAACGTCGGTCGGGTCGCGGCGCAGCGTGCCGAACGCCTTGACCAGATAGTCGATTTCATCCTCCGACAATGCCAGACCCCAGCTCTGGTTGGCGCGCTCCAAAGCTTCGTGTCCATGCTCGCCCAAGGTCACATTGCGCAAACCGCGCGGCGCGGCCGCATGAAACAGGCCCTCCGGCTCGAGCGTATCCACCCAAACCGACTCGGTCATGCGATCGTGCAGCTTTGCCGCGAGACCGTGCAGATCCGCAACCGCCAGCGCGCAGGCCGCCTCGATGAAAAATACCGTGCCGCGCTCGAGGCGGGATACGGCCGGAAGGCCGCAGACATGCGCGATGTCGGTGGCCTTGCTCGACCAGGGCGACTCGGTGCCGACACGCGGCGTGACCAATATGCGCCGGCCCGATGCGACTTGCGGTGCAGCGGCGCCGCGGGCCCCATAGGTCAGCAGTTTCCCCAGCACCGCAAGTTCGGCTTCGGTGAGCTGGCGCGATGTATCGACGAAATGCACCCAGCGCGATGCAATCGACAAAATGCGGGGATCTTGAGTTTTGAGCGCACGCAGCAGCTCATCGAGCCGAAATTGCGACAGCGCCGGTGCGCCGAAAAGGCTAAACATGCATCATTCTACAGGAAACGGGCTATTTGCGAGCGCTGGAGTCGCCCCCCGGCGTGTAGATCGGCACCGGGAATTGGGACACGTTGGAACCCTCGAGGGCGACGATCTTGCTGACGCCCTGTTTCTTGACTTCATCGATGCGCAGCACCGAATGCATCGGGAGATAAGTGCGCTTTACCTCGTTGAATTCCGCCTTGATTTTCTCTTCCGCGGGATCCACCACGACCGTCGAGCGCTCCCCGAAGACCAGCTCCTCGACCTCGATGAAACCGAATAGGGTGCCGTGACTGACCTTGCGGGCATAGATCTCATAGACCTTGCCTTGATTCACGAACAGAACTTTGAAAATGTGACTCGCTGCCATTTAGAGGGCTCCCGGCATTGCTACTATTTCACCATATTATACCGGCACTTAGCGCGCGTCTGGAGACCCGCTGGAGGGATTGGATATGGCCCTGCGCTTGCGCGTCGTCAGCGAACACTCTACCCGCTTGGGTGCATTGGCCACCAAAGTCTTCGGTGTGCACGGCGGCACCATTGGACGCGCGACTGACAATGAATGGATTCTACCCGACCCGGAGCGTTACCTCTCGGGCAAACACGCACGCGTCGATTTCCGTGCCGGCAGCTATGTTCTGGTCGACACCAGCTCCAACGGCACCTATGTCAATGGCGCACAGGTACCGCTGGGCAAATATCACGACTATGCGCTCAAGGACGGCGATTACATCCGCTTGGGCGAATATGAACTCCTGATCAGCATCGACAAGTCCAATGATTTCCCTCCCGAGGAAAGCGCCATCGTCGCGTACGACGGGCAATCGCCTTCTTCGGCCATCAAGAAATCCACGGCGAACGATCTCGGCGCCGATCTCGATCTGAGCGAATTGCTGGAGCCGAGCGGTCTGTCGATCGGCGACTCCGGCGCGCGTGCGCCGCGCGATCTGTACGGTCAGTCTCTGCCGCCGGTCGAGCAGCCGGCGGAATCCGCGGAAGCGGGCGCCACTCCCTGGCACATGATGACGCGGCCGTTGAAAGTCGAGGCGCCCAAGACCGCGCAGATCATCGAGAACGCGCCAAGCCCGAACTTGTCGCGCTCGCAGAGCCTCTCCTTGTACGAGGGCGACTTCGATATCGGCCTGGCATCATTCTGCCGCGGCGCGGGTATCGATCCTCGTTCGGTCAACAGCGAGGCGCGCGGCGCGGCGCTGCAGCTCGCCGGCCAATTGCTGCGGGAGGCCGTGCTCGGACTGATGGATCTGAACCAGGGGCGCAATGAGTTTCGCAACAAATTCAGGATTCCGGCGCCTCCCGCGGACGGGTCCGACTCGCCGTTGAACCTGTCCAAGGGAGTCGATGAGGCGGTCGTTCGACTGTTGACCAACATCTCCACGCGCGCCAGTTCGGTCGAGGCCATTCGCGACAATTTTCGCGAGCTCAAGGCGCAAAATACCGCTGCGCTGGCGGCAACCCGAGCCGCCTTCGAGGAATTCCTCGGCCGCGTCGACCCGAAGGAACTCGAAGAGCGCTTCGAGCGCGCCGGCAAACGGGGCGTATTCGGCGGACAGAGCAAGGCCAGGTATTGGGACATGTACTCCGAGCTGTTCGCGGGCCTCGCACAGCGACCCGCCGACGGCTTCCCGCACGTATTCACCGAGGCCTTCGTCAAGTCTTTTGAGGCGCGGCTGCGTGCGCTGATTCCCCCGAAGCGCAGTGCCTTCGGGGCCGATCGCGATGAGCCGGATAATCCCGGTGGGCACGCGGTCGGCGATCACTAGGCTGCTGGCGCTTAAGTGGCGGCTCTGCTCGTAGTAAAGTGACGCGTGCGGCTCTTATTAGTAGAAGACGATGACCTGGTGGCCGACGCCATCCTGCGGGGCTTGACGGCCGCGAGCTACGCTGTGCATCGAGTCAGCAGCGCCGAGGCGGCCCAGGCGGCGATCGCCGGTGAGGATTTCGCGCTCGCCGTCATCGACGTGGGTCTGCCGGGTGCCGACGGCCTGACCCTGGTGCGCCGGCTGCGCAGCGCCGGCAAGTCTCTTCCCACCCTCATTCTCACCGCACGCTGCACCCTGACCGACAAGGTCAAGGCGCTCGACTTGGGCGCCGATGATTTTCTAAGCAAGCCGTTTGAAGCCGCGGAACTCGCGGCGCGTTGCCGGGCGCTCATGCGGCGCTCGAGCGGAGCCCTGAACGGCGTCATCAAACTTCAGCGCATGAGCGTCGACCTTCTCGGCAGGCGGCTGTGCGTGGATGAGGCCGAAGTGGAACTCACCGCGCGCGAATGGCTGGTGCTGGAATGCCTGGTGCGGCGCATAAACCTGATCGTGCCCAAAGACAAACTGCAACAGGTGGTCGCCAATCCGGACCAAGACACGAGCGCCAACGCGGTCGAGGTGCATATTTCACGGCTGCGCACCAAGCTTGGAAATGCAGCGATTATTCGCAGTCTGCGGGGATTGGGCTACCGTTTGGAAGAGGCGAGAACTTCGTGAGCTTGCGGAACCGGCCGTGACCTCGATCAGTAGGCAACTGATTTTCTGGCTGGCCATCCCCCTCATGTTGATGGCGCTCTGCGGCGCCCTGGTGCAATACTTCAATAGCATTGCGCCCGGCGTCGTAAGCAGCGACCGGCGCCTCAAGGAAGCCACCAACTCGGTCATGTCACACCTGGAATTCAAGGATGGCGTGGTCGCTTTCAATGATACCGGGCTGGGCGGACGGGCCGAGTTCAAATTCGCCGTTCGCGATCCCCAAGGGCGGCTGCTGAGCGGCGATCCGCAGCTCCCGCCGGTACCTACGAATACTCTATCCGTCCAACTGTATTCCGTGCTGCAGCTCGGGCAACGCAGTCTGCGCATGCTGACGACGCGAGTCGACACGCACCACGGCGTGGTGATCGTTTCCGTGGCGGACCTGCACTCCGGACAAAGCTCCGAGGCCCGCTACAGTTTCATCCGCACGCTGTTGTGGGATTTCGTGCAGCTCGACGTGACCTTGGTGCTGGTATGGATCGGCATCCAATTGGGGCTACGGCCGGTGAGGCGCTTGCGCGACGAGATCGCGCAGCGTTCTCCCCTGGATTTGCGCCCAATCGTCGAGAACACGGCGCCGCGAGAAATCGCGCCGGTGGTGGTCACGTTGAATCGATTATTCGGCGCGCTGCGCGCGGGCGCGCAGTCGCAGCAGCAATTCATTGCCAATACCGCGCATCAACTGCGCACACCGATCACCGGCATGCAGGCGCAGCTCGATGTGCTGGCCGCGGAGCCCGCGGCGCAGCCGATCCGCGATCGAGTGCGCTTGCTGCAGGAGGGGATTAGGCAGCTGGCGCATACCTCGAACCAGCTGCTCACCCTGGCGCGCGCCGATCCTGCCGTGAACCTGGCGGCGAAAACTCAGGCGGTGGATCTCGGCACGTTGGCGGGCGATATCGCGGCACGTTATTTCGACCGCGCGCTGCGTGCGAACATCGATTTGGGGGTGGAGGCGGCAAGCGTCTCGATCAGCGCGGATCCGGCGCTGATCGACGATTTGCTCGGTAACCTGCTCGACAATGCCTTGAAATATACGCCCGCGGGTGGTCGGGTGACGGTGAGCGTGGCGGCGCCGAATCATAAGGCGCTGATTGTCGTGGAGGATTCGGGACCCGGTATCCCCGAAAACGAAACCCATCGGGTGCGCCAGCGATTCTATCGGATGCCCAATTCCCCCGGCCACGGCAGCGGGCTTGGGCTCGCCATCGTAGACGAGATTGCCCGGCTCTATGGCGCGACGCTGTCCATCGGTGCGGCGGTGGGCGGAGGCGCCCGGATCACCGTGCAGTTTCCTTAAAACTGCGAACCAGCTCTCAGTTTGGCGGCCTGGCGCGGCGGCGCAAGTTTCGAGCAAGACAGCTGCCGTAGTCTCTCGCGCCATGAACACTCAATCTCCTGCACATTCCGGGATGCGTCGCGGCCACTCCAGGGGCTTTACGCTGCTCGAACTCATGATCGTGGTCGCCATCGTGGCCATCCTCACCACCATTGCCTACCCCAATTACCGCGACTACGTCATTCGCGGACAGCTGGTGGATGCCACGCAAGGCTTATCGGCGCTGCGCGCCAATATGGAACGCTATTTCCAGGACAATCGCACCTACGCGGCGGCGGGCGCTTTTACCCCTCCCTGCAGTGCCACGGCTTACCCGGCTGGCAGATTCTCCATAACCTGCGTCAGCGACGCCACCACGTTTACTGCGACAGCAGTGGGCAGCGCCGCCCCCCTGAGCGGTTTCTCGTTCACGGTCGATCAAAATGACGTGCAAAAGACGGTGGTTACGTCGCCACCGGCTCCTGGCTCATTTCTGAGTTGCACCACCGCTTGGGTTACGAAAACCGGCGGATGCTGATGCAACGCTCGCGGCGCGCCACCGGCTTCACCATGATCGAAATGATCGTGACCATGACGATTTTCGCCATTCTCGTGGCGATAGGCGTTCCCACCATGAGCACGTGGATCAGGAATAACAAGGTGCGCACCGTGGCGGATGCGCTGCAAACCGGATTGCGGGCGGCGCAGGCTGAATCCCTGCGGCGCAGCCGGCAAGTCGTGTTTTCGCTCACCGACAGCACGACTCCAACTGCGATTCCACTACCGGCCTCCGTCACCGGCAAGTCGTGGGCCATCTGGACGGTGCCCTCGATGGCGGGCGAGACGCCGGCGTTCGTCCAATCCGGCATATTGTCCAACGCCAGTACAGCGGTACAGGTCGTGACCACTGCGTCCACGGTCTGCTTCAATTCCATGGGCCGGCTGGTCAACAATGCCGGCGCGAATGTCGTCGCCATCACCGGCGGCGACGATTGCGTGCAACCCACCACAGCAGTACCCGGTACCCCGGCGGTGCAG
The DNA here is from genome assembly GCA_036267715.1 of Steroidobacteraceae bacterium. GTDB lineage: Bacteria > Pseudomonadota > Gammaproteobacteria > Steroidobacterales > Steroidobacteraceae > Bog-1198. The sequence continues at coordinate 37,539 of DATAVN010000063.1, read as the reverse complement.
ACTTTCACCATCAGTATCCCCGGCGGCGATCGGCCGCTGCAGGTCAATCTCGGCTTGGGCGGTCAAGTCCATATGTGCGATCCAGGCGTGCCCATTTCCGACTCACACCCGGAGGGATGCCCATGAAACGACTTTTGCAATCCCGCCCGCTCGCGCGCACTCAACATGGCGTGGCGCTGCTCGAATGTCTGATGGCGCTGCTGATTTTTTCCGTGGGCTTGCTTGGCCTCCTGGGCCTCGAAGCGCGCGTCATGAATATCTCGGTGGATTCCGAGGATCGCAATCGCGCGGCGATGTTCGCCAGCGAAGTGGCCAGCCAGATGTGGCTGAACAACACCGTGGCGCCCGCCTCGGCTGACTACACCGCCTTGCTGGGGAACGTGGCTGACCAGACCAAGGGCGGAGTACCGGGTGGGGTCGTGACGGTCACGCCCGTCGTCGGCACCACCAATGCCGCCGATATCAATGTCACCTGGCAACAGACTTCGGATCCCGCCGGCAATACAAGCACGCTCACAACACGGGTGATCCTGCCATGAAACATAAGGGCATGACCCTGGTCGAGTTGCTGGTCGCAATGACGATCGGCCTCGGGATCACTCTCGCGATCAGCAGCGTGCTGATTGCCAGCGAAAATCACAAGCGCACGACGACTTCGACCAACGATGCACAGCAGACCGGCTCGTATGCCTTCTACGCGCTCGACAAGGCGCTGCGCAGCGCGGGCTCGGGTATCGCCGAATCCGCGTTTCCGACCGATGTGGGCGTGCTCGGCTGTCACCTCAACGCGGGCGGCATTTTCCCGCGAACCGCTGCATTTCCCGGCGCCTTTGCGGGATTCTTGGGGGGCGCACCCAGCGCGTTGAATGTCGCTCCCGTGCTCATCGGCAAGGATCAGTCATCGGGCGGCTCGGACGTCATCATGGTCATGAGCGGCTCCGGCTCCGCCGGCGGCGTGTCGCGCCAGATCACGGGCGGCGGCAGCGCCATCACGGCGACGCTCGACAATACCGTGGGCTTTGCCAACAACGACCTGCTATTGGTGAGCCAAAGCGGCGTGCCTGATTGCCTGATGGAACAAGTTGCCACGATCAGCCCACCCACGTTGAACCTGGCGGGCACCTACTACACGGCGACTGCAACCACCGCGAGCATGGCGACGCTGGCCGTCAACACGGCGAGCTATGTCACGCCGATCGGCAATACCGCGGCGAACAATGTCCAGTTCATGCTGTTTGGCGTCGACGCCAACCGCACCCTCTTCAGCTACGATTTGCTGCAGAACCTCAATCTGGTGGGCGGCGCCGGTGGAGATTCGGCGCAGGCCATCGCGGATGGCATCGTGCAAATGAACGCGCTGTACGGCATCGATATCAATGGCGATGGCATTCAGGACCAATGGGCCCCTCCCACGGTAGCCGCCGGCTGGGACATAAACACCGTCATGGCCTCGCCGGTGAAAATGAAACAGATCGTCTCGGTGCGAATCGCGCTGGTGGTGCGCGGCGAATATTACGACTTGAACGGCGGCACCGCTGCTGTTCCCATCCCGGTCTCACCGCCGACGCTGACGATTTTCAAGGACTTGGTGGACGGCGGCGGCGGCGCGCTGAAGCAGGACATTGCCTTGTCTGCAACTGAACAGCAGTTCCGCTATCGCATATTCGAATTCACCGTTCCTTTGCGCAACATGCTGTTGCTGGCGGGGGGATCGTGATGAATCGACCGCAGTTCATTTCAGCGTCGCGCCAGCGCGGCGTGGTTCTGATCTTCTCGTTGCTGGTGCTGTTGATCCTGGCCATCGGCGCGGTCGCGCTGCTGCGCTCGGTCAACAGCTCACTGCTGAGTGCCGGCAATCTCGCCTTCCACCGCGACCTAGTCAATCAGGCTGAGCAGGCGGTCTCGAACGTCATGACCGAGTTCAAAACCGGTGCGCTGCCCTTGGGCGGCGTGACGACCGGCGATCTACCGGCTGCGAACTACAGTTCCATAGCGCTGCCGACCAATACACAGGGCGTGCCGCTCGCGCTGCTCGACGACACCGCGTTTGCCGCCGTCGCCACCTCTGCCAACGACATCGTCGGCGCAACACCGGATGTGAAGATTCGCTACGTTATTGACCGGCTGTGCACGAACACCGGCACCGCCAGCAGCCCCAATTGCGTACAGTCGACCGGCCTGCCCACCGGCGGGACGGCGAATCGAAATACCGCGGTCGCACCGCCGTCGGCGACCATCTATCGCGTCAGCGTACGCGTCGATGGGCCGCGCTTCACCCAGGCGTTCCTGCAAACCACTTTCACCAAGCCGGACTAATCCTTATGAATAGCCCACTTTCACGGACCCGTTTTTCCAGGAGCGTCGCGGTCCCACTGACGCTGCTGCTCGGCTTGGTTTGCATGGCGCCATCGCACGCGCAAACCGCTCTCGCCGACAAGCCGATTGCCGCGGGTGCGGATGTGCCCGGCAACCTGGCGCTGGCGCTCTCGGTGGAATACCCGACCGCGATCAGTATCGCGAACCTCGGAGACTACTCGGACACCACGCAGTACATCGGGTATTTCGACCCTGCTAAGTGCTATACCTATAGATACAATGCGGTGACCCCTGCCAGCAGCCATTTCTCGCCAACCAGCATCAATACCGCATCCGGGGGGCATCACGACTGCTCGGGAACCCCCGGACAGTGGAGCGGCAATTTCATGAACTGGGCTGCGACCCAGACCATCGACCCCTTTCGCTGGGCATTGACCGGCGGCTATCGCAGCGTTGATACCACCACCGAGACCATCTTGGAAAAGGCTTATGGGTCTGCGCAGGGCGGCGCAGCCCAGAACTATCCGTATCGCGGTACCAGTCAGGCTACCGGCAATAAACTAAGCACCTCGGGCAGCTTGATCGCCAAACTCACGCCCTTCAGCACCTGGTCGGCGTTGAACTTGGGCGTCTGGGGAAATGGCAGGACCATGGTGATCTCGGGCGGCGCGGGTTACACCTTGTCGACGACCTCAGGGTCGGTCACCGATTTGACCGATGATCTTACCACCTCCAATACGAGCGCCGGCTCGAACAGCGCCTACCGCGTGTATGTCCGTGTCAAGGTGTGTGATGCCACCGTCGGCTTGGAGTCCAATTGCGTGCAGTACGGCACGCACTACAAGCCCGAGGGCCTGTTGCAGCAATACTCCAACAAAATTCGCTTCAGTGCTTTTGGATATCTGAATCAGGGCGGCGACGTTCGCGAGGGCGGGGTAATGCGCGCGCCGATGGCCTTCATCGGCCCGACCGTTCCGCAACCGCTTTCCACCACGCCGTTCACCAACACCAAACCCGAGTGGGATTCAGCCACCGGTATCATGAGTTCAAATCCCGACACCGCATCGGCCACCGCCAGCGGCGTGACGCAAAGCGGTGTCATGAATTATTTGAACAAATTTGGCGAGGCCGGGGGAACCTATAAAACGTACGACAACGTCAGCGAACTCTATTACGCGGCGGTGCGCTACTTCGAGAACCTCGGCAACGTGCCCGAGTGGACCAACAACACGACTGCCGCGATCTTGGACGGATTCCCCGCGCTGACGACCTGGCCTACCGACACGGCTACGTCCAGTACGACCCCGAACCCGGGCGGCGCCATCCTCTACACCTGCCAGAAAAACTTCATCTTGGGTATAGGCGACGACCATACCTGGTATGACTACGACGTGGGCGGCGATACCAATGTGTCCGGCGGCCGCGCGATGCCGTCCGCCGTGGCCGCGGACACCTTCAATCAGGCTTCTACTTGGACAACCGAGCTGCAACAGCTGCAGGGCATCACCCAAACGCCCATCTGGCCGTTCGATACGAGCGCCACATACTTCATCGCGGGCCTGGCTTACGGCACGCACGTCAACGATATCCGTCCCGATCTCGCGGATGCGCAGACGATTACCACCTATTGGATGGATGTCGCCGAAGACCAACGACTCGAGAACCTGAATCCCTACTATCTTGCCACCAAATTCGGCGGATTCAGCACGCCCACCATCAATGCCTCTCCTTACACCGCCGCCAATCCGGCCTATGACATGACGACTCCGATCACATCGGCACAGTTCGACTCGACCGGAGCGACCGTCAACATGAATGGCAGCAACCACTTGCTGCCGGATAATTACTACAATGCCGGTAACGCCAATGCGATGGTCGCGGGATTGAAATCCGCGTTCACCAGCATTGCCGGTTCCATTTCGCAACTGAGCACCTCGTTCTCGTTCTCGCTGCCCAACGTCTCATCGGGCGGCACACAGTCTTTCGGAGCGAAATTTGACGCCAATGGCTGGACCGGCACGGTAAGCGCCTTCAATCTGACTTTCGACACCAGCGGCAATCCGAGTCAGACCGAGTTGTGGGATACCACAACCACGCTGCAAACGCAGCTGGCGGGCACCGGCTGGCAGAGTGCGCGCCGCATCGCCACCTACAATGGCGCCAACGGCGTGCCGTTCGAGGCGGCGAATCTGACCACCTCGCAGACGACCTCGTTCAACAGCCTCAGCTACTCGTCCCTGACGTGCAACTCGACGACCTGCCCCTATCTCAATTACTTGCGCGGCGATCAATCGAACGAGGTCGCCTCATTAGCTCCGCTCAGCACCCATTCGCTGCGTAATCGCAGACTGCTGCTGGGCGATATCGTCGATGCCGGCTTGACGCCCGTATCGAGTCCGGTCCAGACCTTCTCGGACGTCAACAATCCGGGCTATACCGCCTTCAAAACCCTATGGTCGACCACCACACCGCGGCCCACCATGGTCTATGCCGGCGCCAACGACGGCATGCTGCACGGTTTCGTCGGCGGCACCGGCATCGAGCAGTTTGCCTATGTGCCGAGTGCGGCATTCCAAGGACCGAACGGCACACCGCAGGTGGACGGCCTCGCGGCACTGGGCAATCCGGGCTACGTCCACCACAACTACGTCGATGCCACGCCGGCCGCCTTCGATATCGACATGTCCCGCACGCAGGGCTCCTCCGGAGCGCCGGATTGGCACACCGTGTTGATCGGCGGCCTTGGCAAGGGCGGCAGGAGTTTTTACGCCCTGGATGTCACCGACCCGGCGAGCATGACGTCGGAGTCCTTGGTGGCGGGCAAAGTTCTATGGGAATTCACCGACAGCACCATGGGATACAGCTACGGCATTCCGGTGGTCGTCAAAACCGTCAAGTATGGCTGGGTCGTCATACTGACCTCGGGCTACGACAACGCCGACGGCAATGGATACCTTTATTTCGTCAATCCGAAAACGGGCGCGCTCCTGGAGAAGGTTCAAACGCCGAGCGCGTCGGTTGGACTCACGCAAGCATCCGCGTTCGTCAAGGATTTCAGCGATGAAACCGCCGATTCAGTGTACGTGGGCGACTTGAATGGCCAGGTCTGGCGCTTCGATCTGACCGGAACGACCGGTTCGTATCCGCAACCGGTGTTGCTGGCAACCGTGACGGACGGCAGCGGCACGGCGCAACCGATCACCACCGCCCCCCTGATCGAGATTCACCCTGTCACGCGCAAGCGATACGTGTTATTCGGCACCGGTGTATTGTTGGCGGTCACCGACGTGCCCAATTCCCAGATGCAATCGTTCTATGCCATCCTCGACGGCACGGCCACCGGTTTTAACATCGTAAGCGCACCCATCACGCGGGCGAACCTCACGCCGATCACCAATTCCCAACTTGGCTCCGGCGCCCCCAACCCGCTGCTGACCGCCACGCCGCTGGGCTGGTACACCGACCTCGGCATCGACTCCGCTTCGAACATCGCGTGGCGCGTGATTCTGAATCCCCAGGCGTTCAATGGCATCGTGACTTTTGCCACGTCGTTGACCACTGCCACCGATCCTTGCAGCCCGCAGGGTTCGAGCCGGGTGTATGCGCTTGACTATGCAACCGTCGACACGGTATTGCTGCCGACCAATGTTGGGGATCCTCCCCATCCGTCGTTCATTCTGTACACGGTCGCGGCAATCAACCTCAGATTCACGGGCGCCAACGGCAATCCCGAGATCGTCGTTGGATTCACGCAGGGACCTCCTGAGAAGGTGTCCGCCAGCTTGACCGGTACGCTCGCGACTCGGATATTGAACTGGCGCGAAGTGCCTACGGTGGAGTAAGGACTCGGGGCGGCTGCACCCCGCCGCGAGCGCCAGGCCCTCGCCCTGCGAGGCGGGCGGACGGCACTCGACTTCATCGAGGCGCAGGTACGAGAATTGATCCCGCACCTGGCGCCGCCTTGAAGCTCCAGAAAGTTTTTTATCGAGCGCTGTAACCCCGGCCTTCGACGCAGGCAACGAAGGCACGGTTGTAGTCCGAGCCGTTCTGCGCCACCTGTCCGGCCTGCTGTTGTGCCCACTTCTGGCACTCCGTTCGGTCGGTCGCCTGCTGCTCGGCGGTCTGGCCATTCTTCGGGTACATGAAGATTTGCGCCATCGACGCACCGCCGGGGCCCGGGCCCTGCTGCGCCTGTGCGCCCTGGTCCTGCGCACCGTTGTCGCTCGGCGGAGGCGCGCCTACATCACCCGAGCCGCTCGAATCGTCGGCTACCGGCGGCGGGTCGGTGGCGACATAGCCGTCATAGCTGGGATTCCAGGTGTAATAGACATCGTCGGCGTAGTAGTACGGAATACCCGAATACCAATACGTGGCGTAGGCCAGCGGTAGTATCGGGAGGAACCACGAGAAGCCCCCGCCGTAGAAGGCGCGGGGCCAGAATCCGCCGTGCCACCAGCCGCCTCTCCAACCGCCACCTCGCCATCCAGCGCCGCGAAAGCCCGTGGAGAAGCCATGACCGCCGACGAATCCGGGATGTCCGCCAAAACCAGGGTGCCCGGCAAAGCCCGGATGACCGGCAAAACCCCTGCCGCCAGCCGCGACGTGGCCGCCGGCGAAATGCCCAGGTCCGGCAAAGTGTCCGCCACCGCCGGCATGACCAACCGCACCATGGCCGCCTCCAAACGAGTGGCCTCCAGATGCGTGTCCGCCACCACCCCCGTGACCGCCGCCACCGCCGCCCGGGTGGCCCTGCGCCAATGCCGGCCCAGCGCCTGCCAGGATCAATCCCAGCGCGCTAACCGCCAAAAGAACGCCTTTGCCCCTGATGCTCATGATGTCTCTCCTTACCTCGGCCGCGAACGGCCTTTTCGCAAGACGTACTCAATAAGACCCTAAGTACTAAACGCGGTTCAAGCCATTCGGTGTACATAACAGCAGCTTAATTGCGCAATGCTGCATTAAACATCACGTACGCCGTTCGCCCCGGCGCGGGCTCAAAAAACCTCGAATTGCTCTCATTCACGATTACAGACCCTACATAAGCCCGGTTGGCGAGATTATCAATGCGGGCAAACTCGCTAAATCGCCAGTGGGTCGTTTGCTGCTCGAAACCTGCGCGGATATTTGACGCCCAATAACCGGCGGCGGCATCCGTGTTGCGGTCGTCAGCGTAAATTTTCGCGCGATTCAGCAACTCCAGGGTGGCGGAAAACCCCATCGGCGCATAACTCCAAGTCAGGCCCAAGTACAAAGTATTTCGCGCCACCGCGGGTAGGAAATTTCCCGCGGCCACCGGCAGATAATTGGCCGGCGGTGCACCGCTTGAGCTGCCGAGCGGATTGCAGGGCGCCGTGACGCAGGTGAAATAGGCTTGCGCCACCACCGCCTTGATGTAGGTGTAGGCCAGCTGCGTACTGAATCCGCCGGTCCATTTCGCATCGAACGCGATTTCCAAACCGCGCCGGGTGGTCTCGCCGATATTTTGATCCACCGTTCTGCCGCTGGAGTTCTGCAGCACCGCGAGTTCATCGACGGTCTTGATAAAAAACGCAGCGAGGTTCGCATGCATAAAATCGTTGCCCGCCTTGATGCCGGCCTCGTAGTTGTTGCTGCGTGCCGGCTTCAATCCCAAATTCAATCCCGGCAGGCTGCCGTCGACCGATCGATAGGCCAAATCGTTCAAGGTCGGCGTTTCAAAGCCCTTGCCGTACGAAGCATAAACGTTCAATGCCGGTGTCGCCCGATACGTGACGCCCGCGACCGGATTGACCGCCGAATACCTGACCTCGCTGTCGGCCGCATCGAGTACCGCCAAGTGCCCATGCGAAGTGACCTCGATGAGACTGTTGCGCACGCCGGCGAGCAGCCGCCAGTGCTCGGCCGGGTCCCATTGCGCTTGCAGATACTGATCGAAGTCATGAACATTGTTGGCCTCGTTTCGGCGCAGCGCACCCTCTACTCCGAGCTGAGCCCCGACGTAGTTGAGGAAGCCCTTGCGCGCCTCCGCCAGATCATCGTAATTCACGCCGCCGACCAGCAGCAGCGGCATGCCGCCGGGGTTGCGTTGATCCGACACGTGCAAGTCCGCGCCCCAGTAGGCTCGGTCCAGATCGATGACGCCACCGGGGTACAGCGGCGCTGCCTGTTGTGTTGCCTGGGGTATCGCCTGAAATTGCGTCGTAGTGCGATGCCCGGTATACACGCTGGCGCTGAAATCGTCCGCCGCGCTCAACTTGTCGTCGTACACGGCTCCGAGCTGCTCCTGGGCAAGGGACTTGCGGGTGTTGTAGGCGATCGCGTTCACGCCTGCCTGGGTCGGATCGGCGGCGAGCTGCGCGCGGGTCAAGCCCAGCGGGTCTTGCACAAAGGGTGTCTGCACTGCGTTCGCGACCACGGTCAGTTTTGAATCGTCGCTCAGATTGCCGCTCGCCTTCGCGTTGAACAGGTTGCGCTCCGCATTGGAATGCACCCGATAGCCGTCGGTTTGAAAATGCGAGGCATCGACCACATAGTTGACCGCGCCGCTGTCGCCGGTCGTTTTCAGCGCATAGCGCTGCATGTCGAAGCTGCCATATTCCGCCGTGCCCCCGACCAGATAGCCGGGCTTTGCATCTTCGGTGAACACCGCAATGATACCGCCCGATGAGTTGCCATAGAGCGCGGAAAACGGCCCACGCAACACTTCGATATGGTCGGCCGAACTCAAATCGAACTGCGAGAACTGCCCCTGGCCGTCGGGCATGGTTCCGGGAATGCCGTCGGAATACAGGCGCACGCCGCGCACGCCGAAACTCGAGCGGGCACCGAAACCGCGCACTGACAATTGCAAATCCTGGGCGTAGTTCTGGCGGCTTTGCGCCGACACGCCCGGCACGGTCAGCAACGACTCGGACAAATTGACCTGCAACTGACCGCGCCGAATGGTCTCATCGTCGATCCGGTCGATCGATACCGGCAGGTCGCGACTGGTCTCGGCAATGCGGGTCGCGGTGACGACCAGTGATTCCAGCTCCGGCGTACCCGCGGCGCGCACCGGCGGCGGCGCGCACAGGATGCAGGTCAGCACGGTGGCACCGCCCCATGATATTCGCCCTGGCATGCTGGTAGGCTCTCCCGGTTTCTTGCGTTATGTCCGAAAATCGGCTCTCCGCGGACGCTAAAGTACCGCGGGGATTTGCCGTTATTTGAGGACTTGAGCAAATCTTCGCACAATCGGGGCCTGCACACCGCACGGATCGCGTTGATTGTCGCCGCAAGCGCAACCGCGGCCGGCGCGCGGGACGTGCACACGGAATTCTCGGTGAGCGTCACGGTCCGGCCCGTGGCCAACATCGAGCATCAGTCCGCGCCCGCTGCTTTGCAGATATCCGCCGCCGACGCCAGGCGCGGATTCATCGAGGTCACACAGCCGACTTTGTTCACCGTGCGCAGCAACAGTCCGAATGGCTTCGCGCTCGAGGTATTGACGGTGGCGCCCATGCTCTCATCGATGGTGGTCGAAGGATTGAATTCGGATCAGCCGCTGGGGGCCGAGGGCGGCACCATCGTGCAGCGTTGGCAAAAGCCGCAGAGCGTGAATCTCGCTCTGAAATTCAAGTTCGCGCTCGCGCCGGGATTGCCGGCCGGCAGGTATCCCTGGCCGGTGCGTCTGGCAGTACGGCCGCTGTAGTAAAACTAGTAGGTCACGGTTACCGTGATCACATCGCTGTAACTGCCCGGCGCCACATCCTGGGACGGCGGAATCAGGCCGTAGAAGGTTCCGGTTGCAAGGTTGCTGCCGCCGGCGGGAACGACGAACGGTCCGGCGCTGCCGCCGAATGAACCTCCGCTGCCATCGCCCACGATCTGATTGTAGGCGGTGCTCCAAAAAATATTGTAGTTGAGCGAATTGGCGCCCGAGAACATTTTTCGGGCCGAGTAGCTGCCGCTCAAGCCCGTGCTCAAGGTCACATTGACGGTGACATTGGCGGAACCGGTGCCGCTGCCGCTGCAGGTGATGCGCAGGGTTCCGGTCGATGCATCGCCCACGGCACTCAACGGATTGTAGATGCCGAATGCGATGCCGGTGGCACTCGCGGTGCAGGCCACCCTCGTGGCGGCGCGCGCCGCCGGCGCGCAGCAGAGCGCCAGGCCCAGCGCAACGATTATGTTGCGGAGCTTCAAGGATGGCATCGAACGGTTCCCATGTCCGGCAGGGGATCATCCGGCGGCGGCGGTTCCAGGCGGAAACTGCACTGTCCGCCGGTCCATGTCGCTTGCGCCGACATGCCATGGTCATATCCGGTGACGTACACCATGCCCTCGAGCACCACCGGAAACTCCTTGTCCCGCAGTGTGACCACCGCGCCCACCGGAACCGGCCTGCCATCCTGCATGATCAGCCGAAACGTTCCGCTGTGTACGCGCTCGACCGGAAATCTTGCGATCACGCCGCTGCGATAGGGCGGTGCCATGATGGTGCTGCTGGCGCCGATGGTGGTATCGAGCGGCAAATCCTCGGGAGTGATGCTGATGCGGTTTGCCTCGTAAGGCCGCAGGTTGTAGAGCAGCGCGCGGCCGCCGGCGTCGGTGTGCGTGGTGAGCTGGTTCTCCACATACACGGGCACGTCGGCGAGGCCGGCGACATCCACCATCGCAAAGCTGCCGCTGACCGATCGGGTGGTATTCAGCTGGCCGTCGAGAAAAGTCATGGCGCCGGAAAGATAGGCACTGCGGCCATCGGTGCCCTGATTGCGCGCCGCCTCCACTTCCAGATCGGCGCTCTGAAACTGCTGGCGCCAATCGGCATCGTAGTTGCCGGCCGTCGAGGCGCTGAGGCGATAGCCGCTGCCCGGCCCCACCGGCGGGCTTTGTGTGAGCGTGGCAACAACCTCATTGGCGGGCGCGCCGCTGCCGTTGCCGCCCACCGCGGAAAGCGTGGCCGCGCGGCGAAAATCCAGGGGCAGCACGAAGATCAAATAGGCGCTGGTCGATCTTTGCGCGCCGCTCGAGGACTGCGCAGCGGTGCGCGTCTGCGTGAGCGTCAGGTTGAGCGAACCGACCCGTCCGAAACTGATGCTGTGGGTCAGCCCGACGGTTTGTTGCGTGGGTGAATCCCGATAAGTCTGGCGCACATAGGCCAGGGATAGCGAACCGTAGCGGCCCAACCCCAGGCCGGTTTGCAGCAGGCTGCGCTGGCGCATGCGCATCGCCGGATCCAAGGGCTCTCCCACCTGGGAGAAGTCGGCACTCGCCCACTGGCTGCTTGCGATGAAGCTGGTATTGGTGCCGCGATGTTCGAGGCCGAAGCCGCTGAGCCAGCCGCTGCCGCCCGAGTCCCCGCCGCCGGCTGCGGTAACGTTGATCACGCCGAGCCGGCCGATTCCGAAGGCGGCATTGAGACCCGCCGCGTGCGCATCGCCGGCCAGAAACTCACCATGTCCTTCCAGAGTGATCTGATCGGTGATGCCGCGCCGGTAGCTGAATTCCCCGAGCATCGGTCCGTATTGGTTGCTCTGCAACGCATAGTCGTCGCGGACTTTGCCGAGGTTGACCGAATACTGGGACAGGCCCGTGGCCAGCAGCGTGGCGCTGGAATAAAAGGATTGCGTCATCACCTGTTCGCGCCCGAGCGCGTCACGCACCACCACGCTGACATCGCCCGTTCCGGATACGGTCGGCAGCCGGTCGATGACGAAGGGTCCCGGCGGCAACTGGCTGCTGGTCACCAATTGGTTGTTCACGAAGACATCCACCGTGGACGGGACGGTGGCGGTACCGGCGGTCGCGAGCAGCGGCGTGGTCAGCAAATCGGGACGCAGGCCGAAATTCCGGCTCCAGCGCACCCCCGCGAAGCGCACGGCATTTCCCCAGCTGGCGCCATCGCTGATCGCGTCCCCCAGGTTCAAGGTGTCGAGCGTCGCGGGAAAGTCACGGGTGAAAGTGCTGTCGAGCCTGACCAGCTGATTGGCATCGTTTCCGTAGCGTGCCACGGCGGTATTGGTCAACACGCCCGCGCCCGCGAACACGCCCAGTTCCGCGAACGCGCCGCCGGTATTCGCACCGTCGATCTGCTGTGCGGAGAGCTGGTAGTTCAAAAACGCGCCGGGCGAGGCGGGCGTGATGTCGGGCGAGCGGCGTTCCGCGGCGCTCAAGTGCGTGGTATCGAGCGAAGATGCGGGCGCCGTGATCACGGCGCGCTGCGCGCCCTCGTCGATCGTCACCGTGCAACCCTTGAGCGCGCGCGGCTCGAAGTAGCGGCGGCCGTCATGCATGTAAGGGACGGTCGGCGGCAGGTGCAGGCGCAGGCGCGCAAAATCGCCTTCCTCCAGGTATAGCTGGCCTTCGGCGCCGCGCAAGACCACGATCATGTCCCCGGACGCCGCGCCGCTCAAGGAAACTTCCAAGACGGCCTCGGTGAGTCGCGGCGCATCGGCGGCGATTGCCGCATGCGCCACGGCGAGCATCAGCAACAACGCTCCAGAATATGTCAGCAGCGCGTAGGCAATTCGGGTGAGCCTCGTCATGGGCGCGCGCCAATTCGCGGCTCTTACAGATCGCTGGGCGCAACGTCGGCGAAAAAGTCTCCCTGATCGCTGTGACCCCGTATCGGTATCACTCCCTGTCGCTTGGCGTCTGCCGGCGGGGTCAAGGTCCAGCTCATCCGGCTCCCGGGCAGCACGTACTTCGAGGTGATGCCTCGCAACGGCATCAATGAGCCGGGAAATTTCGCTTCGAAATCGGTGATCTGCAAATGGCCGCTGCCGCTATTGGTGGCGGCGAGTTCGAGCTGACCGTTGGGCAGCCAGTGCGACTCCCAGGCGACCTGCGCATTGGCCCTGCCGTGCGCAGGTGCCACAAACACCGGAATGCTCAGCCGCAACGCAACGCGCAGGCCGACGAAGTCCTTGGGCGCCGCCTGCGGCACTTCCTCGAAAATCACCCGGTACGTCAGCTCCTGCGCGGGGTCCGGCTCGCGCCGCAACGCGACGCGTACGATCTGCTGGCCATTCGCCGGTATCTGCAGCACCGGCGGGGTCGCGAGCAATTCGCGCGAATCCTCCAGCTGCTCTGCGCCGCTCTTTTGCGACCAGCGCACCACCCGGATCTGAACCACGACCGGGCTGTCGTCGGCGTTCACGATGGTGAGCGCCTCGGTACGATGGCCGGCACCAAGCTCGGCACGAATCGGGGAGATGTTGAACGTGCTGGCGTTTGCCGGTGCCGCGAGGGCGGCGGCCGCGGCGGCGGTCAACAGCGCGACACAGAGCGCGCGCATGTCCTAGTAAGTGACCGTAACGGTGATCGTATCGGTGTAGTTTCCCGCCACTGCGCTCTGATTGGCCGCGCTGTCGGGCAATTGACCGAATACCGTAACGCTGGCGGCGGTGCCTACGCCGGCGCCGGTGCCGGTCACGGTCTTGCTGGTGCCCGAGCCGTCGCCGAAAATCTGGGCGAATGCCGCGGTCGTGAACAGATTGTACTGCAGCGTGTTGGCGCCCGATGCCATCAGCCGCTGCGCCACGGTGCCGCCGGCGGTCGCTCCCCGATTCAGCGCAATCGTGTAGGGCGTGTTCTTGGTGCACTTCACGCTGATGGTGCTGTTGTTCGCGATGGCGCCGCCGCCCGGTGTGTAGGGGCTGAACGCAAGCGCGGTGGCGGTCGCGGAGCAGGTGGACTGCACCGTCTCGGTGACCGCAAAAGTGGCGATGGTGGTGGCGGAGTTGGCAACCCCGGCCAATGTCGCACCCAGGATCAGCATCATTGCATGAATCTTGTGCATGGCATCCTCGAATAAAATCTCGACCAGATCGAAGTCCGGCGGCTTTCGCCGCCGCCGGAGAACGCGTTCGATCAGTAGCTGACCGTCACGGTGATGGTGTCGGTGTAGTTGCCGGGCACGGCGGCCTGGTTGGTGGCGCTGTCCGGTACCTGACCGAAGACCTGGATGGAATTGGCGGTGGCGATGCCGAGGCCCGTGCCGTTGGCCGTGCCGGTGCCGCCGCTGCCATCGCCGAACACCGTCGCCAGGGCGGCCGAGGTGTACAGGTTATATTGCAGGGTATTCGTGCCTGAGCCCATCAAGCGCTGCACAAATGCATCGCCGGTGGTCGATCCGGCATTCAGCGCCACGGTAAAAGCCGTGTTCTTGCTGCACTTGACGCTGATGGTGGTATTGCCGGTCTGCGCGCCGCCGCCGGGGGTGTAGTTGGGAAATGCCAACGTCGCAGCAGTCGCGGAGCAAGTCGACTGCACCGTCGCGGTCACCGCGAAGGTCGTGGTGGTTGTGGCAGCCTGTGCAATGCCCGCAGCCATTACTCCGGTTGCGAGGGTTGCGCTGAGTATCTTGTACATGAGAGCTCCTGGATATTGACGTCATTGCGGGATTCCCCGAGTGGCGCCATTTTTGCCGGATGCCTCGAAATCGTTGTGACCGCGCTCTCAGATCGGCCAGCTGGGGCTCAAGTTTTGCGGCAATCTGCCGGGGCCATCTCAATTTGCGGGCAATTCGTGCCGGTCCGCAGCGGCGGCGAGCTCATTTGAGCGCCGATTTGTGTGAAGCAATTCCGCGTTTGCGCGTACGCGGCAGGCGCTTTCCCGCCCGGCGCTTCGGCCGCGCGCCGATTCCGGGCTCGAGCTTCTAGACTTTTTCCAACGCCGCGTTCAGGTCCGCGATCAGATCGTCGGCATCTTCGATGCCCACCGAGATCCGGATCAGCGCGTCGGTGATGCCGAGCCGATCCCGGGTTTGTTTGGTCACCCCGGAATGCGTGGTGCTCGCGGGATGCGATATCAGCGTTTCGGTGCCGCCGAGACTCACGGCCAGCTTGATCACCTGCAGCGCATCGAGCAGGCGAAACGCCTCCGCTTCCCCGCCCTTCACTGCAAAACCGAAGGTCGAGCCGGCGCTTTCGCACTGCTGCTGGAACACGGCCGCGCGCGGATCGCCGGGCGCCAGAAAACCAAGGTAGTTTACCGCCTCGATTTTTGGATGCCGGCGCAAAAAATTCGCGACCAGCGCCGCGTTTTCCGCCGACTTGTTCATGCGCAGCGAGAGCGTTTCCATGGAACGCATGATCATCCACGCAGTGTTCGGATCGAGCTGCGTGCCGAGTGCGCCGCGCAGCTTCTTGACCGGATCGACCGCCGCGCGCGAGCCGATCACACCACCGGCAACCAGATCCGAATGGCCGCCGACGTACTTGGTCAGGGAATACATGACGAGATCGACGCCATGCAACAGCGGCCGCTGAAACACCGGACCGAGAAAGGTGTTGTCGACCGCCACGGGCGGCCGGCCGCCGCTCTGGCGCAAGCCGATCAATTCCGACACCTCCCGCATCAGCCTCAAGTCGACCAGGCTGTTGGTGGGATTTGCCGGCGTTTCGAGGATGATGAGGCACACGCGCCCCTTGGTCTCCGCGGCCTTTTTGGAGGCCTGCGCGGCCGCATCCAGCACGGCCTTGCGCTCATGCCCCATGTTGAACCCGACCGCGCTCACCCCGAAGCCCGGCAGGGTTTTTTCGATCAGCGTTTCGGTGCCGCCGTACAGCGGCTGGCTCATCAGGATGACATCGCCCGGGCGCACATGCGTCCAGATCACCGTCGAGATCGCGGACATGCCGCTCGAGAATACCGCGGCGGCATCACCCTCTTCCCACAAGGCCAGCCGATCCTCCAACACCTCGAGATTCGGATTGTTGAAACGCGAATATACCAGCCCCGATGACTGGCCCGCGATCGGCTCGCGCCGGCCCGAGGTGTAGTCGAAGAAGTCCTTGCCGTCCTGCGCGGTCTTGAAGACGAATGTCGAGGTCAGAAAGATCGGCGGCTTGAGCGATCCTTCCGACAAGCTCGGGTCAAACCCATAACCCATCATTTGAGTTTCAGGCTTGAGCGTGTGTTTGCCGATTTTGCGCTTATGATACGTGTCGTAGCTCACGCTGCCCCCAAGAAGTTAAAATCGTGGAGCGCAATATAACACCGTGTTACTCCTAATCATCGCCGCCGCGGCGTTCTTGTGCACGCTGCTGGGCGGCCTGCTGGCGCTGCGCCTGCGCGACAAGCTGCATTTGATTCTGGGATTCAGCGCCGGCGCGGTGATCGGCGTTGCTTTTTTCGACCTGTTGCCCGAGGCAGTGGGCTTCGGCGCACAATATCACCCGCCGGCGCAGATCTTGTCGTGGACCGCTCTGGGATTTCTGGCTTACATGGTTCTGGATCGGATCCTGCTGTTCCACGGCGACACCGCGCCGCGCGCGCGCTTCGCCGCCGGCGTGCTGTGCCTGCATAGTTTATTCGACGGCATCGCGATCGGACTGGCTTTCCAGGCATCTCACCAGGTGGGCATCGTGGTCGCCATCGCCGTGCTCACCCATGATTTCTCCGACGGCATCAATACGATGAATATCGTGCTCAAGAATCAGGGCGACCGGTCTGAAGCGGTGCGCTGGCTGTTGATGGACGCGGCGGCGCCGGTGATCGGCGTGGCCTCGACCTACTGCTTTACGCTGGCCGCGGACTCCTTCGGCGCCGCGCTCGCCCTGCTTGCGGGATTTTTCCTCTACATCGGTGCGAGCGAACTCATTCCCGAAAGCTACCATGCGCATCCGAAGTTTCTGACCACGGCCATGACGCTCGCGGGCGCCGCGGTGCTGTATCTGGCGATCGCATTAGTTGGCCGGTAGCTCGCGCGTGAGGGCGCTGCCGGCGGAGGCTGCCACGATGCTGGCTATGGCAGCCCACTGCACCCAGCTCAGCATTTCGCCGAGAAAGATCAGTCCCGAGACCGCGCCGAGCGCGGGGTTCAGGCTCATCAGCACGCCAAAGGTGCGCGTCGGTATGCGCGGCATGGCAAACATCTCGAGGGAATACGGCAACGCGCTGGACAGCACCGCCACGGCGGCCGCCGCCGGCAGGATGGCCGGCGAGAAGAGTTGCATGCCGCTGTGCGCGTAGCCGATCGGCACGATCATCATGGCGCCGGTCACCGTGCCCAATGCGGTGATCTGTCCGCCGTGCGCCGCTCCCGCCCGACGTCCAAAGATGATGTACAGCGCCCAGCATCCGCCGGCGCCGAGGGCGTAAGCGACACCGACCGCCGACAGTGACCGGCCCGCCAAGCCAATGGGCAGCAGCGCCAGCAAGCCCAATGCCGCCAGCAATACCCACAGAAAATCGATCGAGCGGCGCGAAGCAAACAATGCCACGCCGAGCGGCCCGGTGAATTCCAGCGCCATGGTGATCCCGAGCGGAATGTAGCTCAGGGCAAGATAGAAGAAAAAATTCATCCATCCCATGGCGACGCCGTAGATGATCACGGTGCGCAACTGGCGCCGTGTAAAGCGGATATGCCATGGGCGCCATACCGCGAGCAGAATCACAGCGGCGATTGCCAGGCGCAGCGCGGCGGTCCCGCCCGCGCCCACCAGCGGGAACAAACCCTTTGCCAGGGTCGCGCCAAGCTGAAAGCACACCATCGCGACCGTCAGCGCCGCTACCGGCACGGCGATGGAAGATATTTTCGATTCGATGATCAGCTCTCCGCGGCGTCGTCCTGCGGATTTTCCGACAGATGCAGGTGTTTCATCACCCGCTTGAGATTGCGGCGGATCTCGTTCAAGTGCCCGATGCTGACCGCGGTGCGCAAGGCCTCCTTCAAGGGCTGCAGCGGATAGCCGCCGTAGGCACCCGCATTGGGAACATCGTTGGTGACCGAGGACCTGCCCGACAGCACCACGTTATCGCCCACCGTAATGTGCGCGGTGACCACGGAGTTGCCGCCGGTCACGAACCGCCGTCCGATCTTGGTCGAGCCGCCCATCATGAAGCCGGCGGTGAAGAAACCATTTTCGCCGAGGTCGCAGTTGTGCGCGATATGACAAATGTTGTCCAGCTTGGTGCCGGAGCGAATGTAGGTCGAGGTCAGGGTGGCGCGGTCGATGGCACAGTTGCTGCCGATTTCCACGCCATTGCCGATCACCACGTTGCCCAGATGCGAGATCTTGCGCGGCGTGCCGTCCGCGTCCACCGCGTACCCGAAACCGTCGCTGCCAATGCTGGTGTGCGGATGAATCTCGCAATCGGTGCCTACCTGGCAGCGGGAGCCGATGAACACGTGCGGATGCAGGATGCTGCGCGCGCCGATTTTCGCGGCGTTTTCGACCACCGCGTGGGAGCCGATCATGCAGCCGTCGCCGATGTTCGCGCCGGCGCCGATCACGCAATAGGGGCCGAGGCACACGCCGCGGCCGATCAGCGCATCGGCGTGCACGACCGCCGTCGGATGACGTTCGCCCCACTGGGTGAAGCGCTCCGCCTTGCCGTCGAAGTACTTCAGCAGAATCGCCATTCCCATGGAGATGTTCTTCACCGAAAAGCAGCAGCTCTGCGCGTCCACCACGGCACAGAGCCGATCGGCCATGTTGGCGTGCACGATGAGAATGGCGGGTTTGTGGCGCCGCGCCTCGGAAAGTTGCGCTGCATCAGTAACATACACCAGGCTCTGGGCCAGCGCCTCCTCGGGAACATGGCAATGGGTGGCGGCGGTTTCCAGATTGCCGTGCAGAAATGTGAAGATATCGGAGTGCTGATTCTTGATGGCCTGAGCGCTTAGCATGCTGTCCCTCAAGAATCCTGTCTTGTTGTTCTATTCATTATCGAGCTAGCCCGGAGATTATCATCGAATCGGTCAAACGCCTCTCCCGCGCGCGAATGCCGTCGGATACCGTGGAGCTGGCCCGCGCTTTGCTTGGCAAAGTGCTGGTGCGCGAATCGAAACAGGGCGTCCTCGCAGGCCGGATCGTCGAGACCGAGGCTTATCTGCAACACGACCCTGCATGCCACGCATTTCGGGGGATGACACCGCGCAACCGCTCTTTATTCCTCGAACCCGGCCATGCCTACGTATACCTGTGCTATGGGACGTCGTATCTGTTGAACGTATCGAGCGAACCGAAAGGCACCGGCTCCGGCGTGCTGCTGCGCGCCCTCGAGCCCATGCACGGTATCGAACATATGCAGCGGAATGCCAGCCATGTCAAGTTGTCGGACCTGGCGCGGGGACCGGGGCGCCTCACTACTGCCCTGCGGGTCGACAGACGCCACGACGGGCTGAATCTGTTCACCGACGAGCAACTTTGGATCGGCAGCGATGGTCACAACACTATCTCGATCGGTGAAAGCGTGCGCATCGGCTTGACCAAGGCCGCCGATGAGCGTCTGCGTTATTTTGTGGTCGGCAGCCGCTCCTTGAGCGGACCGAGACGGCTCAATGTTTAAGGGAGAGTTTGTGCGCACAATCTTGAGCGCGGCCACGTTGACGCTTTATTGTGCGCTCGCGCATGGCGCCTGCCCCGAGCAGACCACCATGCCGCTGCAGTTGCCCGGCTCGGCGCTTTGCGTATTCATCGATGATGCCGGCTTGTCCGGCCGGCAGGCGCTGCTGCGCACCTGGGTCGATCGCTCCGCGCACATTGTCGCGGATTATTACGGCCGATTCCCCGCCTCGCTGGTGGTTATTCGCCTGCGCGGCATGGAAGGCAGCGGTATCGGGGGCGGCCGAACCACGAACGACTCGGGCCTGACGATTCAAGTTCGCGTCGGCCGCGATGCTTCCCCCGACACACTGGCCTCCGACTGGGTGCTGGTACACGAGATGGTGCATCTTGCGCTGCCTGACGTCGGCAGGAATCACGACTGGCTGGCCGAAGGCCTCGCCACCTATGTTGAGGGCGTGGCGCGGGCGCAAGCCGGCAATCGCGACATTGCGGATGTCTGGGCCGAGGACCGCCATTCGATGCCCATGGGTCTGCCGCGCGCGGGCGAAGGCGGCATGGATCAATCACCCGGCTGGGGACGCACCTACTGGGGTGGCGCGCTGTTTTGTCTGCAGTCGGACGTGGCGATTCGCGAGCAGACCACGAATCGCGTGGGTCTGCAAACGGCGCTGCGGGCCATTCTCAAGGAAACCGGCGGCTACGCGTTCGACGCGAGCATCGGCGAAGTGTTGAAAATCGGCGACGCCGCAACCGGCACTCACGTCTTGTATGGGCTTTACCAGCAGGTCCGAACGACGCCTCAGACCCCGAACCTCGATGTGCTGTGGACCCTGCTCGGCGTGCCGGGCGATCCGAAAACGCAGCCGTTCGATGATCGCGCGCCGCTCGCTGCGATTCGCATCGCGATCACGGCAAAGCCCGCGAAATAGCAGCGCTAGTGCTCGGAAAAATGAGGCTCGCGCTTCTCGAAAAACGCCCGTACCCCTTCGACGCAATCCTGGGTCTCGAGCGTCATTTCCTGGGCGCTGCGTTCGGCGCGCAGCTGCTCCTGCAGCGAATTGTCGAATGTCGAGGCGTGCAGGGTGCGGATCTGCCCCAGAACCGCGCAAGGTCCGGTGGCAAGCCGGTGTGCGATGGCTTGCGCGCGGGCCAACAGCTCGCCGGCCGGCACCACCGAATACGCGAGGCCCCACTCGAGCGCCGTCTGCGCATCGATCCGTTCCGCGAGCATCAGCGAGGACAGGGAACGCCCCGCACCGATACGGCGCGCCAGGTGGAAGGTGATGCCCGCATCAGGCACCAATCCTAGGCGCGCAAACGAAGGCAGGAAATAGGCGTTGTCGGCGGCGATGATGATATCGCTGGCCAGCGCCAGGCTCATGCCGGCGCCCACCGCCGCACCGTTGACCGCGGCGATGATCGGAAACCTGAAGCCGCTCAAACGCAGAATCAGAGGATCCATGAAACGCCGCATTTCGAAATGCGCGCGTTGCCGTGCCTCGGCGCTCTTCAAATCGATCGAATGCAGGTCCAGTCCGCTGCAAAACACGTCGTTGCTGCCGGTGATGACCACGGCTTTCGCGCCGCCCTCGCCTTTCTGAATTTGATCGAGCGCCAGATGTATCGCGCGAATGACGGTGATGTCGATCGCATTGCTGCAGGTCGAGCGTTGCAGCGTCAACGTCGCAACTGCGTCGGATACCGTGAACGACAAAGAATTCATCTGTCTGCCCTCCTCTGCTGCCCGTCCGGTGGCCTTACGATCATGCCCCCTGTCAACCCCCACCGCAAGTCGGGGCGGCATTGCGAGCATCGCACGCTTCATGCGGCGCAGCGCAGTGCGCTGCTGAAGCTCGGCCGCTGGTCCCTGAGTCTCGGTGCGGACGGTTATTTCTCGCGCTCGCCTTTTTGCTCACCCTTTTTCGGCTCGGGCTTGGGGTGCGCTTTCGGCTGAGCCTGGGTATGGACGCCATGATCTGGCTGTCCCGCCTGCCCCTGGGCGCGAGCGCCGTTCGGTTGCTGCGGCGTGCGCACGAAATTGTGCGGCTGGCCATTGTTGGGCTGGCCGTAGCGGCCCTGCTGTCCCGCCTGGCCGGGTTGTCGCGCTTGGCCCGGCGAACCGGTGGCGCCGCGGGCGCCAACCACTCCGGATCCGCCGAACGCTGCAGGCCTGGGGGTCGCGGCAATGGGAGGATGACCGCCGTTGGAGCGCGCCATCAACGCCGGATTTCTCTCGGACTCCTGGAAGTGCTGGCGCTGCATCGGCGTGGGAGGCACATGCCGTTCTGCTGCGGCCGCGCGTTCCGCGGCGGAAGGCACGGCTGCAGTTCCGCCCGGCCCTCCGCTGTAGCTCACACGGTTGACCGACACATTGTGGACCACAGTTTCGTTATACGTATTGTGGATGACGGTCACATTCACGTTGTTGACGGATCGGTTATAGGCAAAGGAATTGCCCACCCACCGCCCACCCGCAAAGCCCACGCCCGCGTAACCGAAGCCGTAGTTGACGCCGCCGTAATAACCGACATGCGGGCCCCAATAGCCGGCGTGAAAGGCGTAGACACCGCCGACGAAGCCCCAATAAGCGGGTGTCCAAAGTACGCCGACTTGCGGCGGCTGCACCCAAGTGCCGGGCACCCAGTAATAGCCTCCCCCGCCCCAAGCCCAGTAGCCCGGAGTCCACATGTAACCGTCCTCGGGACACGGCGGCTGCTCGTAGTCCGGCAGCGGAGGCGGTGCCTCGTTGGCCTGGACATCAACATCGGTCGCCGGCTCGGCATAGGTCGCCGGCTCGGCATAGGCCGGCGGCGGAGGCGGAGTCGGTCGCACGTAAACGCGCGGGGGTGGCAGCGGCTCCACGACGGTGCGCACCACGCAGCCTCCCAACAGCGTCGCGGCAACGAGTGCCAGCGCGGCGCCGCCCAGCGGGAGCCTTGATTTCAACGAGTATTTGCCGGAAGTAGCCATAGTTTCCCGCCATTTTGATGGTTATACGACAGCGTACGCACGGTACGCGCTTTACCGTACGCATAACGTCACAGTTCACCCACCGGCTATCACTGTGAAGGGAATGTAACGGCCAAGCGGGTGCCGTCGCGAATCAGCGACGGCACCGCACTCGATGGCGCGCCCAAGTGTCGATGGCGCCCAAGTGTCGATGGCGCCTAAGTGTCGATGGCGCCTAAGTGTCGATGGCGCGCTTGAATGTCTCGGGCAGGAACAACAGACCCACAATCAGCGTAATCGCTGCGACCACGATGGGATACCAAAGACCGTAGTACAGGTCGCCGGTGGCGGCAACCATCGCAAAAGCGATGGTCGGCAAAAAGCCTCCGAACCAACCGTTGCCAATGTGATACGGCAATGACATTGCACTGTAGCGAATCCGCGCCGGGAATAATTCCACCAACAACGCCGCAATCGGCCCGTACACCATGGTGACATACAGGACCAGGATGAACAGGACGAGCACCACCATCGGCTTGTTGATGGCGGCCGGATCCGCTTTGTCCGGATAGCCTGCTGCCGTGAGCGACGCCTTCACCTGCTTCTGAAAGGCGGCAATGGCGGCCTTGCGATCCGCGCCGCTCACCACTTTCGGATCCGGCGCGGCAAATTCACTGCTGCCGCTGCGGATCTTTGCGAGGGTTCCCGCCGGCGCATCTTCCCGCTGATACGAGACGCCCGCTTTGGCGAGATAGCTCTTGGCGATGTCGCACGAAGTCTTGTCGAAGGCATTCTTGCCCACCGGATCGAACTGGAACGAACATTCCTTCGGGTCGGCGACCACGGTGACCCGCGTCGTCGCTTGCGCCGCGTACAGGGCGGGATTCCCGTAGCGCGTCAGTGCGCTGAACAGTGGAAAGTAGGTCAGCATCGCCAGCAGGCATCCGGCGAGAATGATCGGCTTGCGGCCGATTTTGTCCGACAGCCAGCCGAAAAAAATAAAACCGGGCGTGGCCAGCACCAGCGCGATTGCGATCAGGATGTTGGTGGTCGCGCCATCGACTTTCACGATGCGCTCGAGAAAGAATAGCGCGTAGAACTGTCCCGCATACCACACCACCGCTTCTCCCATCACGGCGCCAAACAGGCAGATCAGCACGATCTTCAGATTGGGCCAGCGGCCGAATGCCTCGGCCAGCGGCGCTTTCGAAGTCGTTCCCATGTTCTTCATTTTGACGAACACCGGACTCTCGGCCAGCTGCATGCGGATCCACAGGGAGACGCCCAGCAGGATCACGGAGATCAGGAACGGAATGCGCCATCCCCAGCTCTTGAAGGCATCTTCGCCGAGGCTGGTACGCGTGACGATGACGATCAGCAGCGCAGCGAACAATCCCACCGTCGCCGTGGTCTGGATGAAGCTGGTGTAAAGACCGCGCTTTCCCTGCGGTGAATTCTCCGCCACGTAGGTCGCGGCGCCGCCGTATTCGCCGCCGAGGGCCAGGCCCTGCAATAGGCGCAGCGCAAGCAGCAGGAAGGGCGCCAAAACGCCGGCTTTGGCATAACTTGGCAGCAGTCCCATCGCAAAGGTCGATCCGCCCATGAGTCCCATGGTGATCAGGAAGGTGTGTTTGCGTCCCACCAGATCGCCCAGGCGCCCGAAAACCAATGCGCCGAACGGTCTTACCGCAAAGCCGGCGGCGAACGCCGCCAACGCGAAAATGAAGCCGGTGACCTCGTTCACGCCGGAAAAAAATTGCGAGCTCATGATGCTCGCGAGCAGGCCGTACAAATAAAAGTCATACCACTCGAATACGGTGCCCAGCGAGGATGCACCGATAACGAGCCAATTGCTCTGCGCCGGCGCTGCGCCTGCCGGCAATCCTGCATCTGCTGATGTCGTGGCCATTTTACTCCCCTACCTTTTTATGAGATTCGTTCTGCGCAAATCTTCAAGACATGCATTGCAATCCGGTACCCGCTAGTGCTTGAGCGCTCCCGCCGTAATGGCCGCTCGCAATTCGGCCAATTTCGCCTTGATGATCCTGGCGTTCTCCGGCCCCATCCGGATCAGCAATTTTTCCCCCGCGGGCCTTGCCTCCAGCGTCGCATCGGCGAAGGTATACATGACATTGGGGCGCACCAGCGCGATCGGGCCCTTCGGTTCGGGCGCCGCCAGCAAACTGTCGATGACCTCGACCAGCCGATCGTTGAAGTAGCCGTTGGGATACCCGAGGTTCTGGTAGGACTGCTGGAACAGCGGATAGTAGTGAATGTAGAGCGCTGCCAATTGCTTCATGTCGACCTGGTTGATGGCGGCGACCAAGGGCTTGTAGCGCTCGAAATTGCGCGCATCCAAAGTCGCGTGCAGTTCGTCGCCGTCGGCGGCGAACGTGCCTGCCACCGGATCGATCGGGCGCTTCTCCACCGCCACTTTCTGGCGCGGCAGATTATCGATGGTCACCACGATCTTGCGGATGACGTCCTGCGGCACCAGAAAGTTCTTCACCGCATCGGCGCTGCTCAGCTGGGCGAGCGCATCGCGCAGCGGGGCGTCGCTGTCCGCCAATTCCGGCAAGGGCGCTGCCGCCGCGCTTGCGCCCGCCGCGGGCACCGGATGAGCGATGCCGGGCGCGGGTGGGGCGAGCGGCGGATTCGCCGGCGCGGTCGGTGCGGCAGGCAGCGGCGCATTGCGGCTGCGCAGATAGTACACGCCGGTCGCGGCCAGTACGAAGATGAGCGCCGCAACGCCAATGATGGGTTTGTTAACCATGCGGACTCCCGAGTCTATCCTGCATGCAGCATGCGCAGCTGCAGCTCGTGGCGGCGATAATCGATGACCAGCGTATCCAGCAGGCCGAGCGTATCCATGCCGATCAGTATCGCCGGCTCGCCGGTCAGCCGCCACTGTTTGAATATGTACAAATCGCCGAAGGTCACGCCCGGATCGTGAATGGTGATCGCACCCAGGCCAATTGCGGGGGTGTCCATCAATTCGCCTTTCTGCACGTCCTTGGTGGCCCCGATGATCGAATCCATCCGATACACGGACGAACCGCCCGCGGCGCGCAGCGCGTCCTTCAGCGCCATATTCGCGATCGTGGCCTGGCCGCCGGTGTCGATGATTGCCTTGCAGCGGACCTGGCCGACGAACGCGTCCACGACCACCAGGGTACCGCGCAATGAATGGAACGGCACGTCGATGAAGCCAGGGCCCGAGCGCTGGTTCTTCGAGTACGCAATATTGATCTTATCGTGGCGAAAATCGATGAAGATCCGCTTGCCCAACAACCCTTCGGAGCCGAGCACCCCTTCAGCGCCACCGAGCGCATCCGGCACGATCGGCAAAATAGCCTGGTCGACCGCCAGATCCCCGATGCTCAAGCTGTCGACGCGCACCGTCGGCACCGTGGCATATCCGGTCACGCCCTTGAGGATGACCGGCGGCGAGCGATCGGTCGGAATGCCCAGCGCGAGCGCGACCAAGGCCGTGATGGCGCTGTGGCTGGCCCCGGTGTCGAGCACCAGACGGAACGGTCCCCTGCCATTGATCATGACCGGCGCCCAAATGCGGCCGATTTGGTCGCGCCGGGTCGGCGATACATAACGCGGCTCCGGCGCCTCCACCATGACCTCGGTCAGCTCATCGATCGGGTCGATGGCGGGTTTCGATGGCGGCGAAACTTCGGGAGCCGTGGCGCTGCTCCAGGGGGACCAGCCAATCAGCGCGGTGGCTAAAAACGAGGCGCCGAGCCAGCGTAGGCGATGACCGCGTGGCGCAGGAAAAGTCCGTATTGTCTCTTTCACGTGACCGCCTCAACGCTGCAACGTCGTTATACCATCGTCGATCGTCTGCCCGTAGAACCGTCATACTCTACGACACGCAGCATAGCATCCGGGTTCCTCAAGCGTCGAATTGCCCGGTGCCGACATCCCCCTGAGCTGCCGCGTTGTAGCGGGCTCCGACCACGGTGCGCCGGTCGAGGCGGTTCAGCTACCCGCCCGCGGCGGCTTCGTCGCCGCCCTGGAGGGCAGGCAGCCGGCCGAATTTGCCGCGCTGGAAATCCTCCATCGCCGTCTGGATCTCGGCACGGGTGTTCATCACGAACGGCCCATGGCCGGCAATGGGCTCGGCGATGGGCGTGCCGCTCAAAACCAAGAGCGTGCTGTCCGACGAGGCGCGAACACGGATTTCGCTTCCCGCCGTTGCCAACAGCACCAGTTCGGCATCTTTCGCCTCGCGCGATCCGTTGACCGCGACCGCGCCGCGCAGCACCGCAATTGCCGCGTTGTGCTTTTCGGGAAGCGGCAGCGTGATTTCGTGCCCGGCGTGCAGCCGTACATCCCAGACATTGAGTTCGGTGAAAGTGTCGGCCGGACCCTGCCGGTCGGCGTGCCGCCCGGCAATGAGCCGCACGCTGCCCGCGCCGGCGGGCAATGTCACCTGCGGAATCTGTGCGCTGAGAATGCCTTGATAGCGCGGCGGCGACATCTTGTGCGCGGCCGGCAGGTTGACCCAAAGCTGCGCCATTTCCAAGCCCCCGCCCCGCTGCATGAATGCGGGGGAATGAAACTCGTCATGCAAAACGCCGGACGCGGCCGTCATCCACTGCACATCGCCGGGGCCGATCACACCGCTGTTGCCCGCCGAATCGCGATGCGCGACCTCGCCCTGATAGACGATGGTGACGGTTTCGAATCCGCGATGCGGATGTTCGCCCACGCCGCGCGCACGCGTCGCCGGGGGAAAATGCGCGGGTGCGGCGTAATCGAGCATCAGGAAGGGGCTGATCTGCGTGCCCAGCCGGTCATAGCTGAACAAGCTTCTCACAGGAAAGCCGTCGCCGACCCAATGAGCCTGGGGACTGCCGTAAATGCCGAGCACCGTTTTGTTCATGCGCATCCTTTGAATGTTGCACCTTCAGCAGCCTTGATGCGGCCGGAAAGGCGCTTTTCCAGGGGCTGGCCCGCTGCCGTGTGCGATCATAGCGTCAGCGGGGTGGGCTGTGAAAATCTATCAAGACGTGGCGGAACTCAAGGCTCTGGTCGGATCGCAGATCGGCGTCAGCGACTGGCTCAGCATCGATCAAGCGCGCATCAGCGAGTTTGCCGCGGCGACCGGCGATGACCAGTGGATACACGTGGATCCGGAGCGTGCTGCCGCCGGCATGTTCGGCACCACCGTGGCACATGGATTTTTGACCTTGAGCCTGCTGCCTTTTTTCATTCGCAGCTCCCACCAGGTCAATGGTGCGCGCATGTCGGTGAACTACGGCCTCAACCGCGTGCGCTTTCCCGCGCCGGTTCCCGTGAACAGCCGTCTGCGGGCGCACTTCAAACTACAGTCCTTCGAGTCCATCGAGGGCGGCGTGCAATTGGTCACCGAGGTGACCGTCGAGCGCGAGGGCCAGCGCAAGCCGGTATGCGTGGCCGAGAGTGTCGGCAGGCTTTATTTCTGAAGGCCGCTTTATTTCTGCAGGCTACGCCTCGGACAGCGCCCTGACGTGCGCCACGGCGCTGCGGCCCAGCGCCGATAAGTTGTAGCCGCCCTCGAGCATCGAGACCATGCGCCCCTGCGCATGCCGGGCGGCGAGTTGCTTCAACTCGCGCGTCATCCAGGCGTAGTCGGACTCGACCAGTGCCATGCCGCCGAGCAGGTCCTCCTTGTGCGCATCGAAGCCGGCGGAAATGAAGATCATCTGCGGCTTGAAATTCTCGAGCGCCGGCAACCATTGCGTCTCCACCGCCTTTTTCACGACCGCGCCGCCGCTGCCCGCGGCCAACGGGATGTTGATCATGTTGGGCGCCGGATTCGACGTGCCGCTGTAAGGATAAAACGGGTGCTGAAAGAAGCTCGCCATCAGCACGCGCTTGTGCCAATGCGTGGGGCTGAACATGTCCTCGGTGCCGTTGCCGTGGTGCACGTCGAAGTCGATGACCGCGACGCGCTCGAGGCCCTTCTTCTCCAATGCATAGGCCGCCGCAACGCCGATGTTGTTGAAGATGCAAAAGCCCATCGAGCGCATCTGGGTGGCGTGGTGCCCGCAGGGGCGAACCGCGCAAAACGCATTGGCTGAGCGCCCCGCCATGACCTCATCCACCGCCATGACGCCGGCGCCGGCGGCGCGTTGCGCTGCGGCAAGGCTGTACGGATTCATCGCGGTGTCAGGATCGAGCTGCACATAGCCTTCGGACGGCGCATTTTCAAAAATGGCATCCACGTACGCGCTGCGATGCACGCGCTTGAGGTCTTCGGGACTTGCCAGCGGAGCCTCGAGGCAGCGCAGCTCGTCCAGCAGTCCGCTGGCGCGCATCTCAGTGTTGACCGAATTCAATCGATCCGGACATTCGGGGTGCCCCGCTCCCATCTCGTGGCGCAGGCAATCCGCATGGGTGATATAGGCTGTTTTCATCGCGCGTTACTACCTTTAGACGAGCGTTGCGAGTTCACCATAGAGACCGGATGCACGGGCGCGCTCCTTCACCAATGCCAGCACCACATCGATCACCGGGGTGCTGATCGAGGTGAGTCTGCCCAGCTCCTGCACGGCACCGACCAGCGCATCGATTTCCAGACTACGCCCCCGCTCGAGATCCTGCAGCATGGACATCTTATGCCCGGTTGCCGCGGCCGCGCCCGTCAGCCTTCGGTCCATCATGTCCTCGGGAATGTGCACGTCCAGCGCCTCGTTGATGGCACGGGTCTCCTGCATCATGATTTTGCACAACCCCCGCAGATCCGCATCGCCGATCATGCGGCCCAAGGTCGCGCCGGTGAGCGCGCTGATGGGATTGAAGCAAACATTGCCCCACAGCTTCAACCAGATGTTCCAGCGGATATTATCCCGCACCGGCGCGTCAAAACCCGCCGCCGTCAATGCGCTGCTCAAATCCAGCACCCGCGCCGAGCGGCTGCCGTCCGGCTCGCCGAGGATGAAGCGGTTGAATTGATGGTGGGCGATGACGCCGGGCCGCACCACCTCGCAGGCCGGTTCCACCACACAACCAACGGCGCGCTGCGGACCGATGCTGTGCCATTGGCGACCGCGCGGGTCGACCGTTTCCAAATGACGGCCTTCAAAACGGCCGCCGGCCTGGTAGAAATACCACCAAGGAATGCCGTTCATCGCCGTGACGACACAGGTTTGGGGTCCGAGCAGCGGCGCAAAGGCTTCGGCGTTTTGATAGGCCTGGTGCGCCTTGAGCGTGCAGATCACCACATCCTGCGTGCCAAAGGCGCGCGCATCCGAATCCGCGGCGATCCTGGCGACCTTCTCGCGCCCGGCGATTTGCAGCGTCAGTCCGCGGGCTTGAATCGCCTCGAGGTGCGCGCCGCGCGCGATCACGCACACTTCCTGGCCCGACAGCGCCAATTCCACCGCGAGGTAGCCGCCGATCGCGCCGGCACCGTAGATGCAAAACTTCATGGAACAAAGCTTAAGTGCCTGCCGATGACATTGCCAGCTGGTTGCCGGCGCCGACGGGGCGCACCGCGTGATGAATGGCGGCGGCTATTTCATGCTGCGTGCAGGGTTTGGTGAGGCGCGCGATCCCCAGGGTCGTCGGGTCGACGGGCAGCTCGGCGTAGCCGGTTGCCAGGATGATCGGCATGCCCGGAAATCGTTCCCGAATGAGTTCGGCGAGCTGCAGCCCGGTCATCGATGGCATGGCGTGGTCGGTCAGCACGACATCGACTTTGACGCCCGAATTGAGCAGGTGCAGCGCTTCGGCGCCCGAGTGGGCTTCGATCGCGGCGTGTCCGAGATCTACGATCATCGCCGCGGTTCCGGTCATGACCAGCGCATCGTCATCGACGATGAGCACCGTGCAGGGGTCGGTCATGAGCTTGCCGGGTGCCGCTGTTTCCGCCGTGCGCACCACCACGGCCGGCGCGGTGGTTGCCTGCGGCAACCACAGTTCAACCACCGTCCCGACATTCGGTTCACTGTGAATCCTCAGCAGGCCGCCCGACTGCGCCGCCAGGCCGTGCACCATGGACAGCCCCAGGCCGGTGCCCTTGCCGGGTCCCTTGGTGGTAAAGAACGGTTCGGTGGCTTTGGCGAGCGTGACCCGATCCATGCCGACGCCGGTGTCGACGATGATGACGCGCACATAGTCGCCCGACGGCAGCGACACGCCGTCGGCGGCCGGCGCAAAGGGCTTGGCGATGCCATTGCCGCCCGGGGGCGGCATGGACCCCGGTCCCGGCGTGAGCGTTTCGGCACGCGCGGTGATTTTCATGCTGCCGCCGTCCAACATCGCGTCGCGTGCATTCAACGCCACATTGAGCAGCGCCAACTCCAGTTGATTCGCATCCACGAGCAGCGGCGGCAGATCCTGCGGAAATTCGTAACTGAAGGCGATCCCATGTCCCACCGCGCGCTTCAGCAGTTCCTCCATTCCGCGGACGAGCTGCGCCAGGTCGACTGCCTGCGGCTTGAGTTCCTGGCGCCGCGAGAATGCCAGCAGGCGCTGGGTCAGGGCTTTGCCGCGGTCGGCGCCCATAATGGCGTTCTGCAGCAGACGCCGGATCTTCGGATCATCGGGAAGGCGCTTCTCCAGCAACGTCAGGCTCCCCAACACCGCCATCAGCAGATTGTTGAAGTCATGCGCGACGCCGCCGGTGAGGCGTCCGATCGTATCCATTTTCTGAGCCTCGAACAGCTGCGCCAGCGCCAGCTCGCGTTCCCGCGTGCGCTCCTCGATGCGCACTTCCAGCTCCTCGTTCAACTTGCGCAGCTCCGCCGTCCGCTCCTCGACACGACGCTCGAGGTCGGCGTTGAACTGCTCGAGCTGGCGGGTTTTGCGGTACAGCTCCACGAACACCTTGACCTTCGCGCGCAGCAATTCCGGCACCACCGGCACCGATACGTAATCGACGCCCCCCAGCCGGTAGCCTCGCAGTTGATCGAGATGCGCCATCATGACCGCGGACACGAAGATAATTGAGGTGCTCTGGAAGCGCGGATGCTCGCGGATCATTCTGGCCAGCTCGAATCCGTCCAGGTCCGGCATGCAAACATCGATGAGAATCAGCGCCACTTCGTTCTTCAGCAGGCACTCGAACGCCTCGCGTGCCGAGCCGGCCTTGAGCAGATTCTCGCCCATCTCGGCGAGCACCACCTCGTGACTCAACAACTTGGCCTGCTGGTCATCGACCAGCAAAATATTGACCTTGTCGTGCGCGCTCATGAAACGGCATGCCTCAGCGGTGCAGCCACATCCGCAACGCCGACATCAGTTGCTGGATATTCACGGGTTTCGCCAGATAATCGGACGCACCCGCATCCAGGCATTTCTCCCGATCGCCCTTCATCGCCTTGGCCGTCAGGGCAAGGATCGGCAGCCGCCGGTAGGCGGGGTCCGAGCGGATCGCCTGGATGGTTTCATAGCCGTCCATGCCCGGCATCATGATGTCCATCAGCACGATGGCGACGTCGCCGCGCGCGCGCAATACCGCGATCGCCTCGCTGCCGGTGGTTGCGGTCAGCACTTCCATGCCGCGGCGCTCGAGCACGCTGCTGAGCGCGAAGATGTTGCGCGCATCGTCATCGACCAGAAGCACGGTGCGCCGGATCAGATCCTCGTCCGAACTGTGCAGCCGTTCCAGCATGCGCTGCTTGGCTTGCGGCAGGTCGGCGACCACCCGGTGCAGGAACAGCGCCGTTTCGTCCAGCAGCCGCTCGGGCGATTCCACCCCCTTCACCACCACGCTGCGCGCCATGGTGTGCAGCTTGGCGTCCTCCTCCGGGGACAGCTCGCGCCCCGTGAATACCACCACGGGGATGTCGCAGAGCGAGGCATCGTCGCGAATTCTTTCCAGCACCTCGAATCCGGACATGTCCGGCAATTTCAGATCGAGGACCACGCAGTCGATGCGGTTCTCGCGCAGCTGCAGCAGCGCGCCGGCGCCGGTATCGGCGCTCATGATCTCGATGTCGTCGGAATCCAGCAGTTCGGTGACACCCTCGCGTTCCGCCGCGTTGTCCTCGATCAGCAACAGCCGCCTGCGGCGCGCCTTTGCATACTCCCTGAGGCGCGCGAAGGCATTTTCCAGGCCTTCGGTGGTGGTCGGCTTCTGCACGAAGGAAAATGCGCCGCGCGCCAGGCCATGATGGCGGTCCTCGTCCAAGGTCACGATCTGCACCGGGATGTGCCGCGTGGTCGGGTCCTGCTTGAGCTGGCTCAACACCGTCCAACCGAGCATGTCCGGCAGGAAAATATCCAGGGATATGGCGGTCGGATGATGCGCGCGTGCCAGCGCAAGCGCATCTGCGCCTCGGTGGGCCACCAGCACCTTGAATCCCTCCTCCTTGGCAAGATCCACCATCACGCGCGAATAGTGCGGATCATCCTCGACGATGAGCGCGACGCTGTCGTCGGGCGCAAGATTGTCGCGATCATCCGCGATCTGTTCGACCGGCCGTTCCGCCAGACGCAATTGCGATGCGTGGGCGGTGATCGACGCGCCCTCGCCGGCCGCCGCGGTGGCTTTCGTGGAAGCGCCGCCGATATAGGTGAGCGGCAGGAACAGGGTGAAGACACTGCCCTGTCCGGGCGTGCTGCGCAATTGAATCTCCCCGCCGAGCAGGTTCGCAAGCTCGCGGCTGATTGCCAACCCCAGGCCGGTGCCGCCGTACTTGCGGCTGGTGCCGGCGTCGGCCTGCTGAAAGGCTTCGAAAATGATGCGCTGCTTTTCCGGCGGGATGCCGATGCCGGTGTCCGATACTTCGAAGGAGACCACGGCCGGCGCGTGCTGCAGCACCGGATGATCCGCGTTCCAGCCGCTGCTCGCCGGCGCCACGGTGAGCCGCACGCCGCCTTCGCCCGTGAACTTGAATGCGTTCGACAACAGATTCTTGAGCACCTGCTGCAGGCGCTTGGAATCGGTGATGATGCTGCGCTCCAAATTCGGGGAAATGGCGATGTCGAACTGCAGTTCGCGGTTCTCGGCCTCGTGCCGGAACGGGCGTCCGATCATGTCGAGCAGAATGTTGAAATGGACCTCTTCCGCATCCACCGACACGGTGCCGGATTCGATCTTCGACAGGTCGAGAATGTCGCTGATCAGATTGAGCAGATCGGTGCCGGCGCCGTGAATGGTGCGCGCGAATTCCACCTGCTTGCCGCTCAAGTTTCCCTCCGGATTCTCGGTCAGCTGTTGGCCGAGGATCAGAATGCTGTTGAGCGGCGTGCGCAGCTCGTGCGACATGTTGGCCAGGAATTCCGACTTGTACTTGGAGGTCAGCGCCAGCTCGGTGGCCTTTTCCTCGACCGCGCGCCGCGCCTGTTCGATTTCCTGATTCTTGGCCTCGACCTCGACATTGCGGTCGGCAAGCTGCTGCGCCTTTTGCTCGAGCTGCTCATTGGTCTGCTGCAATTCGCGCTGCTGGGTCTGCAGCTCGGTGGCCAGCTGCTGCGACTGCTTGAGCAGGCCTTCGGTCTGCATGGTGGCTTCGATCGAGTTGAGCACGATGCCGATCGAGGTGGTCAGCTGCTCCAGGAAGGACATCTGCAAAGCGGTGAAGGCACCGAGCGATGCCAGCTCGATCACGGCCTTGACCTGGCCCTCGAACGACACCGGCAGCACGATGGCGTTGCGCGGCGGCGCTCTGAACAATCCGGAGCTGATGGGCACCACACCGGCCGGCATCTCGGTGATGAACATGCGCCGTGCATCACGCGCGCACTGGCCTATCAAGCCCTCGCCCAATTGCAGCTGTTCCGGATAGCCGTTCGACACGTCATCGGCGTAGGCGGATAGCAGCTTGAGCGCGACCGTGGCGCCGTCGGCCTGCACCTGGTAGATCACGCCGTGCTGCGCGCCGACCAGCGGGGTGAGTTCCGAGAGCAGCATGCGCCCGACGGTGGAAAGATCGCGCTGCCCCTGCAGCATGTTGGTGAAGCGCGCGAGATTGGTCTTGAGCCAATCCTGCTCGGTGTTTCGATCGGTGGTGAGGCGCAAATTGCCGATCATGGTGTTGATGTTGTCTTTGAGCTCCGCCACCTCGCCGCGCGCCTCGACCTGCACCGAACGCGTCAGGTCCCCCTTGGTCACGGCAGTGGCCACCTCGGCGATGGCGCGCACCTGAGTGGTGAGGTTCGCCGCCAGCAGGTTCACGTTGCCCGTGAGATCCTTCCAAGTGCCTGCCGCGCCGGGCACATTTGCCTGGCCGCCGAGCCGGCCCTCGACGCCGACCTCGCGGGCCACGGTGGTGACCTGGTCGGCGAAGGTGGCGAGCGTGTCGGTCATGTTGTTGATGGTCTCGGCCAGCGCCGCCACCTCGCCCTTGGATGCGACGGTGAGATTTTGCTTCAGGTCGCCGTCGGCGACCGCGGTGACGACCTTGACGATGCCGCGCACCTGCTCGGTCAAATTGGCCGCCATTACGTTGACCGTGTCGGTGAGATCCTTCCACGTACCGGCAACGCCGGGCACCTGCGCCTGGCCGCCCAAGCGCCCTTCGGTGCCGACCTCGCGCGCCACGCGCGTCACCTCGCCGGCGAAACCGTTGAGCTGGTCGACCATGGTGTTGATGGTGTTCTTGAGTTCGAGGATCTCGCCCTTCACGTCCACGGTGATTTTGCGCGACAGGTCGCCGCGCGCCACGGCGGTGGTGACCTCGGCGATGTTGCGCACCTGCGTGGTCAGATTCGCGGCCAGCAGGTTGACGTTGTCGGTCAGATCCTTCCAGGTGCCGGCGACGCCCGGCACCACCGCCTGGCCTCCCAGGCGCCCGTCGGTGCCGACTTCGCGCGCCACGCGCGTCACCTCGCCGGCGAACGAGCGCAGCTGGTCCACCATGGTGTTGAGCGTTTCCTTCAGCAGCAGAATTTCGCCGCGCACATCGACCGTGATCTTGCGCGACAAGTCGCCGGTCGCGATCGCGGTCGCGACCTCGGCAATGTTGCGCACCTGCGCGGTGAGATTTCCCGCCATGGAGTTGACGTTGTCGGTCAGGTCCTTCCAGGTGCCGGCCACGCCCGGCACCTGCGCCTGGCCGCCGAGCTTGCCCTCGGTGCCGACCTCGCGCGCCACGCGGGTCACCTCGCCGGCAAACGCATTGAGCTGATCCACCATGGTGTTGATGGTGTTCTTGAGCTCGAGGATCTCGCCCTTGACGTCCACGGTGATTTTGCGCGACAAATCGCCGCGTGCCACCGCGGTGGTGACCTCGGCGATGTTGCGCACCTGACCGGTCAGATTCGAGGCCATCGAATTCACGTTCTCGGTCAGATCCTTCCAGGTGCCGGCCACGCCCGGCACGTTGGCCTGGCCGCCGAGCTTGCCCTCGGTGCCGACCTCGCGCGCCACGCGGGTCACCTCCGACGCAAAGCGGTTCAACTGATCCACCATGGTATTGAGCGTTTCCTTCAGCTGAAGGATTTCGCCGCGCACATCGACCGTGATCTTGCGCGACAGGTCGCCGTTCGCGATCGCGGTGGACACCTCGGCGATGTTGCGCACCTGCGCGGTGAGATTTCCCGCCATGGAATTGACCGAGTCGGTGAGATCCTTCCAGGTTCCGGCCACGCCCGGCACCTGCGCCTGGCCTCCGAGGCGGCCTTCGGTGCCGACCTCGCGCGCGACACGGGTCACTTCGCCGGCGAAGGAGCGCAGCTGGTCCACCATGGTGTTGAGAGTCTCCTTGAGCAGCAGGATCTCGCCCGACACCGTGACGGTGATCTTCTTCGACAGGTTGCCCTGCGCCACCGCGGTCGCCACTTCGGCGATGTTGCGCACCTGGCCGGTCAAATTCGATGCCATGGAATTGACCGAATCGGTCAGGTCCTTCCAGGTGCCGGCCACGCCCTTCAGCTGCGCCTGGCCTCCCAGCTTGCCCTCGGTGCCGACCTCGCGCGCCACGCGGGTCACCTCGCCGGCGAAGGCATTCAACTGATCCACCATGGTGTTGATGGTGTCCTTGAGTTCGAGGATTTCGCCCTTGACGTCGACGGTGATCTTCTTCGACAGGTCGCCGTTGGCGACGGCGGTGGTCACCTCGGCGATGTTGCGCACCTGACCGGTCAAATTCGAGGCCATCGAATTCACGTTTTCGGTCAGGTCCTTCCAGGTGCCGGCGACGCCGAGCACATTGGCCTGACCGCCCAGGCGTCCTTCAGTGCCCACTTCGCGTGCGACGCGCGTCACCTCGGAGGCAAAGGCGTTGAGTTGATCCACCATCGTGTTGATGGTTTCCTTGAGCTCGAGGATCTCGCCCGACACCGTGACGGTGATCTTCTTGGCGAGATTGCCGCTGGCGATCGCGGTCGATACCTCGGCGATGTTGCGCACCTGCGCGGTCAGATTGGAGGCCATGGAATTGACGTTGTCGGTGAGGTCCTTCCAGGTTCCCGCCACGCCCGGCACCTGCGCCTGGCCGCCGAGGCGGCCCTCGGTTCCCACCTCGCGCGCCACGCGCGTCACTTCGCCGGCAAACGCATTGAGCTGGTCCACCATGGTGTTGATGGTTTCCTTGAGCTCGAGGATTTCGCCCGAGACATCCACGGTGATCTTGCGCGACAGGTCGCCGCGCGCCACGGCCGTGGTGACCTGCGCGATGTTGCGCACCTGCGCGGTGAGATTTCCGCACATGGCATTGACCGAATCGGTGAGATCCTTCCAGGTTCCCGCGACGCCGGGCACCAATGCCTGGCCGCCCAACTTTCCCTCGGTGCCGACTTCGCGCGCCACGCGCGTCACCTCCGAGGCAAACGAGCGCAGCTGGTCCACCATGGTGTTGATGGCTTCCTTCAGCTGCAGAATTTCGCCGCGCACGTCGACCGTGATTTTTCGCGACAGGTCGCCGCTCGCGACGGCGATGGTGACTTCGGAGATGTTGCGGACCTGCGCGGTGAGGTTCGACGCCATCGAGTTGACGGACTCGGTGAGGTCTTTCCACACGCCGCTGACTTCGCGGACCTGCGCCTGGCCGCCGAGTTTGCCATCGGAGCCGACTTCGCGGGCGACGCGCGTGACTTCGGACGTAAACACGCCGAGCTGCTGGATCATCGT
>DATAVN010000062.1:0-1536 GCA_036267715.1 Steroidobacteraceae bacterium | reverse complement strand
AACAATCGAACTTCGATCGGCAAACGGCGATGGCTCATCGGATATAAGTTTCCTTCCATGGGCTTCCTTCGCAGCCAGCATCCCGATGTTGCTGCTCTGGTTCAGGATCGCGATGGGCGTACCATGCGGCTCCTCGAGGTGACTGGAATGATCCTTTAGCTGCAAGCATGCATACGTAATCGCAGGATAGGTTTCCGCCGGCGTCTGAGCGTCCATCGCATGTGCAGTTGCCGCGCGCCGCAGCTGCGGCCAGTCGATTTCCTTGCGATGCAAAGCATGCTGATGCATCAGATCGAGTGCATGTTTGAGATAGTCGGACGCCGCTGCAGACATCTCCGCAGAAGTTGTCAAAGCTTGAAAAGTTATGAATACAACGAGGACACATCGGGAGATCCTCGTGATCTTCATAAAGCCGTTGGCCTGTCTCCAAAAGCAAAATTTCAGAAGTGCTGCCAGCCCTCGGGCTTGAGTTCCCTTCGCCGGCCATCCTCCACCAACATCATTTGCGGCCGGCCCGCCTGGCGCCGCAGCATATGGCCAATCCGATGCACTGCAACCCCGGCAATACTGCGCGGAATGCGCGCACCGGAATCGGCGGTAAACAGCAGCTCATAATCGTCCCCGCCATGCAGCGCATCCTCAAGTGTCGCGCCTGCCCCAATC
This sequence comes from Steroidobacteraceae bacterium, assembly GCA_036267715.1. Lineage (GTDB taxonomy): Bacteria > Pseudomonadota > Gammaproteobacteria > Steroidobacterales > Steroidobacteraceae > Bog-1198. Next base: position 873 of record DATAVN010000062.1, on the reverse strand, counting down.
GGCAGCAGCGCCGCATCCACCTCCGCCCGCACGCCCGACTCCTCGCACAGATGCTGTAAGTCCACCGAAAGCCCGTCGCTGATGTCGATCGTTGCCGTTGCCAGCCGCCGTCGCACCAGCGCACGGCCCACATCTAATCGCGGCTCCGGAAAGAAATGCGGATGCTCCGACATCGCTACAGTGACACTCCGGAATTTTCGCGGCGTCTGAGTCACCGCACGCAACTCCGCCGCCGCTCCACCCAACGTTCCTGTGACATAGATCGCATCGCCAGCCTTAGCGCCCGAGCGCAGCAGTGCGCGTCCGCGCTCCACCACGCCCACCACCACGATGTCCGCTACCGCACGCGCATGCGTGCCGCCGGGCGACTGCGCCAGATCGCCCCCCGCCAGCGGAACCTGCCAATGTCCCGCCAGCGCCAGCAGTCCGTCATAGAAACGATCGACCCAACTGCGTGCGTTCGCTCGTTTGCGCGTGAACTCTGCCGGCACAGCCAGCGACACAAATGCCGCCACCGGCCGCGCACCCATCGCGGCAATATCGCTCAGCCCGCGCGCCAGGCACTTATGCCCCACTGCCTCCGGCGCATGCCATCCGCGTCGGAAGTGCACGTCTTCAAGCGAGAAATCCGTCGTGACGACAATCTCTTCCCCGCGCCGCACCGCCAGTACCGCTGCATCATCGCCGATGCCCACCCGCAAGGCATTCCCGCGGCCGCCTCCGCGCATGGCACGCGCGCGAATCTCCGTCAGAATTGTCCGCTCACGCTCGCCCACATCGCTCCTACGGCTGCATCGGCAGCAGCTTGCTCAACAGCGGCACGGGCACCGCACCTTCGTTGAGCGCGGCATCATTGAAGTGCTTCAGATCGAA
>DATAVN010000061.1:0-1569 GCA_036267715.1 Steroidobacteraceae bacterium | reverse complement strand
GATCGCCTTGGTGCACCGGTAGATCAGACGAAACTGCAGATGATCCTGCAAATTCTGTCCGACGGCGGCACGGTCGACGACGACCGGCAGACCGTGCTCGCGCAAATGTTTGGCGGGACCGATGCCCGACAGCATCAGCAGCTGCGGCGACTGGATAGCGCCGGCCGACAGGATGACGCCGCGACGCGCCTTGATGGTGTGGGTCGTCTCGCCGGTGCGGCAGACGACGCCGGTCGCCTGCTGGCCCTCGAACAAAACGCGCAACACCTGCGTGTCGGTCAGCACGCTGAGATTGGCGCGCTTCTTCGCCGGCCTCAGATAAGCGTCCGCTGCTGACATGCGCCAACCGTTGCGCGTGGTGAGCTGGAAATAACCGGCGCCTTCCTGCGTGCGGCCGTTGAAATCCTCGGTGCGCGGCACACCGTTCGCTTCACCGGCCGCAATGAAGGCTTCGATCAGTTCGTGGCGGCGGCCGATGCTGGAAATTTTCAGCGGTCCGCTGTCGCCGTGCAACTGGTCGCCGGCAAGATCGGGATTGCTTTCGTTCTTGATGAAGTAGGGCTGCACTTCGTCCCACGACCAGCCGCTGGCTCCATCGCGCGCCCAGCGCTCGTAGTCTTCGTGCTGCCCACGAATGACGACGAGCCCATTGATCGAGCTTGAGCCGCCGAGCACGCGGCCGCGCGGCCAATAAATCTGCCGGCCGTCCATGTTGGACTCCGGCTCGGTGTTGAATCGCCAGTTCACCACCGGATCCCACATCGTCTTGCCGTAGCCGATGGGTAAATGAATCCAGAAACTGCTGTCGCGCGGACCGGCTTCGATCAGGACCACGCTGGCGCTGCCGTCGGCGCTCAGACGGTTGGCGAGCACGCAGCCGGACGAGCCGGCGCCCACTACGACAAAGTCGAATTCGGCCGCGGAACCGCGCATCGCGCTGTTTCCCCCCGAGGAATGGTGCGGGCGGCCCCCTTTTTAGTCAATGAAATCCGGGATGAAATGTCCCATACTGCGGGATGGAAATCCCGGATTACACGGGATGCGCAAAGATATTGTGGGGAGAAAATGGCCGTGGATGCCAGATCGACCGCGCCTGCGATGCCGGACGCAACCGGCAGCACGGTGGTGACGCGCGCGCTGCAACTTGTGGAGACCGTCGCGGTCTCCGACCGACCGCTGACGCTCCCCGAACTCTGTGCGTTGTTAAATTTGCCCAAGGCGACGACGCACCGGCTCTGCCAGCAACTCGAGCGCAGCGGCTATCTGGTGCGCGAGCCGGGCGGGCGGCGTTACCGTCCGGGACCGCGCCTGCTTCGCGTCGGGTTCAGTGCGTTGCGCTCGAGCGTGACCGCCGAACGGCATCAGATCCTGACCGCGCTGGTCGACGCGATCGGCGAGACTTGCAATTTCACGACACTGGCGGGCCATGAAGTGCTTTATCTCGATCGTGTTGAAGCGCGCTGGCCGCTACGGCTGCATTTCGAAACCGGATCGCACGTGCCGATGCATTGCACGGCGAGCGGCAAGATACTGCTGGCGGCGATGAAGCCCGCCGAGCGGCGGCGAGTT
>DATAVN010000060.1:0-2982 GCA_036267715.1 Steroidobacteraceae bacterium | reverse complement strand
CCGAGGATCTTGACGCCGCGCTTGTCGAACTCCGGCTTTAATCGCGCCATGGTGCCGAGTTCGGTGGTGCAGACCGGCGTGAAATCCTTGGGATGGGAGAACAGCACCACCCAATTGTTGCCGATCCAGTCATGGAAGCGGATTTTGCCTTCGGTCGTCTCGGCTTCGAAATCCGGCGCGGTATCGCCGATCGCAAGTGCCATGGAATCCTCCGTCTCGTGGCCTGATCGATTGTAGGAAAATGTCTTTCACCTCGATATTTACGGGTCGCACGAGGCCAATGCCAGTGCTGAATTGGAAAGTATTATTTCGCAGCACGGAGGGGTGGCAGCGCGCAATGAATCAATCGTAGCGCCAATCGTTTGGGGAATATTCTTGCAAACAATCCGGCGCTGGTTGCCGCGATGCAGCAATAGGCCGAGCCGCCCCCGCCGTGACTACGCAAGCCTCTGGATTGCGCGCCCGGCCGCTGCTGCGTTCACTGAACAGTGAGTGGAACCGATACGCGGCGCCGCGAGTTTGCCCCACTGCCGCCCCGCCGGGGCCACCCTGGCGTTGGAGCTTTGAACCTACCGCTCGACTCGGGCGACCAACGTCAAGACAAGAGCGGTTTGGATACTACGGGATCGCACGGACCTGCTGCCTTAAGGGGCGTTCGGGAGGCATCGATGCAACCGGCCAAGATTGCGGATCGTCCAGAGCTTGATCGTTCGGCGCTTGACCTGATCATCGCCGTGATCGCGTGCTCGCAGATCGTTGTCGACAAACGCGCGGGGCAGGGTGCCAGCTTGCCGGCCGGCTTCGACGACATCGACGTCTCTGTGCTGAACTGGATTGCTGCCGAAGGCCGCCGCATCGGGCGCAGCTTCGCCCGGATGTAACGACTATCGGCCGCGCCCTGGGCCGCTTTTCTATCGAAATCGAGAGAGTGAACGGCGCGTCCGCGCGCTCACGGCGTCGTATAGCCGTCCGTCAGTGTGTTGAGAAAGGCGATGATGTCGCTGATGTCATCGGCGGAAAGCTGCGGCGGCTCGCCGGGCTTGCCGCCGAACGGCGGCTCCATGTTGACGTTGGCGCGGTAAGGTGCGGGCAGATCATCGAATTTCTGGATCTGGCCGGTGGCATCGCGCGGATACCATTTGGCTGGATCGGTGTCGCGCTCGACGTAGAATGCGATTGCCTCCCGCAGCGTGTGCGCCACGCCGTTGTGGAAGAAGCTTTGCCGCAGCGCGACATTACGCAGGCTCGGCGTCACGAAGCGCCCGCAATAGTCGCCGCGTCCGGCGAGATCGGTCCGCAGCGGGCCACAGGCACCCAGATCGAAGAAGGCCGGGTCGGCGTCGGCCGGTATGGCGCGGTTGCGTGGCACGCCGACGGCAATCAGACCGTAATCGGTGAATTGCGGTGGCGTACCGTCCTTGCCCGGTTGGCTGCGGTGGCAGTTGCCGCAATTGCCCTTGGCCGGGTCGTCGAACAGCGCAAGTCCCCGTGCCTCCTGCGCCGTGAGGGTCGCCCGGCCGGCGAGGTAGGCATCGTATTTGCTGCTATACGGATAGAACTCCCGATAGTCCTGCTGAAAGGCCTCCAGCGCCTCGCCGATCCCGGTAAAAGCTTTTGCGGTGTCATCGAAAATAGTGTTGCCGAACAGCTTTCTGAATTCGGCGGCATGGGCTCCAGTGCGCAACGCCATGACCACATTGGCGGGATTGTCGTTCGCCATCTCATAGGGCGACACCAGCGGAAAGCGGGCCTGGTCGCGGTCGCGATCGATCCGGCCGTCCCAGGTCAGGCCACCGGTTGGACCGTTGTCGATGCTGTCGTCGCCCTCATCGTCCGACTCGTAATAGTGCTCGGTGAACTGCGGCACCGCTTGCAGGTAGCGGAGTGACGGCACGGCGCGGATGCCTGGCTGTCGCATATCCTTGCCGCCCAATTGCACAGCCAACCCGTTAGGCGGGCCGAACGCACGGTTTGGGTCATGACAAGTCGCGCACGCCATCAGGCCGGACGCTGAGAGCGACGGATCGGCGAACAGCGCGCGTCCGAGCGCTGCAAGCGCTGCGGCGCGGGCATAGGCTTGCGGGCGCGTCAGCGCGACATCGTCGGTCTGCGCCAAAGCGGCCGCCGTGCCGAGCGCAGCAACCACGATCACGCGGAACAGTATTCGCCGGATTTCAAACATGCGGGAGGGGACCGAAATGAGCCGGACGTGGGCCGCACCATGCGGAAGCTTCATGACAGTTTTCTCACGGCGCGGTGTGCGAAAGCCTTCACAGGGCCGACATCGAAACCAGCTAATCTCCAGTCCCCGCCTTTCGCTCAAACCTGAAACATGGAACAAGCAGACTGCGCGCCGGGGGCGTAGTTTTGCGCCAAGTCATCCATGACGTGTCGAGGCCAGACATGAAGCATGCAATCTCCCTGGCGGTGCTGTTAGGCGCTGCGCTGGCCGCCGTGCTTGGCGACGAGGCATCCGCGCAGGGTGCCCCGACGGGGATCGATAATATCGAGACGGTGGTGGTCATCTATGCCGAGAACCGCAGCTTCGACAATCTATATGGCCTGTTTCCAGGTGCCGACGGATTGCAGAACGTCACCGCCGCCAATTCGACCCAGATCGATCGCGATGGCGCGCCGATGCCGACGCTGCCGGCGATCTGGAATGGATTGACCGGAAAGGGCATCACGCCGCCCGTCAGCCAAGCACAGACCGAGCGCCTGCCCAACCAGCCGTTCGCGATCGACGATCCGAGTGGTTTTGACACCTCGCTTGGCATCACCACGCGCGATCTCTGGCACGTGTTCTATCAGAACCAGATGCAGATCGACGGCGGCAAGAACGATCGCTTCGCGGCCTACGCCGATTCCGGCGCCCTGGTGATGGGGCACTACGACGGCACCAAACTGCCGCTCTGGAGCGTGGCGCAAAAATACGTGCTCGCCGACAATTTCTTTCAGGGCGCGTTCGGCGGCTCTTTTCTC
>DATAVN010000059.1:0-2780 GCA_036267715.1 Steroidobacteraceae bacterium | reverse complement strand
ATCGCTTCCGACGTCATCCCCTCGGCGAATTACGGCGACCGCCACAAGAGTCGGCTGCCCGACATGGTGCTGCTGCACTACACCGGCATGCCGGACGTGGAAGGCGCCATCGCCCGGCTATGCACCGCCGGCACCGACGTCTCGGCCCATTACATCGTGCTGGAAGATGGCCGCATCGTGCAATGCGTCCCGGAAGCCAAGCGGGCCTGGCATGCCGGGACGGCGTCCTGGGCCGGCGAGGAGGACATCAATTCCTGCTCGATCGGCGTCGAGATCGTCAACCGCGGCCATGACTGGGGCTATCCGGATTTTCCGCTGCGCCAGATCGCCGCGGTGATCGCGCTGTGCCGCGGCATCATGCTCCGCCGCAAGGTGCCGTCGCATCGCGTGCTCGGCCATTCCGACGTGGCGCCGGCGCGCAAGAAGGACCCCGGCGAGAAATTTCCGTGGCATTCGCTGGCCAATTCGGGCGTCGGCCACTGGGTGCAGCCGGCGCCGATCGTGCGCGGCGAATCCCTGAAACTCGGCACCATCAGCGACGACGTCCGCGACCTGCAGCAGGCGCTGGCGAGATATGGCTACGGCGTTCCGGTCAGCGGCAAATACGACGCCACGACCATGGAAGTGGTCGCCGCCTTCCAGCGGCATTTCCGCCCCGCCAAAGTCGACGGCCTCGCCGACAATTCGACGCTGACCACGCTGCATCAGCTGCTGTCGGGTCTTCCGGCCGAGGCGATGGCGGTCGCCGCGCGGTAGACCTGCAGTGCCAGCGCTCCCTCGCCCCGCTCCTCTCGGGGTCGAGACGAGCGAAGCTCGCTCTTGGAGGGCTGGGGTGAAGGGCTGTCGCGGCCGATAAGTATGAGAATGCTCACCGTGCCTCGCCCCTCACCCGAAATTCGCGTTGCGAATTTCGACCTCTCCCCGTGAAGACAGGCTGTGTGAGAAGTCGAGCGGCGGCAGCTGACATGATGGTTCCCGGCCAGCGACGAGGCCTTTTCTCCTCAGCTGGGCAGTGGCTGCAGCGCCTCGAGCAACGCTGTCACTCCCAAGATGTTGATTACGCGCTTAAGGTTGTAGCTCATGACCGCGAGAGCCAATTCGGCTTTAGCTTTTTTCAAGCCTTTGACCAGGAACCGGGGGTAGCCCAGCAGCCATTTGATCGTACCGTATGGATGCTCGACGATTTCCCGACGGTGTTTCATCCATACCGGATTGCGTGCGGCCCGCTGGTGCATCGCCTCGCGAGCATCCTCGTAGAAGTGACGCACGACCAACCGCTTGGTCGCCGGCGTACACTGCGGCTTCAAGGCACAGCCTTCGCAGGCGGTGCTCCGATATTTCTTTTTTTGCTCGGTGTGCGAGACCTCGCAGCACGTGAGCGTTTCACCAGCCGGGCACTGCCAGGTATCGCTGGAAGCATCGTAGTTGAACCGATCGCGGCTGAAGTATTGCTTGCCTTCCGGGTTGACCGTCTCGTGGCGCGGCACGATCGCGGTGATGCCGTCGCCCTCGCAGCGTTGTCCATGCTCGCCGTTCGAATACCCCGCATCCGCGATCGCGGTTACCTGCTCGACTTCCAGAGCCTGCTTGCCTTGCATCGCCATCGGATGAAGTTGACGCTGATCATTGCCGTCGTTGACCAGATCGAAGGCGACAATCAGCTTGTTATCAGCATCGACTACGGTCTGAGCATTGTAGGCGACCTGATGCCCGTGGCGGGCGGTGCGCATCAGCTTCGCGTCCGGCTCGGTCAGCACCAACTGGCTCAGTTCTTGTGCAGCCAAACGATCAGCGTGGTGTTGAGCCTTCTCGCGCTTCTCCCGCAACACCCGCAGAGCTTCGGCCACCGCAGCCTTGTCCATGGCAGCAACGCCGTCCGTCTGCTCTTCCCGATCGGCTTGGTCCATCGCCGCAAGATGGGCGGCAATCTTGCCATCAAGCGCCGACATCTTCTTCGCAACGTTCTTCGGCGTGATCACCTGCTTGCGGCTCGCCACCGCTTCAATCTTGGTACCGTCGATCGCAACGAGTTTGCCGCCAACCAACGACAGTTCTCGGCAGAACCGGATGAAGTTGCGGCACACCTCGACGATCGCCTTCGGGTGATCCTTCCGGAAGTCGGCTATGGTCTTGAACGCAGGCGTCAGACCATGCACCAGCCACATCACTTCCACATTGCGTCCTGCCTCACGTTCCAGCGCGCGGCTGGATCGAACCCGGTTCGTGTACCCGTAGATGTAGAGCTTCAACAGGTCACCCGGTGCATAACATGGCCGTCCCATCTCCTCGGCCACCACCCTTGAAAATCCCATCTTCTTCAAGTCCAGACTGTCCACGAATCCATCGATCACCCGAACCGGATGATCGGCGTTGACTGCCTCGTTCAATGTCGTCGGAATCAGCGCCAATTGGTCCCGCGATTGACCCGTTACGTGAACCATGGCTCCCCCGAATCAAATTCATCCGCCGCACATGATAGTACCTTCGGAGATCGACTTCTCACACAGCCTGAAGAGAGCGGGGAGAGGTAAAGGGAATCTCACCACAGCGACTGTCGCGCGCGTTCGGGCCATTCGCGGTCGTAGGCCTCGCCGCCGACGCGGTTCTGGCTCATCTCGGCCAGAATCTGGCCCGGCGTCGGCAGGGCTTTCGTATCGACGCGCTGGAAGCCCGCGGCGGCCTTGGGGGTTACGACCTGATGCCGGCGGTCCGCGCCGATCTGTTGCGCCGTCTCGGCCGCCGCGACGCGGCACGCGAAGCCTATCTCGTGGCGACGAAAG
>DATAVN010000058.1:0-43846 GCA_036267715.1 Steroidobacteraceae bacterium | reverse complement strand
CACCGAGATGGTGATGCCGGGGGACAACATCAAGATCGTGGTGGAGCTGATTGCCCCGATCGCGATGGAGCAGGGCCTGCGATTCGCCATCCGCGAGGGCGGTAAAACCGTCGGCGCAGGGGTGGTCGCCAAAGTGATCGCTTGATCTTATTTTTAATGGTCGGGGCCGCATCGGCCCCGTTTAAAGTTGGCGCGTTAGCGCCTCGTGAGTTGTGCGTTAGCACTTGACTAGGGCAGTAGCTCAATTGGCAGAGCGGCGGTCTCCAAAACCGCAGGTTGGGGGTTCGATTCCCTCCTGCCCTGCCATTGATGCGCGCGCCGGGAATCGCCGAAGACATGGCTGAAGTGCAAATACCCGCGGGCCCGTCGTCGAAAGACAACGCGCTCCTGATTTTATCGATTGTCGCGATCCTCGGTGGGATCACTGCTTTTTATTGGTATGACGAGAAGCCGCTGTGGATTCGAGTCGGCATGGTGGTCGCGGGGCTTGCCGCGGGTGCAGGACTCGTCTGGATCAGCGCCTACGGAAAAGAATTCGTTCAATTCTGGCAGGCCGCGCGCGTTGAACTGCGCAAGGTGGTATGGCCCAACAGGACGGAGACGATCCAGACGACCTATGTGGTGTTTGGTTTCGCGGTTTTGATGGGCTTGTTTTTTTTCGTTCTTGATTGGGTGCTTACGATGATGACCCGCTTTCTGGGCGGCACACCGGGCTAGGCGACGCGGAGCTTTTATGTCCTTGCGATGGTATGTGGTTCACGCTTACTCGAATTTCGAGCACAAGGTCTCGGAGTCGCTGAAGGAGCGGGTGAGGCGGGCCGGGCTCGAGGCGAAGTTCGGTGAAATTCTCGTGCCCACGGAAGAAGTGGTGGAGATGCGCGACGGGCAGAAGCGCAAATCCGACCGCAAATTCTTCCCGGGGTACGTGCTCGTGCAGATGGAAATGGACGAAGACACCTGGCACCTGGTGAAGGAAGTACCGAAGGTGCTGGGATTCATCGGCGGCACCAGCGACAAGCCGGCAGCCATCACCGACAAGGAAGCGATGTCGATTTTGCGCCGCGTCGAGGAAGGCGTGGACAAGCCGAAGCCGAAGGTGCTGTTCGAGCCCGGCGAAGTGGTGCGGGTGACCGACGGGCCGTTCAACGATTTCAACGGCGTGGTCGAGTCCGTGAACTACGAGAAGAACCGGCTGCAGGTGGCGGTGCAGATCCTGGGGCGCTCGACGCCCGTGGAATTGGATTTCTCGCAGGTCGAGAAAGGCTAGGTTTTTTCTTTTTCGGACGGCGCGCTTTGCGCCGTTAAATTCGGGGCGCAAGCCCCTGAACAAGGGGAGCTGTCCGCGAGGACGGCGCTTGAACCCACAGGAGCGGTAAATGGCGAAGAAAGTCACCGGCTATATCAAGCTGCAGATCCCTGCAGGCCAGGCCAACCCCTCACCGCCGGTGGGTCCGGCGTTGGGCCAGCAGGGCGTGAACATCATGGAGTTCTGCAAGGCATTCAATGCGCAGACCCAGGCCTTGGAAAAAGGATTACCGACCCCAGTAGTGATTACGGTATACAGCGACCGCAGCTTTACCTTCATCATGAAGACGCCGCCGGCGTCCGTGCTCATTGCCAAGGCGCTCGGCATCCCGAAGGGCAGCGCAACACCGAACACGGCCAAAGTGGGCAAGGTCTCGCGCAAGCAGCTCGAGGACATCGCCAAGCTGAAAATGCCGGATTTGACCGCAGCCAGCCTGGACGCAGCGGTGCGCACCATTGCCGGCAGCGCCCGCAGCATGGGCGTCGACGTGGAGGGAGTGTGACATGCCTGCCGTAGTCAAACGTACCAAGAGCTGGAAGGAAAAGCTGCCCCCCGGCAAGTCGTATCCGATCGACGATGCACTGAAGTTGGTGAAGGAATTTGCGACCGCGAAATTCAATGAGTCCGTGGACGTGTCGGTGAATTTGGGCGTCGACGCTACCAAGTCGGACCAGCAGGTCCGCGGCTCGACGGTCATGCCTCACGGAACCGGCAAGACCGTGCGCGTCGCTGTGTTCACCCAGGGCAAGAATGCCGATGCCGCCAAGGCGGCCGGTGCCGATATCGTCGGTTTCGATGATCTGGCCGAGAAAGTGAAGGCCGGGCAGATCGATTTCGATGTGGTGATCGCCAGCCCCGATGCCATGCGCATCGTCGGCCAGCTCGGACAGATCCTCGGGCCTCGCGGCCTGATGCCGAACCCGAAAGTCGGCACTGTGACGCCCAATGTGGCGGAGGCCGTGAAAAACGCGAAATCCGGCCAGGTGCGCTACCGCACCGACAAGGCCGGCATCGTGCATGCGCAAATCGGGCGTGCGAGTTTCGAGCCGAGCGCGCTGAAGGAGAACCTGCTGGCGCTGGTGAACGATCTGCAGAAGATCAAGCCCGCGACATCCAAGGGTATTTACCTGAAGAAGCTGACCGTCTCCTCGACCATGGGCCCCGGCGTCACGGTCGAACAGTCGAGTTTGGGTCTGATTAAGATTTAGGACGAGGCCGCAGCGGCCTCGTTGAGAGTTTGCGCGAAGCGCATGGAAAGGTTTGCGCGAAGCGCATGGAAACATGCGCGTTAGCGCCTGGAAAGATAGTGGGCTGCGTGACGCCGCAAGGCCGATCGCACCCACCATCGAAGACCGCAGGCGAGCTTTGGGGCTTCAATCGAAGCCTTGACGGGCTCTTAAAGACCGCCTGCGCAGATGGTGGGACCGGAATCAGGATTTGCCTGAGAAGGTCGCACCGATGAGTACGCAAGTACTCGAGGGTGGATGCGGGCGGCGGCGCTCGTATCTGATGTGTGACGCTTCTCTCAAGGGGAACCTTAGTGGCACTCAAGTTAGAAGAGAAGAAAGTCGTGGTGGCGGAAGTCAACGCGGTCGCGGCGAAAGCCCTGTCCGTGGTGGGCGCAGAGAACCGTGGCTTGACCGTGACACAGATGACCGATCTTCGCGCCAAGGCGCGCAAGGAAGGGGTCTATCTGCGCATCGTCAAGAACACGCTCGCGCGCAAGGCGGTTGCCGGCACTTCTTTCGAGTGCATTTCTCCGGCGTTGAAAGGACCCATCGTCCTGGCATTTTCCAACGACGATCCGGGCGCTGCCGCCCGCATCGTCAAGGCCTTTGCCAAGGACAACGACAAGCTGGTGACGACGATCGTCTCCCTGGGCGGGCAGCTGCTCGAGGCCGATTCGCTCGAGCGGGTGGCTTCATTGCCCACGCGCGCGCAGGCGTTGTCGCAGATGCTGGGTCTGCTCAAGGCGCCGATTGCAAAGTTTGTAGGTACGCTGGCCGCCCCCAACTCGAAGTTGGTGCGCACGCTGGCCGCTGTTCTTGAGGCCAAGAAGAGCGGTGCGGCACCGGCGGCGGCGAATTAATCCTGATTCGGGTTCAAACCCATATTTATTTGGAGACGATAATGGCTGTTACGAAAGACGAAATCCTCGACGCAATTTCCAAGATGTCGGTCATGGAAGTGGTCGAGCTGATCGCGGATATGGAAAAGAAGTTCAACGTCACTGCGGCGGCTCCGGTCGCGGCGGCAGCGGCGGGCGGCGGCGGCGGTGCAGCGGCTCCGGCGGCCGAAGCGCAGACCGAGTTCACCGTGACCATGACCGAGTTCGGCGCCAACAAGGTGGGTGTCATCAAGGTCATCCGCGAGATCACCGGATTGGGTCTGAAGGAAGCGAAGGATCTGGTCGAGGGCGCGCCTTCGACCGTCAAGGAAGGCATTCCGAAGGCGGATGCCGATGCGATCAAGAAGAAGCTCGAGGACGCCGGCGCCAAGGCTGCTATCAAGTAGTGATTATTGCCGATATGCGCGGTTCGATGGTTGCCGTTGATATCCAGCGGCGGCCATCGGCTGCGCTTTTGATTTGATTCGAATTTCTGGGCGGGGTCGTTTCGACCCCGTTAAATTCGGCGCGCAAGCGCCTAGGAAGGGTGATCTCTAATGGCCTATTCGTTCACCGAAAAGAAGCGCATCCGTAAGAACTTTGGCAAGCGCCCGAGCATCCTCGGCACGCCGTACCTGCTGGCGATCCAATTGGATTCATACCGGCGATTCTTACAGGCGGAAGTTGCGGAATCCAAGCGCGACGAAATCGGCCTGCATGCCGCCTTCGACAGCGTGTTCCCCATTTCCAGCTATTCGGGTAACGCGACGCTCGAATATGTCAGTTACCGCCTGGGCGAACCGGTGTTCGACGTCAAGGAATGCCAGCTGCGCGGCCTGACCTACGCGGCGCCATTGCGCGTGAAAGTGCGCCTGGTGGTGCTCGACAAGGAAGCGAGCGGCGCCAAGAAGCCGGTCAAGGACGTGCGCGAACAGGAAGTGTACCTGGGCGAACTGCCGCTCATGACCGACAACGGCACGTTCATCATCAACGGCACCGAGCGCGTCATCGTGTCGCAGCTGCACCGCAGCCCGGGCGTGTTCTTCGATCACGACCGCGGCAAGACCCATTCCTCGGGCAAACTGCTGTTCTCCGCGCGCATCATTCCGTATCGCGGCTCGTGGCTGGACTTCGAGTTCGACCCGAAGGACTGCGTGTTCGCGCGCATCGATCGGCGCCGGAAATTGCCGGTGACCATCATATTGAGGGCGCTGGGCTTTACCGAGGAGCAGATCCTCGACATGTTCTTCGACATGAACGTGTTCCACCTGTCGAAGAAAGAGATCGAATTCGAAATCATCCCGCAGCGGCTGCGCGGCGAGACGGCGGCGTTCGAGATCCGCGTCGGCAAGAAGGTCATCGTCGAAGAGGGCCGGCGCATCACCGCGCGCCACGTCAAGGAACTCGAGGAGGCCGGCGTGAAGCGCCTGCCGGTGCCCACCGAATACGTGCAGGGCAAGGTGCTGGCGCATGACATCGTCAACACCGAGACCGGCGAGATCCTGGCGAAGGCCAATGAAATTCTCACCGTGCCCACGGTGGCGAAGCTGATCGAGAGCGGCGTCACCTCGATTCGCACGCTGTATGTGAACGACCTCGACCGCGGCCCGTACATTTCGGACACGCTGCGCATAGATCCCACCAAGACCCGCCTCGAGGCGTTGGTGGAAATCTATCGCATGATGCGTCCCGGCGAGCCGCCGACCAAGGATGCCGCCGAGAACCTGTTTCAGAACCTGTTCTTCAATGGCGAGCGCTACGACCTCTCGCCGGTGGGCCGCATGAAGTTCAACCGCCGCGTCGGCCGCGATGAAATCACCGGCTCGGGCGTTTTGAGCAAGGAGGACATCATCGAGGTCATGAAGACCCTGATCGACATCCGCAACGGCAACGGCCATGTGGACGATATCGATCACCTGGGCAACCGCCGCGTCCGCAGCGTCGGTGAAATGGCCGAAAACGCCTTCCGCATCGGCCTGGTGCGCGTCGAGCGCGCCGTGAAGGAGCGCCTGACGATCGCCGAGAGCGAGCCGATCATGCCGCAGGAAATGATCAACGCGAAGCCGGTGGCTGCGGCGGTCAAGGAATTCTTCGGCTCCTCGCAGCTGTCGCAGTTCATGGATCAGAACAATCCGCTCTCGGAAGTCACGCACAAGCGCCGCGTTTCGGCCTTGGGCCCAGGCGGCCTGACGCGCGAGCGCGCCGGCTTCGAGGTCCGCGACGTGCACCCGACGCACTACGGACGGGTATGCCCGATCGAAACGCCGGAAGGCCCGAACATCGGCCTGATCAATTCGCTGGCCGTGTATGCGCGCACCAACGATTACGGATTCCTCGAGACTCCGTACCGCCGCGTCTCCAACGGCAAGGTGACCGACAAGATCGATTACCTGTCGGCGATCGAGGAGGGCCAGTACGTGATCGCACAGGCGAACGCCACCCTGAACGAGAAGGGCGAGTTCGTCGACGATCTGATTTCCTGCCGCACCCAGAATGAATTCACGCTGTCGGCGCCGGACAAGATCGACTTCATGGACGTCAGTCCGAAGCAGATCGTTTCGGTGGCCGCCTCGTTGATTCCGTTCCTGGAACATGACGACGCCAACCGCGCGCTCATGGGATCGAACATGCAGCGCCAGGCGGTGCCGACCCTGCGCTCGGAGACCCCGCTGGTGGGCACCGGGATGGAACGGGCCGTGGCCATCGACTCCGGCGTCACCGTGGTGGCGCGACGCGGCGGCAGCGTCGACTCGGTCGATGCCTCGCGCATCGTGGTACGGGTCAACGACGATGAAACCACGGCGGGCGAGCCGGGCGTCGACATCTATTCGCTCACCAAGTACACGCGCTCGAACCAGAACACCTGCATCAACCAGCGGCCGCTGGTGAATGCCGGCGATGCGATCAAGCGCGGCGACGTGCTGGCGGACGGACCTTCGACGGATCTGGGCGAGCTCGCGCTCGGCCAGAACCTGCTGGTGGCCTTCATGCCCTGGAACGGCTACAACTTCGAGGACTCCATCCTGATCTCCGAGCGGGTGGTCGAGGAAGACCGCTTCACGACCATTCACATCGAGGAACTCACCTGCGTCGCGCGCGACACCAAGCTGGGCCCCGAGGAAATCACCGCCGACATCCCCAACGTGGGCGATTCGGCGCTCGCGAAGCTCGACGAGGCCGGTATTGCCTTCATCGGCGCGGAAGTGCGCGCCGGCGACATCCTGGTGGGCAAGGTCACGCCGAAGGGCGAGACCCAGCTGACCCCGGAAGAGAAGCTGCTGCGGGCGATCTTCGGCGAGAAGGCTTCCGACGTGAAAGACACCTCGCTGCGCGTGCCCCCGGGCATGGACGGCACGGTGATCGACGTGCGCGTGTTCACGCGCGACGGCGTCGAGAAGGATTCGCGCGCCCTGGCGATCGAGAAGTCGGAGCTCGAGCGGGTACGCAAGGACTTGGCCGATCAGCAGCGCATCCTGGAGGACGATTTGTTCCAGCGCGTGCGCGGCATGATCGAGGGCAAGCCCGCTGAAGCGGGCCCGAAGAAGATCAAGTCCGGCACGCAGATCGACGATGCCTATCTCGCGGACCTGCCGCGTGAGCAGTGGTTCGAGATCCGCTTCAAGGAAGAAGAGGTCAACACGCAGCTGGAGACGGTCTCCGAACGCCTCAAGGGCCAGCGCAAGGCGTTTGAAAAGCGCTTCGAGGAGAAGAAGGCCAAGATCACCGCGGGCGACGATCTCGCCCCGGGCGTGCTCAAGATGGTGAAGGTGTACCTGGCGGTGAAGCGCCGCGTACAGCCGGGCGACAAGATGGCCGGACGCCACGGCAACAAGGGCGTGATCTCGTCCATCGTCCCGGTTGAGGATATGCCGTACATGGCCGACGGCACCCCGGTCGACATCGTGTTGAACCCGCTGGGTGTGCCTTCGCGCATGAACATCGGCCAGATCCTCGAGACCCACCTGGGGTGGGCCGCGAAGGGATTGGGAGCGAAGATCGGCAAGATGTTGGAAGCGCAGCATGCCATCGTGGAATTGCGCAAATTCTTGGGCGCGGTCTACAACGAGACCGGCGGCCAGAAGGAAGACATCAAGTCGATGAGCGATGCCGAAGTGATCGAACTGGCCAGCAACCTGAAAAAGGGCGTGCCGATGGCGACGCCGGTGTTCGACGGCGCCAGCGAGGAGGAGATCAAGAATCTGCTCAGCCTCGCCGACCTGCCGACATCCGGACAGACCGTGCTGCACGACGGACGCACCGGCGAGCAGTTCGAGCGGCCGGTCACCGTCGGCTACATGTACATGCTGAAGCTGAACCATCTGGTCGACGACAAGATGCATGCGCGCTCCACCGGGCCGTACAGCCTGGTCACGCAGCAGCCGCTGGGCGGCAAGGCGCAGTTCGGCGGACAACGGTTCGGCGAGATGGAAGTGTGGGCGCTCGAGGCGTATGGCGCCGCGTACACCCTGCAGGAAATGCTCACCGTCAAGTCGGACGACGTGAACGGACGAACGCAGATGTACAAGGCGATTGTCGACGGCAACCATGAAATGAAAGCCGGCATGCCGGAATCATTCAATGTGCTGGTGAAGGAGATACGTTCCTTGGCCATCAACATTGAACTAGAGAGCGAGGCCTAATCAATGAAAGACTTACTCAAGTTGTTCAAGCAGCAGGTACCGGTCGAGAACTTCGACTCGATCAAGATCGGGCTCGCGTCACCGGACATGATCCGCTCCTGGTCGTATGGCGAGGTGAAGAAGCCGGAGACCATCAACTACCGCACCTTCAAGCCGGAACGCGACGGTCTGTTCTGCGCGAAGATCTTCGGGCCGGTGAAGGATTACGAGTGCCTGTGCGGCAAGTACAAGCGCCTGAAGCATCGCGGCGTGGTGTGCGAGAAGTGCGGCGTCGAAGTGACCCAGTCCAAGGTGCGCCGCGAGCGCATGGGCCACATCGAATTGGCCAGCCCGACCGCGCACATCTGGTTCCTGAAGTCGCTGCCGTCGCGCATCGGTTTGATGCTGGACATGACCTTGCGCGAGATCGAGCGCGTGCTGTACTTCGAGGCCTTCGTGGTGGTCGATCCGGGCATGACCTCGCTGCAGCGCGGCCAGCTGCTCACCGACGAAATGTATCTGGAATCGATCGAAGAACACGGCGATGAGTTCGACGCCCGCATGGGCGCCGAGGCGGTGCATGAGCTGCTGAAGTCCATGGATCTGCCCTCCGAGGTGGTGAAAGTCCGCGAGGACATGGCGAACACCAACTCTGAGACCAAGATCAAGCGCCTGTCGAAGCGCCTGAAGCTGATCGAGGCGTTCATGGAATCGGGCAACAAGCCGGAATGGATGGTGCTCACCGTGCTGCCGGTGCTGCCGCCAGATCTGCGCCCGCTCGTGCCCCTGGACGGGGGCCGCTTCGCGACCTCCGATTTGAACGATCTGTACCGCCGCGTCATCAACCGCAACAACCGCCTGCGCCGGCTGCTCGAGCTGAATGCGCCGGACATCATCGTGCGCAACGAAAAGCGCATGCTGCAGGAAGCGGTGGATGCGCTGTTGGACAACGGCCGCCGCGGCCGTGCCATCACCGGCACCAACAAGCGCCCCTTGAAGTCGCTGGCCGACATGATCAAGGGCAAGCAGGGCCGGTTCCGCCAGAACCTGCTCGGCAAGCGCGTCGATTATTCGGGCCGTTCGGTCATCGTGGTCGGCCCGACCCTGCGTCTGCATCAGTGCGGATTGCCGAAAAAAATGGCGTTGGAATTGTTCAAGCCGTTCATCTTCTCCAAGCTGCAGCTGCGCGGCGAGGCTTCGACCATCAAAGCGGCCAAGCGCCTGGTGGAGCGCGAAGGACCCGAGGTGTGGGATATTCTCGAAGAGGTCATCCGTGAACATCCGGTGCTGCTGAATCGCGCACCGACCCTGCACCGTCTCGGCATCCAGGCGTTCGAGCCGGTGCTGATCGAGGGCAAGGCGATCCAGCTGCATCCGCTGGTGTGCACGGCGTTCAACGCCGACTTCGACGGCGACCAAATGGCCGTGCACGTGCCGCTGTCCATCGAGGCACAGCTCGAGGCGCGCGCGTTGATGATGTCCTCCAACAACATCCTCTCGCCCGCGAACGGCGATCCCATCATCGTCCCCTCGCAGGACGTGGTGCTCGGACTTTATTACATGACCCGCGAGCGCGTCGGCGCCAAGGGCGAAGGCATGGCCTTCGGCGACGTGGCTGAAGTGCATCGCGCCTATGAGAGCCGCAACATCGATCTGCAGGCGAAGGTCAAAGTGCGCCTGGTCGAACACGTCCGCGATGCCGGCGGACAATTGGTGAAGAATATCCGCGTGGTCGATACCACCGCGGGCCGGGCGCTGCTGTCCGAGATCCTGCCGAAGGGCTTGTCGTTCGATGCCATCAACCAGGACATGACCAAGAAAATCATTTCCGGAACGATCAACGCGTGCTATCGCACCGTGGGGTTGAAGGAAACGGTCGTGTTTGCCGACCAGTTGATGTACACCGGATTCCAGTACGCGACCCGTGCCGGCGTGTCGATCGGCGTGGACGACATGGTCGTGCCGCAGCAGAAGACCAAGATTCTGACCAGCGCCGAGAAGGAAGTGAAGGAGATCCAGGAACAGTACTCCTCAGGTCTCGTGACCAACGGCGAGCGCTACAACAAGGTGGTCGACATCTGGTCGCGTACCAATGACCAGGTGGCGAAGGCCATGATGGAGAAGTTGGGAACCGACGAGGTCACCGACACGAAGGGCAACAAGGTACGTCAGAAGTCGTTCAATTCGATCTTCATGATGGCCGATTCGGGCGCGCGCGGTTCCGCCGCGCAAATCCGTCAGCTGGCCGGCATGCGCGGCCTGATGGCGAAGCCGGACGGCTCCATCATCGAGACGCCGATCACGGCGAACTTCCGCGAAGGCTTGAACGTGCTGCAGTACTTCATCTCGACGCACGGCGCGCGCAAAGGCCTGGCGGACACCGCGTTGAAGACCGCGAACTCCGGCTACCTCACCCGACGACTGGTCGACGTGGCCCAGGATCTGGTCGTGACCGAAATCGATTGCGGTACGGTCAACGGCCTGTCCATCACCCCGATCGTCGAGGGCGGCGACGTGGTCGAAGGCTTGGGCGAGCGCGTGCTCGGCCGGGTGGTCTCCGAAGATGTGGCGGTAGCCTCGAGCGGCGAAGTGCTGGTCAAGGCCGGCGTGTTGATCGACGAGAAACTGGTCAAGCTGCTGGAGAAGATGGGAATCGATCAGGTCATGGTGCGTTCGCCCATTACCTGCGAAACCCGCTACGGTGTTTGCGCGCAATGCTACGGCCGCGACCTCGGCCGCGGACATCGCATCAACATCGGCGAGGCGGTCGGCGTCATTGCGGCGCAATCGATCGGCGAGCCGGGCACGCAGCTGACCATGCGTACCTTCCACGTCGGCGGCGCGGCCTCACGGGCGGCTGCGGCCAACGGCGTGGAGGTCAAGAGCAAGGGCACCATTCGCCTGCACAACATCAAGACCGTGCGCCACGAGAAGGGGCATCTGGTCGCGGTGTCGCGCTCCGGCGAACTGGGCGTGGTCGATGAATTCGGCCGCGAGCGCGAGCGCTACAAGATTCCGTACGGCGCCACCATCACGGTGAACGACGCCGACGTGGTCGCCGCCGGGCAGTCGGTCGCAAACTGGGATCCGCACACGCATCCCGTGGTCACGGAAGTGGCCGGCATGATCAAGTTCTCCGATTTCGTCGACGGCATCACCGTTACGACCCAGGTGGACGATGTCACCGGTTTGTCGAGCACCGTGGTGCTGGATCCGAAGCAGCGCGGTTCGGGCGGCAAGGATCTGCGTCCGGTGGTCCGGCTGACCAATGCCAAGGGCAAGGAAGTGACCTTCGCGAATACCGACATTCCCGCGGTGTACGCGTTGCCGGCGGGCGCGATCGTCAGCCTGGAGGACGGTTCCAAGGTGTCGGTGGGCGACGTCATCGCGCGTATCCCGCAGGAGTCTTCGAAGACCCGCGACATCACCGGCGGTCTGCCACGCGTGGCCGACCTGTTCGAGGCGCGCAAGCCCAAGGACTCGGCGATTCTCGCCGAGCGTTCGGGCACGGTGAGCTTCGGCAAGGAAACCAAGGGCAAGCGCCGCCTGATCATCACCAACGAAGGCACCGACAAGTACGAGGAGCTGATTCCGAAGTGGCGCCATCTCAACGTGTTCGAGGGCGAGCAGGTCGAGAAGGGCGAAGTCATCGCCGACGGCGAGCCCAATCCGCACGACATTCTGCGGCTGCAGGGTGTCGAGGCGCTGGCGAACTATCTGGTGCGCGAAATCCAGGACGTGTATCGCCTGCAGGGCGTGAAGATCAACGACAAGCACATCGAAGTCATCGTGCGGCAGATGCTGCGCAAGATCGAGGTGCTGGATGCGGGTGATTCAGCGCTGCTGCGCGGCGAGCAGATGGATCGCGGCCGGTTGCTCGACGTCATCGCGAAGCAGAAGTCCGAAGGCAAGCATCAGTCGACCTGGGAGCCGCTGCTCTTGGGCATCACCAAGGCTTCCTTGGCGACGGAATCGTTCATCTCGGCAGCGTCGTTCCAGGAGACCACCCGCGTGCTCACCGAAGCCGCGGTACGGGGCTTGAAGGACGATCTGCGCGGCTTGAAGGAAAACGTCATCGTTGGACGTCTCATTCCTGCGGGAACCGGCTTTGCGTATCATGCGCGGCGCCGACGCGCCTCGGACGACAGCCGTCGCCGCAGCTTCATGGACGTGGGCGGCGGCATGGGCGACTCGGACGATACAGTGCCGGCGGGGGATACCGAAGCGGCAGAGTAGGGCAAGAATAGGCATGTTCTGAGGATATGGCCTCGGATCCGCAAGGGTTCGAGGCTTTTTTAAATCGGCGCGGGAGGACTCATCCACGGCCTCACCGCCAAGCAAGCAGCCATCGAGACCATCGAGTTTAACTTGTTGAATATAAAGAGGTTATCGGAACTAGCTGAGTGCAGCGAGTGCCGGAACCAACTTCGACCTGTTGAAAGGCCGGATTATGTTCCCATGGTTAATTTGTGGTTTGATCATGGTTTTCGGGACAAGGGCGGGCTAGACTGGCAAGTCCGATAGATGCCGCCCTGGAGAGATGTTGTGGTACGTAATGCGGGACTCTTTGGCACCGTCGCCGACAAAAATTACCTTGGATTCTGGGCGAATGAGACCTTAAACGCTCGTGGAGTCGCTGAATTTCTTGATCTTAACAAGCGCGATGTGGCAAAAGTGGCGGAAGTGGCGCCGGCCTCGGTTCGCTACGACGAAAAGATTCCGAAAGATGTTTTGGATCGTCTGCAAGAGATCGCCAATATTTGTGAACTCGTCGCGCAGCACTTTGGCGGCGACGTTCGAAAGACGGCTCTCTGGTTTAAAACCAAGAATCCGCTTTTCGGAAATATCGCGCCGAGGGACATGATTCGTTACGGACGCTACGAACGACTGCGCCGCTTCATCATGGAGGCGCTCGCGGAAGATGCGGCAGTGCCAGCGCAATTGGATCCCGCGCATGCCAAAGCGACGTCGATCACGGCCATCTAGTCGACCCACGCCATCGGGTAGTTCGGATCCCGACTTACCCTCGCTCGTGGAGCTTGAGCGATTCAGCACCGCCTCGCTACATCATTGGAAAATCGCGGCGCATCGCATGGAGCGGAAGATTACGCGACGGCATATCTTGAAAAGTTTGGATTTTCCGAAGCCGGCCAGCCCAAAGGCCTATCCGGTGCAGACCTGGCTCTGCGTACGCCAGGCTCCTTTACACAAATTCGTCTGAATATGAAGCTTGAAAACGTGCTCGATATCAGCGATCACGCGACGCTCAAGCCGATGGTCGAGATCTTGCGCAACTTTGAAATGCCAAAAAGCGTCAACCAAACCGCGCGCAAATTGGGGCTTAAGCGGGCTCCGTGGCTCATTCGGTCGTCCACGTCCTTGCAGAAACAATTGCTGCATTCAAACTGGCGTGTGCAACCTATGCAATTCGATCTGCCGGGCAATTCGCAGATCTTTGGTCGCTGGGTTGCTGCTGCGGGTATCCACGGCATTCTTTTTCCTTCCAGTCGCGATTTGACGAAGCGCTGCTTGGCATTGTTTCCCCAAAATTGGGGCGGCAGTACATCTTACTTAGAAATTGCCGACGCAGTCCCAGCTGGAGTATGGATAACGCGGATCGACGGACGATTTTCCGCGTGAGGCGGCGGCCGTGGAATGTCGCTACCAGGATGGCCACGGTCAATCGGCATTCGATCTTCGCAGGATAAATATGCCAGCGTCTCCTCGGAGCACATTGGTTTTCTATGGAGGGATTCATGCGTAACCTTGCGTCTCGGGAGTCACTTGCAGGCAGTCTACGATCAGATGAAGAATCAAGCCATTGGCGCCGGAGGGAACACCGTACTGAATACAACGGCGTTCAACACCGGGTGGACAGGCATCATTTATCATTGCGGCTAAGACATCATAAATGTCACCCGTCAGCCGCTCTGCTGGCTGACATGGATACGCTAGCGGCGCCGCCATGGATCGCCGCGCGCATGATCGATGCGGCGGGCAGCGCCTTTCCCGGCAAGATGTTTCCGTGATCGTCGAGAACATTCCATCCTGAGTCGGCGATGTAATAAAAATCATCACCGACGATCACGCCATGGGTCGGATCGCCCAGCGTCGATGTGCCGCGTTCGATGATGCCCTCGGAGGCAATGCCGGTGCCGGCGGCATCGAGCGTGAAGCGCACCACTCTTTCCGGTGCAACCCCGTTTTGTGTTGCGATCAAAATGCGGCCAGCTGCGTACAGGCCGTCGATGCCGCTCAATGCATGCTTGCCCGGTGCTCCGATCCACACCACGCGCCTGCTCGCCAGGTCGAGTATGCCGATGCCTCGAACATAATCCGGCACGAGCACGTGCCGGCCGTCGGCAAGCACCACCGGCGTCTGGGGGGAGATGAAATCGCCGCCTTCGATTCGTTCGACCCGCCGCGTACCGGCATCGATTCGATACACACCGCCTTGATCGCCGTCGGCCACGATGGCATTGCCGTTCGAGTCCAGCGCCATGTCACCCAGGGCTGCCTTTGCCGGTCCTTCGATCCGCTGCAAGAGCCGGCCCGTGCGCAGGTCGTATTGCAGCACCGCGGATCGTCCCCAATCTTCTTTGCGGATCGATGCGAATCCCTCCACCGCCACTTCCGTCGCCCAAACGATCCGCCGCCGGGGATCGATCTTGAGCGCCATCATGGGCCAGTGATCCGGCGCGGCGGCAAAAGCCTTGGTACGGCCCGCCATGTCGACCTGCAGGATCTGCTGGCCGAGCACGGTGCTGACGAAGAAGCTTTTAGTCAGCGGGTCGTAGTCGATATCCTCGGGCACCCGGGCCGTATCCAGCCGCAATGCGGCGCTCGCGGAGGATATGCTCCGGGTATTCTCGGCCATCGCGTCGCGCAGGGTCTGATAGCCGGGCGAGACGCGCAACGCATCGAATGATTTGGCTTTCAGCACCGCCTCGTCGGATTGGCCCATGGCCACGTACTCGGCAAAGCTGCGCAGCGCCTCCTGCGGCCTGCCCGCGAGCGTTTCGGCGCTCATCAGCTGCAGCGTCGCGCGCGGCGATCCGTTCAGGAATGCATACAGGGCGCGGGAACCCGCCAGGTAGGCTGCGAAGTCGCCGTTCTCGTGAGTGCGGCGCAGCTCGGCCTGCAGTTGCGCGAATCGATCGGTTGCCGTCGAGGGCGGCTTTGCGGCTTGTGCAAATAGCGCCGCGGGAAAGAGGGCGGCAACGGCGAGCATTCGTGTAAGACCGTTCACCGGGCAAGTCTCCCCATCGTCTGACAGACCGGGGCATGATACAGGCGCAGCGTGGCCTCAAACACTGATGCGGGTCGTTGCCATGAATGAAGAAGATCCCGAATTGCTCGAACAGTTAAATGGCGTCACGCCGCCCAGCACCGGCACGGCGGATGATGATGATGAGCCGGAGGATGAACAGGCTGATGAAAATGAGGCGCCGATTCGCGAAACCAGCGAAGCAACCGAAACCCCGGAAGAGCTGGAACTCGACGACGAGGACGGCTGAGCGGCCGGCCGGTCCCATGGTTTGGCAAGTATTTTCGCAGGCACGCCGTTCCGACTGAAGGGACGTGATTCGAATCACGTTTTTATACGCTGGCGCCATTATTCTTGGCGCATGTTGTTTCTTTCCGCTTTCGCCCGCCTGATTCCCCGCGAGCCCGAGGCGAACGATCTGCTCGCCGAATCGCATGCAGCCCTGGGTTATCTGGGCCTGACCGTCATTGCGCTGGTCTTCGTCCTCATTACATTCTGGAAGAGCTAGGCCCCGGGCCGAGATTCGCCTTGTCGCGCCGGCCTGCTAGGCTACACGTCCTGTCAGGTCCCAAGGACGGCACATGATCGAATTCCTGGAACTTTCCAAGACCTATGGTTCTTTCCGCGCCCTCGCGCCACTGACGCTGACCGTTCCCAAGGGGGAGATGTTTGGTTTTCTCGGGCCCAATGGCGCCGGCAAGACCACGACGATCCGCATGATGATGAGCATCCTGGTGCCGAGCGGGGGAGCAGTGCGGATCGCCGGCCTCGATTGCCATCGCGACGCGGCCGAGGTCAAGCGGCACGTCGGATACCTGCCGGACAGTCCGATTTTCTACGACTATCTGCGCGGCCGGGAGATTCTGCAATTCATCGGTGAAATGCACGGCCTGACCCGCGCCGAGTCATTGCGGCGGGCAGAGCGCCTGATGACGGAACTCGGCCTCGACCAGGTCGGCGAGGAGTTTGCGGTCAACTATTCGATGGGCATGAAAAAGAAACTCGGCCTGGCATGCGCGCTCATTCACGAGCCCTCGGTGTTGATTCTCGACGAGCCCACCAATGGTCTCGATCCGCGTGCCGCGCGCGATGTGCAGCAACGCCTGCGCAAGAGCGCGGATGCCGGCATGACGATTTTCCTCTCCACCCACATTCTCGACATGGCGGAGCGGCTTTGCAGCCGCATCGGCATCGTCCATCACGGTGAATTGGTGGCGACCGGCAGCCCGCAGGAACTCAAGGAGAAAGTCACCGCAGGCGGCACGCTCGAGGAGGTCTTCCTGGCCGTTACGGCGGAGTCAGAAGAGGCATGAGTGACGCTTCGGCGGCCGGCGCCGCCACCAAGGCCCGCGCGGTCTGGTTGCTGACGCATTTGCGGCTGCAGCGGCTCGCCAATCTGCTGACCTTGAGATACAACCGCCCGGCCGGCGCACGGCGCGGGCGACCTGCGACGGCCGGGAAAAAGCGCAACCGCTGGGTGGTAAGCGGCATGGTCGCAGCGCTCATGCTGCTCGTTTACGGCAATCTGACGCGGCAAATCGTCGTCAACCTGCACGCGGCATTGGACCCGGTTCACGGCCCGCGCTTCAGGGCGCCCGCGGGAGTGCTGAGCGAGAGCCTGATCAGGGCCCTGGGGATGGAATGGTCGCTATTGCTTTTGGTGGCCACTCTCGGAGCCCTCGCCACGCGCGAACTCTCACAGCCCGACTGGGATATGGAATGGTTGGCGACGCTGCCCATGAAGATCCCGGTTCTGCTGTTCAGCCGGATCATGGAGCGGACGATCGCCAATCCCATCGGCGTGCTCACGTTCCTGCCCGCGGGCACGGTGCTCGCTTGGGTGTCCGGGTATCGCTGGTCTGCCGCGCTCGCGGGAGCGGTCGTGGGACTGCCGCTGTTATTGCTGGCCGCATTGTTTCGCACCCTGGTGGATACCGGCCTGCGCATGTCGCTCGCCGCCTCGCAGCTGCGCAATCTGCAGGCGTTACTCTCCGTCGCCAGTATTCTTCTGCTCTATCTGGTGATCTCTCTTGGGCTTGCCTCGCCGCCGCCATTCGTGCTGGGTTGGGCGAGACAATTTCCCGCCTGGGCTTGCTGGCTGCCGCCGGGTCTCGCGGTGCAGGCGCTCAACGCGCCAAATCTGGCCGCCCAACTGGAGTTTTCCCTGCTGCTGGTTGCCGAAGTGGGCATCGCGCTGTGGATCGGGCTTGCGCTGCTGGGGCACCAGTTGCGAAACGGTGTGGTGACTGCAGGTTCGCGCGACAGCGGGCGTTCCAGGGCGCGCGCGCCGGGGCAGCCGGGCGCGGGCGCGATACGGCAGCGGTCTGACCGGCCGGTCGGCACCGTGGTGCAGCGCCGCGAGCTGCGCCTGTTGAGCCGCGACCGGAGTTTCCTGGTGCAGACTCTGGTTCTGCCCGTTCTCATCGTCTTCAGTCAGTTCTTCTTCCAGGGCCGCCTGCACGGTTCTTCGTGGACCGGCGTCGGCGATTCCACGGTGGCTTCCATCGCCTTTGGAATCGCCGCCTATACCCTGATGATGTCCGCGTTCCAGACCTTGAATTCCGAGGGTGGAGCGCTGTGGTTGTTGTTCACCATTCCTAAATCGATCGAGAGCATCTTGCGCGAAAAGGCGCAATTGTGGGCCGTTCTGGCGCTCGCCTATCCGCTCGCCGTGTTCATCATCGCGATCCTCGTCACACATCGCGTGGATTTCGAGCTGCTTGGGCTTGCCGCGATCGTTTTGCTGGGCGTGCCGATCTACGCCGTGATTGCGGTGTCGCTGGGCGTGTTCGGCTGCGATCCGCTGGCGCAGGAGGTGCGATCCAAGCTGCGCCCGACCTATGTCTACCTGTACGCGATGATCGCGGGACTCTACACGTATGCCATTTTCGCGAGCGAATGGTGGCAGAAAATCGTGTTGATCGTGCTCAGCGGGCTGCTGTCGCTTGCGCTGTGGCAAAAGGCCCGGGATGAGCTGCCATACCTCTTGGATCCTGCCGCATCACCGCCGGCGCGGGTCTCAACCTCCGACGGTGTGATCGCCGCAATGATTTTTTTCGTCGTTCAAGGAATCAGCCTGGCCATATACATGGCGGCCGCGAAGCACCTTTCCGGCGGTGCGATCGTCACGGCCTATTCGATTGCCGGCGCGACGAGCTTCTGTGTTCTTCGCCTCGTGTATTGGCGCGCCAAGACCGCAGGCGTCCCGAAGGTGTTCGGTGCCGGTGGGTTGGCCGGTACCGGCCTCGGCAAGGCCTGCGCATGGGGAGTCGGCGCCGGTCTTGCCGCGGCTGGCGGAGGCATCGCCTACATTTACGCGCTGCGGCGATTGGATCTGCTGCAGGATGTCATGCGCGATTCGGCCAAGGAACTCGCGGCGGGTATCTGGATACCGCTTCTGGCGATCGTCGCGGCACCCATCTTTGAAGAATTCATATTCCGCGGCCTGATATTCGGAGGCTTGCGCCGCTCGCTCAACGCCTGGCCGGCCGTCTTCGCGAGCGCGGCCGTGTTTGCCATCGTGCATCCGCCTGCATCCATGCTACCGGTGTTCGGCTTGGGGCTGTGCACGGCACTGGCCTTCGACAGGTCAAAATTGCTGATCGCGCCGATGATCGCTCACGCCATCTACAATACCGCGGTGCTCGCGTATCAGATCCGCATGTGAAGCAGCGCGGGCAGATCGGGCATGCGCTCGAAAGTGTGGTGCGCGCCCGCATCGATGAGACGTTGCCTCGGCGTCAACGCGCAATATCCGAAGACCGTCATCCCTGCGGCAACGCCGGCACGGACTCCGGTGGGCGTGTCCTCGATCACCGCGCAGGCTGCCGGGGCAAATCCCTGGCGGCGCGCGGCATGCAGGAACACGTCCGGGAAGGGCTTGCTTCTGGGCACTTCGGTAACGCTGTACATTTTCCCTTCGAATTGCGGCAGCAGCCCGGTGATGCCAAGAGTGGTCTGCATTTTTTCGTGGGTGCCGCTCGAGGCCACGCAAAATGGAACCTCGACGGCGGCAAGCGCGGCCTCGATGCCGGGTACGGGTTTGAGTTCCAAGCGCAACGCGGCTGCAGCGCGCGCCTGATAGCGGCCCAAAAAATCGTCCGGAACGGGGCGGCCCAGCAAGCCCGCGACCACTTCCAGGCACTGCGGCATGGAGCGCCCGACAAACTGCTCGAACATGTCCTCGAGGGACAGGGCGAGTCCAAGATCGTTCAACATCTGCACGAATATCCGGTTGCTGATCAATTCGCTGTCGACCAGGACGCCGTCGCAATCGAAAATGATCAGCTCGAAGCGCCTTTTAACGTCCTTGACTTGAATCATGCCGGTTAAAGCCTGCCGATGCGCTGGTTTCCGGCTAGCATAGCCGGTCCCGCCCGAGAACACATTGAGCTCCAACGGACCCTCTAAGTTGCAGATCATCCGCCAACAGAGCTTTCGCGCGATCCCGTGGAAGAACGGGGGCGGCATCACGCACGAGGCCATCCGAGTGCCGCCCACGGGCGACCGGTTTCTGTGGCGCGTCAGCCTCGCACGCATCGAAGCGTCGGGCCCGTTCTCCGACTTCACCGGCTACGAGCGCACGATGGTGCTGCTGCAGGGTCGCGGACTCGCCCTCGAGTTCGGCAACGGCGAGCAGCGGCGGTTGCACAACTGCGGCGATTGGGTGGAATTCGACGGCGCGCTCCCCGTGCGGTGCGCGTTGCGCGACGGGCCGTGCGTGGATTTGAATCTCATGGTGGCGAAATCCTTGAGCGCGACGGTGCGCATCGACTGCTCCGGCGGCAGCAGCTCCGCCTGCGCCGCGGCCGGTGAAAGCCTTTTGATTTTCAGCCTCGAGGCCCCATTGTCGTTGCAGGATGATGCAGGCCGGACCGTCAGGCTGGAGCGCTGGGATCTGGCCGTGCTGTCGCGCGGCGGTGTGCGCTTTGACAGAATGACGCCGGACGCGCCTTGCGCTCCGAGCGCAGTATTTATTGCGACAATAACCCAGTAAAATTGCAGCCTATGGCAGCCAACTTAAGACAACCCCCGCCCGGCGACACGCTGGACTCGCTGCGCCGGAACATCCGCGACCACGGTACCTGGCCGGAGGCTCAAGCGGTAAAGCGGCTGCTGCACAGCCTGGAACTCACCGGCGGCGCGCGGCATCGCGCGGTTGCCGTCGCAATGAAGCTGGTGGAAGGCGCGCGCGCGCGGCGCGACGAGCGTCCGTTTCTGGATGCGTTCCTGCAGCAGTTCGGCCTGTCGAACCAGGAAGGCATTGCGCTCATGTGCATTGCCGAGGCGCTGCTGCGCATACCGGATGATGTCACCGCGGACCGATTGATCGCCGAGAAGCTTGCAACCGGCGACTGGTCGGCGCACGCGGGTCAATCGGAGTCGCTGTTCGTCAACGCATCGACCTGGGGTCTGATGCTTACCGGCGGCATTCTCGACCTGGACCCCGGCATCAAAACCGATGCGGCCGGATGGATGCGCAAGCTGACCCGCAAGGCCGGAGAGCCCGTGGTACGGCTTGCGGTGCGCCGGGCCATGAAAATCATCGGCGGTGAATTCGTGGTGGGGCGCAGTATCGAGGAAGCACTGGCGCGCAGCGCCCGGGAAGCGGAGTTGGGACTGTGCTCCTTCGACATGTTGGGCGAAGGCGCCCGTACGCTCATGGATGCCGGGCGCTATTTGCAGTCCTACCGGCATGCCATCGATGTGATCGGGGCGAGCGCGGCCGGGCGGCCGGTCCACGAGGTATCGAGCATCTCCATCAAGCTCTCGGCGTTGGAACCGCGCTACAGCCTGCTGCAACACGAGCGCGTGATGCAGCGGCTGGTGCCGCAGGTGCAGGAGCTCGCGCGCCAGTCCGCGCGCCTCGGCGTGCAGCTGACCATCGATGCCGAGGAGGCGGACCGCCTCGATCTGTCGCTGGATATCATCGAGGCCCTCGCCGGCGATTCCGTCACCCGGGAGTGGCCGGGGTTGGGTTTGGCCGTACAGGCGTACGGAAAGCGGGCGCTCGATGTCATTGATTGGACGGCGGCGACCGCGCAACGCCACGGCCGGCGCATGACGGTGCGCCTGGTCAAGGGCGCCTACTGGGATTCCGAGATCAAGCGCGCCCAGGAGCGCGGCTTGAACGGCTATCCGGTCTACACGCGCAAGCTGACCACCGATGTGTCCTACCTGGCCTGCGTCGGCCGATTGTTCCACCACGCCGGTCTCATCTATCCGCAGTTCGCGACGCACAATGCGCACAGTATCGCCGCGGTGCTGGAACTGGCGCCTTCAGGCGCAAATTATGAGTTTCAGCGTCTGCACGGCATGGGCAGACTGCTGTATGCGGAGGCGGCGCGCCTGGTCGCGAATTTCCCGCGCGTGCGCGTGTACGCGCCGGTGGGAGAACACAAGGATTTGCTCGCCTATCTGGTGCGCCGGCTGCTCGAGAATGGCGCCAACACCTCGTTCGTGAACCGTTTCATGGACGAGCAGGTCCCCGTGGCGGAGATTGTCCGCGATCCCATCACCGAGCTCGAGCGGCTGGAGACCTATGCGCACCCGCGCTTGCCCGTACCGGCCGCGCTGTATTCCGATCGGCGCAATTCGCGCGGCATCGATCTCGGCGATCCGCCCGAACTCGATACGCTGCGCGCCGAACTTTCCGCCCACCGTCAGCGAAAGCCGGGCGAGTCGCCCGCCGCGGGTCCGATCATCAACGGCCAGTTGTTGCCGGGAAACTCGCATCCGGTGAGCAATCCCGCGGACCGGCGTGAACAGGTCGGCACGACCCGGGATGCAACCGCCGATGAGATAAAAATGGCTTTCGATGCGAGCGCCGCGGCGCAACCGGCGTGGAACGCAGGCGGCGGCGAGGTACGGGCGAGTTGCCTGGAAAAGGCTTCCGATCTGCTGGAATCGGATCGCGCGGCGTTTCACGAGCTGCTGGTGCGCGAGGCCGGCAAAACCATTTCCGATGCCATCGCCGAGGTGCGCGAGGCGGTCGATTTCTGCCGCTACTATGCATTGCAGGCACGCCGGCAATTCGCCAAACCGGAAACTCTCGAGGGGCCGACCGGCGAAGTCAACCAACTGACCCTGCAGGGCCGCGGCGTGTTTGCCTGCATCAGTCCGTGGAACTTTCCGCTGGCCATTTTTGCAGGCCAGGTCACCGCAGCGCTCGCGGCGGGCAACACGGTGGTGGCGAAGCCGGCCGAGCCCACGCCGCTGATCGCCGCCCGATTCATTCGCCTGCTGCACGCGGCCGGCGTTGCGCCGCAAGCCGTGCACTTGATGCCGACGCCCGGACGCTTGTTCGGCGAGGTGGCGCTGGCCCATCCGGCCCTGGCCGGCGTGGCGATGACGGGATCAACCGCCACCGCCCTGACCATCAATCGTGCCATGGCCGCGCGCGGCGGCATCATCGTGCCGCTGATTGCCGAGACCGGCGGCCTGAATGCCATGATCGTGGATTCCACCGCCCTGCCCGAGCAGGTGGTCGACGATGTGGTGAGCTCGGCATTCATGAGCGCCGGACAGCGCTGCTCGGCGCTGCGGCTGTTGTTCCTGCAGGAGGAAATCGCCGATTCCGTGCTGGAGATGATCGCCGGCGCAATGGATGAACTGATCATCGGAGATCCCGCCGATCTTCAGACCGACGTGGGGCCGGTGATCAACGCGGCCGCCCGCGACGGGCTGGCACAGCACGTGGAACGCATGCGCAGGGAGGCGCGCATCGTCAAGGCCTGCGAACTCCGAGCCGCACATGCCAACGGCACCTTCTTCGCACCGCACCTGATCGAGCTCAACAATGCCGGGCAGCTGCCTCGCGAGGAATTCGGACCCGTCCTGCACGTCGTGCGATATCGCTCCGGCGACATTCAGCAAGTATTGCAGGCCATACGCGCCAGCCACTACGGGCTGACGCTCGGGGTGCAGACCCGGTTGGAGTCCTTCTGGCGGCGGGTGTTTGCGGACACCTCGATCGGCAACACCTATGTCAATCGCAACATGATCGGTGCCGTGGTCGGCGTGCAGCCCTTCGGCGGCAACGGACTGTCGGGTACCGGCCCCAAGGCGGGCGGGCCGCATTATCTTGCGCGATTTGCCAATGAACGCACGCTGACGGTCAATACCACGGCCACGGGCGGCAATACGGCGCTGCTCAACCTCGGCAGCTAGCGCGGGCGACAGCGCCGCCGCTTTATTCCGTGCGTCCTGCCGGGATGTAAGCCTATTCCTACAGGCACTCCCGCGGATCTCACGTAGAATTCAGGCGATTGCCAGCCGAGCAACCCATGGACCCCGTCAGTAATCAAAAGAGTTCCATCGGCGCAATTCGCGGCGCTTTGCCGCTGCCGCCCAAGACCATGATCGGCTTCCTATTGGCCGTGGTCGCGGTCGTGATCATTGCGCTGCTGTCGTATCAATCCCTGCAATCGACGGCAAGCGCGGCCCAAAACCTGACGCACAGCGTCGAAGTGCTCGGCCGCCTCGGTGCTTTGCTGTCCACGGTCAAGGACGCCGAGACCGGGCAGCGCGGCTTCCTGCTCACCGGCGAGGAGAGCTATCTGGAGCCCTACGTCGATGCGAGGGATGCGCTACCCGAGGAATTCAAGGGCATGCGCGCGCTGCTTGCCGTCCGTGCCGAGCAGCGGCATCAGCTCGATGAACTCGAGTCGCTGGTGGACCTCAAGATGGGCGAATTGGAAGCAACGGTGGTGCAGCGGCGCGCCGGCAAGCCCGATGCGGCGGTCGCGCTGCTGCGCACGGGTCGCGGCAAGATCTACATGGACCGGATCCGCAGCACGGTGGAAGAGATGGAAACCGCGGAGCGGCAGTTGATCGTACAGCGCGGAATTGAATCCAATCGCTCCGCGACGCTCTCGCTGGCGGTGAGCTGGGGCGGGGCCGGCGTTTTGCTGTTCCTGATCGCGGGCGCCGCCATCGTCGCGTCCCGCGATTTCCGCGTGCGGCAGGCGCAGGCGTGGATCAGGTCGGGACAGATGGGCTTGAGCGAACAAATGCAGGGAGATCAGTCGCTCGATCGACTGGGCGGCAATTTGCTCGGATTCCTGGCGCCGTTTGTCGGCGCGCAGGTGGGCGCGCTCTACATCGCCCAAGCCGGCCACTACCGCCGCTTTGCCGGTTATGCGCTTCCAGTCGACGGCAGCGTGGCCGGCGTGCGTCCCGGCGACGGATTGGTGGGGCAGGCGGCCAAAGACAGGCTCGCCCTGCGTGTGCGCAACGTGCCTGCCGATTATCTGCCGATCTCCTCGGGCATCGGCAAGGGCACGCCCAACGAGCTGATCGTGGTTCCGGCGAGCGCCGACGGCGTGGTGCATGCGGTGGTGGAGCTGGGATTTTTTGGGGCCACCAACGATGATCAGCGCGAGCTCTTGTCGCGGGCGTCGGAATCCATTGCGGTCTCGGTGCGCGCCGCCAAGGATCGTCAACGTCTCGAGGAACTGCTGCAGGAGACCCAGCAGCAGGCGGAAGAGCTGCAAGCCAGTTCCGAGGAATTGCGCGTCAGCAACGAAGAGCTCGAGGAGCAGGGACGGGCGCTCAGGGAATCGCAGGCCAATCTCGAGCTGCAGCAGTCGGAGCTGGAGCAGATCAACTCGCAGTTGGAGGAGCAGACGCAGCTGCTCGCACATCAGAAGGACGAACTCGCCAGGGCCCAGACGATCCTGACCGCGCGATCGGACGAGCTGCAGCGTGCGAACGAGTACAAGAGCGAATTCCTGGCAAACATGAGCCACGAACTGCGTACGCCGCTCAACTCGACCTTGATCCTGGCGAAATTGCTGGCCGACAACCGCGACGGCAATCTGAGCGCCGCGCAGGTGAAATTCGCCCAGACCATCACCTCCGCGGGCAACGATTTGCTCGCGCTCATCAACGACGTGCTGGATCTTTCCAGGATCGAGGCGGGCAAGGTGGAATTGGCGCCGGAGCGGGTCGCCCTGGCGACCACGTTGGATTCGCTGTGCAAGGCGTTTCAACCCGTGGCCGACCAGAATCGACTGCGGTTTTCCTGCAGCATCGAACCCGGCGTGCCCGAACACATCGAGACCGATCCGCAAAGATTCGGGCAGATTCTCAAAAATCTGCTGTCGAACGCCTTCAAATTCACCACGCAGGGCGAGGTCGCGCTGCGGGTGTTCGTGCCGCGGGACGGTTCGGTGGCGTTCGCCGTGCGCGACAGCGGCGTCGGAATTGCGCCGCATCAGCAGGAAGTGATCTTCGAAGCGTTCCGCCAGGCTGACGGCAGCATTCACCGCAAATTTGGCGGCACCGGACTTGGCCTGTCGATCTCCCGCGATCTCGCGGCTCTGTTGGGCGGCGCGGTCACGGTGCAAAGCGAGCTTGGCGCGGGAAGCGTGTTCACCCTGACTTTGCCGGTGGCATTCTCCCCCGGCGCGGCGGCGCCGGCCAGGCAAGAGAAGATGCAGCCGCCGCGCGCGCCCGCGCCCGCGCGGGCTCAGCCGAAGGCGCCGCCTGCGAAGGCCGACGATGACCGCGATGCGATCACGCCGGGCGGCCGGGTGATTTTGCTGGTTGAGGATGATCCCGCCTTCACGATGATCCTGCGGGATCTGGTGCATGAGATGGGATTTCAATGCGTCGCGACCGCATCGGCGAGCGATGGGCTGAACGCCGCCGGGCAATTTCTGCCGAGCGCGATAATCCTGGACGTCAATCTTCCGGACCACTCCGGACTCGGCGTACTCGACCGGTTGAAGCGCGATCCGCTCACCCGCCACATTCCGGTGCACATGGTGTCGATCTCCGACTACAAGCGCGAGGCGCTCGAACTCGGCGCGATCGGCTATGCGCTGAAACCGGCCAAGCGCGAGGAGCTGATCGCAGCATTGCGGCGCCTGGAGGCCAAATTCTCGCAGAGCATGCGCCACGTGCTGATAGTCGAAGACGATGCGCGGCAGCGAGAAAGCATCCGTCAACTGCTGAGCAACGGCGATGTGCAAATCAGCGCGGTGGCAAGTGCCGGCGATGCGCTGGCGCAGCTCAGCAAAAGCACTTTCGACTGCATGGTGGTGGATTTCAATCTGCCCGACCTGAGCGGCTACGATCTTCTGGAGAAGATGTCGCAGCAGGATGAGGTCGCATTTCCGCCGGTCATCGTCTACACCGGGCGCGCACTGACGCGCGACGAGGAGCAGCGGCTGCGCCGCTATTCCAAGTCGATCATCATCAAGGATGCGCGTTCGCCGGAACGGCTGCTCGATGAGGTCACGCTGTTCCTCCATCAGGTCGAGGCAAAGCTGCCGCCGGAACACCAGCTGATGTTGAAGACGGCGCGCGATCGGGAGAGCCTGCTCGAGGGCCGGCGGGTGCTGATCGTGGAGGACGACGTGCGCAACGTCTTTGCCCTGTCGAGCCTGCTCGAGCCGAAGGGCATCGAGGTGATCATCGCGCGCAATGGACGCGAAGCGCTCGATGTGCTGACGCGCACGGCGCGCGACGCCGCGACGCGCATCGACCTGGTGCTCATGGATATCATGATGCCGGAGATGGACGGCCTGACGGCGATGCGCGAGATTCGCAAGAACGGCGAATGGAAGAATCTGCCGATCATCGCGCTGACGGCAAAAGCCATGGCCGACGATCACGATCGGAGCCTGGCCGCGGGCGCGAACGACTATATAGCCAAACCGCTGGATGTCGAACGGTTGCTGTCGCTGGTGCGCGTATGGATGCCGAAGTAGACGCCGCCAGGGTGTCCGGCCGCGAGTTTGACATCGAGTTCAAGCTCCTGGTCGATGCGATCTATCACATGTATCACTATGACTTCCGCGGCTACGCGACCGCCTCACTGCGGCGCCGGTTGAGGACCGCCATGAGCCGCTTCAACTGCCGCACGCTGTCGCAGCTGCAGGACAAGGTGGTGCACGATCCCGCCGTATTCCCGGCGTTGTTGGATTTTCTCACCGTACAGGTGAGCGAGATGTTCCGCGATCCGGGGTACTTCCTGGCGCTGCGCGAACAGGTGATGCCCTTGTTGCGGACCTATCCTTCGCTCAAGGTATGGGTGGCCGGCTGCAGTGCGGGCGAGGAGGCTTACTCGCTCGCGATCCTCCTGCAGGAGGAAGGTTTGCTGCCCAAGACGATCATTTATGCCACTGACATCAATTCCGGTACCCTGCAAAAAGCCGCCGCGGGTGTTTACGACGTGGAGCGCATCGCCGGCTTTACCGCGAATCATCACAGATCCGGAGCCCGTTCCTCCCTGTCGGACTACTACACGGCGGCGTACGGCAGGGCGGTGTTCAACAAATCGCTGAAAGATCACATCGTGTTCTCGGACCACAGCCTCGCCACCGACAGCGTGTTCGCGGAGGTGCAGCTCGTGTCCTGCCGCAATGTGCTCATCTACTTCAACCGCGCGCTGCAGGACCGCGCGATCGGACTGTTTCGCGAGGCCTTGTGCCGACAGGGATTTCTGGGAATAGGCGCCAAGGAGTCGCTGCGCTTTTCGTCGCAGGCGGACGCATTCGGGGATTTTGTGCCGCAAGAGCGGATCTTTCAAAAAAGGGCCGAGCTGTGAACCTGGCCGGGCGGATCGATGCGGTGGTCATCGGTGCATCCGCGGGGGGCATCGAGGCGCTGCTGATGTTGTTGCCGGCACTTCCGCCGGGATTGCGGCCGCCGGTGTTCATCGTGCTGCATCTGCCGCGCGACAAGCCGAGCCTGCTTGCGCAGATATTCGCGAGAAAATGCGCCGTGCCGGTTCGCGAGGCGGAGGACAAGGACGCGGTTGCAGCCGGAACGGTGTATTTCGCGCCCAATGACTACCACCTGCTGCTGGATGACGGTCCGCAGCTGTCGCTGTCGGCCGACGACCCGGTGCATCATTCGCGGCCCTCGATCGATGTGCTGTTTGAATCCGCGGCCGAGATCTATCACGATCGCTTGATGGGAATCATCTTGAGCGGCGCAAATGAAGACGGGGCGTCCGGGCTCGCGGCGATTCACGACGCCGGCGGCCTCACCGTGGTGCAATGTCCGCAATCGGCGCGTGCGCCGCATATGGCGCTCTGCGCGCTCAAGTTGCGACCGGCGGATTGCGTGCTGCCGCTCGATGAGATCGCGGAAATGTTGCGCACGCTGGATGCCGGCGCGGCGCCGGCACGGATCGGCTGAACATGGACACATCGGCGCCCGCTCCGACAAAGTGCCTGCTGGTCGATGACCTGGAGGAGAATCTGCTGGCATTGTCGGCGCTTTTGGCGAGCGACGATGTTGCGATCCTGACCGCGCGCTCAGGTTCTGAGGCCCTGGAACTGCTGCTGCAGCACGATGTGGCGCTGGCATTCCTGGACGTGCAGATGCCGGACATGGACGGGTTCGAGCTTGCCGAGCTGATCCGGGGCAGCGAGCGCACGCGGCACATCCCGCTGATATTCGTCACCGCCGGTGCGCGCGAGCAGCATCGCCAGTTCAAGGGTTATGAATCAGGCGCGGTCGATTTCATCTACAAGCCGATCGAACCGCACATCCTGAAAAACAAGGCCGATATATTCTTTGAACTGTACCGGCAACGGCAGCTGCTGGCGATGGAGCTCAACGATCGAACCGAAACACTGCGCCTCAACGAAATGTTCAGCGCGCTGCTCGCGCATGATCTGCGCAGTCCCTTGAGCGCCATTCTGGCGTCGGCCGCCCTGCTGCAGCGCCGCTCCACGGATCAGGCGGCGCTCGATACTGCGGTGCGCATCCTCACCAGCGGCAATCGCATGGCGCGGATGATCGAAGATATGTTGGATCTTGCCCGCGCCAGGCTCGGGGGCGGCATCATCGTCAAGCGGCAGGCGGCCGATTTCCAGGCCTTGGTCGAACGGGTGCTGCGTGAGCATCAGGCGGCCGCGCCGGAGAGGATCATCGAAGCGCTATTCGAAGGCGACCTGACCGGATATTGGGACCCGGAACGCATCGCACAGGTGGCATCGAACCTGATCGGCAACGCCCTCAAGCATGGCAGTGCGTCCGCACCGATCCGAGTGTGCCTCGACGGAAGGCAGCGCGATCATGTGACGCTCACGGTGAGAAACGGCGGCACGATACCGGCCGAGATCCTGCCGCACCTGTTCGATCCGTTCCGCGGCGCGCTGCGCCAGTCCGGGCGCGGAGACGGTCTTGGGCTGGGACTGTATATCGTCTCGCAGATCGTGCATGCGCATGATGGCAGCGTGGATGTGGCCACGGGCGCCGATGCAGAAACCGCCTTTCACATCAGGCTTCCACGCTCCGATTCGGGCCCGAGGTCAGGTCGCGGATAAGCGCTTCGAGCTCGGACGGTTCAAACGGCTTGATGATCGCACGGACGTTGCCGCCCCAATTTTCGAGGCCGAAATCGAGCGCGTAGCCTGACGCAAGGATCAGGGGCGTTTGCGGCTTGATTCGGAGGATGCCGCGTGCCAGATCCATGCCGGACATCACCGGCAGGCTGACGTCGGTAATGATCAAATCGAATACGCTGCCGCGAAAGGCTTCGAGCGCCTCCTCGGCGCTTGCGCAGGTGACGATTTCACGCCGCTCCTGAGCCAGCAGTTCCGCGGTCACCTCGCGAACGATCGGGTTGTCTTCGACGTAGAGGATTCGCAAATCAGCCACGGGCGCAGCCGGCCGTCAGTGAGTCTTTTGTACTAACCACAGCCCGGGTTTTCCCTTAGGACTCAAGCCCAGATGCACCAACGCCGACCTGCTTTCAAAGAGGCGCGCGACGGGCAGGCCTTCCTGATGCACCCGACGCACAAACTCCTGAATGCGCGGGCGGGAGCGCATGCCATCGCCGGCCAGCGCGGGAAGTTCAAGCGGCCCCTGGGGGGCGAGAGCTTGACGGCGCCCCGCTGCGAAGCTGTGCAGGGTACTTTCCATTGCTGGACGCGCCGAAGCTTCGGACACGTACGCAGGTGCACGCAGATCCAGACGCTGCACGGTGGGAGGAGGGGTGGCCGCATGTCGGCGGCTCAGCGGCGGCGAGGCCAGGGCCGGTCCGAATGCGCAGATCGCTCCCAAACCGGCCACCGGCATCCACAACCGCCTTGTCATGAATCTTCCCATGGCGACAGTTCATCACGAGGGCGTGGAAGTTGCATCCGGTCGAGTTACCGACCACCCGTAGGAAAGCTCTTAGCAAAATGCCATCGGTGAAATCCTACACTCCTTCGGGAGCGGCCGCGATTCCCCGGGTACCCAAGGCGAGCGAGCATGTATTCGTGACGATTCGTTCAAACACTTGGGCGCTGGTACTGGCGGCAGGCGACGGCAGCCGCCTGCGCAGACTGACGCAAAACGAGCATGGGGTTGCCGTACCGAAACAATTCTGTTCGTTGCAAGGGGGCCCGTGCCTGTTGCAGGAAGCGCTGCAACGCGCTGCGGCCGTGGCGCCGTTGGCACGCATCTGCAGCATCGTGGCGGAACAACATCGGGAGTGGTGGACGCCGATATTGAGCTATCTGTCCGATCCGAACGTCATCGTGCAACCGCATAACAAAGGAACCGCATACGGCATCCTGCTGCCGCTGCTGCGGATGGCGGAGCGCGACCCAAACGCCACCGTCGTGCTGTTGCCCGCGGATCATTACCTGCGCCACGAGGAAATCCTGGCGGCCAGTCTGCGCCGCGCCGCCGAACTCGCCAAAGCCGATGCGGGCTCGATTTATCTGCTTGGCATCGAGCCCGACGAGCCCGATACGGAACTGGGCTACATTCTGCCCGCGCCCGGTTCGCGGCAGGAGGCCGCCGAGGTATTGCGCTTCATCGAGAAGCCGGACCCCACCGGTGCCCGCGTGCTGTTGGATGAAGGCGCTCTGTGGAATTCGTTCATCCTGGCAGCCTCGAGCCGCGCGCTGCTCGGTCTGTTCGATGGCCGCTATGCGGCCACGATCGCAGCGCTGCGCGGATTCGATGGGGCGAACATCGACTTCGTTTACCGCAATCTAAAGAGCGTGGATTTCTCGCGCGATGTGCTGCAGGGCAAAGAATCACTGTTGAAGGTGCTGACGGTGCCCCACTGCGGCTGGACGGATCTTGGCACGCCGGAGCGGGTCGGGGCGATCCTCGAGCAACTCAGCGATGCGGAAATCGTGCGCCATCCGTACTTCCCCGCGCACGTGAGCTTGGCCGACCGGTATGCGCGCATGCACCGCGAACCCGGATTCGCAATGCCGGCGGAACGCGCCGACCTGCGCAATTCCGCCTAGCCCTTGGGGCTCGGGAATTTAACGGCGGCCAGTTCTTCGAAGAGATTGCGGCCGGGCGCCTGCTTGCAGTCCGCCATGAGCGCAGCCTCGAATCCCGGCAGTGCGCCGGAATCGAACAGATGGCTGCCGGATTTCGCGACGGCAAATCCGAACAGCCACATCATGATGGTATCCGCGCTCTCGCGGTCCGACTGCTGCAGCTGAAGATGCCGCGAGGCGAATGTCTCGCACTCCAACTGGGTCAGGTCCATCGGATTCTTTGCGTCCGGCTTGACCGCCGTCAGCGCGTCCAGCAGGCTTTTGGACGGATTGTTCTTGCATTCGGCATCCAGTGAAAATCCGAAGGCTGCCAGCGCGTCGCCGTACATGACATGCGCGCCGGACCGGCCCACCGCATAGCCGAACAACCACATCATGGTATTGATGGAATCGGCGCCCGGTGCTGCGATGATTTCGTTCTGGTATTTCACGCAGGTCAGTGTCGCGAGGTTCAACTGACCGGCACGGCCGGTACCGGCGTAAAGGCACAGACAGATCAGCAACGCACCGCAAAGCTTCATGGGTCCGACCTCGACGGCAAGATTCGATTGACCAGCGATGCGAAGCGGCCCGATCTGACCCAGGAGCGTGCGACATCGATGTCCGCGGAAAAATAGCGGTCGGCGGCGTAGAACGGAACGTCGCGGCGGATCGCGGCATGCACCTCCTCGAGGCGCTGCGAGGACTTGGCGGGACGATGAAAGTCGATGCCTTGCGCCGCGGCCAGCAGCTCGATGCCGACCACCGCCGCGGCATTCTCGGCCATGACGCCCAGACGGCGCGCCGCGTGCGTCGCCATGCTGACGTGATCCTCCTGGTTCGCCGAGGTGGGGATCGAATCGACGCTCGCGGGAGTTGCAATGGTCTTGTTCTCCGACACCAGGGCCGCGGCCGTCACCTGCGCAATCATGAAGCCGGAATTCAACCCGCTGTCGTTCACCAGGAAGGGCGGTAGACCGCTCATCTTGGGATCCACCAGCACCGCGATTCGCCGCTCCGACAGGCTGCCGATCTCCGCGATGGCCAGCGCAAGGCAGTCCGCGGCGAAGGCCACGGGCTCGGCATGGAAATTTCCACCCGACAACACTTCGCCGGCCGCGGCAAACAAGAGCGGATTGTCCGTCACGGCGTTGGCCTCGATCGCCAGCGTCATGCTGCAATTGCGCATCAGGTCCAGACACGCGCCCATGACCTGCGGCTGGCAGCGGAAGGAGTAAGGATCCTGCACGCGGGCGCAATCCAGGTGCGAGGCGCGAATGGCGCTGCCCGCGATCAAATCCCGATACTCGCGCGCCACCGCGATCTGGCCGGGCTGTCCGCGTACCTGCTGAATGCGCTCATCGAAGGGCGAGTCGCTGCCCTTGAGCGCATCCACCGACATGGCGCCGGCGATTACCGCGGCGGCAAACAGATCCTCGGCTCCAAAAAGTCCGGCAAGCGCCAGCGCCGTGGACACCTGCGTCCCGTTGATCAAAGCCAGCCCCTCCTTGGCATGCAGCCTGAGCGGCAGCAACCCTGCCTCGCGCAGTCCATCAGCCGCGGGCATGGCTATGCCCGCCACCCGTACCTGGCCATACCCCAGCAGCGCGGCGCTCAAATGCGCCAAGGGCGCGAGGTCGCCCGAGGCACCCACCGAGCCTTGCGCCGGGATCACGGGATACACCTCGTGCGCGAGCAGCGCGAGCAGCGCCTCGATGAGTGCAATGGTGACGCCCGAGTGGCCGCGCGCCAACGCGTTTACCTTCAGCGCGATAATCAGTCGCACTACCGCGTCGGGCAGTGCTGCACCCACGCCCGCGGCGTGCGAGAGC
Organism: Steroidobacteraceae bacterium; assembly: GCA_036267715.1. GTDB lineage: Bacteria > Pseudomonadota > Gammaproteobacteria > Steroidobacterales > Steroidobacteraceae > Bog-1198. Next base: position 10,483 of record DATAVN010000058.1, on the reverse strand, counting down.
ACCAAATTCCGCTGCAGCAATTCGAGCTGCTCGTTGGGTATGCGCGTCTGGGCGAGCAGGCCGAAGCCCGTGTTGATGCCATAGGCCGCATCGCCGCCGGCGACGATCTCATCGACAAAGGCGTTCGCCGATTCGATGCCGCGGCGGTCCTGCGCGGACAGTGCGAGCACGGTCGGCTGCTCGTAGATGCGCCGCAACGCCGCGAGCGAGAGCGTGCCGGCCTGCAAGTTCAGCGTGTTGCGCACCTAAGGCTGCCCGATCATCGGCAGCTTGAGCCCTTGCTGCCGTGCACAGGCGATGGCGCTCTCGTAGCCGGCATCGGCGTGGCGCATCACCCCCGTGGCCGGGTCGTTCCACAGCACGCGCCGGATGCGTTTGGCGGCCGCCGCGCTGCCGTCGCAAACGATGACCAGTCCCGCATGCTGCGAATAGCCCATGCCGACACCGCCGCCGTGATGAATCGACACCCAGGTTGCGCCCGAGGCGGTGTTCAGCATCGCGTTGAGCAGCGGCCAGTCGGAAACCGCGTCGGAGCCGTCGCGCATCGCCTCGGTCTCGCGGTTGGGGCTTGCGACCGAGCCCGAATCGAGATGGTCGCGGCCGATCACGATCGGCGCGGAAATTTCGCCGCTCTTGACCATTTCATTGAAGGCCAGCCCGAGGCAGTCGCGTTGGCCGAGGCCGACCCAGCAAATGCGCGCCGGCAGCCCCTGGAACTGAATGCGCGAGCGCGCCATGTCGAGCCAGTGATGCAGGTGCGGATCGTCCGGAATCAGCTCTTTGACTTTGGCGTCGGTCTTGTAGATGTCCTCCGGATCGCCCGATAGCGCAACCCAGCGGAACGGGCCCACGCCGCGGCAAAACAGCGGCCGGATGTACTCGGGCACAAATCCCGGAATGTCGAAAGCCCGCTTGACGCCCGCGTCGAATGCGACCTGCCGGATGTTGTTGCCATAATCGAAGACCGGCAATCCCATGCGCTTGAAGCGCAGCAAGGCCTCGACGTGCTTGGCCATCGAGAGCGAGGCGGCCGCCGCGGTGCCGGCGGGATCGCTGACGCGCCGCTGGTCCCATTGCTCGATCGACCAGCCCTGCGGCAGGTAGCCGTTGACCGGGTCGTGGGCGGAAGTTTGATCGGTGAGCGCGTCGGGTTTGATTCCGCGCTCGAGCAGCGCGTGCAGCACATCGACGATATTGCCGAGCAATGCCACCGAGACCGGCTTGCCCAGTTTGGTCGAGGTCTCGATCATCGCCAGTGCTTCATCCAGGCTGTGCGCCTCGGCGTCGATGTAGCCGGTCTCGAGGCGTTTGGCGATGCGGCTTTGACGGCATTCGACCGCCAGCAGGCTTGCGCCCGCCATGGTCGCGGCCAGCGGTTGAGCGCCGCCCATGCCCCCCAAGCCGGCCGTGAGAATCCATCTGCCCGCGAGCCGGCCGCCGAAGTGGCGCCGGCCCATCTCGGCGAAGGTCTCGTGTGTGCCCTGTACGATCCCCTGGCTGCCGATATATATCCAAGAGCCGGCGGTCATCTGGCCGAACATCGCCAGTCCCTTGCGGTCGAGCTCATGGAAGTGCTCCCAGGTTGCCCAGTGCGGCACGAGGTTGGAATTGGCGATCAGCACCCGCGGCGCATCGGAGTGCGTGGGAAACACACCCACCGGTTTGCCGGACTGCACCAGCAATGTCTCCTCCTCGCTGAGGCCCTTCAGCGTCTCGATGATGCGGTCGTAGCAATTCCAATCGCGCGCGGCGCGGCCCATGCCCCCGTAGACCACCAGTTCGGCGGGATTCTCCGCGACCTCGGCGTCGAGGTTGTTCATCAACATTCGAAGCGGTGCCTCGGTCATCCAAGTGCGGGCGCTCAGGGTGTTGCCGCGCGGCGCGCGGATGCTTCGGGGTTTGATGGGGGCGAGCATGCTGGTCCTTAGGGGCGAAATCGGCCGGAAAGTTCGTAACGGGAGCCGGGATAATACAACCGCGCGACCGAGGCGATCTGGCCCGCGGTCCAAGTTCTGCGAATCACCACCAGACACGGCTCCTCGCGCTTCATCGCCAGGAGCCTGCGCGTGCGCTCATCCGGCATCTCGGCGCGCAGCAGGTGCTCCGCCTCCTGCAGAGGCGCAACTCTGATCAGATGGTCGTGCGGCGTGGTTTTCCTGAAGTCGATGTTCAAGTAGTCGGGCGCGAGCCTCGGCAGGACATGCCGGTCCTCGAGCTGGATCGGGTGGTCATTCTCGAAATGCACGATCAAGGAGCGATACAATTCGCTGCGCATTGCAATGCCAAAATCCCGCGCGAGTTGCGCCGCTGCGCGAGTCTTCTCCAGGGATACGATCTCGGCGCGATGCACATGGCCGCGGTCGCGAATTTCATCGGCGATGCCGCGGATCTCGAGAGGATGCGCACGGGCGTGACGATCGGCAACGAAACTGCCGACGCCGGCGATGCGCACCAACACACCCTCGTCGCGCAACTCGCGCAGCGCGCGATTGGCGGTCATGCGTGAAACGCCGAACGATCGGACAATATCGTTCTCCGACGGCACGCGCGCGGATGCCGCCCATTTGCCGGAGCCGATGTTGTCCATGATGTGGCGCTTGACCTGCAAATACAGGGGCTGCAACGATACGGCGGCCTTGCCCATGGCCTCAAGGTTAAGCTGTATAGACAGGTACAGTCAACCTGGGTTCAAATTGCGCATTACCCGGGCAAAATCCGCCTGCGACCGCTCATCGGCGGCATGGCGCCGATCTTTGATCACCCACCGGCCGGCCACCATGACGTCGCGGATGGCCTTATCGGCCCCCGCGAACAACAATCGATCCAGCACGCTCTGCGGCACAGCGCCGGCGAGCGCGGGATGCGACGGATCGAGCACCAGCCAATCCGCGCGCCAACCGACGGCAATCCTGCCCACCGGCTGACCGATGGCGCGCGCGCCGTTTTGCGCGGCGTCGCGCCACAGGCGCGTGCCGACGTGCGGCTCGGCTTCGTCCGCCAGCACGCTGCGGCGCTTGGCACGCAGGCGCTGTTGATATTCGAGCCAGCGCAGCTCTTCGCACGGGTCCACGCTCGATTGGCTGTCCGAGCCCACGCACAGACGGCCGCCTGCCTTCAAGAATCGGGCCGCATCGAAAAAGCCGTCGCCCAGATTGGCCTCGGTGCTGATCGACACGCACACGGCCGCATTGCAGGCGGCAATACCAGCGAGCTCCGCCGCGGTGGCGTGGGTGGCATGCACCACGCACCAGTGCTCGGTGAGCAACCCCTGGTCGAGCAGCAGTTCAATGGGCCGCCGCCCGCTCGCGCGCTCGCAGGCGCGTACCTCGAGCATCTGTTCGGCCACATGGATGTGCAGCGGCATGGCGGCATCGATGCTTTGCAGCGCGTGCGCGGCGCGGCGCAGCTGCTCGAGCGGCACCGCGCGCAAGCTGTGAAATGCCGCGCCGGTGCGCACGATGGCCGGTGGCGCGCGCCGTTCGGCGCCGATTCGCGCCTCGATCGCGCGCACAAACTCGTCGGTGCTCATCGAAAAGCGCGCCTGCTCCGGCCTCAACGGCCGGCCGCCAAAGTCGCTGCTCTGATAGAGCGTCGGCAGGAATGTCAGTCCGATGCCGGCGCTGCCCGCGGCGTTGCTCAGCGCCTCCCAGAGCAGGTTGGCGCCGGCGTACGGCGCGTCGCCCGCGGGCCGGTGCAGATAGTGAAACTCCGCCACCGAGGTGTAGCCGGCTTTGAGCATCTCTATGAACAGCTCGGTGGCGACCACCTGCAGTTCGTCGGGCCGGATGCGATTCGCGAGTCCATACATGGCTTCGCGCCAGCTCCAGAAACTGTCGCGCGCGCCGCCCGAGCGGTATTCCGCGCCGCCCGCCATCGCCCGCTGGAAGGCATGACTATGCGCGTTGGGCATGCCGGGCACGACGCAGCCGGCGACCGGTTCGATCGGGTCCGTGCGCTGCGCCGGCGCTTCATCAGGATTGTACGTGTCGACCGCCGTGATGATGCCCTGAGCGGAAACCGCGACCAGCGCATCCTGGGTCCAGCCTTGCGGCAGAAAGGCGGTGTGCAAACGATAAATAGGCATCTTGGTATCATACGTGGTGCTTGAAAATTCGGACAAAGATTGGGATCAGCTATGGGTGGGCGCGAATCTTGCGACCATGGCAGGCAGCGTTGCGTACGGCGCCGTTGAAGACGGCGCACTCGCGGTAAAGGGCGAACGCATCGCCTGGATCGGCGCGTCGGATCAAGGCCGGCGCGTGGCGCAGGCGCAAGGCCTGCCGGTGCATGAAGCGCGCGGCCAGTGGATCACCCCGGGACTGATCGATTGCCACACGCATCTCGTCTACGGCGGCAATCGCGTGGCGGAATTCGAGCAACGGCTCTGCGGCGCGTCCTATGAAGAGATTGCCCGCGCGGGCGGCGGCATCCAGGCGACGGTGCGCGCAACCCGCGCCGCGACCAGGCAATCGCTGTACGCATCCGCGCTCACCCGCCTCGAATGCCTGATGTCCGAGGGCGTGACCACCATCGAAATCAAATCGGGCTATGGGTTGGAACTCGGCGCCGAGCGGCGCCTGCTCGAGGTGGCGCGGGAATTGGGGGAAAAGCTGCCCGTGACCGTCCGCAAGACCTTTCTCGGCCTGCATTCGCTGCCGCCTGAATTCGCAGCGCAGCGCCGCCGATTCGTGCAAGAAGTCAGCGGACCGTGGCTTGCGGCGCTCGCGGCCGAAGGCCTGGTGGATGCGGTCGACAGCTTCTGCGAGAACATCGCGTTCTCGGTGGCGGAGACCGGGCAATTTCTGCGTGCGGCGAATGCGCTGGGTGTGCGCGGGCACGTGCACGCAGGCCAATTGAGCGACATGGGCGCCGCGCAGGCCGCGGCACAATGCGGCGCGCTGTCGGCCGATCATCTCGAGTATCTGAGTGCGCAGGACGCGCGCGCCATGGCCGAGGCCGGCACCGTCGCGGTGCTGCTGCCGACTGCGTATTTCACTTTGAGGCAGACGACGCCGCCGCCGATCGAACTGCTGCGCCGGAGCGGCGTGGCGCTCGCGGTGGCCACCGACAGCAACCCGGGCACCTCGCCGTGCACCTCTATCCTGCTGGCCATGAGCATGGCCTGCACGCTGTTTGGGTTGACGCCCGAGGAGGCCCTGGCCGGCGTCACGCGGCAGGCGGCGCGGGCACTGGACCTGCTCGATGCGGTGGGAACCCTCGAGGCCGGCAAGTACGCGGACCTGGCCTTCTGGCGCATCGGACGGCCGGCGGAATTGTGCTATGGACTCGGAGCAAACCCTCTCGCGGCCGTGATGTATCGCGGACGAATGCGGACGAATGCGGGCGATGCCGTAGCGCCTCGAGGGGGAGGGTAATTGCCGGCGCGGCGGCATAAGATCGGATCATGGCAAGGCGCACGCGCGGCAGACCCCCACACGATGACCTGTTGACGCCGGCGGAGTGGCGCACCGTGCATGCCGTCAAGCACGGATTGACCAGCCGACAGATTGCGCAGCGCCGCGGAATCAGCGTCGATGCGGTGAAGTTCCATGTCGGCAACGCGCTCGAGAAGCTGGGGCTCGCCAACCGCAAGGAGCTGCGCCGCTGGCACCTTGCGCCCAAAGACAGTGCTCTTAAGGACAAAACCATGAACGCACCGCTCAACTTTGGACCGCTGGCACAGATCGCCCGCTCCGTGCGAAACATCGGGCAGGCTGAGGACTGGTACAAGAATGTGCTGGGCCTGCCGCATCTTTATACCTTCGGCAATCTTGCTTTTTTTGATTGCAACGGCACCCGCCTGATGCTGAGTCAGGAGTCGGCGGTCGCGGCAGAATCGATTCTCTACCTGCGCGTCGGCAATATCGCGGCGGCGCATGAGCTGCTGCAGAGCCGCGGCGTCGAATTCATCAATGCGCCGCACATGATTCACCGGCACGCCGACGGCACGGAAGAATGGCTGAGCATGTTCAAGGATCCTGAGGGGCGGCCGCTGGGGATCATGTCGCAGGCGCGACCTTAGCCGCGCAAAGGCTGTAGTCTTGATCGCATGCGAATTGCAACGGCGATCTTCATCGCGACCGGATTGACGACATTCTTTAACGCCGCAGCCCCGGCATCGATGCCGTCGGCGAATACGCTTCAGTCCGCTCCGGCACTCGAGGAGATCGTGGTCAGCGCGGAACGCACCGGACCCGGCATGTGGCACGTTCACCGGGGCGATGCAAACGTGTGGCTGCTCGGCAGCATATCGCCGCTGCCGCGGGACATTACCTGGCGTTCGAAGCAGGTCGAATCGGTGCTCGAGAGCACCAGCCAGGTGCTGGTGCAGAAGCCGCTTGAAATCAGCGTGCCGCGAATTCTTTGGATGCTGATCGCCGACCGCAAACTACTGATGGTGGGCGGCGGGCGAAGATTGAAGGATGTGCTGCCGCAGGATTTGCACGCGCGCTTTGCCGCGCAGCGCGGTAAGGTAACCGGCGACAAGGACAAGTGGGAGCGGTTTCGACCGATCATCGCGGCCGCATTTTTGCAGCAGGCAGCCTTTCATCAGGTGAACCTGTCCATGCGCCTGGATCTCGGCGCTGCGCTGCGCGGGCTTGCCAAAAAACACGGCGTGCGAGTCGAGGAGATCAAGGTGACCGGGGTGAGCGACATGCTCGAAGCGCTGAAGACCATGCCCGCCGATACCGAGCGCACCTGCGTCGAGGCATCGTTGAGCACGGTCGAGAACGGCCTGCCTCGGCTGGTGGCACGCGCCCAGGCGTGGGCGAGCGGCAACGTGGAGCGCATCGAGAACATGCCGGAACTGAAGGAGGTCGATGCGTGCCGCAACGCATTGGATGCCGCGAAGGGCGCCGTCGATGTGATCGGGCGTATCCGGCAAACCTGGCTGGACAACATCGAGAGATATCTGCGCGTGCCCGGCACGACGATCGCGGTGGTCAATCTCGACCTGATGCTCGAACGCGGCGGCTTGCTGGATGAGTTGCGCGCCAAGGGATACGAGATCGACGCGCCTTGATGGCGCCGCGCGGCCCGAACCAAACGAGTAATGACTGCCGCATCGCAGCAATTACCTTGACACCCGCGCGGCCGGTTCCTACAATCGCCGGCCTTTGTCTTCGGGCACTTCGTGCCTTCAGATAAGCCCGTAAATTTTGGTTTTTGCATCACGGGCCCTCATTTACGTGGGGTCCTCTAAAGGTATTTATGGCGACGACGACCCAATTAATCCGGACCGGCCGCAATGAGCCCGCTTGGAAATCCAAGGTCCCGGCCCTGGCGGCTTCGCCGCAGAAGCGCGGCGTTTGCACGCGCGTGTATACGACCACGCCGAAAAAGCCCAATTCGGCGCTGCGAAAGGTCTGCCGGGTGCGCCTGACCAACGGTTATGAGGTCTCGAGCTACATTGGCGGCGAAGGCCACAACCTGCAAGAGCACTCGGTGGTGTTGATTCGCGGTGGCCGCGTCAAGGATCTGCCCGGCGTGCGTTATCACACGGTGCGCGGCGCACTCGATTGTGCCGGCGTCACCGATCGGCGCCAAGGCCGCTCCAAGTACGGCGCCAAACGTCCCAAGAAATAGCCTTAGAGGCTTAAAGGTTTTACATGTCCCGCAGAGCAGCAGCCCCCCATCGCACCATTCTCCCGGATCCCAAGTTCGGGAACGATATGTTGGCGAAGTTCATCAACATGGTCATGGAGCGTGGCAAGAAGTCGGCCGCCGAGAAGATCGTCTACGGTGCGATCGACCGCATTGGTGAAAAGGGCGGCCGCGCGGGGGCGGAAGCGATTGCTGTACTGCAGCAAGCGCTTGATAACGTCAAGCCGGTGGTCGAAGTGAAGTCACGTCGTGTAGGCGGCGCCACCTATCAAGTACCCGTGGAAGTGCGCGCGAATCGTCGCCAGACGCTCGCCATGCGCTGGGTGATCGAGGCCGCGACCGCGCGCAGCGAGAAGTCGATGGCCCATCGCCTCGCCGCCGAATTGATGGAGGCTGCCGAGAATCGCGGCGCCGCAGTGCGCAAGCGCGAAGACACCCACCGTATGGCAGATGCCAACAAGGCGTTCGCCCACTACCGCTGGTAGGGTTTGGAAGGCGTCCCGCCGGCTGGTTTTTCACGGGTTCGGCCTTATATAGATCAATCTGACGGGGTCGCTTCGACCCTGTTGAAAGTTGCGCGGAGCGCATAGACATGTCACGCACTACGCCCATCGAGCGCTACCGCAACATCGGTATCTCCGCTCATATCGACGCGGGGAAAACCACCGCGACCGAGCGTATTTTGTTCTACACCGGCGTGTCCCACAAAATCGGTGAGGTCCACGACGGCGCGGCCGTGATGGATTACATGGAACAGGAGCAGGAGCGCGGCATCACCATCACCGCCGCGGCCACCACCTGTTTCTGGAAGGGAATGGACAAGAGTTTTCCCGAGCACCGCATCAACATCATCGATACCCCGGGACACGTCGATTTCACCATCGAAGTGGAACGCTCCTTGCGTGTGCTCGATTCCGCGATTGCCGTGTACTGCGCCGTCTCCGGCGTGCAACCGCAGTCCGAGACCGTCTGGCGCCAGATGAACAAGTACGGCGTGCCGCGCATCGCCTTCGTCAACAAGATGGACCGTTCCGGCGCGAACTTCCTGCGCTGCGTGGAGCAGATCCGCAGCCGCCTGCGCGGCAACCCGGTACCCATTCAATTGCCCATCGGTGCGGAGGAAGGCTTCGTCGGCGTGGTCGATCTGGTCAAGATGAAGGCCATCCACTGGGACGACGAAACCCAGGGCATGAAATTCGAATACCGCGACATCCCGGCGCAGATGCGCAAAGAGTGCGAGGAATGGCGCGGCAAGATGATCGAAGCCGCCGCGGAAGGCGACGAGGTGCTGCTCAACAAATATCTCGAGAGCGGCACCTTGAGCGATGAGGAAATCAAGAAGGGATTGCGCGAGCGCGCCCTGAAAAACGAAGTATGCCTGGTGACCTGCGGATCCGCCTTCAAGAACAAGGGCGTTCAAGCCGTGCTCGATGCCATCGTGGAATACATGCCCTCGCCCACTGAAGTGCCGCCGGTGAAAGGCCAGAGCGATGACGGCGAGCCGATGACTCGCAAGGCCGACGATGCGGAACCCTTCTCCGCCCTGGCATTCAAGATTCTGAACGACCCGTTCGTCGGCAACCTGACCTTCTTCCGGGTCTATTCAGGCACGCTGAATTCCGGCGACCAGGTGTTCGTGCCGAATCGCAATCGCAACGAACGCATCGGACGCCTGTTGCAGATGCACGCGAGCGACCGCTCCGAGATCAAGGAGGTTCGCGCCGGCGACATCGCGGCGGCGGTGGGTTTGAAGGACGTCACCACCGGCGACACGCTGTCGGATCTGAACAAGGTCATCATCCTGGAAAAAATGGAGTTTCCGGAGCCGGTGATTTCCGTCGCGGTGGAGCCGAAGACCAAGGTCGACCAGGAAAAAATGGGCCTGGCATTGCAGCGGCTGGCAAAGGAAGATCCTTCGTTTCGCGTGCATACGGATGCCGAATCCGGCCAGACGATCATCGAGGGCATGGGTGAATTGCATCTGGAAATCATCGTCGATCGCATGAAGCGCGAGTTCAAGGTCGAGGCCAACGTGGGCAAGCCGCAGGTGGCCTATCGCGAGACGCTGCGCAACACGGTCGAATCCGAGGGCAAGTTCATCCGCCAAACCGGCGGTCGCGGCCAATACGGCCATGTGTGGCTGAAAATCGAGCCGCTGCCGCAGGGCAAGGGCTATGAGTTCGTCAATGGCGTGGTCGGCGGTACCGTTCCGCGCGAATACATACCGGCGGTGGACAAGGGCATTCAAGAGGCCATTCAGACCGGCGTGATCGCGGGCTATCCCATCGTCGACGTGAAGGTCACGATATTCGATGGTTCCTATCACGACGTCGACTCGAACGAAATGGCGTTCAAGATCGCCGGTTCGATCGGATTCAAGGAAGGGTTTCGCAAAGCCAAGCCGGTGCTGCTCGAGCCGATCATGAAAGTGGAAGTCGTGGTGCCGGAAGATTATTACGGCGACATCGTCGGCGACTTGAGCCGGCGCCGCGGACAGATCGTCGGCACCGAGGACGGTCCGTCCGGGAAAGTGGTCACCGCGGAAGTGCCGCTGGCCGAAATGTTTCAGTACTCGACTTCGATGCGCTCGATGAGCCAGGGCCGGGCGAACTACACCATGGAGTTTGCCAAGTACCAGGAGGTGCCGGGTAACGTGGCCGATGTCGTGATGAAAAAGGCTTCTTGAGTACAGGTATCGCAATCCAATCGTTTCCAACTTATTTGAGAGAGGTACGCCGTGTCGAAGGGGAAGTTTGAGCGAACGAAGCCGCACGTGAACGTGGGGACGATTGGGCATGTGGATCATGGCAAGACGACCTTGACGGCGGCCTTGACGAAGGTGATGGCCGAGAAGCACGGCGGGGAGTTCAAGGCCTAC
>DATAVN010000057.1:0-1763 GCA_036267715.1 Steroidobacteraceae bacterium | reverse complement strand
GACGGCCTGCCTCACGCCAAGGAGCTTTCCTACGCGGCGGAGCGGCTGACCTCGATCGAGGTCAACGGCACGTTCTATCGGACCCAGACACCGGCGACGTTCCGCAAATGGGCGAGCGAAGTGCCGGCGGATTTTGTCTTTGCGCTGAAAGGACCGCGCTTTGCCGTGAACCGTCGAGTTTTGAAAGAGGCCGGCGATTCCATCAAATACTTCCTCAATTCCGGCATTACGGAGCTTGGCGATCGTCTCGGGCCGCTACTCTGGCAGTTCTCCCCGACCAAAAAATTCGATGCCGCCGACTTCGGCGGCTTCCTCGAACTGCTGCCGTCCGAGTTCGATAGTCGCGCGCTGCGCCATGTCATCGAGGTGCGGCACGATAGTTTCTATACGGCGGAATTCATCGCGCTGCTGCGCCAATTCGGCATGCCGGTAGTGTTTACCGACCATGCCACCTATCCCAACATCGCCGATCTCACCGGCGATTTCGTCTATGCCCGCTTGCAACGCGGCGATGATAAGGTGCCGACCGCGTACCCGCCGAAGGAGATCACCGCCTGGGCCAAGCGCCTGCAATTGTGGGCGCAGGGTAAGGCGCCGGATGACCTGCCGCACGTGGAGAAAGCCGCAGCGAAAGCGGCGCCGCGCGACGTCTTTGCCTACGTGATCCACGAAGGCAAAATCCGCGCCCCCGCTGGTGCGATGGAACTGATCAAGCGGTTGGCTGATTGATCCTAGACCGCTCTGTTTTAACCGGCGGCAATTTGCTACAGTGCGTGCGGTCCGCAGGTCACGACCTATCATGAACATCCAGCTTCCGACCCACGTGGATAAGCCGGCGTTCCTCGGCTGGCTCACCGGAGTCGAAGAGCGTTTCGAACTTGTAGGGGGACGCGCCGTCATGATGGTCCGCGCATCGCGCGGCGCATGGGATTATTGTTCTAAATCTGGCATTGCTGCTCCGCGCCCAACTTGATCCTCAACAGTGGACCGTTCATGCAGCCTTTGGTTTGGATGCCGGGCCGCGAACATTGCGTTTCCCCGACATCCTGCTCGACCAGGCCGGCGGGCGCCGTGGTGACCTGACCGCAAGCAGACCGGTGCTCGCGATCGAGGTACTTTCGCCGTCGACTGCGGCAATCGATCTCGGGGACAAGGCAGCCGAATATCTGCGGCTGCCGGGACTCGCGGCTTACCTCGTCTTTGCTCAGGACGAGCCAAAGGCGTGGATATGGCTTCGCGGGAATCAGGGTTTTGCCGCCGGGCCTGAGCCGATCTCCAGAGTTGACGAGAGCATCATCATCCCAGCGCTGGGCCTCGATCTGCCGCTAGCAAACATCTACGCTGGTTTGCCGGAGAACTGACGCAGGTATCGCGCCCGGTGACCCGGATCCGATTAGATCGCGCCGCTTGTCGCTCTCAGGCGCCGCGCCAGCGCCCGCATCACATTGAGCGCGAAATGGGGCGTGCGGCTGATCAGAAACAAAAATTGCTTCTCGCCGACCGGCACCAAGCGTACGTCGGTTTTTGCCACCGCGCTGGCGCTGCGCGGGGCGGCATCGATCAACGCCATTTCGCCGAAAATATCGTGGTCGGACAAGCTCGCGAGCAACCGATTGCCGAGCGCGTGATATCGACCCTGCCGCTCTGGATCACGAACAGTTCGGCGGCCGGATCGCCTTGGTTGAAGATCACCTCACCGGCCTTGAAGTCGCGGACCGGGGCGCCGGCCCCCGCCAGAATGCCGAAATCAACGGGCATCTCCG
>DATAVN010000056.1:0-1777 GCA_036267715.1 Steroidobacteraceae bacterium | reverse complement strand
ACCGAGATCGTGCGCCAGCAGGACGGCTTCTTCACCCACGGCGTCGCGCATTTGCGGCCGCTCAATCTGAAGGCGGTCGCGGACGCGATCCAGATGCATGAATCGACGGTGTCGCGGGTCACCGCCAACAAATACATGGCGACCAATCGCGGCAGTTTTGAATTGAAATATTTCTTCACCGCCTCGATCGCGTCCGCCGACGGCGGCGAAGCGCATTCGGCGGAAGCGGTGCGCCATCACATCAAGCAGTTGATCGACGGCGAGGACGCGGTGGCGATTCTGTCCGACGACACCATCGTGGAACGATTGCGCGAATCCGGCATTGATATCGCCCGCCGCACCGTCGCCAAATACCGCGAGGCGATGCGGATTCCGTCCTCGGTGCAGCGCCGCCGCGACAAACAGAGCATGCTTGGAAATGCCCTTTCGGCGCCTGCGGCAGCTTCCGACCGGTCCCGCGACACCGCCCCGGCGTGATTGCGTGCTGGCCAAATCGGGCCGGGATCGACTAAACTCCGGAACCAATCGAGGCCCTCACCATGACCCTTCGGATCTCGGGTAAAAGCATCAACATCGGCGAAGCATTGCGCGGGCGCGTCAGCGAGCGCACCGAGGAAGTACTTCGCAAATATTTCGACGGCAACTATTCCGGCCACATCACGCTGAGCAAGGACGGCTTCGGTTTCCGCACCGATTGCGCCTTGCATCTTGATTCCGGCATCACGCTGGAAGCCGATTGCAACGCCGCCGATGCCTATGCCAGTGCCGATCAGGCGCTGCTGATGATCGAAAAGCGGTTGCGCCGCTACAAGAGCCGGTTGAAGGATCGATCGGCGCGCAAGGCCTATGCGGCTTCGGCCGCGTTGGCGGAAATCGCCGCGCCGACGCTGGATGCAGCGAGCTATGTGATCGAGGCGCCCGCGCATGACGGCGAAGACGAGGTCGAGGCCTACAATGCCGTGATCATCGCCGAGGCCACAACCTCGCTGCGCCGGCTCTCGGTCAGTGAGGCGGTGATGGAGCTGGATCTGACCGGGGCCCCCTGCATGGTATTTCAGCACGGCTCCAGCGGCCGGCTGAACATCATTTACCGGCGGGCGGACGGCAATGTCGGCTGGATCGATCCGCCAGCGGTCAACGCCGGGGATAGGGGTTGATCGGTACCAGCCCGGTATTGACGGCTTTTGGCCCCCTCCCTATGGTCCGCGCCGCCCAAGGATAGGGGTTGAGGACAGGGCCGGGAACTGCTTTCCCGACAGTTGGCAGCGGTCAACCGTTGGAGTAGAAGCCCCCCAGCCAGGACCCGGGGCATAACCCCGCCTCCCATCTCATCTTCTTGACGCCGCCGCTTTAAAACCTATTTCGCAACCTGACGGCTTAAATTCACCTCGGAACGCCCAATGACGATTACCGACCTGGTCGCACCCGAGGCGATTCTCCCGGCATTGAAGGTCAACAGCAAGAAGCAGGCGCTGCAGGAGCTGGCGGCGCGCGCTGCATCGTTGACCGGGCAGAACGAGCGCACCGTGTTCGAGGTGTTGCTGCAGCGCGAGAAGCTGGGCACCACGGCCGTGGGTTACGGCGTCGCCATCCCGCACGGCAAACTTCCGAAACTGGAAAAACTGTTCGGGCTGTTTGCCCGGCTCGAGCGCCCGATCGATTTCGAGGCGATGGACGGCCAGCCGGTCGATCTGGTGTTCCTGCTGCTGGCGCCGGAAGGCGCGGGCGCCGATCATTTGAAGGCGCTGGCCCGGATCGCACGGCTGCTGCGCGACGT
>DATAVN010000055.1:0-8892 GCA_036267715.1 Steroidobacteraceae bacterium | reverse complement strand
TCAGCCAGCATCCGCTTCAGCCGGCCGTTCTCGTCCTCCAGCGACCGCAGCCGCTTGGCGTCGGACACATCGAGACCGCCGTACTTGGCCTTCCACTTGTAGAACGTCGCCGAGCTGACCCCGTGCTTGCGGCACACCTCCACTGTCGGAACCCCGGCCTCCTGCTCGCGCAGCACCGCGATGATCTGCTCTTCCGTGAACCTTGCTCGCTTCATCGTCCGTCCCTCTCGTTGGGCCGGACTCTAGCTTCGCCTGGAGGAGTTTCAGGGGGTCACGTCACCTTCCTTAAGGAAAGGGCAAGAAAATCGTAATGATAAATCCGCCCCTCCTTCAAGCCCTCCGTTCCCTACACCGTCAATATAGCCCGGCCAAATTCAGGCGGTCGGGGGGCCCGGCGCCCGTCAATCAGCAGACCAACCCGGACAGGACGGTCTACGGCGAAAGTGGAATGGAGTTCGTGATGAGCAGCGCTGTTCAACTCTTGCGCATTGAAAAGGCAGAAGCTCGATCGGCGCGCCAGATCGCATTGGCCGAATTGCAGCAATTTGCCGGCCGCTCGCATACGATGCCACGCTCGGGATGGCTCGATAAGTTGAGAGCGCTCATCCGACGGGCCGAGCGAGCTGTGATACAACAATGTTCGCTGCGCAGTATCGCCAAACCGCGAGCGCCACATGCCGATGACCCAGACGATATGTCGGCGGGCGCCGACGCCGAGCGAAAGCTCGTCGCCATACTAATAAGCGACATAGTCGAATCGACGGCGTGCGCAGCACGGCTCGGAGATTATTCGTGGCGCAAACTGCTCGATCGGCATGATGCTGCGACACGTCAGCAGATCAGACGCTTTGGCGGACAGGAGATCAGGAACTGCGGCGACGGTTTTCTGGCGATCTTCAATAGCGCGACACACGCTATCCACTGCGCCGCGGGCATCGCCGAAGCGGTCGGACCGCTTGGAATTTGTCTGCGCAGCGGCATCCATGCCGGCGAGGTTCACCTCAACGGCAACGAGATCACAGGCATCGCTGTCCACATTGCAGCACGCATAGCGGCAATCGCACTGCCTTGTGAAATTGTCGTATCTGGCACCGTTCGCGCTTTCGCTGCCGGTTCAACTCTCACTTTCCAGGACCTTGGGGCGCAACGGCTGCGGGGAGTGCCAGAAGAAACGCGTCTCTTTTCAATGTGCTTGGAGGATGATGTAGAGCCATCGTATCGATCGCGTGAAATGGCTGCTGTCGCGCCGCAATATGGCGTCGGCGATAATCGCTGCGATGAAGAAGTCGCGGGTGAGATCAGGAAGCCTAGTAGAGCCGTTCCCATAGTTTTTCGACCGCCAACACCGCGCCCAAACTGCTTTGCCACGAAGTCGAGACAGCTCGGAACGGCCCCATCTATTCCTCGAGCGGGTTGAAGGAGGGACCCGATGCCCGCACCTGCGACAGTGCCCGCTCGACCGGCTCGGCAATATTGCGTAGGCCTTTGGGCAGCGCCTTTATGATGCTGCGCTTGATCGCGATGTTCCAAGACAAGTCGCGGTCGGCAAGCTCCGGCCGCTTGTCCGCCCCGATATGGCCGGCATCCGCAAAGACCGCCGCTTCCTGGCCATGCAGCAGCGCCGGTGTGGTTGATCCTCGCAGGCATGGCCAGGGGCGCTCCTAACTAGGCGTGACGCCTAATGAATTGAAATTTCCGCTCTCACCGGATACTGATGCGAATCAGTCACGGGTTGGTGAGGTGGGTCAAAGAGAGGGCAGATGAGTTCAGTTTTGCTGATCGACCAGGGGAGTAACCCGACAGTATTACCTTGTTTGAAAAATTATGGTTATACGGTTTTTACTGCCGATACACTGGAAGACGCACGTGAAATAGTTAAAGACCAGGAACTTGAGATTATCATAGCTACCATGTCATTCAACCCGCATGGGCTTTCGGAGATCGCCGAAATGGCTCAAAAAAGAGAAATTCGGGTCTTTTGGATGGATGACAGCTGTCAGCCATATTCCGGTAGGTTGTTCCCGCACGATTTCCCGTATCAAATCCAATAGGCATCACGAGGGCCGTCCTCTGCAATGCGGGTGGAGAGTTCGCGCCGTACCTGCCGGACCGAGCTGAAAGACGGTCTGTTCAGTGGGGAAATGAGGCCATAGCCGTCAAAAATCTATGGTGTCTTTGCTTTCCGCGTCGCTCGGCAATTGGGCGTTCATGCCCCACATCGCTGCCTGTGTTCGGTTGTTGACATGGATTTTGCGAAGTAAGCTTTTGACGTGAACTTTGACCGTGGCCTCGGCGATACCCAGGGCATTGGCTATGTGCTTATTGGAAGCACCGCGCATCAAATGTGACAGGACCACCCGCTGTCTATCCGTCAACCCCTCAAGTTCATTCATATCGGCGGATTGGGCTGCCGCGGACTCCGGGACGAGCCCCGAGTTAGCGGACGTAAAATGTGCCTGTGGACCACCACTGATCCGGTCTTGCGTAACCTCGTTCGCGAATTGCCCGGACAGCACCAGAGTCCCTTGTAAAACTAATTCCAGGGACCGCAAGAGGACGGTTCGGTTGATTCTGTCTTTTACCAGATAACAACCTGCTCCTGCCTTCATCGCCATCAAGGCTTCATCGATCTTAAAGCGTTCGCTCAATACAATGACGCTTGTAGCCTTATGAGTCACCTTCCATTGCCGCAGCTCTGAGATCAAAGTGTCCGTATCGTTGCCGAGGCCAAGTAATAGAAGCTGATCAGCGTTGTCCGAGGCAGCTTCAGGCAAGTCCATGAGGCAAGAACCAGACGCCGCAATATGAAAATCAGTATCCGCCAGTAAATGGACTAGCCCATGCACAACAAGCGCATTCTTGTCTACAACCATGGTGGTAATCGGCTGACGATCGGGCGTCACATGAGGCAGGTTGGAGCGGATGGCAGACGCAGTCAGCGCTGCTGTTGCTAAATCGCCGCCGACTGCTTGACCAACTTCCTGTTCAATCTCAATGTACCCTGGTTGCGGTGTCATGCTCTGTCTACCCAAAAAAGAACGCCGTTGTTTAAGAAGAAGCCGTCACGCTGGGTCAGTTCTTTCCATTACTTACTAAGTATTTATTAGTCACATTATTTACTTACTTCACCAGAAACATAGCCTTCGCGGGATGAACTAGGGGCGCCAAGCATATCTACACCATTATCCCACTTGGCCTAAGCTTAATTAGAGCTAACTTCGCAGCGAAAGTTAAGATTTAGTTAATTTCGAGGTAGCTCTGAGAGGTATGTTTCCTGCTGTTATATCGCTGATAATCAAAAGGAAATCTGCAGACAAGCGCATTCATACCGCTTTAGAGGTAAGCCAAAGTGGACAATGATGCGACCATGCGATTAAGTATTGCGATCACCCGTTATATCGGGGATCGCGATCGTTCGCCTAGGTCTCGGGCCGCGGCACGCATGCCGCCTTCCTTGCCACGCCCGCCCTTTGCGGAAACTGGTTCAACTTGAACCAGTTTATCCCGCTCCTCACAGAGCCTCATCCACTCGGCAAACGACATGAGCGATCGCAAGGCGGTTGGCGCTGACGGGGCAGGCGCGAGGGCGCGGCGCGGTTGTTGATTTGTGGCCCTCTATTTAATGGGACCGGGCCGTCGGTATGGCGGTTTGCAATTACACTAAATTGAATCATACAGCCTTTGTGAGAAACGATTATCTATTCGTTTACGATCAGTCCTTGCGTCCAACCATCGCCATCGGGTCGGCGATGATGCGCATAGAATTTAACTTTATATTTTGAATGAGATAGCGAAAGAGAGTGTGTCAGGTCGAATTGGTATTGCGGTTTGGTTAACGTCGCCTTAGCTTAAATAAGGCTCCACGATTAACAAAGTTAACGGATCATAGATACGATTAACAAAGTTAACAAAGGGCCGGCCCGGCTGACGGTCGGTCGGGTACAAATTGTTTG
The DNA here is from genome assembly GCA_036267715.1 of Steroidobacteraceae bacterium. GTDB lineage: Bacteria > Pseudomonadota > Gammaproteobacteria > Steroidobacterales > Steroidobacteraceae > Bog-1198. The sequence goes on along the minus strand of DATAVN010000055.1, from coordinate 4,939 downwards.
TAACGCAAACCGAGGAGAAGAGTGATGTCTGACAAACCGACTATCAACACCGATGCTTTGGTCAGTGCGCTGTCCCAGGCAAAAACACAACTCGACACGGCGATCGGGCATATGACCACCGGCCCCGCCGCCAGCAGCCTCACATCGGACCAGCTAAGTCGCTTGCGGGCGCTGTCGGACCAGAACACGAGTTGCCAGAACAGCGGATGCGGCGGCAAGGATGCGGCGGCGGCGCTTGCGTCTACGCCGGCGGTGGCAGGCCGGACCGGTTAAGCCGGACGGGCCTGACTGAACTAACTGTGGCGGGCTGGTCTGAAGAGTACAGAGGCTCCAATTTGAATGTTCAACTTGCAGCCGCTCGCGTCGGTTCTTCATCGGCACTTCTCAGGCCGGCCTGTCTTCGAGACCCTCCTCACCTTCGGTCGTGAGGGAGGCGTATGTGGAGGGATTCGTTATTATGGACAAGCTATCTTCATATCTCGTCATATCGCCTCCTTTTTTACAGGACAACGAACCGAGCTCGGTCATCTTGTTTGCAACACGTACGGGGGCAACCTATCAGCTCCCAAGAGCAACCTGGGAAAAGCTTTCTAACAACGAATTCTCGGCAATGCCGGATTCCATGCTGACTGAATTGCGTCAGGCGAAGGTTCTCGTGCCCTACGAAGAAAATGAGCTGCGGACGATCCTGAATGAAAACCGTAATGCCATCGAAAACAACAAGCATCTCAATTATGTGATCCAGCCGACAGCGCATTGTCAGCTCGGATGCGGTTATTGCGGTCAGCAGCATTCGCGGGTTCAGCTCAGCGAGATTAACGAGCAGGCGATCGTCGAGGATGTGCGGCGACGGCTCGCAGCCGGTAAGTTTGCAGAATTGAACCTGTGCTGGTTTGGCGCCGAACCGCTCGCTGGGATGCGCGGCATGCGGTCGTTGACGCCGCTCCTTAAGCGCGTCGCCGAGGCTGCTGGGAGTGAATACCGGGCGAGCATCATCACCAACGGGCTGGCGATGTCGCCCAGCGTCGGCGCCGAACTCGTGGACGACCTGCACGTTGTGTCGATCACCGTGTCACTCGACGGCACGGCCGCCTACCATGATGCACGCCGGCATACAAAGATGGGGCGCGCAACCTACAATCGCATTCTCGCCAATCTGCTCTCGCTGGTCGCCGCGGTCGGCGAGCGGCCCGTCGAGATTAAGGTTCGCTGCAACGTCGATCGCGAAAACGCCGATGGCGTCATCCCGCTGCTGCACGAACTGCACGAACGCGGCATCCACCGCCGGATCCAGTTCTACGTCGCGCCGATCCACGGGTGGGGCAACGACGCGCACCTGCGCAGCCTCGGTCCGGAAGAATTTGCAGAGCTCGAAATCGCCTGGCTCTGCGAGATGGCGATGTTGGGCTTCAACGTATCGCTGATTCCAGCGGTCCAGCGCGTCGTCTGCCTGGCCGTGCAGCCGCAAGCCGCGTTGGTCGACGCGCATGGCGGGTTGTTCAACTGTACCGAGGTCTCGTACGTCCCCGCTTACGGCGACCCGAACACATATTCCCTCGGCAACGTGCGGCAAGGTGAAAGCGGGAGCGCGCGCGCGCTGCTCGGCAACTTCAACGACGAGGTCGAAGCCGGCCGCTACGACTGCGGATCCTGTCGGATGTTGCCGGTCTGCGGGGGCGCATGCCCGAAGGAATGGGACGAGGGGCGGAAACCTTGCCCAAGCGCCAAGCGAAACATGCCTGAGCGCCTGCTGCTGGCCATGGCGTTGCCGCGCATTGCCGCGGGCGGCACACCAACAGATGCGGATCACCTACGCCGTCGTTCCGTAGCCGCCCCGCTGGCATAGAAAACTGCCGGGTGACACAATGGTCTACATAGATCCAGGCCGCATTCATTGTGCCCAGGACGGCTTACTCGTCTTGTCCGACACGGGTCCGATCGGCATTCCCTGCTCCCGGGACATGGCCGAGCAGATGGCACGACTGATCGACGTCCTGGTCCAGAGCGCCGCCGATCCGGTAGGTGGCGATCCCCTCGCGAGGGTTGCCGCTGCGGACCGGCTGTCGATGCAAGCGCTTCTTGACCTGTTGGTTTCTGCCGGCGTCGTTCATCGTCCGGGGATCACCGCAATTGCGGGACGGCGCAGCCTGTCTCAGGCACATGTCGTGATCGTCGGCGCGGCACCGTGGGCGATGATTGCCGGCCTTGACTTGGCGATCGATGGACTGGGTGCCCTCACCGTCTGCGTCGATGCCCGGACGGGTTCGGCGGCTGAGGCGTTGATTGATCGCATTCGGCAGGCCGCGCCGGCGTGCGTCGCCGCGATTGTCCGCGATCCGGCCCCCTCGCGGGCGACGTTGGTCAGCATGCTGACTGGCGCAGCCGCGCTGATGATCGGGGGGTGGGCACCGGCACGGCTCGATCTGCAAAGCGCCGCCGAACGTGCCTGTCGCGACGCAAGTGTACCATTCCTCGGGGCCGAACTATTCGGCAACCGGGCCGCGATCGGCCCGATTGCGTTACCGGGGCACGCTGGATGCTGGCTTTGCGCCAAACTGCGGCTGCTCGCGACGGCGCGCGCACCGTGGGCCGCGCATCGATATGCGCGCCTCTGCTTCGAGGGCCGTGGGCCGAACCCACCAGCCGAGCATATTGATCTCGCCCGCAGAGTCGGTCGCACTGTCGCGACAGAAGTCGCGAGTTTTCTCGAAGACAACGGCGAAAGCATGCTGTGCGGCCGGGTTCTGGTCCGGGAAGGATCGAGTTCGACCGGCACTCTGCACCGGTTCCTGCCAATGCCGTGGTGCGATGTCTGCGGCGGCGCTCCAGCAGCCTCGGCGCAAGACGACACATTGCTGTCTGGTTGCGCGGCGCTGACGGCAGACTCGCCGGAGCAGTTGCTATCCTCGCTGGCACCTCTGGTCGATGTCGAAACGGGCGTGGTGCGCGGCATTATTCTGCGCGACCGATCCAACGCTGAGCCCGCCGTCCCATTTATTGCCGTCGCGCTGACTGCCGAGTATGCAGAACCAGGCGAGCGATGGCCTAGCGAGCCGGCTTCCGGCAAGGGTATGACGCCGGTTGAGGCGACGATTGGGGCACTCGGCGAGGCAGTTGAGCGCTATGCCGCCTCGCGCTACGCGCCCGACGCATTGACCGCGAAGCGGATCGACGATCTCGACGGTGATGTGATCGACCCGCGCGACTTGTGTCTTTACGGGCGCACGCAATACGAGGCGTCGGATTTCCCGTTCCGACCGTTTGACCCCGCGGGCGTTCACCACTGGGTCCGCGGCCGATGGCTCGACACCGGCGCTGCGGTGTGGATTGCCGCTGCGCAGGTGTTCTACCGGTTCCGCGACGATTTCGACGATTTCTTTTGCCAGGTCACGACAAACGGGCTTGCGGCCGGGACTTGCGTTGCAAGCGCGACCGAACGGGCAGTCTTGGAGCTGATCGAACGCGACGCCGTCATGTTGACGTGGTATTGCCGCGAGCAGGGTTTACGACTGCTCCCGGATGACACGGATGACGATTTGGCTCGGCTGATAGCGGAACTGACGCGCTGCGGCGCCGAGGTCGAGCTGTATCTTCTCGATGGGGCCGGCGGCATTCCAGTCGTTTTGTGTCTGGCGCTCGGCGATGGCGACGAGTGGCCCGGCGTCACGGCCACCTCGGCCGCGGCTTACGACGCGCGATCGGCAGTTCGAAAAGCGCTGCTCGAGCAGGGGATGACCGGCGCCGGATTGCGTCGCATGCTGCGCGACGGCAGTGGCCCGCGCCCGCGCCGGCCCGAGGAGGTGCGGTCGGGCAGCTTTCTCGATCATGCCGCGTATTATCTGCCCCACCGGCCCGGGGCGGGCGATTTCCTACGGACTCCGTTAAGCGACGGTGTACCGCTATCTTCGCTGGATAGCCGATATCGGTTGCCGGCGGCGGAATTGCCTGATCGCCTCCGCGAGGCGGGGATCAGGGTAGCGGCGATCGACCTCACGCCACCCGATCTCGCCCTTGGCCCGTTCCGCGTCGTCAGAGCAGCCGCGCCTGGGTTGCAAGCACTGCATTGCGGCTTTGGCATGGAACGGCTGGCGAGTCCACGGCTGCAGCAACGGTTGCGCGGTCCGATTAACCGAGAACCGCACCCGTTCTGCTGATTGCCGTCACGCTTGTGGTCATTTCAACGACGTACGTCGCGGCTTACTCCCGAAAGCCCCAACCCGGCCGAAGCCGAGCGAGGCGCAGGGGTTTAACCCGCATTTCTCACAGGGTTTGGTTTGCCGCGGCTGGGGCGTAGCAATCGATGTTGCCAAGTACCGCAATGAGGTTCTGATCGAAGCTGTTCGCGGAGGACGCAGGCGCCGCATGACGATCCTGAACACCCGAGGCGATCACGACAAGCTCGTTACCGCGCTCCAGGCGATTCAACAGCCGGTCGTTGTCGGCCTTGAACCCACCGGTAACTATCGTCGGGTTTTGGCACACCGGTTGATCGACGCCGGGTTCGCCGTGCGGCTCATCTCCAGTATGGCGCTGGCGCGCACCCGCGAGGCGTTTGCACAACGGTCGCAGCCGGTCGGTAGGAGGGAGGTTCTTCATCTGATGAGGAACCTTGCCTTGCCCGGCCGCCACATCACCGATTGCCAGACGAGGCTGTTGATGAGTTTCCGTCAGACCGACACCCCAGTCATCGCCGCCGCCAAGGCGGGGTTCAATAGCTGACTTCGTCGCGCGTCAGTCGATGGCGATATTGCGCCGATGAACGAACCCGCTCTCGCGGGAGGGCCTGTGGCGCGGTGGGTGTTAATGCAGTCACTCCCCGGGCCACCGCTGTGCGATTGCCCGGGGTGGAAAGCTGCTCGGGTCGCGCCGGCGACACCGAAGCAACACTTGGAGCGGAATGCGGGAGTAATCCTGAGGTTTTGACGGACTCTGACTCCGC
>DATAVN010000054.1:0-371481 GCA_036267715.1 Steroidobacteraceae bacterium | reverse complement strand
ACCACCAGCGTCGGACCCTGGTACCAGCCGATCGAATCGCCCATCCAGGGCCGTTCACCATCGGTGCGGTGCTTGCCGCCGATGCGAATGATACGCACGTCGTGAACCATCTCGACGACAATGGCCGCCGTGTCCTTGCTCTGTGCGATCTCGTAGTTGTTGTTGTACAGCAGGGGCAGCATCACCGGACCGGCGCTGTAGCCGAATGAGGTGAGACAGCGTTCCGCGAGCGTTTGATTTTCCGGGTTCTCGCCGTAGTGCGCGCGCATGTACATATTGGGAACCTTCACGCCGGGCTTGAAAGGCGGCAGCCGCCCGTCCGCGGGATCGGTGATGAACGAGGTGCGCGGCTCGCCGTTCACGCGCATTACCGTGGTGCCCGGATCGATCCATGCCGCGTTGTAGCCGCACCCGGCGCCGCTGAAGCCGCGGCCGCACTCGTGCGGCAAATCGGTGGTCTTCACCTTGGGGTCTCGCGGCGCGTTGTCGGCGGCCAGCATCCTGGCATCGTCACCCTCGACCTTCTTGACCTCCTCGCCGGTCATGATCCCGCGGGTGCCATATTCCTTCGGCCGTTCGAGCACCGTCAGCGTCGCGTTGGTCCAGGTCCCTTCGAGATCCGGCTGCCCATAGGCGTTCAACGGAGCTTTGTACGTGCCGGCCGCGGGCGCCGCGAACGCGATCGACACCGCCAGGGCGGATACGGCCGCGCCGGCCAGCAGCGCGGTAAATCTGCATGTGTTCATTTCAGCGGCTCCTTGCGCAGGTCGCCGTACATCAGTTCTTCAACGAACTCGACACATTTGAACTGCTGCAAACGCGCGTCTTCGGCGAGCCGCCGGTACATGAGCACGCTCATTTTCCAGGGCCGCGTGAAGGTCGCAGGATCGGTAATCTCCGCCTGATAGCGAATGCTGTTCTCGTTCAGCATGGTCCAGCGCTCCACCACTTTCATGTCGCCCGAATGAAAGTTGCCCGCACGATCGAACCAGGTGCTGTCATTCTGTCCCGTGACGGTGACCACCAGGGTGTCGCCGTCCCATGTGCCGACCGATTGGCCCATCCAACTGTCGATCGGCGGCGGACCGGGGTCGTTGAAAAGAATGTCGCGCACCGCACCGTCGTATTCATAGGAGATCAACAGGGTTTTTGCGGACTGTACGATCTGGAACGGCATGGACATGTAGTTCGCGCGCGGCACGCCCGGCAGGTCGCATTTCACCTCAGGATCGCGTTCCAGATAGTGCTGCTTGTTCTCCTCGCGCTGCGCCAACGCCTGGGTCGTATAGGGGATCGTCCCGCCTTCCACGATACCCATGCCGGCGGGTACCGAGCCGACGGCACCCAGCGCAACGACGGCCTTGGCCGGCACCGGAACGACCGGACCCGGGCGCAGCTCGAGCGCCGCGCTCGCAAGATGCGGCTCGATGTTCCAATTGGCGGTATTCATGACCGACCAGATACCGCTGAAATTGGGATGTCCGCCGACGCGCTCGACCGACGCGCCGGCAGGCGCTTTGTGGGCGGCCGCGGCCGGCGCCGCATGGCCCAAGGCAAGCGCCGCCGATCCGGCCATGGTCACCAGAGCCAATATCTTCATCTTGTTATTCAGAACGTCCCCCTCGTTTAGTCGCCCGATATCTTAGCGGCGACTATTTCTCATTCGGATCCGCGCCGTCTTTCGGTGCTCCGGTGCCGCTCGATCCCATGAACACTTTGTGGCCGTCCAGGAACGTCACGTCGCGGCCGTTTGCCTTGCACGCCGGACGGCACCGGGCATCCTTGGCCCGATAACCGCGGACGATGATCTCCTCGCCCGGCTTGAGCGAATCGCGCGTCAGGCCTTCGCGCAGCAGCGTATTGGGCGTGCCCGCTTCCACCATCCACTCCTGCGAGACTCCGTTGGTGACGACGATCATGTGCACCCAGGTATGCGGATTGATCCACTCCACCTTGGTGACTTTGCCTTGCAGCATGATGGGCTGATTGCCGTCGAACTCCGCCTGAAATGCGTGATGCGCCAGTGCGGGCGCGCCGATGGCGATCGTCGCGATCAGGGCGGCCGAGATTCGCGCAGCCTTGTCGGTGCGTAGTTTCATCAGAGATTTCCTCCCGCGTATAATCACCGCTTATAATCGCTTTAGACAGCGGTCATTGCAATACAATTTCCCGTGCGCCCGGGATGGTTGCGGCATTTCCGCAGGGCAAACATGGCTGATATATAACAAGCGGGGAATCGATGCTCGAGGGACTCGTCATCAAGCTGGCCGACACGCCCTGGAGCATCGCACTGCACGAATCGCTGTACATGTACGCGATCACCGAATCCACCCATGTCATGTCCATCATGCTGTTCGTCGGCACCATCGCGATGGTGGATCTGCGCTTGTTAGGCTTTTCCTATACTACTGTGCCGGTATCGCAGATGCTGTCGCGGATTCTGCCCTGGACGATCGCGGGATTTGCGCTCCTGGTGCTCACCGGGTCGATGTTGTTTCTCGCCATTCCGGTGCGCACCTATCACAGCATCTGGTTTCGGCTGAAAGTTCTGATGATCTTGATTGCCGCCATCAACATCGCCGTGTTCACGTTCAAGGTAGAACGCGACAAAGCCGCCTGGGATTTGGGCCCGGTGCCGGGGAAATCGAAGATTTGCGCGCTCATTTCGTTGAGCGCCTGGGCCTGCGTCATCGTTTTCGGGCGCCTCATCGCCTACAACTGGTTCGACTGCGACAGCATCACCTCGCCGGTCATGGCGGAACTCACCGGCTGCGCCCTGGATCCGGGCTGAACCATGAATCTGTATCACGTCGCTCAGAATATCGAAGCCTCGCCGCTCGGTCAGACCATTCGCGAGTCGACCTGGTTGTTTCCCGCCATCGAATCGGCGCATTTGCTGGCGCTCGCGCTGCTGGGCGGCTCGATCCTGATCATGTCCGTGTCGATCCTGGGGTGGGGACTGAAGAGCCCGGTCGCCGAGATCTACCAGAGCGCGCATCGCTATCTGAACGGCGCGGTCGCCATGCTGGTGCTCACGGGATTGCTGCTGGGTGTATCCGAGCCGGTAAAGCTCTATGGGCGGCAGGCGTTCTGGGTGAAGATGATTTCGCTGGCCATCGCCCTCGCCGTCACCTATTTTGCATTCAACCCGCTGGTGCGGCGCGGGGCTGCCGGCATCGCCGTGCGCGGCGTGACGCTGGTGACGATCGCGGCCTGGCTGATGGTTGCGATGGCGGGACGCTGGATTGGATTTTCATGACTAGATTCGGATCTGGGGAGTTTCCATGCACATACATCGGATCTGGATCGGCGCCGGCGCGGCGCTGACGCTCGCTCTGGGCATCGGCACCGTCTCGTGGGCGCAGGAATCCGCCGCGCCGCGGCCCAGCGGCGCGGCCGTGTTCAATTCCCGCTGCCAGAGCTGTCATGAGCCGGCCGTGGAACGGGCGCCGACGCGCGCCGAACTGGCATTTCGCGCTCCCGCGGACATCGTCACGGCGCTGACCACCGGCGTGATGGCGCCGATGGCCAAGGGGTTGTCGCGGCCCGAGATCGAGGCGGTGGCACTGTTTCTCGCGCCCGGCCAGCAGCTGGGGTCCGCGGGCTCGGACCTCATGTGTGCGGCCAATGAACCGATCCGCGCCGGCAAGTCGGATTGGCCGGCGCTCGGGCCGGACGAGAATTCCACGCGTTTTCAGCCGAATCCCGGCCTGAGCGCGGCCGACGTTCCCAAGCTCAAGGTGAAATGGGCTTTCTCCATGCCCGGCGGCGGACAACCCGTGGTCGTGGGCGATTGGCTGTTCATCACCAACCGGGGCGGCAAGTTCTACGCCCTGGACGCCAAGACCGGTTGCGTGCACTGGGCCGTCGAGGATGCCTCATCGCGCACCACTCCGATGGTGATCCGATCGCCGATCTCACCGAGCGGATGGGCCACTTTCGTGGGCGTCGGCAAGCGCGTGGTGCGCGCATTCGACGCGCAGAGCGGCAAGGAAATCTGGCACAGCGATTCGCTCGAGAGTCACATGGCTTCGAGCATCACCGGCACGCCGGTGATCTCGGGGGAGCAGATCTTCGTTCCGCTCTCATCCGGCGAGGAAGTGGTCGCGATGCAGCCGAACTATTCCTGTTGCAGCTTCCGCGGCAGTCTGGCGGCTCTTGACCTGAACACCGGGCAGAAGCAGTGGCAGACCTACATGATCACCGGGCCGCTGCAACCGACTCGCAAGAATGCCAATGGCATTCAAATGCAGGGGCCTGCCGGCGCACCGGTCTGGGCCTCGCCGACCGTCGATGCCAAACGCGGCCTGGTCTACGTGGTCACCGGCGACAGCTATACCGATGCGGTTACCGACGGCGATGATGCGATCGTCGCCGTCGAGATGAAGACCGGCAAGGTACGCTGGAGAAATCAGGTCACCACCCACGACAATTTCATCGTGGGCTGCAGCGGGCCGATCAAGGTGGCCAATTGCCCGGCGCCGACCGGTCCGGATTTTGACTTCGGCGCGACGCCGATCTTGATCAAGCACGGCCGCAAACAGATTCTGGTGGCCGGCCAGAAGTCCGGCATGGTCTACGGGATCGATCCGGATACCGGACACACCTTGTGGAAGACCGCAGTCGGCACGGGTTCGCCGCTGGGCGGCATCGAGTGGGGCATCGGCACGGACAACAAATATGTGTTCGTTCCGAATTCCGACATCGGCGAGATCTTCAATGAGATCGCCGTTGCCGCCGGCGCCCCCTCCCCGGAAAATGCGCCGCATGGAAAACCGGGCCTGTACGCGCTGGACCCGTTCTCGGGACAGATCGTCTGGGGCGTGCCGGCGCCCCTGGCACCCTGCCATTATGCGGGCGACCGCTCCAAGGACTATACCAAGGGAGCCTGCGTGCGCGCGCAGTCCGCGGCACCGGGTGTCATGCCGGGCATCGTATTCTCCGGCACGTTGGACGGGTGGTTGCGGGCCTACGATGCAGCCAGCGGGAAAATCGCCTGGGAGTTCAGCACCACGGCGCAGACCTACGGCACCGTCAACGGAAATGCGGCGCAGCCGGGCGGCGGCATCGACGGCATGGGTCCGACCATTGCGGGCGGAATGCTTTACACGATGTCCGGGTTCAATGGCGCGGCGCGCACCGGCAGCAACGGCGTCAACGTGCTGCTGGCATTCTCAATCGACGGAAAGTAGCGCCGGCCGGGGCGTCCTATTCGAGGCACACCACCAGTTTGGCCGAGTGCGTGCGCCAGTTGATCGGGATGACGAAGGAGCGCGCGTAGGGAGTGGTCACCTTTTCCAGATCGTGCGCGATCACGATCGGCACGGAGATGTTGAAGTTCTTGCCGAAGTCGCGACGCGCGTTCCCCGAGATGGTATTGGCCACTTCGCCGACCAGATCCTTGATGTTTTCATCGCTGGTATCGGTCTCCTGCATGCGCATCAGCAATACCGTGAGCATGCCGCGCGGCGCGGTAAAATAGACGATGCCCTTGCGGGCGCCGGTGACGCCGATCACGCCCGTATATTCATAAGCTCCGGGCTTGCCGTCGGTGACCAGATATGGCGAACCCACGGTGGCCGACTGCTGCGCCGAGGTCTCGAAGTAGTTGGTCGTGCCCTCGATGAATGTGCGGATTTCTGCTTCTTTGAACATCTCAAGCCTCCGACAACAGCTCTTCCAACGCATCGTTGAGCTGCCGATCGGTGAATGGCTTGCACAGGAATCCGTTTGCGCCTTTCTCTATGGCCTCCACCGCGGTCGCCTTATCGGCAAGCGCGGAAACGACCAGGATCAGCACATTGGAATTGATGGCGATCAGTTCCTCGACGCATTCGATGCCGTCCATCTCAGGCATGGTCAGATCCATGGTAACCACATCCGGTTGTGTGCGACGAAACATTTCCACCGCCGCCCTGCCATTGCTCGCCGCGCCGACCACCTCGAGGCGCGCGATCTGCTGGGAGCGCTCTATGCGGCGGCGGATGATGTTCGAATCATCGACGATCATCAGCTTCAGCGAAGCTTTTGGGCCCACCGAACTGTCCATCACGCTGCTTCCGTCTTCCCCGCTCGTTTGGCCGGCGGCAGGCTCAAGGTCAGGCGGGTGAATTTTCCGGGCACTGTCGCCACGGAGACTTTGCCGCCGATCTGTTGCATCAGCCCCGCCATCAGATTCATGCCGACGCCCCGGCCCGCATCCTTGGTCGCGTTCTCGAGCGTGGAAAATCCCGACTGAAACAGCAGCGAAAATACCTGCTTGGCATCCAAACCGGCCGCCTTCTCTGCCGAGATGAAGCCTTTTTTCAGCGCCGCTTCCTTGATTTTCTCGGTGGACAGCCCCTGACCGTCATCCTCTGCGATGAGCTTGTACCCGGCGTCGCCGAGTTCCTGGAATATGAGCTTCAGCTGCCCTTGAGCGGGCTTGCCGGTATTCTGCCGCTGTGACGCGGGCTCGATGCCATGAACGATGGAGTTGCGCACCGCCTGCACCGATATGTCCTTGACGATACGGCGATATTGCTCCGGCACGGTGTCGAATCCCATGCATTGCAGCGCAGCTTCCTTGTTGTTCTCGCCGGCCACGTGCGCGGTCAACTGCTGCAGCATGGCGGTCACGCTGCTCTCGGGCTTGGCCGGAACGATCTCCTGGGCCGAATGCGCGATGACTGCCGTATCGGTATGCGACTCCGGCTCGTTGCCGTGCGTCGCCGCGACGTGCAGACGCGCGAGACGCGACACCAGGTCGCCCACGGATTGCAGGTGCGTCAGCAGGTCATCCAGCTTGATGACCAGCGGCAGAAAATCGTTTCCCGACAGATCCGACTTGTCGCGCAGGATCTTCAGGTCATCCTCGAAGGAATGCGCGCGGCTCTCGATCGACGACAGGCCCAATGCGGCCGCCTCGCCCTTGACCGAATGCACCTGGCGGAACAAGGTGTCGAGTTTTTTGCGGAACGCGCTTTCTTCGCGCGCCGGTTCACGCAGCACCGCGTTGATCATCTTCATCGCGGCGTTGGAATCGTTCAGAAACGAGGCCAGCTGCGTCGGGTCGACGTGCAGGATTCCGAGCAGCGTGTCGACCTGCGCCTGCGCCTGGTTTTGCGAGGCCTGCAGCTCACGCGCGAGATCCACCCTGGCGCTCACGTCCGAAACCGCGACCAGCACGTGGGTTATCTTGCCGTCGACACGCACGCGGTGGAACTCGAACTGCAGATAGCGGGTGGCGGCCTTGCCGTGCGCGCCGTCGAAATTGACCTCGACTTCGCCGAGCGGATTGATGGTCTTCACCAGGTTTTCCTTGGTGCGTTCCGACCACAGGACGGCGACGAACTTCAGTGCGGTTGCCAGAGTCTTCTCGGACACGACATTCTTCAGCAGCTTCTCGAACGGCAGGCCGGCGAAATCGCTGCGCTGGAACAGCGCTTCCAATGCATGGGAGTACGACGAGCCGATGACCAGGTTCTCGTCGAGCAGAAACAATCCATCCTTCACGGTGCGCAGGATATCGGCGGTCTGCTGACGGGCCTCGCGCAGCGAAGCGTCCTGACGCTGACGCGCGAGCAGCAAAGTCGCCACCAGCACGCCCAGCACGATGGCGATCAGCAGGCCGGTCAACATGACCAGCCGCAGCTCGGTGGCCGAGCGGGCATTGCCGGTCTGCAGGTCGGTCACGATCGCCGACAGCTCGCTGTCGAGCGCGGGTATCGTTCGCCGGCCGACGCGCAGCGCCGCGGTGACGTCGCGCTCGAGTTGCTTGCCGCTCTCGTTGAGCACCGTTCCGGTGGTCTCGTTGTCCTGGTACGGCACACCCTGGAATTTGAGCAGCGGCTGTAATGTCTGCTGCTGCACGCTCCATAGTTCCGTCAATGCGGCCGCGCGCTTGCCTGAGATCGGCTCGCCTTTGGCGCCGGTGTCTCCGGACAGGGCAAACCAGCTCGCCGCCCGGGGGGCATTCATCGCGCGCAGCCCGGCATCGAGTTTGGCGGTCGCGTCCCGCAGCTGATCCAGCGACTCCTGGATGTAGCCGCGGTTGGTCAGACGGTCGTGCATCGACTCGAGCGATGCGCGGATGAGTGCGGGATTGCGCTGCTGCTGGCCAGCGAATTTGAGCGCGACGCTGCTGTCGGCCAATTCGCTCGCGAGTTCCAGGCCCGGAATCAACACCACGGCCACGAAGCTGACCGCGAGAACGATGACCAGCACCATTAGACCGCTGGACGAGAGGCGCGGCACTAAAGCTTTGGCGAGTCGAGGGTTCATGAATCAAGCGCTCCGCTGTGTTTTACCGGTTTTTCGGGTCATCAATTCCGCACGCAAGGCATCGAGCGCGTCGAGAAATTCCGCCGCCGAGGCGAAGCGCGCATTCGGGTCCTTCGCCAACAAACGCTCGATGATCGGCTGATAGGCTGACAACTGTTCGGGCAGATGCGGTACCGGCACCGAGCGGTGCGCCGTCAGGATGTCGGCGAGCAGCTTGCCCATGAACGGCAGTGAGCCGGAGAGCATCTCGTAGAACACGATGCCGAGGCTGTACAGATCGCCGCGCGCGTCCGGTTCGCGATCCTCGATCTGCTCCGGGCATACGTAATAGGGCGTACCGGTGCAATCTCCGGAACGCGACAAGTCGCTGGACGCGAATTGAGTGCGGGCTGAACCGAAGTCGATGAGCACCAGGCGATTTTCATTGGTCAGCATGAGATTGGAGGGCTTCAAGTCGCGATGCACGACGCGCGCGGCATGCACGATTTGCAGCGCCTCGCCGATCTGATGCGCGTAGTTGACGGCATCCGCTTCGCTCACCGGATGCTTCAAGCGCTCGCGCAGACTGCCGCAGGGGAAATATTCCAGCGCGAGATACAGATAGTCGTCGGTGGTGCCGAAATCGAGCACGTTGGCAATCGAGCGATGATTCAGCTTGGAGAGAATCTCGCATTCCTTGGTGAAGCGCTCGCGGTCCGCCGCGGAGACGATGTGCTGCCCCTTGATGGCCTCGACCTTCAGGGCAACCGGCTGCGGAAATTCATCGTTGCGCGCCAGATACACGCTGGCCGCGGTCGACTGCGCGATCTTCTTCATCATGGTGTAGCCGGCGATCTCCGGTTGCCGCCATCGATCTGCCGCGGCGCCGGTCGCCCCGGCAGGCGCCGACAGTGCGGGTTCGATCAGCGGCTGCAGCGCACTGCACAATTCACCGACGATCACGGAATGAATGGGCCAGTAGTCGCTGGCGCCCAATTTCATCGCGCGGGCGGCGCTGCGCTCATTGCCGCCGCGCGCGAACACGAAAATCGGCAGGCCGGGAACCTGCTCGTGGACCCGTTTCAGGGCGGCCAACGATCCGGCCGCAGCTTCAGGCGGAGTGAACTCGACGATGAACATCACAGCCACATACGCACGCAGGCGTTCGATCGAAATGGCATCGAAGCCTGCGCGCGTGACGGTATCCGCATCGATTTTCGGCATCGCGCGACGCACCAGGCCCGCTAGCCGTAACCTCAACTCCAATTCGTCGTGCACGATGAGACATAACACCGTGCCGCGACTGCGTTCACCGGCCGCCGGCTGCGCCAGCGCTGTGGTTGTAATGGTGGTCGATGTCGTGATGGCTGTTTGGCTGTTCATTGCATCGCCTTATTTGGGCACGCGAAACACGATGCGCACTTCGGTGCCCACGGCGATCGGCTTGCCGCCCTGTATCACAGGCTGGTAGTGCATGCGGCTGACCGCACGGGTTGCCGCGGTGTCGAATACCTTGGATGGATTCGAATTGAGCACCTTCGCGTTCGCGACCGAGCCGTCGGGTCCGACCACATAGCCCACTTCCACCCAACCCTCGACGCCGTTATCCAATGCCCGCGTCGGATATTGAACGTCGAGTTTGGAGACCCTGGTCAGGGACTGCTCGGGCATTTGCAGCACAGTGCCGCCGGCCTTCCTCTGGCGGATCCGGTCATTCATGGCGTCCACATCCGCGGAAGGCCCGAGCGCGGCCGCCCTTTGCAGCAGAGCCGCGGATTTGTCCATATCGCCCGCATCCAGCGCAGCGCGCACCCGGTCGAGGATGGCACCCTGCACTGCGGCGCTCATCTGCGCCAGCCCGCTGTTCTTCGGGTCCGTGGCGCGCAGCTGGGTCACGTAGTAGAGCGCACTGTCATTGTCTGGATCGAGCAACTTGCCCTGCGCCAGGCGTGCCTGCGCCAGCTCGAAATACTGCGGCAGTTCAGGCTTTTGCGCGACGACCTGGGCGCGCGCCGCGGTGAGTTCGCGCTGCATGGCGTTCAGCGTGCCTTGCGACATGCCGGCGCTGCGCATCTCGGCAACCACGCGGTCGGCGTCGGTGAAATTGCGCTGTTGAATGGCGGCGTGCCCCATCTGAGTCAGCCGCTTGGAGAGCTCCAGGGCCTGCGCCTGCAGCAACGCTCCCGAGGCACCGGCTTGCCTGGCCTGATCGAGATAATAGACCGCGCTGTCGTTGCGCGGATCGATCACGTGATCCTGCTGCAAGCGCGTCTCCACGAGTTTCAGCAGGCGCGCGGCTTCGAACTCGTCGCGTCGCTTGTGCACTTCATCGCGCAGTTGCGCGATCTTCGCGGCCGGCAGAGCCTTGGTACGCGCGGCCTCGTCGATCAGCTGCGAAGCACGGTCGAAATTCTGGGCGTTGAGCGCCGCAAGTATCTGCGCCGGGCCGAGTTCGGCGCGCAGGCTCGCGATCTTTTCGTCGAGCGCGGCCAAACGCGGATCGTTCGCATCGATGCTGCGGGCGGTCTCGAGCGATTGCAGGGCCACGTCGAATTTGCGTTCATCGAGAGCCGACTGCACGCGTGAGATCAAAATCTCGGACAGGCGTTGCAGACCCTGGCGGGCCTCCCCGTTGTTGGGGTTGATGACCAGCACCTCTCTGTACAGGGACAATGCGCTGCCCGGCAGCGGATCGATGAAGTGGCGGTCGAGCATGGCTTGCTGCGCTTTATCGACGAGCGCATAGACCTTCTCATCGGTGTCGCCGGCCGTCTTGGCGGACGCCGGTGCGGCCGGCACCGCGGCGCTCTTCGCCGGCGCACCGGCGGTGGTCGGGGACGGGGCGGCGGTCTTGTGATCTGCCCCGCTGCCGCGAGACAGCAAGTAGGCGGCAACCGCCGCGATGAGCGCGCCGCCGATGATGGCGGGCACCAACCAGGATTTTTTCCCGGCGCCGGGTGCAGCTTCCGACTGCGCCGAGCCGTCGCCCAGCAGCGCGAGGCGTGAATTGACTTCTTCTTGCGCACTGTCGAGCACGCTCGCCAGATTGCTCTCGGCTATCGGCATGCTCACATGAGCCACCACCTGGCGATGTTGCACGGGAAGGGTCCATGCCGCGGCGCTGCTGGCCTCATCGAGCGCAACGATCGCAAATCGCGATGAGTGCAAATGCAGACGCGACAGCACCGCGGCGGGTTCCGGGTGGTTGCGTGCGTCCCACAGCACGATGCCGGTTTGTCCGGATGGGGTCGACACGATGAGTTCCTCCACCGTGTCGAATTGCTTCAATACCAGGCTGCTGCTCAAGCCGGAGCCGACCTGCGGCCACAGGGCTTCGTCCTCGGTGACCAGGTACACCGTGAGCTTCTGTTTCTTGATCGATTGGAGCGCCGGCCGTTCCGCGTGTTCCGGCAACGCAAGCTCCTGTTTTCTCAAGCTTTTCGGCATCGTTATAGTCCCATATCGCGACCGCCAACCAGGCAGCCTTGCTGCGCTGCGATCACATTCGTGCACTACGAATGTTTCGTGTTTTGCTTAACACAATAAGGTTCCGGCAAATCAGGGGTTTTAGACATGCTTTGGGTCACATTTGGGTGTGGCCGGCCGGCGGGAACGTGTAGGACCCTCGGGTCAAACTTGAAAGATGAGAACTGCTTCGCAGGGCCAAGCACGGGTACGGCGCGAAGTCCCGTCAAACGCGCGGGTCACCACGGTGAATCGGCAGGTGGGTGGGAGGGGCGATGCCCCAGGATCATTGAACTTAAGGGGGGAGCTTGGGCTCCCCCTTCAGTCATTGTTTGGTGCCGGTGAAGGTGCCCTCGCCCAGTTGGCCCAACGACACCTTGCCGCTCATCGTCTTGCCGTCGGTCTTGCCCGAATAGGTCACGGCGAGACTGCCGGCCTGACTATCGATCTTGTATTCAATCGTGACCTCATCGCCCTTGACCGTGCCGGTCACTTGCGCCTCGCCCAGCTGGCCTTTGTAACTGCCGGACAGTGCCTCGCCTTTCTGGACCAGCACGAATGTCGGCGAACCGCTCCCTGCGCTGGTTTGGACCGCCATGATCCAGGTGCCGGTGACATCCGCCGCCGCCGCGGCCTGCGCGAGCGCGAATGCGGCAACCGCCGCCAAGGCCGTCAAACCCGACTTCAATTTCTTCATGCCATCCCCTCTTGGTTCATCGATCGGCGCGTCCTGCCCGCCACTTTGTGGCCGCGGCAATGATACGCGATCGCCCTTGTGCGCTTACAGGGAATTCAGGAAGGCAACCAACTGGCGCTTTTGCGAAGGCGTTAGACTCATCGAGAATCGTTCGTTGTAGAAGTTCACCGCCTGCATCAGGGTGGCCGCGGAACCGTTGTGAAAATAAGGCGCCCGCGCCGCCAGGCCGCGCAGGATCGGACCCTTCAGGCGGTTCAAATCACTGCAAAGTCCGCTGCTCGTGGCTTTGCCCAAATCGGTCGTGTAGAAGGAGACCGGCTGACCCGCGCTGAACGGGCTCGAGCAACCCTTGATCAGAAACACCGGCAGGTCGGGTTCATCGAGTTGCGCAATCGCCTTGCGGATATTGGGATCGTTTTCCAATCCCGCGCGCGGCGAATGCGCCACTCCAATGTCCAGGGGCAACGGCAGCGAATGATCGCCGACGTTGGGCGAATCGTGACAGCTGGTGCACGTGCCTTTGAATGATACCGGGCTGTCGAGCGCGGCGTTGTCGTTGAGTCCGCGCACCGCGCTGATGGTCATGGACGCCGTATTGAACAGGACTTCTCCGGCGGCGATGTCGCTGCGCGCCTGGCGGCGCGCGAAGAAATCGCGGCCATTGTCGTGGTAGGGGTTGCCGCCATCTTCCCACGCGGCGTACAGCGTCATGCTGGTTTCGTCGAAGGCAATGTGATTGGGGTCCGCACCGAGCACGTCATTGATACCGGGGTAATAGTTCTCCGCCGCCAGTGCCGCCGCACCGCCGAGCGCATCGCGCCCGTCCAGGGGTCCGGCGAGTCGATCGAACACTTGCGCACTCGTAAGCCCCATCTCGAAATTGACGATGTCCGCCAATTGCTTCTTGCTGGGCGTCATGGTCCCCTGCGAATGTCCCGCGACCGCGTCTATCGCCTGCTGAGTCAGGTCGGCAATGAGGTTCGCGGCATCCGTGAGTTCATCATTCAGCGCTGAAGTCGGAGTCGACGGCGACTCCCGCCCATCCCACATCACGGCGCTGAGAAAGCGCAGATTGGTGCTCGGCAGCGGGCGCCGATAAGTGGACAGGGCCATCTGACCATTCACGCCGGTCGGCACCAATGCACAGCCATACGGATCATGAACCACGCTGACGGTGAATTCGGCCTTGGCAGGCAGGTTCAGCGCAATGCGAATGAGGCCATGCGAGAGCAACAGGCTGCGCGCCGCTGCATCGCCGCTCCTGGCATTGGGGCAATTCGCCCCGTCCACCGGATTGAATAGAGGATCGCGGCCGCGGCTCTGTTCAAAGCGCTGATTGATTTGCGGCGGCGACATGCTCATGCCCTGGTCGGCAACATGGCAGGTGGCGCAAGTACGCCCGTTGGTGCCGAGGCTCTGGAAAAAGGCGCCGTCCGGATCGGTGCGCCGGTTTGAATTGATCGTTTGTAGAATGCCGGTCGGATCGGCAGACCGATCGGATCGCCCGCCATCGTGCGCCCAGGCCGCTCGAGCGGCCAACGACAACAACAAGATCGAAGCCATGCCAACCCAGGAATTGCGCTCAGTCATTTTTTTGCTCCCACGATCGCCCCATACGTCGTTATCGAATAAATCGTAAAGCCGGCGGGAATGTGGACATCACAGCCGGCATTTGCGCGCGGCGGCGGATATTGTTAACTCTGTTTCGCAGAGTACTTGACGGTGCACGGCTACATGGTTAGTGTCGCCGCGTGGGAAACACGGTACGACTCGATTCGCACGCGGCATCCACGCTGCGTTACATTCGATCCTCGATGGAAGGCGCGGCACTGCTCGCCGTGCCCGGTTCCGCGGGACTCGTCCTGGGAGCAATCGCCCTGGCGGCGACGGCGCTCTGCCTGGCGCCGGGCATGCACCGATATTGGTTGGCGATCTGGATGACGGCAGCCCTGCTCGGGGCGATCATGGGCAGCGTACTCATCGTGCGTGAGTCCTCGCTGCGAGACCTGCGCCTGATCGGTACGCCGCTGCACAAGTTCGCCCTTTGCATATCGCCATCGCTCGGTGCGGGCCTGGTGCTGACCGCGGTGCATTGGTCGGGCGGCAACCTGCACGCCATTCCGGGCACTTGGCTGCTGCTCTATGGCTGTGCGCTGATCGCGGCCAGCGCGGCGACCATCCGGGTGATTGCCGCGCTCGGCGGCTTGTTCGTGCTGTTCGGCCTCGCCGCGCTGCTGTTGCCGGAGGCGGCGCAACTGCCGATGCTGGGCGCGGGATTTGGCGGACTGCACATCGTTTTTGGACTGCTGATCGCGCGTATGGGCCATGGCAGCAAGAGCTAACGCCCGCACCGCCGTTCAAGCGCCGCACAAGCGCCCCAAGCTCGCGGGGCTGCCCGCGGCCGCCCGCGAGCATGACACTTCTTTCGATCGGCTGGTGTACGAGCGCGTGCGCTTGGGAATCATGAGCGCGCTCGCCGTGCGCGAAGAGCTGACCTTCAATGAACTGAAGACCTTGTTCGACGTGAGCGACGGCAATTTGAGCGCGCACGCGCGCAAGCTCGAGGAAGCGAGATACCTGAGCTGCACGAAATCCTTCGAGCAGCGCCGCCCGCGCACCGTCTACCGCCTCACCACGCTCGGCAAGAATGCGCTGAATCGCTACCTCGATCACGTCGAAGCGGTGATCAAGGCAACACGCAGCGCATGATGGTGGCCGCCTCATGCACGTAGCAATCATCATGGACGGCAACGGACGCTGGGCGGCGCAGCGCGGTCTGCCGCGCACCGCGGGCCACCGTGCGGGCGCGCAAGCCGTCGATAAGGTGGTGGAAGCGGCAGCGCGGCGCGGCATCGACACGCTCAGCCTGTATGCCTTCTCGGCCGACAACTGGCTGAGGCCTCAAGGCGAAGTGGGCGCCTTGTTCGCGCTGCTGCGACGCTATCTGCTGACGCAGACACCGCGCTGCCTGCAGCAATCGATCCGTATCAATGTGATCGGCCGGCGCGACCGCCTGGGCCCGGCGGTGCTGCGCACGATCGAGCACAGCGAACGAACCACGGCCGCATGCGCGGGGATGCGTCTGCGCATTGCGGTCGACTACTCCTCGCGCCATTCTCTGCTCGAGAGCTGCCGGCGCTTCACCAGCGAGGCGAAAATCGAGTGCATTGATTTTGCGCGCCGGCTTGGCGAGGTCGATCATTGCACCAGCCCCGCCCCCGACGTCGACCTGCTCATCCGCACCGGCGGAGAGAAGCGCCTGAGCGACTTTCTATTGTGGGAATGCGCTTATGCGGAGCTGCACTTCGTCGAGCGCTTTTGGCCGGATTTCGACGAGAATTCATTCGCGCAAGCCATTGACGAGTATGCGAAACGCGATCGGCGATTCGGACGAATCGCCGCCGCTGGCCGCGCATAGGGGATCTCACCGGCGCCATGCGTGTGCTGCTGGTCGAAGACGATGACATGATCGCGCAAGGGCTGCAGACGGCGCTTCGCCAGGGGGGCTTCGCGGTCGATTGGATGCGAGACGGCAACAGCGCGGCCGGCGCTCTGCAGACATGCGTCTTCGACGTCGTGCTGCTGGATCTCGGATTGCCGCATCGCGACGGCATCGATGTGCTGCGTGAGCTGCGCCGGCGCGGAGACGCGACGCCGGTGATCATCCTCACCGCGCGCGATGAAATTCAACATCGCATCGCCGGATTGGATGCGGGCGCGGATGATTACATCGTCAAACCGTTCGATCTGGACGAAGTCACCGCGCGAATGCGCTCGGTGCTGCGCCGCTCCGCCGGACGCGGCGATCCAAGCATTCAACACGGCGAGCTGCGCCTGGATCCGCTGGCGCGGACCGTGCAGCGCAGTGGCGTTCCGGTCGCTGTGTCGGCGCACGAGTTTTCGGTGCTCGAAGCATTGCTGCAGCGGCCGGGAGCGGTATTGTCCCGCGCTCAGCTCGAGGATCGGCTGTATGGTTGGGACGAGCCGATCGCCAGCAATGCGGTCGAGGTTTACGTTCACGGTCTGCGCCGCAAGCTGGGCAACGATGCCATTCGCACGCTGCGCGGCGTGGGCTACTTCGTGCCGAAGGCATGAAATCGATCCGCGCGCGTCTGCTGGTCGCATTGATCATTCTGGTGGCGCTGATATCGCTGATCGCGGCCGCAGTCACCTACCGGCGCGTATCGAATGAAACCTCGACCCTGTTCGACTACCAGTTGCGTCAAATGGCATTGTCGCTGCGCGGCCAGATTTCACTCGCGCCGCGCATCGAAGTTCCGCCCGATCAGGGCGACAGCGATTTCGTGGTGCAGATCTGGGACGTATTCGGCGCACGTACCTACGTGTCGCGCCCCGGACTGCCGATGATCAATCAGACGGTGCTCGGCTACGCCGACTTGTCGCTGCGCGGCGAGGCGTGGCGCGCGTACGGGCTGCAGACCGCGGATGGCGTGATTCAAATTGCGCAGCCGGTGCGGGTGCGCGAGAACCTGGCGCGGGCGGCGGCCGAACGGGTGGTGATACCGCTCATTCTACTGTTGCCGGTCATGATCGGGTCGGTGGCATGGATCGTGAGCCGCGGTCTGTTGCCGCTGCGTTTCGTGACCACCGAGGTGCAACGGCGCGACGTAAGCAGTCTGACTCCGTTGCGCACCCGGAATCTGCCGCGCGAGATCGAGCCGCTGGTGGGCGAATTGAACCGGCTGCTGGAGCGGCTGCAGCGTGCGTTCTCCGCGCAGCGCGCATTCATATCCGATGCCGCACACGAACTGCGATCGCCGCTGACCGCCCTGCGCCTGCAGCTGCAATTGCTCGACCGCGCGCCCGATGAAGCGGCAGGAGTCGAGGCGCGCAGCAGACTGGGCACCGCGGTGGAACGCGCCATTCACCTGGTCGAGCAGCTGCTGACCTTGGCGCGCAGCGAGCCGCAAGGTGCGGCTGTCAATTTCGAGACCGTGGATTTGTCCGCTGCCGCGGCCGAAGGCATCAGGGACACTCATGATTTGGCGATGGCGAGAAATATCGACCTGGGGCTGGATGCCGCTCCTCACGTGCACATTCAAGGAGATCCCGAGGCGCTGCGAGCCCTGGTCCGTAATCTGGTCGACAATGCCGCGCGTTACACGCCGGTTGGCGGTGCCGTTCAAGTGCGCACCGGCAAACTCCCTCATGAGGCGGTGCTCGAGGTCAGCGACAATGGCCCTGGAATAGCGCCTGCCGATCGCGAACGGGTCTTTGACCGCTTTTATCGCCGCGCTGCAGCGCAAGAAAGCGGGACCGGTCTGGGGCTGGCCATCGTCAAGGCTATCGCAGAGCGTCATGGGGCACGGATTGTCCTGCAAGAAGCGCCCGGCGGAGGCCTGCGGGTCGTGGTGAGTTTTCCGCGAGCCTCTTAAGGCTGCCTTAAGAAAGGCGTGTGATCCTGCGGGCAGAGAGACAGCTCGCCATGAATTCACATCGGAGGAAACTCACATGCAATTTCGTACCACCACGCTGGCCTGGTCGGCAGTAGGCCTGCTGGCGCTGGGAACCGCCACGGGCTTGTCCGCCCACGGCTTACTGCAAACTGCTACGCCTGCCATGGCGCCCGCCGTGGCACCCGCCGGCGCGGCAACGCCAGGCTCATCGGCGCCGATTCCCATGATGACGGCGCCGAACTACCGCGCGATCGTCTCGCGCAATGAACCTGCGGTCGTCGGCATCACGACTCAAGGCCCCATCCCGACAGGCGGACCGCAGGAATTCAGCTTCGGCGGAGGCGATGACAATCCCTTTGCGCAATTCTTTCGCGGCTTCCAAATTCCGCGCCAGCACGGCGTGATGCACGCGCAGGGCTCCGGATTCCTGATCTCTTCCGACGGACTGGTGCTGACCAACGCTCATGTCGTGGATGGCGCGAAGCAAGTCACGGTGAAGCTGTCGGATCATCGCGAGTTCAAAGCCAAGGTGTTGGGCGCCGACAAGAGCAGCGACATCGCAGTATTGAAGATCGAGGGCCATGACCTGCCGACCGTGATGCTGGGAAATTCAGACAAGCTAGGGGTGGGCGACTATGTGCTCGCCATCGGTGAACCCTTCGGTCTGGAGGAAACCGCCACCGCGGGAATCGTCAGCGCCAAGGGCCGCTCATTGCCCGGCGATGGCTATGTGCCTTTCATTCAAACCGATGCCGCGGTGAACCCCGGCAATTCCGGCGGCCCGTTGTTCGACGCCGGCGGTTCGGTGGTCGGAATCAATGCGCAGATCTACAGCAATTCGGGCGGATTCGAGGGCGTGTCCTTCGCGATTCCCATCAACCTGGCGGTGCAGATCAAGGATCAGATCGTCAAGACGGGCAAGGTGGCGCATTCGCGCCTGGGCGTGGAAGTGCAAACCATGAATCAGACGCTGGCCGACTCCTTCAAGCTGAAGACCCCGAACGGAGCCTTGGTGGCCAAGGTCGTTCCTGACAGCGCGGCCGCGCAGGCGGGCATCAAGGTGGGCGACGTGATCTTGAAATTCAACGGCGCTCCGGTGATCGATGCCGGGCAACTGTCGCAGCACGTGGGCGTTGCCACTCCCGGCGAAAAGGCCACCATCGAGGTGTGGCGCGACGGCAAGACGCTCGACCTGACTGCCACCGTCGGCAATGCCGCGGCGACGCTGGCCTCAGCGGACGATTCATCCGGAGGCTCAGCGCAGGCCAAATTGGGCCTGGCCGTGCGCCCGCTGAATCCCGAGGAACGTCAGCAAGCCGGCGTTGCCGGCGGACTGGTGGTCGAGGATGTGCAAGGGCGTGCCGCCGAAGCCGGCATTCAACCCGGGGATGTGGTGCTTTCGGTCGACGGCACTCCGGTGCAAACCGTGGCCCAATTGCGCAGGATCGTCAAGGAGCATGACAAGCAGGTCGCGCTGCTCATTCAGCGCGGCGATGCAAGACTGTTCGTTCCGGTTTCGCTTGGCTAGCGCGAAATGAGGGGGATCGCCGGCACGCCTGGGCGGCGTGCCGGCGAATCTACCGTGACAGGGAGCGTCACTCCGTTTATAACGGCGCAGCGGTCGGCGCCGTGCCGTCTAATCGGGAACATCCAGTGGATGACGCATCGGTATGGAATGGAAATTGGGCATGGAGCCTGCCGCTCATCCTCATCACGGTCATCTTTCACGTCATCGGATTGGTATTCATCAACGAGAGGGTCCGGCACGCCAAGCACGGCTTGGTGCGCAGCGGCCGCTTCTTCATCCGGTTCTCGATGATACTGGGCGCCGCCACGCTGGCCGCAATCCTGCTGCATGCGGTCGAGGCGACCATCTGGGCCGGCGTCTACAAGGGCCTCGGCGCGTTGCCGGACAGCAAATCCGCGATTCTATATTCCTTGGGCGCCATGACGACCTACGGGCATGAGCATTTTGATCTGGCCGCCCACTGGCAGCTGATGGGTGCGCTCGAGGCCTTGGATGGAATGATTCTGTTCGGACTGACGACGGCTTTTCTGTACGGCATGATCCGCGAATTGTTGGCCGGCCGAAACGGCAACTGAGCGCCTTGACGCCCGCACCGGGACGGCGCCACTTGTGTTTTGCCCATTCGGCTCTAATCATAGGGACTCGGGGGCTGCAATTGAGGGGCATCCATGGCGACGGGTTGGGCAAAAGAAGGCGCGGTGCAGGAGCAGATCGATGCGACGGTCAAGGACGCGATCAGCCTTGCCAAGAGCCGGCTGCCGCACGGCCCGAGCCTCAGCCATTGCGCGGAATGCGCGCTGGAGATTCCGCAAGCACGGCGCGATGCCGTGCCTGGAGTGCGGCTGTGTGTGGCGTGCCAGGATTCCCACGATCGTGACAGTGTGCGTTCCGCCGGCTACAACCGTCGCGGCAGCAAGGACAGCCAGCTGCGTTGAGCCTGAGTACCCATGTACCGTGGTACTATGGGTGCTTTGCGGGATTTGACCATGGGCGAAATCGAGCGGGTGCAAACCGGCGTAAGGATCGAAAAAAGCCTGTTGAAGGTGTTGAAGGCCTTGGCGGAACTCAAGGATCTGTCGGTCGGAGACTTGCTCGAGGGCATTGTGCTGCACGCCTTTGAAGGCAGGGCGGCGTTCTCGAAACAGACTCTGGCGCAGATCGCCGAACTGAACAAGATCTACAAGATGCCGCTGCACGCCGGCGACAGCCACCGGCTGAAAGAGAGGGCCGTTTGACGGCGGGGCATGCATTGCACACGCATGAGCGATTCGAATTCGTCGTGAACGCGGAGCTCGCGATCACCTGGCCGCTTTTCGGTGCGGACCAGGAGCGGGTCTGGGCGCCCGGCTGGCAGCCGCTTTTCATCTGGCCGGAACAACCCGCGGATCTGCCGGGCATGGTATTCAAAGTGCGGCATGCAGATTCGACGGCGGTGTGGGTGAATACACTGCTTGATCGCACCACCGGCCGGATTCAATACGTCTACGTGATTCCCGATGTGCTCGTCACGGTGATCAGCCTCAATTTGAAAGCGCTCGGAACCTCGACCCATGTCGATGTACTGTATGAGCGCACGGCGCTTGATGCCGCCGCAAACGATCGAGTGAGCGCCATGGCCGCAAACGATAGGATTGCGGGTGCCGGATGGAGTCGTCAGATCAACGCTTATCTTCGCGCGCCATGAAAGAATTACAAATCGCGCGCCGCTAGATTCTTCGCCTGATCAGTGCTTGTCCTATTGACGATTCGCAACCAACAGTTCAATTTCTTTCGCGGGCTTCGAAAAATTCAAATGCGTCGACCCGCTTCGCGGGCCGGAGGGCTCGTTATGGTGAGCAAGGTAAATCTTCAGCGCCGGCAACTTCTCGTCGGCGGCGTAGCCGTGGGTGTCGCCGGCGCGGCCGCCGCCACGACCGCGGTACACGACGGCGAACTCGGTGCGCCTCCACGAACGATTCGCGGCTCGGTGCCTTGGCAGGAAGGCGCCGCCGACTCTCCGCCTGCCGTCTCAGGTTCAGGGTATGTGTATTTCACGCCGGTCGAAGCCGTCTTCATTGAAGCGGCGGCGGCGCGGCTGATTCCGAACGATGAAGTCGGGCCCGGCGCCGTCGAAGCGAACGTGCCGTTCTTCCTCGACCGGCAACTCGCGGGTCCGTTCGGCAGGGGCGATCACTACTATCTTGGTGGCCCGTGGCCCAAGGGTACCCCGCAACAGGGTTACCAAAGCCGCTTCAATCCCGCGCAGCTGTATCGCGCGGCCATCGCGGCAATCGATCAATACGTCAGCGCGAATCTGGGCGCGGGCTCGTTTGCCAGGCTGGCCGCGCAAGATCAGGACAAGTTCCTCAAACAGCTCGAGAGCGGCGACCTCAAGCTGGGTGGCGGCGTCGATGGCAAAGCGTTCTTTGCCATGCTGTTGCAGAACACCCGGGAGGGCTATTTTTCCGATCCGATCTATGGCGGCAACAAGGACATGGCCGCATGGAAAATGATCGGATTTCCGGGCGCCCACTACAACTACAAGGACTGGGTGTCGCGCCACGGCGAGCGCGTGCCGTTCCCGACGGTGGGATTCAAGGGCCGGCCCGGTTGGACGGAGGCTTGAAGATGGCCACCAATCTGAATCCGGTTGACGCGGTGCTGGTGGGTTTTGGCTGGACCGGCGCGATCATGGGGCAACAGCTCTGCGATGCCGGTCTGAATGTCGTCGCATTGGAGCGCGGCCCATGGCGCGATACGGCCACAGATTTTGCGCCGGGCTTTGCGCAGGATGAGCTGCGCTACATGTGGCGCCACCATTTGTTTCAGAACGTATCCGATGACACGCTCACCATCCGCAACAACGTCAATCAAGAGGCGTTGCCCATGCGGCACCTGGGTTCGTTCCTGCTCGGGACCGGCGTGGGCAGCGGCGGCGTTCACTGGAACGGCCAGATTTGGCGCTTCCTGCCCACCGATTTCCTGACCAAGAGCCACAATGAAAAGCGCTATGGCAGGAAGGCGGTCAGCGGCTACGACATGACGGTGCAGGACTGGGGCGTCACGTATGACGAACTCGAACCTCACTACGATCAGTTCGACAAGCTCTGCGGCACCAGTGGCAAAGCCGGCAATTTGCAGGGCAAGATTCAACCCGGCGGCAACCCATTCGAGGGACCGCGCGCGAATGAATTCCCCACCCCACCGATGCCGCAGACCTATGGGCCCACGCTGTTCGGCAAGGCGGCGGCGGAACTTGGCCGCCATCCGTTTCCGCATCCCACCGGCAACATGTCCCAGGCCTATACCAACCCGCTCGGCGCTCAGCTGGGCGCCTGCACCTATTGCGGCTTCTGTGAGAAATTCGGCTGCGGCAATTATTCGAAGGCCAGTCCGCAGACCACGATCATTCCCTATCTGTTGCGCAAATCGAATTTCACTTTGAAAACCGAGTGCGAAGTGCTGCGCATCGAACTCACCCAGGATCGCAAGCGCGCGACCGGCGTCACCTACGTCAACAGCGCGGGCGAGGAGTTTTTCCAACCGGCCGAAATGGTGATCCTGTCGGCATATGTCCTGCACAACGTGCGGCTGCTGCTGTTATCGGGCATCGGCAAGCCCTATGATCCGAAGACCGGCGAAGGCGTCGTCGGCAAGAATTACGCCTATCAGACCATGTCCTCGGTGAATGTCTTCTTCGACGACAAGATCCTCAATCCGTTCATCGGTGCGGGAGCTCTGGCGACCGTCATCGATGACTTCAACGGCGACAACTTCGATCATCATGGGCTGGGCTTCATCGGAGGAGCCTATATCGCGGGCATGGTGACCGGCGGCCGTCCCATTGAAATGATCTATACACCCGAGGGCACGCCAAAATGGGGCCTCGAGTGGAAGCATGCGGCGGCGAAGAACTACCTGCGCTCCTTCTCGCTCAGCATTCACGGCTCCTGCATGAGCGCACGCGGCAATTACCTGGACCTGGATCCGACTTATCGCGACATCCATGGGCGGCCAATGCTGCGCATGACGTTCGATTTCAGCGAAAATGACCACAAAATGTCCGATTACCTGACCGACCGCGCCGCCGAAGTGGCGAAGGCGATGAATCCTCGCGAGATCAAGTTGAACCGGCGCACCGGCTCGTGGGACGTCACGCCCTACCAGACCACGCACAACACCGGCGGCGCAATCATGGGGGACAATCCGAAAAACAGCGTGGTCAACAAATATCTGCAGCTCTGGGATGTGCCCAACGTATTTTCGATGGGCTCGGGTGCGTTCCCGCAAAATGCGGGCTACAACCCGACCGGCACCGTCGCCGCGCTCGCCTATATGTCCGCGGCCGCGATCAAATCGCAATACCTGAAATCACCCGGTCCTTTGGTGCGAGCGTAATCCCATGGGCCGCTTCACTCGGCGACGAATCAGATTTCTCCTGTCGATACCGGTGCTGCTGGGTGCTGCGGGCATCGCGGCAAGTCAGATGCTGCCGCTGCCGGCGCATCCCGTTTCCACGCCGACCGCCGCGGATCTGCTGGCGAAGCAATTCAATGACTCGGAACCCAACGCCGAACAACTGGTCCGCGGCCGCTACCTGGTGGCCGCAGGCGACTGCATGTCGTGCCATGTGCGGGAAGGGGGACAACCCCTCGCGGGCGGCTTGGGGCTGAACACGCCGTTCGGCGTGATCTACACCTCCAACATCACCCCGGACCCGCAGACCGGCATTGGTGCATGGACCGCCGATCAGTTTTATCATGCGATGCACGACGGCAAGGGTGCACACGGAGAAGAGCTCTATCCCGCCTTTCCCTATCCCTGGTTTCGACGCGTGAGCCGCGAGGATGACGACGCGATATTTGCGTATCTGAAAACCGTACCGGCGGTCAAATACAGCCCCCCCAAGAACGACCTGCCCTTCCCCTTTAATTTTCGTTCCATGGTTGGCGCCTGGAATATGCTGTATCTGGACAGCCACGAGTTCCAATCCGATCCGGGCCAGTCGACGGAATGGAATCGCGGCGCATATCTGGTCAATGGGCTCGGACACTGCGGCGCCTGCCATACGCCCAAGAATGCGTTGGGCGGCGACAAATCCAAGCAGGATTTGCACGGCGGCAAACTGGACAATTGGGTCGCCCCGGATCTGACCAGCAACGCACGTGTCGGTCTCGGTGACTGGGACGTCGAGGATATCGCCGAGTTCCTGGCATCGGGCCGCAACGCGCATGCTGCGGCCGGAGGCGCGATGGCCGACGTCATCACCTATTCGACTTCGCTGATGAGCGATGCGGATCGGCGCGCCATCGCGGTGTATCTGAAGAGTCAGCCGGCGAGCCCGGGAGCGACATCCCCTGCACCGGACGCCGCCGCGATGCGCCGCGGCGCGGAAATATATTCGGATGCCTGCTCATCCTGCCACCTGGACAATGGCGTCGGCCAATCGCGGCTTTTCCCGCCGCTCGGCAAAGACGCGGTGCTGCAGCAGAGCGACCCGACCGGTGTCGAGCATTTGATTCTGGGAGGCACGAATATCGGGGTCGGTGCGGCCCGGCCCTCACCGCTCGGCATGCCCAGTTTTGCGTGGAAACTCACCGATCAAGAAATCGCCGACGTCTCGACGTTCATTCGCAACAGCTGGGGAAATCAGGCCGCTCCGGTGTCGGCTTCCGACGTCGGCGAGCTACGCAAGAAACTCGGGTTGCAAACCCTGCGGCTCACCGACAATTCGGGAGATCGCTAGAGGCTCGCGCAGCGCAAGGCCGGCCTTATCCTCGGAGCGGCTTGCGGTGTACCATTCGATGAAGCGGCATGCAGGAAGCTGCGATGGGGGATGAAGCATGAAAAGCATCGTGGTGGCGGCTCTTGCGGCGCTCGTCTCGGGCGCCGCCCTGGCGCAGTCGGTACCGGAGATTGCGTTCGATTCGACGCCGGGTTTTTTCAAACTCCCGCCGGACATTTTTTTCGGCGAGATCACGGGCATCGCCGTCAATTCCAAGCATCATGTGTTTGTACTCTCGCGAGGCAACACCCACGGACCGGCCTATGGCGCCGCCGCCGCGCAATTGCTGGAGTTCGATCCGAACGGTAAATTCATCCGCGAAATCGGCAAGAATCTATACGCCTGGTCGTTTGCGCATGCGGTGCGTGTGGATCGTTACGACAACATCTGGGTGGCCGACAAAGGTTCGGACATGGTGGTGCGTTTCGACCCCGAAGGCCGGGTCACCCGGGTATTCGGGCGCAAGCCCGAAGCGGCCGATGAGAGCGCGCACCCACTGGAGCATCCCAAACCGCCGCTGCCTCCCATCGATGGCTTTTTCCGGCAGGTCACCGACATGACCTGGGATTCGAGCGACAATCTATATATCAGCGATGGGTACATCAATTCGCGCGTTGCCAGGTATGACAAGGATGGCAACTGGGCGGGCTCATGGGGCGAGCCGGGTTCCGGGCCCGGCCAATTCAATACCCTGCATTCCATCGCCATCGATCGGGAAAACCGCATCTACGTCGCCGATCGCGGCAACGTGCGCATCCAGGTGTTCGACACGTCAGGCAAGCTGCTCAACATGTTTAAAATCGATGTGCCCGTGCCGCAAAGCAGCCCGGTCGCGATCGGCAATCGGCCAACCGAGGCGAGCCCGGGCAACATGCACCCCGGTTCCCCCTGGGCACTGTGCATTACTCCGGGCCCGGTGCAATATCTCTACGTCTCCGACAGCTATCCCGGCCGTATCTACAAGCTCAACTTGGACGGCAAAGTCCTCGGCTGGCTCGGCGGCTCCGGCAAGACCTTGAAAAAGTTCGGCTGGATCCACGAGATCGCCTGTCCCTCGGAGAATGAGTTGTACGTCGCCGAGCTGCTCAACTGGCGCGCCCAGAAACTCACGCTGCATCCCTAGCGAACTCGCGCAGCGCGATTGAGCTCCGTACATCCCCCATGCGACTCTGCGGCGGCGCATTGCGCAAAGCCGGCCGCGCCGGCACTTCGCCCGCATCTGGTGCTTGCGAGCACGATCCTGGCGTCCGGTCTGGCGTTCGTGGACGGTTCTGTCGTCAACGTGGCGCTGCCCGCCATGGCGCGAAATCTCAACGCGGATTCGAGCGCGTTGCAATGGGTCATCAACGCATACCTGCTGCCGTTGAGCGCTCTGTTGTTGCTCGGCGGGGCCGCGGGCGACTATTTCGGCCGCCGGCGTCTTCTCATCGTGGGCACTGCGACCTTTGCCCTTGCCTCCCTGGGCTGCGCAGTGGCGCCGAACCTTGCGGGCCTGCTCGCCGCCAGATTGGTGCAGGGCGTGGGGGCGGCGCTGCTGATGCCAAACAGCCTGGCCATTCTCGGTCAGACCTTTTCAGGCGCCTCCAAAGGACGTGCGATTGGGATCTGGGCCGCCATGGGGGCGGCCATGGGCGCGATCGGGCCGGTGGTCGGCGGCTGGCTCGTCGACCTGGGCAGCTGGAGAGCGATTTTTCTGCTCAATTTGCCGCTGGCAGCCGGCGCCATCGCCCTGGCCGTGGGTTCAGTGCCCAAGGATCCGGATCGAGAGGCGCGCGTGCCACTCGATGCAGCGGGCGCCGTGCTGGCAACAACCGGGCTGGCCGCTTTGACCTGGGCCCTCACCGTCGTCTCCGCCGGTCATGGATGGAATTGGATCGTCATACTCGGAGCGGCCGCTGCCGTGACACTGTTGGTGCTATTCCTGCAGGTCGAACACGCGCGGGGCGATGAGGCAATGATGCCCCTCGGCTTGTTCGCCTCCGCGAGCTTCGTCGGGCTCACGGTCTTTACGCTGCTGCTGTATGCAGCACTGGGAGAGCTTTTTGTGCTCGTCCCGTATATGTTGATCAAGGCCGCCGGCTACTCTGCCAAGGCCGCGGGTGCCGCGTTGCTGCCCTTGCCGCTGCTGCTCACGCTGAGCTCGCCATTCGCCGGCGCGATGGCAGCCCGTATCGGACCGCAGCTTCCGTTGAGCCTGGGGCCTTTGGTGGTCGCCGGCGGCTTTCTGCTTGCACTTCGAATCGATGCCGCCGGCAACTATTGGTCGCAAATTCTGCCGATGATCTTCCTGATCGGGTTGGGGATGAGTGCAGCCGTGGCGCCGCTCACCACCGCCGTGCTTACCTCGGTCGATGCAAGACATACCGGCTCGGCATCGGGGCTCAACAGCGCAGTGGCGCGAACCGGCGGTTTGATCGCCACCGCGCTGTTGGGTTCGGTACTCGCGGCCGAAGGCAGCTCGCTTCTCCGCGCGTTTCATACGGCCATGATGATCGGTGCCGCTGCCTGCGTCGCCGCCTCGCTGAGCGCGCTCATCCTGCTCCATCGGCAGCGCCGATGAGCGGTCTTACAAATTTAGGGATCTTGACCTACAGACATCGATACGCAACATCTCCAGCATCGCGCAGATTCGATCCTTAACGCCTGCAAAGGATTCACGAAATGGCAAACAATTTCGCCGTCGCGCGCAAAACGGAAGCCTGGTGGCCGGAAAAACTGGGACAGCCCGCCGCCTGCGGGACGCAATATGGTCGACGTTACGCGTTCTTCCGCGAGCTGCGCCGGCTCATTGTCGATTCCTACGGCAAGCTCGCCGTCTATCACACCGGCGATTTGCAGATCAGCGGTATTTGTCCCAATAGCAGCCGGGCAATGTCGCTGACCTTTTACAGCCAGGAAGGACTGGTTGACGTCGATGAGCTAAGACAGATCAGCTGACGGGATCGACGCGAGCGCCGCGGCAAGTGCGCTCTGCGTGAACGGCTTGGAAAGCCGTGCTATGGATGGACTCAAACCTTGAGGCAGTTCGGCAAAACCGGTCGCGAGAATCGCCGGCAGCGCGGGCCGCCGCGCTCTCACGGCGTCGATCAACTGAACACCCGTCATGCCCGGCATGGCCTGGTCGGTCAAGATCAGGTCGATGGCCGATGTCGCTTCGAGTTCTTCGATCGCCCTTGCAGCCGTGCCGGCCGCGATGACCCTATGCCCCAGATCCTCGATCATGGCGCAAACATTTGCCAGCACCAGACTGTCGTCATCGACCGCGAGTATGCACAGTTGCCGCGTCGGGTGCACTGCAACGTTCGGCCCGGTGGATTCACGCATGCCTGCTCCGGCCGCATCCGCTGATATCGGCAGCCAAAGCTCGATGGTTGTGCCGCGCGCCGGCGCGCTGTCGATGATGAGTTTGCCGCCCGACTGAGCCGTGAGTCCGTCAACCATGGACAGGCCCAGGCCCGTGCCCTTGCCGATGCCTTTGGTCGTGTAGAAAGGCTCGGCCGCGCGCGCCATCGTGGCCTCATCCATCCCATGGCCCGTATCGCCGACCGCCAGACACGCATAGCTGCCCGGCGCAAGATTGCTCGCATGTCCCGCCGCGATCGCGTTCACAGTCACGGAAATCGTGAGGGTGCCGCCATCGGACATGGCATCGCGTCCATTGATGGCGAGGTTGAGCAATGCGGTCTCCAGCTGGTTGGCGTCCGTGCGCACTCTCACCGGCTCGCGCGGAAAGCGCGTCTCGATGTTGATGGTAGGACCCAGGGAGCGCTCCAACAGCTCCATGATGTTGTTGACCAGGGCGGCCAGATCGACCGCCTCGTGCTTCAATTCCTGGCGGCGGGCGAACGCCAGCATGCGTTGCGTCAGCGAAGCCCCGCGCTTGGCTCCTTGCACCGCAGTGTCGAGCAGCGCCAACTGGCGCGGGTCGTTCGGCAGCCGTTTACGCAAAATCTCCAAGCTGCCGAGAATCGCCATCAGCAGGTTGTTGAAGTCGTGCGCAGCGCCGCCCGTGAATTGCCCCACCGCCTCCATTTTTTGCGCCTGGCGAAGCCGCGCCTCCGTGGCGCGCCGCTCGGTGATGTCGCGGGTGATCTTGGCGTAGCCGATCAAATGCCCCTCGGTGCGAATCGCATCGATGATTACATTGGCCCAGAAGCGGCTTCCGTCCTTGCGCAGCCGCCAGCCTTCGGTTTCGAGCCTCCCCTCGCGCTCCGCCGTGGACAAGCTGCGCGCCGGTATGCCCGCCGCACGATCCTCCGGCGAATAGAAACATTCGAAGCTCTTGCCGATGATTTCCTCCGCCTCGTAGCCTTTGATGCGTTTCGCACCCGAATTCCAGCTCACGATGCGCCCGGCCGGATCCAGCATGAAGAGCGCATATTCGGTAACGCTCTCCACCAACAGCTCAAAGCGCCGCTCGCTGTCCTGCAGCCGTGCGAGCGCCGTCTCCAACTCGCGGGTACGCTCCCGCACACTTTCTTCCAGGGCGGCATTGAGCTGCTGCAAGGCGCGCTGCGATTTGTTCCTCCCGGTCACATCGCGGGTAATGGCGAGTTGCCCGATCGCACCATCCTCCAATCGGATCGGCGCCGCATGCGTCTCCAGACTTCGGCGGGTGCCCTTGAGGCCAATGACGTCGAATTCCCAGATCAGCTTCTCGCCGCCGCATACCTTCAGATGATTGGCGAGCCAGGTGTCCCGATGTTCGGGCGCGATCAAATCGAGCGTGCAGGCCTGTTCGACGCGCGCCCAGGAATCCGCGTCTATCATCGCCAGTCCGGCCGGATTCATCTGCAATAAGCGGCCGTCGCGGGCGACCACTTTGATGCACTCGGGGCTGGTTCGCATGACCGACTCGAGCAGCTCAAATTCGTCACGCCGGTGTCCGGCCGTCGCCGGCTTCCCCGGGTTTCGTTTGCCGCCGAGCATTCCATCTTCTCCCGTTGTATCAAAGCCTTAACCCGCCATCCAATCTACACCGGATCGCGGTAAATCGCTTGCCGGTTGATTGGTCGCGGTCGTAGGAAAGCCCTGACATCCACACCGCCGTAACAAAGCAGACATGCATGAGTGATAAACACGGACCCCGGAGTCAGTGTGTCAGGAACGGTCATGGAAACAGCAGGTGGATTCAAGGCGTGGCGCGCCGCCTGCGCGATGCTCGCCGCGGCCGCCATTCTGTCAAGCGCCTTTGCCTCGGAACTGCAGTCATCTCCGGTCCGCGACCATCGATCGGGGCTGCCGATCGGTTCCGAGCTCAACGAGGATGCCGGCGACAATCCGCGCGAAATCTTTCACTCCGAGTCGCTGCACGGCCATCGGTCCTACATGTCGAATCTTGGCAATCTGGCCTTCAACTCGCCCTACACCTTGGGTGAGGTTGCCCGCAAGGCGCACATGAGCTGCGCAACCTGTCACGTCAACGGGGCGTCGAATCCCAAGCTGTTTATTCCCGGGCTCTCGACCCGTCCGGGAAATTTCGACACCACCAACCCGCTGTTCAACCCGAAAACGGACAATGGCATTCTCGATGCGGTGTCGATACCAAGCTTGCGGGGAGCGCGGTTTATCGGACCCTACGGCCATGACGGCCGCAGCGCTTCGCTGCGTGACTTCGTGCGCAATGTCGTGGTCAACGAGTTTGCCGGTGACGAACCGCCGGCCGAGATCCTCGATGCGCTCGTGGCCTATATCGAAGATATCGATTTTCTGCCGAACCCCGGATTGGCGGACGGCGGCCGGCTGAAAGCCGGTGCCACGGCGGCGCAGCGGCGCGGCGAGATCCTCTTCAGCAGGCCCTTTGCGCATGACCCGAGCTTGAGCTGTGCCGCCTGCCACATCCCATCCGCGGCCTTCGTGGATCACCGGCAGCATGACGTCGGCTCGGGCGGTCTGTACAAGACGCCCACCTTGATGAACGCCGACTTCAACGCCCCGTATTTTCATG
The DNA here is from genome assembly GCA_036267715.1 of Steroidobacteraceae bacterium. Classification (GTDB taxonomy): domain Bacteria; phylum Pseudomonadota; class Gammaproteobacteria; order Steroidobacterales; family Steroidobacteraceae; genus Bog-1198. Next base: position 340,422 of record DATAVN010000054.1, on the reverse strand, counting down.
ACGGCCGGTTCCAGACCTTCGGCCAGGTGATCGATCATTTCGACCGGCTTTTCGACCTCGGGCTGAGTCCACAGGAGCGCAGCGATCTTGCCGGGTATCTCGCGGCCATTGGCGGCGGCATTCAGCCCGAATATCGGCTCACGGGCGGCAACGTGCTGGCGGACATCGACGGATTTGCGAGCGTGCTCGAGATCGCAATCGCCAGGCATGACACCGGGGTCGTCACGCTGGCCGTGCGGACGGTCACCGACTTGCTTGGAGATCTCGCCGATCACTACCCTGAATCGGTCAGCGGCGAAAATGGCGGCGGCGCGGATGAACGGGCCCGGGCGCGCGCGGCCCTCGCCGCCCTGTTGCAAATTTTACAGCGCATCGGTGCCGATACCGCAGCCGATAGGTACGCGGAGGCAGCCGCCGAATTCCTCAACTACCGCAAGCTGTCCTTTGCCACGGTACCGCTCGCACTGCAGGCAGCGGAACCCTCATCGCTGTTCATGCGCCAACCGGCACGCGGAGGGAGCTCAAACTGACATCATAGTTTCACGCAAATGAGACAGTAGCCCGCTACCTTCCGTCCTCGGTTTCGTATCCACTTTGACGGGAGGAATTATGCGTATCAATGGTCGGAATCACTTGGCATGGAGCGCGGGAGCGATAGTGTCCTTTTCGCTGCTCGCCACCACGGTCGGATTTGCGGACTCGAAGGACAACGATGCCGCCGACGCGGCAAAAACGGAATCGCCGATCAAGCATGTGATCATATTGATCGGTGAGAATCGCGGCACCGACCACACCTTCGGCGTCTATAAACCGCGCGGCAAACATCAGACGATTTCGAATATCCTTTCCAAGGGTATCGTCAACGAAGACGGCTCGCCTGGCGCCAACTTCCCGCTCGCTCAACAGTTCCTCGTTGCACCCCAACCCGCGTACTACATCGGCGCGCCCAAGAAGGCCAAGATGGCCTATCACGGCAACGGCCAGATGCCGCAGCCGAACACCAACGGCGCACCGTCCGCGCAAGGCACCGCAAGCGCACCCTTCACCCCGGCTTTCCTGGCTGAGGCTCAGGCGCTGGATCCGAGCCCCGACTTCACCACCAACACCGATACGATTCTAACCACCGGATTTACCAATCTTGCGACCAACAGTGTGGACTCGCGCATTCCCAATGCCGGCGTGCTGCCCAACGGTCCGTACATTCTGCAGGGACCCAACATCAGCGATGATGACTACACCGGCGACACGACCCACCGGTTTTACCAGGCCTGGCAACAGTCGGATTGCAGCATGGCCAACGCCACCAAGACGAATCCGACCGGATGCCTGAATGACCTGTTCCCGTTCGTGATGGCGACCTACGACCTTGGCGACAACACGGTTCCCGCGGTCCAAAAGAACTTCAGTGCCGGAAATTCGATGGGATTCTATGACGCGGAGCAGGAGCAGGCGTCGCTGCTGAAGACCCTCGCCGACCGATTTGCCCTGAGCGACAACTTCCATCAGTCCTTCCAGGGTGGAACCGGCGCGAATCACTTCATGTTTGGCACCGGCGATGCTGCATTCTGGAGCGACGGCAACGGCAACGCCATTACGCCGCCGGCGAACGAAATCGCCAATCCGAATCCGGTCTCCGGCACCACCAACAAGTACATTGCCGACAACAATTTCTCGAATTGCTCGGACTTCGCGCAGGCCGGTGTCGCGCCGATCGTCAGCTATCTCGAAGCGCTGCCGTACCGCCCGGAACCGAACTGTGCAACGGCGCATTACTACATGCTGGATAACACCAATCCGGGTTTTTACCCGAACGGCTTCCGCGCACCCTCCCCGGGCGCGCAGAACATGATTCCGGCCTCCCCGGTACGTACCATCGGCGATGCCCTCAACGATAAGAAGATCAGCTGGGCCTATTTCGGCGGGTCCTACAACGATGCGGTGGCTCTCTCGAATGACGCGGTCACGGCCGGCACGGCCGCGACGCAGAATTCGTCGACGGCGCTGGGTTTGGCCGCGCTGGCCGATCCGGCTCATTCGCTGGGCGTCGCCTACTGCCAGATCTGCAATCCCTTCCAATATGCGACCTCGATCATGGGAGATCCGGCGCAGCGCACCGCACACATCAAGGACACCGTGGACTTGCTGGCGGACATTCAGGCGGGCACGCTGCCGTCGGTGTCGATTGGAAAACCGGATGGCCTGCTCGATGGACATCCGCAATCCTCCAAGATCGATCTGTTCGAGGCCTACGTGCAGCAAGTGCTGGACGCTCTCGAGGCCCACCCCAAGCTCAAAGCAGAGACCGTGGTGTTCGTTACCTGGGACGAAGCCGGCGGCTATTGGGATTCGGGGTTCATTCAGCCGATCGATTTCTTCGGCGACGGGCCGCGCATTCCGCTGCTGACTCTTTCCGAGTATTCCACGGGCGGGGCGGTCAATCACACGTACGCCGACCATGTGTCGTTGCTGAAATTCATCGAACGCAACTGGAAGCTCAAGCCGTTGACCGATCGCAGCCGCGACAATCTGCCCAATCCGAAGATGCGCGACGATCAGCCGTACGTGCCCCGCAACATGCCGGCGTTGTCCGACCTGTTCGACATGTTCGATTTTGACCACCAGGTCAAGCAGCCATTCCTGGAATAAGCCTTGGGCTGGGTGCCGATCTGATCGCCATGATCAGATCGGCACCTTCATGCTGCGTACCCTGGTTGCTGGTGATGAGCCTGTGCGCGCGCGCGCAGTCCGCGCCACCCGAATTCTCCGCCGACATCGTCAGCCACGATGCCGCCGGCACGCCGGGCGCCGTCTCGAAGCTGCGCGTGGCCAATCACAAGGCCCGGATTGATCCGGACGATCCATCGGGTGGCTTCTTCATCACGGATACCGAAGCCGGAACCGCCTATTTCGTCAAGCCCACGCAACGCTTGTTCATGGATGCCGGGCAATCGAGCCTCTTGAGCAGGATATTCGTCCGAGTCGATCCGCACGATCCCTGCCGCCAATGGCAGGCTGCGGCGATCGCCTCGGGCGCCCTCAGCGCCGGAAACTGGCGCTGTGAGCAGGTTGGATCCGCGCCGGCCGACGGAATCATGGAGTATCGGCTGCTCTGGCCGGCGCAACCCTTGAGCCGGCGTTGGATCGACCCGCACCTGGAATTCCCGATCAAATTGCAGAGCCCGGAGGGCACCTCGCTGATGCTGGAGAACATTCGAGTGGAAGCGCAGCCCGCCAATCTATTCGCAATCCCTGCGGACTATCGCAAGCTCGACCCGCGGGCTCTTCTCGAGCGCATCAAACACAGCGACGTGTGGGCGGCGCCGGACCGGTGATGCGCGCCTTTGCAAAAGGCGCGAACCAGCCCCGATAATGGCGCATGAGGATCGCCACCTATAACGTCAACAGCATCAATGCACGGCTGCCCAATCTGCTGCGCTGGCTGCAGGAATCGGTACCGGATGTGGTTTGCCTGCAGGAATTGAAGGCGCCGCAGGAGAAATTTCCCGAGTCGGCGATTCGCGCCGCCGGCTACGGGGTAGTTTGGCACGGACAGAAGAGCTGGAACGGGGTGGCAATCCTGGCGAAGAATTGCGAACCCAAGGAAATCAGGCGCGTGCTGCCCGGGGATCCCGAGGACAGCCACAGCCGCTACATCGAGGCCACGGTGGCCGGCACCGTGATCGGATGCCTCTATCTGCCGAACGGCAATCCGGCTCCCGGACCCAAATTTGAATACAAATTGCGCTGGCTCAATCGGCTTCTGGCCCACGCGGCGGAACTTAAGCTGTCGGGCGCACCGGTCGTGCTCGCGGGCGACTATAACGTGATCCCCACCGAGGCCGACGTATACAAGCCGGAGCGCTGGGTCGACGATGCTTTGTTCAGAGTCGAGGTACGCGAAGCGTTCGCACATCTGCTCAAGCATGGATGGACAGATGCGGTGCGCGCCATGCATCCGCACGAAACGATTTACACCTTCTGGGACTATTTCCGCGGTGCCTACGGCCGCGATGCCGGTTTGCGGATCGATCATTTGCTCCTGAGTCCCTCGATTGCCGATCGCCTCGTCGGCGCCGGCGTGCATCGCGAGGTGCGCGGCTGGGAGAAGGCCAGTGATCACGCGCCGACCTGGGCGGAACTCAGCGCGCAGGATTGACCAGCGCAGTTTCTGACAGCCTGCATCGCCACCCCATGTAGGACTTGGCCTACCGATCGCGGCGCGCAAATGGTTTATTCTTGTGCTTCGCGCGCTGCGCCGGCGAATTCAACAAGAGGTAACAATGCCGCCCGCAACCGAGGCAGATGCAGGGCACGCCGGGGGCGGCGAACCCGGCGAGGCCAAAGCCGACGCCAACGGCAATGAAACATCACGATCGGATCAACCGCGCAGCAGGAAGCCGTTAATCATCCTCGGCATCATTGTGGTGGTCGCGGCAATCGGCGCTTTAATCGTCTGGTTCGCACACCGCAACCAGGTGTCCACGGACGACGCGTACACGGACGGCAATGTGATTTCGATGGCACCGAAAGTTTCCGGTTACGTGCTCGATTTGCAGGTCGACGACAACAGCCGGGTGCGCAAGGGCGACCTGCTGCTGCGCATCGAACCGCAGGATTATCGGACCGCCCGGCAAAACGCCGCCGCGCAGCTTGCGTTGGCGAAGGCTCAACTTCAGTCCGCCGAGACCGCGCTGCGCATTGCACGGGTGCAATATCCGGCTCAATTGAGCTCCGCCGAAGCGCAGCGACAGGCGGCATCCGCAATGCTCGCTCAAGCCGAGGCCTCCTTTGCGCGCCAGCATGAGGTTGACCGGCGCGCCACCACGCAGGAAAACATCGATACCGCCACCACCCAGGAGCGGAGTTCCAGCGCCAATCTAAAAAGCGCGAAGGCGCAGCTCGCCGTTGCACGCCTGGTCCCCGAGCAAATCCAGCAGGCGCTGAATGCGGTGACCGAGAAAATCGCGCAGGTTCACCAAGCGGAGTCGCAACTCGCACAGGCCGACCTCAACTTGAGCTATACCGAGATCCGCTCGCCGTCGGATGGCTTCATCACCATGCGCAGCGTTCAGCGTGGCTCCTATTTGACGGCGGGCCAGACAATGTTCTTGATCGTCACACCCGATGTCTGGGTCACCGCGAATTTCAAGGAGTCGCAAATCGGGCGCATGCGGGCCGGCGATTCGGTCGATATCGAGGTCGACGCCTATTCCGGATTCAAGCTGCACGGCCACGTGCAAAGCATCCAATACGGCAGCGGCTCCCGCTTCTCGGCCTTTCCGGCGGAGAATGCCACCGGCAATTTTGTCAAGATCGTGCAGCGTGTACCGGTGAAGATCGTGATCGACGGCGGTCTTGATCCGAATCGCCCATTGCCGCTGGGTCTTTCAGTCTCTCCCGTGGTGCACTTTCCGTGAGCGCAACGGAACCGACAAATGATGCCGGCGGCTGGCGTCCGGCGCATAACCCCTGGTTGATTGCGGTGGTGGTCACCTCGGCCGCCTTCATGGAAATTCTCGATACCACGATCGTCAACGTCGCCCTGCCGCATATCGCGGGAAGCCTGTCGGTGAGCTATGACCAGGCCACCTGGGCGCTTACTTCTTATCTCGTGTCCAATAGCATCGTGCTGCCGATCTCGGCCTTTTTCGCCAGGCTGCTGGGAAGAAAGCGCTACTTCGTGATTTGCATCTTCGCCTTCACCGTCTGCTCGTTCTTGTGCGGCATTGCCACGAACATGGGCTCGCTCATCGTGTTCCGCATCCTGCAGGGTTTCTTTGGCGGAGGGCTTCAGCCCAATCAGCAATCCATTGTCCTCGATACATTTCCAGCGGCGCAGCGCGGACGCGCGTTTTCGCTGACGGCAATCGCGACCGTGGTCGCCCCGGTGCTCGGCCCGACGGTAGGCGGTTGGATTACCGACAGTTACAGCTGGCGCTGGGTGTTCTTCATCAACATACCCATCGGAATACTGGCGACCTTTGCGGTCATGACCCTGGTGGAAGATCCTCCTTGGGTCAAGAAGGCGCAACGCGCCTCGATCGATTACATCGGCATCGGGCTGATCGCGCTGACCTTTGCCGCCTTTCAAATCATGCTCGATCGCGGCGAAGATGCGGATTGGTTTGCATCCGGTTTCATCCGCACCTTTGCCGCCATAGCGGCGGTCGCCGGCGCCGCGGCCTGCGGGTGGCTGCTGTATGCACGCGATCCGGTGGTGGATTTGCGGGTCTTGAAGGATCGCAATTTCGCGCTCGGCTGCGTCGCAATCAGTTTTTTCGCCATCGTGCTGTATGGCAGCGCCGTGCTGATTCCGCAGCTCGCCCAACAGCACTTGGGATACACCGCGCTGCTTGCCGGTTTGGTGCTCAGCCCCGGCGCGCTCGCGGTCATCTGCCTGATTCCGCTGGTCAGCCTGATGATGCCGCGGATGCAGACGCGCTATCTGATCACCATCGGCTTTCTGGTGCTGGGCTGCGCGCTTCTTTACTCGCGCAACATCGCCCCCGACATTGATTTCACCCACTTGATGATACTGCGCATCGCGCAGGCCTCGGGAATCGGCTTTCTGTTCGTGCCGACCAGCGTGCTCACCTACTACACAATCCCGGCGCGGCTGCAGGGGGATGCAACGGCGCTGTTCACCATGTTTCGCAACGTTGCCGGCTCGGTCGGCATTTCGCTTTCCACGGCTGCGATCACCACCAGGACCCAGATTCACAGCGCCTACTTATCGGCGCATTTGAGCAATCAGAATCCGGTTTTTCACGACAAGCTGTTGCAATTATCCGCCGCGATCAAGGGCTTGGGCACCGTTGCCGGCAATGCCACGCAGGCCGCGATGGGCCAGCTGGAACGCACCCTGATCGCCCAGGCGGGGCTGCTGGCCTACATGGACGTGTTTTTGTACTGCGCCCTTCTCTCATTCCTGTTTGTGCCGCTCACCTTCCTGTTCTCGCCCGTCAAGGCCACGCGCAAGGTCGCCGCCGAGTGATGCGTCCGGCCGCATGCGCGGGCATTGCATCCTTGAGCCTGTGCTTGGGCGCGTGCAAGATGGGCCCGAACTTTGCGCCGCCCAACGAGCCGGTGCCGGATCAGTACGCCGCGGCCACCGGCAAGGCTCCGGGCGCGGATGCCGTGCGACCGACATCCGCCACGCCGCCCGATTCAAACTGGTGGCATCAGTTCCACGACGCACAGCTCGATCAATTGGAGGAGCAGGCGGCCGCGGGCAATCTGACGCTCAAAGCCTCTTATTTGCGCATCCTCGAAGCGCGTATCCAGGTGCAGGTGGCACGTGCGCAGGGCCTGCCGAACTTGAACGGTTCGGCAAGCTACACCCGCGAACAACTGGGACTTGCAGGCATCGTCAAATCGCAGGGCTTGGCCGCCGGATCGGCGCCACCGGCGGTTCAGGAGCTCATCTCCTCGCTTGAAAAGCCCGTGAACATTTACCAATTGGGGTTTGATGCCTCGTGGGAGCTCGATCTTTTCGGCAAGGTGCGCCGTGCGGTCGAGGCGGCGGATGCGCAGAGCACGCAAGCGGTGGAATCCAAGAATGACCTGCTCGTTTCGCTCGAAGCGGAGGTTGCTGAGACCTATTTTCAGTTGCGCTCGGGACAAATGCTGCGGCAAATGGTCAATGCACTGATCAGCGCCCAGAGCGAGGTGGTTGAGCTGACGATGAGCCGCCAGCGGCATGGTCTGGGCAGCGAAGCCGACCTGCAAACCGCCCGGGCGCAGTTGGCCAGTCTGCAGTCGCAACTGCCCCAATATGAGCAGGCCGTCGCAAGCTCGCGTCATGCCCTGGCTGTGCTATGCGGCAAGCCGCCGGAAGCCTTCGACGATGACTTCGGCGCCACCGGCGAATTGCCCGCGTTGCCACAAATGGTGGCCATCGGCGTGCCGTCCTCCCTGGCGCGCCGCCGGCCCGATATCCGCAACGCCGAAGCAGCGCTGCATGCGGCCACGGCGCAAGTCGGCGTGTCGGTCGCGTCTTTCTTTCCGCAGATATCCTTGAGCGGCACGCTGGGATTGCGCAATACCGACACGCGCTTTCTGTTCGATTGGGCCAGCAAATTCTACAGCGCCGGTCCCGGCATTTCGGTGCCGATCTTCCAAGGCGGGACCCTGGTCGCGAATGTCCGCCTGTCACGCGCCGAAGCGGCGGCGGCGGCCTTGAGCTACCGCCATACCGTGCTGAGCGCGTTGCAGGAGGTCGAGGACGGCCTCATCAGCCTGCGCGAAGACTCGCGGCGCAGGACGGCATTGCAAGATTCGGTCGCAGCGGATCAACGCGCATTGGACATCAACCTCGATGCCTATCGCCACGGGCTGGTGCCCTACGTGACCGTGCTTACCTTGCAGTTGCAAACCGTGCAGGCTCGACAGCAGATGACGCAGGCCTTGCTGACGCAAAACCTCGATCTGGTAAAACTTTACAAAGCGTTGGGCGGCGGCTGGGAATCCGCGGCCGCTGCGACTACGGCGCCTTTCCGAGGTTCAGCGGATAGCCGGCCTCGCGCCAGGCCTTGATGCCGCCGTCGAGCGCGACCGCTCCGCAAAATCCCATTTCGCGCAGCGTCGCGGTTGCCAGCGTCGAGATGCGGCCAAATTCACAGCACACCAGAATGCGCCGCGTCGGATCCTGAAGTTCTTCGTTCACGCGTAACTCGAGCTGGCCCCGCGGCAGATGAACCGCCCCCGTGATGTGGCCGTTTTCGTAGGCCTCGCGTTCGCGCACGTCCAGCACGATCAAGTCGCTGCGGCCGCCGTGGATGATCGATTTCAATTGGGCCATCGACATGAACGGCACCGATGCGGCCGCGTCGGAGAGCATTTGCGCAACCGTTTTCCCGCCGCTCAGGTTGGTTCGCAGTGCCTCCGTGACGTGAGTCGGCATGGTGAGATTCAAGCTTCGCATCATTTCGACGAACGTGCCACGCTCGGTTTTTTGCAGGCGTGGATTGTCGGCGAGTTCCTGACCGATGGTCGAGTGCGTGCGCCCCTTGTATTCATGCGCGGGAAAGATCATCAGCCCGGGATCAAGCTTGAGCACGCCTTGGAACAGGCTCTCATACAGAGCATCCGCATTGCCGCTCGGCAGATCCGTGCGCCCGGTCGCGCCGATCAGCAGCGTGTCACCGGTGAATACCCGGTCCTCGAGGCACAGGCACATCGAGTCACTGGTATGGCCGGGCGTATACAGCGATTGCAGGCGCAGGCGCCCGACCACCAGCAGTTCTCCGTCCTCCAGCCGCAAATCGATGAATGGAGCGGGGCTCGCCCGATGCATCACCACCGGTGCGTCCAGCTGCTTGGCGAGCTGTCGCGTCGCGGAAAAGTGATCCGCATGCGTGTGCGTATCGACCAGATAGCGAAATCGCAGACCATGACGGGAGGCCAATGCCAGGTAACGGTCGATCTGGCTGAACTCGGGATCGATCAGCACGGCCGCACAGGTATCCTCGCAGCCCACCAGATAGGAACGGCAGCCTCCGCTCGAAACCGACTCGAAAATCATTGATGTTCCTCGGCCTTAGCTTATTTTGGGGGCGCCTCAGGAGCCCTGCCGGCAGCGCGGATTCTAGCACGCGAGCGCCGGGCCGCCGGTCCCGGGGCCGCCGTTCACGACGCGCGCCGACCATTCGCGCCGCCTAACCGCCCGTTTGGCGCACACCTCGGCCGGCTCCCGGGACCCCTTCTACAGTGCGCCCATGCCCTTTGCGGTCATCGCGGTCAACACTTGGAGATTAACGTGAACCACCGATCAATCATTCGATTTACCTCCGCGGCGATTTTGACGCTGTCCGCGGCGCAGGTTTTCGCAGGCGATTTCTACGAGGATAAAGGCGTTGCGCTCGACAGCTACGACGCCGTTTCCTACTTCGATCCCGCACCGGACCCGATCCTCGGGGTCAAGGAACTGAGCTACGAGTACAAAGGCTCACAGTTTCATTTCATCACCAGCGGGCACATGCGCACCTTCGCAAGCAACCCGGAGAAGTATGCCCCGCAGTTCGACGGCTTCGATGCCTATGGCGTCTCGCAGGGCCGCAAGGTCGGCGCACATCCGCGGGTGTTCGCCATCGTCGCTGGCAAGCTCTACATGTTCGGCGATCTCGAATCGCGCAGGAACTGGAAGAAGGACGTTACCGGCAACATTGCGCGCGCGGGCGAGCATTGGTCGGAAGTCTCGAAGCTGGTCGCGCAGAATCGCTGAAGGCATGCCACTTGCCGGACCGGCGTCGCATCGAACCGGTCCGGCATTCTTTTTGAGGCAGATTCAGCTGAGCTCTTCGATCACCTCATAGTGACGCACGGTATCATCGTAGGCGACGACCGTCGCCATCGCACCGGGATCGATGACCGCGTGCTCCGGTATCGGTCCGGCAAACGCGCGGATGGCGTCCATGGTCTCCCAGCGCGTGAGCACCAGGAATTCCACCTGGTCGCCGGCCGGCCGTTGAGTCAAAAATCCCCCTAGAAAGCCTTGCACGCGCCGCAACTGCGCAATGATCTCCTTGCGAAAATACTCCGGATATCTGGCTGCCTCCGATTGCTTCGCCCTACAGCGCCACTCGCGAATGATCATTTCCCCTCCTTGCCTGCTCATGGCAGTACTTCATCCCCCAGGTGGCGCCAGGCAACTACCTTCTGCCGTTGCTCGCCCAACTTGTCTATTCCCAGGTGCATTTCATCGCCCGCCTTCAGGAAGCGCGCAACCGGCTTGCGGCCCATGCCGACGCCGGGCGGCGTACCGGTAATCAGCAGGTCGCCGGCGTACAGCGTCATGAACCGGCTGACATAGGCGATCAACTGGCGCACCGGGAAGATCATTTTCGCGGTGTTGCCGGTTTGCATGCGATCGCCATTGAGATTTAGAAACATCCCGAGAGTCTGCGGATCGCCGACCTCATCGGGCGTGACCAGCCAGGGTCCGATCGGACCGAAGGTATCGCAACCCTTGCCTTTGTCCCACTGAGTGCCGCGTTCCATTTGAAAGGCGCGTTCCGACACATCGTTGGCGAGCACGTAACCCGCGACGCAATCCAGCGCCTTGGCCTCGGCGACATAGCGTGTCGTTCGCCCGATGATCACGCCCAACTCGACCTCCCAATCGCCTTTGAGAGAGTCCTTGGGCAGCATGACATCGTCATTCGGTCCGCCCAGGCAACTGATGGCCTTGGTAAACATTGGCGGTTCGGCCGGGATCGGCAGACCGGCTTCCCTGGCGTGATCCTCGTAGTTCAGACCGATGGCAACGAACTTGCCGATGCTCTTGACCGGCACGCCCAAACGCGGGACGCCGCCAACCAACGGCAATTCATCGCTGTTCAGGGCGGCGAGCCGCGCCAGGCCCGCTGGGGTCAGGGTTTCGGGAGAGATGTCCGCGATATGCCCCGACAGATCGCGAATTTCTCCGCTCTTGTCCAACAGGCCCGGCTTTTCTCGCCCGGCCGACCCGTACCGAAGGAGCTTCATATGAGCGATCTTAAGTAGCGAACCGGTGTCCCGCAAGCGATCAAACGACTTGCTCGATTCTGAGGAATTGCACGCCGTCGATCCACAGCAGATTGGCTTTATCATCGATCAGTGCCGAAAACTCGGCGACCATCGGGCTGCTCGGCTCTGCGCCGACCCTGAATAAATGATCGCCGATCGGGATCAACGGATCCGTTCCCATCCACAGCCGGCCCTGCCGCTGCACCAGCCGAATCGTTCCATACCAGGGGTTCTCGGAATAATATTCTCCGGCATACTTGGCAAGCGCCGCGGAAGGTTGCAGATGCACCTGCCCCTGATATCCGCTGCGCGCGAACCAAGCCGCCCCGTGAGACATTGCAATGATCGGCGCTTTTGCTTTATCGGACCCGCCGCCCGTTGATGCCGCATCGGCGCGCTCAAATACGATGGGAAATAGCTCGAAACCAGCCTGAGCGGCAATGAAGGATCCATCCTCGGATCGCTGCAGCGGAAGGGTTCGTCCGTCGGCGATGAGTTCAAGACGGTCCGATACATTCCTGACTTCGACGCTGCGGCCCGCCTGCGACGTATAGACCGCGCTGTAGCTCTCGGCAGCCTCGACTTTGGCCACGGCGTCGAATTGGGGCAGCGGCGGTGCTTTGCCATGTTCTCGTTCGGAGCGCAGCAGCTGCAGCGCCAGCTGTGCGACGGGATTGGGCCGGTATCCAAGCTGCGCATTGATCGAGGCGAAGGCGCCGAGCTTTGCATCCAGATCCAGATGAATGGCGGACATGAAGGACACCATGCCGCCGGTATGCCTGAGGCGCACATGCCCATCCAGCTGGTCCACCGCAATGCCATAGCCGTATCCCGCAGTTGGGCCGAAAGGCGGCGCGGATATGTGCGGCGTCGAAAATAGCTTGAAACTCTCTTCGGAAACGACCCTTGCGCCGCGGGCCACTCCGCGATTCAAGAGCATCTGCATGTACAAGGACATGTCCTTGGGCGTCGACGCGATCGACCCGGCGGCAAATTCCACGGCGAGATTGCCGGCCGGAACCAGAGCTCCGTGGCGGGGATAAGGCCGATCGTCATGCAAGGGCATGTAGCTTTGCGCTATGCGAGGGCGCGATGCGCTGGTGATGGTGGGCGCGGTATCTGCCATGCCGACCGGCTCGAGGATCCGTGCCGTCAGCGACGCCGACCAGGAACGCGCGTCGATCTTTTCGATCAATCGGCCCAGGACGTCGTATCCCCAATTGCTGTAGTGGAACTCCGACCCCGGTTTCAATGCCTGGCGCGGCCGCCGCTCCGGCGAACTCGGAATCAACGGCGCGTCATCTGGCATGCCGCTCGAATGCGTCAACAAATGGTGGATGAGGATCTCGCCGTAGCCGGTCTCCATCGAGAGCCAGGGAAGGTAGCCGCGAATCGGCGCGTGCAAATCCACTTTCCGCTCTTCGTGCAATTGCAGAATGATCAGCGCGACGAATGACTTGCTGATCGAGCCGATCTCGAACAGATGGGAGGTCGATACCGGAATTTTCGCCGCAAGGTCGACATAGCCATAGGACGCGACGCGGATCGGGCCGTCGGCGCCGGCAATTCCCAAGGTCAGGCCCGGCGCATTCATCGCATCGCAGTATCCGGCAATGAAGCGGTCCAATGTCCGCATCACTCCGGAAGCGGCGGACGGCGCCGCGCGCGCAGTTTCCGCGAGCAACTGCGCCGGCACCGCGGCCAGGACGCCCAACGCCAGCAAGTCGCGCCGGCTCAACGAAGTCGTGTTCATCATGCACTACCCTTTTTGTTTGAATTCGAAAAAATCGGCATGGCGCGATATGCTACGCCTTTGCGAAGGATCCTTCGGTGCTTACCCGACGCCAATTGATTGCCTCGGCCGCTGCCCTCGGGGCAACCTACGCATGGAGCGGCACGCGCTTTTTGCGGCCCGCAGGCTCGTGGCGGGAAAATCGCGACCGATTTCCGCAGGGCGTCGCTTCCGGTGATCCGCAAGCGGACAGCGTGATCTTGTGGACGCGCTGTCCTCCGACCTCCGTGCGCGCCATGCCCGACGTCACGCTCGAAGTGGCGGAGGATAGAAATTTCAAACGTCTGATCGCGCGCGCCAAGACCAGGATGTCGGCCGATTCGGACTGGACCTGCCGGGTGCTGGTGGGCGGATTGACCCCCGCGACGGAATATTGGTACCGCTTCGCCGACGCCAACGGCGATGGCAGCCGCGTAGGCCGGACCGTCACTGCGCCCTCTCCCGGCGACGCGCGCACGGTGCCGCCAATCAAGCCTGGTTCGAGTACCAGCCCAGCCGTGTGGCGCAGCCCTCGGGCGGACTGGACACATTCGTGGCGCCTGCAGTCAAGAATGCCCCCATCCAGGCGTTCGATGATCACGGGCTCGGGCTACAGCCGGACAATCTGGCGGCCATCAACAGCTTGACGACCTATCGAACGCTGAAGTTCGGCCGCAACGTCGATCTTATCGTGACGGATAACCGCAGCTACCGATCCCAGGATCTGGCCAATCGGCCGGAGACGAAACCATTCCTGCCGAAGGATTTCCCGCTGATGGTGCCGGAGGAGGTTCTGGACATTCTCGATGCGGGGGCGGCATACAACCACGGACAGCCACCGCCGCACATTGCATTCGGCGGCCGGCAGGTCGCCAACTTCCGGAAAAATGAGCCCGCCCAATCCATGCTCGGCGCGGCTCAAAAGGCCTGGTTCTTGAAGCAGCTGAGCGGATCGACGGCAATTTGGAAATTGTGGGGAAATTCGGTCGGTGCCACGGATGCGCGCGCGGACCTGCACAATCTACCGGCGGTCGGAGGACCGAAATGGCCGGGTGCCGGGTACGGGGTGATCTCGAACGACGATTGGGGCGGCTACCGGCATGAGCGCGCGCAAATATTGGATCACATCCGCGATCAGCAGATAACCGGCTTCGTCAGCCTCGCCGGCGATCGCCACTCGTTTTATGCCGGCTGGCTCGCCAAGTCGTTGCCGCCCAAATCCTATGAGCCGGTCGGTCTTGAATTTGTCACCGGCTCGATCTCCGCACCGGGTCTGGCTGAGGCATTCGACCACTCGATGATGCCGGACAAACCCTGGGCTGCCATTTACCGGCAACCCGCGGCGACGCCCGGCAAACCCGGCCTTGCAACCATCAACCTGACCGCGCGTCGCGGCGTCAGGGCGAGCCTCGCCATGCAGCGCGGCGCGGATCCGGCCCTCATCGCAGCGGCTGCCAATCCGGAAGTGGCGCCCAATCTCGATCTGGTGGATGTCGGCGGCCATGGCTACGTGGTCATCAGCGCGCACGAGTCCTTCCTGGAGGCTGAGCTCGTTTGCATCCCACGGCCGATCGAGCGGGCGTTCGCCGCCGACGGCGGACCCCTGCGATATCGCGTGCGCTATCGCTCGCCGCTCTGGAAGGCCGGCGATTCGCCTCGGCTGGAGCGCACCACCATCCAAGGCGAATTGCCGCTCGGCGCTTGAGGGCAAGCCTTAATGCGGCGGCGCCAGCGGGGGCGTGCCGCTGTAGCGCTCGAACCAGCTCATCATGTAAAGCTGCGTTCGCATCCAGTTCGACGGTTTGACCGATCCGGTGCCGTGGTACTCCTGATCGAAGCGCAGCATGGCGGCGGGTACGCCGCGGTACTTGAGCGCCTGATAGAACTCCTCGCTTTGCGGTATCGGAGTGCGCCGGTCGAGCTGACCGGTCATGATGAGCGTCGGCGTCTTGACGTTGCCGACATGCATGAGCGAGGACTCCGCCAGCCAATCGGTGGGATCTTCCCAAAACGGCTTCTTGAAGAATCGGTAGGTGAAGAAGGGAATATCCGTTTCTCCGGCCATGCTGATCCAGTCGATCACCGGGCAACGCACCGCCGCGGCGGCAAACCGATTGGTGTGCGTGATCACCCAGCTCGACAAGACACCGCCGCCGCTGCACCCCGACACGTACATGCGCGACTCATCGACGATGCCCTGCTTGAGCACGGCGTCGACGCCGGCCATCAGATCGTCGTAGTCCGGACCGGGATAATGCTTGTAGATGGCATTGCCGAATTCAGTGCCATAGCCCGTTGAGCCGCGCGGATTGACGTACAGCACCACATATCCGTTCGCGGCGAAATTCTGGAATTGCGGACTGAATTGCACGTTGAACATGGCCTGGGGCCCGCCATGGATTTCGAGCAGCAGCGGATAGTGATGCGCGGGATCGAAATTCGGCGGTCTCACCACCCAGCCTTGAATGCGTGCGCCGCCGCTGGAGTCATACCAGATCTCCTGGGCATCGGCGAGGTTGAGGCTCTTCAGCAGACCATCATTCAAGTGGGTCAGCTGCCTGGCCTCATCCGGACGGCGCAGGTTGATCAGTGCAACGTCTCCCGGCGCGCGGAACGAAGAACGCACCACTGCGATCGCGCCGCCCCTGCCGACTGTAGTGCCGCGGACCACTTCCACCCCCGTGGTGAGCTGCCGGACACCTTTGCCGTGCGACCAGGAGTACAGATGAACACTGCCGCGATCCTCCGCATTGAAGTAAAGCGCGGTGCTGTCCGGAGCCCAATGCAGGTTCTGGGGCTCGCGATCGAAGCCCTTCGACTGCAGCGTGGCATTGCTGCCATCCATCGACATGGCGTAAAGGTCCATCACCAGATTCGCATCGGACTTGGCAAATCCCACATAGGCTATGGTCTTGCCGTCCGGCGCAACCGCGGGGCGTCCCCAGCTTCCAGCGGTCATCGTCAGGCGTTTGGCCGCGCCGGTTTCGAGATCGACCGAATAGATGTAGCTCTCGCGGTTGTCGAGGTCCGCATCTCCTTCCTTATAACCCTCGGTGATGGCGGAGCGGCCATCCGGCGTGAAGTCCCAAATGACGTCCGTTCCCACCTCGAATGCGACATTTCCAACGCTCCAGTTGCCGTGTGTCACCTCGCGTGCTGCGCCGCCATCGCGTGCCACCAGGAAGAGATGCCGCCAGCCACGCTCGGTGAAGCCTGCATGATCGCGAAAGGTGTGGAAGCGCTCCGTGAATTGCGGCGTCTTGGCCCAAGTCGCACCTTCCGGCGCTGCCGGCATATTGATGCTCCACTTCTCCGGATCGGGAACCAGCATGGCGAAACCGAGGTACTTGCCGTCCGGTGACCAATGCAGATCTTGCGGCGCTTCGCCCAACTCGGTGATCTGGCTTGCGGGTCCCGGAACGTCCAGCTGCAGCACAAAGATCTGCGTCCCCTTCGGGGCGCCCTCGGCCAGATAAGCGATGCTCTTGCCATCGGGCGACCACATCTCACTGCCGCCCTTGGCGAGAAATCGATCATGCGAACCATCCGCATTGATGATCCAGATGGAGGTCTGGTACTTGTCGTTTTGCTTGTCGACCACCCTCCGGGTGTACAGGATCTGCGTGCCGTCAGGCGAAATCTGCGGCGCGCCCACCGACTGCAAATCGAGGTAGCGGTCGACCGTGAAACGGCCGGGGGAGCCCGCGTCGGCCGCGGCCGCGCACAGCGCAAAGGCCGCCAGTGCAATGAAAACGATCGATCGATTTATGATGTGCATGCGAATCCCAACTATTGGTTTAAGAATTTCTGCACTTCCTTGTCAAAGGCGTCCGGTTGGTCCAGTTGAACGAAGTGAAACGAGTTGTCGATCCGGACCAGCCGTTTATTCGGAAGGCCGGCATAGGCATCCTGATAGAGCGCATCGAAATTCGCCTTGCTTGCGCCGGCCGACGGGTCGAAAGGATAGAGCATGACGATCGGCGTCTGGATGCGGGGCAGATCGGCGCGCAAGTCGGTCATGAAATCCTCGTACAGGACGCGGGCCACCACGATGTGATCCGATGCCGACGCTGCCGCAATCGCCGCCTGCGCTCCGGGACCTTTCGATTTGACCAAGCTCGCCATGATCTTCGGTTCGGATGCCGCGTATTGCTCCTGGGTTTGCGCCAGCATGCGGTCGCGCATGGCGGCAGCGCGCGGCTCGAGCGCCGCGGTGGTCATCGTCGGGCCGAACAGCATTCCGAAGAAGGGCAGCGTGTCGACGATCATCAGCTTGCCCACGGCATCAGGATGCCTGTCCGCCAGCATCAGGCCGATCAGTCCACCCAATGAATGGCCGATGATCGCCGGATGCTTTAATTTTTTGCGCTCGATATAGCCCGCAAGCTCCTCCACCAGCGGCGCGATGATCGGACCGTGCGCATTCGCGCCCGCGGCCTGACCGGCAAATCCCGCCACCTGCACGAGAAATAGGCGATGGTGCGGCCGCAGTCTTGCCGCCTCTTCACGCCACACCGCGATCGATGAGGCGAGGCCCGGAATCAAAATCACCTCAGGCCCGTGGCCTTCGATGCTGACGGTAAAACGCGTGGCGGCCGGCGCCTCGGCCGCCGCGGCGGCGCGCGGCTGCGTGAACGGCAAGAGCAACGTGCTGCCCACGAGCAGCCGGATCCCAAGGCGTGAAGTGCAAGCGAGCATATTAGTTGTGGTCACATCAAGCTCTGCTAGCATGCCGCTGCAGGCATTTTTTTGCAAAGGATTCCATGCCCACACTTTTTGATCCGGTTCGGGTCGGCTCTCTCTGTTGTCCAAACCGGATCTGGATGGCGCCGTTGACGCGCGGCCGCGGCACTCGCGACCATGTCCCCACGCGGCTCATGGCCACTTACTACTCGCAGCGCGCTGCCGCGGGACTCATCATCTCAGAGGCAACCGGCATCAGTGTGGAAGGCAGCGGCTGGCCCTACGCCGGCGGCCTCTGGGGCGCCGAGCGGGTACGGGGCTGGAGGATCGTGACTGATGCCGTGCACGCTGCCGGCGGCCGTATCTTCGCACAGCTCTGGCACATGGGCCGCATCGTTCATCCCTCTTTGCACGGCGTGCGGCCTGTTTCCGCCAGCTCCACCACGGCTCCGGGTAAAGCGCATACCTACGAAGGCCGGCAGCCTTACGTCGAAGCGCGGCCGCTGGCGCTCGAGGAAATACCGCGGCTCATCGGCGATTATACAGCCGCCGCGCGCAACGCCATGGCAGCCGGCTTCGACGGCGTGCAACTGCACGCCGCCAACGGTTACCTCATCGACCAATTCCTGCGCGACGGCAGCAACCGGCGCACCGATGCCTACGGCGGCCCGATCGGGAATCGCGTGCGGCTGTTGCGCGAGATCGTCCAGGCGCTCATCGATGCGGTCGGCAGGGAGCGAACGGCGGTACGGCTATCGCCGAACGGAGACTCGCAGGGAGTCGACGACAGCAACCAGTCGGAACTGTTCCCGGCAGCGGCAGCCGCGCTCGATCAGTTGGGTATCGCCTTCTTGGAATTGCGCGAGCCCGGTCCTGACGGCACATTCGGCAAGTCGGACCGGCCGCCGGTGGCGCCCCTGATCCGCAAGGCATTCAAAGGAGTGCTGGTGCTGAACTCGGATTACGACCTGGCGCGCGCGCAGGCGGCGATCGGAAGCGGTGCCGCCGAAGCGATTACCTTCGGCAGAAAATTCCTGGCGAACCCCGATCTTCCGTACCGCCTTGCGAACAATCTCGAGTTGAACGCCGATGACCAGAAGACCTGGTACTCGCAGGGACCGGAGGGCTACGTCACCTACCCGGTGAATGGTCGGATCTCGTGATGCGACTGGCGGGAGACTATGATTGCATCATCGTCGGCGCTGGCACGGCAGGCTGCATTCTGGCAAATCGCCTGTCCGCCGACCCTAAGCGCCGGGTCCTGCTGCTGGAGGCAGGCGGCCTCGACAATTGGATCTGGTACCACATTCCGGCCGGATATCTTTTTGCCATCGGCAACCCGCGCTCCGACTGGATGTTTCGAACCGAGAACGAGCCTGGTCTCAATGGCCGCTCACTGGCTTATCCGCGCGGCAAGGTGATCGGCGGCTCCTCCGCGATCAACGCCATGATCAGCATGCGCGGTCACGCCGCGGATTACGATGGCTGGGCGGCGCTCGGACTCACCGGATGGGGGTGGCGCGACGTGCTGCCCGCCTTCAGGAGCCTGGAGGATCATTTTCTCGGCGAGAGCGCACACCATGGCAGCGGCGGCGATTATCGGGTCGAGGCACCGCGCATCGCCTGGCGGGTGCTCGACGCGGTGCGCGACGCGGCGATTCAGCTCGGGATCCCGGCGATCGATGACTTCAACTGCGGCGACAATGAGGGCGTCTCCTATTTTCATGTCAATCAGAAGCGCGGGCTGCGCTGGTCGGCAGCGCGAGGATTTCTAAAGCCCGTGCTCTCCCGCAACAACCTGCGCCTGGAGCTCAACGTGACGGTCGAGCGATTGACGCTCGAGAACGGCCGCGCCTGCGGTGTGACGTTCCGGCGCAATGGCATGCCGATGGAGGCAAGGACCGCCGGCATGGTCATCCTTTCCGCGGGCGCGATTGGCTCGCCGCAAATTCTCAGCCTGTCCGGAATCGGTCGGCATGAATGGCTCGCGCCGCTGGGTGTCAAAACCCTGCTGAATCGGCCCGGCGTCGGCATGAACCTTCAGGATCACCTGCAACAACGGGCGATCTACCGGGTCAGCAACGTGAAGACGCTCAACGAGGCCTATCACTCGCTGCTGGGCCGCGCTTGGATGGGCCTCGACTATGCGCTGCGGCGGCGTGGCCCCCTGACCATGGCGCCTTCACAGCTCGGAATATTCATGCGCTCGGACGCCGGGCAGCCGCGCGCAAACATCCAGTTTCATGTACAGCCGCTCTCGCTCGACAAGTTTGGGGATCCCCTGCACAGATTCCCCGCGGTCACCTTGAGCGCTTGCAATCTGCATCCCAGCTCGCGCGGTGTCGTGCGCCCGAGGACCGCGGATCCGCTCGCCCCGCCGATAATTGCGCCCAACTATTTGGCAACCGCCGAAGATCGCGCCGTCGCGGCCGATGCCATACGGGCGACCCGCCGCCTCATGGCCCAGCCCGCGCTCAGCTCATTCGCTCCTCGAGAGCTGCTTCCCGGCCCCGATGTCGGCGATGACAGCGACGCGCTCGCCGCTGCCGCCGGAGAGATCGGCACCACGATATTTCATCCGGTCGGTACCGCGAAAATGGGATCCCGTGCCGACCCGGAGGCGGTGGTCGATGCGCGGCTGCGCGTTCATGGGATTGATAATCTGCGCGTCGTCGATGCCTCGGTCATGCCGACGATTACCTCCGGCAACACCAATACGCCGACGGCAATGATTGCCGAAAAAGGCGCGCAGTTGATCATCGCTGATCTGCGCTAGCAGCCTAGTGGTGCACCGTCACCGAAGAGTCGAGAAGCTTCAAAGCATCGCCGGCCGAGGTGGAACCGGTTCGGTCGATATCGTCGCTCGAGTATGAGCGGCCGACGCCGCGGCACCTCGACGGTGCGGCAGCGATTCGACTGCCGGTATCGGTGAGGCAGGTTGGGTCCTTGGACATTGCAGTCGCCGTCGCCGGCTTTGCAGCGCCATGTCCACCGGTGCTCGCGCAGCCGCACAGGGTGGCTGCGAAGATCATGCCGGCAATTCGGATATAAGCGGCCATATTCGCTCTCCTGTATGGCGGGTTTCCGCCTTCAGATAGGCTATAGCGCTGTTGCCGCCCTTTGTCCAGTCCCCACAACCCCGGCGTGGTTAGCGCTGGAAACATGCCACCGTCTCGACGTGCGCGGTGTAAGGCATCAGATTGAAGGCTGCGAGGCTGACCAGACGCAGCCTGCCGCCCGCGGTCAATCGTGCGGTGTCCTCGACCAGCGACTCGGGCGCGCAGCTGATGTAGCAGAAATGTTCAGGCGGATTCTCGTTCAATAGCTGCACGAGCGGCGCATCGAGACCCTTGCGCGGCGGATCGGCGATCACGAACTGCGCACCGGACGCGGCCTCGAGCGCCGCTCCCGCCTCGCCCTCGAGCACCGAGACCTTTTCGCGTTGCGCCGCGGTGAGCTCTGCCATGCCGAGATTCAATCCGTGCAATGAGTCCGCGCTCACCTCGTTCATCATGATGGTACCGACCCGATCGACCAGCGACAGGCCGATGGCGCCGACGCCGGCATAAAATTCGGCGACCCGCGCACCCGGCGGGACCATTGACCGGACGTAGCCGATGATTTCCTGCGCGACATCCAGGTTGTTCTGCCCGAACGCGCCGGGCGGATAGTGCACGGCGGGGCCGCCGAACCGCTCAATGACGCTTGCCGGGCCGCACCAATGTTGAAAGCGGCTCCCCAGAATCGGGTTGGCACGTTCGACATTGGCATTGAACCAAAGGCTGTGCAGCGCATTGCCGAGCCGCTCGCGAATCAGGTCCAGACAAGGCGCCATGGATGAGGGTTCCGTGCAATTCGCGACCAGCACGACCTGGGCGCTCTGCGAACTGCGCTGCACTACCACCTGCAGATAACGGGCGAGCCCGAGTTGCGCGCGTTCCGAATAGCAGCTGGTCCGGGTCTCGACCAGTGCACGCCGAACGCTGTCGGCAACCTGGTTGATGAGCGGATGATGAACGCCGCAGTTGGGAATGTGCACGACCCGGTGGGTGCCGAATTCGAACAATCCGAGCTTCGGCGATCCCAGGCGGCCGCGGATGGCAAGCCGCGCGCGGCAGCGATACTGCGTCGATCTTCCCGCAATCAGCGGCACCTCGGACACGCCGTGCCGGCGCGCCAGCGCCTCGAGCGTGTCCCATGCACCGGGCGCGACGCCGTCTTGTCCAAATCTCGGGCAGCCCGGACATGGCGGCCGATGCGGACACTGCGCCGAATCGGACCTCTCATGGCGGGCTGCTGATCGTCGCATCGTGCTCCTCACCTGTCTGCAGGCGATAGTCTATGCGAGTCAATGGATCGGCGCTTCCCAACGCAAGCAGGATCAACAGCCAGAATGCCGCGGCGGCCGCGAATGCGCGAATGATCGTCGGTCCTTTGCGCACCTCCATGAAGCTGACCGCGACTGCAAGGATCATCAAAACGCCCGGCAGCATGATCAGCGGACGCCAGCAACGCGCGAGCGGCAAGAAACTCGAAGCGAACTCGAGGGCCCCGAGCAGCAGCAATAACAACCACGTGCCCAGCAGCTTGGCGAAGGCCCGGCGCATCAGCCTCTCCCGATCAGATAGATGAGGGGATAGAGCGTCAGCCAGACGATATCGACGAAGCTCCAGTACAGGCCCACCGCCTGCACCGGAGTATGGTAGAGCGGCGAAAACGCTCCGCGCCGCGCCCGCACTATTATCCAGAACACCAGCGCGATGCCAACCATCATATGCACGCCGTGCAACGCAGTGCTGATGAAATAGAATACGAAAAAGAGCCGCGCGCCGCCCTGCCCGGCTCCGTGGAGCTTGAATTGCGGCGCGGCGGGAAACAGATGCTCGGCGAAATCGCGGTGCCACTCCAGCCCGAACTTCAGCGCGAGAAAGACCATGCCCAACAGCACCGCCGCCCGCAGGCACCAGATCATCGCGCGCGCGTTGCCTGCACGGATGAAAGCCAGGCCCACGGAATAGGCGAAGCTGCTGGTGACCAGCAGGGCCGTGTTGAGCGTGCCGATCCAGAGGGTGGTCTCGCGCGCTCCCGCGTCAAATCCCGGTTGATTGGCGTGCCGCGAAAAAATCCAACACAGGATCAGCCCTCCGAACAGCAGCACTTCCGTCGCCAGAAACAACCACATGCCGGCAATCGCCGTCTGCGCCTGGTGCGCGGGACTCGAATACTGAAAATCGTGCGCAACTGCGGTGCTAGCCATGTT
This sequence comes from Steroidobacteraceae bacterium, assembly GCA_036267715.1. Taxonomy (GTDB): domain Bacteria; phylum Pseudomonadota; class Gammaproteobacteria; order Steroidobacterales; family Steroidobacteraceae; genus Bog-1198. The sequence continues at coordinate 317,203 of DATAVN010000054.1, read as the reverse complement.
TCGGCACCGCCCCAGGGGGCTGATAGGAGTACGGGTCCTCGGTAACGATGGGAGTCTGCGCGAAATTGGCCGTGGGGGGCGGCGACGGCGTGCGCCACTCGAGGCCGGTCGCATGCCACGGATTTGCCGGCGCGCGATCCCCATACACCAGTGACCAGGTCAGATAGGCGAGCGGCAACAGATAGGCGGCGGCCAGGATTGTCGCGCCGGCCGAGGAGAGCACGTTGAGCACCTGAAATTCAGGCGCATAGGAAAAATAGCGCCGCGGCATGCCGAGATAGCCCAGGATGAATTGCGGGAAAAAGGTCAGGTTGAATCCAATGAACATGACGAGCGCCGCGACTCTCGCCCACATCTCCGGATACATCCGCCCGGTGATTTTCGGCCACCAGTAGTGCAGGCCGCCGAAGAATGCCGATACCATGCCGCCGACCATGATGTAGTGGAAATGCGCGACGACGAAGTAGGTCTGCGTCAAATGCACGTCCGCGGCCAGCGCCGCAAGCCACAGGCCCGTGAGGCCGCCGATGGTGAACAAGCCGATGAACCCCAGTGCATACAACATGGGTGCATCGAAATGGATGTAGCCGCGGTGCATGGTGCCGAGCCAGTTGAACACCTTGATCGCGGAAGGGACCGCGACCAGATAGCTCAGGATCGAGAACAGCACGGCCGAATAGATCGACGTGCCGGCCACGAACATGTGGTGTCCCCACACGAAGAAGCTGATCACGGCGATGGATACGCTCGCCCATACGACGAACTTATAGCCAAAAATGCGTTTGCGCGAGAACGCCGGGATGATTTCGCTCACCACTCCGAAGCCGGGCAATATCATCATGTAGACCGCGGGATGCGAGTAGAACCAGAAAAGATGCTGGAACAACAGCGGATCGCCGCCGACTGCCGGATCGAATACGCCGATGTGAAATATGCGCTCCAGCATCACCAGCAGCAGCGTGATGGCCAGCACCGGCGTCGCGAGCACCAGCAGCACGCTGAGTGCGTACAGCGACCAGAGGAACACCGGCAGCTTGTACCAGGTCATGCCCGGGGCCCGGAGCCGGTGAATGCTCACGATGAAATTCAAGCCGGTCGCAATGGAGGAAAATCCTGCAACGAAGATACCGGCCGCCGCCAGCACCACGTGACTCTTCGAGTACGCGGTCGAGAGCGGCGTGTAGAAGGTCCAGCCGGTGTCGACTCCACCGACAAACAGCGCCCACAGCGTGATCGCACCGCCGGCGACGAACAAATACCAGCTCAGCAGATTCAAGCGGGGAAAAGCCAGGTCGCGCGCGCCGAGCATCAGCGGGATCACGAAATTGCCCAGCGTGACGGGTACTGCCGGCACCAAAAAAAACCATACCATCACCACGCCGTGCATCGTGAACAGCCGGTTGTAGGCCTCCGCCGAGCCCAGCAGTCCCTGCGGCACGATCAGATTGAGCCGCACCAGGGCGGCGGCGATGCCGCCGATGAAGAAGAACACGGTAATGCTGCCCAGATACAAAAGCGCGATGCGCTTATGGTCGGTGGTCAACAGCCAGCTGCGGATGGTGTACCCGTCCGTCAGGTATGAATCGCCTGCGGCAGTATTCATTCGGCGCCCCCCTGAGTAAGCGATTCGATGTAACCGATGAGCGCCATCAGGTCCTCCTCATCGATCTGTCCTGCGTAGGAAGGCATGATCGGCGCATAGCCTGCCACGAGCTGTTGACCGGGCAGGACGATCGAATCGTGCAGGTAACGCTCGTCGGCCTTGGCGAAGCTGCCGTCGGCCAGAGGCACGCTGCTGCCGTACAGGCCCTCGAGCGAAGGGGCGCTCACGGCGCCCGGCCGGCCCTCGGCGCTGCCACTGCGGTGGCAACCGCTGCAGCCGTAGCGCAGGAACATTTTCCTGCCCGCGGTGGCCAATGAATCGCTCGAGGCATGCCCGGCCAGCCACTGCTGGAACCGCGGAGCTGCCAGCGCCACCACTTCGCCGACCATCTTCGAATGGTCCAGCCCGCAAAATTGCGTGCAATACAGCGGGTAGACGCCCGCAACAGTCACCGTAAACCACAACGTCTCGTAGCGACCGGGCAGCACATCGTGTTTGATCCGAAACGCCGGTACCGAGAAATCATGGATGACATCTTCAGAGGTCATCACGAGCTCTATGGGCCGCCCGACGGGCACGTGGATCGAATTGATCTCGCGCTGGCCGCCGATGTGCTGCGACTTCCACATCCACTGCTTTGCTATCACGTAGATTTTGAGCGCGTCGGCCGGCGGACTGGACAAGCGCACATACAGATCCGCACCCCAGACGAACAACCCGAAAAATACCAGGAGCGTGGCGGCGGTCCAGCTGGTCTCGAAAACCCAGGTTTTCTTCGCGCCCTCGCCCCGGTCAACCGGATTGGTGGCGCGGTATTTCACGATGTAGCGCAGCAGCAGGATCAGCACGAGTGCCAGCACCGCCAACGAAATCAGCAGCAGCGCCAACAGCAGCCGGTCCGTCTCCCCTGCATTCGCGGATGCCGCGGGCAGCGATAGGTTCATCCGCGCCTGCCTGTGCGTCGCCTCAGCAACAACAATGTTCCCGCAATGACGATGACGGTGAGAATTGCTGCCAGCCTGACCAGTTTCATGACTTCGAGCGAATAGCGACCGGTTGCCTCGTCAAAATGGAAGCACAGCAGCAGCAGCGGCGAATCCTCGGGGCCGATTCCACCGCCGGCCGCCCTCCTGAGCGCGGACCGGACCTGGGCCGGGCGGAAGCCGACCCCGAGCAAATAGCTCGAGACGACCCCGTCGGGGGTCACGAAGACCACGCCGGCGGGATGGACGAACTGCCGCGTGCCTGCGTCGAAGCGATAGCGAAAGCCGACGGCCTGCATGACGGCATCTATCGCGGATGGGGAGCCTGTCAAATAGTCCCCGCCGCGGCCGGCAACCACCGTTTCGAAGGATGCGGCGTCGGCGGCGCGGGCCGCGCGCGCATCGCTGCCGGTCTCGCTCGGATCGATGGACAGCACCGCAAGCGCGAAGTCGCGGCCCGCTCGCAAACCGGTTGAACGCAGCGCGCCGAAGAAGCTCGCGCGCACCACGCCGCACAGATTTGTGCAGCGAAAGTAGGCCGGAATCAACACCAGCGGCAGGCCGCGCGCCAGGCGGCCCAATTGCACCGCACGGCCGTCGGCGTCTTGAAACCCGACATCGACGGGTATGCGCTGTCCGAGCCGTTCGTGGTAGGCCAGCTGCGACGGATCGAAAGATGGTGCAGCGTGGACCGCTTCGAATCCGATCCCGGTGAAGAGCACGAGCAGCATCGAGACAGCGGCTTTCATTGCGGATCCGGCCACCCCGCCACACCCTCGGCGGCGACCAGCTTCATGGCCTGAGAGATCGGAATATGGGCGAAACCGGTCTCATCGAGGCCGCTGCCGTTCAATCGCGACATCTGCGCGGCCCGGGCACGCCGCATGTCCGCTGCGGGATCCGCCTGCAGGCGCGGGGCCGGATAGAGCGGCGGCGGAGACTTGAGCGCGTGATCCGCATCCGCGTGCGGGTACATCGCCCGGACCAGCAGCGCGCACCCAACGAGCATCGCAGCCATCGCGGCAATCGCCGCCCAGATGAATCGCTCCGCGATGTCGGTGGGTTCACTGCGCGCGCCGGGCAGGTGTCGGCCGCCTTCAGTCATTTGAATATGCCGTCGGTGCGCGGCTGCGGAAGAAGCGCAATGCAATTCCCGCAGCCAGTCCCAGCACAGCCATCATCGCCGCCGCATCGACCCAATCCGGTCCGCGCCCCGATGCAGGAATGACGTTCCACCATGCCCGCGGAATCTCAATGAGCGCGAGGAGCGCGGCAATCGATGCGATCGCCTTGCGTGAGCGTTGTACCGCCGGCCAGAGCAGCGCGAAAAATGGCAGCAGGAAATGCAATGCCGCGATCGCGATCGCCAGCGGGGCCCAGGTGCCGGCGAGGCGCTGCAAATACCATCCGGCCTCATCCGGAAGGTCCGAATTCCAGATGATCAGGATCTGCATGAAGTCCAGATACGCCCAGAGCACCAGCAGCGCCAATAGCAGACGGCTCAAATCACGGATCGCGGGGATATCCTCTGAACGGCCTGCCCGCGCCATTCCCGCCAGCGCAATGGATAACGCCAGCAATATGGACTCGGTGCATTCCAGCATGCCGTAGATGCTGGATTTGAATTGCGGCTCGAGCGACAACGTGCTGTCGATAGCCGCGAACGTGACGGTGAGCGCGAGAAGCATCAATGCAGGCGGCGCCAGCCGGTACAGCCGTGCTTGGGAATCGTCCTGCCGCAACGCCCCCTGTACCCTCAGCGCGAGGCCAAGCCAGACGGTCAGATACAGCGCCGCGCGCGCGCAAAAAAACGGCGCGTTCAGGTAAAAGTGATTCGCCGGCACCCAGGCAGCGCCCGCGCGGGTCCACGGATACAGCGCGTGCGCCGCCAAAACCAGAGGCACCAGCGCAGGCAGCAACACGGGCAGCGTTGCGATGCCGGCGGCAAGTTGCGGTCTTATCGCATAACCCCAACGCCCTCCGGTGAGCGCGTGAATGAGCACCAGTGCAATGCTTCCCAGAGGCCAACCCAAGAAACAGGTGACCGCGGCGAGCCACGCGTGGGGGAATTGCGCAGGTGCAATCATCCAGCCGATGACCGAACCCACCATTCCGGTGCCCGCTATCAACCATGCGCCGCGCTCCCCCGCTGTCGGCATCATGGCGGTCTCGCGCCCGCATCCTGTTTGAGATCGGCAAGCGAAGCGTGCTGGCTGCGCTGCAGCGCCTTGATGTAGGCTGCAATCGCCCACCGGTCGCCCGGCTGCACGCGCTCGGCGAAGGAATACATGATGCCGTAGCCCTGTGCCATGACATCGACGAAATAGCCGGGCGGCGCCCGCCGGAGTCTGTCGCCGTGGAAGGAAGCGGATGCGGGAAAACCGCGCTGCACGATGATTCCGCGGCCATCGCCGAGTTCCGAGTGGCAGGGCGCGCAATAGACATGGTAGCGCTCCTGTCCGCGCTTCAGGAGCGACAGTGTGAGCGGCGGCGCGCCGGGATTCTTGCTTTCGAACTCCACCGTGTCAGACGGAACCGGGCCCGGGCCGACCTCCGGCGAATAGGCCCCCTGCTTCGGCTGATCAACCATGTCATCGCATCCCGCCACCAGCGCCAGCAGCGCCAGCAGCGCCAGCAGCAGCAAGGTACCGGGCAGCCTCGGTGTACACGGGTGGTTCATGCAACGAACTCCTCGATACTCGAAGGCATCAAGGTCTGAACGATCGTGCGCGCCTGCGCCAGCCGCTGCCCATCTTCCGATCGTATCTCCAGGAACCAGCCGTCCCGCGAAGCGTTCCCAAAGCTGGGACACTCATCGACGCCATCGTAGAGCCGCGGCAGCCGGCAGCGCACGAAGTAGCCGAAAAATCCGGCAGCCATCGCGCACAGCACACCCAGTTCGAACGCGATGGGAACAAAGGCGGGCCACGCGAAGCCGGGTCTGCCGCCGATATTCAACGGATACGCCTTGAGGTCGGCATAGCTCATGAGCAAAAAGAACCCGACGAAACCGAGCATGCCCGCCGCGAACATCAGCAGCGGCAATCCCGAGCTCGAGACCTGGCCTTCGATCGGCATCGGGCTGTACACATCCGTCGCCTCGATGTGCGCGGTCTCGAGCAGCGCCAGGCCAAGCTCGAGTGATTGGCGGTTGTCGAAGCCGATCAGCACCCCCTTCATGCGCCTGACTCTGCGGCGGTACGGCTTGCAATCAATTCGCGCATTTCGTGCATCGAGACGACCGGCACGAAACGCACGGCGAGCAGGATGCCCCCCAGGAACATACCGATGGTGCCGAAAAGCGTTGCCCAATCCCAAAAGGTCCCGTGGAAAGCGCCCCATGCGGAGGATAGATGCGGGCGGGCGAGGCTCGTCACGACGATTTCGTAGCGCTCGAGCCACATGCCGATCACGACGCCGAGGCAGATCGCGACGATGCCGGGGGTGTGCACGCGCACGCGCTTGATCCAAAACAACTGCGGCAGCAGGCAATTGAACACCAGCGCACCCCAGTAGACGGGCATATATTCGCCGAACGCGCGCATTCGGAACAGCTCGTGCTCCGCAGGGTCGGCGCCGTAGAATGTGGTGAATGCATCCATGAGATAGGCGTAGGCGATGCACAGGCTGCTGGTGAGCAGCAGCTTGCACAGCACGTCGAGGTGCCTGCCGGTCATCATGTCCTGAAGATGCAGCATACGGCGCAGCGGAATGACCAGCAGCAACGTAATGGCGAAGCCGGACAGCAGCGCGCCGCAAACGAAGAACGGCGGAAATTCGGTCGAGTGCCATCCCGGCGTGGCGGCGCCCGCGAAGTCGAGACCGACGATGCTGTGAATGGAGACGACCACCGGCGCCATGATCGCCGCCATGACGGCATAGGCCGCGCGCATGTGCGTCCATTGCAGCCGGGATCCACGGAAGCCGCAGGCGAGCACGCCATAGAAGCGCCGTTTCCCGCGCGAGACTGCGCGGTCACGCACGCTCGCCAGGTCCGGCAACAGGCCAAAATACCAGAACAGGACCGAAGCCAGCACATAGGTGAGCAGCGCCCAGAAATCCCACAGCAAAGGACTGCGAAATTGCGCCCACAGCGTCATGCTGTTCGGATAGAAAAACAGCCAATAGAACAGCCAGGGCCTGCCCAGGTGCAGAATTGGGTAGATCCCGGCGGCCAGCGCGCCGAACAGCATCATTGACTCGGCGATGCGATTGATCGAATCGCGCCACTCGGAACGCGTCAGAAAGAACAGCGCCGAGATGATGGTTCCACCGGATGCAATGGCAATCCACCACACGTAACTCAAGATGGCAAATCCCCACATCACCGGCCAGTTGACGCCCCAGATACCGATGCCGCGGCAGAACAAGTACGCGATCGCCACCGCCAGCAACGCGGTGAGTGCGAGACAGGGCGCGAATGCGATCCACCACCACACGAACGGCCGCTCGCGCAAGGTGATCGCACAGATCCGGTCGGTCATCGATGCCATCGAAATGCCGGCGGCAATCACCGGATCATCCAAGCGCGGTGTGCGTGCGCTCATGAGGGCGGTGCCTTGCGGCCGGCGCCGATCGCGGGATTTGGATTTCGGATCAACGCCTCGTACGTGGTGCGCGGCGCCGTCCCTTGGCGCTCGAGCATCGAGAAGTTGAGCGGGCTGCTCTTGCGCCGCGCCACCTCGCTGTCAGGATCGGCCGAGTTGCCGAAGGTGAAGGCCCGGGTCGGACAGGCACTCTGGCACGCGGTTCTGACCGCGCCGATCGGCCGGCTTTCACGGTCTGCGGCAATTCGAGCCTCGGCGATTCGCTGCACGCAATAGGAGCATTTTTCCATCACGCCGCGGACCCGCACCGTCACGTCCGGATTCCATGACTGCGGCGGCCGGTGCTGCTCGCGTGCATAGGGAAGAAAATTGAAACGTCGCACCTTGTAGGGGCAGTTATTCGAGCAGAAGCGCGTGCCCACGCAGCGGTTGTAGACCATTACATTGAGACCTTCGGAATCGTGCACGGTCGCGCCGACCGGGCAGACGTTCTCGCAGGGGGCCTGCTCGCAGTGCATGCACAGCACGGGCTGGAAGAAGCTCTCCGGCGCATCGGGATCGCCTGCAAAATATCGATCGATTCGCAGCCAATGCATCTCGCGTTCTGCGAGCACCTGATCCTTCCCGACCACTGAAATATTGTTCTCGGCCTGGCAGGCAACGATGCAGGCATTGCAGCCGATGCAGGCATTGAGGTCGATGCTCATCGCCCATGCCGCGGCGCCGGGCGGCGCCGTGCGGTAGATATGCGGCTCGGGTTGCGCGGTCGATGCAACGCCAGGATGCGCGAGATAGTCCGACAATGTGCCGTGGCGCAGAACTTCCTGCGATGCTGCGAGCAGCAGATTGTGATGCACGGTGCTCGCCAGCCGCACATGCCCGGGCTGCTTTTGCAGCGTGGCCGCGCCCGGCAGCTGCGTCAGCGGGTAGTAATCGATGCCTTGGCCATCGCCGATGCTGCCCGCGGCACGGCGGCCGGATCCCAGCCAAGCGGTAATGCACTCCGGCGCCTGACCCGGCATGATCCAGACCGGCGCGGTCACACTGCTACGAGCAACCGTGACACGCGCAAGGTCCCCGTTCTCGAGGTGCAATCGTGCTGCCAAGGCAGGCGCAATCAGCAGCGGGTTGTCCCACACGAGTTTGGTGAGCGGCCGCGGCAGCTCCTGCAGCCAGGGATTATTGGCAAAACGCCCATCCCACAGTGACGGATCCGGGCGCAACAATACCGTCAGCGCCGCATCGTCATTGATTGGCGCGCTCGAATTCAACTGCGCCGGGAGAGCCCGTAATCGAGCACCGCTCTTGGCGCAGGCGGTATCCGGCACCACGCCGGTGGCGAGTGACTCGTGCCAGGCGGCGTCGAACCCGTCTCCAAACTGCCTCTTCCACGTACCGCGCACGACCTGTTCGGCGCTCCGTGCCGCGGGCGCCCGATACAGCTCCAGCATCTCGACGGCACCGAGTCCGTCGTACAGGGGCAAAGCCTGGGGTTGCAAAATGCTGGCGGTGCCGTCAAAGGCGCGTGCATCTGACCAGGTCTCCCAGTCGTGCGTCTGCGGTACGAACCAAGCGGCGGCCTGCGCCGTCTCGTCCGGATGCTGCGCGAGCGCCACGCTGAATGACACCTGCCGCAGCGCCTCCTCAAAGTTCCACGCCGCCGGAGCGCTGTAAAGAGGATTGCTGTCGATGATCAACAGGTTCTGCACTCGTCCCGATTGCATTTCGGCGATCAAACTGCGCAGCGGCTGGCCGGCGGACCCCGCGTTCGATACCGGCTCGATCAAATCGAAGCTCACGCCGCGGCCGCCCAACGCATCGTTGATGGCATGCGCCAGGGCATGCAATTCGGCTGGCTGCGATGCGCCGACATGCACCAGGATGCGTCCACGCGCCCCCTTCATGTCCTCGAGCAAGGGAACGATCCAATCAGGCAGGGAACGCGCGGGATCGGGAGCGGAGGCGCCGTCCACGATGCCCGCCGCCAGCGCGACGAGAATGTGCGCGAGTTGCGCCGGGCCGGCGATGAAACGATGGTCCGCGACCGATCCCAGCAACGTCGGAGTCGGTTCAATCGCGTAGATCCGGCTCATGGCGTGCGTGCGGTTCGGATTGCGCCGCTGTGCGAATTCGCGTGCGTAGCGCAGCCGTCCCGGCGCGCTGCAGAGCAGGTCGCTGTCGATCGCCACGAGAATGTCGGCCTGCTCGAGGCGCGGAATCAGCTCAAGCGGGCGTCCATAGGCGAGCTGCGCACCCTGCATCACGGCATCGCGCGAGATCGGCTCCCACTGCGTCCACTGCGCCCGAGGATATTGCTCGAGCAATGCGCGGATCTGAGCGATGAGTGTTGGAGACGTGACCGTACCCGTCAGGATCCGCAAGCCCGCGCCGCGGTCTGCCCCGAGCGACAGCCGCTGCGCGGCGAGCGCGGTCTCGAAATCGGCCCGCGCCGCCGGAATCCCGCGATGCGCGATTTCGGCCGCACGGTCAGGATCATAAAAATTCAACAGACTGGCCTGGGCGAAAGCATCGATGGCGCCAAGACTCGCCGGATGATGCGGGTTGCCTGCAACCTTGACCGGCCTTCCCATGTAATGACTGACCACGATGCCCGTGGCATAGCCGCCGAGCACATGTGCGGTGGCATAGGAGTTCTGCAGCGCCGGAACGATATTGGAAGGGACCCTGACCGCGGGAATCAGGTTTTCCGATAATTTGGAGTCGCAGCCCGGCAGGCCGTTCATCAACAATGATGCCGCCATCAGCTTGAGCGCCCGACGGCGATCGATTGGCGCCGCCAGCGATGCGGCCAGATTGGGAAATTCCTGGGACACGCGCGCGATAAAATCCGCATTGCCGCCCGCCTCTTCCAGGCTGCGCCACAATCTGTCACTGGCGTGATTCATCGATGGCACAGCGAGCAGTCGGTCAAATTGCGGTCGGGCACGTGATAGGCCGCCAGCAGCGCGGCCGCGCCGGGCGTCGCCGGGGTGGAGCGCCACTCCGTATCATAGAGGGCGGAGCGCGGCCGCAATTTCGGGCCCGGATTTCGATGACAATCCAGGCAGAATTCCATGCTCAGCGCTTTTGCCTTGTAGGTGAGCGGCATCGCCTCGACCGGGCCATGACAGCTCTGGCATCCGACGCCTTTCGCGATGTGGATGCTGTGGTTGAAATACACATAGTCCGGCAGATCGGTGACACGGCGCCAGGCGATGGGTGTGTTGGCGGACAAGCTGTGGCGGACCGGCGCGAGCAGTGAGGCGTTGGTCCAGATCTGCGAGTGGCAGGTCATGCAGGTAAAAGTCGGCGGCATGCCCGCATTGGCCGACACCTCCACGGAGGAATGGCAAAAGCGGCAGTCGATGCCGAGGCCGGCAACGTGATGCCGATGGCTGAATGGCACGGGTTGCACGACCATCGCGCCGACGTGGCGCGCATAGTCGGACGTCGGCCAGAACCACCAGAAAAGAAAACCGACACAGACCGCGCCGGCGACCGCCAGCAGGACCACCTTGGACGCCAGGTTGGCGGCCGGACCGAAGATCGCCGCCATCGTCTGTGACCTCGTGGCTATTTTTCTTGAAGGCACTGACTTTTTAGCGCTCGGGGCAGGCTCTGATCTGTCAGAGTTTCCCGACACCCCATGTCAGATACTCACTGCAAACGGGGCCTCTCAACGCGCTATCATGGCGAATGGTCAATGCAGTCGATGCCAATCGCGCTTGGATAGCAGGCGCCATCGCAACGCTTGATGAAGATCGGCGCCGCGAGATCGATACCCCGCTGCTGAAACTGGATCTGCCGGAACTGCCGGCCTGCCAAGTCCATATAAAGGATGAGACTGCGCACCCGACCGGCAGCCTCAAGCACCGCTTGGCGCGGTCCTTGTTCCTGCATGCCATTTGCAACGGCGACATCCGCGAAGGCACGACGGTGGTCGAGGCCTCGTCGGGTTCCACTGCGATCTCCGAGGCCTATTTCGCCAACCTCTTGAAGCTGCCGTTCATTGCGGTCTTGCCGCGCGGCACCGCCACGGCGAAGCGCGATGCGATCGCGCGCGCCGGTGCGCAGATTCATCTGGTTGACCCTGCGGACGGGATTTCGGCGGTGGCCGCCCGGGTCGCACGCGAACGGCATGGTCATTTCATGGACCAATTCACCTTTGCCGAGCGCGCCACCGATTGGCGCGGCAACAACAACATCGCCGAGAGCCTGTTCGCACAGATGGCGCAGGAGATCCATCCGGTGCCCGCATGGGTCGTCGTAGGCGCCGGAACCGGAGGCACCAGCGCGACCATCGGACGCTTCATCCGTTATCGGCCTGAGCTCAACGGCTGCCGCCTTTGCGTCGTCGACCCGGAACAATCGGCTTTCTTTGCGTATTTCGCCAACGGCGATCGCAACGTCCGCGGCGGATGCGGCGGTGTCATCGAGGGGATCGGCCGGGCCTGTGTCGAAGCTTCGTTCATGCGAAACGTGGTCGATCGCATGATGCTGGTGCCGAACGCGGCGTCCATCGCAGGCGCGCGCTGGCTCGAGACCCGCCTCGGCCGGCGCTTCGGACCGTCCACCGGCACCAACATCATCGGCACACTGGCTCTCGCCGCACGCATGCATGCGCAGGGCAGCCGCGGCAGTATCGCCACCCTGGCCTGCGATGCCGGGGATCGCTATGAGGACACGATCTATGATGATGACTGGCTGGCCGCACGCCAAATCGACCCGGCCGCCTGGCAGGACAGATTGGCCCGGTTGACGGATGATCATTCATTCGGTTTCGATTTGGAGGTATCGGATGGAGAGGAAAGACATGACCCACCCGGTGCTTCGACTGCCGCAGGCCTTCACACTCGAGCACCGGGTGGTGCTGGATGAAATAGACGAGTACCGGCATGTCAACAATGCGGTCTATTTGCAGTGGTTGGATCGCATCGCATGGACGCATTCGGCCGAGTTGGGTATGACATTGGAAAACTGCCTTGCGTTGCGGCGCGGTATGGCGGTGCGGCATACCCGCATCGACTACCTGGAGGCCGCGCTGCTGCATGACGCCTTGCTGCTTGCCACCTGGCTGGTAGCCTGCGACGGCCGCCTGCGCTGCACCCGCCGATTCGAAATCCTGCGGTCGACCGACGGCAAACGCGTCGTCGATGCCGAGATCGACTACTTTTGCCTGAACCTCGACAATGGCAGACCGTGCCGTTTCCCGCACGAATTCGTCGAACGCTACACGGTGATTCCGGCCGTGGCCGCCGCCTACCGGCAGCTGCCGCCCGAATCGCGTCAGGTCGGTCATTCGCGATGAGCGCGCAGCATATCAACGACATCGTATTGATGGACGCCGTGATGTTGAGCAGGAACATCCATTCGCGGCAGGTCTCGTGCTCTGAAGTGATGAACGCTTTTTTGGATCATATCGAGCGCTTCAACCCCAAAGTAAATGCGATCGTTGCATTGCAAGAGCGCGATCATCTGCTGGCGGCGGCGCGCGAGCGTGATGCACAGCTTGCGCGCGGTGAGTCCATGGGACCACTGCACGGCTTTCCGCATGCCGTAAAGGATCTGCAATGGGTCAAAGGCATGCGAACCACGATGGGCTCGCCCATCCTCAAGGACTTCGTAGCGGCAACCGACGGCTTGATGGTGCAGAGACTGCGCGCTGCCGGGGCCTTGTTCATCGGCAAGACCAACACGTCGGAGTTCGGCTTGGGCTCGCATACCTTCAATCCGGTGTACGGCATCACCGGCAACGCCTACGAGCCGAGCCGGTCTGCCGGCGGCAGCAGCGGCGGGGCTGCCGTGTCGCTTGCGCTGCGCATGCTGCCGCTTGCCGATGGATCCGATTACGGCGGCAGTCTGCGCAACCCGGCGGGTTGGAACGGCGTTTTCGGCTTTCGCACCGGCATCGGCCGCATTCCCAATGATGCACGCGAGGTGTGGCTGCCTTCGATGGGAGTCGCCGGCCCCATGGCCAGAAGCGTCGCCGACCTCGCGATGCTGCTCGCCGTGCAAGCGGGATTCGATGCGCGCGCGCCGCTTTCACTGGACGGCGACGGTTCGGAGTTTCAACAGCCTTTGGAGAAATCCTTCCAGGGCTGCCGCCTCGCGTGGGGCGCCGACTTCAAAGGTCACACGCCGTGTGAGCCTGCGGTACTCGAGCTCTGCCGGGCGGCAACCAAGATTCTCGAATCGCTCGGCTGCACGGTCGAAGAGGCGGCGCCCGATTTTGATTTCGATGCACTGTGGCAGGCGACCATACGGCTTCGAGCATGGCAGCAAGGCGCCTCCATGCTGCCGTTCTACCATGACCCCGCCCAGCGTGCGCTGCTCAAGCCCGAAGCGATTTTCGAAATCGAAACCGGCCTGCGGCAGTCGGCTTACGACATCACCGCAGCATCCGTGGTGCGCACCGGCTGGTCACAAACCGTGCGCCGGTTTTTCGAGCACTACGATTTTTTCATCCTGCCGACGGCGCAGGTCATGCCCTTCGACGCGACCTTGCGCTGGCCGCAGGAGATTGCCGGCAATAAAATGCATACTTATCATGAGTGGATGAAATCCGCCCTGTACGTGACGATGGCGGGATGCCCCGCGCTGGCCGCCCCGGCGGGATTCAGCGATCGGGGATTGCCGATGGGCATTCAAATCATCGCGCCCGATCGCCGGGAATTTAGTTGCATGCAATTGGCGTACGCCTACGAGAGCGCAATGAATCCCGCGGACAAACGCGTGCCGCCGATGCTGGCGGCCGCGCTCTAATTTTAGTGAGCGGCCGCTCCGCAAGCCGCCGCGCGGCCCAACAGCAGCGTCTGTTCGCGCGCGTTCTGCGCAAGTCCAGCCGCGCGCGTGAACTCGGTGCGTGCTTCGTCGAAGCGCCCAAGCTTTTCCAACAGGTCGCCGCGGACGCTCGGCAGTAAATGGTAGCCGCGCAGCCTGGTATCGGCGGCCAGCTCATCAACCAGTTCGAGGCCGGCGCCGGGCCCGAATGCCATGGCGACCGCCACGGCGCGATTCAAATCCACAACCGGCGACGAGGCGAGCTGCGCCAGGGCATCGTACAGGGCGACGATTCGCACCCAGTCTGTTTCGGCGGCGATGCGCGCCCGCACGTGACATGCCGCAATTGCGGCTTGCAATCCATAGGGTCCGAGTGTCAAGCCCAGCGCCTCGGCCCGCTCCAAGGCCTTCAAACCGCGGCCGATCAGCAGCTGATCCCACCGTCCGCGATCCTGATCGAGCAACAGGATGGGCTGCCCGGAAGGCCCGACCCGCGCGGCGACGCGCGAGGCCTGAATTTCCATGAGCGCGATCAATCCGTGCGCCTCGGGCTCGGCAGGCGCCAATTCGGCGAGAATTCGCCCCAGGCGCAGCGCCTCCTCGCAGAGTGTGGGCCGCATCCATTCATCGCCCGCCGTCGCCGCATAGCCTTCATTGAAGATCAGATAGATCACCTCGAGCACGGAAGCGAGCCGGTGCGCGAGCTCATCCACGCGCGGTATCTCGAAGGGCACCTTGGCCTCCGCGAGAGCCCGCTTGGCGCGCACGATGCGTTGTCCGATGGTCGGCTCGGGCGTGAGGAAGGCGCGGGCGATTTCCGCGGTGTTCAATCCGCCGAGCAGTCGCAGGGTGAGTGCGACACGCGCTTCGGTGGACAACACAGGGTGACAGGCGATGAATATGAGGCGCAACAGGTCGTCGCCGACCTCGTTCGAATCCTGATCGGGCGGCGTCGAGACGGGCTCGAACAGCTCGGCCTCGTTGGCGATGGTTTCGTGCTTGCGTTGCAGGAGCTTGAAGCGCCGCAACTGGTCAAGCGCGCGGTTCTTGGCGGTTGTCATGAGCCACGCTCCAGGGTTGTCTGGAATACCGGACACGGGCCATTGCTCGAGCGCCGTCACCAGCAAATCCTGCGCCAGCTCTTCGGCAAGGCCCACGTCGTGCAGCATCCGTGCGAGTTTCGCAATGATCTTGGCAGATTCCATGCGCCACACGGCCTCGACGGTGCTTTGAACCTGAGGCCGCATCATTCAAAGCAGGGCCCGAGTTCGCGGACTTCGATGGTCGCCGATTTTGCCACCGGACACTCCGCCGCAATCGCGATGGCCTGCTCGCGCGTCTTGCAGGTGAGCATGAAGATCCCGCCGATCATCTCCTTGGCTTCCGCAAACGGCCCGTCGATGATCTTGGTGGCGCCGTCGCGCACCTTGACGCGCGCACCAAGGGAGTCTTCCTTGAGCGACTGGCTGAGCGTCAGCAGCCCGCGCGCCTTGAGCGACTCACTGAAGCGCAGCATACTGTCGTACATTGCGCGGCCCTCGGTTTCGGTACGGGTGTGGCGTTGGCCCGCAGGCTCGACCACCAACAACATGTAGCTCATCTAAAGTCCTCCATTTCGAACAGTGGGCGAATTTCGATTTCCGAGTCTCCGGGCATGGGGTTCGGACAGCGCTTGACCCATTCCACAGCCTCGGCAATCGATTTTACCTGCCACAGCCAGAAACCGGCGACCAGTTCCTTGGTCTCGGTAAACGGTCCGTCGATCGCGGTGCGGTCACGGCCGGAAAACCGCACCCGCTTGCCGAGTTTACTGGGCTTAAGGCCGTCGCCGGCCAACATGACGCCCGCTTTGACCAGTTCTTCGTTGAACTTGCCCATCTCGGCCAACAGCGTCTGGGTTGGCATGATTCCCGCTTCACTGTCCTTGGTCGCTTTGACCAGCACCATCACTTTCATGTCGAACTCCCGGTTGTTGCTACCAGGACGACGATTCAGTCCTGCCGATTTCGACAAGGCCCGTGGATTTTCTCAACTCGATGCGCGCGCTACCTTGGACGCAGCGCCAGAAACCACGCCATGCACAGCGTCAACACGGCGCATGCCGCGGCAATGGCCTGGCCGCGACGGCCGCGGTAGTTTGCAATGCCGGTGCGAATGTAGCTCCAACCGACCGCCAGGCCGAAGCAAAAGCCGAGTCCGTGTCCGAGCACGTCCACGTGCGCATTGCCCGCACCCAACAGCGTCAGCAGGCATACTCCCGCGATCAGCGGTGCCCAGCGATACCAAAGGCGCTCGCGCAAACTGAGCCGCTGCCGCCAGGCCATGCCCGAAAGCAGCCCCAATGCGGCGAATACCGCCGTGGACGCACCCACGGCGCGATGCTCGATGGGCGCAATCAGGATCTCGGTGTAGTTCGCCAATGACGCCGCGCCAAGGATGCTGGCCCAGGCCAGGCCGGGGCCGAGCAGACGGCTCGCCGCCGCACCGGCAACCGCGCCGAACAGCGCATTGCCGAGCAAATGCTCCTGATCCAGATGCAAGGTCAAAGCCGTCACGGCCCGCCACCATT
Source organism: Steroidobacteraceae bacterium (assembly GCA_036267715.1). Lineage (GTDB taxonomy): Bacteria > Pseudomonadota > Gammaproteobacteria > Steroidobacterales > Steroidobacteraceae > Bog-1198. The sequence goes on along the minus strand of DATAVN010000054.1, from coordinate 300,721 downwards.
CGCTCCTCGCACCGGCATCGAGGGCGCCCAAATCCAGCCAATCCGCGCCGAACATTTGATTGCCGGCACAATAGGCAATCAGCAGGAGTATCAGCACAAAGCAGACGACACCGGCTGCCGCACCCGAATGCGGCTGCACGATGTCCGGAATCCTGCGCCGAATGCCGCGTTCGCGCGAGTAGCTGCTGATCTCATCATGGGCGCGTTGCGCCAAGCTCGTGGGAACTTTCAAAATCCAGGTATCGTCGCTTTGCAGTGCCTCATGCTCGATACCGCGCGCTTCGAGCACCAAGCTGTACTCATGACACAGCCATTTGGATCCGCGAAAGACCACGGCGGAACCGGACGCTACTTGCTCCATGTCCATTGGCGGCTGTCGGCCCGGCAGCCGCCGCCCGGGTTGCCGGTCCAAGCCCGTCCGCGCACGAAACGTCCGCTCGGCGCGCCGGTGGCCTTGCCTTCGTGCAAGGCCGCGATACCGTTGATCCACACCTCCTCGACGCCGGTGGAGAGTTGATGGGGACGTTCGTAGGTTGCATGATCCTGCACCGTCTTGGGATCGAAGATCACGATGTCCGCAAAGTAGCCCTGGCGCAGCATGCCCCGGTCTTTGAGCGACAGATTCTGCGCAGGCAGTGCGCTCAACTTGCGGATCGCCGCCTCGAGCGGCATCACTTTCTCATCGCGCACATATTTCGCCAGCACCCGCACGAAGTTCCCATAGGCGCGCGGATGCTCATTGGACTGCAGGAATACTCCCTCCGGTGCGGGTGCGCTGGCATCGGATCCGAAGCTGACCCAGGGCAGCGCCACCTCGCGGCGAACGTTATCCTCGGACATGAGGAAATAGGCGACACCCACACGCGACCCGTCTTCCACCACCAGTTGCATCGCCGCCTCTTCGGGACTGACCCCGCGCATCTTCGCAACCTCATCCAAGGTCTTGCCGGTGAGCGGCTTCAAGGTGGGATTCTTGAATTCGAGCAGCAGCGCGCCCTTGGCACCGGAGCGCTGCAGCAGGTTCTCCCAGGCCGGCGATGGCTCGCGCATTTCCGTCAAGACCCGCGCGCGTATCGCAGGATCCTTGAGGCGCGCGATCCATTTGTCGAGACCACCCTCCTGCACCCAGGCCGGCATCGACACATCGAGGCCGGTCGCACCCGCGGTGTACACATACATGTCCGCGCTGATCCGCGTGCCCGCCGCGCGCGCAGCCTCGACTTGCTTGATGACGGCATCGAGCTTGCCCCAATTGACCTGTCCGGCCACTTTCAGATGATAGATCTCCGCCGGCGCACCCGACGCCTTGGCGATGTCGATGGTTTCCTGCACCGCCTCGACGATGCGATCGCCTTCGCTGCGCATGTGAGCGATGTACATGCCGCCGCAGCGCGCCGACTCATCCGCAAGCGCGATCAACTCCGGTGTTTTTGCGTAGGTATTGGGATTGTAGATGAGCGCGGTGGTCACACCGAGCGCGCCCTGCTCCATCGCTTGATGCACCAATCCTCTCATTTGCTGCATTTGCGATGCGTCCGGCTGGACATCATCCTCCCCCAGCACATTGATCCGCACCGTGCCGGCGCCCACGAACGAGGCGATATTGGGCGCGATGCCGCGCTGCTGCAGTTTCTCGAGGTATTCGCCCAGCGTGGTCCAGTTCACGTCGTAGTGAATGTCGCCCTGATGGCTCGCCATCTGGGTCTTCATGGCCGGCGTCAGCGGGCCCATGGAATCCTCGCCCATGACCTCGAGCGTCACGCCCTGCGTCAAGTCGCTCAAAGCTCGGCCATCGATCAGCAAGGACTCCTCCGGGTGGGCCAGCATGTTGATGAATCCGGGCGCCACGGCGTCGCCGTGCGCATCGATCTCGGAGCGGGCTTTGCCGGGTGCGTGCGGGCCGATATAGGAAATCCGGTCGGCGTCGACCACGATATCCCCGCGAAAAGGCGGCTGCCCGGATCCGTCGTAGATGAGACCGTTTCGGATGATGGTGTCGTGCAGCGCCTTGGTCGTTGCTCCCACGGCGGATGCGGCGCACAGCGCCGCCAATGCCCCCAGCATCCATCTCGTCGTCGCTCGCATCGCCGTCTCCCCATCTGGCTCGTGGATGGATCATACGGCACCGGAGACGTTGATTGCGCGGCTGCGGCGAGCGCGCGTGGCTAGTTTGCGCATGCGCTATTTGGATGGTCCGATCAATAGCTGCGCGCGATCCGCGAGCTCGGCCACCTGCGCCATGTCGGCGCCGTGGCGATCCGCAGAGCGCTCGAGCGCGGCGCGCGGCATCGCAGGCAATTCTCCCGAAATGTAGGGAGTGCCGGTCGGATTCCAACCGCCCGGGGAATTCAGCATCACACGAACCACGTCCGGACGCGCATAGTGTCCCGCGGTATCGACGATCGCCTTGATTGCCTTGATCATCCAGGCGGGACAATCTGGGCGCCGAGCTGTCGAGCATCGCCATCGTGGCCGCGTCTGGAACGAGCCGCCGCCGCCTGTTTGACGGCTTCAAACACGCGTTCGACGAGGGCCCCATGACATACGCACGGCGCCTGCGCCTGCAGCGCGTACACGCGCAACTGCGGAGTATTGCATCGGCTCCGCGCGGTATCTCGGACATTGCGTCCGAGTCGGGCTTCAGCCATTTTCGGCGTTTTTTGCGCCGCCTACCGCGCGTTGTTCGGCGAAACACCGTCCGACACCCGCCGGCGTGCAACGCTCAAGGCGACCTCGGCGCAGCTTCCGTGCGCGCCTGCACCGCCATCGCGATCAGTGCCACGCCGCCGAACAGCAGGTTGATTCCGACGATCAGTCCGATCGCCCATGCCGCAGTACCGGGCAACCCGGCCAGAATGAGGCCCGCGAGAATCAGATCGACGATGCCGCTGACCAGCATCAATTCCCATCGGGACGAGTTCTGGCGGCGGTGCGCGAGGGCATACATGATCGATGCCACGCCTTCGAGCGCCAAAAAAAGCGTCAGCATGACCGTCAGCGACAACACGCCCGACAGCGGCCAGACCAACAATACGATTCCAACGGCGAGCCCCAGAATGGCGGACAGCAGCGACCAGGCGAACCCCGGCGAGCCGCGCGTTTGAATCGTCATGACCAGGCCCAACGCGCCGCTGATCAGGATGAGCCAGCCGACGAAGATCTCCACCGCAAAGGTGGCGAGCGGCGGTACGCAGATGGCAAGCGCGCCCAATATGACCAGCACGATGCCTTCGATCAGGAAAAATTTCCAGTGGGCGCGCAGCGAGCCGGCGATCGCCGCCCGAGCGTGCCGTACGTCGACATTGTCAGCTGACATGGTGGTGGTCCTTGTTACCGATGCGAGCCAATCTTTAGCCTTAATTCAGCGCCCGTCAACCGCCGCGGTCAGGCTGCTGAAGGTGCCGATTCAAGTACTCATCGGTCTCCTTGAATAGCGCAATCCATGCCGAGTAGCGCGCAAGATCGTGGATCTCATTTGGGATCACGATTTCGTCGTGATCGATGTGATGCAGGCGCAAATCCTCGATCAGCTCCAGGGACTGCTGCAGCGGCACATTCCTGTCGTCGTCGGATTGAACCACCAACACCGGGGAATGCCATTGATCGATGGTCGCGACGGGCGAGGATTCAAATGCGCGTCGGGTGGCATCGCCTGGATCAACGGGGACGCCGATCGAGGCCAGCATCGTATCCCAGTTATAGACGCCCGCGTAGTCGACGCCGACCGCGATGTCTTTCGAATCGCGCGCCAGACCCAGCGCGGTCATCAATCCGCCATAGCTTGCACCCCAAATGCCGATTTTGTGAGGGTCGACGTCCTTTCGGTCCTGCAGATAGGTCACGGCGCCCAACAGATCGTTCACTTCGCTGCCGCCGGCCGGACCGAAGTCTCTCGCCTCGCGGTAATCCAGGCCGTAGCCGATTCCACCGCGGTAGTTGACCGAAATGACGATGAAGCCTTCGCCGACGAAGTACTGGTTGAGCGCATACATCCAGTTGTAAGCGCCCATGGGATTGAAGCCGAGCAGCATTTGGCGCCGCGGGCCGCCGTGAAAGAACATGATCGCCGGGTGCGGTTTCGCGGCGCCCACATCGTGCGGCAGAAACAACTGAGCGTGCGACACCTGACCATCCCTGGCGCTGAAGGTGATCGCTTGCGGCGTCGTCAGCCTGGCGGATGGGAACGACGCGGCAGCTCCCGGCACCAGCATCTGCCAGCGGCCGCCCGACATCAGCTCCACCGGCTGCAGCGGCTTGGTCGCATCGCTCTGCAGCGCGAACACCGTGCCGTCACCGCTGATCTGCGGGTAATCCTCGATGGCGCGGGACTTGGAGACCGGCGCCGGTGAGCCGCCCTGAAATTCAACGCTCCACACGTGCATCCGATCGATGTCCTGGTTGGAGGAGTACACCAGGCGATGCCGATCGAAGCTCATAGCCATGTGCACGACTTCGAACTGTCCGGTGGTGATCGAGCGTATTGCACCGCCGCGAACCGGGATCGCGTACAGCTGCAGCCAACCGGTTTTTTCCCACGGGAACACCAGCTCATCGCGCGCGTTCCATAATAGATTCCGCACGGACAGCGTCGGCTGAAACGCGCTGCCCACGCCGGCGTCGGCCACCCAGACTCGACGGCCGGCGCCGCTCGCGGCATCGGCAACCCAAATGGACCACGGTTGCCCCGCGCGGTGCGAGACGAATTCCGGATTTTTCTCCGACGGGATGCGAATGAAGGCAATGCGCGCGCCGTCCGGCGAAAAAGCCGGCGAGCCGTCGTGATCGAGACTCGGACTCAACCAGGTGATGGCCTTGGTGGCGAACTCATAGACGCCCACCAAGGAATGCTCTTTGCGTGCACTCACGAATGCGAGGCGCTTGCCATCCGGAGAAAACACCGTGGTTGCGATGCGGCCCGCATCGACGATGAGCGGCACGGCCGCCTCGGCATTGGAAGCCACCGTCCAAATCCTGCCCTTGTCGAGGAATACCATGCGGCTGCCGTCGGGCGAGAAGTTGGGCGAATCACCGGTTCCCAGCTTGCGCGGCGCCCCGCCCGCGGTGGAGACCATCCACACTTCACGCGGCGTCGCGCCCTCGGGTGAGTTATCGACATTCGCGGGCAGATCGTCCTCCAGAGAGCCGCCGCGCACGAATGCCAACCGGGCGGCGTCCTCAGACCAGGCCAGATCGGCGATATCGAAACCATCATCCTGCGTGTAGGAGGTGAGCTGACGAGCCTTGCCGTCCTGCGCGATCCAGATATTGCGGCACCCCTTGGTGTCGTATACCCAGGCAATGGCATTGCCTGCGGCAGCTGCGACCAGGTCCGACGGATAAGGAGCCTGCATGACGTCCTCGATCGTGAACGGCGCGGGATGCGCGGATGCGAACTGCGGTTGAATCATCAGCACCGCGGCGCTGACTGCCGCGGGCAAGTATCGGCTGAGTTTGGACGTGAGCATGCGGAAGGACCTACCCAATCGGAGAAAGTTGCGTGTCAGTTAGCCTGACGGGAGAATTCATGTCAAATAACCGGAGCGAGTCCGGTGCAGAGGGATTTGGCGCGGCCGCGCCGTCCGCAGCACATTTCAGGCGGTCGATTCCGCCTCATTCGCTGCCAGGCTGATCAGCTCGCTGGCGAGATTCGGATCCTCGCTGGAGCAAACGCCGAGCACCAAGGCGCTTTCGCAGTCGGTGGCGACATAGGCATGCCCCATGGTGCTGTCGATATAGATGCCCTGCCCCGGCGAAAGCCTGACAGGATTGTAGAACTGCAGGTGCACTTCGACGGTTCCCTCGAGCACGAAAATGAACTCCTCGCCTTTGTGTCGCAGCGGTTCGCCGAACTCGCCGATGTCCTTCGACCTGATGCGCGTGAGGATCGGCACCATGCGCTTCTCGCGGAGATCGGCGCACAGGTATTCATAGTCATAGTTCGGTGTCGAAATCTGGATCGAGTTGCCACTGTTGGTGAGGCTTCTGCGTGCGGTAAACACCGGCAGCGTGGTGGAAGGCGTTTCTGCTTGCGCAAGAAACTCCGTCATGGTCAGCCCTAAGCGGGCGGAGAATTGCTGCAATTTGTCGTAGGTCAGCGAGAGTTTGTCGGTCTCGACTTTGGCAAGCGTCGAGAGCGGAATGCCGACCTTTTCGCTCAATTGACGCAATGTCCAGGAATTCTTCCGCCGCACCAGGCGGATCAAGCTGCCCAGCGTACTGTTCTGGCTCGTCATGACTATCCTTGGGAATGTATTCGTCGGCACTGCAAGTATCGACGTTATTGGGTCCGAGAGCCAATTCGTGCTTCCCGTCTAGTTATAGAGAATTATTTCTCCATATAGGTCAATCACTTAGCTGCGCCGATCGGTGCACAAAATGAACCTACTGGGCCACAATGACGCGAGTCATCCTACGGAGATACCCATGGCTGAGAACGTCTACAAAGTCATCGAACTCATCGGCACCAGCACCGTGTCCTGGGAGAAAGCGGCGGCGGCGGCGATCGCCCGCGCGGGAAAGACACTGCGGGATCTGCGGGTTGCCGAGGTCGTGGAGTTGGACATCCAGCTGAAGAACGGCAAGGTGGAAGCGTACCGCGCGAAAATAAAGGTCTCATTCAAGTTCGAGCGCGAAAAATAGCGGCAAGCAGGCGTTCGCCGTGAAACTCCGTTACAAGGTGCTTGGCGTCACCGGGGTCGCGCTCGTGGTCGCGCTGGCCGCGGCGCTGAGTCACGACTCGCCCTGCCTCGCTGCGCCGCCGCTCGCCGCCGGCACCCCATCGATGAAAGCGATTGTCTATCGATGCTACGGATCGCCCGATGTGCTGAAGCTCGAGAACATCGCGAAGCCGGCGCCCGCCGACGACCGCGTTCTGGTGAAAGTGCAGGCGGCATCGGTCAATCCTTTGGATTGGCACTACATGCGCGGCAAGCCTTACATCATGCGTGCGGATGCGGGCTTGGGCACGCCCAACAGTATTCACATGGGCGCAGACTTTGCCGGCACCATCGAGGCGGTCGGAAGGAATGTCAGGCGCTTCAATGTGGGCGACGAAGTCTTCGGCGACCGGAATGGGGCGTTTGCGCAATACGTGAGCGTCGCCGAGAACGGCGCCATCGCGCTGAAACCGGGCAACATGAGCATGGAGCAGGCCGCAGCCGTGCCGATCGCGGGCCTGACCGCGCTGCAGGCCCTGCGCGACAAGGGCAAAGTTCAATCCGGGCAGAAGGTATTGATCAACGGCGCATCGGGCGGCGTCGGCACGTTCGCGGTCCAGATCGCCAAGTACTACGGCGCCGTCGTAACGGGGGTTTGCAGCACGCACAATGTTGCCACGGTGCATTCAATCGGCGCCGACCATGTCATCGATTACACCCAGGAAGACTTCACCCGCGGCAGCGAACGCTACGATCTCATCATCGACAATGTCGGCAATCATCCCTTGTCGGAATATCGGCGTGTGCTGACCCCGAAGGGAACGCTGGTGAGTGTCGGGGGGCCCAGCGACAATTCCTTCCTCGGGCCCTTGACCGGGTGGGTCAAAACCATGCTGGTTGCACAGTTCGCGAGCCAAAAGATCGTTTTCATGCTGGCGGATGCCAACAAAGACGACCTGGACGTGCTGCGCGAATTGATGCAGACCGGAAAACTGACGCCGGTGATCGATCGGCGCTACAAACTGAGCGCTACGCCGGAGGCCATCGGCTATGTCGAGGCGGGGCACGCGCGCGGCAAGGTCCTCATAGCCATCGAATGACGGCGCGCATCGGCACGCGCGTTACGCGAATATCCCCGCCTCTTCGAAGCTCAGCCGGGGATTGCGCGCAAACAGGTTTTCTTCCGAACCGTAGCCGATACTGCAAAGAAAATTCGACTTGACGCGTGTCCCCGCGAAAAACTCCGCGTCCACTCGATCGTTGTCGAAACCCGACATCGGCCCGGCATCCAATCCCAGGGCGCGCGCGGCCAGTATCAGGTATCCGCCCTGCAGACTGCTGTTGCGAAACGCGGTCGACCGGGCGAGCCGCTCGTCGGCAAAAATCTCCTTCATCTTCTCCGCGCGCGCGGGAAACAAGCGCGGCAACTGCTGCGCAAAGTCCAGGTCATAGCCGATGATCACGGTGAGCGGCGCGGCGAGGATTTTGGTCCGATTGGTCTGCGAGGCCAGCGCCGCAAGGCGGCTCCTGCCCTCGTCCGTCCTCACCCAGACGAAGCGCGCCGGGCAGCTGTTGGCCGAAGTGGGTCCGAGCTTCGTCAGATCGTAGAGCTCCCGAATTTGCACCTCGGACACGGCCGCGCCGGTCCACCCGTTGCGCGAGCGGGCGGTTCGAAACAATTGATCCAGTACAGCAGCATCCACTTTGCTCGACATACGACCCCTAGAAGCGTAACGACAGGCAGCTCAATCCCCCATCCATTTTCTCGAACTCGGACATCTCGAGCGCGCGGATTCGGTACGACAGACTTGCAAGCCTCGTCGCCAAACGTGGGAATCCTGCGGCAATGAGAATGTGGCCGTTCACCCGCACGGCGTTCGCCGCATAGGCTTCAGCGGGATCCACTTCGATCCTCTGGCCGGCGGCCAGCGCGGGTCCCGAGGGAAACCCGGGCGCCACCAGAAAGCGCCGGTCGCCCAGATAGGTGATACCCGATTTCAAGTGCAGCAGCGAAGGGCAGCCGCGAATATCGACGGTCGACGAGGTGTAGCCGTGCCGCGCAAGAATGCCGGCCAGCTGTGCGGCACCTGCCTCATTGGTGCGAGCGGACAATCCAATGAGAAAGTGATCGTCGACCTGGCAGATATCTCCGCCGTCCAAGCTGCCGGGCGGCTCGATCCGCTCGCAATGCGCTCTGAACCGGCCGAGCGCAGCCGCCACCGCGGCTACTTCACCGAGCCGGGTCTTGGCGCCCGGCCGCGTTGCGATCGCCACCCGATCCGCGATGACGAAGGTGTCTTCGACAAAAGTTCCGTCGGGATGGTTTTCATCCGCAGCCATCGTGGTTACCTGAAGTCCGCATTCGGCCAGCGCGTTGCTATAGGCCGAATGCTGTTCGAGCGCCTTGGCGATGTCGGGCTGCGCGCCCACTGCGCTCAACGCCTGGCAGAAGCTGCGGCCCGGAACGCGAACTATCGAGTTGGCAAATTGCATGCACGCCATTATACGAGCCGGCATGACCAACCCCACGCGAATATCGCTCCTCATCGGAGTTCGCCGGAGCGCCTGTGCGCCGGCGGCTGGCCGCTTAGTCGAGCATCCAGTACTTGACGCCCTGTTCATTCAGGAAGTCGCGAGCCCGTGCACCCTGATGCAGCGCCAGCGTTGCCAGCAAGCCGGCCTCGGCGCAGCTGCCCGCCGCGACGGTGATCGATCGCGGCGCGTGCGGCACCGGCCATCCCGTTTTCGGGTTGAGCAGCGGCGCGTCGCGGGTGGCCAGCGCACCGCGTTCGATATTCAAGGTCATGCACGGAATACCGATCTGCCAGCATCCATGCGGCGGTGGTCCGCTTGCCCGCAAAGCACCGCCGAAGTTGATCAGAAAGGGACCGTTGGTCCTCCTTGCCAGCAGCTCGAATGCCCGATCCACCGCGTACTGCCTGCCGAAGCCGCAGAAATCCAACTCCATGCCGACCGGCAATTCGATGATTGGCGGCCGCCAGAAGATCTTCTCGAGGCCGACGAATGGCAGCAGCGCCGCGATCGCCTCCGGCTCGGGGCGGCGGTCCGTACCGTCGAAGGCCCAGGCGCGGCGCAGGATTCCCGAGGTGATATCGAACATGCCATCGCTGATGCGATGACAGCGCTGCGCGTAGTCGAGAAGCGAGGCTGTCTCCTCGTCGACATCAACCGGCACGCCGCGCCGCGCATGCAGCTTGGACAGCAGGCTGTCTTGACGATCGCGGCTGTATTTTTCCTCGAGTCTCCAGGCTTCCGCCGCGGCGCATTCACCGAGTTCGCGCGCGACGGTCAGATGCGAGGCGCGCAGCAGCAGCTCGCAATGGCCGGCCAGGGCGCTGAAACAGACGGCCACGAGATCGCTGCCGCGCGGCTCGACGCCGATTGGACCTAGCAGCGCCATCCGACCTGCCGTTGTGTCATCCCCGTCCTCCCGCGGAATCCGACAGTAACTTTGTGATGCAAAGTTAGGGCTGTCAAGCTTTCGCGCGAACGGCGGAGCCCATTGTCGCGGCGCGTCGGGCGGCGGCCGCGAAAAATCTTGCGCAATTTCGCGCGTCTGCGGTGTATTTAGGCTATCGCCAACGATTGGAGCAGCAAATATGCGTCAACTCACCAGATCCACTGCCATTGCCCTTGCCGTGTGCCTCATGGCGCTGCCTGCCGTGGGCAATGCCAAGGGCTGTCTGAAGGGAGCCGCGGTTGGCGGTGTGGTCGGCCACGTCGCCGGTCATCATGCCGTCGTGGGGGCCGCAGCCGGATGCGTCATCGAGCACCATCGCGAGAAGGCCAAGGAGAAGGCCGAGCGCCAGCGTGCCCGTGAGGCGAAGCCGCCTTTCAAGGGCGCGCAGTGAAAATGGCGCCGAGCCGGTCGGTCGTGCCCTCGATTCGCTCCAGATGCGGATATTTCGGGCCGTCTTCATAGTCAATGCGGGCGGTTTGATAGCGGTCGGCCTGCCTCAACAGCAGTTCGATCGGCCGATGCTCGGATTTGGCCGTGATGATGGCGGATTTCATCAGTTCCGCCTTGTAGGCCCTGCCGTTGACGGCAATGACACTGAAGCCTTGCGATAGTCCCGCCTGGAAGGCGGGTCCGTCCCACAACACATCCACGATGCGTCCGCCGTCATCGAGACTGAAACCGACGGAATAGTCGAAATCGGTGACCTTTCGATATGCTTCCACATCCTTGAAGAACTGCGTCGGAGTGTCGCTGTATACCAGTCTCCAACCCGCGCGGGCGATTCCTTCCAGCGGCGCGCCGGGGCCGTGCCCGTCGAGCCGCGCCCTCAGGAAGGTGCGCCAATCGTAGGGTTGTACGACATTCAAGGATTTGGCGATGTCTGCAAAGGTGTAGCCCAAAGGTTCAGGGCGCCCATTCTCGACCCCGAAAAAGGCCCGCGCCCAATCATCGAGCGAGCGCTTATCGCCGGAGAGCTCGCGAATCTTGGTATCGACGTCGAGCCAGATGAGCTCGCCCTCGCTGTAATAGTCCTCCGCCCGCTGGAAGGACATCCAGCCCAAGGGCTGGCGATGATTGATGATGGGCTCATTGGTGGTATCGGCCAGCGAGCGCCAGCCGCGCCCCACGCGATGGTCATAGAGGGCAGCCGTTGCAGCCAGTGCATCGCGCATTTGCGCCGTCTCGACCAGGCCCGATCGAGCGCCCAGCACGTGGCCCCAGTAGCTGGTAGCCCCCTCGTAGACCCACAACAGGGAATCCTGCATGGGCAGATTGAAGTTCGCGGTGAGCTGATCGGCAGGCCGCCGGAATTTTCCATCCCAGGAATGCGTGAACTCGTGCGAGACCAGATTGGACCGCCAGGATTGCTGATGGTCCCAATCCGAGAAATACGTGGTACGCACCCCGTTCTCGCCTGATTGATGGTGTTCGAGGCCGGAAAAACTGAACTCATCGCTCAACGCCATCAAGAAATCGTAGTGATCGTAATGCTGCGACCCGAACAGCTTGTAGGCCTGCTGCACCAGCGCACGATGCGCGTCGATCTGTCGCGGCGTTGCCTGCAGATTCTCCGGACTATCCGCCACCATGTCTAAAAACACCGGCACCTTGGCACCCGGATCAAGATCGATGCGTTTGAAGTACCTGCCTGCGTAGAGCGGCGAATCGATCAGCTGTTCGAGATTGACGGGTTTGAAGCGCGCCTCCACGCCCGGGGTCGCTGCAAGTTCAAGCGCGCCGGCAAATTGCCAGTTCCGCGGAAAGATCACGCTCGGCTGCACGATGATTCCATGCGCGTAATACTCCGCCGGGTAGAGCAACAGCGATTGCCAATGCACCGCCAGCATTTCCGGAGTCATCACAATGGCGCCCTCTGAGCGTTCGAGCGGCGAGAGAAAATTGAAATCCGCCTCCAACGTGGCGGCCCCCGCCGGCACGGTTGCGTGGAAGGCATGCATGTTCAGCGGATCGCGCTGCCACCCGATCTGATGTTGCCCGGCGCTCAAGATCAAGCCGGCAAATTGCGCCAGCGAGGCGTCTTCCGGCGCGTGCCCTCCCAAGAGCCACTGCGGGTAGAGCAGCGTGATCGGCCCGGGCTTCACCGGTATCCGCTCGCGCACCTTGAAGATCTTCTGGCCGACGTTGGTTGCATCGACGTGCAGTTCGATGATGCCCGGATATTGTCTGCCGAAGGACCCGGCGGGAGCCTGCGCGTGGATCGTGACCGCGGGCAGCAGCCACATGAGCACACCCAAGAAGGACGAGTATTTCATACCCCATCACCCTGAAGGCGCATGCGGTCGAACCACGTAGTCGCCCGGCCGCATTCCCGGTTGAATGCTCCAGCCGCTCTTCAAGGCGAGCTTCCAGCCCCGGCCCGTTCCGCTCGCTAAATCCATGCCGACGGCTGAGACCGACGCCAGCGATTTGGCCTGATCGAGCAAGGCGCCGTCCTGCACCTCGAGCACGCCCCATTCGGCGCTCAATCGCAGCGTGGGATACACCGTTCCAGCATCGCCCAGCGGCACCAGGGTTTGGGGATTGAACTGATAGCTCGAGTGCTCGAGCGGCAGAGTGAGCACCGCGCCGTCGATAAACTTGCTCTTGAGCGCTGCGAGACGCGCGCGCGTTTCCGTGTCGCGCTTCAACTCGCCGGTGCGCAGCGCTCCATCATCATCGTAAATCGCCTCGCGCGCATGCAGTGTCGCAAACGTGGGTGCGGGAAGCTTGAGCGCGGAGCTCAGCAATTCGTCCAGCCGTCGATCGGAGCCGAGCTTTTCGCGCCAGGCGGGATCGGCTTGATCCAGCAACAGACCGTACGCCGGACCGGTGGCGTAGGCGAAGGACCGGACAAAGGTCGGCGCTGCTACGAATGCGCCGAGATCATAGATTGCGAAAGCGACACGCTGTTTGCGCGTGGTGAGTCCCAATTTCACGCCGGTATACTCCGCCACGCCCTCATTCAGCTCGAGCGCCCGCTCCTCCGACGCGGCCTGCTCGAACAGCCGATAGCGCTCCTGCCTGAAAAGCACCGCGTCGCCGATGGCGGTTTTGCGGGCGGCGCCGGTCGGTGCATTCAGTGCCTTGGCCAAGGCGCGCCACTCCAGCTGCAACAGATAGCGTCCCTCCAGGGTATTGAGATGCCGGTTGTCGCCATCGCGTCTCACCATTTTCAGTTCCGGCTGGATGCGGTGAAACAATTCGTGCGCGATCATCACGTGCCGCTTGGCCGCGTCGTCCGGCAGCGGCCACAGCATTTCGCTCCACAGGGTTCCGGACCACTGAACGGATGTATTGGCGAGGATTTCCGAGGCAGGCAGCAGCCCCGTGAAAATCCCGCCGTTACCCCGCAATACGCCGCCGCCGGCCTGGCTGGCCGCGATCGAGCGGTCCTCGGGGTCGACCAGCAGGATGGGTCCGCAAAGCGTGTGGCCCCACAACTTGCCCGCGTCGCGTTGGCAGATGATGCGTGCTTCCTGGAAGACGCCGGCAGCGCCGCTCGGATCGACCGCGCCCAAGGCAGGCGATGCCGCGAGGCAAAGGCACACAAGGGACGGAAACGCAGAACGCATATACACCCTCGATCAATAAAATCGTATGCCGGGTCTCAGCACGAATTGAAACACGATCAGCAGCAACAGCAGTGCGGCCGAAGGCCCTGCAAGGCGCACCGTGCCCTGCGCTCCCGGTGTCACCCCGCTGACCGACCAGGCGCCTGCCTGCAGCCACGCGATTCCTACCACGGCGACCACCGCCGGCAGCACCAGTACTTCAATCATATCGCGCGGGATGCGAAAAGGAATGATCAGCAGAATCGCCGCCAGTGCCGGCGCCGTCGCGGTCTGAAACAGGAAGCGGGCCCGGGCTGCGCCGCTGCCCAGCTGCCGCCCATCCGTGGCGAGACTCAAGATGGGACGCCGGAGCGCCAGTGCGATCGGCGGCATGATGCAAAGTGCGAGCAGCGCCATGGCGGATTTGCCGGTTGCACCGACCCGCAGGTAGTCCAAGGCCGCGCCGACATCATTACCGGGAAGAATGGCGGCCACGACGAGTTGCGGCAGCGCCAGGAAGAAGCCGCAATACACCATCCATATCAGCAGCAACTGAGCCGTGATGGAACGCCGTCCCTGACGCAGCAGCAGCGCACAGAGGACGCCGGCCGCGACCGTGGCCACGGCACCCGTCCCTTGAAACAGATACGCCAGGGGATTGGAGCCCTCCCAGCGGTGATTATTGTGAAAAAGCGTTGGGCGCAGGCCGGGGGTGAATGCCTTGGGCAGCACCAGGAACAGCTCTTGGCCACGGCATGCTCGTTTCCGCTTCGGGGTGGGATGCGCGACGCGCGCGCATCACGCCGGCAAGGCCCCGCAGCAACGGTCCCGCGATCAGGACAAGCGCGATCGCGGTGAATAATGTCGGTTCGCGCATCGGCCGGGATATATTAGCGCATGAACGCAAAAAGCTTGATGCGATGGATTAAAAGGATCGCGGCCGTCATCGCCGGTCTCATCGTGATTGCAATTCTCACCGGTGTCGCCTACGAACAGATCATGCGCCGGCGCGCCGCGGGCGAGTTTCCGGCCGCGGGCCGGCTGGTCGATATCGGCGGACGGCGCATGCAGATCGATTGCCGGGGCACAGGCTCGCCGACCGTGATCTTCGAGTCAGGCCTCGATACCCTGGGATCGACCAGTTGGAGCGCGGTGCACGACGCCATCGCCGCCACGACGCGCGCCTGCGCCTACAGCCGTGCAGGGATCATGTGGAGCGATCCGCGGCGCGGGAAATTCGAGCCCGACGGCGTGGCGCGCGATCTTCATGCCTTGCTGACCGCTGCCGGCGAGCACGGACCGTATGTGATGGTCGGTCATTCGCTGGGCGGCCCCTACGTCATGATCTTCACCCGCCTCTACCCGCGGGAAGTCGCCGGGCTGGTATTCGTCGATGCCTCCCATCCCGATCAGATCGAGCGCATCAATCAGGCTGTCGGGAAAAAATTGGATGCGGGAGTGGGGCTGCTGAAAACGGCGAGTGCCTTGAGTTGGACCGGGATACCCCGATTCGCCGCCACGCTCACCGAAAGCAAGGGCATTCCTTTGCAGGCCAAAAAAACTCAGGATGCCTACATCAGCCTTTCGTTGAGCCCTGCCTTGGAGGAACTGGCATCGCTCGATGCAACGCTGGCGGCGGGCGGACGGCTGCGGCAACTGGATGCCCGGCCGCTGGTCGTACTGACCGCCATGAAGCCTTTTCCCCCGGGGACGCTCAAGGGTTTGCAAATGAGCGTGGAACAGGGCCGGCGGATGCAGGTACAGTGGAAAGCAATGCATGATGACGAAGCATCGTGGTCGAGTCATAGTCGGCACGAGCTCGTGCCCGATTCTTCGCACTACATTCAATTCGAGCGTCCCGACGTGGTGATTGCGGCGGTACGGGAAGTGGTCGGCGATGTGAGGCACGCGCCGTGAAGAGGAAGGCAACGTCATGAAAATTGGATTCATCGGACTTGGACAAATGGGAACGGGCATGGCGGCCAATTTGCTCAAGGCGGGGCATGAGGTTCATGTCTACAACCGAACCGCCGCAAAAATGGCGCCGCTGGTCCGTCTCGGCGCGCGTGCGCATGCTTCCGTGAAGGAGGTCTGCTCGGGCGAGGCGGTGTTCACCATGCTGGCCGACGATCGGGCGCTCGAAAGCGTGGTCTTTGGCAACGCAGGCGTGCTCGCAAGCTTGCAAAAGGGCGCCGTGCATATTTCATCGAGTACAGTCGGCGTTGACCTGTCGGAGCGCCTGGCTGCCGCCCACGCGCAAGCCGCTCAGCGTTATCTGGCCGCACCGGTGTTCGGCCGGCCGGAGGCGGCGGCGAGCGGCAAGCTGTTCATCGTCGCGGGCGGCGCCGCGGACGTGGTCGAGACCTGCATGCCGCTATTGAACGCGCTCGGTCAAAAGACCTTCGTGATGTCCGCGAAGCCGCAAGCCGCCAATCTGGTGAAGCTGAGCGGCAATTTTCTGATCGCGGCCGTTATCGAATCGCTTGGCGAGGCCATCGCACTCGTGAGCAAGGGCGGCGTCGACAAGCAGAGTTACGTCGACCTGTTGACCAGCACGTTGTTCGATGCCCCGATATACAAGATCTACGGCCGCCTGATCGTGGAGCAGCAGTTCGAGCCTGCCGGATTTGCCGCTCCGCTGGGCCAGAAGGATATCCGCCTCGCGCTCGCCGCGGCCGACACATTGAAGGTGCCCCTGCCGCTGGCGAATCTGCTGCGCGATCGGTTCCTGACCCTGCTGGCGACCGGCGGCGAGTCGCTCGATTGGTCGGCCATCAGCACCCTGGCGGCGCGCGATTCGGGTCAGCTCGGACGCCCGGGTGGTGCATAGCCGGCAAGCCGCACGGCTTCAGCATGGAAGTGACGCTGCGGATTCAGGTCGAAGCACTCCTGGACACCTGAATGCGGTTCAGCGCATCCAGCGCATCGGGGGGCAGCTTCAGGTTGGCGGCCGCAAGATTTTCGTGCAGATGTGCGACCGACGCAGTGCCGGCGATCAGCAGGATGTTGGGCGCCCGCTGCAGCAGCCAGGCGAGCGCCGCCTGCATGGGCGTCGCGCCGAGCTGTTGGGCCACTATTGACAGCGCCGAGGACTGCAACGGCGTAAAGCCGCCGAGAGGAAAGAACGGCACGTAGGCGATGCCGGCGGCGGCAAGAACGTCGATCAGCTCATCGTCATTCCGATGCACCAGATTGTAGTGATTCTGCACGCACACGATGTCCGCAACGGCACGCCCTTCCGCGACCTGGTTCGCCGTCACGTTGCTGAGGCCGATGTGGCGTACCAGCCCCTGGCGCTGAAGATTCACGAGCACCTCCAAGGGCGCGGCGAGCGAACCCTCGGTCGGCTCATGCACGCCGAACATCAGGCGCAGATTGACCACGTCGAGGACACCGCGGCCAAGATTGCGCAAATTGTCGTGCACCGCGTCCGTTAGATTTTCGGCCGAGAAGGCCGGATTCCACGAGCCGTCGGCGCCGCGCTTCGCGCCTATCTTGGTGACGATCACCAGGTCATCGCGATACGGGTGAAGCGCCTCGCGGATGAGCTGATTGGTGATGTGCGGTCCGTAATAGTCGCTGGTGTCGATGTGATTGACACCGCTTGCCGCGGCCTCGCGCAGCACGTTGAGCGCGCCTTGACGATCTTTCGGCGCTCCAAACACCCCCGGGCCCGCAAGCTGCATGGCGCCGTAGCCCATGCGTCCCACGCAGCGGCTGCCCAGCATGAAGGTACCGGCTTTGGCGATATCGGTCATGTCAGACGGATGAGGCCGTCCTTGCCGAGCGCCGGCACGCCCAATTCCGCCTCATGCGCGGCCACCAAATCCCGATCATCGTGCTGCCATGGATGGAACCGAGGCCGGAAAAACGACAGCCAGGCCGGAAAAATCTCGCGCAACAGACCCGGATAGATCAACAGATAGGAGAAGATGCCGAGCCATGCACGCGCCCCACCGATGCCGTCCTGCCCGAGGAATTGACGCATCGCGCGCACGCGGCCCCGCAGGAAGTTATGGCTGATGTGCAGCATCACGAAGCAGCGAAATTTCCAGCGTTGATAGGTCGAGAACTGCCCGGTCGCGGCGAGGAAGGTGTCGAAAGCCACGCCTTTGTGTTCGATCTCCTCGATGGCGTGCCATTTCCAAAGCCGCGCGGCATCCGCCGATGCACCCTTGAAGTGAGCTGCGTTTTTCAGGCAGGCATGTGCAATGATTGCCGTGAAATGTTCGAGCGCCACGGTGGTCACCAGGCCGAAAATCGGCGGTTTGTCCTTGAGGTCGGCCAAACGGGCGTCAAGATCTGCGTGCATCGGAGCGACATCGTAGCCCGCCTGCTCCACTTGGTTGTTCAACTGGCCATGTTCACGGCTGTGCGCCGCCTCCTGCTTGATGAAGGCGTCGATCTGCGCCTGCAGCTCAGGCGGCGCCTGGTCGCGAAAGTTGCGCACGCTCTCGATGAAGAATGCCTCACCCTTCGGAAACGTGAGCGACAGGCTGTTGTAAAAGGCCGTGGCGACCGGATCGCCGCCGTTCCACCAGCGCTGCAGGCTGCGGCCGCGCGCGAACATCACGTTGCGAGGTTGGATGCGCAAATCCGCCGGGGTGAAAGAATCATGTTCCATTGCCCTAAGGTAATCACTATTGACGCGGGCGTCAATATACTATTGATGCACACATAAATTAATGATCACGCAATGCAGCAAGAGCTTGCGCGAAATAGCCGCGGCGCTTGGAAGCGCCGGCACCGAGCACCCCGCCCAGCAGCGATCCCACCGAGGATTCCGCATACGCCGCGAACGCGACGATGAGTGCGACGCGCGAAATGCGCCCCGCATCGCTCTTCGACCGGGGCCGCGAGCGGCTGGCGATGAATTCAGCCAGCATCCGGTTCACCGGCTCCAAACGCTGAGTTTCTCCCGATCGGACCAGCCAGCCCAAAACGCGCCCCAGCCCGTTCTGCCCGAACAGATCGAAGACCCGATCCACCACTGCGCGGTAGTCGTGTTCGAGATTGTCCATTTCCACGCCGACGCTCTGCAATCCGGCCAGCAGCTCGCGCACCAGATCTTCGGCAATCGCGGCGTGCAGCCCCGCGGCAGAACCGAAATGATGGCTCAAATTCGGATAGGTCACCCCCGCTTCATCCGCCACCGCGCGCATGGTGAGAACATCGTCGGCTCCCTCGACGATGAGCCGGCGGGCGGCGGCCAGCGCCTGGGCGCGCATGTCGGACGCGGCGCGTCGAATTCGCCGTGTACGCGCGGGGCTCGCAGTTTTCTTCTTCACCGGCAGGAAGTTTGCGCGATGCCTCGGGTGGTGGCAACTGAGGGCCGGGGGAACGCGCTCAAGGCTCAGCGCCCGACCCGAAATGTGTCTTGCGCGGGCTCGATCTCGAATTCGCCGGCCACGACACGGCGCAGCCAATGAGCCGTTTCGAGTACGCCGCCAAAACAGAAAAAATGCGGTGCGGCCACCCGGGTCGAGTCCGGAAGCCGCATCAGGCGCATCACGTGCTGCTCGGGTGTCGTGGCAAGCTCGGCGACCGAGCCGACCGCGCTCAAGTTGCGCATCACGGTGCGCAGCGAGGCGCCGATTCCGCAGCGCATGGCAAACTTGATCAGCTTTGCGAGCGGCGTCGGGCCCGCTATTCCGGCGAGGATGGGCAGGCGCACGTCGATGCGTGCGAGTTCGGGTTCCCAGTTGCGCAGCGCATTGCCGTTGAACCCGAATTGCGTGACGATGAAAGTCGGCAGCCCGGTGCGATCCGCGAATGCCTGTTTGGCCTTGAGCGCGTTGCAAAGCAGCGACTGTCCGATGCCCTTTTGACCCTCCGGATATCCGGCGACGCCGATGCTTTTCATGCCCGATTTCTCGAGCAATCCCGAAGCGAACACCTCCAAGGTGCTTTCATACTCGCCCGCGGCATGTTCGGTGTCCCCCGCGACGAGCAATATTTGCTCCACGCCGTTGGCTGAGAGCTGGGCGAGCGTGGCGCGCAGAGTTTCAGGATAACTGATGCGTCGCGCGACGATGTGAGGCGTGGCGCGAAAGCCCGCCGCCTGCACCTCCAGTGCGGTCCTGATCACCTGGGCCAGGGTGGCATTGGGAACGTGCGAGACATACACCGAACTCTGTTGGGGAAGCAGATCCCTCAATGCCGGCAGGTGCTGTTGCTCCGAAGGGGTGATTTCAATGGAGGCCGCCTCCATGAACGCGACGACGCGTTCCTTCAGCGGAGCCGATTCGGCGGGCAGAAGGGCCGGGCGCAGCGGCGAATTCACGGGGCTAGGCGGACTGGCGCCGAGCGCCCGCGGCCATCTGAGCGGTTATGCGCGCCACATGCTCTCCCTGATAGCGGCACATTTCGAGTTCCAGAGCCGTGGGCATGCGCAATTCGCTGCCGGCGCCCGTGACGCAACTCGCGCCGTACGGTGTCCCGCCGGTGATCTCACGCATCGTGGCCAGATCCTTGAAGGTGTACGGCAGGCCGACGATGATCATCCCGTGATGCAGCAGCGTGCTGTGAAACGAGGTGATCGTGGTCTCCTGGCCGCCGTGTTGACTGGCGGTGCTGCAAAAAACGCTGCCGATCTTGCCCACCAGTGCTCCGCTCGCCCACAGCGGGCCGGTCTGGTCGAGAAAGTTGCGCATCTGTGCCGCCATGTTCCCAAAGCGCGTCGGCGTGCCAAAAATGATCGCATCGTACTGGCCGAGCTCCTCAGGAGTGGCCATGGGCGCCCGCTGATCGAGCTTGAATCCGGACGCCTGCGCGACTTCGAGCGGACACAGTTCCGCAACCCGCTTTACCACCGCCTGAGTATCCGTGACCCGGGCCGCGCCCGCCGCCTGCGCATGTGCCATGGCTTCGATGTGCCCGTAACTGCTGTAGTAAACGATGAGAATCTTGGCCATGTCGGCTCCTGATGTATTTATTTTCGGATAGCGAAAAACTTTTCGCTTTCAGGCTACGTCTTGCCCGCGGCAGCGTCAAGGCGCGCGTGAATTTCAGGTTTGCGCGCTCATGGAAAGCCAAGGCACGACCGCCAAATCGCTCGATATCTGGCGGCTGACCTGCTGCAGCATGGCGAGGCGCTCGCGAATCATCTTGGTCTTGGTGGTCCGGCGCGAGTGACTCGATGAGTTCAGGGCCGCGACCACCCGTCCTTTCTGATCGAGCACAGGAACAGCGAGCGCGATCACTCCGTAGGCAAGTTCATCCTCAACCGCGGAATACCCGCAGCGGCGGCAATCCTCGATCAACGCGCGCAGCTTCGCAGGATCGGTGACGGTGCGCTCGGTGAGCGCTTCGAGGCCGGCGCTTTCAAAGTAGCGTTGCAGCCGCTCGCCGCTGACGCCGGCGAGCAATATCCTCCCGGTCGAAGTCGCGTGCGCCGGAAACCGGCTGCCGACGTGGGCTTCGAGGCGCAGCAAGGTGCGCACGGAGGTCCGCGCCACATACACGATCTCGGCGCCATCGAGCACGCACAGCGCGGCGGAGTCCGAGGTATTGCGCGCCAATTCCTCCAAATGATTCTTGGTTAGCTGCTCGATGTTCATCGACTCGAGGTACGCGGCCCCGAGTTCCAGCACCTTCGGGCGCAGCAAAAAATCGCGTCCGCTGCGGGTGATGTAGCCCAGTTCCTCCAGGGTGAGCAGGCAGCGGCGCGCGGTCGCGGCGGGAATTCGCGCGCTGCGCGCGACCTCGCTCAAGCTCAAGGCAGCGTGCTCCCGCGAGAATGCGCGGATCACGGCCAAGCCCTTCGCGAGTCCTCCCATGGCTTCGCGGCGCGGCGGGGTTGTTTTTCGGGATGGCACATCGGAAGTCTATTTCGATATCCGAAATCCCGAAAGGCCTTTATTGAAGTCAGCTTGACGATTGCTCGAAGCGGAGTTCAGTATGGTTTCGTATATCGACGCGATTTTCGATATGCGAAAAAAATGGAGGGAGCGTGAAGATCGGACGGCAGGACCGGCACAGTTCGGCGATATCGACCTCGAACGAGGAGACGATCGTGGTCCGTGGACACGATCTGGTGCAGGATCTGATCGGCTCGATCAGCTTCACCGAGCACTTCTGGCTGCTGGTCACCGGAGCCATCCCTTCGACCATGCAGCGCCGGATACTCGACGCGACACTGGTTGCCATCGCTGAGCATGGTCTGGTGCCGAGCGTCCAGGTCTCGCGCATGACGCTGGTCGCGGCCCCGGAAGCGTTGCAGGGCGCGGTTGCCGCGGGCATCCTGGGCTGTGGTTCCGTCGTGCTCGGTTCCTCCGAGGCGGCCGGCGTTTTTCTCGCCGCCATTGCCGGGCGGATCGACGCCGGCGCGAGCACCACAGAGGCGGCGCGAAGCCTCATCCTTGAATACCGGAACGAGAAGCGTCAGATCCCGGGATACGGACACCCGCTTCACAAACAACTGGATCCCCGCGCCCAGCGATTGTTTACGGTCGCCGCGGACGCGGGCGGTTCGGGCAGGCACGTCGACATCGCGCGCGTCGTGGAGCGGCTGCTGCCGGACCTGTTGGGCAAGCGGCTGGCATTGAATATTTCCGCCGCGATACCCGCCGTTTTGCTCGACGCCGGCTATCCGGTGGCGGCGCTCAAGGGAATCCCCATACTGGCACGCACCGCAAGTCTCATCGCCCACCTGCTCGAAGAACAGCAACGGTCCATCGGTTTCGTCATGTCGCATGCCGCCGCGCAGTCGATCGATTATGACGGCAAGACGCCTGGCGGCTTCCAACCGAGCAAGGACTCCTGAAATTGAACATGAACAGTCAGCCGACTCTGGCGGGGATCCGCGTCCTGGAGCAGGGAACCTTCATCACCGGACCGTGTGCCGGAATGATGCTCGCCGATCTGGGCGCGGATGTGATCAAGGTCGAGGGCCCCGAGGGTGATCCATACCGCGCTTATCAGGGCGGGCAGTATTCGCCGCACTTTCAGGCCTACAACCGCAACAAGCGCAGCATTGCCCTGGATATGAAGCTCGCGGGCGATTGCCAGCTGTTCGAGCGCCTTGCCGGTGAGGCGGACGTATATATACAGAACTTCCGGCCGGGAACGGCCGAGCGCCTGGGAGCCGGAGTCGCCCGGCTGCAGGCCTTGAATCCGCGCCTGGTGTACTGCTCGATCAGCGGATTCGGGTCAAGCGGCCCTTATTGCGATCGGCCGAGCTATGACTCCGTGGCGCAGGCCTTGAGCGGCTTCTTGAGCGTGGTCGTGGACAACCGGCGGCCGCAATTTCTCGGGCCTGCGCTCGCCGACGCCATCACCGGCATGTACGCCTCGCAGGGCATTCTCGCCGCCCTGGTGCAGCGCGGCCGCAGCGGCCGCGGCGCGCACGTCGAAATCTCCATGCTCGAGGCCATGTCGCACTTCGCGGTGGAGCCGTTCGCGGCTTTTTTCGCCCTCGGCGAAACACCGACGTCCGCGGATCGCCCGCGCCTGGCCCAGGCCTACATTCTGCGCACCGCGGATCAGCGTCTGGTTGCGATCCACCTGTCTTCGCTGGAAAAGTTTTGGCGCGGGCTGGTCGCGGCGCTCGAGGCGCCTGAATTGCTGCAGGACCCGCGCTTCAATCCGCGCGCCCACCGCATCGCCGAATACGAAACACTGCGCGTGGAACTCGATGCACGATTTGCGCGCAAACCGCTCGCGCACTGGGTAGAGCGCCTGCAGGCGCAAGACGTTCCCTATGCGCCGGTCAATCTCATCGATGATGTGGTGCGCGATCCGCAGGTTGCACACCTCGGGATCGTCGTGCCGATCGAGTCGCCGCACACCGCGACGCGGGCGGTACGTCCGGCGGCGCAATTTGACGGCGCGCGCGCGCAATCGGTGAGCGCCGCGCCGCTGCTGAATCAGCATGGGGAATCGATCCGCGCGGCGCTCAACTCCGGAATCTCCTGGCCCGAGATCGCGGGCCTTGGCAGGGAGACCCATTGATGCTGCTGCCCACGACACTTGTCGGCAGCTATCCGCAGCCGGAGTGGTTGATCGACCGCAAGCGGCTGGCGGGCCGCTTTCCGCCGCGGGTTCGTGCCCGCGAGCTGTGGCGCGTGCCTGAGGCCCATCTGGCGGAGGCGCAGGACGATGCGACTATCATGGCCATCAAGGCTCAGGAAGAAGCCGGCCTCGACATCATCACCGACGGAGAAATACGCCGCGAGAGCTATTCGAACCGCTTCGCGACCGCTCTCGACGGCATCGATCTGGACAATCCAGGCAGTGCGCTCGACCGCAGCGGACACCCCAATCCGGTGCCCAGAGTGGTCGGCGACATCCGCCGGCGCCACGCCGTTGGTGTCAGGGATCTCGAGTTTCTGCGCCGCCACACGCATCGGCGGGTGAAGGTCACGGTGCCGGGGCCTTTCACCATGGCCCAGCAGGCGCAGATCGATCACTACGGCGGCAGCCGTCAGCTCGCTGCAATGGATTACGCCGCGGCATTGAACGGGGAAATCCGCGATCTGTTCAACGGCGGCGCCGATGTGGTTCAGATTGACGAGCCCTACATGCAGGCCCGCCCTGAAGAGGCGCGTATCTTCGGGCTGGCGGCCCTCAATCGGGCGCTCGAGGGCGTGGTCGGCACCACGGCCGTGCACATCTGTTTTGGATACGCCGCCATCATCCATTCGCGGCCAAACGGCTATTCCTTCCTGCCGGAACTGGCCGAGTGCCGCTGCGCGCAGGTGTCGATCGAGACGGCGCAATCGAGCCTGGATTGCTCGGTGCTCAAGCAGCTGCCCGGCAAGAAAATCATTCTCGGCGTCATCGACCTGTCCGACCCCACGGTGGAGTCCCCGGAGGTTGTGGCGAACCGGATTCGGCGCGCGCTGCCGTTCATCGATCCGAAAAATCTGCTGATCGCTCCGGACTGCGGCATGAAGTACCTGGCGCGCGAAGTTGCGTTCGGAAAGCTGCAGGCGATGGTGGCGGGCGCGCAGATGGTGCGCGCACAGCTGGCAAACGGAAAGGCTGAGCCTTGAGCCTTATATAACGAAGAAGGGGGATCTCAAATGTTCACTGCTATACGCCGAATTCTGTCGATTCTGGCGCCCGCGTTGGGAATCATGATCATTGCCGGGCCGGTCTGGGCACAAAGCGCACCCGAGCCGACGTCTGCATCAGCGGCTGCGCCCGGGCTGGAGGAAATCGTGGTCACGGCGCGCAGGCGCAACGAGAATTTTCAGGACGTTCCGATCACGGTGGATGTGTTCACCGCACAGGACATCAAGTCGGCGGGGATCGAGAGCCCACGCGACTTCATAGCCATGGTGCCGAACATGACCCTGGTCGAGACGCAGAACATCGGCAACTCCTTCGTCACGATCCGCGGCATCTCGCAGGCGCGCAACAGCGAGCCTTCGGTCGCCGTGCTGGTCGATGGCGTGCTGGAGTCCAATCCGTACGAGTTCACCCAGGATCTGTACGACATCAAGCAGATCGAAGTGCTGAAGGGGCCGCAGGGCGCCCTCTACGGGCGCGACGCGATCGGCGGTGCGATCATCATTCATACCGCGGATCCGTCCGATCATTTCGAAGCCAGCACCCGGCTGGGCGTGGGTAACGGCCTGTCGGAGAAGGCGCAGCTCAATTTGAGCGGTCCGCTCGATTCCGCCGGAACCTTGAAGTACCGCGCATCCTTCAACGCCTACAACACCGATGGTTATCTGAACAACGTCACGCTCGACCGCAAGGCCGACCCTTATCGGGACTATTCGGGCAGATTGCGGATGTTGTGGACACCCTCCGACAATTTCACCGGGGACCTGCGGGTGATGTACGACAAGGCGGAAACGACCGCGTACTACTTCGTCATTCCCCGCAGCGATGAGTCGAATCCGTTCGCCGATTTCTCCACGCCCGGGGATGCGAACGACACCCACTCGCCGATCCAGAACAACAATCTGGGCACGGACGATCGGGACATCTTGGATGTGGCGCTCAAGCTCGACTACAGCCTGGGTTACGGAACCGTCACCGCGATCACCGACTTCAATCACACCAAGGAAATCGACACCGGAGACGCCTACGATTTCCGCCCGGTGACGACTTCCGATAATTTCGCGCTCACCGGAGGCACGCCGGCAAATCTCGGCGGTCCCTTCGACGAGAGCCAGAGCCAGTTCATCGACGTGAAAACCATCAGCCAGGAGCTGCGTTTCACCTCGCCGGTGGTCGGAGGCTTCTCGTGGATCGGCGGAGCATACTTCGTCCACACCAAGCGTTTCATCTCGACCGGAAATCTGGCGGATCGCGGCGATGGTGTACCGGCGGTGTTCTACACGCCGATCGTCGACCCGGCGAACCCATTCGCGACAAATACCAACCAGACCTTCCTTTCCGACAGCCAGGACAACAATGCCTGGGCCGTATTCGGCGATGCAACCTACGAGTTCACCAAGGAGTGGGAATTGGATCTGGCGTTGCGCTATGACCAGGATCAGCGCCAGAACACGACTGACACACCGACGGCTTTCCTGCCGACCACCACGGCCTTCACGGGCGAAGTGCGCAATGCCACCTTCAGCGCAACCCAGCCCAAGGGCACACTACGCTACAAGCCCAACGATGATTGGACCTTTTACGGCGGCTGGAGCCGCGGATTTCGCAGCGGCGGATTCAACCAGACCGGCGTGGGCGACGTGGCGCGCGCCAACGGAGTGCTCGGCGTGAACGATCTGTTCCAGGCCGAGATCGCCGATACCTACGAAGTGGGATTCAAGAGCCAGTTCTTCGATCGGCGGCTGACGCTGGACGGGGATGTGTTCCACACCCAATCCAAGAATGGCTACTTCTTCGTGTTCATCGCGGCCGACTCCACCCAGAACCTCGGCAATCTGAGCGCGACCTACAAGGGAGCCGAACTCTCGCTCACCGCTCACCCGACCGATCAATTCGACCTGTACGCCGGTGTCGGCTTCACCGACAGCCGCATCACCGCCATGGCAGACCCGACGGTGATCGGCAACCAAGCACCGCTCGTGTCGAGAAACACAGTCAATGCAGGTGCGCAGTTCCGGCAGCCGCTGGGCAATGGGCTCACCGGTACGGTGCGGCTCGACTACAACGAAATCGGACGCACCTGGTGGGAGCCGTACAATATCACCTCGCGTGACCCGGTCTCGTTGGTGGACCTGCGTGTTGCACTGCAGGCGCAGAAATGGACAGTTACCGCCTGGTCCAAGAACCTCACCAACACGATCTATAACGCTGAGTTCTCGCCGGGCAATGTCGGGGGCGCAGGATTTTTATGGCGGGCGCTCCCCCGTCGCTACGGCGTCGACCTGGATTACAAATTCTGATTCGGAGGTTTATTTCATGGCTACCCCATCCAAGTTGCCGACGCGGCTGCATCACACGGCCTATGTAACGCGTGACCTGGAGGCGACGCGCAGATTCTACGAGGAGCTGATCGGGTTGCCGCTGGTGGCGACCTGGTGCGAAGTCGACGAGCTGTTCGGCTCGGAGCGCGTCTACTGTCATCTGTTCTTCGCTCTGGGCGACGGCGGCGCACTCGCGTTCTTCAAGTTTGCCAATCCCGAGGACGAGGAGCTGTTCGGGCCGAAGATGCCGGCCTCGCCGTTTCATCATATCGCGCTCAACGTCGACAGCGAAACGCAGCAGGCGATAGAGAAGCGCCTCGCGGCGGCGGGCTACAAGGAGCCGCAGTCCTTCGTTCTCGAACATGGCTATTGCCGCTCGGTTTATGTGACCGATCCCAATGGGTTGATCCTGGAGTTCACGCTCGACAATCCCAAGGTGCAGGAAATCAATCGGACCCGGCTCGGGAGCGCGCACGCTGATCTTAAGCGCTGGATGGCGGGCGATCACACCTCCAACAACACCTATCGGTAGCGGACTTCAGAGACCGTTAATGAAGCACAGCAGCGACCGGATCCTGACCACGCACGTCGGCAGTCTGCCGCGCAGCCAAGCCGTGACCGACGTGCTGTTTGCGCGCGAGCGCAATGAAGTGGCGGATGCGCCGGCCGCCGCCGCCGTGATTTCCAATGCCGTGGCGGAGGTGGTGCGGCGGCAGGCTGCGGTGGGCATCGATGTGGTCAGCGACGGCGAGATGAGCAAGATCAGCTACGCCACCTATATCGCTGAGCGCCTTGCCGGTTTCGGCGGCGATACGCCGCGGGAGCCCGGTCAGGATCTGGTGGAGTTTCCGGGGCTGCTGAAGAAGCTCGCCGACCGCGGTTCAACCGCGAAGTACCGCCGCCCGCGCTGCATCGGCGAGATCCGCGTGAAGAATCCGGCGCCGCTGCGGGCGGACCTGCAAAATCTGCGGTCGGCAATCGCCGCCGCAGCGCCCGCGGAGGGCTTCATGAATGCGGCTTCGCCGGGTGTGGTGGCGCTTTTTCAGCCGAATGACTTCTATCGCACGCAGGATGACTACTTGGCCGCGCTCGCCGAGGCAATGCGTGCGGAGTACGAGGCGATCGTGAGCGCGGGGATCCTGCTGCAGATCGATGCGCCGGACCTCGCCATGGGACGCCACACGATGTATCGCGACCGTTCGCTCGCGGAGTTCGAAGTTCTCGCGGCACGGCATATCGAAGTCCTGAATCATGCCTTGAGAAATGTGCCCGCGGAGCGCGTACGCATGCATGTCTGTTGGGGCAACTACGAGGGACCGCACCATCACGATGTGCCGATGGAACGGCTGTTGCCGATCGTGCTCAAGGCAAAGCCCCAGGGCCTGCTGTTTGAAGCGGCGAATCCGCGGCACGCGCACGAGTGGCTGGTCTTCAAGGACGTGCCGGTGCCGGACGACAAGATATTGATACCCGGGCTGCTCGCCACCACGACCAATTACATCGAACATCCGCAGCTGGTCGCCGAGCGCATCGAGCGGTTCGCCCAAATCGTCGGCCGCGAACGGGTCATGGCGGGTACCGATTGCGGCTTCGGGACCTTTGCCGGCTTCGGCCCTGTGGAGCCGGACATCGCATACCTTAAACTGCAATCCCTGGCGCAGGGAGCGCAGATGGCCTCCCACCGGTTGTGGCGCTGAGAGACACATGAACGCATCCCCGGATCTTACGGACTCGGCGCTCGCAAAGAGCGCGGGCAACACACCATTTCGCTTCTACGACAATCGCCAGAAGTATCTGGCCTTTGTCACCACCTGCAATGAAAAATCCGCGATCGCGCGCCGTGCCGGCCACGAGATGACCTTGCTGCGGCCGACGCCGCCGGCGCTTGCCATCTTCGATGCCGGCATGGGCGACGGCACGGTGATTTCACGGGTCATGCGCAGCACGCACCGGCTGTTTCCCACGGTTCCGCTGTTCGTGGTGGCCAAGGAGATCAGTCTCGAGGATGTGCGCTTGGGACTGGAGAAGTTGCCGGATCGCCTCTTCGAGCATCCTGCGACGGTTTTCGTCGTGACCAATCTCAACTATGCCGAAGCGCCGCGACTGATGCCGCGGGATTCACACCTGGCCGCCGCGCTCAACTGGCAGGAAGTGCGCTTGACGGGCTCGACCGCGCATGAATACGCCGAACAGATCGAAGATCTTGCGCCATCGCTTGCCAATGGCTGGCAGACCAAACCCAATCCCAAGACCGGCAACCCGCAGGTGGTACGGCCGTCGGTGCTGGTGATCTACCGCGAGGACCACAAATTTCTGCTGGATGCGGTCATTCCCAAGCCCGGCCGCATCTTCGAGCACTATGATCTGGTGATTGCCTCACAGCCGTGGCGCGCGCGCATGGGAGCGGAATTCAAAGTGCAGAAGGTGCTCGCGCCCTTGGCGCGCAGTCTTGCGCCCGGCGGCAGGCTGCTCGCCATCCAGTCATACGGCCATGATCCGGGACTGGAGATCATCCAGCAACTGTGGCCGCAGGAGCGGCCCTTCCAGGTCGACCGCCACGAACTTCTGGCGACGCTGCGCCGCGAACTGGGTCGCGATGCCCGCGATTTCAGCCTGACGGTGCCGCCTGATGACAAGGCGGTGTTTCGCTACGACATGCACACGCTGCCGTCGGAAATCGGCGATCGCATCGGCACCTCGACTTTGTTCGCCGCCTGGAACGCGGCGATCTATGTAAATCAGATCGAAGACGAACGGCTCGACGAAGTGGTTCCGAGCGGCGCCTACCTCGCGGCCACCCAAAGCGTGCTGCAAAAGCATGGGGGGCTGTGGTTCAATGACGAAGCCTTCGTGGTGGCGCGCCGCCGCGCCTGAGCTCAAGCAGCAGGAGCCCCCTCATCAAGAATTACACGCCGCTGTCGGTCACCGAGGCTGTGCTGCAACAAATGGCGGGCACGCCGGATGCCCGTCTGAAAGCCATCGTGGAGAGCGCGATCCGTCATCTGCATGAGTTTGCGCGTGAGGTGAACCTCACCCCGGCAGAATGGCTGAAGGCGCTCGAGTTCTTTACCCGGGTCGGCAAGACCTGCAGCGAAACGCGGCAGGAATTCATCCTGCTCTCGGATGCAATCGGTTTGAGCACGCTGGTGAACACGCTGCATGACGCAACCGCGGTGGAGGATGCCACGTCCACCAGCCTGCTGGGGCCCTTCTTTCGCGAGGATGCACCGCAATTGCCGCTCGGCAGCCCGATTTCAAAGCGCGATGAATCTCAGCAGATCCTGCTGTGGGGCGCGGTGCGCGACGCCGGCGGAAAGGGCGTCCCAAACGCGAAACTCATGGTCTGGCAGACATCGAGTGCCGGCTCCTATGATCTGCAGGAGGGCGATGGCCGGACCATGGATTACCGCGGCACTTTCCGCACGGATGAACAGGGTAACTACCACCTTCGCAGCGTGCGTCCGCTCGGCTATTCCATACCCATGGATGGACCGGTCGGCGAGCTGATGCGCGCGCAGCGGCGCGACGGATGCCGGCCGGCGCACATTCACTTCCTGATCAGCGCGCCGTCGTTTCGCGAACTGGTCACCGCGCTCTACTTCCCCGATGAGTATGTGGAAACCGACGTGGTATTCGGAGCATCGCCAGAACTGGTGGTGCATGAAAACGCCGCGGATCCACAGGCGCCGGCGCAAGGCCTGCCCAGTGTGCATTTTGATTTTACCCTCGCACGCGCAGGCGCGGTCGATGCCGCCGGCGGCCGCGTCGGAGCCGATCCGACCAAATTCGGCAGCTGACGCCCGCGAGCGCGCGCAGGCGCTCGCGGGCTTATCATATCCTCTCGCGGCGTGCTCCCTGCGCCGTAACCATCTGGAGACTCTCTTATGGCGAAAGGATATTGGATCGTCTGCTACCGTGAAGTGAGGGACGCACTCAAGGTGGCCGCATACGGGAAGCTGGCCGTGCCGGCAATCGAAGCCGGTGGCGGGAAAATTCTGGCTCGAGGCACGGCTGTCAAAGCCTTTGAGGCGGGGCAGTTGGAGCGCACGGTGGTCATCGAATTTCCGTCGGTCGAGAAGGCAATCGCCGCCTATAACGCTCCTGAGTATCAAGCCGCCGTCAAGGTCTTGGCCGGCGGCGCCGTGCGCGATCTTCGCGTCGTTCCCGGCGTATAGCTCTGCAGGCGAGCGCGCGAGGAACCTTGCCCGCCATCGCGGGTCAACGCCATATGCGGCCCGCCGTCTTTTTCGTGGTATTGGCGCTGCACCTGGCGATTCTCGCGCTGCTTCTGGCCTCGAGAAGCCAAGGCGTGGCGGCTGCGGGGCATCCCATCGAGTTGCTCTACCTTGCGCCGCTGAAGCCGCCGAAGGTGCGGGTCGAGCTCACGCGTCCTCAGCGCGCCAGCACCAATATCGCCGTTGCGCTTGCAGCGCCGCTGCTCAACTCCTCGTCGCAATCAGGGCCGTCGTCCGCGCCCGATGGCCGGGGACCGGGCGTCAATTGGACAGCGGAAGCGCACCGTGCCGTGCGCGCCTTCGAAATTCGCCGAAACCAGACTCAGAACAGCGCCCTATCCGTATCTTCGTCGCTGGACGAATCGGGCGCACGCGAACACCACGCCGGCGATCAAACCAAAACTGAGAATGGCGATTGGATCGTCTGGATCAATGCCGACTGCTACCAAATTGCCAGTTGGAGTTCCGGAGCGGCTGCGCTCGCAGCGATTTCGCCGCAAACGATCTGCCGCAATCGGAAGGCCGCGCAGCACGCCGGCGAAATCTCGCACTGAATGCCCTCGGGCGGCCCGGATCAGCGCGGGCTTTGCGGTTTGCAGGCAGTCGCCTTGGCGGGGTAGCCGCTCTTTTTGAAGAGCGCCTTGAAATCGGTAACCTGCAGCATGCTGCGCAGCGCAGCGGTCTTGTCCTGCGCCTGGGCGTAAAGGCTTTGATCGATGCGGTAACCCATCCAGTAGCCCATGTCCGGCGGCCAACCGGGCGCCGGGGCATGGTCATACATCCACGGCTGCATCATGGTCACGTCTTGATCGTGTTGGTAGCGGGCGGCCAGCCCGGCCTCGTGTGCACAGCCGTACTGCCAGCGGTCCGTGTACTGGCGCACGTCCGGCTCCGGCAACGCCAGAGACGCGATGAAATCGGCGGTGCCCTCGGTGATCGTGCCTTGCAGCAGCGTGATGTTCTCCTCGTCCTGGAACGCCTGGTTGAAGTGGACGGTTTCGTGCACCACGGCGAAGGGCACGAAGTCAGGATACACGGCGCCATAGTTGTAAGGCGTGCCGGGCGGCGTGGCGAACATCTCCGCCGCCAGGATGATGCCGTTGTCCGAATTGATGCCGGCGGCATGCTGACGGCCGATGACGAAGTACACGTGCTTGGGGAATTTTATGTCCGGATATACGGCTTTGAGCTGCCGGAACGCGGCTTCGATCGCCTGCTTCTGGGCCACCACGACGCCGATCTGCGGGCGGACTTTCGCGTAGTAGGCGCGGTTTTCCTCCACGTGCTCGCTGAAGCGCCGCGCATTTCCAATCCGGCGTGCGGTAAAGTCTTTCAGCCCCTGGCTGCCCAGGTCCAGATATTCCGCGGCGTACACCGCCGGGCGCTGCGGCAGCGGCGTTTTGGCGGCATCGTCAAAGGCCCGCCAGAAATGCTCCACGTCCGTAGTGACGATCTGCGCCTGGGCCGGATCCAGAGTGGTGGTGGTGAAGCCGCAGAGCGCAGGGATTGTCGCCAGCAGGGCCAGCCCTTGGAGAAGCACCGGACAGCGATTTGCGACGCCGCTCATGCGCTAGAATCCCGGCGGCCGCGAGGCGGCGACGCCGAACGACTGTTCCAGAGCGAGACCGGCCCGACCGAGCGTGCCTTCATCGAATAGCCGCCCGATGAGCGTTACGCCGTGAGGCACGCGCCGCGGCGGATCGAAACTCGGCAGCGGGTGCTGCGGGTCCGGCGCCCAGTCGCTGCGTGCCTCGGACACTTCGACGAAGCCGGCGCGCAGCGTCAACGATGGGTGGCCGGTGAAGTTCGTGATGGTGAGCATCTCGTCGCGCAGCGACGGCACGAGCAAGAGGTCGACCTGGCCAAACACGCGCGCCATCTCCATGGCCACTTTGCGCCGCATCCGGTCTGTCTGCACAAAGTCCACAGCGGACAAAAACCTCGACTGCCGGAAAATATTCGGCCACGCATCCGGTACTTGCATCTTCAATTGGTCGACACCGCGGCTCAACGTCAAACTCTCGAAAGACGCGGCGGCCTCCGCAAACAAAATCAAGTCCAGGGAATCGTACGGCCAATCGGGAATCGAAACCTCGACGGCCTGCATGCCGAGTTTCCTGACCGTTTCGAGCGCTGCGCGATCCACCGCGGTGGCCTCGCGCATCCAGCCCGGAAAGTAGCCGACACGCAGGCCTTTTATCGGCACGCGGGCATCGTACTCCAGCTCGCTGCTCACGCTGTCGGTATCGCCGGCGTCGGGCCCTGAAATGGCCTGCAGCACCAGCATCGTATCCTCCACGCCGCGGGTCATCGGTCCTAACTTGTCGAGCGACCAGCACAATGTCATGGCACCGGTACGCGCCACCCGGCCGAAAGTAGGACGCAATCCGTTCACGCCGCAACGCATGCTCGGGGCCACGATGCTTCCGCCGGTTTCGCTGCCGATGGAGAACCCAACCAATCCGGCCGCGGTTGCCGCACCCGGTCCCGCGCTCGACCCGGAAGCGCCCTCCTCCAGCAGCCAGGGATTCAGCGTCTGGCCGCCAAACCAGATGTCATTCAACGCCAGCGCTCCCATGGAGAGCTTGGCGACCAGCACTGCGCCCGCATCGCGCAGGCGCTTGACGACGACGGCATCGGCCGCGGGAACCCGATCTTTGAACGGCTCCGCGCCATAGGTGGTGCGGATTCCTTTGGTATCCAACAGATCCTTGGCGCCCCAAGGAATGCCATGCAGGGGTCCGCGATATTTACCGGCGGCAATCTCGGCATCGGCTTTTTTCGCCTGGGCGTGCGCCAGCTCTGCCGTCAATGTAATGACGCATTTGAGACGCGGACCGAAGCGTTGCAATCGATCCAGATAAATTTGCGTCAAGCGCACCGAAGAGAGCTGTCGTTGCTCAATCCAGCGCGACAGTTGCGCCACGGATGCGAAAGCGATGTCCTCGTCATGCTGAGGCAAGGGATCCGGTTTTGACTCGGCGCGCACGAAGCTGCGATGCAATGCCAGCGCTCGCTCGCCCGGCAGCCGGGGATTCCAGCAGGACGCAGGCGCGATGGTTTCCTCGAGCATCAGCTTCTTTGGCCCGGCGCGCCGTTCGTAGAGCGGCGCCATGGCCACCCTCCAGCTGCCGGCGGCCTGCTTCAGCTCACTCTCGGTCAGCTCTACGCGAACGAGTTTTTCGGCGGCGGCAAAGGTGGCTGGAGACACCTCGGGACCCGCGGCCGGTGAAGTCGCAAATGCCGAAGGCATACCAGGCGGCGAACTCGGCGGGGCAGCCGGTACGTCCGGGTCCGCGGCCCGCGCGTGACGACTCGCGGCCAGAGCCGCAAGCACTCCGAGCGACGTATGGGTCAGGAACTCTCTGCGTGATTTTTTCATGTTTTATCTATTGGGCAGTTACGAAGTTCGTTTTGCCGCCAAAGTGTAGCTTACCGTCGCCAGTTTTGTGGTTTCGCTGTCCCGCCAAGTGGTTTTCGGTATTCTTTGACCATGACTACAAAGGACGAGTGGCAAAAACTCAGCCGGCTGTTCGACCAAGCGCTGGAAATGGACGATTTACAGCGCAGCCAGTGGCTGGCACAGCTCGAACTCAATGACCCGGAAGCCGCGGCGCAAGTCCGCGCTTTTCTCGCCACCCGCGACCGGGTTGGCGCCATCGGGTTCTTGGAACAGCCTCTGGTGACCACGGGAACCGAAGCCTCCTGGATCGGACGACAGGTCGGCCCCTACACGATCAGCGCGTTGATCGGACAGGGCGGCATGGGAAATGTCTGGCTGGCGCTGCGTAGCGACGGTCGCTTCGAGGGCCGATTCGCCATCAAATTCCTCCGCGCAGTTCTGTCATTGGGCCAGGGAACCGGGCGGTTTTTACAGGAAGGGAAACTTCTTGCACGTCTTACGCATCCCGGAATCGCGCGGCTGATCGACGCGGGCATGACCTCGGATGGCGAACCCTATCTGGTTCTCGACTATGTCGACGGCAAGCCCATTGATCAGTACTGCGATGCGCAGCTGCTTTCGATCGACTCGCGGCTGAGGCTTTTCCTCGATGTACTCGCGCCGGTGGCGCATGCGCATGCCAATCTGATCGTGCATCGCGATATCAAACCCTCCAACGTGCTCGTAACCGCCTCCGGCCAGATCAAGCTCTTGGACTTCGGCATTGCCAAACTCCTTGATTTCGACGGCCAGGCGGGCGCGGACCCGCATTTGACCCGCGAGGCCGGCGTCGCATTGACGCCGGCCTACGCCTCGCCGGAGCAGGTGACCGGCGGGCCCATCACGGTCGCGACCGATGTTTACTCGCTCGGCATTCTGCTGTTTCAGTTGTTGACCGGGCGCCATCCTGGCGGAGAAGCGCCGATGACCGCCGCGGAGTTGCTCAAGACCGTGATCGATGCCGATGCCCCGCGCCCGTCTGCCGTGGTGTCGACCGGTTCCGAGGCTGCGGCATCGAGCGCCGCCAACCGCTCCAGCACCCGGGAAAGATTGCACAGGCAGCTGCGAGGCGATCTCGACACCATCGTCGGCAAGGCCTTGAAGAAAGAACCGTCGCAGCGCTACGTTTCGGTCACCGCATTTGCCGAGGACGTGTCTCGCCACCTCGAGCACAAGCCGATCGATGCACGCCCCGACACGCTGGCCTACCGGACCGCAAAATTCGTGCGACGGAATCGCGTTCCGGTGGCCTTGACCGGCTTCGCGTTCGTGGCGGTTCTGGCGGGACTGGCCGGCACCCTGATTCAAGCCCGGGCGGCGCAGCAGCAGCGCGATTTTGCCTTCCAGCAGCTGCGTCAAAATGAAGAGCACGATGAGTTCCTCGATTTCTTGCTGGCGGATGCTTCGCCGTCGGGTAAGCCGCTGTCGGCGGATGAATTGCTGGCGCGGGCGGAGCACATTGTGGACAGGCAGCATGCCGCCAACGTGAGCCGGCGGGCGGACCTGATGATTTGGATCGGCCGTGATTATTCCAGGCGCGATCGAGACGTCGACGCACACCGGGTACTGCAGGCTGCATATCAATCGACCCGCGGGCTGCAGGATGAGGCTCTGAAGGGACGCGCATCGTGCGAATTCGCCAATACCCTGGCGCGCGACCAAGACCTCGATCGCGCCGAATCCCTGTTCCAGCAAGGGCAACGCGAGCTGGCAGGGGATCCCCGCTATGCAATCGAGCGCTCGGCGTGCCTGCGGGCGGGAAGCGAAGTCGCCCGGGCGCGCGGTGAAACCGCCGTGGGAATCGAGCGTGCGCGCGAAGGACTGAGCGTATTGATGGCCTCGCCGTTGCGAACCGATGCGGCCGAGATGAGCGCCGCATTGGACCTGGCATCCGCGTACAGCGAAGGCGGGCAGGACCCTGCCGCATTGGTTCAATTCGAGCGTGCCGCAAAACTGCAGTCCGAACTTGGCCTTGACGAGTCGAATTTCGCGGTCCTGCTCTATAACAATTGGGCCCTGGAACTCGATCAGGTGGGCCGCCCTCTGGAGGCCGAAAAAATCTACCGCAGGGTTCTGAGCATCAGTCGCGATAGCGAAGCCGCCGGCGCCGTCTCGCCGATGGTCTTGAACAATTACGCCCGGATACTGCGCGAACTGGACCGCTTCAATGAAGCGATTCCGACCGCGGAACAGGCTTATGAAAGAGCGGTGCAGGTGAGGAGCGAATTGGCCATCAGTCAGTCGCTGATGGAACGTTGCGCGCTGTACACCGTTACGGGCCAGCTGGATCGGGCAGACGCCATGCTGGCACTGGTGGAGCCACGGCTGCAAAAGAGTTTGCCTGCGGGCCACTACGCATTCGCCGCCCTCGCGTCGCGGCGCGCGAGCATTGCGTTGGCGAGGAAGGATTTGAAAGCGGCCATGCAGCAATCCGATCGCGCGGTTGCCATGCTCGAGGCCGCGATCAAGGCCGGCAACGAAGGTGCGTTCCTATTGCCGATACTGCTCATCGATCGTTCCGACATCAATCGCGGGGCAGGCAGATTTGACAACGCCGCGCAGGATGCCGATCGTGCCATGCATCTGCTGCTCGCCGCGGTTTCGCCAGGATCTTATTCGAGCAAAGTGGGGCTCGCTCGATTGGCGTTGGCGCGGGCGTTTGACTCCGAACATAGAGTCGATGAGGCCCGCGCCCAGGCGCGAATCGCCGCGGAACAATTGGAAAAGACCTTGGGCATCGATCATCCTGATGCTCAATCAGCCCGCAGACTGGCATCAAAGCCCCGCGCCGATACGGCCTGATTCCGAGCTACGTTACCTGGGCTTCCTAAAGCGGTACAGGAATTGATCGGTGTGGCCGCGGACCGAGGGATCAAATACATTCTTGGTATGGTCGTCGGCGGGGTTGGCGAGAATCGAACTCTTGGCATCGAACTTGAAGCCCGCTGCCAGCACATCCGCCTTGACTCTCGCGGGATCGATACGGTGCAGCGTATCGGTTGCACTGATCCCTGAGTCAGCCGCCGCCACGTGATCCAACACCACATAGACTCCGCCCGGCTTCAGCGCGGCGAACACCGCCTTGTTGAACGCAGGCACATCCGCCGGCCCCATGAATTTATCGTACAGATCGTGGTAGTTCTGTCGAATGAACACGGCGTCGAGTCCCGAGGGCAGCGGCGCGCCGATGGGGTTGTCACTGACGATGACGTTGGGTGACTCCGCCGCCAGCTCCTTCATTTTGTCCAATATTCGAGGATGGCCTTTGATGATTTCTGCGGCTTCCACCGCGTATACCTTCCCGGTCGGACCTACCGCCTGTGCGAGAGATGCCGTTAAGCGGCCCGCGATAATATCGGCCACCTTCTCTCCCTTCTTCAGGCCGATGAATGCAACGACTTGCGGTACTTTCCAGGCAGGATCGATGGTCGGTGCAGCGGTCTGCGCGGACTGGGCCGATGCCGTTACGGCAGCGCCGATCGATAGGGCGAGCATCAAAGAGAGTGCGGTAGTTCGCATGTGCCAATCCTTCAGTAGTTATTTATCGCGTGATTCCCAGCCAATTGGGCAAGCGCTAATCTACATCAACCGGGTCATCCCTCCAACGAAGCAGTATGTAATTTTTACAGCGCCTTGCCGCCGCCGCGGCGCAGACGCGCAATGCAAAGTCGCGCATTTTTACCCGATTTTATGCTCAGATATACCAATGCGGCCATGGTACTTCCGGTCGATCAACCTGTGTCTTGCACTCATGCTGAATGCGTGCGGCGGTGGCGGCAATCAAGGCGCATCGATGGTTGTCAACGACCCGGTCAGCATGCTCTCGCCGCCCAGCGATGCGACTGATTATTCGGTCGTGGCTCACTGGGTGTGTCGCCCGGAATCCGAAACAGTTTGCACAACTGGATTGGATGCATTGGTGCAATTTGCCGATGGCACCACCCAAGCGCAGCCCTTTACGCCGGCCGCAAATCCGGTGATCGACTGCTTCTACATCTATCCGACGGTCTCCGAAGAACAGACGGTATTTGCGGATCTCACCGACAGCCCGATCATTCAAGCAACCGCCAGAGAACAGGTGGGCAGACTTTCCTCGCGCTGCCGGGTATTTGCACCCATTTATCGCCAGGTCACCAATTACGGCCTGAGCCATGGCGGATCGGAATCACCGGGTGCCAATGATCCGCCGATGGAGGATGTGCAAGCCGCGTGGGCCTATTACCTTCAGCATGACAACAACGGCCGCGGAGTCGTCATCATCGGCCATAGTCAAGGGACGATATTGCTTCAAAGCCTGATCGCGCAAAGCATCGATGGGACCGCCACTCAAGGATTACTGGTGTCCGCGTTCCTGGCCGGCGATCCGTCCTTGGCCGTGCCTGCCGGCGGCGTGGTCGGCGGCACATTCGCCCACATTCCAACTTGTACCACTGCGGCACAAACCGGTTGTGTCTATGTGTGGGGCAGTTATCTCGCCGGCGACACCTCCGCGTCCCCGATATTTGGCGGCGCCAGGGGAGACGGATTCGCGAGCGCCTGCACCAATCCCGCCGCGCCGGGCGGCGGATCCGCGATGCTCAAGTTCTATTATGCGGGCGCCAATCCACCGGCGTGGGTGGAGGCGATCGGACAGGTGACGGGGGAATGCCAGATGGATTCATTTGGCGCGAACACATTCGTGGTCACCGTGCTACCCGGTCAGTTCGCGAGCCAACTCACGGCGACCTTGAAAGCCGCTGAGGTGGCGCCCGGCTGGGGAGTTCATCCCCTCGACATCTCGTTGGTCCAGGGCAACATGCTGGATGTCCTCGATGCCGAAATAGCGGCTTGGCAGGCGCAGCACTGATAATCATCGCCGCCGGGCCGCCCAAGGTTCATCGCGTCGCTTGACAACGCATAACTCTATGGTTATCGTTTATCCATAACTATTGAGTTATTGATTATCAAGAGGACCGACCCATGACCAACACGCGCTCGCTTGTGATCGAAAAGGAAATGCCCCACCCGCTGGAGAAAGTCTGGCGCGCCCTCACTCAGGGCCCGCTGATCAAGGAGTGGATGATGGACAACGATTTCCAGCCGGTCGTGGGCCATAAATTCAAGTTCCGCTCCGCACCCGTGCCGAATTGGGACGGCATCATCGATTCCGAGGTGCTGGTGGTTGAGCCGAAAAACAAGCTGTCCTATAGCTGGGGTTCGATGGGGCTCCAGAGCATCGTCGTATGGACACTGCTTGCAACGGGCGGCGGTACGCTGGTGCGGATGGAGCAGTCGGGCTTCCGTACCGACCAAGACGCCAATTATCAGGGCGCGAATTATGGCTGGCGCAAGTTCCTCGGCGGCTTGGAACGCGTTGTCGCCGCTCTGCAGTAACTTCCGCGGCGGGATTACAATCCCGCCCGTTTCACCAGGTCGATCAGGCTCTCGGCAGTTGCGGGTTTCTGCAGGTAATCGCGCACATTGAGTTCTTGCTGGTCGAAAACTCGCCTGTCGATCGTATGCGATGTGAGCATCGCGACGATGATGTTCATCGTGGCGGAATCCTGCCTCAATCTCTGGAGAAACTCGATTCCGCCAATTCGCGGCATTTTAAGATCCAGCAGGATGAGCTTTGGAAGCGCCCGATCACGGTCGGCAAACCTCCCCTTGCGAAATACGAAATCGAGTGCTTCCACCCCATCGGCCAGCCGCAAAATTTTCTGCGCCGCCCCGATACTGCGCAAGGCGCGCACCGTCAATTCAGCATCCGAAAGATTGTCTTCAACCAGCAGGATCTCTACATTATTCCATTTGTCCATGTGAGGAAATTACGCCGATTTGGCGACAGCTGCCACCCAAGCAGGCGGATTGGTACGATCATCAAGGTCACATGACTCCAAAAGCGTTTGTATCCTGGAGCTCCGGCAAGGACAGCGCCTTCGCTCTTTACGAGGCCCGGCGAACGGGGCTCGCCGAGATCGCAGGCGTCGTGACCACCGTCAACGAACGGCATGACCGGGTTGCGATGCATGGTGTGCGTTCCGCATTGCTCGACCGCCAGATCGCGGCGTTGGATTTGTACGCCGTCAAGGTTCTGATAC
This sequence comes from Steroidobacteraceae bacterium, assembly GCA_036267715.1. Taxonomy (GTDB): domain Bacteria; phylum Pseudomonadota; class Gammaproteobacteria; order Steroidobacterales; family Steroidobacteraceae; genus Bog-1198. Next base: position 259,942 of record DATAVN010000054.1, on the reverse strand, counting down.
CCAACCCCTGCAGCAACGAGATCTATGAAGCGCGCATGGGCGAAGCGTGCGCCAGGATCTCGGCTTCCGGCATACACCACATGGTGTTTGGCGACCTTTTCCTGGAGGACATCCGCGCCTACCGCGAGCGCACCCTTGCCGCGTTCGGCATAACGGCCATCTTCCCCTTATGGGGCCGCGACACGCGGCAGTTGGCCGCGGACATGCTCGAGAGCGGTCTCGTCGCTCACCTTGTCTGCCTCGATTCCAAGCGCATGGCCGCGGACTTTGCGGGCCGCCAGTTCGACGCAGCGCTGCTAAAGGAGCTGCCGGCAGATATCGATCCGTGCGGCGAGAATGGAGAATTTCACACCGTGGTTACCGCGGGTCCGATGTTCTCGGCGCCGATCGATATATCCATCGGCGAGACGGTCACGCGTGACGGATTCATCTTCACGGATGTCATACCCGCCGAGCAAACCTAGGAGCCGGCTTTCTGAATGCTGCCGTCCCTGTAAAGAACCAGGAAGCAAGGTCATTTCCGCCATGGGCGAAGACCAAGTGTCTTGGGAGCGAGCCGCCGCACCGTGGCTTCGATGCGGCAGCTCGTCACGCCTTATGGGTTGGTGGGAGTCTGCGGCTTGCCCGCGACGGGCAAGCCGGGACCTTGAACGAAGTCACCGCCAATCACGGTGCCGTTTCCAATCACCAGGTTGTAGCCGCCCTTCAGTGTCGACTTGTACACGCCGTTATTCCCCTCGATCTGATTGCGGAATACCGTATTTCCGGAACCATTCTCCTGGGCCGCGGCCAACGAGTAAATGTCGAAATTTTCATTGCCGAGGCGTGAGCCTGTCGACTGGATCTTGAGCGCCACGAGACCGGCAAACTCCGGCGAGGAAGCGCTCGTGCCGATCACGCCTTCCTGCTGGCCGCCGATGATTTCCCATACGAAACTTCGGTCGGGAGGACACTCGCCGTGCAAATCGAAGAACAGCGTGCCGCCGGGACAGCCGCCCATCTGCAGCGACAAGTCCGGGATCGTGCGGAACTTCTTGGCGGCTTTCGGCAGGTTCGATTGCGAGACCAATGTCTGGTAGGAAGGTTTTGGATACTGCAGGCTGATGCCACCGCCCGATCCCCACACGGCGCCGCTCGCGCTCGAACCGAAGAAGATGTCCGAATCCAACGGATCATCATCCGCATTTTCGCTGACATATGCCGAGTTCAGGTCATTGGGATTCTTGGCATTGAACGTGGTCACGAGATTGGTACCGCCTACCGCCGTGACGTGCGGGCTCGAGGCCGGAGAACCGATGCCGGCTTCCATCGGGCCGCAGATCGGGGTCGGCGGGGAAGCGCTGAAGCACGCCACCGCCGGGATGTCCAACGCGCCCCAATCGCCCGACGATGATACGAAGGTGATGCCAAGCGCATTGCCCTCCATGAAGAAATCATCGTAGATGTTCAATATGCCGGTGAAATCGGTACCGCCGTTATAAGCGGGCGTGTAGCCCGCCTCGGGTCCGGAGAAAGACATATTGACCACATCGGCCTGGTTGGCCTCGATGATGGTGGTAAGACCACTGAGGATGCTCGAATCCTGCAGATCGGGGAGGTTGTACAGAATGATCTTGGAATCAGGGGCCATGCCGCCGGATTGCTGAATGTCCAGGTGGGTTTCAAACGAACCATTGGGATCGAATGGTGAACCGCCTGCGATGTTGACGGTGGAGATTTTCGGCGAAGGCAGCAGCTCGTGCCCGAAGTAAGCCGTCATGTCCGCTTGGTTGAAGCCGCCTTCCATCAAAATGCCGATGGTCACACCCTTGCCGGTGAGCTTCTTGAAGCTGGGGAATGAATAGGCCTGTTTCAAATCATCGAACCAATATCCCCCGATGGTTGATTCGCGGTTTTGCGGCTTGGTCAAGTTGCTGGGACTGGACGTCTTCTGCACTCTGATCTTGCCTGAAAAGTCCGCGACCACCGCACCTGCCGCCGCCAACGCCGGCGTCAATTTGATCGGTGCCGCCGCGGTAATTACTTGCTTTCCCGAGGCAAAATGTCCCATTGCCAATTTCGTCGCAAACGCAGATTGCACCCCGCCCGCGGTGCCCGACACGTGCAGGCTGTGCGAATGCACCGCGGTGACCGCGAGGCCGTGAGCCCTCAAATCATTGGTAACAGCGCTCATGGTGGAGGATTGCGGACCAAAACGCTCGCTGAACTGCGCCGGTGTCAGCCACTGATGATAATTTGCAGAATTAGGGTCATGCAGTTGCTGCAGGAGAGCCTCTGCACCTGGCCGATCGCGCAGCGGCAAATACACGTTGAATTCAACCGCCTGCTCCGCGCTGGCGGCGGCGTCGATGGCGGCTTTCTCCGCTGCGGATGCGCTCCCGGCGAACATGCAACAGGCGGTTGCAGCGAGCGCGGCCAGCACCCCCTTCACATGGCTCAATCTAGACTCAACTTTAAGTAACTGCATGGATCTTCCCCTCATTGATGAATTATTCGTGACAAGGCTGATTGGTAGGGCGGGCGCGGGGTCGATCGAACCCATGCGGTCGTGCGGCGGTCCAGAAATATTTCTGGCCCACGTCGTCGCTCGTGGCGATGTGATCGAGACATTCCTTTGCACCGGCCCCAGTTGGGATTGTTCCTACGCAACTCCGAGGGAGCTGGCGTATCCGTACCCGCGACGCTTCAGTCGCGGGAAGTCGACACTACGCCGTCTTTTTTTTTATGGCAAGAATTGCGCGACGAGAGCTGTCGAACGATCATCCACCCCGCGGCCGTTGGTTTTTCCCCGGGAAACGCACAGGGACTACCAGGTTGGTCTCACGCGGTTGTAGTAAGTACAAATCGCGCGAAAGCTATCCATCGATCAGCCAGCCGGCGTTGACGCTGTCCTCTACGCGCCCGATCATCCATTGATATATTTCCGGTGCATGCTCACGCACCGGTTGAGCGACTCGAAGCACCTGCGATCGGCTCACCGACTGCTCCTTCCAGTTATTTCCTTGCGTCGAGAGATTGACGATGAATGGCATCAGTCGGTCCAATACCCTGACCCAACGACTCTCCGCCGTTAATTGCGCCTCATATTCGAGCCACAGATCATGGAGCGATGGGCTGAACGCAAGACCATAGGCCGCGAGCCGTTGTACGCATCGAAGCTCGGCCTCATGCTGATCGTGCCGCTGCGGTCCATAGACCGGCGTATCGCCGGCATCTATTTCGCAAGTGTCATGGATCAACGCCATCACGAGCGCTTTGTGCAGATCGATCTCGAGGTTCAATTCATGTGCGATCGCCACCAGACCCAGGGCCAGGTGCCAGCTATGTTCAGCCGAGTTTTCTCGACGCGACATGTCGCTGACGTAGGCTTTGCGTTTGACGAGCTTCAGTCGCTCCACATCGGTAAGAAACGCCGCAAGCAACTCGATTCTGTCGGTCATGCAACCGGGCCCGGTCAATTCCTCGGCTTTACCGGCGCCATCAAGTGCTCATATGGCGTCCCCGCCCACATGATGTAGGGCACGCCGGTATCCGGATCGGCGGCCTGCGGATACTGGCTGTAGAAGCTTGAACCTGCGCCCACAATCATGACGTGCGGGCCTGTGTTGATCCAGTGATTCCCGCCCAAAGGCTTGTCGGCATACGGATCGGTGTTACTGGCGTCGGTGCCGCCTTTCAGCATGTACATCAGGCCGACTTTGCCGGCAACCGGTGTCTTATGCATTACCCAGGCGTGTATCCACTCCATCGCGTTCGAATCGGCGCACATCGGATCCGGACCCGGGGTCGCGGGATTGTCCGGCATGCAGGTGAACCCATTGCTTCCCTTGCGCAGAATCCGCATCTTCCCGTCGGCTTCCATCGCGACGATGGTTGCATTCTTGCCGACGGCTGCCGGCGCCGCGCTCATGGCGCTTGATATCAGTGCTGCGTCCGTGGGCGTGGACTTGGCAGCCACTTTGGCTGGATCCGCGTGCGCTGCAATGGAGATGCTCAACAATGCAATGCCGATCATCGGCAGTGCCGGATTTTTTATCGATTTCATGGGTCGTTCTCCCTCTAACGGCCGACGATGCCGGCTACAGAACCACGTTTCGGATAATCTCCCACTGTCCGTTGTCTTCACGTTTCCAAACGGTAAGATAGGGTCCCCCTCGCGTCTCGATAGCACCGCCGGAGGACCGGACAGCCACAGTTCCCACGCCCCACTCATATACCAAACCATCATCCCCGACGGTCGCTCCGCGTCGTAGAATGGTTGCCGACACCACCGGAGCCTTGCCGTTCAGCCGCGATCTATAGAAGTCCCTGATCGCGGTCCTTCCGCGAATGCTGTTGCCGTCGGCGGTTACGAATACGGCATCGATGGCATAGGGCTTGGCGATGACATCCACGTCGCCGCTCTTCATGGCCTCGCTCCACTCGCTGTTCGCGCGCCGGATGGCCGGCATCGCGTCCGCAACCCAGTTCGTATGCTCCGATGCCTGCGCGCTGACCGCCGCCGCGACCAGCCCGAGTGCCGCGGCGCCGAGCTTCGCCACCTTCATGGGTACCATGCCATGCGGCGAATCATAACGCAGATCAGTCTTGGCTGGTGCCGGCCGCTGTCGCGAGAGTTGGCAAATCCAATCCAATTCACTTCTCAGCTCGCCCCCTCTCTTTCGCCCGGCAGATCGCTGCGCATCAATGGTTCACATGAGGGCAGGTCCGTGGGACTTTCCCGCTCCTACGGCTTGTCCCAGTAATTAAACCAATAGTTGATGCCGATCCGAATGATATTGGCGGTGAAGCCATTGTGCATGTTGTCGAGAGATGCGCCGGCGAATGCCGAGCAGGCAGCGGCAGCTCCGGCGCACGTCGTTGTGGAATTCGAGCCCTTCCCGAGACTCATGTGCAAGTATTCGGCGGAGATTGACCATGCGCCGTTCAGGCCAATTTCCGCGCCGACACCCGCAGCCCACCCGGTGGAACTGAAGTTCCTGCCGCCGCCAAAGAAGGCGCTGGGTGCTGCCGTGCCTGCCGGAACGTACGCGAGCGTACTGCTTTGTGACGAGGTGATGACGGCGCCCGCTCTAAGATACGGGAACAGAAGGTCGCCGCCGTACCCGATTCGCCCGCCAACGATCGCAAAATCTTTCGGGCTCAATTTTCCTGAAAGAGAATACGTGCCGGGCGGCGGCGCAGCACCCGAGAATTGCAACGTGGACGCGTCACTCTTGGCTTCCGAGACGACCAAGTCCGCATCGATCCCAAACACCAATCTTTTGATTTGAAAGTTCTCGCCAAACTGCAATCCGCCCACCAGGCCTCCGCTGCTGCAGCGGGCGAAGGTCGAAGTGGCGGGATCGATGTTCATTCCGGTCAAGGTGGAACTGCTGCAGACGTTGGTATTTTCACCACCAAGACTGGCACCCAGGTAGAACCCATCCCACGGCGTTGCGCTTTGCGCCGAGGCGACGGTTGCTACCGAGACCAGCATCAGCAAAACCACCAGAGTGATCGTGTTTTTCATCTTATTTGACCGCACTTGAGAGCTCCAACCGATTCTATACCCGCAGCGGGTGCGCCAGTGCAAAGCCCCGCGGTCGGCTGGTTCCTACGTACGGCGATGGCGACACCGACATCATGGCCTTGCCAATCGATACACGCTTGCCTAACCGAATGAAACCCGCTCGCTACCGGAATGCAATCGTTCCTCACATCTATGTCGATGGAGCCGCGGCTGCGATCGGCTTCTACCAGCGCGCATTCGGCGCAGTGGAACTGTTCCGGATTACCGGTCCACACGGCAGAATAGTGCATGCCGAGCTGTCGATTTGCGGCTCCGTGGTAATGATGGGCGATCCCGACGACAGGCTTTATGGCGAGCCGCGGCTGCTTGGTCGCTGCTCCGCCGGTCTTCATCTTTTTCTCGACGACAACCAGGATTTATTGCGCCGCGCCGTGGACGCAGGCGCCGAGGAAATTCAACCCCGACCGACATGTTTTACGGCGCAAACTCGGCCAGCGTGCGCGATCCCTTCGGCCATGTCTGGGTTCTGCTCGTATGGAAGGAAGACCTCGAACCGGCCGAGATGGAACGTCGCGGTAGGGAGCTGGGCTAGCATCCGGTCGACGCCGTTTGGTTTATCCTGAGGCCATGTTTATCTCGTGATCTTCGAGGAGATGGCACAGTGGACGTTCATCCGGTTCATCACGCGCCGCGGACCTGGCGAGACTTCTTCCTTCAACTGCTGATGATCACGATCGGCCTCTTTATCGCGCTCAGTCCGCAAACCGGTGTCGAATCCTTGCACCACCGCCACCTGGTCCGCGATGCCCGCGAAAATTTGCGCGAGGAGATCCAAAATAACTTGAAGCGCTCTGCGGAGAATATCCAATTCTTGGAAAAGAACCGGCAACAAGTGGCGCGCAGCATTGATCTTCTGAAAGAACTAGGCGGCGGCAAGACCATCGATAAAACCCTGCTGGCCTGGGGCATGAACTGGAATGGCTACATCGACGCGTCATGGAAAACCGCACGGGACACGGGCGCGGTTTCATACATGAGCTCTGAGTTCCCAATGCCTATAACGAAATAGACATCCAGCAAGGATACTTGAACACCTGGGCGCTCGCGATCGTCAACGATGAGTCGAAATCGGCCGCGCCCCTACGTGTGGCCATTGATCCTTCGGCATTGAGTCCCGGCGACATCCAATCAATGTTGGTCAGTCTGGCGGAGAGCGATATCAAGCTCGCCACCCTGCGAAACCTGATGCAGTCTCTCAACGGCATGTACGCCAACGCGATGAAATACTTGTGAGGGTCGGTTGAGCGACGGCTTGGCTTGACAATCCTCAGGCGTCCCTTTAAATTGCGAATGCGAACTATTCGTATTTACATCAGGACGCGATTATGCAAAATCCGCCGGCCCGACGCATTTCTTCCGCCCAGGCGGGGGTCGGATCGATTGTCTGCCTGGCGACCTCCTTTGGGGCGCACGCGACGGCCGCCGAGGACTCGACCAGCGGCGACCTAAAGGAAATTGTGGTCACGGGTCATCCTTCGATCGACACCATCGTCACCTCGTTTCAAGACACGCCGCAAAATGTAACGGTGGTGCCGCAACAGGTCTTGACCGATCAGGCCGTCAACAACCTGCAGGATGCCCTCAAGAACGTGCCTGGTATTACGCTCAACGCCGGCGAAGGCGGCACCCATGGCGACAACATCAATCTGCGCGGCTTTGCGGCCAGCGATGATTTTTTTCTCGACGGCCTGCGCGACACGGGCTTTTACACGCGTGACAGTTACAATCTGGATTCCATCGAAGTGTACAAGGGGCCCGCCTCGACCTTGTTCGGACGCGGCTCCACCGGCGGAGTCATCAACCAGGTCAGCAAGGCTCCGCAGCTCGATAACTTCGTTCGGGGCACGGTTGTCGGCGGCACCAATAATGAGCTGCGCGGCACCGCGGACGTAAACTATGCATTCGGCGATAGTTCGGCGTTTCGCGTCGATGCCATGGGCCACAAGGCGGATGTCGCCGATCGCGATTTTGTCGACAATCGCCGCTGGGGCGTGGCGCCCTCGCTCTCACTGGGTTTGGGCACGCCGACGACTTTGACCTTGGAGTATCTGCACCAGGAACAAAACGACATCCCCGACTACGGCATCCCCTTCGCCTTCGGAAAACCCGTGCCGGTGGCCCGCAATACCTACTACGGATTGCCGTCCGACGATCGAACGCGCGCGCGCGTGGACGTCGGCACCGCCATCTTCAAAACAGAATTCAGCGAACATTTCACGTTTACCGACACCGCGCGCGCCGGCAACTATTTTTTCGACAGCCGCGAAACCGCCGCGCACTACGGCGCAAATCCGCCGGCGCCGGGCACGCCGCTCGACACGGTGCTGAGCTTTCGAGACCGGCCGAGCGTGCAAGGCACGGTGAGCACGCTGATGAACGATGCGAATCTGCATTTTCGCTTTTCAACCGGCCCGGTCCGGCAGCATCTGGTCGTCGGCGTCGAACTGGACCGGGAGGAGGCCGATCTGACCCGTTTCGCCAATCAGCTGAACGTGATCCCGGGCACCCCGATTCTCGACCCTGACCCGTTCGAAGCGTTTCCCGGCCACCAAACGCAGATCACGCAAACACCCGATACCGTCACCAAAACCGCGAGTGCCCTGGTGCAGGATATTCTCGACTTCGGGCCAAAGTGGCAGGCCACCGTTGCCGTGCGCGTCGATCGATTCAACGCCGAGTTCAACGAACCGATCACGAATGCGCATTTCGACCATACCGATACCATCGGCAGTCCGCGGGCATCGCTGGTTTACAAACCGCTGCCCGCCTTGAGCATCTATGGCTCCTTTGGCACCTCGTACGATCCATCGGCGGAGAATTTGTCGTTGAGCGCCAAGACGGCCTCGCTCGGCCCCGAGAAGGACCATACCTACGAGTTCGGCGTGAAGTCGATGGTGCTCAATGGCCGGCTCGCCCTGCAGGCCGGCGTGTTTCAGACCGAAATGATCAATGCGCGCGTGGGCGATCCCACCAATCCCACCTCACCGCAGATTCTCGCGGGAGAGGAACGCGTCCGTGGTTTCGAAGCCGACGCGATCGGCTGTCTGACCGACGAGTTGGAGATCACCGCGGGTTACACGCATCTCGACTCCGAGACGCTGAAGTCAACCGATCCCGGCTCCGTGGGCGCGCCGCTGCTCAACACTGCGCCGAATCAAGCCAATATGTGGCTGGTATATGAGTACCAGGATGCTTGGAAAGCCGGATTCGGCTTCAATTATCTCGATCGGCGCGCCGCCGACATCGATAACACCGCGCATGTGCCGGGTTACGTTACCTACGATGCGATGCTGCGCTATCGCATCAATTCCGCGCTGGCGGTCCAGCTCAACGGCTACAACCTGACCAACAAGTATTACTACGCCAACTCCTACTTCAGCTCGCCGGTTGAAAATCACGTGGTGCCCGGTGCCGGGCGCACGGCTCTGCTGACCCTCTCTTTTGCCTACTGACGGCGTCCGAGGCGGGCAATCGGAAAATAATCGCTGAAGGCGCCGGACTTTGAGTGCAAAATAGCCTCAAGGTCTTCGATGCGCAAAGTCACTCCCCGAGAATTTCGCGACGCCTTCGTCACGGTCATGAAGTCCGAGCAGGACGCCTTTCGTACCGCGCTCGGCTTCGAGACCAAGTCCTACAATTACTTCATCCGTTCCACGATTTATCCGAAGATCGCCCGGCAGCTTGGCCTGCTCGCCTGGAACAAGGAGTACTACACGCTCGATGGCATGCTCTACGAAGAGCGCGGCACCGACGCAACCGGCAAGTACGCCTCGTATGCGAACTGGGTTTCGGTCGCCATCGAACATGAGAACGACACCTCCAAGGCGCACGAAACGATGAACAAGCTGCAGTTGTTCAATGCGCCGCTCAAGGTGCTGATCACCTATGCGCCCCTGGGCGCCGCCACCGATTCGCTGCTGCGAAAATATGAGGGCATCATCAAGGCTTCGGATGTGTTCAATGACGTTGCGACGCTGCGGCAGCAACTGGTCATCCTGGGCACACCGAAAGCCATCGCGGATTGGCGCCTGTACGCGTATGAAAACGACGGTTTTGTGTTGATGTTACCGGTCTAAGCCGCAACAGCATCCGCATGAACGACCAACCGAACTCAAGATGGCCCTCTCTGCAGCTTGCCGAATGGCGGGCCACTTACGCCACGCTGCACATGTGGACGCAAATCGTCGGCAAGACCCGTCTCGCGCTTGCGCCGATGGAAAACCATTGGTGGCAGGTGGCGCTGTATGTCACCGCTCGGGGATTGACGACCTCGCCCATGCCGGCCGGCGAGCGCAGCGTCGAGGTGCAGTTCGATTTCGCGTCCCATCAACTCTTTATCCGGCTGAGCGATGGTAGCGAACGCGTGCTGCCGCTCACGTCGATGAGCGTCGCAGACTTTTTTGAGCGCTACATGGCTGCGATGCACGGGCTTGGAATCGACCCGGGGATCTATGCAGCGCCGGTCGAGGTCGAAACCGCGATTCCCTTTGCCTTGGACCGTGAACACGCCGTCTACCGGCCGGACGCTGCACGTCAATGCTGGCAGATCTTGCTCGGCGCTCAACGAGTCATGCGGCGATTCCGGGGCCGATTCCTGGGGAAGCAAAGTCCGGTGCATTTTTTTTGGGGAAGTTTCGATCTGGCATGCACGCGTTTCTCCGGCCGGCGCGCGCCTCGACACCCGGGCGGCGCTCCCAATTGTCCGGATCGCGTGATGGTCGAGGCCTATTCGCACGAATGCAGCAGCTGCGGCTTCTGGCCCGGAGATGAAAATTCTGCAGCGTTTTTTTACGCCTACTCCTATCCGCAACCCCCGGGCTTTGCGGCGGGCCGCGTGGCATCGCCCGCACGCTATGACGCAAAGCTAAGGGAATTTGTCCTGCCTTACGACGCCGTGCTCACCGCACCTGAGCCCGATCGGATGTTGCTGCACTTCTTCCAGCAGACCTACGAGGCGGCGGCCGATTGCGGCGGCTGGGATCGAGGCGCACTGGAGCGGGAGTCCCAATTCAACCCGCTCGATTGAGACGAAGTCCATGTACGACCGAATAGCGCCGACACGCCGCTATTGATCGCGAAGCCCCCGACTATCAGCCATCCGAACAGCAACGCCGCCAGCCCGAGGGGTCTGATGCCGGCGAGGCGGAGCGCCGAGACCTGCGTGCTCACCCCGAGCGCCGCCATGGCCGTCGCCAGGATCAGCGTGTCGAAATCGATGGCGGCATTGACCAAGGACTGCGGCAGCAGCGCGAAGGAATTGAAACCCGCCACTGCGATGAAGCCCAGGGCAAACCAGGGGATGACCGCCTGCCAGGCAGGCGAATGCGACGGGAAATCCGCCGTGGTCTCCTGTGCGTTTCGCGACAAATAAGCCGAAAGCATGACCAGGAAGGGCGCCAGCATCATGACCCGCACCAGTTTGGTGATCACCGCCGTGTTTGCCGTCGTCTCGGCAACGGCTTTTCCGGCGGCGACCACCTGCGCCACTTCGTGCACTGTCGACCCGGTGTAGATGCCGAACGCAAAGGGCGTGATGGATATCAGATGGAGGTGGGCATTGAGACGATACAGAGCCGGATAGACGAAGATCGCGAGGGTACCGAAAGCAACCACGGTCGAGACCGCGACCGTGACCTCCTCGGCGCGCCCGCGCACCACAGGCTCGGTCGCCATCACCGCCGCAGCACCGCAGATCGAGCTGCCGGCGCCGATGAGCATGGCGGTGCGCCGATTCAGGCCGAAAAACCGGGTGCCGGCCCAGCATGCCAGTGAAAACGTGCTGCTCAACACCAGCGCATCGATGATCACCCCCACGACGCCCACGTGGCCGATATCCTGAAAGGTCAATCGCAGCCCGAACAGGATGATTCCGGCGCGTAGCAATATCTGTTTGGAAAACAGCACGCCGCGCGCGCTCGAGGCGGCAATGCGCGGATACGCCGTGTTGCCGACGATCATTCCGCCGACGATGGCCAGGGTCAGCGCGCTGACGCCATGCGCCTGCATCCAGGCGCCCTTGCACAACTCCGTCGCCAGAATCGCAATGGCGCCGGTCAGGCAAATGCCCGGCAATAGATGGAGGATCCGGCCTGAAGGTAACTCGATGGGATCGGTCGCTGCCGGCATATTGAAGAGACACGCCGCGCTGCATTGCGCCGCAGCACTATGCGCGCGAATCATCTATTCGCTAAATGGATTATTTATCTATAATCAACTCATAAAGTAGCTATAGCATCCATGCGTCTCAGTCTCCGGCAACTGCAGATATTTCGCGCCATCGCCTTGAGCGGCAGCACGACCGCGGCCGCATTGAGCGTGCCGCTGTCGCAGTCGGCCGCGAGCGCGGCGCTCAAGGAGTTGGAGCGCCTGCTGGGCGCTCAGCTTTTCGATCGAATCGGCAAGCGGCTGCTGCTCAATGACAACGGCCGCGCCTTGCTGCCCATGGCGCTTGCGGTGCTCGACAGCGCCCACAATTTGGAAGCAGCCTTCCTGCACAACACCGAGGCGCTGCCGGTCGATCTGCGCGTCTTTGCGAGCACCACCATCGGCAACTACATTTTGCCCGCATTGCTGGCACGCTTCCGGGTGGCGGTCCCCGCCGCGCGCGTCGAGCTGCGGATCGGCAACACCCTGGATGTGGTCACCGCGGTGCGCGAGTTCGCCACCGACCTGGGTTTCATCGAGGGGCCCTGCCATGCGCAGGACATCATCGTCGCGCCCTGGCTGGAAGACGAACTGGTCATCGTGGCCGCGCCCTCGCATCCGCTCGCCAGGGCGGCGAGACAGCGCAAGCTCAGCTTCGAGCAACTCGCCGATGCGCAATGGCTGTTGCGCGAACCCGGCTCCGGCACGCGCGAATCCGTGGAGCAGGCGCTGCTGCCGCATCTTTTGAACATCCCCGCATCGATGACGCTCGGCAGCTCCGAGGCGATCAAGAACGCCGTGGCCGAGGGGCTGGGCGTAAGCTGCCTATCGCGTGCCGTGGTGCGCAATCTGCTGGCCGCAAAGCGGCTGCGCATACTGGCAACCGCCCTGCCGCGCCTGACGCGGACTTTTCTGATGATTCATCACGAGAAAAAGCAGTTGTCGGAGCCGCTGCGCAAATTCGCCGCGCATTGCCGCGCTCACGCCTAAGGGGTATCGCGGCTGCGCGACGGGGCGAATGCCGGCGTCTTCTCTTCAGGCGAACCAACAGTTGGTCGCCACAGTGATGCGAGTGTCCGCGCCATAGAACGGCGCCACCTCGTGAAACACGTACGAGGGGAAAATCACCATTTGCCCGGCTTCGAGCTTGAACTCCATGGGCGCGAGCGCGTAGTCACGATGCAGCGGTGCGTTCGCGGGGTCCAGGTAGGCATTCGCGCCCTGCCGGACGTCGAGGAAGCGCAGCACGCCGCTATCCGGGTGCTGCGGCACGCTCGCGCCGGCGCGTACGCAGTAAACGGCGGACCACGATGCCAGCGGGTGATTGTGGGCGACGAAGGATCCGGCATATCGCGAGATATGAAACCAGGTGTGATTCAGGAATTTGAGCCGCGCGATGTCCTCGCCTTTCAACGAGGTGGTCCGCATCGCCATTTGCGCCACCGCGTTCAGCATGAAGCGGCGCAGTTCCTGCACGCAGGGCTCGGTCCAGCGAAACAGATTGAAGCGGCTCTCGAAGGTCTCCGCCTGCGGTATGTGGCTTGGCGTGGGGTTGCGGTGCTCGTCGTTCTCGCGCGCCAGGAACAGCGCCTCGAGCTCGCGATTGAGGCGCTCGCAGGGCTTGAGCCGCAGTTCGCCGAACGGCGTGGCAAACAGCGGCCGGACCGTGAGCACAGGGGCTACCATCGCGCAAACCCTTCCTGATCGGGCGCCACGAAGCGGATGCGGGCCGTGACCAGCACAAGTTCGCCGGCGGCGCGCAACAGTGCGACCTCGTGGGTGAGGGAAGCGGGGAATATCAGCATTTTGCCCGGCTCCGGCCGCCACGCATAGTGCGAGGCGGCGTATGGGATGCGCATCGTGGCATTGCTCGCGTCCAGAAAGGTCGTGCCGAGCCGGGTCTCATACAGCCGCACGACGCCGCTATCGGCGCGATCCTGCGCGGGCGCGGGTGCGGGCGCGGCGGCGCAGTAAATGACACACCAGGTCGTCATGGGATAATTCGCCGCGGGAATGGAGCCGTTGGTGCGCAGCAGGCTGAACCAGGCGCGTGCTTCCAGTCTGCAGGAGCGCAACTGCGCCTCGCTGATGTCACTGACACCGCCCACGTAGGCATGCACGGCACCGATGATTCCCTCCGCCAGCCGGCGCACGGCTGGCTCCGGCCACTCCATCAGATCATCGGCGCTGCAGTAGCGCAACGGATTGCGCGGCGTCGAGACCTCTGCTGCCGCGCGACGCGCGAACAAGCCGCATAATGCCGGATTGAGCTGCTCGGCGCCGGTCAAGGTCGCGACGCCGAGCGGCGTGGCGAGAATCGGCATGACCGACAGCGAAGACGCATTCATGCGAGGTCTCCGAGCTCATGGCGCAAGCTCTCGAGCTCTTGCGCGTAGTGACGCGCCCTGCCCGAGGAGCTGGTGTAAAGCGGCTCGCGCACCTGCCAGACACTGGCGGTCCTGATGGCGGTGCTGCGCGCCGCAACCTGGGGCACCTGCCCCGACCACGGCAGCTCCAGGAACCCGCACAGTCCCTTCATCTGCTGCTGCGGCTCCTTCACCAACGCATCGTAGTCAAAATCAAAGATGTCGCCGGTGAATTCGCGCTTCCAATGCGCCATCAGGCGCCGATATTCGCGGTAGTAGTGGCCGATGTCGCGGATATCGAGGGCATAGCTCATCTGTTGCTCGAGATGCAGAAAGAAAATTGACAGGCAATTGTCCAGCGGATCGCGCGTGGTATGAACAATCCTGGCATCCGGGAACAGCCGCTTGATCAGACCGATGTATAGAAAGTTATCCAACCGCTTGTCGGTGACCCACGCGGCGGCGGTCGAGACGCGCATCAATTCGGCATGGTAGCGTGCCGCGGCGCTGTCGAGCCGCGCCGGAGTCAATGCGGCCAGTGACTCGAAGAACGGCATCAGCTCTGTATTGATCAAGCGCGGCAGGAAATCGATCTCGCCGCCCGCTGCCATGCCGGGAATACCGGCGAGGAGTTGCTCGGTCAAGGTCGACCCGGAGCGAAACATGCCGACGATGAAGACCGGCCGCGGCGGCACGTCGGTCCGGTTCGCGCACGCGCTCGGCGTGCCGGAGCTGATCATCAGATCGATGAATCTTTCCTGCCGGGCGCGCTCATAGGGCACGATGCGCGTGCCCGCGCTCGCGCTGCTCGCCCGATTGGCGGCCGTGTAGGCCGCAAATGCGTCGCCATATTCGCCCCGGGCATCGAGCAGCCGGCCGAGTGCAAAGCCCAAGCTGGCGCGGTCGCTCATCGAGGATGCCGCCGCAACTGCCTCGCGCAGCCGCTGCACCAGGGCTGCGTCGACCCCGGTACCCGGCTGCAGATTCGCAAAGCGTGCCAGCGCTTCGCATGCATGCGGCTCGATCGCAAGAATCCGCGCGTACAGCGCGCTCGCCTCGGGTCGCTTGCCGATGTCCTCGTAAAGATTGGCCAGGTTCAGCAGCGCCGGCGTGTAGCCGGGATTCAAGGTCAGCGCCTGCTTGAGCTCCGCGGCCGCGGCGGCGCGATTGCGCAGGAAATCGCTGAAAATGACGCTGCGATTCAGATGCACTTCCTCCGGTCGCGACACCCCGGCCGCGAGCGCCCGTTGGTATGAAACCAGCGCATCATCGAAGCGCAAGACTTGTCTCTGCAGGACTCCGAGGTTGTACCAGGCATCCGCCAAACCGGGCCAACGGGCGACGATGGCACCATAAGCCGCCATGGCCTCCGCGACCTGATTCCGGCGCTGCAGATGCGCCGCCTCGACCATCAACTCATCGGAAGCCTCGCTCAAGATCACCTCGGCTGCAGCCCCGGGGGCGACAATTTTCCCATATCCTGGCGATTCCGGTAGCCTTGGGCCGCAAACAAATACCCGAGCAGTCATGGCGCGCAATCTCGAAACCGATATGAACATTCTGCGCACCGTGCAGCGCCTGGGCGAAAGCCGTGACTTTGTGGGCGCCGCGGCCCTGGCCGAGCGCACCCTCGCCGAAGGCTTCGAGCACCCGATGCTCTTGAATGCCGCGGCAATGCGCCGGGAACAGGAGGGAAAGTATGATGAGGCGTTGCGCCTGCTCGAGCGCGCCGTTGTCATCGCGCCCAAGGATGCCGGCGCGCGCAATGCATTGGCGCTGTGCCTGCAGCGCCTCGACCGGCCCGCAGAGGCCCTTTACCATATTGATGAGCTCCTGAAGCTTTACCCCAATCTGCCCTTTGCGCATGTCAATCGAGGCAATTCGCTCATGGCCTTGAGTTGGCTGGGACAGGCGCGCGCGAGTCACTTGCGCGCCTTCGAACTCGATCCGCACAATTTCTCGGCCACCTCGGCGCTGGCCTCGATTGCCGCTCACCGCGGGCAATACGAGGAAGCCCGGGAGTGGGCGCAGCGCACATTGAACATCGTTCCCGGCTTTCCCGATGCGCTCTTGTGCCTGGCCGGCGCGGAACTGGCGCGCGGCGAGTGCGGCGCCGCAGAAGCGCGGTTGCGGCAGGTGATCAACGACCCGCGCGCCGGCGACGTTGATCGCGCACGCGCCACCGGGCTGCTCGCCGATGTCTTTGATGCCGGTGGGCGCTACTTGGAGGCGT
Organism: Steroidobacteraceae bacterium; assembly: GCA_036267715.1. Taxonomy (GTDB): domain Bacteria; phylum Pseudomonadota; class Gammaproteobacteria; order Steroidobacterales; family Steroidobacteraceae; genus Bog-1198. The sequence continues at coordinate 243,627 of DATAVN010000054.1, read as the reverse complement.
TCGAGGCGTACAGCGTCTGCAACGCGGGGATTCGCCGGATGCACCAGCGCTTCGCCGATTCGAATGTCCTGGGCTACGTGCGCGAGTCCACGGCGGCGCTGGAAAAATTCGATCCAAGCCGGTGGACGCACGTCGCTGCCCCGCCCAGCGTCGCGGCAGGGCACGTGTTTTTGCTGGGCTTTCCGCGCACCGGCACGACCTTGGTCGAGGTCGTGCTGGACGGCAATCCGCGCGTCGTCAGCCTCGAGGAGCAGGAGTTGCTGGCTGACGGCGTGCTCGCCCTCATGCGCCAACCGGTTGACTTTCAAGCCCTGGCCGGCGCCGAGGCACCGGCATTGAATGCGCTGCGTGAAGCCTATTGGCGTCGCGCACGCCAGGCGGGGGTCGATGTGGCGGGGAAAGTGTTCGTGGACAAGCATCCTTTGAACAGCCTGAAACTACCGCTCATCGTTCGGCTGTTTCCGGAAGCGAAAATCCTGTTCGCGGTGCGCGATCCGCGCGATGTGGTATTGAGCTGCTTCAGGCGCCGCTTCCAACTGAATCCGTCCATGTATGAACTGCTGACGATACCGGGGGCGGCGGCCTTCTATGCCGCCGCCATGCAGTTCGCCTGCGCGGCCAAGAAATCCTTGGACATCGACTGGCATGAAGTGCGTTACGAACGCCTGATCAACGATTTCGAGGGCGAGATGCGCGCCATTTGCGATCACGTGGGACTCGAGTGGATGCCGGGGATGGGCGACTTTGCGCAGCGCGTGCAAACCCGCGAGCACGCCACGCCGAGCACGGCGCAACTGTCCCAAGGCCTGGTAACTTCGGCGACGGCGCAATGGCGCCATTATGAATCGCAGCTTGCCCCGGCGCTGCCGGCGCTGGCGCCCTGGATCGAGCATCTGGGCTACTAGGCGGGACGCGGGCGCTACTTGATCCGGCGCACTGTATAGGAGTGATTTGCCGGTATCCACAGAAGGAACGAGCCTGCCGACGCCTTTCTGATCCGCACGGCCTGACCTTGGGCCAGCCAACCGTCGTTGTTCGCCACCGACCAGATTTGTCCGTTGTCGAGCACAACCAGCGTGCGGCCCGACTGATCGGCACTCAAGGTCGAAATATTCGCCTTGATCATCTTCGGCCCAAGATCCGCAGTGTGTTGCTGCGCCGGCGTCAGGCCAAAATTGCCGGGGTCGGCCGCAGCGAGGGCCGCGGCTGAGCCCGGCGCGGCGGCCGGCGCGATGGCCGGCGCGATGGCCGGGGGTGTAGCGGACGCGGGCGATGCGGCGACCGCCGGTACTTTTTTCAATGATTGAAGCGCGAGCGCATCGAAGCAATCGAGGCGTGCATCGCGAGCGCCGATGTTCGCACAGCGCGCCATGTCCGCATCGCTCGGACCCGCCGCGGCCGTTCCCATGGCCGCCATCAAGACCAGAGTCGCGATCGATTTGTTCATGCGCCCGCGCCGGGCCGCTGCGCGTAGTGCCGGCCATAAATTTCCGTCGCCGTTTGAATCATGTCGCGTTCGGCCGCCGTGAGCAGCGGATTCCAAATGTCGAAGATCAACACGGCGCGCGGTGTATCGGACAGGTTCCAGGCCTCGTGTTCAATGGTGTCATCAAACACCCAGGCTTGACCGGCAATCCATTCGCGCGTCGTTGCGCCGACACGAAAGCCGCAATCGGGCGGCACGATCAGCGGCAGGTGCACGGTGCAACGCGTATTGGTGATGCCGGTGTGCGCAGGAATGCGGGTATTGGGGTCCAAGATCGAAAAGAACGCGGTCGGCGCGCGTCGTTCCACGCGGCATCTCGGCACGACTTCTTCCTGGGTGCCGGCCGTCACCGGACAGCGCGCGATGTGAGCTGCGTTGGGCACGCTCTGGTTCCACAGAAAATACGCGCTCCACTTGCGCGAGCGGTTCAATTCCTTGAACTGATCGATGGGCAGGCCGTCGGGAAAATCGATGTAGGGCTGCAAACCGTCGCGGTCGGCCACCAACACGCGCATGAGTTCGGTGCGCATGGTGCCGCTGGCGGCTTCGAGCGCCTCGAGCCACGGGAACAGCGAGCGATCGAAGAACTCGATCGCCGGCAACCCCGGGAAATACATCCACGTGGGCTGCGAGTGGTACGCGCGGCGCCTGCCCATGAGGGTGTCGAGGCATGCCTCGACGCGCGCCTGTCGTTCGCCGCCGTGCCGCGCGCGGATCTCGGCCAGGGGTTGCTCCAATGCCTCGCTCAAGGCGGCGCGGTCCGCATCGACGCGGCGTCGCGCGACATCGAACGCTTCCGTAAGATACGGCGGCACCGCCGCGCCGATCGGGAGCGAATCCAGCGCCGCTTGATACGCCTGTGCGGCGTTGCGCGGATCTCCGGACTGCTCGAGATAGCCGCCCTTCTGCAGCAGCGCCGACAGATGGCGCGGCTCCAGGGCAAGCGCCTTCTCGATCGCGTCGAATTCCTCGATACGCCGGCCGAGCGCCTTCAGGCTGCTGGCGAGGTTAGCCCAGATCGCCGGTTGATTGGGGTTCGCAATGGTCGCGCGGCTGAACAGCAGCTGCGCCTGATCGGCTGCGCCGCGCGCCAACATGCGCACGCCGAGTTCGTTGAGCACGGCCGGATGATTCGGCGCACGTTGCGCCGCGGTTGCGAGCAGCTGATCGGACTCCAGCATGCGCCCCGCCGCCTCTTCCGCCTTTGAAGCCTGTAAAACGCGGATGATTGCCGCATCATCAAGCGGCGCGGGGGCGGCGGAATTCACGCCGTCATTGTATAACAGCCGTCTGCGGGAAGTGACTTTAGGGAGTATTTAACATTGAGTGATTCCACCGATCTTGAGCTCATGCGCATCGCGATGCTGCTCGAGACGGAGCCGTCAGCGGCGCTTGGGCACGCCCGGGCGCTGCTCGCGACACACCCAGGTCACGATGCTGCGACGCTGCTGTTCAGCAATGCCTGCCGGCGGCTCGGCAACTCATCGGACGCCATCAACCTGATGCAGGGGCTCGCCCGTACCCAACCCGCCTCGGTGCTGGTGCAGTTGGAGCTTGGCCGCACCTTTGCCGCGTGCGCCCGTCCGAAGGACGCGGTGGCGGCGCTTGAACGAACGCTGGAGCTCGACGCCACGCTTGCAGTGGCCTGGTACGAGCTTTCGGCACAGCGCCTGCTTGCCGGCGAAACGGCTGCCGCCGACGCCGCTTACGGTACCTACCGGCAACTTGCCGGCAACCCACCGGATCTCGCGGACGCGTACGCGGCCTTTGACCAGAACCATTTGGACGCGGCGGAATCGCTGCTGCGGCGCCGCCTGCACGCGGGTGGCGATGAGGTCGCCGGATTCACTTTGCTGGCCGCCATCGAATCGCGGCGCGGCGACGATTTGGGGCAGGAAGCCGCGCTCAAGCGGGTGCTCGCACTCGCACCGTGCGACGGCGGCGCGCGTGAGCAGCTCGCGCAGTTGCTGATCCGCCAAGGTCGTACTGAAGAGGCACTGGCACTGATCGTCCGGCTGTTGGCCGCGGATCCGCTCAACCGCGCCGCCTTGCTGCTCAAGGCGGACGCCCTGCAATTCGCCGAGCGCCAGGCCGAGAGCACGGCCATTGTCGCGCAACTGATTGCCGTGCATCCCAAAGACGCCGATCTTTGGGTGATCGCGGGCAATCAGCAACGCTTCAGCGGCCATTCGCACGCCGCGCTCGATTGCTACCGGCACGCCATCGATCTCAAACCGGGCAACGGACTGGCCTACTGGGGGTTGTCAAACCTGGCGGCATTCGATCCAACAGCGGCCTTGATCGAAAGCATGCAACAACTGCTGAACAACGGCGCTGCCCAGGGTTATGATGCTACCTGTCTGCATTTTGCCCTGGGAAAGGCGCTGGAAGATCGCGCCGAGTTCGCCGCATCGTTCGAGCACTACGCTAGCGGCAACCTCCGCGCCCGCTCCGCGTTCCGCTACGACCCGACAGCGATCACGGCGTTCGTGCAACGTTTCAAGGCCACCTTCAGCCGCTCCTTCTTCGCGCAGCGTTCCGGCTGGGGATGCGCGCTGAATGATCCTATTTTCATCGTGGGCTTGCCGCGCTCCGGATCCACGCTGCTCGAGCAGATATTGGCGAGCCACTCGCATATCGAGGGCACGCGTGAATTGCCCTATGTCCCGACCATTGCGCGACAGTTGGCCGGACCCCCGCAGCAAGCGACACGCTATCCCGAAAATCTGGGCTCGGTGGGCAAAGCAGAGTTCGAGACGCTGGCGGCGCGCTACCTGGATGGCGCGCGCGTGCACAGGCTTGCGGGCAAATCGCGCTTCATCGACAAGATGCACGTGAATTTCACCAGCTTGGGCCTGCTGCAACTGATGTTTCCCCGCGCCATCATCATCGATTCACGCCGCCATCCCATGGGCTGCGGCTTTGCCTGCTACAAGCAATTGTTCGGCGCAGGCTTGAATTTCGCCTACGACCTGACCGAGGTGGGCCGCTACTACCGCGACTATGTGGATCTGATGGATCATGTCGATGCCGTGCTGCCGGGCCGGGTGTACCGGGTGCATTATGAACATCTGGTTGCCGATCCGGAAAACGTGGTACGCCGGCTGCTGGCACATTGCGGACTGCCGTTCGAATCAGCCTGTTTGCGGTTCCATGAAAATCAACGCGTCGCGCAAACCTTGAGCTCGGAGCAGGTGCGCCGTCCGATCTATGCCGAGGGAGTAAATCAGTGGCGCCATTACGAGCCCTGGCTGGCTCCCTTGAGTGCCGTGCTGGGCCCGTTGATCGAGGCCTACCCGTCCGAGCCGCAATGATACCTGGCGCTCGCGGCGCCAAAAAAAGCGGCGGGCTTTTCAGGCCCGCCGCAATGTATCAGCGCTTCTTATCAGAACTTCACTTGCACATGTGCATACAGGTAACGGCCCATCGTGTCATACGTGCCGACCCAGGTGTTGTCGTTGCACGAAGTGTTGGGGCATTCCGAGTAGCTGCCGCTGGGGATGATCGGCGGTGCCTTGTCCGTCAGGTTGTTCACGCCGACCCGCAGATCGACTCCCGTTGATGCGATCGGCATCGACAGGGACAGATCCAGGTACGAGTATCCCCCGATATGCGCGGTTCCCGTGTAGTAGGTCGACGAGAGTTGCGGATCCTGGCTCGCATGGTCGGTCTGCGACGGGCCGATGTAGCGCCAGCGCAGCGACACATCGAGACCCAACCACGGCGCCTGCCAATCGGTATTCAGCACATGCCGCCAATGAGGATTGGGAGCGCCGCAAGTCGTGCCCCAGTATCCTGCGCAGTTATAGGCGGCGCCGCCGGCGATCGGTGCCGTGTAGAAGTTGAGTACCCGCGTGCCCAACAACTGTATCCCCACCTTGCCGTACCCGGTATCGAACGAATAGTGCGACGCCAGGTCGATGCCCTTGGTGCTGATGGTCCCGATATTCTGTTCAGTTGCCGTCACGAAATCGGCGTTGTTGAACCAGAGTGAACCGGTGCCGGCGCCGCGGTGGATCAGATCGCAACCCGAGTTGTTGTTGCCGCAATTGTTGACGATGGTGTTCGAAGTCAACGACTCGATCGTGTCCTGGATACGGATGTAGTAGAAATCCATGGATGCGACCAGGTTGGGCACGAAGGTCGGCTGGAAAACCACGCCGTAGGTGAAGGTATCCGCCTTTTCGGGCTTCAAAGCGGTGCTGCCGCCCACGGAGGTGTTGATCTGCGCGGCGGGATTGGTGGCGATGTTGCCCCACTCCGCCGGCGTCACGCCGGTGCGCGCGCAGTACGCAAAGTCGTGGCCCTGAATGGTGCCCGTCGTCCCGCCTGTGCCGCCGACCACCGGACCCCAGCATGGGTCCGCCGTACCGCCGGCGCCGATGACCGCCGGCGAGAACAGATCGCCCACGCTCGGTGCCCGCACCGCGCGGTTGTAGCCGGCGCGAAACTTCACGTCCTTGATCGGCAAATACTCGACGCCAAACTTGTAGGTGTTGGTATCGAAGCCGGACGTGTACTTGGAGTAGCGGTAGCCGGCATCGAACGACAGATCGTACGCGGCCGGAAGATCGTTCAACACCGGCAAGCTCGCCTCGGTGAAGATTTCCGAGACGTGGAATCCGCCGTTGATGGCCGATTGCGCGCCATTGCCGCCGGAATTCAAGCCGTTCGCAAAAATATAGTCCGGATCCAGAACGTAGCTTTCGGACCGGTACTCGGCACCGAGATTGACCTGAGGACCCGAGGAGGCGGTGGGCAGCTTCATGCCCATCTTCTCCAAATCCGCCGTGACCGAACCGTCGACGATGTATTCCTTGGCGGTGACCGAGTAGGTCGCCGGAACGTCGATGTAAGCGATCGCCGCCGGCGTCACGCCGCCCTTGGCAAAGATGTTCCAAGGAACGCACCCGGGCGCGGTCCCGTTCAATGCTGAGACGCATGCCGGGAGTCCGGTCGCGGGATCCGTGACCACATTTAGCGCGTTGGTTCCGCTGGTGGCGTTGATGTAGCCGCCTTGGGAATCATGCATGGTATTGATGCCGACCTGGCCGTACAGATCGTACGACAGGCCTTCGATCCATTTACCCTTGACACCCGCCGTCTCGCGGAAGGAATTGGACAGATAGTTGTCCTCGCGAGGTCCATTCTCCACAGCGCGCCGACCCACATACAAGTTGATGTTGTTGGTCCCGGCGTTTTGCGGGAAGGCCAGTTGGTTTGCGGCCACGGTCGCCGGAGCGCATAGGATTCCGACTTCCGCCGCGCTGAGCAAAGGATTGGCGCAGCTGATGGTCGCGCCCGTGTAGGTGAACAGACCGCTGGGACCGTAATTGGCCTCAGAGCTGTTGCGCGCGTACATGAAATCCGAATACACGTTCGTTTTGTCGTTGATGTCGTAGTTCAAGAACGAACCGGCGGTGTAGCGCTCCGAGGCGCGTTGCAAGAAGCTCAGGCCGCCATAGTTGTAGCTGTCGGTCGCATTGCTGTACGGCCGGAAAGCACCCGTCACCGGATCGATGGCATAGGAACCGGCCGGCGTCACCGGCTTGACCGCACCGCCCGCGACTGTGCTTCCATAAACCGCGAAGCGTCCCGTGGCGGGCGTGCCCGAACCGCCGCAACTCAAACCACCCGGTCCGGGCAGCGTGGAGGGTGTGTTCAAGCTGCAACCTGCGTAGTCGTACTGATAGCCGACCGCCGGCGTGGTGTTCAAGTAAGTCGCGTAAACCGTCGCGTTACCCTTGCCGTCGGCGAAGTTCGATCCCATCAGGATCGACACCTCTTTGTTGAACCCGGCATCCACCGTGCTGTCGGGAATCGGGTCGCCGGCATTTTTTAAATTTGCAAGCAGATCGGCGTGATCGTTCGAATAGCGGTTGAAACCGTACTGCGCATCGATTTTGACGCCTTCGAAATGCGTGTCCAATATGAAGTTGACCACGCCCGCGACGGCGTCGGCGCCGTACACGGCGGACGCACCGCCGGTCAGCACGTCGACCCGCTGGATCAACTCCGCGGGAATCTGGTTGATGTCCGGACTGCTGGAGGTATTGTTGCCGGCCGCGCTCAATCCGGCGCCCGGCGCCAAGCGCGTGCCGTTGACCAGTACCAGGGTCCGCTGCGAGCCCAAGCCGCGCAAGCTCACCGTGGCGGTGCCGTTGGAACTGATGGAAGTGCCGCCGCTCTGCTCAGCGACAACCGACGGCAGGTTGTTGAGCAGGTCCTCGGTGCGGACCAAACCCGATTTCTGAATATCGAGTGAGTCCAAGCTGGTGACCGGGCTGATGGATACGTCGTTGGGCGCGATCGCGAGCCGCGATCCGGTGACGACCACTTCTTGCAATGCATTTTCGTTCGCGACGGCCGTAGCAGTTTGCGCATACGCCGGCGCGACCGCCGACGCAGCCGCAGCTGCCAGCACAGCACGCACCGCGTACTGCAGTTTGGTATTCCCCATTCTCTTCTCCCTTCGTATTTAAAGACGATCCCGCTACATCGACGCGCCCCTTGACTGCCATCCCAATCAACAGCCGGAGCGATTTGTGTAAGGATTACAACATGCCACCAGGTGGATGTGAAGCCATCTGGTGGAGTCAAGAAAAGTAAATTCTTGACCTTGCCTTTACACACACATATATCTGCGCCAAAGATGTGCACGCGCGCCCTATTGGGTCGGTGGCGCGGCGTGTTACTGCGGCGCGTTAGCCCTCGAACTTCGCGAATTGCTGGTATATCAGTGCGCGGGGGAAATTGGGGTAAACCGGCCCCGAGGACAAAGCCGGAAAAGCCCAAAGGGCGGGCGGCGTTTGTCCTTGCCGCTGTTGAAAGCGGCGCTGCGGTGAAACTGACTCGACGTGACGTAAATACCCCCGTCCGGTCCGACGGCAATGCCGTCCGGCCAGCTGATGCGCGGATCCGCGGCCAGCAATTCGTAGTGCCCTTGGTGGGGGGATAAGCGCTGCACGCCGTTGTGCGTCACATCCGTAAAGAGCAGATGGCCCTCCCGGTCACGCGCGAGACCGTCCGATGCAAATGGCCTGATGGGCCAAGTGTTGATGGCGGCGTCGAGTTCGCGATCGCTCGCGCTTACATCCAGCAACAATGTCGTCGGAATTGAATACAGCGTATCGGGCTTCGCCCAGTAGAGCATGTTGTCGTCGGTCAGCAGCGCGACGCCGACCGCGCCGACCTGCAACGGATGGCTGCGACCGCCCCGTTCGCGCACCAGCAGCGGCTTGCCATCGGCCAGAACCCCGCGCCGGCCTAGAGAGCCGCTCGTACGCATGCTCGGATGATCGTTGAGCACACGCCGAGCCTGCCCGGAGGCCAGATCGAGCACGATGAGGGCGTTAGGCCCTTGCGCTCCCGAATCGAGAATATAGGCGGTGCCGCTGTGGCGCAGATCCAGCGCCAGGTCGTTCAGATGCGTGGTCTCGAGCACGACGTCGGGCGCGAAAACGTAGTGTTGTGTGATCCTGCCCGAATGCGCATCCAAAACCCATAGGGCCGTGGATCCCGTATCGAGTGCATAAAGCCTGTCGTTGGCGGCGCAACGCAAACCTTGGATCGAGGTAAAGGGCTGCGAGCCCGGATCGCCGGTCAAGCTGTCGAAGGGGAAAGGGCTGGCATAGCCATCCACGATTTCGCACAGCGTCGCCGGCGAGAGTTGCGCATTGTCCCGCGGAAAACTGACGAATATTCTTCCATGCGAGGAAATTGCAATACCGGACGGCCAGCCGCTGAAATCCGCGACCTTTTCCACTTTCCAGCTGGCATTTCCATGATCGGCGGAACCATGAGAGCCCGGACGGAGCATGCGAGCAGTATCATTGGTTTGGATTTGGCCCAAGATCAGACTCGGCTGACATCTGCTGTAGGATCACGCTGATCGCCGCTGAAGTGATTCCCTTAATTCGACGGTGCGCTCAGTGGCGCAGAGGCTGATAAATGACAAAAAAATCAATCGCCGCGATGGGTCTGATGTGCATGCTCGGAGGCGGCTTGGCGGCCGCTGCCACCGCCACCGCCACCGCCACCGCCACCGCCGATCCTCCCCTGCCGCCCGGGGGCGCAGCGATTCTCACCTGGACCCCGCAACAGCAGGCCTGGGGCTATCGAAACATGGAAAAGATCGCACCCGTGCGGGTGATTCGCCGCGGCAAGTCGGTGCATGCATTGCCGCATGCCGCCGTGCAGATCGATCCCAGCTTCAAAAGCGGCGAAGTCACCTACGACACTGACCGCTACATGCGCGAATTCCGCGCTTCGGGCGTGCTGGTGATCAAGAACGGCGCAATCGTGCTCGAGCGCTACGGGCTTGGCCGCACGGCTGAGGACCGCTGGACATCGTTTTCGGTGGCGAAGTCCGTCACCTCGACGCTCATCGGCGCGGCAATCAAGGACGGCAAAATCAAGAGTCTCGATGATCCTGTGACCCGCTACATTCCCGCGCTGAAAGGCAGCGCCTACAAAGGGGTCACGGTCCGGCAATTGGTCACGATGACGTCGGGCGTCAAATGGAATGAAAGTTACACCGATCCGAATTCCGACGTCGCCAGGGTGGGTTTGAGCATTCTTGAGCCCGGCGTCAATCCAGTGGTCAGCTACATGCGGCGCCTGCCGCGCGAAGCGGCGCCCGGCACCAAATTTGTCTACAAGACCGGCGAGACCGATCTTGCCGGGATCTTGCTCTCCAACGCAGTCGGCGAACCGCTGGCGCAGTACCTGTCTGAAAAGCTCTGGCAGCCCTACGGCATGGAACAGGATGCCATCTGGGTCGAGGATGTCGCCGGCCACGAGCGCGGCGGCTGCTGCATCAGCATGACCTTGCGGGATTACGGCCGCATCGGTCAATTCATGCTGGACCACGGCATCGCGGGCGGAAAAGAAGTATTGCCGGCCGGTTGGACCGAGGATGCGACCACGCGGCATGTGCAGGAACCGCCGTACGGCTATTTCTGGTGGATCATTCCCGGCGGCTATGAAGCCGAAGGAATTTTCGGACAGACACTCTCGGTTTTCCCGGAGGAACAGCTGGTCGTGGTGATCAATTCTGCGTGGCCGGCGGCCTGGTCGCGCGACATCGATGCCATGAGGGTGAAGTATCTGACCGCGGTGCGCGCTGCAGCAAGGCATCCATAGTTTCATCCTCGACGAATCGTTGACATTTCGCCTTTGCTAGCTTGACCGGCATGGCTGTTGGAAATTATCGGATTGGCGGCGAGCTGATCTTCAGGGTGCTGCGCGAGGCGGAAAAACTGCCGGTCAACGAAGTGGCGCGCAAGTATGGCTTGAGCGACGCGGCAATCTATACCTGGCGCAAGAAATTTGGCACATGCGATCTTCAGGAAGTGATTCGCTTGCGCCAGCTCGATCTGAAAGGCGGCCGCCGCAAGAAATCCGCCGTCAAGACCCTGGCATCCTGAAAGTTTGCTGCTTGGGTGCCGTCGGTCGTCGCGGCCCTGTCATGGAAGACGGGCAGGACCCGAGATCATTTCATCCTCGATCAATGACACGGGGATCATGCCCGCGCCGTTGAATCGCTCCAGGAATTCGCGCAGCACGAATGGCGTGCCGGCAAGCTCCATCTGACGGGCATACTCCGCCATCAGTCGATCGACTTGTAATTTGCCCACGATGTAGCTGGTACCGTATCCGGGCTGCCGCAGATACAGCAATTGCTCAAAACCGGTGAGCGAGTCCTTCGGATTGGCCCATCCGCGCGGCGTCCACGCCGCATGAAATTTCCCGGCGCTTTGCAGGTCCAGCTCATTGGCCTGGACATATAAGGACGCAAGACCCCGGGCGGCCCGATTTGCGAGCATGATCCATACCAGCTCCTTGGCGCGCGGATTGTCGTCGTACAAGCCGGCGTGCATCAGGATCTCTTCGAATGCCGTGGCGAAACCCTCCGCACGGCCGTCCCAAATGTTCGACAGCGATGCGCGGCGGCGGATGGGACTCTCGTTGGGCTCATCGCGCATTCTCGACAGGTCGAACCAATGATAATCATGCGAGAAAAGCAGCATGGGCTCGCGATGCGTCACGCGCGTAAAAAATACCCGCTGATCTTCCGGGACAAAATGGCCGAGCTGCGGAATCAGCGCCGCCTTGAGGTAAGGCTTGTCAGGAACGATTTCCTGCTTGACCAGAAAAGCCACGAACTTGTCGAGCCGCGAACGGCTCAAGCGGTCGAAGGCCGCGGCATCTATCGCCGGTTCGAGCTGCGGCAGCTTCCGATTGTTGTGCTCCTCGAGCTTCAATGAAGCCTGCGCGCGCTCCAATTCACGGCGCAGCAGGACCACTTCCTCATCCCAGGTGAAGGGCACAAAGTGCACATTTTGCTGGTACCAGGTGTAATTCTCCTTGCCCACGCCGGACGGGCCGGTCTTCTGCGCCGCCTCCTGCTCGAGCCACGCGATGAATTCGTCGGTCGCCGTCCGGGCGGCGGCGATCGCGGATTTGAGCTTCGGGGAAACCGCGCTTAAGTCCGCATGCTGGCTGCCCTCCAGGGTGCTGACGGTGAGCGTGCCGGCACCCAACGCCAGCAAAGTGTGCGACTGATTGCGCAATTCCTGTGCACCGAATAACCACAGATCGTGCGCATTGCCGTCTTTGAGATTTTCCCGGGCCTGTGCAAGCAATGCGGGAATGGCACCGATGCGCTCGATCAATTCCTGTTGCGCCGGTTTTGAGAGCGGGAAGCGATAAGTGTAGAGCTCGATCTCGGGATGGACATTCGACGCCTCGCGCAGCGGCACGTCGGTTCGCGCCGCCCACACGCTGACATAGAAGGCCGGGTCGCGCGCCCAGGGCTTGAGCACTCTTAAATCAAAGTCGAGACCGTTCATTTCGGCCATGACCAGCTTGTAATCGTCAAGATGCGCCGTCGGCCAGTCCTGCGTGTCGATTGCATCGAGTTTGCGCCGCCACGCCGGCAACGCGTCGGCCTTTGCAGCCATTGCCGCCGCGCGGTAATCGGGAACATGGCCGCGCATGAGCGGATGCTCGAATTCCCGCCACTGCTCGAAGAGCTCCACCAAGGCGGCATATCCGGCGGTGACGCCGGCGGGTGGCCGAGCGGCAGGCGCGGCCTGCGCCGGCAACGCGGCGAGCAGGATGGCGGTTGCTGCGACCGCCGAACGCGTGCCTGAGATTCCCATGGATTGCCTACTGCTTGCTGACGTTGATGTAGTAAAAATCGGTGGCGGCCTCGAAATCGTCCTTGCCGATGCCGGTGCGCATGCTCTGCCACGAAGTGGTCGGATGGATGAGTTGCCATTGATTCTCGCGCCCCACGCGCACCGGCATGGCAAATTCTGTCTCCTGCGCAATCCAGCGATAGGCGACGCTGCCGGCGGCTGCATCGAAGCGCAGCGCCAGGGTCGGGATTTCCGCATGTCTCAAATATTGGTCAAAAATCGGGCGCAGCTGTCTGCCGGTGTACTGATCGAAGAAGGCCAGCATGTCCGTGGTCATGATGGTTTGATACTTGAAATGCCGGTAATAAGCGCGGATCAGCGCGAACCATTTGCGGTCATCGTCGATCACACTGCGCAGCGTATTTAGAAACAGCGCGCCCTTCTTGTACTGATCCGGCGGCGGCGTGCTGAACACACCCTCCTCTGAAATCACGGGTGACTCATTCTTCACCTTGTCTTTGCCGGTGTTCAAGTAGGTGATGGCGTCGCGCTTGCCCCACATGTACTCGACGAACAGCGTCTCGCTGTAATTTGCCCAGCCCTCGTGAATCCACATGTCCGAGCGGTCCTTGGCGGTGATGCTGTTGCCGAACCATTCATGCGCGCTTTCATGCACGATGATGAAATCGAACCAGGTTCCGATGCCCTGCTTGGGCCTGCCCAGGTAGCCGTTCTCGAAGTGATTCCCGTAGGTGATGGCGGTTTGATTCTCCACGCCGCTATAAAGAGCCTCGATCAGCTTGTAGCCATCCTTGGGGAACGGATAGCCGCCGAAGTCAAAGGTGAAGGCATTGAGCATGTCCTTGACCTGCACGAATTGACGTCTGGCCTTGTCCAGGTCTTCCGGGAACACGTAATAGTCGAGCGTCAGATCGCCGTAGTGATCGTCGAAATGTGCGTACTTGCCGATGTTCAGCGATACGTCATAGTTGTTGATCGGATAGCTCACGTGCCAGTTCCAGCGGGTGTAACCGTCAGGCAAGACCTGCTTGCCTTGGAATCGGCCGCCGGACACCTCGACCAGATCGCTCGGCGCCTCGACGCTGATGTCCATGCTCTCGACTTCGTCGCGCCATTGATCCTTGTTGGGCCACCAGACACTCGCCCCCTCCTCCTCGCAGGCCGTGTTCACCAGCGGGCGGCCCATCGGATCCTTGCGGAACACGAAGCCGCCAAACCGGCCCATCTCGACCGGGTGGCCTGAATAGTAGAACTCGACCGTGTAGAGGCGACCCTTGCGCAGGGTATTCGGAAAATCGATGTAGACGGTGCGCCCGGCCGCGCGTTCGAATTGCAGCGGCAGCGGTGCGCCGTGCATCTGATCCAGGAGAATCTTTTCGATGTGAAACACCGGCACGAGATCGAGTTGGATGCGCGTGCCGTCCCTCAGCATCTTGAAGCGGATGGAATTCTTGCCGCTCAGGTACTCAGTCCCGGGATCCACCCGCACGTCCAGATGATAGTAGAGCAGATCGTTGTTGGAGCGGTAGGGGCCGTAGGAGCCGCGTAAATGGTCCGCTTCGCTGAACACGGGTCGTGCTGCTTCGGCACGAGAAACGGCAGGCCCTGGCAACGCCGCCAACCCCAGTAACAGCCAGACAGAGGATCGCATGGGGCCTGATATGCGAACGCGCGCGCCGCGCTAGGCGTGCAGCGCCCAGGCGCTCTCGCCCGGCGTGTAGGGTATGCACGGATCGAAGCGGCCCGGCGACTCGACATAGCGCTGCGCCTGCGTGCAGCCGATCTCCGAAGTGAAATACCCGAGCACTGCGAGTTGCTTCATCATTCCGAAATAATGCGCGGGCTGCTCTCCCTCGCGCCCATCCATGACGCGATGCTGCTCGCGATCCAGCGCGGTGAGCAGCGCGAGCCGCTGTGACGGTGTTGCGGCCGCGAACGAGGCCAGGCTGCGCAGGCCGGCGCGAAATGTCTTCTGATCCTCGGGGCCGTAGCAATCAGTCACCATCAGCGCCATGAAAGCGCCGGTCTTTGCCGCCTTGGCACCGGGGGTCTTGGTGGCCGGCAGAATGGTGTCGGCGATCTCGTCGAGCAACTCGATATCCTGGAGCGTGAAGTCCCCGACCGCGCCGTTGACCTCCGGTCTCGGCTTTTCGGCCGCCGCCAGCAAATTGCTGCCGCCGACGAACGCCATCCCGCCGAGCAGTGCGCTGACGCAACGAATCGCTTCGCGACGATTGATCATATCAACTCACAGATTGCGACGATTCAATTCGTTCACGGCGAAATCCACGGCGCGCGCCGTGAGCGCCATGTAGGTAAGCGATGGATTTTGGCAGGCGCTCGAAACCATGCAGGCGCCGTCGGTGACAAAAACGTTGGGTGCATCCCACACCTGATTGTGAGAGTTGAGCACCGAGCTCCTCGGATCGCGTCCCATGCGCGCGGTGCCCATCTCGTGGATCGCCATGCCGGGGAATGAGCCGCTGTCGAAGGTGTTCACCTGTTTCGCACCGGCCTGCTCGAGCATCTCGGCCATGTCCGCCATCATGTCCTTGCGCATCAGACGCTCGTTTTCGCCCGTGGCACAGTCGATTTTGAGCACCGGCAGCCCCCACTTGTCCTTGCGCGTGGTATCGAGTCCGATGCGGTTGGCATGATTGGGAAGCATCTCGCCAAATGCCGTGGCGCCGAAGCGCCACGGACCCGGCGTGGCCATTTCGTCCTTGAACTGCGCGCCGACGCCCATTTCCTTGACCGCCCGCGTCCAGCCGTCGCGGCTCGCCATCCCCTGATATCCAAAACCGCGCAAGTATTCGCGTTTGTCGCCGAACAGATTGCGATAGCGCGGAATGTAAATGCCGTTCGGCCGGCGCCCGAAGTAGTATTTGTCGTTCAAGCCATCCAGATTTCCCTGCGCTCCGCAACGAAAGTGGTGGTCCATGAGATTGTGGCCCAGTTCACCGCTGCTGCTGCCGAGTCCGTCCGGCCAGATGCCGGTCGCCGAGCGCATGAGCAACCAGGTGGAGTTGAGCGTGGACGCGCAGATGAAAATGATCTTGGCGCCGTAGTCCGTGGTCTGATCGGTGACGGCATCCAGCACCCGTACACCGGAAGCCCGCTTGCCAACCTTGTCGTAGAGGATCTCCGTCACGATCGACCAGGGCCTCAAGGTGAGCTTCCCGGTTTTCATGGCGGCCGGCAGCGTGGAGGACTGGGTGCTGAAGTACGCGCCATACGGGCAGCCAAGCCAGCAGGCATTGCGGT
The DNA here is from genome assembly GCA_036267715.1 of Steroidobacteraceae bacterium. Lineage (GTDB taxonomy): Bacteria > Pseudomonadota > Gammaproteobacteria > Steroidobacterales > Steroidobacteraceae > Bog-1198. The sequence continues at coordinate 227,712 of DATAVN010000054.1, read as the reverse complement.
ATTGACAGGGCGCGCGTCCCTCGAGCGGTCTGGTGGCATTCGCGACGCGCCCGATGATCATGTGGCGCTTGCCGCCGAAGGCGTTTTTCAATCGGCCGGCGATCAGCTCCTCACCGCAGTTGAGCGGCATCGGCGGCAGAAATTGTCCGTCGGGAAGTTGCGCCAATCCGTCGCGAGAACCGGAGATGCCTGCGTGCCTCTCCACATGGTCATACCATGGCGCCAGTTCGCCGTAACGAATCGGCCAGTCGACCGCGATCCCGTCCCTGGCATTTGCCTCGAAATCGAAATCGCTCCAGCGATAGCTTTGGCGCCCCCAGGTCAGCGAACGGCCACCGACCTGATAGCCCCGATACCAATCGAAGCGCTTCACTTCCGTGTACGGCGACTCCTTTTCGTTTACCCAGAACCCGAGATTTTTTTCATTGAGCGCATAGTCCCGCTTGAGCACCGGGTAGGCCTCTTCCATTGCATGGGTCCGGCCACCGCGGTGCAGGTATTGCCACGGCGCCTTGGTCGCGTTGACATAGTCCTTGACGTGCTCGACGTTGCGCCCGCGCTCCAGCAGCAGCACGCGCAGACCCTTCTGCGTAAGTTCCTTCGCCGCCCATCCGCCGGAGATGCCCGAGCCGACTACAATCGCGTCATAGCGCACAGACTGCATTGCATTATCATACCCCAACAGGTGAAACGCATGCCCGACCCGGTCCCTCGCATCAGCCGTCGCGCTGCGCTGGGCGCACTCGTCACCGCCGGCGCGCTCGCCGCAAATCCGCGGGTGCATGCGGCGCAGCCGGCAGGACGGCTCAGGCAGTCCGCGTGTCGCTGGCCCTATGCGCGCACGCCGCTGCCCGAAGTCTGCCGGCGCCTCAAGGGGATCGGATTTTCAGGCATCGATCTTCTATATCCCGACGAATGGCCGGTCGCCGGCAATGCGGGGCTCACCGTCTCCATGGGCTATGCCAGCCGGCGCGAAAAGTTCATCGCGACCGGATTCAACGATCCGGCCAATCACGCGCTGCTGCTCGGCGAACTTGAAACGGCGATTCCCCTCGCGGCGGATGCGCGCATCCCCAATATCATCGCCATGTTCGGCAATCGGGTCGCCGGTATCGACGGAAGCTCGGCCATCGCCAATTGCATATCGGGACTGTCCAAGATTGCGCCGTGCGCCGAAAAGCATGCCGTCACGGTCTGCGTCGAGTTGCTCAACAGCAAGGTGGACCACCCGGGTTACCAGGGCGATCACAGCGCTTTCGGAGTCGCGGTCGTCAAGGCGGTCGGCTCGCCGCGCGTCAAGTTGCTGTACGATATTTATCACATGCAAATCATGGAAGGCGATGTGACCCGGACGATCCGCGACAACATCGGCTCGATCGCACATTTTCATACCGGCGGCGTTCCCGGCCGCCATGAAATCAACGGCAGCCAGGAGCTCAACTATCGGGCCATTGCCGCTGCCATCGCGGACTTGAACTTTCAAGGCTATCTCGCGCACGAGTTCGTGCCCACGCGCAGCGATCCGTTCGACTCGCTCGCGGAAGCTTTTGAGCTGTGCGCGGTTTGAGGCGGCGGACGTGTTTCAGCGATGCCGGTTGGCTAGCCTCTCATTTCCTGAAGTCGAATCGAATGCGAAAGGGATAGCAGGCATTCACCGGCCGGCCATCTTCCGTCGAGGCGCGGTAGTGGCCGGACCCGGCCCCGGCGAGTTTGAGCGCGCCTTCGTCGAGCCGCGCGCTGCCCGAGGATTGAACGATCGTCGGCGCCGACAGCAAGCGACCTCGGCCATCGACGCAGGCCTGAACCGTCGCGACGCCCTCCTCGCCGGCGCGGATTGCGGCCGGCGGATAGAAATCGCTGGCACTCGGAAAGCCCGCGCCGGGTCCACCCTGAACCCGGCTGACCCGGGCAGCCACGACCGGCGCTGATTCGGGACGTGTAGGCACCGGCAAGGTGTCGCCGGTCGGGACAACCTGCTCCGCCTCTTTTTCGAAGGGCAGCCCCTTCTCCATGGGCGGCACCCAAAGAGTTGGCCTCTCCATCTGCGGCGTCGGCGGCACCGGCAGGTCAATGGGCGGCAGGGGCTTCTCGATCATGGTGGCGGTGAATGGCGCCGGGGTGTGCTTGATGAGTTTGGAACCGAGGCCCGCCGCGAGGCCGCACACGATGGCGACATGCAGCGAAACGACCAACAGAAAGGTCAAGGTACTGCGCGAGAAGCGCAGCGAGTCATCGCGCCAATAGCCACCGAGATTCGCGCGAGCGAGCTGCGCGCGAGCGAGCTGCGCGCCGGCAACGGGAACCGCGAGGCCGGTTTCACGCGTGATGACATAGCCGGCCCAGCAGCAACCCAGCGCCAAACGCAGCCGGGATAAACCTTCGCGCCGGGCCGCCAGGTCGGCGAGCCACTCCTCTTCCAGCCGTTCTGCCAGCGGGCCGGGTGCACGCCGCGCCGCGTGACGAACCAAACCATGAGCTGCCCGATCCATCCAATCCAATGTTCGCTCGGAAGTCATAGTTCCTCCTGGCACCGGCTAGCGCCGGATCATGCAAGAACACCTGGGCCAAAGCTTGCGAAGACTTCACCGGCTCGCTTCAAGCCAGTCGGCGTGAGTCGATATAGACGCCGGCGCGGACGGCCTGCCCGCGAGGGGTCGATGGACTCCCACCGGCTCACGAACCACCCCGCGGCCTCGAGCCGCAGAAGAATGGGATACAAAGTGCCGGACGCCAGATTGCAGCGCTGATGCACCTCGGCGCCGGAAAGCTGATCCGCGGGATTTTCCAGGAATGCCTCCAGCACCTTCATGGTCTGGAGGGACATGCGAACGTCGCGATCTTGCTTACCCATGGTAGGAAGTCTACATAGGGTCCAGGCCCAATGCAAGAGCGGCTCCCAACATGACCGTTAACGTTGGCGCCGCTCCAGTGTCGTCAGCATTTTGTTTTTTGGCCGCAGCGTGATGCGCGTCTGCAGCTTGATATCCTGCGCCTCCTTGAGCCGCACGCAAAAGCGCTGCGCGAGCACCGCAAGGATCAGGATCGCCTCGGTCATCGCCAGCGTCGCGCCGATGCAGACGTGCGGGCCGGCGCCGAACGGCAGGTAGGCAAAGCGCGGCCGTTTCTCGCTCGACTCTCTGGCAAAGCGTGAGGGGTCGAAGCGTTCCGGATCATCCCAAAGACTTCGGTGACGGTGCAAAACCCACGGCGCCACCATGATCTGCAGTCCCGGTGCCACCTGGTATCCGCTTATCTCGTCCGCCTGCCGCGCCTCCCGGATCGTGAGGCCGGGTGCGGGCGGATAGACCCGCATCGCCTCCTCGATGACCATGCGCGCATAAGGCAGGTTGGGCAGATCTTCCATCGTCGGATTCCTGCCCGCCAGCACGGCGTCAAGTTCCTGGTGCAGCCGGGACTCTTCGGCCGGATGCTGCGACAGCAGATACCAGACCCAAGTCATGGTCACGGCCGTGGTCTCATGGCCGGCCATGAAGATGGTGATCACCTCGTCGCGCACCTCCGTCGCGCTCAAGCCGGCGCCATCGTCCGGATCCTTCGCGGCGACCAGCCGGGTCAGCAAATCCTTCGGGGCCTCGTCGCGAATGTTCTCGCGCTCGCCGATCAAGCGATACAGAGCCTGGTCCATGCCCTTGAAATGCTCGCGGATTGCATCTTGCTTGCGCTTGATGCGCCATGCTCCGATGAGCGGGATGCCATCCAGCAGCCCGAATTCCATCGATTCCTGCGCGAAGTCCAGCGCACCGCGCGAGCACTGTGCCAACTCCTCCGCATCCGAGGAAAACATGGTCCGGCAGATGATCTTCAAGGTCAACGCCCTCATCTCCTCCGCGATATCGATTTCCGCGTGGCCCGGCAGCGATTCCCAGTGCTGCGCAAAGGCGATCGTGGTATCGATCATGGCGGGCGCGTACGACTCCACGGTGCGGGTTCCAAATGACGGCGCCATCACCTTGCGGTGGGTGCGCCACTTCGGATACGGCGCGCTCAACAGGCCTTCGCCGAACATGGCCGAGAAAAACTCATTGCCGATTGCATGCTTCGGATAGTTGTCGACGTTGTCCAAAAGAATGCGCCGCACCCCATCCGGATCGTTGACCAGGAGCACTTGACCGAGCGGCGACCTGGACAGATAGACCCGCTGCTCATAGGCCGCCAGCGGCAGAATCTCGAAGGGATTGCCCTTCGAGGCGCGGATGATCTGCAGGAAACTCGCGGCCTTCTCCGGAGGAGGCGCGAGACCGGCCAGCGCTTTGGCGGGGAGCGGCATGAAAGGACTATAAGCGCTCGCCGCTGGACGGCAACGCAGGATTCAGTATATTCGTGCGACGAACATCCGCACGGCATCGCTTCGCAGGTCTATTTGCTCATCGAGGCCGATAAAATGGAATGACGCATATCATAGATAAGAGTCCGGCTTGCGCGCGGGCGTCAGTGCTAGTCTTTTCAATGGCTTACGCTATGGCGTTCCTGGTTGACCCGCAAACAATCGAGTCCCATAGACATTTCATGGAGATATACCTAATACTTAATACCTAATACTGGCATTCTATCAAGGCCATCGATGGAAACGGTGCCAAGCGGACGCTGGGTTGAAGGCGGCGCGTGTATTTGCAAGAGTTGGTGGCGATCGCAATGAAAAATCCTAAATTCACGACGCCGTAAGTGCGTCATTGCATCCGGGGGGTTATAGCAATATGAACGCGGTTCAGATAAACACACCCGTCCAGCAGGCTGGACTAAAAAACCGTTGGGCCCAGTTGGTCATGGGAATCATCTGCATGGCCATGGTGGCCAATTTGCAATACGGCTGGACTCTGTTCGTAAATCCGATGCACGATAAGTTCGGATGGACCAAGGCGGCCATTCAGGTCGCATTCTCGATTTTCGTGCTCTGCGAAACATGGCTGGTTCCCGTCGAAGGCTACTTGATGGACAAATTCGGCCCTCGCCCGGTGGTCCTGGTGGGGGGAATTCTGGCCGGGCTTTCCTGGATCTTGAATTCCTACGCGACTTCGTTGGGGATGCTGTATTTCTCGGCGGTCATCGGCGGAATCGGTGCCGGCAGCGTGTATGGAACCTGCGTGGGCAATGCACTCAAGTGGTTCCCGGACAAGCGCGGTCTTGCCGCCGGGTTGACCGCCGCCGGATTCGGCGCCGGAGCAGCACTCACCGTGATTCCGATCGCGAACATGGTCAAGTCGGGCAGCTACGAGCATGCCTTTTTCAGCTTCGGCCTGATCCAGGGCATCGTGGTGTTCGTAGTGTCGTTGTTCTTGATTCGACCGCCCCTCACGGCGATCGTCGCTGCGGCCAAGGGCGCAGTGAATCCCATGGCCCGGCGCAACATCGGCCCCGGCGAAATGCTCAAGACGCCGGTGTTCTGGATACTCTACCTATGCATGGTTCTGGTCGCGTCCGGCGGACTGATGGCGGCCGCGGAAATTGCCCCCATCGCCAAGGATTACGGCGTCGACAAGATCCCGGTCACCGTTCTTTGGGCGACCTTGCCGCTTCTCACCATGGCGCTGTCGATCGACTCGCTCGTGAACGGCTTGACCCGGCCTCTCACCGGCTGGATTTCCGATCATCTCGGCCGCGAGAACACCATGGTGCTGGTGTTTGTCGTCGAAGGAGTGGCCATTTGGGGACTGATGCAGTTCGGTCACAATACCGCGGGCTTCTTGATCTTCGCGCCGCTGATCTTCCTCGGCTACGGCGAAATCTTCTCGCTGTTCCCCGCGGTGAGCGGCGATACCTTCGGCCCGAAGTTCGCCGCGACCAACAACGGTCTGCTGTACACCGCCAAGGGAACATCTTCACTGCTGATTCCCCTGGCCAGCGCGTTGAAGGCGTCCGCCGGCAGCTGGGTGCCCGTGCTGTGGATCGCGGGCGCGTTGCCGGTTGCCGCTGCCGTGCTGGCAATACTGGTGCTTTCGCCAATGCGCCGGAAAATGCTCGACAAAATGGTGGCCGACCCCGTGCCGCAGACGACGTAGTGCGACGGCGCGACGGCGCGATGGCGCGATGGCGCGATGGCGCGATGGCGCGATGAGTTGGTGATCGAAAATGGGGCGCATGGCGCCCCATTTTTTGACGCTGCGCTCAGGCCCGCCCGCTCAAGCGCTCGGCGGTGATCATCGCCAGAAATCCGCCCGCGCAATAGTTGAGCAACCTCAGGCGTGCGGCCTCCAGGTCCTTTGCGCGGCACAGGCCTTCGGAAAGCCGGTCGACCCGTTCAGTGCCCGATAGCGCCAACATCATGGAGCCGGCAAGGAAATTATAGGCCCAGTACAGCTCCTTCTTCGGACTGCCCGGAAGCGCCGTCTGCAAAATATCGATCAGCTCGTGCACGTTGTCGTCGAAGTAGCGGTGAATGATCTCGCCGCCCCAGGGCGTGTTGTCGATCTGCGCGACCAAGGCGAAGTAGCTCTTCCAACCGGCATCGCCGTGCAGCGACAAATCGATCATCGGATTGATGAATGCGGCAACGGCCCCCTCGACGGTGACCGCGCCTCTGTCCACGTAAGTGCGCAGCGAATCGCGGCGCGCCGCAACCAACGGCCTCGCGCGACGCTCGAACACGCCGTCGAACAAGCTGGATTTGCTCTTGAAATGATAGTAGATGAGCGCAACGTCGACAGCGGCCGCATCGGCAACCTGCCGCGTGGTCACACCGTAGAATCCTCGTTCGGCAAACAATGATTCGGCGGCGTCGAGCAGTCGTCCGCGGGCTTTCACCCCATCGTTGGTGTGTCGCGGGCGGCCGCGCCCCGACTTTTTGCGGCTCTTGGCGGGTACCTTATGGTCCAGTTTGGTCACGGCTCGCTCTGAAATTTTTAAATGATCGCCATCCGCGGCGAACCCGCTGCCACAGCCAGGTGCGCCCTCGGCGCTATTGTGACACCGCAATCCCGGCGTGGAGCCCTGTTACGCTCCCAAATTTAACGATCGCTGAATAATACGCTCTCGCGGGGCGACAGTTGGAGACAGTACGGACGGGGCCGGGACACGCCTTCGGCCGCGTCCGCCGCTGCGCGGCCAGACAATTATCCGTAAAAATTGCTGATATTTCACGAACCAGGCCGCTGCGGAAGCGCCCTCGACACCGGAGTCTTGCCATGTATCGCAAGCCTGAGATTTCTTGACAAGGCTGAGGCTCTGGCATAATTTCAACAAACGCTGAAATTCTAAGAGAGCCGAAATCCACGGCTCCCGCTCACAGGTCCTGATCAAGGGGGGTTGTATGACTTCTATTCGCTTTATGCTCGCGGCAATCACCGGCATCGCCGCCTCGCTCTGCGCATCATGGGCAGCGGCGCAGGCCGTCGCGCCGGTAGCCGGCGGCTCCGGCACCGAACTTGCCGAGGTCATCGTCACCGCGACCCGCCGCTCCGAGTCCGTCCAGAACGTGCCGAGCAGCATTACGGCGCTGACCTCCGGCATGTTGGATCAGATCAAGGCCCGCGATTTGAACGACTTCGCAGGTTTCGTCCCCGGTCTGAGTTTTGCCTCGACCGGTGCCAGCACCAACTTGCTGGTGATTCGCGGCATTACGACCGGCTCGCAGCTGAGCAGCGCGACCGGCGTGTACCTCGATGACATTCCATTGGGCGCCAGCACCTCGAACGGCGTGGGTTATCAGAGCTTGAACATCAATGCGTTCGACTTGAATCGCATTGAAGTGCTGAACGGCCCGCAGGGCACGCTGTACGGCGCGACCTCCTTGGGCGGCACCATCAAGTACATTCCCAATGCGCCTGATTTGAAATCCTTCGGCCTCGACGCGGGTGTGGAAGTGTCCTCCACTGAGCACGGCCATATCAATCACGCCTATACCGGCATGGTCAACCTGCCCATCGCCGACATCGCAGCCATTCGCATCGACGGCTATCAGGTTTACGACTCAGGCTATGCCAAGGATCCGATTTACGGGCGGGACAACCAGGGTTGGGCGCGGTCGGAGGGCGGCCGGGTCGCACTGCTGCTGCAGCCGACGGATGACCTGGATATCCAACTACGCGCCTCGACTCAGCACATTCCCAGCGAAAGCGCCGACGTCGGATTTCGCGATCCCAAGACGCACCAGCCGGTCTACGGTACCTATGACCAGGCGTACCCGACGTTTCAGCCCTCCGATTACAGCCTGACGCTGTACTCGGCCGCAATCAACTACGACACGCCGTGGGCCAAATTCAGTTCCATCACCGGCCTGCAGACCAACAATGGCACGAGCTTCACCGACAATAGCCTGACCTACGATGCGGCGCTCGGCACGGCATTTGGCGTTCCGATCACCGATCCATTCAGCCTGTATGTCAATACCACGACCAAGAAATTCACCCAGGAGTTTCGCGTCGCTTCGCATGAGAACACGAGCTTCCAATGGTTGGCGGGTGCATTCCTGAGCAACGAAAAGACCAGTGAGACCGTCGATCTCTTCGATACTGCCACCCCGGCGGGTACGTTCTTCGGCATATCTCCCTTCACCAGCTTCCTGCCCAGCACCTACCGCGAGTACGCGGCCTATGCGGACGGCACGATCTTTTTCACCAAGCAGCTGGAATTGGGTTTGGGCGTGCGCTACAGCCGGCAAAAGCAGGCCTACGAGGAAACCGTGAGCGGCCTGCTCGCGACCGGCTCGGCTGCGGTCTTGACGCCGCCGGTGGCGACCTCGGATCAGAGCGTGATGACCTACTTGATCAACCCCAAGTTTCACATCACCGACGATGTGATGGTGTATGCCCGCGCGGCGAGCGGATTCCGTCCTGGCGGCCCCAATTTCGTGCTGGCGCCGGGCCTCGGGAATCCCACTTATGATCCTGACCGGCTGTGGAGCTATGAGCTCGGTGAAAAAGCGACTTTCCTCGACAAGCGCGCGACGCTCAACTTCGATATCTACGATATTTTGTGGAAAGACATACAAGTCACGGTCAACATCGGCGGCGTCAACCAGCTCGAGAATGCCGGCACGGCACGGGTCACCGGTGCCGAAATGGCGTTCGACTATCGCATCATACCGGCACTCACCCTCGGCGGTTCGGCGGCGTACACCAATGCGCGCCTGACCTCTATCCCGACTGTAATCGACGTGACCACGCTGGGTGTTCGCCTGCCATTATCGCCGCGCTTCAACTTTGCGCTGATCGGCACGTATGACGTCGACCTGCCCGGCGGTTACTTGGGCTCGGTCAACGTCACCGACCGATGGATCGGCGAGCGGCACGCAGGATTCGACACGCCGATCAGTCGGCCGTACAACCTGGCCTCTTACAACATCACGGACCTGAATTTCTCGGTGCATTCTCCGTATCACCTGGAGTATGGTCTGTTCTTGCGCAATGTGTTCGACAAGGCGGGAGAAGTCTCCGCGAACATCGTACCCCTTCAGTACAACCACGACGCGCCGGTCCAGGTATTTCTCGCGCAACCTCGGACGGTGGGCCTGTCCATCAATTACAAATATTGATCCCATGGAGTTTTGCAGCGTCGAGACTGCGGACGGCTGGATCCAAGGACTGATCAGTTCGGGCGTTCGGCAGTTCAAAGGCGTCCCCTACGGCGCCTCGACCTCCGGGGCGAACCGCTTTCAGCGGCCGAAACCTGCGAGGCCGTGGGCCGGCGTGCGCGACTGCCTCGGTTACGCCGCGGTCTCGCCGCAGATTCCCTACGATGTCGCGCATGACTACGCGCGGCTGATCCAGTTCGACTTGAACGTGGCGTTCGGCGGAATGGGCGAGGACTGCCTGCATCTCAACATCTGGACGCCCGGGACCGGGGCTCAGGGCAAGCGCCCGGTGCTGTTTTGCATTCACGGCGGCGGCTTCGCGATCTGCTCGGGCAATCACCCGATGTACGACGGCGCCAAGCTCTCTCAATGGGGCGATGTCGTGGTGGTCACCGTCACGCACCGCTTGTCGTGCTTTGGCTACTTGAATCTCAAGGACCTCGATCCGCAAGGCCCTTGGGCCGATGCCGGCGCGGCGGGCATGCTGGATCTGGTGGCCGCCCTGCAATGGGTGCGCGACAACATCGAAAATTTCGGCGGCGATCCTGATCGCGTCACGATCTTTGGACAGTCCGGGGGCGGCTGGAAAGTGAGCACGCTGCTGGCGATGCCGGCGGCAACGAATTTATTTCATCGCGCAGCGATTCAGAGCGGCTCGCTGCTGTCGCATATGCCGCGGGAGACGGCGGCGCAGGCTGCACAGGCCTTGATCGGGCAGCTTGGCCTGACGCGCGCGACTCTCGCCCGCATTCAAGATCTGCCATGGACCCAAATTCTCGCGGCGCAAACGGCGATCGGCGCGCATGCGTTTGTTCCGATTGTCGACGGCTCGCACATTCCCGCGCATCCCTTGGACACCCAGGTCGCATCGCTGTCCGATCACGTGCCGCTGATCATTTCCACCACGCTGGACGATGCCGGCCTGTTCTTCGATCGATTCGCCATGACAGAACGGGAACTGCGCGACACCTTGTCGGCGAATTACGGCGACCGGGCGGCGTCGTTGGAAAAGGCCTACCGCGGGCGCTTCCCGGCCAAATCTCCCTACCTCTTGTTCGCGCAAATCATCACCGACGCCGGATTCCGGCGTTTCGCGCATGCGCAGGCTGAGGCCAGGTCTGCGCGTCAGCACGCGGCGGTTTACGCCTATCTGTGGGAATGGACCTGTCCCGCCTTCGATGGAAAGTTCGGCGCCGCGCACGCCATGGACGTCGCCGCGTCGATGCACAACGAACGCGATGCCATTTTGGGCAGCGGTTCAGCCGATGCGCAGCGCATGTGCGGCCAATTGGCGTCAGCGCTGGTCGCTTTCGCCAAGACCGGCGATCCGAACAATTCGCGGATTCCGCCCTGGCCGCGCTTCGATGCATCGCAACGTTCGACCCTGGTATTCGATCGCAATACTAGGATGGAGCGCGATCCTCACGGCGCACTGCGCGAGCTGTGGTCAGGCATGCCCGCGGCCGTCAGCGTCCTGGGCTAGCGCCGTGCCGGGTCAGCGCGCGTGACGACGGAACTGCACGGCAGGTCGGTGTTGATCACCGGCGCCGACCGCGGCATCGGCAGGGGAATTTCCCTTGCCTTCGCCAAGACCGGGGCGCGCATTGCAGTGCATGGTCTGCTCGGGTCCAGCGAAGCATCCCAGTTGATCGCGGAACTGCGCGCGGCCGGAAGCTCCGATGTCAGTTATTTCGGCGGTGATCTGCGCGACGTCGATCAAATCGACGCCTTGATGTCACAGGTGTTCGCCTGGTGCCACCTGGATATTCTGGTGAACAACGCGGGTATTCAGCACATCGCACCGATCAGCGCGATCAGCGCCGGGGAGTGGAATGACATTCTTGCGGTCAATCTGTCGGCGGCGTTCCACACCATGCGCCATGCTTTGCCGCGAATGGCTGCAGCCCATTTCGGACGGGTGATCAACATCGCCTCGGTGCATGGCCTCGTGGCGTCGGCCGGCAAGGCGCCGTACGTCGCGGCCAAGTTCGGACTCGTCGGCCTGTCGAAAGTCGCGGCCCTCGAGTATGCCGCCATCGGCAGCGCCGCCAGCGGCGGCATCACCATCAATTGCATCTGTCCCGGCTGGGTGGATACCGCACTGCTGGCGCCGCAGATCGCGGAGCGGCGCCAAGAGCTGGGCGGGTCGGCTGAAGCGGCAATCGAGGCGATGCTGGCCGAAAAGCAGCCCTCGCACCGGCTCTCCTCTCCCGCGGAAATTGCGCGCCTGGCGGTGTGGCTCTGCGCTCCCGACGCGCACAACATCACCGGCACCGCGATTCCGGTCGACGGCGGTTGGACCGCGCAATAGCTCGGCGTGAGCATGCCCGGACCGGGCATGCTGTTACACAAAAAGGTGACTAAAGTCACTTCCAAAGCGTGCACCGCCCGTCGCATGATGGGGTAACGTTGTCATCTGCGGGGGCGTGAGTCTTGCCGAAGGCACAGTCAGGAACTATGTCAGTCGAATCGCGGCTTGGCCGCACCGTGCAGTTCGCATGAGCCTCGCATCGTTCTCGCAAAAGCGCAGATGGAGCCTGGGAGCTCTGGTCCTGGCGGCGCTCATTCTCATCGTGCTCGCACGTGCTTGGCAAGGACGCGCCCCGCGTGCCGCAACCATCCCGCAAATACCCGTGGTGGAGGTTGCGCGCGTGGACCACGAGGATCTTTTCAAGGAAATCACCGTCCCGGCGGAGTTCCGTCCCTACACGGAGGTCGAATTGCACGCCAAGGTATCCGGCTACGTCAAGGAGATGAAAGTCGACATCGGCGATCGCGTCAAGACGGGGCAGCTGCTCGCCGTTCTCGAGGTGCCGGAGCTGCACGATGACTTTGACCACGCGGTGGCGAACGAACGGCGCGCGCAGGCCAGTTATCGGGATGCGCACCTCGGGTATACGCGGCTCGTTGCAGTCAACAAGGACCGCCCGAATCTGATCGCGCAGCAGGATCTCGACACCGCGGAGGCGCGCGACGCCACCGCGCAGGGCGGTCTGGAGGAAGCCAAGGCCGATGTCGAGAAGTACCAGACGATGGTGAGCTACACGCGGATCGTCGCACCCTTCGACGGCGTGATCACCAAGCGCTACGCCGATCCCGGATCACTGATTCAGGCCGGCACCACGTCCAATACGCAGGCGATGCCGCTGGTGCGCGTCTCGAACAACATGCTGCTGCGGCTCGATTTTCCGGTCTCTGTCGATTACGTGCATGGCATCCGGCTGGAAACGCCGCTGCGCGTGCGCGTCGAATCGCTCGGCGGCCGCGTGCTGACGGGGAAGATCGCCCGCTTCTCCGACAGGGTCGATGACAGCACTCGCACTATGATCGCGGAGATGGAGGTTCCCAACCCCTCGCTCGAGGTCGTACCCGGCATGTACGCCAGCGTCGTGCTCAAGGTCGATGAGCACCCGCGCGCGCTCGCGATCCCCATCGAGGCGTTGCCCGCGGGAGGCGGGAGCGTGCTCTTGGTCAATGCGGCCGGCGAGATCGAAGAGCGCGCAATCAAGCCGGGGCTCGAGACGCAGACCCGCTACGAGGTGCTCGGCGGACTCAAACAGGGCGATCTGGTCGTGATCGGCAACCGCGGGCAGCTGGTCGCCGGACAGAAGGTCGAGCCGCGCATCATCGCGCCTCTCGCACGCGAATGAGTTCGTCCTCCGCGGCTTAAGAGACCCATCCGTCATGTCGCGTTTCGCCCTGCGCTTCCCGTATTTCATCATCGTGCTGTGCCTCATCACCTGCGTGGTGGGTTCCACCAGCGTGGCCCGAATGCCGGTGGACCTGTTTCCACCAATCCGCATCCCGGTGGTGGTCGTGGCCACATTCTTCTCCGGCATGCCCCCGGAGCAGATCGAAACCGACATCACCGGCCGCTTCGAGCGATTCTTCACGCTGGCCAGCGGAGTCGACCATATAGAATCGCGCTCGCTACCGGGTGTGAGCCTGATAAAAATCTATTTCCAGCCGGGATTCGATGCGGACTCCGCCGTGACGAGCATTGCCAACCTTGCCCTCGCGGATTTGCGCAAGCTGCCCCCGGGGACTCTGCCGCCGGTGGTGTTGAAGTTCGATGCCTCGAGCCTGCCGGTTTGCCTGGTGACGCTCAAAGGCGCGGGGCTGAATGAGGCGCGGCTGCGAGACCTTGGGCAATACGACGTGCGCAATCAGATTGCCAATGTCCCTGGGGCCTCGGTGCCCCAACCTTTTGGCGGCCGCTACCGCCAGATCATGGTGTACGTCGATCCGCTCAAATTGCAGGTCCATCAGTTGAGCGTCATGGACGTGGTGCGCGCGGTCAATGAAGCCAATCTCATCCTGCCCGCCGGCGATGTGAAGATTGGACGGTACGACTACAACCTCTACGCCAACAGCCAAATCAATGCCATGGACGATGTCGACCGCATACCGCTCAAGACCGTGGGAAATGCCTCGGTGTTGGTGGCCGATGTCGGCAAGGCCGAGGATGCTGCGCAGATCCAAAACAACATCGTGCGTGTCGATGGACAGCCATCGGTGTATCTGCCGGTGCTCAAGCAGGGCGGCGATGCCAATACCATCGCAGTGGTCGACGGAATCCGCCGCGGCGTGAAAAACCTGCTGGATGTTCCCAAGCAGCTTATCGCCTCGGTGGTGTTCGATCAGTCGCAGTTCGTGCGCAACGCCATCGAGAACCTGATCCACGAAGGCGTCATCGGCCTCGCACTGACCGGCATGATGATTCTTGTATTCCTGGGCAGCCTGCGTGCCACGGCCGCCGTGTTCCTCTCGATTCCGCTCTCGGCGCTCGCCGCCTTCATCGCCCTGTCCTTCGGCGGCGGCACGATCAATACGATGATCCTGGGGGGGCTTGCCCTCGCGTTTTCGAGGCTCATCGACAATTCGGTGGTGGTGTTGGAGAACATATTTCGGCACATGGAGATGGGAGAACCGCCGGCGGTGGCCGCGGAGCGCGGCGGCGCGGAAGTGCAGCTGCCGGTGCTGGCAGCCACTCTCACCACGGCGATCGTTTTCTTCCCGGTGATCTTTCTTTACGGCGTGAGCCGATTCCTGTTCACCGCACTGGCGCTCGCGGTCGTTCTGTCGCTGGTTGCCTCGTATTTCGTCGCCATGACCGTAGTGCCGCTCTTTTGTGCGCGCTGGATCAAGGCGCATCAGATCGAGGCGCACGAAATCGAGGTCCAGGAGATCCTGCCGGACGACAGCCCGGCACACACGACGCTCACACTGCCGCCTCCGCCACGGGGCATGGCCGGATGGGGACGGCGCTTCAATCAGCGCTTCAATCACCTTTTCACACGAATGCTCGACCGCTACGAAAAAACGCTGGCGAGTGCGCTGCTGCGGCCCGCGGCCACCGTGGTGGGTATCACCGGCATTTTCATTCTCTCGCTTGGGCTGTACCCTCTGATAGGCAAGGCCTACTTCCCGCGTACCGATCCCAGCCAGTTCGTGATCAATCTAAAGGCCCCTGCCGGCACGCGGCTGGAAATCACCAACGAGCTGGTTGCCAAGGTCGAGCAGATCGTGCGCGATGTCGTGCCGCGCAAGGAGCTCAAAATCCTGGTATCCAACATTGGCACCACCCCGGGATTCTCCTCCATCTACACGCCAAACTCCGGACCCCACACGGCCTTTGTGCAGGTGGGTCTCGAGGAGGATCACACACTCTCGAGCTTTGCCTACATGGACCGGGTACGCGGGCGACTGAGCAAGCAGCTGCCCGAATTGAGCGCGTACTTTCAGACCGGGGGGCTGGTCGACGCCGTGCTCAATCTCGGATTGCCTGCGCCCATCGATGTGCAGGTGAGCGGCACGAACATGAGCGCCGCGCATCAGGTCGCATCGCGCATTTCCAGCGAGTCGCGCGCGCTTCCCGAGGTCAGCGACGTGCTGCTGCCCCAGGACATCGACTACCCGGCGCTGCAGCTCAACATCGATCGGGAGCGCGCGAGTGAACTTGGGCTGAGCGAAAAAGAGGTCGTGGGCAACGTCATCACGGCACTGACTTCCAATGCCATGATCGCGCCGAGTTACTGGGTCGACCCCAAGAGCGGCAACGACTACATGTTGACCGTGCAATATCCGGAAAACTACATTCACACCTTGACGGATCTGCAGGCCATGCCGCTGCGCAGTTCCAATGCAGCGCTCACCGCGCAGCTCAACACCGTCAGCAGCCTCACTCACATCGAATCGCCCACGGAAGTCGATCACTACCAGCTGCGGCGTGAAATGGACGTGTATGTTTCGCCGAAGGGTGAGGACCTGAGCGGTGTATCGCGCGGCATCGAACACATCATCCAAGGAATAAAGATGCCCGAGGGCGTACGGGTGAAAATCCGCGGGTCGGTCCAGGCCATGAACGCCTCCTTCGCCGCGTTTGGCTTTGGTTTGATCCTTGCGACCCTGCTTGTGTACCTCGTCCTGGTCGCGCAGTTCAAATCGTTTCTCGATCCGCTGTTGATCCTGCTGGCGATTCCCACCGGACTCACCGGCGCTCTGCTGACGCTTTTCCTGACCGGGACCACGCTCAATGTCATGTCGCTCATGGGAGTGGTGATGATGGTCGGGATCGTGGTTTCCAACAGCATCCTCATTGTGGAGTTCACGAACCGTCTGCGCGCGCAAAACCACGGGCTGCGCGAGGCGGTCTCGCTCGCCTGCCGCGTACGTCTGCGGCCGGTGCTGATGACCTCGCTCGCCACCCTCATCGGGCTCATTCCATTGGCCCTGAAGCTCGGCACCGGAGCGGAAGCCTACGCGCCTCTCGCGCGGGCCATCATCGGCGGACTGGCTGTGTCGGTGGTGCTGACGGTGTTCATCGTCCCGGCCGCCTACTACCTCGTGCACCGCCGCGAAGAGCGGCACGCCGCATGAGACTGCTGTTAGCCACGATGTCGGCGGTATGCGTCTTCACCTGCGCCGCCGGGTCTGCGCCGGCGCAGGAGCCGACGCCGACCGTCGCGCCGACGGTCGCGCCGGACACCGCCGAGCCGCTGAGCCTCGCACAGGCTCGCGGAATTGCGCTGCAAAACCATCCGGACATCGCTGCCGCGGGCTACCGCGCTCAGGCCGAGCAGCAGGTGTTCGTGCAGGCTCGCTCGGGGCTGCTGCCTCAGGTCAACCTCTACGGTTCAGCGGTGCACGCCGATTCGGATAACACGCGCCTGCTGGCGGGAGGCCTCAACAACCCATCGGTCTTCAGCCGCACCGCCATCGGAGCCGGAGCCAGCCAGCTTATTACCGACTTTGGCCGTACATCGAACCTGGTGGCAGGCGCAAAGCTCACCGCGAGCGCTGCGGATCAGACAGCTCTTGCGACGCGTGCGCAAGTGCTGCTCGAGGTGGACCGCAATTACTTTGCAGCCTTGCAGGCGCAGACGATCGAGAATGTTGCACGCCAGACACTCAATACGCGGCAGCTTCTGCTGGACCAGGTGACTGTGCTGGCCCAGAACAAACTCAAGTCCGATCTGGATACGAGCTTTGCCCAGGTGGCACTCGAGGACGCACACCTGTTGGTGCTCAGGGCGGACAACAGCGCGGAATCCGCCCTTGCGGCACTCTCTACGGCGCTCGGCTACCGCGATCAGCATCGCTTCACGCTCGAGGATCAAACGACGGTGCCGATGTCGGCGGCCTCGGATATCTCGGTCCTGACGGACCAGGCGCTGCACGATCGGCCTGAACTCGCCAGTCTGCGAGACGCGCGCGACGCGGCGCAACGTCAGGCGCGTTCGCAGCGTGATGCGCGGCTGCCGACCATTTCCGCAGTGATCGCAGCCGGCAATTCGCCTACGCACGATTCGCGGCTGGCGGACAACTACAGTGCCGGCGGCCTTCAGGTGAGCGTGCCGCTCTTCGCCGGCGGTCTGTACCAGGCGCGCCAGCGCGAGGCCGACCTACGCGCCAAAGCCGCCGCCGAGACTTTGCGCACGGCGGAGGACAACATCAGCCGCGACGTGCGCATTGCCTGGCTGAACCTCAACAACGCACAACAGCGTTTGCACGCCGCGGGCCAGCTGCGCCGGTACGCCGCCACGGCTTACGAGCTTGCAGACGCTCGCTACAAGGCGGGCAGCAGCTCTATAGTCGAGCTGAGCCAGGCCCAGCTCGCCCTCACCTCCGCTCAGATCGATGAGACGGCGGCGCGCTACGAAGTGCTGATTCAAGCGTCAGATCTTAACTATCAGATCGGCGTCGTTCCCGTCGCACAAGTGAATGACGAGGACAAACCTCCCTAGCGCCGAAGACGGCCTTTATTCCGCGTACCGCTGCTTTTGCGAGAGAATCGCGAGTTCGGTGCGGGTATTGGCATGCAGCTTCTCCATGATGCGGCTGACGTAGTTCTTGACGGTGCCCTCGGCGAGGGACAACGCGCCGCCAATCTGCCGATTGCTCATGCCTTCGGCGATCAATTCAAGGACCTTTTCCTCTTTTTCCGTGAGCACCTCGGTCGCAGGCGTTGCAGTCGCGTTTGTCCTGTTCGCCTCGAACGGCACAGATGCGACTTCAGCGTGCACGAGTTCGGATTTTACGTTCCGCGAGAGGCGGCGGAATTGATCCATCACTTTGCGCGCGATTTGCGGGGTCAGGCGCGATTCGCCGCGCTTTAGCGCGCGGATGGTTTCGAGAAGTTCGTTTTCCGCCGCGTCTTTCAGCAAATAGGCATGCGCGCCTGCGCGCACTGCTTCGAATACGGTCTCGTCGTCGTCAAGTGTCGTTAAAACGAGAACCTGGATGTCCGGGAGTGCGCGCGTTATTTCGCGGGTTGCAAGAACACCGCCTTTGAGGGGCATGTGCAAATCCATCAACACGACGTCCGGATGCAGCAACTGGCTCAACTCAACGGCTTCCACGCCGTTGCACGCCTGACCCACAACCTCCATGTCGGGCTCCATTGACAGCAGCAGCGCGACACCGCGGCGCACCAGTGCCTGGTCTTCGGCAATAACGATGCGAATTACCAAGCTGCTCATGGTTGAAGATCATGCGTCCCACGGGGCTTCGAATGGAAGTGACTTTAGTCACTTGTTGGCGGCCTCCCGGAGGCTCTGCCGGCTGCATTTCCCAGCCTGGCATCCCGATTAGGGTCATGCTGCCGGAGCTCCATCCACTGCCGCCTCAAAGCCAGCGGACCGCCGCGATCATCTTCGGCCGCTGGCGAATCTCGCCGCAAATCCGACCATAAACCAAGGCATGTTCATTTAAGGCGCTCGATGCCTGGCTCGCCGAGGACGGCTGGCCCAATGTGGCCAATCCAACCCCCGCCCGGCGCATGGCTGCCTGCCATTTGGCGAATACGCGGCTGGAAAGTAGCGGCCAAGATTGCAACGCCGGAAAGCTACGATCGATTTCTGGCGCTTGTGATCGGGAGTTGGAACGCCGCCTCACCGCCACTGCGTGCGCGCTTACATTTGTGCTGACGGGTAACTGCGCGCTGGTTCCGCGTGTTGCGTTAGTCGCCGCCTGGTTATTGCCGCGCCAATCCTTGCGCCACAAATTCGTCCACCATCGATATCACGCCTGTCAAGACCGCGCCCTTCACGCGGAGACGGCAATCTTCAATTTCCTGCCGGCTGAATGACCTCTCTGCGGTTCTTCCCTTCACAGTGACTTCGACAGTTGACCCGCTCAGTACGTGATCCACCTCAAGGTCCCGATGGGCGATGCTGCCGAAAAATCCATGGATTACAAGCCGGCCCTTGATGTCATGCCGAATCCGAGACAGAGCCGTATCAAACTCTTCCCTATTTTGCTCATCGTTCACGGGCACCTCATCACTTGACCATTGCACGCCGGATACTACGCGCTATGCGCGCTTGGCGTGAGCTTTGAAAGTCGCTTGAATTCTCGCGGGCCTCGGCGACGGCAGCATGATCCGATCAGCGAGGTGAATGGCCTCCTCCACATCATGGGTGATCAGCATGACGTCGCCACTCCGCTGTTGCGCATCATCGTACGCCAATGACTCAGAGCCGATCAATGACCTGGGCTATCAGGCATCAATGAATATCTGGGCCGCATTGATCTCGGCGCTCGCATTTGGAACGCCGGTAAAACTCATAAACATCGCCGGCATGGCCTTGCTGATCGGCGGCATGTAGTGCATGGGACGTTGACGGGCAGCGATGCTCGTGGGAAACCACGCGTATTGCGCCGGCATCAGTATTGCGCCGGCATCAGTATTGCACCGGCATCAGACGAAAAAGTACTGCGTAAGATGGAAGAAAATCGGCGCGGCAAAGCTGATCGAATCGATGCGGTCCAGCATGCCCCCATCGCCCTCGATCATGCTGCCCCAGTCTTTCGCGCCAAGACTGCGCTTTACCGCGGAGAGAGCCAACCCTCCCAGAAATCCCATCAATACGATGGAACAAATATCGTCGAAAGACGCCCAGGGTTTCATCGTTGCCGAATTCCGGTGCGCGCCAACTGAATTGCCTCTGCAGTGCGCGGATGCCCCGCCCCAAGTCCATTGGTAAGGCGGCGCACCGACCGTGCCAGAAGCGGCTGTGCTTCCGCCGCTCGTCCTTGGGCGATATCCGCCTTTGTCACGAGCAGTAACGCTTCACCCACATCCGCGCTGGTGTCAGGCTCGCGGGCTGCGTCTTGCAACATAATCACTCTCGGACTGAGACGAGCCGCTCATCGGCGCTGACAGCGATTGCGCAGTTTCGATGGCGGCGCGGGCGAGTCGCATCAAACTGAGATCGCATACACGGTCGCTCGCTAAGGTTTTACCCTAAATTGCGGACTGGATGAATACCTAGCACAGGATCGTCAATGCCGCAGTTTGCGCAACAAAGCTTTCGGACACGGCGCATTACGCACGCCGCGATCGTCTGCATTTTGGCAGCGCTCGGCGGTTGCATGGATCGGGGCGGCGACGCGGGCAATGGCGGCAGCAGTACCCCGGCGGCGCAAACTTTTTCGCTCGGCTCCACGATCAGCGGGCTCCACTCCTCCGGGCTGGTGCTGATGGTCGATGCCGGGCGCCAGCGTCTCGGCACACGTCTGGCGCCCATGTTCGATGAACTCAGCTTCCCGCTCATGGTCAACGCCATGGCGATAAGCGTGCCCTCGGGGCAGACGACGCAGGGACTCGTCGGTTCGCTGCCCGCAGGCACGAGCTACAGCGTGACGATCGAGAACCAGCCCTCAGGCGAGAGCTGCAGCGTGGCGGCCGGCACCGGCCTGATTCAATCGGCGAACGCGGCCAATGTGGTGGTGACCTGCTCGAATGCGGCTTATTCCCTCGGCGGCACGCTCAGCGGCTTGAATGGCCCGGGTCTGGTGCTGGCCAATGGCACCGATACGCTCGCCGTGAATTCAAATGCCACGAGCTTTACCATGCCCGATCCGGTTGCTTCCAACAGCAGCTATGCGATCAGCGTTCAGACACAGCCGGCGGGCTTGGCCTGTGCAGTGGGCAACGGCACGGGCACCATGCCGGCGAGTGCGCTGACGAGCGTTGCCATCACCTGCACCGATCAACCTTTCAGCCTCGGCGGCACGATCAGTGGTCTCGGCAATTACGCCGGGCTCACGCTCAGCAATGGCAACGACACGCTCGCGGTTGCCGCCGGCAGCACCGATTTCACCATGCCCACAGCCGTGGCGTTTGGCAGCCACTATTCAGTCGCGGTGCAGACGGCGCCGCCGGGCCTCACCTGCACGGCGAGCAATGCCGCCGGATCGATGCCGGCCGGCAACGTCGCCGGCATCGTCATCGCCTGCTCGAACCGGTCTTACGCCGTGGGCGGGACGATCAGCGGGCTCGCCGGCGGCGGCCTGGCGCTCATCAATGGCAGCGATACGCTCGCGGTAAACTCAGGTGTTTCGAGCTTCACGATGCCCACCGCTGTGGCCTTCACCAGCGCTTATGCCGTCACGGTGCAGACGCAGCCCACCGGGCTCACCTGCTCGGTGAGCAACGGCGGTGGCACGATGGGGAGCGCCGCGGTCACCAACATCGCCGTCACCTGCTCGGCGAACACCTACACCGTGGGCGGCACGATCGGTGGACTCACCGCCAACGGCCTGGTGTTGCTCAACAACGGCGGCGATGCCACCAGCATCAGCGCCAACGCCACGCAGTTCACCATGAACACGGGTGTGGCTTACGGCGGCAATTACGCCATCGCGGTGCAGACTCAGCCAACCGGCCTGGTCTGCACGGCGAGCCTGAGCACGGGCACCGAAGGTGCAGCCGACGTCACGAACGTCAGCATCGCCTGTGTCTCGAACTTCTCCCTCATGTATTCCTTTGCCGGCGGCAGCGGCGACGGCGTGGATCCATACCACACGTTGATCCAGGGCAGCGACGGCGACTTCTATGGAACCACACTGGCCGGCGGAACGAACAACGATGGTGCCGTCTTCAAGATCACGCCGAGCGGGAGCGAGAGTGTTTTCTACTCCTTCACCGCCGTTCCCTATGCGGGTTTGGTCCAGGGCAGCGATGGCAGCATTTACGGAACGACTGCCAGCGGCGGCACGAGCAACCGCGGCACCGTCTTCAAGATCAGCCCGAGCGGGACCGCCACCATCCTGTTCTCCTTCCCCGCGAACAGCAGCGACCCCTATACCGGTCTGATCGAAGGCGGCGATGGCAACTTCTACGGAACGACCGGCGCCGGCGGCACCACCGAAGATGGCACGGTGTTCAAAATCACACCGAGCGGCACTGAGACTATATTGCATGCCTTCGCCAAGACCGGCAGCGACGGTGAGACCCCCTATGCCGGTCTGATTCAGGGCGGCGACGGCAACTTGTACGGAACCACGTATTTCGGCGGTAGCAATGGCTTCGGCACGGTTTTCATGGTCACGCCCACCGGCACCGAGACCGTGTTGTACTCGTTCGCCGGCGGCAGCGACGGCGAACATCCATACGCCGGCGTGCTCCAGGGCAGCGATGGCAATCTTTACGGAACGACCTATCAAGGCGGCGCCGGTGGCCTGGGCACCGTGTTCAAAATTACGCCGGGCGGCACCGAGACTGTGTTGTATTCCTTCGCCGGCGGCAGCGACGGCGCCAATCCGATCGCAGGTGTCATCCAGGGCAGCGATGGCAATTTCTATGGCAACACTTCCCTCGGCGGCGCCGGCAGCCTGGGTACCGTGTTCAAGCTCTCGCCGAACGGCACCGAGAGCATTTTGCACAGCTTCGCCGGCAGCAGCGATGGCGCCACTCCCTCGGCAAATCTAGTGCAGGGGAGCGACGGCAACCTCTATGGGTCGACCGGCGCCGGCGGCGCCAACGGCGACGGCACCTTCTTCAAGGTCGCGCTTCAATAAGCACCCCGGCCGGCTGCAAATAGAAATCATACTGCGCGCGGCAGGAGCGCAGGAAACTCCGCCCGCTGTGCCCGGCTCTGCGCAACACCGCGCGATGCGTCAGCCACACCACCATGGCCGTGGTTGCGTAGAAGATCCGATGAGCGGAGCGCGTCCAGGCCGACGGCCAAGCGGTACCTGCGGACGGCAGCGTGGATAGCAGCTGAGACTCGAATCCGACATGGGCAAGCTCGTCGGCAACGATGCATCGGCAGAGAACCCGCAGGCGCTCGCAATCGGTCACCGATTCGAGTGCGCGATAATAGACGTTGCCAATCAGCTCGGCACAGATGAGCACCCATACATGGAGCTGCAGTCCCGAGAGCCGCCGCATCAGACGAAAAATCCGATCGGTCCAGTCGGTTCGCTTCAGCGGCATCCGGTGGTGTTGCATGAAATCCCGCAGGAGCGATGCATGACGCCGCTCCTCGCGGATAAGCAATTCAATTATCCTGGGCAAGTGAGCCAGCTGCTTCTCCTGCGCGAAACGTTCTGACGCCCGCAGCAGTGTCCGGCCCCCAGACTGTTCGCCCAGCTGAAATGTCGCGATCGAGCTTGCGATGAGTTCCCGTTCATCGGGCCTAAGAACATCGGATAGGCCGTGCGGCATGCAGCGCGGATGCAGCGCGTGATGTTCGAAATGATTCAACCAGATCTCGAGATCTCCGGTACGCATGCGGCCACCCTCGTGATTTCACGACAGGAGTGTGAGATCTCAATGGGGCGGTCCGGTGGTGACATTCGGGCGGATTGTGGCGGCAGCCCGGCGGCTTGCGCCGCACTGCATTTCCTTTACCGCGGTGCAGCCGCCAATAATCCGCGTATGCGATAGAAGGTGTACCCGATGAGGTTGGTCAGGAGAATCGTGGCGGTGATCTTGACGGCGAAGTGAAGGGGATCGGGCACATCGACAAACGGATAGACGCTGGTGGCGCAGGAAAAGAGCGTCGCACAAAAGCCAACGACGCAGAGCACGGCGACCCAGGTCGGGATGCGCACCCGCACGAGCTTTGCACCGATAAGGGGGATGGCGAACATGGCCAAATAAGCGAGGCCGTAGAGGATATTGGACGCATTGTTGAGGACCGCGAAGGCCTCGGCCGCGCGGACGCCGGCGGAGGCCAGAACCAGCAGCGCGGCAACGAGAATGGCGTTGATGAGGATGGAGTTCGTAGGGGTGCGGTAGCGCGGGTGAAGTCGTGAGAACCAGGCTGGAATGAGATGATCCCAGCCTGCGACCATCGGCAGCCGGGTCACGCCCGTGAAGATCAGGCTGGCGGCACCGAGAATGCGGATCTGCAGCAGGAGAATGACGAGCCGGGCAAGGAAGTTGGCCAAACCGGAGTCTCCGAATGCCAGGCGAAGCGTCTGCGGAATGGGCGCGATGTAGTTGATCGTCGCGCCGCTGAGCTCGTGGAAAGCGAGCACGGAGGCCGTTCCGAGCGTGAACATCAGAAAGATGATGGGCGAGGCGATGAGGATGGAGCGGCCGATATCGCGACCGGGCGCCTTCGACTCTCCGGCCATGATGGCGATGTACTCAAGCCCGGCTGCCGCGAATAGCGTCTGACCGATGAGGGCTAGCGAAGTCGCGTTCGATTCGGGCAGCTCAAGATCGAAAGGTGCGAAATGGATGGGCGCGTGATGCCCCAGCGCCCAGAGCGGCGCGAGGATCAGCAATGCGAACGCAGCGATCATGACACTGCCGGAGATATTGTGAATCCATTTGCCGATGGCGAGGCCCCGGCGAGCGGAAAGCACCAGCACGGTGAGAATGACGGCCAGAAAGCAGAAGACGACGAGGTGGTTTTCCGGAATCCAGGCGGCGCGCGGGCCGACCATGTAAGCGAACTCGCTCGGGATCTGAAACAGTATCGTGGCGATGGTGGAAAGAGCGTAGCTCCAGATGTTCCAGGCGACGAGAAAGCCGGCTGTATCGCCGTATGCGCGGCGGGCCCACACGTACAGGCCGCCTTCGAGAGGCATCTCGCGATTTAAGTGATAGACCGCAGCGGCCATGGGCAGGTAGAAAGCGCCGAACGCCAGCAGCCATACGACGGTTTGCGCATGGCCGAGACCCGCCGCAATGCCGACCCAGGAGCTGCCCACGACGGTGAGCACCTGCGACAGTACGAGATCGCGAAGGTTAAGCTGGCGCGGGAGCTGCTGAGCGGCGGGGGAACCGGTAGCGGAGGACTGCGTATCGCTACCCGTTGATGACATTGGCGATTATCGGGTCCCGAGAGCTCCAGTGAGCGGTGACGATACACTAACTGATGGGCATAAGCTCACCCGCTCCAGGCCGCCGCTCAAAACTTGTGGGTCGAGAGTAGCAGGCTCGTTTCGGTGTTCGAGATTCCGTCGATGAGCCGAATGCGACTCAACACACGATCAACCGCTTCGAGACTGTCGGTGCGCAGTTCCGCCACGATGTCCCAGCGGCCGTTCGTGGTGTGCAGCGAGCAAACCGCCGGATCGCCGCGCAGTGACCGCAGTACCTCGTCCGTTCGGTTGCCCTCAACCGCGACGGTCATCAGAGCCCGGATTGTTTGCTCTTCAATCTGTGGCTTGAGTTTGACGGTATAGCCGACAATGGTGCCGTCAGCTTCCATTCGCGCGAGCCGATTCTGCACGGTGCCGCGCGCGACTTTAAGAGTCTTGGCCAGGGTCGCCACGGGCACTCGCGCGTCTTCGCGCAGCAATGACAATAATTCCCGATCGGTCGAATCCATCTGAACCCCCTTGCGAACGCCGGCATCCGCAAATTGCGCAAAACGCCAATACCAACTGACTATTTGTACAATTTTACCAGCTTATTGATCAACTTTCTGGCTATCCATTGGCTCAACCTCCCCTGAAACTGGGAATCTGGCTGCCGTAGGGAGTGGTGAATCATGGTCAATTACATTGGAACCGAGCGCCTCCGAGCACTCGTGTCCCGAGTCGGGGTGGGCCGTTTCATCGAGGAACTGGCTGGGGAAATCGCGGCGGACTACCGGCGATGGGACGAATTTGAGAAATCGGCGCGCCATGCCAGCCATTCGCCCACCGGCGTGATTGAACTCATGCCCACAACCGATGGGCATTTGTATTCATTCAAATACGTCAATGGACATCCCCAAAACACCGCGCAAGGTCTGCTCACGGTGACTGCCTTCGGCGTACTGGCCGACGTCGCCACCGGCTATCCCGTGCTGCTTTCGGAGATGACTTTTATGACGGCACTGCGCACGGCTGCCGTGTCGGCACTGGCGGCGACGCGGATGGCGCGCTCTTCGAGCCGCGTCATGGCGGTGATCGGGAATGGCGCGCAAAGTGAATTTCAAGTCATCGCATTTCACCGGATGGTGGGCGTTCGTGAAGTACGGCTCTACGACACGGATACGGAGGCGACTGCCAAGCTGGTACGCAATCTGACCCGATTGCAGCTTGCCAATCTCTCGATAACTCGCTGCGGCAGCAGCGCCGATGCGGTTCGCGGCGCCGACATCGTCACCACCGTGACCGCGGATAAACGCAACGCAACCATCCTGACGCCGCAGATGATCGAGCCCGGCATGCATTTGAACGCCGTCGGCGGCGATTGCCCGGGCAAGACCGAATTGCATCCGGATATCCTGCGTTCAGAGTCGGCCCGCATCGTGGTGGAGTTCGAAGCGCAGGCGCGCATCGAGGGCGAGATTCAACAGCTCGACGGCGCGGTTCAAGTGAGTGAACTGGCGCACGTCTTGTTGGAAAACCGACCCGGCCGATTGGCTGATCACGAAATCACCATCTTCGATTCGGTCGGATTTGCGCTCAGTGACTTCTCGGCATTGCGTTATCTGCTGAAGCTGAACGGCGAGTACCCGGACGGCGGCCAGCGAATCGATCTTGTCCCCGAAATGGAAGATCCCAAGGATCTATTTGCCTGCATGGCAAACGAAACCGTGCGCGCACGGCAACGGCGGTTCGCCTGATGATCACCGCCAATCGGACCGCCAGCCTCATCGGCGCGCCCACGGACATTGGCGCCAGCGATCGCGGCTCCTCAATGGGGCCCGAAGCGCTGCGCGTCGCCGGAATTCACGATGCCCTGTCGCAGCGTGGGCTGAAGGTGGTGGATTGCGGCAATGTCAGCGGACCCGCCAACCCGGGCCTGGTCAAAATCGATGGCTACCGTAACCTGGCGCAGGTTACGGCGTGGAATCACGAAGTCCATGATGCCGTGTATCGAGAGTTGGCCGAACAGCGCCTGCCGATACTGCTCGGGGGCGATCACTGTTTGAGTATTGGCTCCATTGCAGCGGTTGCCCGCCATTGCCGCGGCCGACGCAAGCGTTTGCGTATCCTTTGGCTGGACGCGCATGCCGATTTCAATACCCGTGAACTGAGCCCAAGCGGCAGTTTGCACGGGATGCCGCTGTCCTGTCTGTGCGGCTTCGGCCCTCGCGAGTTGCTTCAAATCGGCGGCGCGAGCCCGGCGATCTCCGCGAAGTGGGTACGGCAAATCGGAATCCGCAGCGTCGATACCGGTGAACAGCGCTTTGTGCACGAACAACAACTGGAAGTCTTCGACATGCGCTTCATTGACGAAATGGGCATGCGTCAGACCATGGATCTGGCGTTGCAAGACATGGATGCCGAGACTCACCTGCATGTCAGTTTCGACGTCGATTTTCTCGACCCGGGAATCGCCCCCGGAGTCGGCACCACGGTGCCCGGCGGGTTGTCCTATCGCGAAGCACAGCTCTGCATGGAAATGATTGCGGATACGGGACAGATGGCCTCGTTGGACATCATGGAGCTGAATCCCGCCCTCGATGTGCGTAACAAGACCGCCGTGCTTGCGGTCGATTTGGTCGGATCGCTGTTCGGGAAGAGCACACTGGTGCGAAAGCCATTCTCCCATGCTGACCGGCTGGTAAGCGCCTAGCCGCGCGAGACTCATGCCACCTGCGAAGATGACATATATTTCAGCTCGAAAGTCTCGACGGGCACCGGCGCGCCAAACAGATAACCCTGCATTTCGTCACAGCCCATCGACCGGAGCTGAAGCAATTGCTCATCGGTCTCGACGCCTTCCGCCACGGTGTTGAGCTTCAACGCGTGCGCCAAATTGATGATGACCGAGACCAATGCCAGTCCACCTGGCGCTGACACCATCTTTTCCACGAAAGAGCGATCGATCTTGAGCGTGTCCACCGGCAGCTTTGCCAGGTAGTTGAGCGATGAGAAGCCCGTGCCGAAGTCGTCGATGGCAATCGTGACGCCCAGTGCACGGATCGCGAGCAGGCTGCCGATACTGTGATCGACGTCCTGCATGATCACGCTCTCCGTGACCTCCAACTGAAGTCCCGCTGCCGCGTCTCTCGCAACGCTGACGGCCTGCCGGATTTCGGCAAGGAAATTTTGATTGCGCAGTTGTAGTGGCGACACATTCACCGCAACGCGCACGGCAGGCAACCCTTCACTGCGCCAACGCTGGTAATCCTCAATCGCCTTGCGCAGCGCCCAGCGACCCACATCGTGAATTAGTCCGGTTTCTTCGAGGATCGGAATGAAGCGGCCGGGCGGGGTCAGCCCGGAGACCGGGTCATTCCAGCGGATCAATGCCTCGGCCCCCGTGAGCTTGCCGCTCGCAATGCTCACCTTGGGTTGGTAATGAAGCACGAACTCTTCTCTTTCCAGCGCTCTGCGCAGGCGATTTTCTACGCCCAGACTCAGAGCGACGGTTTCGGTCATTTTCTGCGCGTAAAAGAGGTATCGGTCCCGGCTGGCCTTGGCTTTCTTCAGTGCCGCTTCGGCGTTGTTGAACAAGGCATCGGCATCGGTGCCGTCATCCGGGAATACGGCGACACCGATCTTGGCCGCCAAGCGGTACACGGCGTCATTCAAGCTGAACTCGTGCTTCATGAAAGCCGCGATCGTTTTCTCGAGCACTCGCGCAACGTTCGCCTCGTACAGGACTCTGGGCATCACGACGGCAAAATGATCCGCATCGAGGCGCGCGACGAGATGGACGTTTTCGGCGTTGTGCGCCAGCCATTCGGCCACTTGCTTCAAGAGTGCGTCACCGGCGGGCCGGCCCAGACTATCGTTGAGTTTCTTGAATCGCTCCAGATCGATCAGAAATACCGCCATCTTATGGCCGGCGTCGGCGGCGCTCAGCATGTACTGCGCGACACGCTCGAGAAACGAGCGTCTGTTCGCAAGTCCCGTGAGCGTATCGTAATTGGCGAGCCGGTCGAGCCGCTCCTGCCTGTCGAGATGATCGATGGCAAATGCGACGTTGCCGGCCAATTCGGTCAATAGCAGCAGGCCCGCCGCGTCGAAAAATTCAGGTTTGCTGGTATACAGTGCCAAAACGCCGATTGGATTGCCCGAGATGATCAGCGGAAACACCGCCAGCGAACGAACCCCCGACTCGGCGTGCATTTTGCCAAAGAAGAGACTGTCGTCGTGCTGCACGTCGTTGGAGACGGCCGCCGCCTTCTCTCTGATCGCCCTCGCAGCCAAAGTCTTCCCCTCCAGAGTACCGGCGCTCGAGGAGAGATGCGCCTTGATCGCGGCCATCGCCAATTCATCGTGACCCGCCCAGGCCACCGGAACGATCCGGTTCTCGTTGGGATCTATCACGGCTATCCAAGCCATTTCGAATTCGCCGTGTTCGACCGCGGTCCGGCAAGAGCGGTCGAAGAGGTCCTCGCGATCGCGTACTCGCACCATCATCGCGGTTATGCCCGTGACCATCGCGTACAGGCGATTGAGACGTTTGAGCATGTCTTCCGCTGCCTGCCGCTTGGTCCTGTCCCGCGCCACCTGCCAGCCGGAAATGACGGCGATCAACAGTGCCAGGGTGCTTCCCAGAATCAAGGCGAGTTGAGCCTCACGATAGCGGCTTTCGGCGGCTGATTTGCGTTGGCTCAGTAACCGCTGCTCTTCCGCTTCCATGTCACGAGCCACGACGCGAAACGCGTTCAGAAAGGAGGCATCCTGCCCGCTGCGAATCAGCGCCGCGGCATCCTCGGCATCCTGCTTGCGTCGCAGCGTTTCGATGGCGTCGCCGCGCTGGACCATATGTTGCAGCAAGTCCGCGACGGCGCTCAGCCGGCGCTGCTGACCCGGGTTATCCGCCGTCAGTGCCCGCAGGGCGCTTTGTTCCTTGTCGGCCAGCGATGCGTTGGCGCGCGACCGTTGCAGAAATGCGTCCGTGCCGCTCAGAGCGAAATCACGATACCCATTCTCGATATTCTCGATCCGCAAGCGCAAGTTCGCGAGATGTTCGAGCACCTCATGGGTATGCTGGGCCCATTGGGCGCTTTCAAAGGACGCGACAATACTGCGGTAGGCGACGATGCCGACGACAAGGAGCACAACCATGACCGCGCCGAACGCGGCCTGCAATTTTGCAACAACTGGCAAATCTTTCTTCATCTAGATCCGTGATCAAACGCGAACGAATGCCCCGCCCGCCATTTAAACAGGCTGTCGGCGTGGCCCACCGTGTGGTAGTCGACATTTAACTTATGAGGTAAACCAAAGGATTCACTTGCGAAAAGCGCTCGGGGATGCCCTGAATGAGGCCCAATGCAAGTCCTCAATTCAACGCACCACGGCATCGGCATGTGGTTGCGCAAATTGCGGTCCCACCGCATGTTGACCGCAACTCTGCTTCAAACGCTCGATGAGCCATCGGCCCGCCGGACCGGGTGGTTTCGCGGTGAGGTAAACGGCCGACATCGGCAGTATCAAACTTTCCTCTCCCAAATCTTCGATCGATAGCTTGACGAGTCGTCCTTCGAGAAGGTCTTGCTTCACCGCGTGCAGGGGCATACCGCCCCAGCCCAATCCTCGAAGAAGAAACGCGTGCTTGGCAAAAAGGTCGCCCATCCGCCAGGTGAGCGGAGACATGACACCGAATTCTCGCCCGGCCGTCAGCTCGGATCGGTCGGTTAGTACCAGTTGCACGTGTTTGGCGAGTTCAGTTTTTGGAATGACGCCCCCGATGAGAGCGAGCGGATGCTCGCGGGCGGCCACCATGATCATCGGGAGGCCTTGCAATCGTTCCAGGCTCATCGAGTTCGGTGCGATTGGCAGCAATCCCACGACACCCAAACTGCAGCGACCGTCGAGCACGGGCTGATACGCGCCGCCGAGCGCTTCCACGTACAGTCGCAGCGGCGTGCGAGGGAATTGGTCCTTGAATTCCCTCGCAGACTCGGCAATCGCTTCGATCGGAAACAGCACATCAACAACCGCGGACAGTTCCGACTCGAGGCCACGGGAGATTCCCTTCGCGCGTGCCTTGAGCAGATCGACATTGGCCATGACACTGCGCGCGTCGGCAACCAACTGAATACCGGCCGCAGTGAGTTTTGGATAACGCTCGGAACGATCGAAAAGCACGACACCGAGCTGCGCTTCCAGGCTGCTGACGAGTTCGCTGATGGCTGATTGGGCGCGATGCAATTTGCGCGCACCCGCGGAGAAGCTGCCTTCATCAACCGCAGCGATGAAGGCCCTCAATTGATCCAAAGAGACGCCGTCCAGCACAATATTGACCTCATGTATCTGATATTAGGATGGATAGTATCGCAACATACCGGCTATTCAGGGGATATCCACCGGCGCAGCATACCCCGAGGTTCGCTTTAGCCAAACGAGGTCGTGATCATGATGCAGCTACTTCACATCGATTCCAGCGTTCTCGGCTCCAACTCGGCAAGCCGCGCACTCTCGGCGGAGATCGTCGCAAGGCAAGTTGCGCTGCATCCGGGCATCAACGTGGTGCACCGGGACTTGGCGACTGACGCAGCGCTTCATTTGTCTTCGGCGCACTTGGCCGCCTGGCAGGGGGGTCCGGTCGAAGACGCGCTTCTGGGGGCCGACTTGGCCAAGGGCGGCGCTTACCTCGCCGAACTCGTCGCTTCCGACATCGTGGTTATCGGCGCCCCGATGTACAACTTTTCGATTCCGAGCCAGCTCAAAGCGTGGATCGACCGCGTGGTCGTTGCCGGCAAGACGTTCCGCTACGGCGCGAATGGTGCCGAAGGACTGTTGAAGAACAAAAAAGTGTTCATCGCGTCGTCTCGCGGCAACGTGTATACACCCGGATCTCCCGCAGCCGCCCTCGAGCATCACGAGAGCTATCTCCTCGGTGTGCTCGCCTTCATCGGGTTGACGGACGTCACCATCGTCCGTGCGGAGGGACTGGCCTTTGGCCCCGACGCCAAGGAAGCCGCCATGCTCAAGGCACGCGCAAACATCGCCGCGATGGCGGCATAAGCGTTGTGGCGGATCACGCCGCGCGCGCGATAGCGATGTTAACCGCCTGCGCGCGCTCGAAATACCTGCCGAGCAGATAGGCAATCGGAAACCAGACGGCCGAGATCACGACTCCGAAGACCGCAAGTCCTACCACGCCATAGGGCAGCACGGCCGCGCTCAGCCAGGAGGAGGTCAGATCGCCGAAGCGGTAGACCACAGTGTCGATGACATTTTTGGCCTTGTATTTGGCCTGCTGGTCGACCGCCGTGAAAAGCATGTCGCGACTGGGCTTGGCGATGGCATATTCGGCAAAGCGGCGCGCCACCTGGATCGAGGCCAGCACGATGAGCACCGGCGAAAAGCTCACTGCCAGGAACGCCACGACCATGATGAGCGGATTGAGCAGCAAGCCCGCCGTCACCCCGAAGCGTCGGATGAAGCGGCCGGTCCCGAACAGTTGGATCAACACCGCGATCGAATTGGTCGCCAGGTCGATACTTGCATAAGCTTGGGTGCGGGCGATCCGCGAAACGAAATTCTTGCTGATCAGATCGCCGAGCTGAAAGTAGATCACCGTTGAGATCCAGGTCATCAACAGCAGGAACAGCGCGATCATCAACAGATAGCGTGACTTGAACAGCAGCATGAAGCCATCGAACGGATTGCCGCCGAGCCTGTGATCGAGCGAGGTCTTCTGCGCGTCCTCGTCCAGCGCCTTGAGTTGGCGCTTCTCTCTTTCCATCAGGCGCACCAGAAACCCGGTGGCTGCAAAGCCGGCCGCCGAAATCAGCAACAGAGTGTTGGTGCCCAGCGCGCGCACGAACAAAATTGTGAACGCCGGGGCACAGATGGTGCCCACCGTGCCACCCGCGGCGATGAAGCCAAACAGCCGTTTCGCCTGATCGCTGGAAAAGATGTCCGCCATCAGGCTCCAAAATACCGATATCGTCAGCAGATTGAAGGTCGAGACCCACACGTAGAACGCGGCCGCTATCCAGCGGTCGTCGCTGACGGCGCGAAACAGCAGATAAAAGACGATCAGGGTGATGGCGATAAAGCCGTAGACCCACGGGAGGAAATTCGCGAGCCGGATGCGGGAGGCGAGGCCGGCGAATATCGGCGCAACGATCAGACTCAACAAAAACGTGCCGGTGAAGAGCTCCTGCAGATGTGCAATGCCGTAAATCGTGCCCATCGTGTCGCGCAAGGGGCGCAGGATGAAATAACTGGTCATGAGGAGGAAAAAATAGATGAACGCGGTGAGCGCAACCTTGATCTCGTGATGCTCCACACCTGCGATTCGCCGCAGCATCCGCGAAGCTCCGCCACGAATCAGATCGGTCATCTCAGCCCAGCGACGCGACGTACTGCGCCATGCGCGCACGCGTTGCGCCATCGGGCAGCCGCCCTCGTCCTGCGGCGAGATTGTCGGTCATGTGCTCGGCCTTGTCGGTACCCGGTATGACAGCGGTCACGGCGGGATGGGAGAGGATGAACTTGAGAAAGAACTGGCCCCAGCTCGTGCAGTCGAAATCGGCCGCCCAAGCGGGCAGCTTACTGCCCAAAGCCTTGCGAAATAGCTTCCCGCGTCCGAAGGGCAGTGCCACCAGCACCGCTGCACCCACGTCCGCGGCCGCGGGTAGCAGCCGCTGCTCAGCATCGCGGTTGTCGATCGCGTAGTCGATCTCCAGGAAATCGGGCTTGCCCCGTTCGAGAATCGCTTCGGCGGCGGCATAGTCACCTTTGTAGGTGGTCGTGATGCCCGTATAGCGGCACAGGCCTTGGGCTTTTAGCGCGTTCAGGCCGGCCATGTCCTGGGCCGGGTCGCGCACGTTGTGAAGCTGCAGCGCGTCCACTTTGTCGGTCTTGAGCCGCTGCAGAGACTCCCGTGCTTCCGCAGCCTCCCCGCCGCTGCGGTATTCCTCGAGCTTGGTGGCGATGAATACCCGCGGACGCAACCCCGTGTCGGTCAGGATGCCGCCAATGACTTTTTCGGCGTCACCGTACGAGGGTGCGGTATCGACAACGGTGCCACCACCCGCGACCAGCGCACGGATGACGTCGGTCGGCCCGGTCCGCTCCTGCGGACTCGCTCCCACATTGAATACGCCGGCCGTGCCGACGCCGATCACCGGCAGGGTTTCGCCGTGGCCATGCGGAATAGGACGAACCAGCATAGGCTTCTGCGCGTCGGCTGCTGCCAGAACCGGCATCCATAGGCTCGCAGCCAATCCGCCGCACAGGATCACAGCGTCGCGACGCGAAAGAAGCTGATCGCCGCCCTTCATGTGTACCCCTCTGCGCCACACGATCGCAGCATACCAAGTCACCCTGCGACGAGCCATCGGCGCGCCCGGCCGGCGGCGCGCCTTGCCGCCCGCTTGAGAAAAATCGCCGGGCTCTCAGATTTTATCTGTACTATTGTACTTCTTATCGTAAAATGGTTTGAACCATTTTACGATTTACCGCATAATGGGCCTCATGCCACCGACCCTTCCCGCTCCCCGTCTCCGCCTATACGACCGAGTGTTGCAGGATCACTTCGCCAGGCATCGCCAGATGGCCTTGGTGAGTGGTCCGAGACAAGTGGGTAAAACCACGACCTGCCGAATGGAAGGTACGGACTACCTTAACTGGGACAATGGGGACGATCGTCGCGTCATCCTCAGGGGACCCGCGGCCGTGGCCGGGCGCATCCAACTAGAGAGGCTTCGAACTCGCTCGCCTATCGTGGTATTTGACGAACTGCACAAAGATAAAAATTGGAAGGGGTTTTTGAAAGGCTTCTTTGATGTTTACGGGGAACGTACCCGAATCATGGTCACGGGCAGCTCTCGACTTGATGTATTTCGCCGGGGCGGCGATAGTCTGATGGGACGATACTTCCTGTATCGCATGCATCCTTTCAGCGTCGGCGAAGCCATTCGTATAAATCTGCCGACGGCGGTCATTCAACCGCCCACTTCTCTCGCCGAAGACGAGTGGCGGGCGCTGTGGGAGCACGGCGGATTTCCAGAGCCCTTTTTGCGACGCGATGTTCGGTTCACGCGGCGCTGGCGCTCGCTGCGTCAGGATCAACTAACTCGTGAGGACATACGCGATGTTGCCCAGATTGAAACTCTGGGCTTGCTGGAAACATTGACGCACATTCTCGCCGAACGCTCCGGGCAGCAACTCATTTATTCCCACCTTGCCAATGAAGTTGGTATTGCCGTAGACACGGCAAGACGTTGGATTGACGTACTGCAGCGATTGCACTACGGCTTCGTGGTACGCCCTTGGTTCACCAATGTCTCCAAGGCTTTGCGCAAGGAACCGAAATGGTTCCTGCGCGACTGGTCAGGAATCGACGATGCCGGGCAACGCGCGGAGACGTTTGTCGCCTGCCATCTGCTCAAAGCGGTGGAGGGTTGGACGGATCTTGGATTGGGGTCGTTCGAGTTGCGCTACATGCGCGACAAGCTCAAACGCGAGGTGGATTTTCTCGTGGTGCGCGATCGCAAGCCCTGGTTTCTGGTCGAGGTAAAGACTAGCGACGCTCGGCTGTCTGACTCTTTGACTCACTTCAAGCATGAGACAAAGGCAAAACATGCTTTTCAGGCAGTAATTGACATCCCGTTTGCAGCGGTTGATTGTTTCAGTCGTACCGATCCGGTGGTGGTACCGGCGCGGACCTTGCTCAGTCAATTGCTGTGAGTTTTTGAGACGCCGCAACAATCAACCGACTCTCGTCGCTTAATGATCCCACGACCTCACCGAGCTGATCCACCGGCACCGAAACGATCTCGAGCGGATGAAGCACAACCGCGACGCGCCGAATCTTGAAGGTTGGATTGAAACCGGCAAAGCTGACCTTGCCAATCGCCATTGATCGGACGAGTGGCACCACAGCCCTTCGTCGGTAGCTGTCAAACTGTGCGGACTGCACCACAACGACGAACGGGATGGTGTCCTTGTGTTACATGAACAATGCGGTGACGCGTAAACGCCCGGTCAATCTGAACTTTTATTGGTGGTGAGAGAGGGACTCGAACCCTCGACCTCGGCATTATGAGTGCCACGCTCTAACCAGCTGAGCTACCTCACCACAAAGAGCCGCGAATTCTGTGGAGCAATACCGCCGCTGTCAAGCCGAATATCGACCCGATTCCCGCCAAATCAACACGTTACGTCGGAACGCCTCTCCAAATGCGACTACCAACGGGCATTCTTCGCAAGTCAGGGCTTGGCGGGCGCACCCGGGGCTGGGCCGCCGAACGCCATCTCGGGTTTGCCGATCGTGTTTTGAAAACTCTGGATCAGCCAGTGGCCGGCTTTCTTTTCCAGAACCTGAATCTCGACACCCTCGCGCGGTTCGGGCATGCCGGGCGGCATCTTGTATCCGCTCATCGTCCAGCGCACGTGCGCGATTGCGATCGTCGGGGTCAAGAATCGAACCTCGGTGGATGTGATGGTGAGTTCGCTGGCGCGAAACGCGGTCGCGAACGCGGCGGTCAGCTTGCTCGCGATTTGCGCGCGCCCCTTCCACCGCCATCCCACGACGTTGATGCAGTCGCCGTCGTCGGTGAACAACGCCGCATATGCCGCTGCATCGTGTTTGTTCCATGCATCCGCCTGGATTACCTGTACCTCACGAATGCTGCTTTCAGCATCCGCTGCGGCGGAGACGCTACCGCAGACGCCGGCGCAGACAACGCACAGCAACCATGGATTCCAACCCGCGCATCGCTTCATTTGGGGGTCCCGCTTAACCTTCGAACTTCAAGTTCATTGTGATTCTCATGGCGTGGGAGCAGGCCCGCCAAGCTGTATATGGCGCCCCTGAGCAGCCCGCGTCAACACGCAAAAGAGCCGCCTTTGTACAGTTATACGTTGAATCTAAAGTGCATCACATCGCCTTCCTTGACGATGTATTCCTTGCCCTCCAGACGCAGCTTGCCGGCCTCTTTGGCGCCGGCCTCGCCTTTGAACTTGATGAAGTCCTCGTAGGCGATCACTTCCGCGCGGATGAAACCGCGCTCGAAATCGGTATGGATGACTCCTGCCGCTTGCGGTGCCGTGGCGCCGGCATG
Source organism: Steroidobacteraceae bacterium (assembly GCA_036267715.1). Taxonomy (GTDB): domain Bacteria; phylum Pseudomonadota; class Gammaproteobacteria; order Steroidobacterales; family Steroidobacteraceae; genus Bog-1198. The sequence continues at coordinate 190,521 of DATAVN010000054.1, read as the reverse complement.
CACGGTCCAGGCGCGCACCTCTTTTGGGCCGGCGGTAAAGTAAGTCTGCAGGCCCAGCAGCGAATACCCGCCGCGGATCACGCGGTTCAGCCCCGGCTCGTCCAGTTTCAACTCCGCCAGAAATTCGGCCCGGTCGGCCTCGTCCAACTGCGCAATCTCCGACTCGATCGCCGCACAAATCGGCACCACGATGGCGCCCTCGCCGGCGGCAATTTCCCGCACCCGGTCGAGGCGCGGATTGTCGCTGAAACCGTTCTCATCGACATTTGCCACATACATCACCGGCTTGTCGGTGAGCAGGTGCAGATCGCGCAGCAGCACATGATCGTTCGCATCGAGCTTGAGCAGCCTGACCGCCTTCGCCTGATTCAGCTGAGCGCGTACTTTCTCGAGCAGGTCACGCAGCCTGACGGCATCCTTGTCCGCGGCCTTGGCCGCTTTGAGCGCCTTCTGGTAGGAGCGCTCCACGCTGTCCAAATCCGCCAGCGCCAACTCCGTGTTGATGACTTCGATATCGCCGGCCGGGTCTATCTTGCCGGCCACATGCACGATGTCGTCATTCTCGAAACATCGCACTACATGCGCGATGGCATCGACTTCGCGGATGTGGGCGAGAAACTTGTTGCCCAGCCCCTCGCCCTTGGAGGCGCCGGCGACCAATCCTGCGATATCGACGAATTCGACCGTGGTCGGCAGGATCTTCTCCGGATTCACGATGGCGGCGAGCTTCTCCAGGCGCGGATCCGGCACCGGCACCACGCCGACGTTGGGATCGATGGTGCAGAAAGGATAGTTCTCCGCGGCAATCTGCGCGCGGGTGAGCGCATTGAACAGCGTGGACTTGCCCACATTGGGCAGTCCGACGATTCCACAACGAATGGGCATTATACTTTTCCCGCGCGGCTGTGCAGCCGGGTCATGGCGCGTTCCGCACCCTGATCGAGCAGCAGCGGAATGCAATCCACGCCGGTGCCGACCGCATCCAAAATCAAATCCTCTTCCGCGCGCGGCGCGCGCGTCAGCACGTAGTCGATCACTTCGGCCTTGTTACCGGGATGTCCCACCCCTAAACGCATGCGCCAGAAGTTCTCGCCGATGTGCGCGATGGTGTCGCGCAGTCCATTGTGGCCGCCGTGCCCGCCACCCTGCTTCAGGCGCACGGTACCGACCGGCAGATCGAGCTCATCGTGCGCCACCAGAATCTCATCGGGTGGAATCTTGTAGAACTCGCTCAGCTGCCGGATCGACAAGCCGCTGCGATTCATGTACGTCGTGGGCTTCAACAGCACCAGCTCATGCCCTTCGATGCTGATCTTCGCCGTCTCGCCCGAAAATTTACGATAGTCGCGAAATTCACCGCCATGGCGGCGCGCAAGCAGATCCACGAACCAGAAACCCGCATTGTGGCGGGTCACCTGATGTTCAGGGCCTGGATTGCCCAGACCAACGATTATGCGCAGCGCTAAACCAGCCATTAGCTCAAAGCCTTTAAAAGACAAGGGCCGTCACACCGACGGCCCTCGTGACCCAACGCTTTGGAAAATTACTTCTTGGCGTCTTTCTTTGCCGGTTCCTTTTTGGCTTCCTCTTTTTTCGCAGGCGCCGCCTTGGCCGCGTCAGCCGCAGCCGGCACTCCCGCCGCACCAGCCGCTGCCGGCGCTGCCGCCGCACCTTCCGCACCCGGCGCGGCCGCCGCCGCCGCGGTGGGCTCGGGCTCTTCGGCGCGCGGGCTATGGATCGCAACCACTGCTGCGTCTTCCTTCGCCAATTCCACCAGCACGACGTCCTTTGGAATCTTCAGCTGCGACAAGTGGATGCTCTCGTTGAGCGAGAGTCCGGAAATATCCACCTCGACGAATTCCGGCAGGTCCTTCGGCAGGCAGGAAATCTCAACTTCCGTACGCATGTGCGACACGATGCCGCCCTGCGACTTCACGCCCGGCGAAACCGCCGCACCGGTGAAGTGCAGGGGAATGCTGATGCGGATCTTTTCGTTTTCCTCGACACGCTGAAAATCGACGTGCACGATCGCGTTCTTGAACGGGTGCCGTTGCACATCCTTCAAGATCGCGGCCTGCGATTGATCGCCCACCTTCAAATTCAGGATGGTCGAATAGAAGCGCTCGTTCTCGAGCATGATCAGCAGCTTCTGATGGCTCAGGGTCAGCGTGCGCGCGGCCAGATGGCCGCCGTAAAGGATTGCCGGCACTTTTCCGTCATGGCGCAGGCGGCGGCTCGCACCTTTGCCTTGCGTCTCGCGGAACTCGGCGGCGAGTTCGAAAGAGGTTTTCATGATCTTCTCCAGTTGAATTGCAAACAAAAGCGCCCGTGCATCGCGACCAATTGCACGGACACCAACCTAATCAATATACAGCGAGCTCACCGACTCCTCGTCACTGATGCGGCGGATGGTTTCAGCCAGCAATCCCGCCACGCTCAGCTGGCGTATCTTTGTGCATGCCGCGCCGGACTCCGACAGCGGAATGGTGTCGGTGACCACCAGCTCATCCAGCACCGAACTCGAGATGCGCTCGATGGCCTTGCCCGACAGCACCGGATGGGTGATGTAGGCCACGACCTTGAGCGCGCCCTCATCTTTGAGCGCCTGCGCCGCCTGGCACAGCGTGCCCGCGGTATCCACCATGTCGTCCACCAGCACGCAGGTCTTGCCCTCGACCTCGCCGATGATGTTCATCACCTTCGATTCATTGGGCCGCGGCCGGCGTTTGTCGATGATGGCCAAATCGGCATCATCGAGGCGCTTGGCCAGCGCCCGGGCGCGCACCACGCCGCCCACATCGGGCGATACCACGATCATGTTCTGATACTTCTGTTTCCACACCTCGCCGAGCAGCACCGGCGATGCGTACACATTGTCCACCGGGATGTCGAAAAATCCCTGGATCTGATCGGCATGCAGATCCACGGTCAGCAATCGATCCACCCCCGCCCGGGTCATCATGTTCGCGACCAGTTTGGCGGTGATCGCCACCCGGGTCGCGCGCGGCCGCCGATCCTGGCGCGCGTAGCCGAAGTACGGCACCACCGCGGTGACCCGCTTCGCCGATGCCCGGCGGCACGCATCCGCCATCATCAGCAGCTCCATCAAATGCTCCGCCGGCGGATGGGTCGGCTGCAGGATGAACACGTCGCGCCCGCGCACGTTCTCGCGCAGCTCCACGCTCACCTCGCCGTCGCTGAATCGATCCACGTCGGCGCGCCCCAACGGAACGTGCAGGTGCCGGGTAATCTCCTGCGCGAGCGGCGCATTGGCATTGCCCGTGAACACCGCAATCGTCAAAGAATCGAATTCACTATTTTGCGACATCGACCTTGCTCAAAATGGCTGGGGTGGAAGGATTCGAACCTCCGAATGGCGGGATCAAAACCCGCTGCCTTACCACTTGGCGACACCCCAACTTGGAAAAAAACCGACGACCGGCCTTCAGCCGGTCCGCAATCCCTCAAGCAAGGGCGAGTCATTCATCCCGCGAGCCAGAAATCCCACGAACTCCCGCGGCACCTTGCGCAAAATTTCCTGCCCAAGTTGCACGGTCTCACAGGCCAAAAAAACGCAGGCCCCAGTGCCAGTCAGACGCGCAGAACCAAAGCCCGATAGCCAATCGAGCGCATGTGCAACTTCGGGATAACGGCGTCGCACCACGCCCAGGCAATCGTTCCTTCCACCAGACGCCAGGAAACCGTGAATTGTGATAGGCGCAGAATTTCTTGTCAATTCAGGATCTTGAAACACCTGCGCGGTGCTGACGGAGACATTCGGCTTTAAAATCAAATAGTTACTCTCCAAAGGGGCCAGCGGCGGGTACAGCAGGGTCAGGCGTTCCCCCACCCCTTCCGCCCAGGCGGCGCGCCCATGCACGAAAACCGGTACATCCGCGCCCAAAGCCAGACCCAGCGCCGCAAGTTTTTCCGTGGACCAGCCAAGCCGCCAAAGCTGATTGAGCGCGACCAGACAGGTTGCGGCATCGGAGCTGCCGCCCCCCAAGCCGCCGCCGATGGGAATGCGTTTGGTCAGGCTCAGGTCGGCGCCAAGCTTCGAGCCGGACGCCGACTGCAGCGCGCGCGCGGCGCGGATGCAAAGATCGCCATCGAAGGGCACGCCGGGTATGTCCACGCTGCGCCGGATCTGACCATCTCCGCGCACCGTGATCGTAATCTCATCGCACAGATCGACGAATTGAAAACAGGTTTGCAGCTCGTGGTAGCCGTCGGTGCGCCTTCCCAACACGTGCAGAAATAAGTTCAACTTCGCCGGCGCCGCCCACACCGACTGCGCCGCGCTCACGGCGGCGATCCCCAGTGATCAATGACGATGCGCACCCGCACATCCGCGCGCGTCAGCGTCAGACGCGCCGGCAGCACGTCCGCGCCCACCGCCATGTATTTATCGTAGTCAATGCGCCATCCCGCCTGGACGAAGGACAGCGCGCGATCTTGGGCGTTGCGTGTGAAATCAGAGGACGCGCCGGGATCAGGCACCCCGAGCAGCCAGAAATGCAGATTCTCGATCGGCAGGTCGAACCCCAATTTGTCCTGCACCTGCTGAAATGCCGCACCGCTCGACGGCGAGCCGTTCAGCGACAGGCCGCCCGCATCCTGCTTGATCACCATCGCGCCGATGCCGAAGGGACCCGACAGATGCAGTTCCGCCGTGCCATCGGTCTGCTGCCAGCTCAAAGTGGCCTGCCAGCCCTGGGAACCCAGGGCAACCGCCGCACGCCCGTCGAGCTGCCAATTGCCGGCGCCCTGCAGCTCAGCCAGGCGCTGCTTCCACTTCATCGCCGGTGGCGGCGGCACGCGCGTGGTCGCGCAGGCGGCCAGCGCGCAGCAACCGATCAACGTCAATGCGCGCAGCATGGATCAGTTTGGGGATGTCAGGCGATGCCGGGTCGACTTGAGCAACTGATTGTCGGCGTCCAAGACGCTGGCTTCGGACCAGATTTTCTGCGCGTCTTGCTGTTGGCCGAGCCGCCACAGCACCTCACCCAGATGCGCAGCGATATCGCCGTCATGGTCTTCCGTGTAGGCCGCTTGCAAATAGGGCAGCGCCTCGGTGGCGCGCCCTTGACGGTAGTGCACCCAGCCGAGACTGTCCAAAATGGCCGCGTTTTTAGGTGCGGCCGCGTGTGCGCGCTCGATCAACTTGCGCGCCCGCGAGAGACTCTTGGCATGATCGGCGAGCGTGAATCCCAAGGCATTCAAGGCCGCGGGATCATTCGGCCGCGCCTTCACCACCTGGGTCAATTCTCGCAGCGCGGCCGAAACCTGTCCCTGCTCTTCATAAACCGATGCCGCGGCATAGCGCAGTTCCACGCTGTCCGGATATTCGATGGCGCCTTTTTCCAGGACCGCGAAGGCCTTGGGCAGGTCGCTGTCCTGCGCATACATCCGCGCCCGTGCCGTGAGAATCTCCGGCGCACGCTGCGGCTCGTCCTCCATCAGCCGATCGAGCAACTCGTCGGCGGCGCTCGGCGCGCCGTGCTTGTGCAACAGCGCGGCGGCCCGCAACAGCGCCGGCACCACGTTCTCGCCATTTTGCACCTGCGAGAAGAAGCGCAGCGCCCGCTCCGGATCGCCGTTGCGATCGGCGATCAATGCCAGGTAATAAAACGCATCGTCGGCAAACTTGCCGGTGTTCAAAAGCTGTCGGAATTTCGCGGTCGCGGCATCGAAGTGGCCCTGCTGGAACTCCAATATTCCCAGCAGGCGCAGCGCCACCGCGGTGGCCTCGGGACTGCGCGCCAGAATTTCCAGCTGCTCCATGGCTTCCGGCAGACGCTGCGCCGTCATCAGCAACGCGGCGTAGTTGAAGCGATTGATGTTCGAGGCATCGGTGTCGAGCTGCGAGCGCGCGGCGCGCAGCGGCTCCTCCACATCGCCCGCCTGGATGCGCGCCCGCAGCAGCGTCTGCGCCAATTCCTTGTGCTCGGTCTGCTTGGACTCCGTGCCGCCGGCCGCCTCGATCGACAGCGCGCCGCTCAAGCTGTGCACTGCCGCGACCGGGTCGTCGGCACGCATGGCGGCGATGCCTTGAACCCGCAGCGCCGAGGGCGAGGTCGGAAAATACGCGGCCAGCCGATCGGCAATCTGGTGCGCACCGAACACATTCTCATCCGAGCCCAGGTCCGATTCCACATCGGCGAATCCCGCGTCGAGCCCGGCCGGCGAGTTTTGCAGCAGGATCCGGTAGTGGGCCGCGGCCTCGTCCACCTTGTAAAGCGCCAGGGCGGCGCGGGCCGCCGCGTGCTGCGCTTCCAGTGACTTGGGATCGACGGCGAGCCAATGTGCGGCAACGTCGGCCATCAGCGACGGTTGCAGTGTTTGCGCCGTCACCTCGGTGGCGCGTTGCAGGAGTTTCGGATCGGTCTCATGCGCCACGGCGGTCGCATATTGAATCGCCGCGACGCGCGGCTCCTGGCGCGCGAGAGCGATCTCGCCCGTGACGGTATAAAATGCCTGTGGCGCCTGGTCGGGCTTGGAACGAGTATCCGCACAGGCCCCCAGGGCGAGCACGCCCAAGGCCAAACCGGTCCTGACTATGATGGAAAACGAGAACACGGCCGCACTATAGCGAAATGAATAACCCGATGCCGCGGATTCATCCTTGATCTATCGGTAGTTTTTACACCAGAATCCCTTAAGATTCGAGCCGAAGCGACCATGGCATTCAATATCCTCGGTATCAACCATAAGACCGCGCCGGTCGCGCTGCGCGAGAAAGTGGCGTTCAGCGAGGATCGGCTGGCCGCCGCCCTGCGCACCCTGCGGCAGGAAATGGGCGTCGCCGAGGCGGTGATTCTGTCCACCTGCAATCGCACCGAGCTGTATTGGTCGGGATCGGCCAGCGGCCAGGAATTGTCCGAGTGGCTCGAGCGCCATCATGGCAGCAACCTGGACCTCGCCGCGAGCCTGTACATCCATCAGGAATCACGCGCGGTCGAACATGCCTTCAGCGTGGCCTCCGGCCTCGATTCCATGGTGTTGGGCGAGGTGCAAATCCTCGGGCAACTGAAGGACGCGTATCGCGTTGCGCAAGAAACCGGCAGCACCGGCCCCATCCTCAACAAACTGTTCCAAGCGGCTTTTTCGGCGGCCAAACGCGTGCGCACGGAAACGCGCATCGGCGTACACGCCGTATCGCTGGCCTCGGCCACCGTGAGCCTGGCGCGGCGCGTGTACGAGGATTTGAGCGCCCACAGCGTCCTGCTGATCGGCGCGGGCGATATGAATGCGCTGACAGCCCGGCATTTCATGAGTGCGGGCATCAAGCGCATGGTCATTGCCAATCGCACCCTGGCGCGGGCGCAGGCGTTGGCCGCCGCGCTTCAGGCCCACGCAGTGCCGTTGAGCGATTTGGACAAGGAATTGGCTGAAGCGGACATCGTCATCGCCTGCACCGCCAGTCCGGTTCCCCTCATCACCAAGCCGGCGGCCGAGGCGGCGATTCGCGTGCGCCGCCGCCGCCCGATTTTCATGGTGGACATGGCGGTGCCGCGCGATATCGAGCCTGACGTGGCCGATCTCGAGGATGTGTATCTGTTTTCCATCGACGACCTGCAGCAGTTGGTCGATGAGAACGTCCAACAACGCGAATTGGCCGCGGGCGGTGCGCGACTGCTCATCGACGAAGAGGTGGCGCGCTTTCTCACCGAATCGCGCGCCCAGGATGCGGGTCCTGCCATTCGTGCACTGCGCCAACAAGCGGATGGCATTCGCCAGCAGACGCTGGACCAGGCGCGGCGCATGCTCGCAGCGGGAAAGTCTGCCGACGAGGTTATCGAGTACCTTGCCAATACCCTCACCAATCGGTTGCTGCACGCCCCCACACAGGCGCTGCGTCAGGCGGCGGAACTCGCCGACTTGGCGCTCGCTGAGACCGTTACCCGGCTGTTGACCGAAGAACGCGACCGGAACTAGCCGAAGTTCCGGCCCGCAAGGCCGCTATAATCCGCGGCCATGAAAGACTCCATCCGGGGCAAGCTGGCGAGACTCGACGAGCGCTTCGAGGAAATCAGCCGGCTCCTGTCCGATGCCGGCGTGATCGCCAAGCAAAACCAGTTTCGCGAGCTCTCGATGGAGTACGCGAAGCTGGAAGACGTGGTGGGCCGCTATCGGCGCTTCCTCAGCCTCGAGGGGGATGCGGCGACCGCGAAAGAGCTGGCGGCGGACAGGGATCCGGCCACCCGCGCCATGGGCGAGGAAGAACTGGCGGAGTTGAGCCCCAAGCTGCTGAACGAGGAGTTGGAACTGCAGAGGCTGCTGGTTCCCAAAGATCCGCACGATGACAGCAACATCTTCCTGGAAGTTCGCGCCGGCACCGGCGGCGACGAGGCGGCCATCTTTGCCGGCGACTTGTTTCGCATGTATGCGCGCTATGCCGAATCCAAAGGCTGGGGCGTCGAGATCTTGAGCGAAAGTCCCGGCGAACATGGCGGCTACAAGGAAATCATCAGCCGCGTCATCGGACGCGGCGCCTATTCCTTGCTCAAATTCGAGTCCGGCACCCATCGGGTGCAGCGCGTACCGGCAACCGAAGCCCAGGGCCGCATACACACCTCGGCGTGCACGGTCGCGATTCTGCCCGAACTCGAGGAAGTCGAGGCGGTTGAGCTCAATCCGGCGGAGTTGCGCATCGACACCTACCGCTCCTCGGGTGCGGGCGGTCAGCACGTGAACAAGACCGACTCGGCCATCCGCATCACCCACCTGCCGACCGGCATCGTGGTCGAATGCCAGGACGAACGTTCGCAGCACAAGAATCGTTCCCGCGCCCTTTCCCTGCTCAAAGCCAAGCTGCTGTCGGCCGAACGCGAGAAACAGCAGAACGCGCAGGCGCAATCGCGCAAACTGCAGGTGGGATCCGGCGATCGCTCCGAGCGCATCCGCACCTATAACTTTCCGCAGGGGCGCGTGACCGACCATCGCATCAATCTCACGCTCTACAAGCTCGATGACGTGATGAACGGCAACCTGGATGAATTGGTGCGAGCGCTCAACCAGGAACACCAGGCCGAAGAGCTCGCATTCCAGGTCGAATGAGCGCCGTGGCCACCATTGCCGACACCGTCAAGGACGCCGCGAGCGCACTGCACGCGCACAGCGAATCACCGCGCCTAGATGCCGAATTGCTGCTCGCGACGCTTTTGGGTGTGTCGCGCACCGCCTTGATTGCACGCGGTGATGAACCGCTTGCGGCATCGGACGGGTACTCATTCGCGCAGCTGATTCGCCGCCGTGCCGGCGGGATGCCGGTGGCGTATCTGACCGGCCGCCGCGAATTCTGGTCGCTGCCGCTCGAGGTAACCCCCGCCGTGCTCGTGCCCAGGCCTGAAACCGAGATCCTGGTCGAGCGTGCCCTGGCAACGATGCCGGCCGATGCCGGTTGCACGGCGCTGGACTTGGGCACCGGCAGCGGCGCCATCGCCCTGAGCCTGGCGCACGAGCGCCCGCACTGGTCGATCACCGGTGCGGATATTTCCCGGGCCGCACTCGAGGTCGCCCGGAGCAATGCCCGGCTGCTCGGGCTGCCGCAGATTCGATGGCGCCAGGGCAGCTGGTTCGATGCGGTCGCCGGCGAGCGTTTTCAGCTGATCGTGTCGAATCCGCCGTACATCGCCGCGGCCGACCCGGCACTCGCGGCGCTCGCCGCCGAGCCGGTCATGGCCTTGAGCTCAGGTCCAAGCGGCCTCGAGGCACTCAGCGCCATCATTGCCGATGCGCCGCGGCACCTGGATGCAGGCGGCGTGCTGGTCCTGGAGCATGGCGTCAGCCAAGCGCAGGATGTCGCCCAATTGCTCGAGCGGCACGGCTTCACGTCGATCCAAAATCATCCCGATTTTTCAGGCAGGCCCCGCGTCGCGCTGGGCATTCACACACCAAACTAGGAACCTTCATGATCCGCTTCGAAACCAGCCTCGGTGATTTCACGATTGAGCTACTCGAGAAGGAAGCGCCCGAATCGGTCGCCAATTTCACCCGCTACATCGAGGAGGGGTTCTTCGACGGCACGATCTTTCACCGCATCGTTCCCGGATTCGTCATCCAGGGCGGCGGATTCACGGAGGACATGACGCAGAAAAAGACCCGGGCGCCGGTCAAGAACGAAGCCGACAATGGCCTGAAGAACAAGCGCGGCACGCTCTCGATGGCGCGTACCAACGACATCAACAGCGCCACCTCGCAGTTTTTCGTCAACCTGAAGGACAATGACTTCCTCGACCACTCGCGCGGCAATTTTGGCTACGCGGTGTTCGCCAAGGTGACCGACGGCATGGATGTGATCGACAAGATCGCGGCGGTGGAAACCGGCCGCAAGCGCGGCTTCGACGACGTGCCGGTGGAGGCGGTGATCATGAAGAGCGTGCAGAGGATGAAAGCCTAACGAGCGTGGCGCAAAGGCGATCCATCTTTCGGCGGCTGGCGTGGGGGCTCCTGTGGCTGGCCGTCTTTTGCGTGCTGTTGAGCGTGCTGATGGTGGCGCCGCTGCGCTGGGTCAATCCAGCGTACAGCTCCTTCATGGCCCAGGCGCAAATGCAGGCCTGGGCCGGGCGCGATCACAATTATCTGTTTCGTCACCAGTGGGTGGACCTCAGTCAGATTTCGCCCAACCTGCCGCTCGCGGTGGTCGCCTCCGAGGATCAGAAATTTCCCGAACACTGGGGCTTCGATGTCGAAGCCATCGAGAACGCCTATGCCATGAACCAGCACAGCCACCGCGTGCATGGCGCGAGCACCATCAGCCAACAAGTCGCCAAGAATCTGTTCCTGTGGTCGGGGCGCAGTTATTTTCGCAAGGCCCTGGAGGCCTACTTCACCGTACTGATCGAGACCTGCCTGCCGAAGCGGCGCATTCTGGAGATCTACCTCAATATTGCCGAATTCGGCCAGGGCACTTACGGCGCCGAGGCCGCGGCGCAGCGCTTCTTTCACAAGCACGCCTTCCGGCTCACGCGCAGCGATGCCGCGGTGCTGGCGGCAGTGCTGCCCAATCCACAGCGCCTGCTGGCCGGCGCGCCCTCGGCCTATGTGCAGCAGCGGCGCGACTGGATCCTAGGACAGATGCAGGCGCTCGGCGGGGCGGAAATGCTCGATGAGATCGACGCCTACCCGGCCAGGCGCCGCTAATATAGTTTCGAGAATTTCGGGGATTTCGAATACCGCCTGATTGCGGATGCGCCTGACGTTGGCCCGATACGACTCGATGTGGTTTGCCACCTGCGTCACGCCTGCGCGAATGGCTTTGAACGAGTCCAGCACCACGCCGGCCGCATTCTCCTCGATCCACTCGGTGTTATAGCGCTCCTGCGGCATGGTCCAGGCGTTGCGCACCACGATCACCGGAAGTCCCTGCTGCACCGCCTCACTGATGCTGCCGGGGCCGGGCTTGCCGATGAAGAAATCGCTCAACTGCATGTAGTAGCTGATTTGCGGGGTAAAGCCCACCACCAGGCGCGGTGCCGATGCGCGCATGCCGCGCAGCTGCTCCGCCAGAAGCGCATTGTGGCCGCACACCAATATCAGCTGGACATCATCCAGGCGCCGCGCGATTGTCCGCATGATCCGCGACCCATGGCCGCCGAACATCACCATGGCGGTGGGGCGAGCCGGGTCAAGCTGCAATTTGCGCATCTCCGCGCGCCGATCGAGCTCGAGGTCGCGGTAGAAATCCGGATGAATGATCATTCCCGAACTCTCATGCACGGTGGCATGACGGGCGACGGTGCGCGCCTGCGCGGCCGCGCGCGGCGTGCCGCAAATGAAGTGCTGCGCTTGATTCGCCTCGATCCAGAAGTGCGGCGGAAAGTCGGCGAGGTCGGTCAGTACGGTGACGAAGGGTGTGTGCGGGCAGCTGGTTTTCAGCGCCTGGTACATGGAGCGGTTGAAATTCGGAATGAGCGATACCACCAGATCCGGCCGGGTCTGCGCCCAATGGCGGCGCAGCTGACCGACCAGGGATTTGTGGGTCAGCCGTATCAGGCCCTGCAGTATGCGCAGTTCCTGTGCCAGTCCCAGGGTCCAGCCGCGCGCCAGGCGCACGTTGTAGTAGTCTTCCGGCTTGACGCCGGTGGTTCTGCGAAATATATCCCGGGGATCGAGGACTTCGAACAAATTGATCAGCCTGACCTGCCATTCCTTGCGGTGCGAACGCAGTGCCAGCTCGAGCGCGACAGCCGCCGAGCGATGTCCACCCCCTGCGTTGACGAACACCAGATCGATCGTGTGCATGTGAGTTCATTTTGGGCGGCAAGTGTGACCAATCCATGAAATACCTGACGGCGCTGGCCGCCTACCTGCTGTTGAGCGCGCTCGCCACGGCGGCGCCCAGTCACATAAGCCATGGTCGCTTCAAGGATCTGGCGGTGTACCCCCCGCCGGCGCAGCCCACGAGCTTCGTGCTGTTGCTGTCGGGCAATGAGGGCATGAATGCCCGCGCGGACCGCCTCGCACGGCAGCTCGCGCAGCAAGGCGCCATGGTGGTGGGCATTGATTGGCCAGAATTCAAAACGGTGCTCGAAGCGGACGGCGGCGATTGCGAATTTCCGGATGGCGATCTGGAAAACTTGAGCCACTTCGTCCAGGCCTACTTTCACGATTCCAGCTATCTTGCACCGCTGCTGGTCGGGATCGACGCCGGCGGCAGCGTGGCGTATGCGGTGCTCGCGCAGGCGCCCGGCGGCACCTTCGCCGGCGCCTTGAGCCTGGGGTTCTGCCCGCACCTGCAAATGGAAAAGCCGCTGTGCAAAGGCAGCGGGCTCGAGTTGACGCATGGCGGCCGCGGTTCCGGCATCGAGCTTGAGCCCATCAAGTCGTTGAGCGATCCCTGGGTGGTTTTGCAACCGGCACAGGGAACGGCGTGCCCCGCCGCGACGGCCGGCGGCTTCGTCGCCCAGGTGCGCGGCGGCGCCGTTGCGACGCTGCCGCAGGTGCCCGATCCGGCGATCATGGCGGCCTTTGCCAAGCTGGTGGCTGCCAATGCGAAACGGGGTCTTGCGCCGCCGCCCGCGGCGCTGGGAGATCTGCCGGTCATCGAGGTGCCTGCGCACCCGGATGCGGCGCCCTCCGACGAATTCGCCATCATCATGTCGGGCGACGGCGGCTGGGCGGGGCTCGATCGGGACATCGCGGCCGCACTCAGCGCCAAAGGAATTCCGGTGGTGGGCTTGGACTCGCTGCGCTACTACTGGAGTGCGCGCACGCCGCAAGGCCTGGCGGCGGATACCGACCGGATGATCCGCTACTACCTGGCGCACTTCGGCAAGCGCCGCGTGCTGCTCATCGGCTATTCGCAGGGCGCCGACGTGCTGCCATTCGCCGTAAACCGCCTGCCCGCCGCCACCAAGGCGCACGTGGCGCTCGCGGCCATCCTCGGGATGTCCGAGCATGCGCTGTTCGAATTTCACGTGAGCAATTGGCTTGCGGACGACAAGTCCGGACCCGAAACCCTGCCCGAGGTCAATCGCATCAGTGGGATGCCGGTGTTGTGCATCTACGGACAGGACGAGCGCGATTCACTCTGCCCGAAGCTCGATCCGCATCGGTTCGACATCGTAAAACTCAAGGGAGGCCATCACTTCGACGGCAACTACTCGGGTTTGGCGGATCGAATCCTGTCCGCGGCGAGATCCTAGAGCCGCCCCTCGGCCACCATCCAGTCGTAGCAATCCTTCACCATATCCTTGAGCGGCACCACCCGGTAGCCAAGCTCACTCTGCGCCTTGGCCGAGGCGGTGCTCACCCGCCGGCGCATCATGCTGGCGATCTCGGGCGTGATCGGCGGTTGCTTGCGGCTGAAGCGGCTCGCGAAATCGGCCGCAATCGCGAACAGCTGCAGCAGCCGGATCGGGGTCTCCTTGGTGGGTGCGGGCCTGCCGAGCAGCGCGGATATCTCGCGCACCAATTCCATCATGGGTTTGTTCTCGCCGCCGAGCAGGTATGCGCCGCCGTTTTGACCCTTGTCGGCCGCCGCGATGTGCGCGGCCACGACTTCCCGCACATGCGTGAAGGTCAGCCATGCCGGCGGTACGCCGGGCAGCTTGCCATCGCGGACCATCAAGAAAAGCCGCGACCAGGTCCCGATGTCATACGGTCCCATGATGGCGCCGGGCTGCATGATGACGACCTCGAGACCCTGAGAGGCGGCGGCCAGCGCAAGCTCCTGCGCCTGCCACTTGCTCCTTTGGTAGTTGATCGGCGAATGAGCCGCCAGACTCGGCGTCCGTTCGGTAATCTCGCCCGCGACCTGTCCGTAGGCGGAAATGGACGAGGTCACCACCAGCCGGCGCACGCGTTTCGCCAGCGCCGCGTCCACCAGATTTCGCGTGCCATCGACATTGTCGCGCCACTGCTCGGCATTGCGGCCGCGCCACATGTTGGTGTTGCCGGCGACATGAAAGACCGTATCGGTGCCCGCCGGGATCGCCGCCAGCAGCGAATTCGGATTATTGAGTTCGCCCACCGCGAGCTTGGGCCGAAAGCGCTTTAAGAATTTGAGATCCGAGCCGGCACGATGCAGCGCCGTGACGTCCCAGCCCCGGATCATCAGCTCCTTGACCATGTTGAGGCCGACGAACCCGGTTCCGCCCGTGACGAAGGCAGCACGGCCGCTAGGCGGCATCGGCGGCGGCCCCGACGGCCGCGGGCTCATAGCCCAGGATCGGCGCCAGCCAGCGCTCCGCCTCGCTCACCGTCATTCCCTTTCGCTGCGCATAGCTGGTCACCTGGTCGCGGTCGATCTTGCCGACACCGAAATAATGCGCCTTCGGGTGCGAGAAATAAAACCCGCTCACCGCGGCGGTCGGAAACATCGCGAACGATTCGGTCAGGCGGATGCCGGCCGTGCGCTCCGCATCGAGCAGGCGCCACAGCAGCGCCTTCTCGGTGTGATCGGGGCAGGCCGGATAGCCCGGAGCCGGCCGGATACCCCGGTATTCCTCGCGAATCAGACTGCTGTTGTCGAGGTGCTCGTGCGGGGCATAGGCCCAGAATTCGCGGCGCACGCGTTCGTGCAGGCGCTCGGCCAGCGCCTCGGCCAGCCGGTCGGCCAGCGCCTTGAGCATGATGCTGCTGTAATCGTCGTGCTGCGCCTCGAATCGCCGTACGTGCTCATCGATGCCGATGCCCGCGGTCACCGCGAAAGCGCCCACATAGTCGGCGCGGCCGCTCGCCGCCGGGGCCACGAAATCGCTCAAGCACAGCTGCGCCTGGTCCTGCGGCTTGGCCTTTTGCTGCCGCAGGTTATGCAGCCGCATTACCGCCGCCTGCCGCGCCTCATCGGCGAACACGCTGATGTCATCGTCGCCGACGCTGTTGGCCGGGAAGAAGCCGACCACAGCGCGCGCCTCGAGCCACTTCTCATCGATCAGCTTCTCGAGCATGCGGGTCGCATCCGCGTACAAGCTGCTCGCCGCCTCGCCCACGATCTTGTCCTTCAAGATATCGGGGAACTTGCCGGCGAACTCCCAGGCGTTGAAGAACGGCATCCAGTCGATATAGGGCAGCAATTCACGCAGCGGGTAATCGTCGAAGGCTTTGACGCCGAGGAACGCCGGCACCGGCGGCAGGTAGGCAGGCCAGTCGATCTTGAATTTCTTGGCACGCGCCTGGACGAGCGAGAGCTGCGGCGCCTTGGCGCCCTTGTTGCGGTGCTGCTCGCGCCGCCGCTCATGCTCGGCCTTGATGTTCGCCACGTAGGCATCGCGCGTGCCCGCGGTCACCAGCTGCTGGCAGACGCCCACGGAACGCGAGGCATCCTTTACATAGATGACGCCGGCCGCGTACTGCGGATCGATCTTCACCGCGGTGTGCGCGGGCGAGGTGGTGGCGCCGCCGATCAGCAGCGGCTGCTTGTACCCCAGGCGCTGCATTTCCTTGGCAACGTGCACCATCTCATCGAGCGAGGGGGTGATGAGCCCCGACAGGCCGATGAGATTCGCGCCCTCGCGCGTGGCGGCCTCGAGGATCTTCTCGCAGGAGACCATGACGCCCAAATCCACGACCTCGAAATTATTACACTGCAGCACCACGCCGACGATGTTCTTGCCGATGTCGTGCACGTCGCCCTTGACCGTGGCGATCACCACCTTGCCGTTCGAGCGGGCGGCGCCGGATTTTTCCTTCTCGATGTACGGGATCAGCACCGAAACGGCCTTTTTCATCACCCGCGCCGATTTCACCACCTGCGGCAGAAACATCTTGCCGGCGCCGAACAGGTCGCCGACCACGTTCATGCCGTCCATCAGCGGCCCCTCGATCACATCCAGCGGCCGCACGGCTTTCAGCCGCGCCTCTTCCGTATCATCGAACACGAACTCATCCAGCCCCTTGATCAAGGCGTGCTGCAGGCGTTCTTCCACCGGCAGCTTGCGCCATTCCAAATCGTCGCCGCGCCTCTGGCCGCCGCCTCCCTTGAAGCGCTCGGCGGTTTCCAACAGCCGTTCGGTGGCGTCCGCGCGCCGCGCCAGGATCACATCCTCCACCCGCTCGCGCAGTTCAGGATCGATGTCCTCGTAGATCGCCAGCTGTCCGGCATTGACGATGCCCATCGTGAGCCCTGCGCGGATCGCGTGATACAGAAACACCGAATGCATCGCCTCGCGCACCCGGTCATTGCCACGAAACGAAAACGACACATTGCTGACGCCGCCGCTGATATGCACCGCAGGCATGCGCTGCTTGATGGCGGCGGCTGCCTCGATGAAGTCGAGGCTGTAGCGATTGTGCTCCTCGATGCCGGTCGCCACGGCGAAAATGTTGGGATCGAAGATGATGTCCTCGGGCGGGAACCCGATGCGTTCGGTCAGGATCCGATACGCGCGCTCGCAGATGCCCACTTTGCGCGCGATGGTGTCCGCCTGGCCCTGTTCATCGAAGGCCATCACCACCACCGCCGCGCCATGGCGCAGGCACGCCCGCGCATGCGTGAGGAACAGCTCCTCGCCTTCCTTCAGACTGATGGAATTGACGATGCCCTTGCCCTGCACGCATTTCAAACCCGCCTCGATCACCGACCATTTCGAGGAGTCGATCATGATGGGCACGCGCGCGATGTCGGGTTCGCCGGCGATCAGGCTCAGGAATTTCACCATGGCGGCCTGCGAGTCGAGCATGCCCTCGTCCATGTTCACATCGATGATCTGCGCGCCATTCGCCACCTGCTGGCGTGCCACATCCACCGCGGCCGCATAATCGCCGGCCTCGATCAACTTGCGGAACCTGGCGGATCCGGTGACATTGGTGCGCTCGCCCACATTGACGAACAGACTGCGCTCATCGATGGTCAAGGGTTCCAGGCCGCTCAAGCGGCACTTGGGCTCGATCGAGGGGACACTCCGCGGCGCGAGACCGGAGACGGCGCGCGCCATGAGGCGAATGTGCTCAGGGGTGGTGCCGCAGCAGCCGCCGGCCATGTTGAGAAACCCACTGGCGACGAAGTCGCGCAAGATTTCGGCCGTCTGCGGCGCCGTCTCGTCGTACTCGCCGAAGGCGTTGGGCAGTCCTGCATTCGGATATGCGCAGGTATAGGTGCCGGCAATGCGCGACAGCTCCTCGACATAGGGACGAAGTTGCCTGCCGCCCAGCGCGCAATTGAGTCCGACCACCAGGGGCTTGGCGTGGCGGATTGAATTCCAGAACGCCTCCGTGGTCTGGCCCGACAGGGTTCGGCCCGAGGCATCGGTGATCGTGCCCGAGACGATGATGGGCAGCTCCGCGCCCGCCGCATCCAGCGCCCCGCGCACCGCATACAGCGCCGCCTTGGCGTTCAGGGTGTCGAAAACGGTTTCGATCAGAATAATGTCCGCGCCGCCCGCCACGAGCGCACGCGTCACCTCGGTATAGGCGCTCACCAGTTCATCGAAGCTGATGTTGCGAAAGCCGGGATCGTTCACGTCCGGTGAGAGCGAGGCCGTGCGATTGGTGGGCCCGAGCGCGCCGGCGACGAAACGCCGCACGCCGCTCGCCGCGCCGACCTCGTCCGCGATCTTGCGCGCCAGGCGCGCCGCTTCCAGATTCAGCTCGCCGACCAGGCCCTGCATGCCATAGTCCGCCTGCGACACCGAGGTGGAATTGAAGGTGTTGGTGGAAATCACATCGGCGCCTGCTTCGAGGTAGGCGCGATGAATGTCGGCGATGATTTGCGGCTGCGTGATGCTCAGCAGATCGTTGTTGCCGCGCAGGTCGCTGCGCCACGACTTGAAGCGCTCGCCGCGAAACTGCGCCTCGCTCAGGCGGTGGCGCTGGATCATGGTGCCCATCGCGCCATCGAGCATCACCACGCGTTGATCGAGCAGCGCCTTGAAGGCTTGAAGCGGGCTTCGAGCTGCGCTCATCAGGCCACCCGGACTTCGCTCAAACGCGGCCGCAGGCCCAGTGCATGGCAAATCGCATAGGCGAGTTCGGCGCGGTTCAACGTGTAGAAGTGAAACTCATCGACGCCATGCCGGCGCAATCGCTGCACCTGTTCGATCGCGACGTTGGCGGCAATCATGCGGCGCGTGTCCGGATCATCATCCAGGCCATCGAAGCGGCTGCGCAGCCAGTCGGGCACCGTGGCGCCGCAGCGCGCGGCAAAGCGCAGCAGCTGCGGAAAGCGCGTGATCGGCAGGATGCCCGGCACGATGCCGGCCTGGATGCCGGCCGCGGCGCAGCGGTCGCGAAAGCGCAGAAATAGATCGGTTTCGAAGAAGAACTGGGTGATCGCCCGGCCTGCGCCGGCGTCGACTTTGCGCTTGAGATTTTCGAGCTCCGCCTCGACGCCGCCCGATTCGGGATGGCCTTCCGGATAAGCCGCAACCGACATTTCAAAATTACCGACCTCGCGCAGGCCGCGGACCAGGTCCGACGCATAGGCAAATCCTGTCGGGTGCGGCAGATAGCGGCCATCGGGCGACAGATTGGCGGCCGGCGCATCACCGCGCAGTGCGACCAAGTGGCGCACGCCTTGCTGCCAATAGCCCTGCGCAATTCCCAGCACTTCGGCACGCGAGGCGCCGACGCAGGTCAAATGCGGAGCGACCCGCAAGCCGGTCTCGCGCAAGACCCGCTGCACGAACTCGTGGGTACGGGTGCGGGTCGAGCCATCCGCGCCATAAGTCACCGATACGAAGCTCGGCCGCAGCGGCGCAAGCCGCTGAACGGACTGCCACAACTGCGCGGCCATGGCCTCATCGCCGGGCGGGAAGAACTCGAATGATACGGTTGGATCGGGCATGAATGCGGCCTGCAGCACTTCTCGACATTAAGCTTGCTGCAGACTAGGATTTGACTCAATCTCATTATTCTCATATTGGAAATGAATTAGGCTCATGTCCTCGACATTCCTCGAAGTCCGGCATTTGGAGACCTTACTGGCTCTGGCGGAGTGCGGAAGCCTGTCCAAGGCGGCTGCGCGGCTATTTCTCACCCAGTCGGCGCTGTCCCACCAGCTGAAAGCGCTGGAAAGTCACTACGGGGCGGCGCTGGTCGAAAAGAACATCCGGCCGCTGCGATTTACTGCCATCGGCCAGAGATTGCTGACCTTGGCGCGGAGCGTGTTGCCGCAGGTGGCTGAGGCAGGCCGGGATGTGGCGCGGCTGGCCCAAGGGCACGCGGGCCCCCTGCGCGTGGCGGTGCAATGCCACAACTGCTTCGACTGGCTGATGCCCGCCATGGATGCGTATCGGACGCTCTGGCCCGAGGTTGAGCTCGACATCATCTCAGGCTTTTTGATGAACCCGCTGCCGCTGCTCGATCAGGGCGAAGCGGAACTTGCCATCATTCATGACCGCCCCGAGGTCCATCCGAGCATCACCTTCAGTCCGCTGTTCCGCTACGAAAGCGTGGCGCTGATGAGTCCGCGGCATCGCCTGGCCGCCAAACCCTGGCTGGAGGCGACCGATTTCGCCGCTGAAACTCTCATCACGTATCCCGTGCCCGACGAAATGCTGGATGTCATGAAGCATTGTCTGACGCCGGCGCATATCAGTCCGCGGCGGCGCACGGCGGAATTGACCGTGGCCATCCTGCAGCTGGTCGCCAGCGGGCGCGGCATCGCCGCGCTGCCCTCGTGGACCGTGGGCAATTACATCGAGCGCGGTTACGTGGTCTCCCGGCCCATCGGGCAGTCGGGATTGCGCTGCGAACTGTACGCCGCGACCACGCACGCCGGCGCGGAAGCGGCCTATATAAGAGAGTTCATCGCCCTGACGCGTTCGCAAAGCCTGACCCAGCTGGCCGGGGTTTCGGCGCTGTAGAAGCAAGCGGCTGCAGGGCCTGCCAGGGGAGCTCGCGGCGGCTAGGGTGGCTTGAAGCCGTCGCTCAAGGTCTGCAAGAAAGCGACGATGTCGAGGACATCCTGTTCACTCAATCGGGGCGTCTGCCCCAAGCGGCGATCGAAGGGCGCCTGCGCATCGAGATTCGCCAGATACTGGGACGGCAAATCATCGAACTTCGACACGCTGCCATCGTGCCCGCGCGGATACCACTTTTGCGGCGCGGTGTCGCGCTCGGCATAAAACCGCACCACATCGCTCAATGAGCGGAACACGCCGTTGTGCAGAAACACGGCGCGGCGCGCGACATTGCGCAAAGATGGCGTTTTGAACATGCCGCAATAGTCGGGGTGGTCGCGCAGGTCGGTGCGCAGCGGTCCGCACAGGCCCAGATCGAAGTATCGCGGGTCCGCGTTCGCGGGAATTGCAAGATTGCGCGGCGCGCCGATCGCGGCAAATCCATAGTCGGTGAATTGCGGAAACGCACCGCGCTGCATCGCGCTCGGGTGGCAACGCGCGCAGTCGCCTTTTTCCGGGTCATTGAAGGCACTGAGTCCGCGCAGTTCCTGCGGGCTCAAATCCGTCCGCTGCCGCAGATACGCATCGTACTTGCTGCTGTAGGGATAGAACTCGGCGGGACTTTGCTGAAAAGCCTCGAGCGCCATCAGCACACCCTTGAACGCCGGCGCCGTGTGGTCGAATATTTTCGCACCGAAGATGCGGCGAAATTGCGCTGCATAGGTTTTCCGCAGCCTGGCGATCAGGGCATCAGCATCGAGGTTCGCCATTTCGAACGGCGAGAACAGCGGCAGCCGCGCCTGGTCATGAAACGATTGGGAACGCCCATCCCAGGTGCGCCCTCCCGCCGGCCCCTGGTCCGCACTGTCATCCCCATCATCGTCGATATAGTGCTCGGTGAACGGCGGCACGCTTTGCGTGTACTTGAGCGAGGGTACTGCGCGCACACCGAAGCTCTGCCCATCGCCGCCGCCGCGCTGCACGGCCCGCGCATTGGGCGGTGCGAAGTCATGGCGCGGATCGTGGCAACTCGCGCAGGACAGTTGCCCGGATGCCGACAGCAGCGGATCGGAAAACAGCTCGCGGCCGAGCGCCGTCAGCTCCGCCGCGGTAGGCCTGGCCTCGAAGCTGGTCAGGTAGAAGGGTTCGGAGCGCGCGGCAAAGGTCGCGCCCGCGACGAACGGCAGCGTAGCGCAGATCGCGCACCAGCGAAGCCATTGCGGCCGCCACACCGTCAGGGTCAGTGCACCGAGGTGCCGCTGTCGGCGGCAACCGCCGCCTTGAACAGCTGGGCGATGTCCACCGCGTCGAATAGGTAGGCGCGATTGCAGAAATCGCAATTCACCTCGACTCTGCCTTGTTCGGTGAGCACCGAGCGGGTTTCCGCTTCGCCCAGTCCCTGCAGCATGTCCGCCACCCGCTCGCGTGAGCAGCGGCAGCGAAAATATACCGGCGAGGGTTCGAACAGCCGCAGGTCATCTTCATTGAAGAGCCGATGCAGGATCTCGGCATCCTCGAGCGTGCGCAGCTCCTTGGGCGTCAGGGTGTCGCCGATGATCTGCACCCGCCGCCACGCCTCCTCGATCGCCGCCGCATCGGGCGGCGGCTGCGAGTCCTGTCCCGGGAGTTTCTGCAGCAGCATGCCCGAGGCGCCCAGCGCGTCCGCATGCAGCCACAAGCGCGTGGGCAGCTGTTCGGAATTCTGAAAGTAGGCCTGCAGTGAATCGGCCAAACGGCCGCCCTCGATCGGCACGATGCCCTGATAGCGCCGTGCGCCCTGGTCGGTCTCCAGCGTCACGGTGAGATTACCCGCGCCCAAAAGGCCGTCGATGTCGCGCGAATCGAACGCGGCGCCATCCCGATAGCGGGCGAGTCCCCTCACCCCCAATCCGCTGGTGCATTGCGCCAGCAGCAGGTGCATGGGCCCGTCTCCCTGCAGCTGCAGCGACAGGACGCCTTCGAACTTGATGGTGGCGGCCAGCAGCAGCGAGGCCACCACCGCCTCGCCCAAGGTCTCGCGAATTGCCTCGGGGTAGTCGCGGTGCTCGATCAGCGCGCACCAGGCGGCATCCAGATGAACCAAGTGGCCGCGCACGGGAAAGCGCTCGAACAGGAAGCGATGCAGCGTATCGCGGTCATGCATTTTCAGCCGCCCAGCTTCTTTTTCAGCAGCTCGTTGAGCTGTGCCGGATTCGCCTTGCCTCCCGTGGCTTTCATGGCCTGGCCGACGAAGAATCCAAACAGCTTGTCCTTGCCGGCCCGATAGTCAGCGAGTTGTTTTGGATTCGCGCTGATCACCGCGTCGACGACACCCGCGAGGGCGCCCGAATCCGTGATCTGGCGCAGACCCTTAGACTCGATGATGGCATCCGCGGTCCTGCCCTCGGACCACATCGCCTCGAACACCTCTTTCGCGATCTTGCCCGAGATGGTTTCATCCACGAGCCGCGTCAAAAGACCCACGAGTTGCCCAGGGTCGACCCGTGAGTTCTCGATGTCGACATTGTCGCGATTCAGCGCGCTCGACAGTTCGCCCATGACCCAGTTCGCCGCGAGCTTGGCATGACCCGAGCCCACCCCGGCGACCACGGCCTCGAAATACGCGCCGAGCTCGCGGCTCGCGCAGAGCACGCCCGCATCGTATCCCGACAGGCCGTAGTCCTTGGCAAAGCGCGCGGCCTTCTGGTCCGGCAGCTCCGGCAAGGTGGCACGCACCGCCTCGATGAACGACTCATCGATTTCCACCGGCAAAAGATCGGGGTCCGGGAAGTAGCGGTAGTCGTTGGCCTCCTCTTTGGAGCGCATCGACCGGGTTTCATCCTTGTCGGAGTCGTAGAGGCGGGTCTCCTGCAGCACTTTGCCGCCACTTTCGATCAGCTCGACCTGCCGGGCGACCTCGTACTGGATGGCTTTTTCGACGAAGCGGAATGAATTCAGATTCTTGATTTCCGCGCGGGTGCCAAACTTTTCCTCACCCTTCGGCCTTACCGATACGTTGGCATCGCAGCGGAACGAGCCTTCCTGCATGTTGCCGTCGCAGATTTCCAGATAGCGCACCAAGGTGTGCACCTTCTTCATATACGCCACCGCTTCCTTGGCGGAGCGCATGTCCGGTTCGGAGACGATTTCCAAAAGCGGCGTGCCGGCGCGATTCAAGTCGATGCCGGTGGCGTTCGCCAGGCCCTCGTGCAGCGATTTGCCGGCATCCTCCTCCAGATGCGCGCGCGTGATGCCCACCGTCTTGACCGTGCCGTCCTCCAGCATGACCTTGAGGGAACCGCGCGCGACCACCGGCAGTTCGTACTGGCTGATCTGATAACCCTTGGGCAGGTCCGGATAAAAATAATTCTTGCGCGCGAATACCGAGCGGCGCGCCACGCTGGCATCGATCGCCAGGCCGAATTTCACCGCCATTTGCACGGCACGGGCATTCAATACCGGCAGCACACCGGGATAGGCCAGATCGACCAGGTTGGCCTGGGAGTTCGGCGGCGCACCGTAGGCGGTCGCCGAACCGGAGAAGATTTTCGAGCGCGTCGCCAGCTGCGCGTGGATCTCGAGACCAATGACAACTTCCCAGTCGCTCATCAGGCGTACCCGCGCGGCGCATGCGTGTGCCAATCCGTGGCCTGCTGGTATTGATGCGCTGCGTTCAGCAATTTGGCCTCGGCAAAGTGCGGGCCGATCAGCTGCAGGCCCATGGGCAGGCCGTCGACGAATCCACAGGGCACCGAGATCCCGGGAAGACCCGCGAGATTTGCACCGATGGTGTAGATGTCATTGAGATACATGAGCACCGGATCGTTCATCTTGGCGCCGATGTCGAAAGCCGGTGTCGGCGTAGTCGGCCCGATCACCAGGTCCACCTGGTCGAAGGCGGCGCGGAAATCATTCGTGATCAGGCGGCGCGCCTTCTGGGCCTTCAAATAATAGGCATCGAAGTAGCCCGCGGACAGCACGTACGTGCCGGTCATGATGCGCCGCTTGACCTCAGGCCCAAACCCCTCGCCGCGCGAACGCTTGTACAGGTCCATGAGATCTTTGGGATTTTCACAGCGGTGGCCGAAGCGCACGCCGTCGAAACGCGACAGGTTCGAGGAACACTCGGCCGGTGCGACCACATAGTAGGTCGGCACCGAAAGCGGCAGGTGCGGCAGGCTGACCTCGCGTGTTTCCGCGCCCAGGCCGGTGTAGATGCTCAGTGCATTTTCGATCAGCGCCGCGTTTTGCGCTTCGAGACCCTCGAAGAACTCGCGCAGCAGTCCGATCTTCAAGCCCTTGAGCGGCTGGCTCAAGGTGCTCATATAGTCCGGGACCGGCACATCGACGCTGGTGGAGTCGCGCGGATCGAATCCGGCCATGACGGCCAGCGCCGCGGCCGCATCGCCGGCGCTGCGCGCGAATACGCCGGCCTGATCCAGGCTCGAGGCGAAGGCAATCATGCCGTAGCGCGACACCCGCCCGTAGGTGGGTTTGAGTCCGGTCACCCCGGTGAGCGCGGCCGGCTGGCGAATCGAGCCTCCGGTATCGGTCCCGGTGGCGAGCGGGGCCAGCCGGGCGGCGGTGGCGGCGGCCGATCCGCCGGACGAGCCGCCCGGCACCTTGCTGATATCCCAGGGATTTTTGACCGGCCCGTAGTAGCTGGTCTCATTCGACGACCCCATGGCGAACTCGTCCATATTGGACTTGCCCAGCATGACGGTACCTGCCGCCTTGAGCCGCACCACCACGGTGGCATCGTAGGGGGCGACGAAGTTATCCAGCATGCGCGAGCCGCAGCTGGTCCTGACCCCGGCGGTGCAGAAAATATCTTTATGAATTAGAGGGATACCAAGCAATGGACCCCGTTCTCCGGCCTTCAATCGGGCATCGGCCGCGGCCGCGTCGGCGAGGGCCGCATCGGCGGTAAGGCTGATGAAGGCGTTGAGCGGCGGGTTCAAGCGCTCGATCCGGCTCAAGAAGTGCCGGGTGAGTTCCACGCTCGAAATCTCTCGCTTATCCAAGCGCGCGGCAAGTTCGCCGATGAAAAGGTTATGCAGCATCGCGCAAGAATAGTTTAAGGGTTTACTCGATCACCCGCGGCACCACGTACAAGCCGGCCGCCACCGCCGGCGCATTGACTTGGTATTTCTCGTGGTTGTCGGTCTCCGAGACCTCATCGGCGCGCAGACGCTGATGCTGGCCATCGAGCGGATGCGCCATGGGCAGCACGCCCTCGGTGTCGGTGCGTGACAACTCATCGACGAAACTGACGATGCTCGACAAGCTGCTCACATACACCGGCATCTCCTGATCCGTGATGGACAGTCGCGCGAGGTGCGCGATTTTTTCGACGTCTTGACGGGTCAGGCTCATAGGGTTGGTGCTCAAAATGCGCGGCAACTCACGCAAATTAAGCTTGGGGGATGATACACGTTGCCTTGTGATATGTCGTGTCGGTTGTTACATTAGCCGATCTTTTTTAACCCCAAAATTTTACGAAAAATACCCCATGTTCAAACGCCTTAGAGGTTATTTCTCCAATGACCTCTCAATCGATCTTGGAACCGCAAACACCCTGATTTACGTCCGCGAGCGGGGCATCGTTCTGAACGAACCCTCGGTGGTCGCGGTTCAGGATGAACCGACGCGCGGCGGCAAAATCATCGTCGCCGTCGGGGTCGAAGCCAAGAACATGCTGGGCCGCACCCCCGGCCACATCACCGCGGTCCGGCCCATGAAGGACGGAGTCATCGCGGATTTCACCTATACGGAAAAAATGCTGCAGTACTTCATCAAGAAGGTGCACGGTAACCGGTTTTTGAGCCCCAGCCCGCGCGTGCTGGTCTGCGTGCCTTTCGGGTCCACCCAGGTCGAGCGGCGCGCCATCAAGGAATCGGCCGAAGGGGCCGGAGCGCGCAGCGTGGACATCGTGCCCGAGCCGATGGCGGCCGCCGTGGGCGCGGGCCTGCCGGTCCAGGAAGCACGCGGTTCCATGGTGCTCGACATCGGCGGCGGCACCTCCGAGGTCGCGGTCATCTCCTTGAACGGCATCGTGTACGCGGCCAGCGTGCGCATCGGCGGCGACAAATTCGATGAGGCCATCACCAACTACGTGCGTCGCAACTACGGCATTTTGATCGGCGAGGCCACGGCGGAGCGCATCAAGCTGGAAATCGGCTCGGCCTATCCGGGCCAGTCGGTGCGCGAAATTTCCGTCAAGGGACGCAATCTGTCCGAAGGCGTACCGCGCAGTTTCACCTTGAACTCAAACGAAATTTTGGAGGCCTTGCAAGAGCCTTTGCAGGGCATCGTCGGCGCCGTGAAACAAGCGCTCGAACAGACGCCCCCGGAACTCGGCGCCGACGTCGCGGAGCGCGGCATCGTGTTGACGGGCGGCGGCGCACTTTTGCGCGACGTGGACAAACTGCTCATGGAAGAAACCGGGTTGCCGGTGGTGATCGCCGATGACCCGTTGACCTGCGTGGCGCGCGGCGGCGGGCGAATCCTCGAGCTCACCGAGGAACACGGACCCGGCATTTTCGGACTGGAGTAATGCAAGCGAACCGGAGCCTGTTCGAGTCTTGCCCGTGAGCCGCCCCTCGGCCGATGGTCGCCTTTCGTAGCACCGATGTCTCGGGTCGGACGCAGGGGCTGCTGTTCCGCTGCGTCATGTACTCGTTGCTGGCGCTCGCGCTGATCATCGTCGACAAGCGCTACTCCAACCTGGTAAAAATTCGCCAGTTTCTATCGGTGGTCGCCTACCCCGTGCAAGTGGCTGTCGCCTCGCCCTTCGAAGGCTGGCACTGGTTTCGCGACAGCGTCACCACCCGCGACGCGCTGCGCGCCGACAAGGCCAAGCTCGAGGCGCAATTGCGCGTGGCCGATTTCAGGCTGCAACGCTACGAGGCGCTCGAGGCCGAGACGGTGAGGCTGCGCGCGCTACGCGAGAATACCGCGGGCGTCACCGACCGTTTCGTCATCGGCGATGTCATGAATGTGGATTTGGACGCATTCCGCGAACGCGTGCTGGTCGACAAGGGTGCCGGCGACGGCATTTACGTGGGCCAGGCGGTGCTCGATTCGGGCGGCGTGTTCGGCCAGGTCGCGCGCGTCGGCCAACTCACCAGCGAAGTCATCCTGGTGAGCGATGCGGCGCATGCGATTCCCGTGCAGGTCAATCGCAACGGCCTGCGCACCGTGGCCGTGGGCACGGGCGATACCAACCGCTTGAAACTACCCTACCTTCCCACCAGCGCCGATGTGGTGCCGGGTGACCTGCTGGTCACCTCAGGCTTGGGCGGCGGCTTCCCCGCCGGCTATCCGGTCGGCACCATCGCCGAGGTCAAGCGCGATCCGGCGCAGTCGCTCGCCGACGTCGACGTCAAACCCGCGGCGGCGCTCGATCGTTCCCGGGAACTCCTGTTCGTATGGCTCAAGCCGCAGGCGGCGGAATTGCAGCCCCCGCCCAAACCCGCGCCGGTGCCCAAGAAATGATGCGCGAGACCCGCATCCGCCGCATGCCCATGGCGCTGTCCGCCCTGGTCGCGCTCGCGCTCGCGGTGCTGCCGCTGCCGGCGGTGCTGGATGCGTTCCGCCCCGATTTTCTGGTGCTGGTGGTGTTTTATTGGTGCATCGAAGCGCCGCGTGCCGGCGGCCTGTCGCTGGCATTCTTCTCCGGCCTCGCGCTCGACGTGATTCAAGGCGTGGTGCTGGGTCAGCATGCCCTCGCCCTCACCCTGATGGGCGCCTGGACCACGCATCTGCGCCTGCGCATTCGCGTCTTCTCCATGTTGTCGCAATGCCTGGTGGTGTTCATGCTGCTCACGGGCTATCAATTCATCCTCTTCTGGGTCGACGGCGCCACCGGCAATCCGGTGACCGCCTTCAGCCGCTGGCTCGCGCCCGTCATCGGCGCGCTGCTCTGGCCCGTGCTCATCAACGTCATGGGCAAAGCGCATGAGCGTTGACACATGATCTATGACGAGTTCTCGCCCTCGCGCACCCGCAGGACCCTGACCGCCGGCGGCCGCACGCTGCGTGCCCTGGGATTGGACGGTCCGCTCACCGGCGTGCTGGCCATCATCGTGGTCATCGGCGTCCTGGTGGTGTACAGCGCCTCGGGGCAGAACTGGAAGATGGTGCAGCACCATCTGATGAACATCGGCATCGCAGTGGCGGCCATGCTGGCGCTCGCCAAATTCGCCACGCCGCAATATCTGCGCATGTTCGCGCCGATCGCCTATGTGATCGGGGTGCTGCTCCTGATCGTGGTGGATGTCACCGGCCACGTCGGCAAAGGCGCGCAGCGCTGGCTCGATATCGGCTTCATGCGCTTCCAGCCCTCGGAAATCATGAAGCTCGCGGTGCCCATGGCGTGTGCCTGGTACATGCACGAGCGGCCGCTGCCGCCCACATTTCTGGATCTGATCGTCATGGGGGCGTTGATTGCCGTACCCACCGCGATGATCGTGACCCAGCCGGACTTGGGCACGGCGTTGCTGATCGCGGCGTCGGGTCTGATCGTGATGCTCCTCGCCGGGCTGCAAATTCGGCTCATCGTGATCGCCATCCCGCTGCTGGGCGCCGCCGCCTGGGGCGCCTGGCACTTCATTCACGATTACCAGCGCCAGCGCATTTTGATGTTTTTGAATCCCGAGACCGATCGCCTGGGTGCCGGCTATCACATCATCCAGTCGCAGATCGCCATCGGCTCGGGCGGACTGTTCGGCAAGGGCTACATGAACGGCAGCCAGGCGCAGCTCGAGTTTCTGCCCGAGCGCTCCACCGATTTCATCTTCGCGGTCATCGGCGAGGAGTTTGGGCTGCTCGGGCAGCTGCTGATCCTTACCTTGTACAGCATCGTGATCGGCCGCGCGCTGTATCTGGCGATGCAGGCGCAGGGCACCTTTGCACGCTTGACGGGCGGCGCGGTCGCATTGAGCTTCTTCGTGTATGTGTTCGTCAATTCCGGCATGGTGAGCGGCATCCTGCCGGTAGTCGGCGTGCCGCTGCCCCTGATCAGTTACGGCGGCACCTCCATGGTGACCCTGCTCGCCGGCTTCGGCATCCTCATGGCACTGCATTCGCATCGCAAGCTGATCGGATCTTGAGCATGCGGCGCTCATTCGGCATGACGCTTCTGGTCTGCGCGGCACTGCTGGCGGCCGGCATCCGGCCCGCCGCGGCCATCGACTTGAAGCGCAGCGAGGTCAAGGAATTCATCGCCCATATGGCCGCGGCCTATTCCTTCAAGAAGCGCACGCTGCGCAAATTGCTGAAATCCGCGCAAAGCCAGCCGGCGATCCTCGATGCCATCGCCAAGCCGGCCGAGAAGGCCAGGCTCTGGTATGAGTACCGGCCGATTTTCATCAACGAACGGCGCATCCGCGAGGGTACCGAGTTTTGGATCGCGCACCGGCAGGCGCTCGATCAGGCCAGCATCCGCACCGGTGTGGCTCCCGAATACCTCGCCGCGATCCTGGGCGTTGAGACCTATTACGGCCGTCTGACCGGCAATTATCGCGTCCTCGACGCGCTGGTTACGCTGTCCTTCGACTATCCGCCGCGCGAGAAATTCTTTCGCGCCGAGCTGGAACAATTTCTGCTGCTGACGCGCGATGCGCATCTTGATCCCAAAACGCTCAAGGGCTCCTATGCGGGCGCCATGGGCGCGCCGCAGTTCATGCCGTCGAACTACCGTCGCTACGCGGTCGATGCGGATTCCAACGGCCGCATCGACCTGTGGACCGACTGGCCGGATGTGTGCGCCAGCGTCGGCAACTACTTGAAGGAGCACGGCTGGAACGCCGGCGAGCCGGTGCTGGCCGACGCCACCGTTGCCCCGGAACGCGTCGCCGACCTGGATGGCCGCACGCTGGCGTTGACGGAGACCCTGGGCTCACTCGCCGCAAAGGGTGTCAGCGTCGACGTCTCCCTTCCGCCCGAGGCACCGGCAATCCTGGTTGCCGTCGACGAGGCAGACGGCGTTCACTGGCGCGTCGGCTACAACAACTTTTTCGTGATCACCCGGTACAACCACAGCGCGCTCTACGCCATGGCCGTCTACGAACTCGCGGCGGCGGTCAAACAGCGCATGCTCTTGAACGACAGCGTTCAGTTCGCCACCGCCCCCGCGTCCGCGGGCTCCGCTGCGTCCGCGGGCTCCGCTGCGCCCGCGACCTCGCCGTGAGCCCGTCGCGCGCGCTGGGGCTGAGCGTCTGCGTATTCGCCGCAGCCGGCCTGGCGGCGTGTTTCGGCACCGCGCCGCGTAACGAGATCCCGAAGTCCCGCACGCCGGCGCCAGTCGAGGTGCCGCCGGTCGAGGCGCCGCCGGCGCCTGAATCCGTGCCGGACGCGGTACCGCGGGTCGAGCCGCGCTCGCGCAACGGCAATCCGCCTTTTTATGACGTCATGGGCAAGCGCTACTACGTACTCTCCTCGAGCGTGGGTTACGTGGAACGCGGCGTGGCGTCCTGGTACGGGCCTGGTTTCCACAAGGTCCGAACCTCCACCGGCGAACCCTACGACATGTACGCCATGACGGCCGCCCACAAGACGCTGCCGCTGCCGGCGTATGTGCGCGTGACCAATCTGCAGAACGGACTGAGCGTCGTGGTCCGCGTCAACGATCGCGGACCTTTCGTCGGCAATCGCATCATCGATCTTTCCTACACGGCCGCATCCAAGCTCGGCATGCTGCGCAATGGCACCGCCATGGTCGAAGTGCGCAGTCTCGAGCCGCTGCCCACGCAGTCCCTGGCCTCCGCGGAAACATCTGCCGCCCAGGCACCGGCGCCCGCGATCCCGCGCGCACTTTTCATCCAGGCCGGCGCCTTCAGCGATCCCAGCAATGCGCGGCGCCTCGCGGAGAAATTGCGCGGCAGCGGTTACGACAAGGTGTTCGTGCGCGATAATGAAATTTCCGGGCGCAGAATGTTCCGGGTGCGCATCGGGCCGGTGCCGGATGTCGCCGAATTCGATCGCATCGTCGCGGATATGCAGCGCTTCGGCATCAGCGATGCGCATCTTGCGCTCGACTAATCGCCTTTGGCCCGGCGGCGATACTCCCGTAAACTAGCCGGCCTTAAATGGGCCGGCCTTAAATGGGCCGGCTTTAAATGGGGTATGCATTACATGTTTCGTTCTTTTCTCGTCACTCTCTCGTTCGCCGCCGTTTGCGCCGCAGACTGTTGGGCAGCGGCGCCTCCCGCAGCACCGGCCGCAGCCGCAGCACCGGCCGCGATATCCATCCCCGGGCCGCCGCAGGTCGATGCGCGCGCCTACATCCTCGCCGACTATCGGACCGGCAAGATTCTCGCTGCTAGCGAGGCGACCAAGCGCGAGGAACCGGCGAGTCTGACCAAGCTGATGACCGCCTACATCGTCTTTCACGAACTCAGCATCGGCAAGCTCAAGCTGAACGACATGGTCACGGTGAGCGAGCACGCCTGGCGCTCCGAGGGCTCGCGCAGCTTCGTCGAACTGGGCAAGCCGGTATCGGTGGACGACCTGATCCTGGGGATGATCGTGCAATCGGGAAACGATGCCACCATCGCGCTCGCTGAACGCGTAGCCGGGACCGAGGAGACCTTCGCGCAGCTGATGAATTCGACTGCAAAGAGCCTGGACATGGTCGGGTCGCATTTCGAGAACAGCACCGGCCTGCCGGCGCCGCAGCACTACACCACGGCACGCGACATGTCGCTGTTGGCGATCGCCATGATTCGCGACTTTCCGCAGTACTACAAATACTATTCCGTGCGCGAGTTCGAGCATAACGGCATCAGGCAGCAAAACCGCAACGGTCTGCTCGAGAAGGATCCGAGCGTCGACGGCTTGAAGACCGGGCATACGGATTCCGCGGGATTTTGCCTGGTGACCTCGGCGCATCGCGAGGGCATGCGCCTGGTATCGGTGGTGCTCGGCTCCTCCAGCATGAAGGGTCGCGAAAATGCCAGCGCCGCGCTCCTGAGCTACGGTTTCACCTTCTACGACACCAAGCTCATCGTCAAAGGCGGCACATCGCTGACCTCCACCCACGTCTGGAAGGCCGCGCAACCTTCGGCCGATCTCGGCATCAAGGACGATCTGTACCTGACCCTGGCGCGCGGCCAGGCCGATCCCAAGACCGCGCTCGACGTGCAGCCCAGGCTCATTGCGCCGCTTGGCCCGGATGCGCGGGCCGGTACCCTGCGGGTCTTCAACGGCGGCCAGATCCTGGCAACCCTGCCGTTGCATCCCCTGAAGGCAGTGGCCGCCGGCGGCTGGTGGCGGCGTCTCATCGATACCATTCGGCTGTGGTTCGTATGAGCGGACCCCTGCCCATCTGCTATCTGAATGGCGCATACCCGCCGCTCGAGCAGGCCAGCGTATCGCCGCTCGATCGCGCGTTCCTGTTTGGAGATGCGGTTTATGAGGTCGTGCCGGTGTATGCGGGGCGTCCTTTCCGGCTGCGCCAGCACCTGGACCGGCTGAACCGCAGCCTGGCCGGCATCCGCATGACCCCGGTGATGTCGCATGGCGACTGGGCGCATGTATGCCAGGAACTGATCTCGCGCAACTCCGCCGCTGACGGTCATCTCTATATGCAGGTGAGCCGCGGTGCCGAGCTCGGCCGCAATCACGCCTGGCCGGAGGGCCTGAAGCCCACCGTGTTCGCCTACTGCACCGAGCTCAGCCCGCTTTCGCCCGCCCTGATCGAGAAGGGCGTGGCCGCAATCACCGCCGCCGATACCCGCTGGGCGCGGCGCGACATCAAATCCACGGCTCTGCTGGCCAATATCCTGCTGAAAAAGCTCGCGGCCGATGCCGGCGCTTTTGAAACCATCCTGCTGGAGAACGGCGGGCTCACGGAAGGATCGTCGACCACCGTGCATGTCGTGTCGGGCGGCGTCATCAGCACGCCGCCGAACAGCCGGCATATTCTGCCGGGAACCACGCGCGATGTGGTCACGGAACTGGCGGATCTTTTGTCGATACGCAATGTCAGCACGGCCATTCCGGAATCGGCGCTGCGCGGCGCGGACGAAATTTGGCTGGCATTCTCCACCCGGGGCGTGCTGCCGGTGACCAGGCTCGACGGCGCGCCGGTGGGCGCGGGTGTACCCGGTCCGTTGTTCCAGCGCATGCACCTCGCATTCCTCAGCTACATCCGCGAGTTGGGCAAGACGCCGGCGCTATGAGCACCGAACCCGAGGATTTTCCCAGCAATTTCCCGGTCAAGGTCATGGGCCGTCACGACAGCAATCTGCGCGCACTCACCCAGGCCATCGTCGAACGACATGCCGGCCCGATCGCGGAATCCAGCGTGAAGACCCGCACCAGCGCGGACGGCAACTTCCTGGCGCTCACCTACCTGGTCCACGCCACCAGCCGTGAACAACTCGATAAGATCTATCGCGAGCTGACGGCCTGCAAATCGGTGCTCATGGCTTTGTAGTTTTGCGGCCGCGCGCGTCCCTCGAAGCCGAACTGGCGCAGCAGATGCGGCGTCAGATCCGCCGCCACGCCGGCGGCATCTGCGGCTATCCCGAGATCGGCCAGCCGCGTCACGCGCAGATTTTTGTAGCCGCAGACATTGATGCGCTCGAATGGCGCGAGGTCGAGCGATACGTTGAGCGCCATGCCGTGATAGCACGCGCCGCGGCGGACGCGCAGGCCCACGCTGGCAAGCTTGGCCGCGCCCACATAGACGCCGGGCGCCTCCCTGGAGCCTGACGCCGCGATGCCGTGGCCGGCCGCGTAGGCAATCACCGCATTTTCCAGCGCCACCACCAGATTCCTCACGCCCAATTTGAGGCGGCGCAGGTCGAGCAACGGATAGACCATCAGCTGTCCCGGGCCGTGATAGGTCACCTGGCCGCCACGGTCGATCTGCACCACCGGAATGTCGCCCGGCGCCAGCAGATGTTCGCGGCTGGCGTTCAAGCCCAGTGTGAACACCGGCGGGTGCTCGACGAACCAAATCTCATCGGCCGTGCCCTCCTGCCGATCGTCGGTGAACTTCTGCATTGCGCGCCAGGTCGGCTCGTAGGCGGCGAGCCCGAGATGGCGGATCAGCGGCGTCCGGTTCATGGGAATCGCCGCACGCCGGCCGCTTCGACGGCAAGTTTGGCATTGTCGAGCCCCGCATTGTTGCGTTTGAGCGCCTGTTCCGCGCGATAACTCGAGCGCACCAAGGGACCCGAGACACACTCGAGAAATCCCAATTCCAGTGCCCACGTGCGGTACTGGTCGAATTGCCCGGGCGTGACGAATCGCTCCACGCTCAAATGATTGGGCGTGGGCCGCAGGTATTGCCCGAGCGTGAGCACATCGACCTGCGCCGCGCGCAAATCGCCCAAAGTTTCGCGAATTTCCGCATCGGTTTCGCCCAGTCCCAGCATCAGGCTGGTCTTGGTCAGCACCGTGGGCAGATACGCCTTCGCCGCGCGCAGCACCTCGAGGGTCTGGTCGTAGCCCGCGCGCGGATCACGCACCGGGTGGGTCAGACGCCGTACGGTCTCGATGTTTTGCGCGAACACATCCAGTCCCGAATCGAGCACCTTGCGCACGTCCGCCATGACGCCTTGGAAATCCGGCGTCAGGGCTTCGACCGCCGTGCCGGGATTCAAGTGCTTGATGGCGCGAATCGCGCCGGCGTAATGCGACGCGCCGCCGTCCGCCAGATCGTCGCGATTCACCGAAGTCAACACCACGTACTTGAGGCGCATCAGCTGCACCGACTTGGCCACGTTCTCCGGCTCATCGGCATCCAGCCAGCCTCGCGGATTGCCGGTGTCCACGGCGCAGAAACGGCACGCGCGCGTGCACACCGCACCCATGAGCATGATCGTGGCCGTTCCAGCATTCCAGCATTCGCCGATGTTGGGACACTTCGCCTCTTCGCACACCGTGCTCAAGGCGTGCTCGCGCACGATTTGCTTGACCGCGCCGAAGGCGGCGCCGGTGGCCAGCGGCGCGCGCAGCCAGCGCGGCTTGCGTGGGTTGGCTGCGGGTGATGGCGGCGGCTTGATGCCGTCCTTGATGGCGGTGAAGCCCTGCGCTGTCGTGTATTTTTCCCCGCTGCGCGCTGGACGTGGCGCCGCTATGGGGATGCCTTTGAACTCGGACATGCCCTCAATTGTACCCTACCCGGCGGTATCCGCATTCAGCGCCGCGAGCCGCTGCGGCGTGCCGACATCCTCCCACAGGCCCTGATAGACCTGCGCCGAACAGCGGCCGGCGGCCATCGAGCGGCGCCACAAGGGCATCATGGGAAATGCTCCATCCTCGCAACCCGCGAAGAATGCGGGTCGATAGACGGCGATGCAGCCGAAGGTGAACAACTCCTTGGCGGCGGCCAATGCCCGGCCATGCTCGAACCCAAAGTCGCCCTGCAAATATTCCGGATTGGGGACCAGCACCAGATGGGCGTCGCTATCTTCGGCCAACGCCAGCGCTTCGAACGGAAAGTCGGTGTAGACATCGCCATTGACCACCGCGAACGGTCCGGGCGCAAGATGCGGCAGCGCGCGAAAGATGCCGCCGCCGGTATCGAGCGCGCGCGGACTCTCCTCGCTGTAGACGATGTGCGCGCCGTAACGGCTGCCATCGCCCAGGAAATCGCGGATCTGCGCCCCCAGCCACGCAAGATTGATCACGATGCGTTCCATCCCTGAGCGCTGCAGGCCGATGACCAGGCGCTCGATCAAGCGCTGGCCGTGCACGGCCAGCAGGGGCTTCGGGGTCGCGTCGGTCAGCGGCCGCATGCGCTCGCCGCGCCCCGCCGCCAGAATCATGGCCGCGCGCGGCCGCTCCCGCGGCGCGCTCACGGCAGCACCCGCCGCTGCGCATCCTTGAACGCGGGATCGATGCGCCGGACGATGAACTCGGCGAATTGCCGGGTCTCGGCATGGCTCGCGGCCGTGTCGCGCGCATAGTCGAGCACGCGCGGCAGATCCTCGAGGTATTGCGCCTTGCCGTCGCGATAGAATAGGCGCGCGAATATTCCGAGCACCTTGATGTGCCGTTGCAGACCGATGAGCTCGAACCAGCGCAGGAACGCGGCAGCGTCGGCCTCGAGGTCGAATCCGGCTTCGAGCAATGCTTCCCGATATTCCAGAACCCAGTCGCGAACGCGCGCGGGCGGCCATGCGATGTAGCAGTCCTTGAGCAGCGAGGCCAGATCGTAGGTCACGGGGCCCCGCACCGCGTCCTGAAAATCCAGGATGCCCGGATTGTTCCGCGCGGTGACCAGAAGATTGCGCGAGTGATAGTCCCGATGCACGAAGACGGCGGGTTGCGACAGCGCGGCATCCGCCAGGCTGCCGAACGCAGCCTCGAGCATCGTGTGCTCCGCGGCCGCAAGCGTGAGCCCCAGGTGGCGATGCAGAAACCATTCCGGCAGCAGCTGCATTTCGCGCATCAGCAGCGCACGGTCGTAACACGGCAGGCGCTGCGAAGCTCGTGGGTCCGCGGTTTGCATGGTACGCAGCGCGCCCAGCGCATCCGCGTACAGGCGGTCCGCGGCGCCGTCCTCGGACAGCGCATCGAGATATTGGCGTGACCCCAGGTCGGAGAGCAAAAGAAAGCCGCGATCCATGTCCCGCGCCAGAACGGAGGGCGCGTTCAAATCCATGCCGCCGAGGATTCTGGCCACCGTGAGGAATGGGGCCGAATCTTCCTTGTCGGGCGGCGCGTCCATCACGATGTAGGTGTCGGGGTGGCAAGTTACCCGGAAGTATCGGCGGAAACTCGCGTCCGCCGATGCGGGCGCGATCGCGGCGCCCGCGAATCCCAAGTCCTCGATCACCCATTGCGTCAAATTCGCCAGGCGGGAATCGCTTGCATCCGATACAACCATGCTTGACCATTCGCACACCGCAAATGCGGCGATTTGAGTATACCGACTAAGGCGACGCATTTTGTCCATGGCTTCTCACCTTCGGGCCGCAGCTGCCTTTCTTTGTCTCGCAGGCGCCTCGGCACGCGCCGCCGACGTCTGCCCCGCGCCGCCGAAGTTCACCTATACCCGGCCGCCCGACATCGCCGCCGACGATCATCGCATCCACATCGACAGCAACGATGCCGTGCTCGGCGCCGACGGCAATGCGGTGCTCACCGGACGGGTCACCGTGACCCAGGATCAACGCAGCGTCTCGGCGGATTCGGTGACCTACGACTACGCCGCGGATAAACTGACGGTCAAGGGCAAGGTCGATTTCCTCGACCCGAAACTGCGCGTGCGCAGCGATAACGGCAGCTACGAAACGGCGGGCGGCGCCAATTTCAACGAGGCATTCTTCCAGCTGATGGACCGCAATGGCCGCGGTTTCGCCAAGGACATCAACGTTCACCCGGACGGCAAGGTGGCGCTGGACCACGTTCACTATACGAGTTGTCCGGTTGGCAACGAGGACTGGAGTCTGAACGCCTCGAACATCAGCCTCGACACCAAGCTGCAGGAGGGCGTCGCGCGCCACGTCGTCATGCGCTTCAAGGACGTGCCGGTCTTCTACACGCCCTACATCTCATTTCCCCTGGGCGATGAGCGCAAGAGCGGCGTGCTGTTCCCGAGCCTCGGCCATTCGGGCAGCAACGGCTTCGATGCCGAAGTGCCCTACTACTTCAACCTGGCGCCCAACTACGATCTGACCGTCACGCCGGGCCTGCTGACCGCGCGCGGCGTGCAGCTCTCCGAGGATTTCCGCTATCTGACCTCGAACTCGCATGGCCAGCTGGACGCGACCTTTCTGCCGAACGACAGGCAGCAGCATGATGACCGCAGTTATCTGCGCTACACCGACATCACCGACATTCGGCATGGTTTGCGCTTCGACACGGACATCGCGAGCGTCAGCGACAGCAATTACTTCCAAAGCTTTGCCGTGGGAACGGAGCAGACCAGCGTGACCTTTCTGGAACGGCGCGCGGACTTGCTGTACTACGACGATGCATGGCGCATCCGCGCGCAGCTGCAGAATTACCAGACCATCGATACCACCGTGGACGGCGCGGACCGGCCCTACTCGAGGGTGCCGCGGGTGCAGGCGAGCGCCCTCTACCCGATCGGCGGCAGCAACTTCGAATTCGCGTTCGACAGCGAAGCGGTGAACTTCCTGCGCGAGATCGGACCGACCGGCGTGCGGCTGAATCTGTCGCCGGAGATCCGCTGGTCGAGCCGCGGCCCGGGATATTTCTTCGAACCGGCCGTCGGCTATGATCTCACGCAGTACGATCTGCAGGACGCGGGCCTCGGCCTGCCGAGCACTCCGACGCGCTCGCTGCCCTATGCGCGGCTGGATACCGGACTCGTATTCGAACGCAACGCCGGCTCGCAGGGCCAGCGCACCCAGACCTTGGAACCGCGGCTGGTATACAGCTATGTGCCCTACCGCAATCAGAACGAGCTGCCGATCTTCGACAGCGGCCTGCCCGATCTTAATCTGACCGAACTATTCCGCACCAATCGCTACGTCGGCTCCGATCGCATCGGTGACGCCAACCAGCTGGCGCTCGCCGTGACCACGCGGCTGTTCGATACGGTTTCCGGCACCCAATACCTGTCGGCCACCATCGGGCAGATCCGCTACTTTTCGATCCCGCGCGTGGGCCTGCCCACGGATCCCGCGGTGCCCGGAGCCGCGCAACTCGCGCAAAACGTTCCGCTCGTCAATCCTTTGGAATTGCCCGGCGATGCGCTGCTGGTCGCGCGCGGCCAGCCCTTCGTGCAGTACTACCCCGGGGAATACGCCTATGGTTTGAATCGCGACGGCCTGCTGCGCCCGCTTGCGCTCACGCAACCGCCCGGCGCCTTCCCCGCCTCGGACATCGTCGCGGAAGTGGCGCTGACCGGCTATAAGCACCTGGGGGTCAATCTCGACTATCAGTGGAATCCGTACACCTCGCAAACCGAGAAGTCGGAGATATCCGTCCAGTACCGCCCCGACCCCTCCCGCGTGGTGAACATCGGCTACCGCTTCCAGGAAGGCATCCTCAAGCAATGGGACGCCTCCTTCGCATGGCCCATCGCGGAACACTGGAATACCGTGGGCCGCTGGGTCTATTCGCTGCAGGACCGCCAGACCATCGAACAGGTTGCCGGTTTTGAGTACAAGAGCTGCTGCTACAAGGTGCAGTTGGTGCAGCGCCGCTACCTGAGCATCCGCCCGGGCTCCACCGTCTCCGGAGGCACACTCGACACCTCGATTGCATTACAATTGGAACTGACGGGCTTAAGTTCGGTCGGAAAGCGTGAGGATTCCTTCCTCGAACAGTCGATCCGCGGGTATTCGACCCGCGACCCGAGCACCCATTAAAAGAGGCGAAGGATTTTGACTCATGCGTAAAGTATTTCAAATCTGCGCGCTCATCGCCGCGCAGATGTTGCTGCTGTCGCCTTCCCATGCTCAGACCCGCGACCTCAGCGTCCACGGCGATCTGCTCGACCGGATCGCGGCAATCGTGAATGACGGCCTGGTGTTGAAGAGCGAGCTCGACAGCCAGATGGCATCCGTCGAGAAGCGCCTCATGGAGCAGAAGGTCGAACTGCCGTCGCAAAACGTGCTGCGCCAGCAGGTGCTCGACCGCCTGGTGCTGCAGGAAATTGAAATGCAGCGTGCCAAGCACATCGGCTTGACCGTCACCGACGAGCAGCTGAACAGCGCCCTGCAGGAGATCGCGTCGCGCAACAAGATCCCATTCGATCAACTGCCCACGGCGCTCGCCGCGCAGGGGGTCGACTACAAGCAGTACCGCGAATCGATGCGCAAGGAACTGACCTTGAGCACCTTGCGGCAGCGCGACGTGATCGCGCACATCAGCGTGTCGCCCCATGAACTGGAGCAGTACCTCGCGCGCGAACAGAACGAGGCGGCGAACGATGAATTCAACGTCTCGCACATCCTGCTGTCGCTGCCCGCCGCGGCCACGCCCAAGCAGCTCGAGGACATCTCCCACAAGGCACAGGACATCGCCTCGCGTGCCGCCAAGGGCGAGGACTTCGGCCAGCTCGCCATTGCCAACTCGAACAGCCAAACGGCTCTGGAAGGCGGCCAGCTGGGCTGGCGCAAGGGTTCCCAGCTCCCGCAATTCATTCTTGACCTGGTGGTGAAGATGAAGCCCGGCGACGTCAGTACGCCGGTGCGCACGCCGAGCGGCTACCACATCGTCAAGCTCAACGAGCGGCGCAGCGGCGAAGCACCGGTGATCGTCAATCAAATCCACGTGCGGCATATCCTGATGAAGCCGAACGAACTCGACGATGATGCGACGGTGCGCGAGAAGCTCGCCAAACTGCGCGACCGCATCCAGAAGGGCGAGGACTTTGCCGGCATCGCGGAGACTTCATCCCAAGATCCCGGCTCGGCGCCCGATGGCGGTGATTTGGGATGGACCGGACCCGGCACTTTCGTGCCGGAATTCGACAAGGCGATCGCGGACTTGAAGGTCAACGAGATCAGCCAGCCGTTCAAGACACGCTACGGCTGGCACATCGTGCAAATGCTCGGTACGCGCACCTATGACAGCACCGACGACGTACGGCGGCAGAAGGCGTACGCCGCGATCCGCGAGAGCAAGGCCGACGAAGAGACGGAGTTGTGGTTGCGCAGCTTGCGCGACGATGCCTTCGTCGAAACCAAGATGTAGTGTACATACCTCGCATCGTCATCACGTCGGGGGAACCCGCCGGTGTGGGTCCTGATGCCTGTGTCATGCTGGCGCAAAGCGATTGGGGCGCCGACCTGGTGGTGGCCGGCGACGCCGACTTGCTCGCCGGCACCGCGGCCGCGCTGGGAGTGCCGCTCGCGCTCGAGCGCTACGACGCCGCGCATGCACCGAAATCGCATCGCGGCGGCGTTCTGCAGGTCCTGCACGTCCCAACCAGCCACCCCGTTCAGGCCGGACGGCTCGATGTACGCAACGCCGCCTATGTGATCCAGATGCTGGATCGGGCCTGCGACGGCTGCACCAATGGCGAGTTTGCCGCCATGGTCACGGCGCCGGTTCAGAAAAGCACGCTCATGGAGGCCGGCTACCGCTTCAGCGGCCACACCGAATATCTCGCGGAGCGGACCCGTGCTGCGCTGCCGGTGATGCTGTTGGTTGAGCGTGAACTGCGCGTGGCGCTGGTCACCACGCACCTCGCGCTCAGCGATGTGCCGCGCGCCATCACGCGCGAGCGGCTACGGTCGACCTTGCGCATCGTCAACATGGACCTGGAACGGCACTTCTCCCTGTTCCCTCCCAGGATCGGCGTCCTGGGGCTCAATCCTCATGCCGGCGAATCCGGTCATCTGGGCCGGGAAGAATTGGACATAATCGAGCCGGTGATCCGGGAACTGAAGGATGAAGGCCTCCGCCTGCTCGGGCCGATCCCGGCCGACACGGCATTCACGCCGCACTTCCTCAAGGACGTCGATGTGATCGTGGCGATGTATCACGACCAGGGACTGCCGGTCATCAAGCATGCCGGATTCGGCAGGGCCGTGA
Source organism: Steroidobacteraceae bacterium (assembly GCA_036267715.1). Taxonomy (GTDB): domain Bacteria; phylum Pseudomonadota; class Gammaproteobacteria; order Steroidobacterales; family Steroidobacteraceae; genus Bog-1198. The sequence continues at coordinate 148,783 of DATAVN010000054.1, read as the reverse complement.
ACATGACGCTGGGCCTGCCCATTCTGCGCACCAGCGTGGATCACGGCACCGCGTTGAGCCTGGCGCGAACCGGGAAGGCGGACGGCGGAAGCTTGGCCGCCGCCCTGGCCCTGGCAATCGATCTGGTGGGCGCTGGGGGCCTGTCTCCTGACGATCATGCCGGTTCGTAAGCGCTTCGGTCAGCACTTCCTGCATGATCGCAACGTCATCCGCCGCATCATCGAGGCGATTGCCCCGCTGGCCGGCGACCGCATCGTGGAAATCGGTCCCGGCCGCGGCGCCCTCACCTGGGAGTTGCTGCTGCGATCGCAGCGGCTCGATGTCATCGAGGTCGACCGCGACCTCGCACAGGCGCTGAAAAGCGATGCCCGCGCGGCCGCGGGGCTGCAGGTGCACGTCGAGGATGCGCTCGACTCGGATTTTGGCCGGCTGCGGGCGGATGGCGCCGCACTGCGTATCGTCGGCAATCTGCCTTACAACATTTCCACGCCGCTGCTGTTTCGCCTGCTGGCGCAGCGCGCGGCGATCCGCGACATGCATTTCATGCTGCAACGAGAGGTCGTGGACCGCATGACTGCGCAGCCCGGCAGCAAGACCTACGGCCGTTTGACGGTCATGCTTGCGGCCGTGGCGGAGGTGGAAAAGCTGTTCGAGGTCGGACCCGGTGCCTTTCAACCGCCGCCCAAGGTCTGGTCCGCCATCGTGCGGTTGCGGCCGACGCCCGAGCCCCGGTTCGAAGTCGGCGCGGATGGCGTGCTGCGCATGCTGGTCACGGCCGCGTTCTCCCACCGCCGCAAAATTTTGAGCAACGGCCTGAAGGGATTGCTCACGCCGGAGCAGATTGAGTCCTGCGGCATCGATTCGCAGCTGCGGCCGGAATCGCTCACGCCGGCACAATTCGGCCTGCTCGCAGCCCATCACACTCGGTTATACTCGAAAGCGCATGGCCGGCTACAAGAAAATCCTGGTACTGTTGGATCTGACTGACGCCAGTGAACAAATAGCGGCCGCCGGACGCGACATGGCCGCGCATTCGAACGCCGCGATCGTCATCCTGCACGTGGTGGAATTCGTGCCGACCGAACCCATGGGTGAGACATTGATGCCGACCGTGCAAATCGAAGCCGACCTCGTGGACCGTGCGCGTGCGCGGCTCGGCGATCTGTCGACGCGCATGGGGCTCGGCTCTGCGGGCACGCGGGTGGAGGCGGGCAACAAGAAGACCGAAATCCTGCGTGTCGCCAAGGAGGAAGCCGTTGACCTGATCGTGCTCGGCAGCCGCGTGCGCCATGGCCTCGGAATTTTGGTCAATTTCACCGAGGACACCGTGCTGCATGCCGCGCACTGCGATGTACTCGCGGTGCGCCTGGGCTAGCCCGTGTCGCGCATCCGGGTCGAAGTCGAGACCTCTTACATCGAGGAGCAATCCGATCCGCGCGACAAGCGCTTCGTATTCTCCTGCACCATCACGATTCGCAATGAGGGACCGGTGCCGGCGCGCCTGTTGACGCGCCACTGGATCATCACGGATGCGAACGGCAATGTGAAAGAGACGCGTGGCGACGGCGTGGTCGGCGAGCAGCCGTACTTGAAGCCGGGTCAGGGTTTTCGCTACTCCACCGGCGCGGTCATCGAAACTCCCGTCGGTACGATGCAGGGCAGCTATCAAATGGTGGCCGACGATGGCAAGCAATTCGATGCACCGATTGCGCCGTTCAGACTGGCAATGCCCGGGGTATTGCATTAGACGAATGGGCGCCTGATGGCGCTGTACGCGATCGGCGACGTGCAAGGCTGCGATGCCGAACTCGGCGCACTGCTCGATGCCCTTAAATTCTCCGCCGATCGCGATTCCCTGTGGTTCGTCGGCGATCTGGTGAACCGCGGCGCCGACTCGCTCAAGGTGTTGCGGCGAATCCGCGCGCTGGGCGATGCCGCCACGGTCATCCTCGGCAATCACGATCTGCATCTATTGGCGGTGGTCCATGGCGGCGCGCGGCTGCGCAGCGACGACACGCTCGACGATGTATTGGCCGCCCCCGACCGTGCGCTGCTGCTCGAATGGCTTCAGGAGCGGCCGCTGATGCACGAGGACCGGGATCTGAACGTTTGCATGGTGCATGCCGGTCTCGCACCGCAGTGGGATTTGCGCCAGGCGCAGGATTGCGCGCATGAGCTGCAGAGGGCGCTGCGCCGCAATCCCGAAAAGCTGTTCGCACGGCTCTATGGCGATCAGCCCGATCGATGGGACAACGCCCTGGAAGGCGAGGAGCGCCTGCGTTTCATCGCGAACTGCCTTACCCGGCTGCGCTATCTGGACGCCGAGGGCCGTCTGGCGCTGCGCGCCAAGGGGTCGCCGAAAAAGGCGCAGAGCAAATCGCTCATTCCGTGGTTCGAGGCGCGCGACGCGCGCTGGCGGGGTACGCGCATCGTCTTCGGCCATTGGTCGACACTGGGTTACTTCAGCAATGCCGACGTCACGAGTCTCGATACCGGCTGCGTCTGGGGAGATCGGCTGACCGCGCTGCGCCTCGACGTGCCGGACGCCAAACCCGTGCAGGTGCCGTGCGCCGCGAAGGCTCCTAGGGAATCCTAGCCGCCCGCAAGATCTCGCCGCGCACGAAAAAGCGGCTGCCGCTCGCCTGGTACGGTATGCAGGAAATGTCCCGCTTTACGTTGCGTGCACCGAAACGCGGCAGGATGTCGCGTGCGAATTCCTCGATCAGTTCGCAATCGCCGACACCGTAATTCTTGAACGCATCACTGGTCAAAATGAAGGATTCGTAGCGCGCATCCACCGGCAGCAAATCCCCCGGGGACAAGGGCTTGACCGACGGGTCCGGCAGCTGCGGCGAGAAGAAATCCAGGCTCAGACGCGGACCCAGGTAGCCACGGACCAGGGGTGCGGATTCATTGCAACCTAACAACGATACCCGCAGATCCCGGCGCGCCCCCAGATCGAGCAGCAGGGAGCGCATTTTATCGCGCAACCCCTGACAGGAATAGCGCGCGGTGCGTCCCATGTAGGAGAAGTCCATGCGCTGTTCCCTCCAGACCGCCCGCACCGGGCTGCCCATGGCCGGATCCGCCGCCTGCAAGGGCAATGCGAACAACAACCCGACAGCGGCAATCACCGATAAAGATCGCATACAGCCTCCAGCCGGTTTGACTGCGGCAAACGCAACGAAGTTCATCGCCGGTATAATGAGCCCATGCCAGCTACACCGCCGTTCAATCTGCGCCGATGGATCGATCAGAACCGCGGCCTGCTCAAGCCTCCGGTCGGCAACAAGCTGCTTTTCGAAGACAGCGCGTTCATCATCATGGCGGTGGGCGGGCCGAATTCGCGCAAGGACTACCACCACGATCCCAGCGAAGAGTTTTTCTTCCAGATCGAGGGCAACATGGTGTTGAAGACCGTGCAGGACGGACGCCTGGTGGATGTGCCGATTCGCGAGGGCGAAATGTACCTGCTGCCGGCGCAGATCCCGCACTCGCCGCAGCGCCCCGCGGGCAGTGTCGGCGTGGTCATCGAGCGGCGCCGCGGACCGCAGGAATTGGACGGATTCTCATGGTACTGCGAGAACTGCGGTCACCGGCTGTATTTCGAACAGGTTGCGGTGGGCAACATCGAAACCGAATTGCCGGGCATCTTTGCGCGCTTCTACTCGAGTACCGGCAATCGCACCTGCAGCGCTTGCGGCACCGTGATGCAGGCGCCTTCCTGAAAGCCCCGGACCTCACCTTGGAAGCGGCGGCGGCTCACGACGCCGCGGATCCGCTTGGCAGCTTCGCGCGCGAGTTTCACCGGCCGCGCGATTCCGCGGGGCGCGATTTGCTGTACTTTGGCGGCCACTCCCTGGGGCTGCAGCCGAAATCCGCAGCCGCGATGATTGAACAGGAACTCGCCGATTGGCGCCGCCTCGGCGTTCTCGGCCACACCCAGGCGGCGCGCCCGTGGATTCCCTATCACGAACACGCCGCCGCGGGGCTCGCGCAGCTCGCCGGGGCGATGGAGGGCGAAGTCGTCGCCATGAACTCGTTGACGGTGAACCTGCACCTGATGATGGTGAGCTTTTTCAGGCCCGCGGGTACACGCAACAAGGTGCTGATTGAAAGCTCGGCGTTCCCCTCGGATCGCTACGCGGTCGCTTCGCAGCTGGAGTTTCACGGCCTCGATCCCGCACGCTGTCTCATTGAGGTGCGGCCTCGGGCCGACGAGCGCAATTTGAGGACCGAAGATCTGCTCGCCCGCATCGAACAGGAAGCGCCGCATCTCGCCCTGGTGCTGCTGCCGGGCGTTCAGTATCTGACCGGCCAATTGCTCGAGCTGGAACCGCTCATCGCCGCGGCGCGGCGCGCAGGTGCCAGCGTCGGCGTCGATCTGGCCCACGCCATCGGCAACACGCCGCTGCGCCTGCACGACTGGAATCCGGATTTCGCCGTGTGGTGCAGCTACAAGTATCTGAATGCCGGTCCGGGGGCCGTGGGCGGCTGCTTCGTGCATGAACGCCATGCGCGGGGCTCGAAGCTGCCCCGATTCGCCGGCTGGTGGGGACACAACAAGGCCGAGCGGTTTCTCTACGATCCGAGATTCGATCCCATCGAGGGCGCTCAGGGCTGGCAGATCAGCAATCCGCCGATCCTCTCGAGCGCGCCGCTGCTCGCCTCGCTGGATATTTTTCAGCGGGCCGGCATGGCGGCCTTGCGCAAGAAATCCATTGCGCTCAGCGGATTCATGCAGCAGCTCATCGAGCAGCGCCTGCCCAGGTTGGTGGAGATCATAACCCCCCGGGACGCGGCGTCGCGCGGCTGCCAATTGAGCTTGCGCATCGCGCGCCCCGCGGCGGCCGCCAAACGCTGCCACGAGCAACTCACGGTTGCCGGCGTGATCGGCGATTGGCGCGAGCCCGATGTGCTGCGCCTTGCGCCGATTCCGCTCTACAACTCGTTTGCAGAGGTCTTCGCCGCGGTGGACATCCTCGCGCGGTGCGTGCACACATGAAGCGGCCGTGATACGCATCGTTGGCGCAGGCCCGACCGGTGCGCTGCTGGCCATCCTGCTGGAGCGGCGCGGGCAGCGGGTCGCGCTGTACGAAGCGCGCCCCGATCCGCGCGAAGCCGCGGCAGACTCGGGCCGTTCCATCAATCTCGCGCTGGCCGACCGCGGCATACATGCGTTGAAGGCGGCGGGGGTCTTCGATGGCTTGCGCTCCGCGCTGCTGCCCATGCGCGGCCGGCTCATCCACCACGAGAATCGCGACACCGCATTTCAGCCCTACGGCCAGCGCCCCAATGAGGTGATCTACTCGGTCTCCCGGCAGCGCCTCAATCAAGCGCTCATCGAGGTGGCCGCCGCCCGTCCCGGGATACGCCTGCATTTCCAACATCGCTTCGAATCGGCCGATTTTACCGCGCGCAGCGCTCGCATTCGCGACCTGCGAAGTGACCGCATGCTCGTCGTGCCGATGCAGCCGCTGCTGGCCACCGACGGCGCCGGTTCAAGCATGCGCCGGGAGATGGCCGCCGGCACGCTCATCGAAGCCACCGAGACGGATCTTGAACATGGGTATAAGGAGCTGTCCATACCGGCCGGCCCCGAGGGCCGCTTTCTCATGGCGAAGGACGCCTTGCACATCTGGCCGCGGGGCAACTTCATGCTGATCGCACTGCCCAACCATGACGGCAGCTTCACCGCAACGCTGTTTCTCGCCAAGCGCGGCCCGGTGAGCTTCGCCTCATTGAGCGATGCCGGCGCCGTGCGCCAATTCCTATCGCAGCATTTCCCCGACGCGTATCAACTGATGCCTCACGCGGGTGCGGACTTCGCAGCGCATCCGACCGGCTTTCTCGGAACGGTGTGCGCCGCTCCGTGGCACGTCGGGGGGACCGCGGCGCTCATCGGCGATGCGGCGCACGCGATGGTGCCCTTTCATGGTCAGGGCATGAACTGCTGTTTCGAGGATTGCATCGAATTCGACGCCTGCGTCGCGCGGCATCCGGCCTGGGAGGCGGTGTTCGCCGCCTTCGGCGCCGCCCGCAAGCGCAATACCGATGCCATCGCGGCGATGGCGCTCGAGAACTATCTGGAAATGCGCGCGAGCGTCGCGGAGCCTAAATTCCAGCTGCAGCAGGCGCTGTCACTGGAGCTCGAGCGGCGGTTTCCGCAGCGCTTCATTCCGCGCTACTCGATGGTCATGTTCCATCATGAGATCCCTTACTCGAGCGCGCAGCGACGCGGCGCGGCCCAGAGCGAGATCTTGTCCGGGCTGACCCGCGGCCCGGTGCACGCGCTCGCGGATGTCGATTTTGAACGCGCACAGCGCGAAATCAGCGCAAGATTGCCGCCGATTTGACCAAGCTTCGGGCTGCCGCGCGCTCGAGAGTGAGAAAGCTGTAGGCATGGGCGTTTTTGTCGTCTGCCGCGTGACGCTCGCGGCTGGTTTCCGACCATTCGGGCCGGCGCCAGTCCGCAAAGAAAGTGTCGCCGTCTTCAATCTGCGCATGCACCAGGGTCAGGTGCATGCGCCTTGCCCTGGGGAGACACAGCCGGTAGAGCTCCGCGCCGCCGACCACCATCAAAGGGGACTGTGCGCCGGCGGCCGCCTCGGCCTCCTCGGGCGTTCGCACCACTTTGCAATCCACGGGCGCGAAATCCGCGGATCGGCTCAACACCCAATTGGTGCGTCCGGACAAGGCACGGCCGATCGACTCATAGGTTTTGCGGCCCATGAGGATGTGATGGCCCATGGTCAGGTTCTTGAAATGCCGCAAATCCGCAGGCAGTCGCCACGGAAGCTGATTGGCGCGGCCGATCACATCATTCTCGGAAACCGCCACCACCAACTCGAGCGCGGCGTTCGTCATGCTCCTAAGCCACCCGGCATTCGCTCAAGATCCAGCGCGTCAGTTCCTGCAAATCCTCGCGCGCACGATCCTCGGGACGGTGCAGCAGATAGTAGCTCTCGTTGGTGGTCAATTCCGCATCGAACAATTTCACCAGACCGCCGGCGGTAAAGCGGTCGGCGCTCAGGCGCGACGGCACCAGAGCGACGCCCACGCCCTGCTCCGCCGCCCGCACCACGGCCGACATGGTATCGAGTCGAACCAGCCGGTTGGGCTTGATCGGCTCGATTCCGAGCCCCGCCGCCCACTTTTCCCATGCCTCGCGACGCTCTTCATGCAGCAGCAGGGTCTTGCCGTTCAAGTCCTCGTAGGCATCGATCGGATTGTCCAGCAGAAAGCCGGGCGAGCAGGCGGCGATGAAGTTCTGCGCGAACAACTCGTGCACCACCAGGCCGTCCCAGGGTCCCGCGCCCACGACGATCGACAGATCCGCTTCCGGTGGATGGGTCTTCGGCGCGGAGAACGTCGTTTCGATGCGAATGTCGGTCTCTTCCCGCGCCTGCGAGAAAGAGGCCAGCCGCGGCAGCAACAGTTCGTTCGCGAAGAATGACGGCACGTTCAAGCGGATGATGGTGCGGCCGTAACGGACCTGGAGCTGTTCGGTCACCGATTCGAGTTTGGAAAAGATGTCGTTGATGTGCTCGAGGTAGTTGGCGCCCGCGTCGGTCAAGGTAAGCGTGCGCACGCCGCGTTGAAACAGGCTCACTCCCAATTGCTGTTCGAGTGCCTTGATTTGATGGCTGATGGCCGAGGGCGTGACGAACAATTCTTCAGCCGCCGCCTTGAAGCTCTGCAGCCTCGCCGCGACTTGAAAGGTTTTCAGAAATTTGAGCGAGGGTAGCCGCATATGCGGCGCGTATGATACAACATCAGTGCAGCGCAACATTCGTCCCCGTCATCCTTCGCGTGCGCGGAACCAGCCGCTCACGCTCAAGCGCTCGCGCCGTGCCGGCAGCACCTCATGCTCGCGGCCTGAGGACAAAAAGCAAACCAGTCGGCCGCCTAGCGGCTCGACATCGAGCGCCTGGGCAGCGGCGCCGAAAATCCGCAGCGCGCCGCCATCGCCGGGCTGCCAATCCGGATTCAGATACAGCGCCATCGACAGCTTGCGCTGTGCGCTGCCCTGGGGCTGGTCGACGTGGCGCGCGTAGCCCGCTCCCGGCGGATACTTCGCATAGTGCAACTCCAGCTCGAACAATCCCAGGAAGCTCTCGCGGTTCAATTGCAGCCGCATTTCCTCGAGTCTTTCCGCAAGCGCCTGCTCCGGCGGCAGCAGCGGATGGCGCAGCCAGCAGGTGAAGTCGCCGCGTATCGCTTCCTGGCGCCGTGCGGCACCGCTTGCGCCGATGCGCGCGGGCGCGAAATCCCCGCGCGCCTCGCGCAGCAGCGCACAGGCGCGCAGCGCGCGCAGCTCCTCAGCCGGGAGAAAATCATCCTGAACCGAGACGCCGCCCTCGAGCAGCTGCGTGCTCGGGCTCACGGCCGCCTGCGCGCCTCGACGCGCACGCGCTTTTTGCGCGGCTGTTTCTTGCGCGGCTCTTTCTTGCGCGGTCTTTCGGTGCGCGCCTCCAGCATGCTGCCGCGGCACGCCGGCGCATCGCAATGGCAGGCAAATACGACATCCACATCCGCCGGGTCGTCCGCATCGCGCTCGATTCGATAGTCGTATGCGAGCTCCTCGCCGGGCTGGATGGTGCGAAGCGCTTCGATGTAGATCCGCCGGTCGATGTTCACCGTCTGGCAGTTGGGATCGCAGCCATGATTCACGAAGCGCGCCTCATTGCCGTTGATGCCGGCGTCGATCACGGTCCTGGCATCCACGGTGAACAGAAAAGTATGCCCATCGAGTGGATCCTTGTCCGCATAGCGCACATTGGCTTCCTCGTGCGTCACCCGATCGCCGAGATATTCGAGGATGGTCGTGCCTTTGCGGATTTGCCGCAGCGCAAATACGCCGTAGCCGTGAATACGCGAGTGGCGAACCTCAAAGAGAGGTGTCCTGGGAAGCCCGGCCTTGTTCATACGGCGATCGGGGCTTTGATCGCGGCATGATGGCGATAGTCGATGATTTCAAAATCTTCGTAACTGTATTCAAACAGGCTCGCCGGTTTCCTTAAGATCCGCAGCCGCGGCAATGGCAGAGGCGCGCGCGACAACTGCAAGTCGGCCTGCTCGAGATGGTTCAAGTACAGATGGCAATCGCCGCCGGTCCAGATGAACTCGCCCGCGGCCAGGTCGCACTGCTGCGCCACCATGTGCGTGAGCAGCGCGTAGGACGCGATGTTGAAAGGTACGCCGAGCAGGGCATCGGCGCTGCGCTGGTACAGCTGGCAGGACAAACGGCCGTCAGCCACATAAAATTGAAACAAAGCATGGCACGGCAGCAGCGCCATCCGCTCCAATTCACCCACGTTCCACGCGCTGACCACCAGGCGCCGCGAGTTGGGGTTGCTCTTGATCTGCCCGAGCACGGCCGAGAGCTGGTCGATGTTTCTGCCCTCTGCGGTCGGCCAGCTGCGCCACTGCTTGCCGTAGACCGGACCCAAGTTGCCGTCCTTGTCCGCCCATTCGTCCCAGATGCTGACGTCATGTTCATGCAGATAGCCGATATTGGTGTCGCCGCGCAGGAACCACAGCAGTTCGTAGATGATGGAGCGCAGGTGCAGCTTCTTGGTCGTGACCAGCGGAAATCCCGCGCTCAAGTCGAAGCGCATTTGATGGCCGAACACACTCAAGGTGCCGGTTCCCGTGCGGTCGCTCTTGGACGCGCCGCGCTCGCGGATCTGGCGCAGAAAATCCAGATACTGGCGCATTACGCCTTCGCGGCGAGCAGGTTGCCGGTGGGCGCATTGCGCCGATAGGCATAGATCATGATCCCGGCGCCGATCAGGATCATGGGACTCGTCAACAGCATGCCCATGGTCAGCCAATCGCCCACCAGGTAGCCGATGTTCGCATCCGGCAGCCGCACCCACTCCACCAGGAAGCGGCCGCAGCCGTATACCAGCAGAAACAGCCCCGTGGGCGCGAGCCGCGGCCGCGGCTTTGCGGTGAACCAGAAAAGAATGATGAACAACACCAGGCCCTCGAGGGTGGCCTCATAGAGCTGCGACGGGTGGCGCGAGATCAGCACGCCCTGCGCATCCGGCACGCCGAAGCCCCACGGCAGACTGGTCGGCTTGCCCCAAAGTTCGCCATTGATGAAATTGCCCAGCCGGCCGAAAAACAAGCCGATGCCCGGCAGCGGTGCGACGAAATCCAGCACGTCGGCAATCTTTTTGCGCTTGACCCGCGCGAACACGATGGCCGCGAGCAGCACGCCGGTCATGCCGCCGTGAAAGGACATGCCGCCATCCCAGATGTGAAACACGTTCAGCCAGCTCTCGGCAATCACATCGTGGCCGTAAAAGATGCACCAACCCACACGGCCGCCGATGATGACGCCGATCGCACAGTAGAAAATCAAATCGTCGATATCGAGCGGCACCCAGGTCGAACCGGGGCGGCGTGCGCGGTGGCGGGCGAGCCACCAGGCCCCGACGAATCCGATCAGGTACATGATCCCATACCAGTGCACCCGCAGCGGCCCGATGCCGAAGATGGGACCGATGGAAACGGCAATGGGGTCGATGTGCGGGTAAGTGAGCATGGCGCTACTTTAAACTCTCGGTGATCCGACAGAAATAGGCTTTGAGGTAGCGGGTCTCGGGAATCGCCGGGTGCACCGGATGATCCGGCGCCTGGCCGCCCATTTCCAGTATTTGCAGCTGCCGGTCCGCGCCCCGCGCGCCCTTGGCAATGGCATCCTGCAAATCCTCCGCGCTCACATGAAAGGAACAGGAGCACGACACCAGCATTCCCCCCGGGGCGGTGACCTGGATGGCGAGCTGGTTCAAGCGCTTATAGGCGGCCAGCGCTTTCGGGAGATCCTTCTTGCGCTTGGCAAAAGCCGGCGGATCGACGATCACGGCATCGAAGCGGGCACCCTGCGCCGCGAGTTCTTCGAGCACCTCGAAGGCATCGCCCTTGCGCGTGCTCAGTTGCACGCCATTGCGCGCCGCGTTCGCCGCAGCCAGGTTGAGCGCGGCCGCGGAACTGTCGACGCAGATCACCTCGCGAGCGCCGAGATGGGCCGCGCGCACACCCCAGGCACCGACATAACTGAACACATCCACTACCCGCGCACCGCGCTCGATGTATCGCGACAGCGCGCGGCGGTTGGCGGCCTGATCGAAGAACCAGCCGGTTTTCTGACCCTCCACCAGTGGCGCTTGGAATTCCAGTCCGTCTTCGACGACCAGCGCCGGCGCCTCGAAGCTGCCCTGAGCCGCTTCGACATAGGCGGGCAGGCCTTCCATTTCGCGCGCCGAGCTGTCGTTCTTGAACAGCACGCCATCGCAGTTCAGCACCTTGATCAGCGCTGCCAGAATCTCATCCTTGAGCCGTTCCATTCCGGCCGTACCGATTTGCACCACGCAACTTGCGCCATAACGGTCGACGATGAGCCCGGGCAGGCCGTCGGACTCGCCGTAAATCAAGCGGTAATAGGGTTTGGGATAGAGCCGATCGCGCAAGTTGAGCGCCGCGCGGATGCGCGTGGCGAGCCATGCCGCATCGGGGACCTTCCAGGACTGAATCAGGCGCGCGGCGATGAGCGACTTGGGATTGACGTAGGCCAGCCCCAGCGCCCGATCGTTGTGCGCGAGCACCCGCACCCAATCGCCGGCCTTGAACTTCGATAGCGGCGACTGGCTGGTGTCGATTTCGTTGCTGAAGATCCACAGATGCCCGGAGTGCAGACGGCGATCTTCGTTGCGCTTGAGGCGCAATACCGGCAACTGCGCCACTTCGGGGGAATCGGACATGGAAAGGTCTTCGGCTATAGTAAAGCCCATTATGCTACGCAATCACCTCGCCGAGGAGACCAGCCCCTACCTTAGGCAGCACGCGGACAACCCGGTCGAGTGGTATCCCTGGGGTGAAGCGGCCTTGCGGCGTGCGCTCGAGGCCGACAAGCCCATTCTCTTGTCCATCGGATACTCGGCCTGCCATTGGTGCCACGTCATGGCGCACGAGTCCTTCGAAGACCCGGACACCGCGGCGCTGATGAACGAGTTGTTCGTCAACATCAAAGTGGATCGCGAGGAGCGGCCCGACCTCGACCGGATCTATCAGGTCGCGCAGCAGATGCTGACGCACGGCGCGGGCGGCTGGCCGCTGACCATGTTTCTCACGCCGCAGAAACAGCAACCCTTCTTCGGCGGAACCTATTTTCCGAAGGAGCCGCGCTATGGGATGCCGGCATTCCGCGATCTGTTGCGCAGGGTGTCTGAGTACTACCGCGGCCACGGCGCTGAAATCGCCGCGCAGAGCGATCAGCTGCAAGCGGCCTTTGCCGCGATGCTGCCGCCGCCCGCGGCCGGCACCGTGCTCGACGCCTCGCCTCTGGCCGCGGCGCGCGCCGCGCTCGAGCAGTCCTTTGACGGCACCCACGGCGGATTCTCAGGCGCGCCCAAATTCCCGCATCCGGACAGCATCGATCGCTGCCTGCGGCACTGGTATGCCGGCTCGGCGGGCCCCGCGCCCGATTTACAGGCGCTGTTCATGGCGAGCCTGACCCTGACCCGCATGGCGCAAGGCGGACTCTATGATCAGGCGGGCGGCGGCTTCGCGCGCTATTCGGTCGACGGCGCCTGGATGATTCCGCATTTCGAAAAAATGCTCTATGACAATGCGCAGCTGCTCTGCGAATATGCACGCGCGCACCTCGCAACCGGCGAGGCGCTGTTCGCACAGGTGGCGAACGAGACGGCGGACTGGCTGCTGCGCGACATGCATTCGCCCGAGGGCGGTTTTTACTCCAGCCTCGATGCAGATTCAGAAGGGCACGAAGGCAGGTTCTACGTCTGGACGCCCGGGCAGGTCCAAGCGCTGCTGACGCCGCAGGAGTACGCCGCGTTCGCGCCGCGCTTCGGCCTGGACCGACCCGCCAATTTCGAGGGAGAATGGCATCTGCACACCTTTGCTTCACTGGAGCAGATTGCCGGCGCGATCGAAGCGCCGCTCAAGTCCGTGCAGGCACTGGTCGATTCCGCGCGCGCCAAGCTGCTCGAGGCGCGCAACTTGCGCGTCTGGCCGGCTCGCGACGAGAAAATTCTCGCGGCGTGGAATGCGCTTGCCATCAAGGGACTGGCCATTGCCGCGCGCGTGCTCAAGCGCGCTGATCTCGCCGCCGCGGCCTCGACGGCGGTGGATTTCCTGCGGCACCGCCTGTGGCGCGACGGTCGTCTGCTCGCGAGCTACAAGGATGGCCGCGCGCACCTGCCTGCCTACCTCGACGATTACGCCTGCCTGGCGGACGCCTTGCTGGAGCTGCTGCAGACCCGTTGGCGCAGCAGCGACCTTGAGTTTTGCATGCAGTTGGCGGAGATACTGCTGGATCAGTTCGAGGACGCGCAATACGGCGGATTTTTCTTCACCGCCAGGGAGCACGAACAGCTGATTCACCGCAGCAAAACCTTCGGCGACGAATCCATGCCCTCGGGAAACGGCGTTGCCGCCTCCGTCTTGAGCCGTTTGGGATATCTGCTCGGCGAGACGCGCTATCTGAAATCAGCCGGGCGTGCGCTCGAGGCTGCCTGGTCCGGCATGCAGGACTACCCCGGAGCCCACATGAGCCTCATGAGCGCGCTCGAGGATTCTTTGGGCCCGGTGCAAATATTGGTGATTCGTGGCGACGCGGCAAGCGCCGCCGGGTGGGCGGCCGATTTTGCCGCCATCTATGCCCCCACGCGCATGATCTTCGCGATTCCGCGCGATGCCGAACTGCCGCCCGCACTGGCGGCAAAGCGCGCGCAACCGACCACCGTGGCTTACCTGTGCACCGGCATGACCTGCTCCGCCCCGATGCAGAACATCCACGACATCTCCCGCGCGCTCAAGTTCAAGCTCACTTAGCATAATGCCTGCGCAGCTCCATGCCCACGCGGCGCTTGAAGTCGCCATGTAGCGCATCGGAATAAAGCGGCGCCGCATTCCAGTCGAGCGCCCAGGGCTGCGCGCTACGCGTGCTCTCGGGCTCCGCACTGTCACGCGGGAAGACATGCGCATGCAGTGCCGGATCGACATTGCCATAAATGGCGTAATTGATGCGCGCGGCCGCGGTGATGGCGAGCAGCACATCGCCGAGCAGCGCCATGTCGGACAGGAATTGAGCACGCGCATCGGGCGCAAGCGCATTCAGATGCGGAACCACCGGATCCGGCAGCAGCAGACAATATCCCGGCAGTACCTGCCGCTCGCCCAACACCACCCAACCCGAGGGCACCTTGGCGATGGCGGCAGGCAGCTGCGCGGCGCGGCAGCGCTCGACAAGTGAGTGAATGGCGCTCATCGCCATGTTATTTTTCCCGCGCTCGGGCGATCGTCGCCGCATCCACCGCGGCCGCCGAATTGCCGAAGTGACTTCGAATATAGCTCAACACGGCCGCTGCATCCGCATCGCTCATCCAGCCGAACAGCAGCATCTGCGTCGGATAGCGGCCTGCCGGAATGCTGGGCGGCCGCTTCTGGCTCAAGACCCACTGCGCGAGTTCCACCGGATCCCCGAGCACCGCCGGCGATCCGGACAGGCTGGGAAATACCTTCGGTACGCCCTCGCCGTTTTCCCGGTGACAGGGCACGCAATTTTGCGCATACAGCGCAGCACCGCGCTCGGCGGCCGCGGCGGAGCCGGCCGGCGTGCCGCTCGGGCCGCCGTTCTTGGAGCAGCCTGCCGCGAGCATCAGACACGCGATCGGTACCGGCCAGCGCCTCGATCGTTGCCGCATGCTACCCACGCCAGGTGCGAAACGCACCGGTGTCCAGGTGCACGAAATTCGACGCGCGGTAGTAACCCACGCCGCCGCGCCTCAGCGACTCGGCGCGTGCCGCCAGATCCTTGCAATCCACGCCCTCCATGCGCACATCGATTGCGCGGCCCTGCATATGCAGGCTGTGCTGCGAGACGCCGTTGCTGCGCTCATGCAGCCGTTCATTGGTCTCGGCGGATCGGTAGCCGGAAATCACGCTGTAGCTCGGCGGCTTTCCGGCTTGCGCAGCCACATCGGACAGATAATCCATCAGCTTCGGGTCAATCGCATGCTGCTCGCCATCGCGAAAATCCCGCAACAGCTTCGCGATGGCCGCCATCGCGTCGGGCAGGTAAGCGCCGTTGCGAAAGTACTCGATGTCCAGACGCTCGCCGGTATGCAGATTGTTCAGGCCGATTTGCCGGCCGGCGGAGCCGGAGGCGGCCATCAAGGAGCACGGGCAGGCCGCAGACACGCCGACCAGCGTCCCGGCAGCGAGCAGGCGGCGCCGCGAAATCATGGCCGTCCCCTCTCATCGAGCAACCGGCCCCGATCCAGCGCCAGTACCGTCGCCTTGGGAAAGAAATTGAATTCGGAAGCCGAGGCCCACGTGTATGCGCCCATCATCCGCCCGACGATCAGATCGCCGATCTTGAGCTTGGGCAGGCGCAGCTTTTCGCGGATGACATCGATGCTGTCGCAGGTCGGCCCGGCCAGCGCCGATGGATATGTCTCGGCGCCGGGCAGCAGAGCCTCGACCGGAAAAATCGAGTGATCGTACATTTGACCGCTGTAGCTGCCGTACAGGCCGTCGTCAAGGTAGTACCACCAGCGTCCGTCGCGAAGCGCGCGACCCATCACCGAGGCCACGGCAATTGCCGCCGGAGCCGATATGTAGCGCCCGGGTTCGGCGATCTTGCGCATGCCGGGCGGCAACTTGCCGAGCGCCGCATTGATCGGCGCGCAAAACTCCTCGATCGGCAGTGCCGGTTTCAGATAGTCCACGGGAAATCCGCCGCCGATGTCGAGCATCTGCACCGGGTGTCCGGCCTCCAGCGCCGATTGCAGCAGCTCGCGGCAGACCTCGATGGCCCTGACCATCATCCCCGAATCGGCATTCTGCGACCCGGTATGGAACGACAATCCGTCTATGCGGATGCGCAATTCTCCGGCAAGCTGCAGCAATCCCGCGACCGCCTCCGGATCGCAGCCGAACTTGCGCGACAGGTCCACCTGCGCATCGGGGCTGCGAAATGAAACCCGGATCAGCAGCGAGCAGCGCGAGCGGAATTGCGAGAATTTGCGCAGCTCGTCCGGATTGTCGATGACGAATCGGCTCACGCCGAAGCTCAACGCGGTGCGGATATCGCCGTCGCGCTTGATCGGATGAGTGTGGATGCAGCGCCCCGGCGCAACACCCACGCGCCGCATCAATTCAACCTCGCCGTTGGTCGCAAGATCGAAAGACGCGCCCTCCGCCATCAGCGTCGTGATGAGCGATGCGTGCGGCAGCGGCTTGAGTGCATAGTGCAGATCGACGCCCGGGAGCGCGGCGGCGAGGCGCCGATACTGTGTCCGCACGCGCTCGGCGTCGATCACCAGCAGAGGCGAGCCGTAGCGGACCACCAAATGTTGGACCGCCTCTCGCGAGAAAGGGTCTTGTTGGGGATCGAGTTCCATCCTAGCCGACGCTCAGCTCCAGCGAATCATCGCCCATGCCGCTCGCGCGCTGCAGGCGATCGAGAATCGCCGCCCAGCGCTCCTCCTGCGGCAGGCTTTGCACGAATATTTTCACGCAACCGACCCGGTCCAGGGTGCGCAGATGATTGTAGAGATTGTGCGCATAGGTGTCGGGTTTCTTGCCGGCGTTGATCCACGTCATGTGGCGCTGGGTGTGCAGCGGCGGTCGCATCGCGAGCACGGCCACTTTCTCGTCGCGCGCCGCGATTTCGCCGGCGCGGACCTCGAGATCGTCCGAAGCGACGATTTCGAGCGGCGTGGACGGCGCATAGTGCAATGCCCGGTCGCCCGGCGTGCGCGGAACGAATCCGCCGGTCGCCAGCGGACCCACCACCTGCTCGAGTTGCGAGCGCGTGATGAATCCGGGCCGCAGCAGCCGGGCTTGTTCGTCCAGGCAGGAAACAATGGTGGATTCGAGTCCGATGGGCGAATCGCCGCCGTCCAGGATCACTTTGACGGCATCGCCCAGCTCATCGCGCACATGCTCAGGCTTGGTGGGGCTCAATCGTCCGTAACGGTTCGCCGACGGCGCGGCGATGCCGCCGCCGAAGGCATTGAGCAGCTGCTGCGCCATCGGGTGCGACGGCACGCGAATCCCGATGCTGTTCTGGCCGCCGGTGACGATTTCGTTGACATTGTCGGCCTTGGGCAGGATCAGCGTGAGCGGCCCAGGCCAAAATTTGTCCGCCAGTTGTTCGGCTACCTGGGGCATCTGCGACACCCATCGGTGCAGATAGCGCGGATCGTCCAGATGGACGATCACCGGATGGTCGGGCGGCCGGCCTTTGACCTCGAAGATCTTGCGTACCGCAACCGGGTTGGCCGCATTCGCGCCCAGTCCATAAACGGTCTCGGTCGGGAACACCACGAGATCGCCCGCGCGCAGCGTTTCGACGGCTGTTTCAATGTCGGTCTGTGTAGCTCTTACCACACGCCAATGATATCAAGACTGCGGCGCCAGCACGGATTGCTTCTGGCTTGTAGCTGGTAAGCGACATTCCATGAACACCAAGTCGAGCCAGCGGCCGAACTTGAAAGCCACTTCATGAAAATGACCTACCTTGCTGAAACCAAGGCTTTCGTGGAGCTTGATCGAGACGGCATTGTCCGCATCGATGCCGGCGATCATGATGTGCTTTCTCATGGAAAGTGCCTGGTTCATGAGTTCAACCACGAGCTTTTTGCCGATGCCCTGGCCGCGGCGGTCCGGCCGTACATGCACGCTGTGTTCGACGCTGTGGCGGTAGCACGGCCATGCGCGAAATTCGCCGAATGTGCCGAATCCGGTCACGCCCGAGGAGTCGCGCGCCGCCAGCACCGGAAAGCCGCCGGCAATTTTTGCGGCCAGCCAGGCTTCGCCGCCCGCCGCACTCAACTCGACTTGGGTGTAGACGGCGGTCGAATTGCGGATCACATCATTGTAGATGCTCAAGATTTCAGCTAGGTCCTGGTGCGAGGCATGGCTGATCATGCCGGTCAATCAAGATAGGCCGGGGGTTTGGGCAATGCTTGGAAATCCCTCGGATCGTGCTGCACGATCAAGCGGCCATGCGTGTTCTTGAGAATCGTTTCAATGCGGCTCATGGAGGCCAGGGTATCGGCCCTATCCGCGTTGTAGACCGGCACGCGTTTGAACAGCCGGTTGGCGCGCAGGTGATAAAGATCGCCGGATAGGATCACCGTGCCGCTTTTTGCCAGTTTGAGCTTGAGAACCTGGTGCCCCGGGGTGTGCCCGGGCGCGCGCAATATCGTCACCGTGCCGTCGCCGAACACGTCATAGTCGCCTTCGATCAGTTCATTTTTTGCGCTCTTGTAGGCGCTCCAGGTTTCCGGAAGCACGCCGCCGGGAGGCGGCGAAACCAGGCCATAGGCCAGCTCCGTCTTGTTCATGATCCACACCGAGTCCGGAAACTCGTTGGCATTGCCGGTGTGATCCCAGTGCAGGTGCGAGAACGCAATGTAATTGATGTCCTTCGGGGTCAGGCTCAAGGACTGCAGCTGCGCCAGCAAGGTCACCGGCACGGTGACGTGCACCCCCGGCGCGACATCGCTGCCGTCTTTCGGATAATTGTAGTGATCGCCGAGGCCGGCATCCCACAACAAATCGCCCTTCGGATGGCGGATCAAAAAACATGGCGCCGCGATTTGACCGCGCTTGCCGTCATATTCACCCGTGTCGGAGAATCCCGCCATGTCCTTGAAGTTGGCATGGCCGCAATCGAGCACGTAGAGACGTAATTCGGCGGTGTGGGCCGGACAAGGGGGCGAAAGCCACAGGCACAGGAACATGAGTGCTGCAGCCGGAAGCATAAACTTCGAATACGCATCATTCATGAGACAGGCTCCTGATATGGAACGACCTGTCAAGTCGTGAGGTGTCAAATGTCATCTCTTGATCTCAGCCCAAGCACCAGGGGACAGCGGCCGGGGCCGCAGTTGTCGACGGTTGATCACTCTGATATTCGTGGATCGAGCGCGCCCGCCATCATGGTCGTGATTCGTCGGGAGCTGCCTCGGACTAGAGTCGCGGGTCCAGCCATGAAGGCCTGTCGCATAGGAGCCTGCGAGGATTCTCCTTTGCCGTGTGCCATCCCAGCCGCTGACCCTTGGTGCCTGTACCGAGTTCATATTGATTCGTGGTTACCCTCAGGCGGCCCGCTGGAGCGTGCGTCGGGGTGCTTGGGACTGCGAGCGCTCGGCCGCGACGCCGATCGCCCAGATAAAGCCGATCAATTCTCGGCCCACTGCAGTAATGACCTGTTGCTTCGGTTTACCCCTCGCCAACAGCTTCGCATAGCGAGCATGCAAGCGGTGCTGGGCTTTCCAGGCGATGGCTTTGATGTCCTCGCTCTGATCGCGTTGCCGAGCGAGCAAGGTGGCGCCGATGCCAGGACGGTGCCGGTAGGCCCAGGCCGCCTCGATGACGATCCGGCGCAGGTGCGCGTTGCCGGTTTTGCTGATCGCACCGCGCTGAATCCGCGGCCCGCTCGAGTGCTCTCGCGAAGCGATACCGCTATAGCCCATCAGTTGCCGCGCCTGCGCAAAGCGCGACAACTCCCCGACCTCGGCCATGATCGATACCGCGCTGAGCTTGGCGATGCCACGCAGGATGCGGTCGGCCTCATGCTCCACCTCATGCAGGTAATCCACCAGCGTTGCTTGCTGCGCGGCTTGCTCAAAGTGCTGCCCTCTCACCCAGGCCAGATGCTTCAAGCTCCACGCCGTGGTGCCCTGCGGCGCCCGCCGGCCGTGACGCAGCAGAAACTTGCCGAGCCGATTCCGGGCGCGCAGCTGATCGCGCTTCCCCGCCAGACGGGCGCGCACCAGATCGCGCAGCGCCTCATGCGCCGCGTCCGGCACCCACACCGCCGTCAAATCTCCCGCCCGGTAACAGCGCGCCAGCTTCTCAGCATCCCGCCGGTCCGTCTTGACCCGGTCCCCGGCCTTCACCGCCACCAGCGTCGGGGCTACCACTTCGCATCGCACACCGAGTTCGCTCAGCTGCCAATACAGCACATACCCGGTGGGTCCCGCTTCGTAACACACCCGCAGCTGCGCGGGTTTGCCGAGCTTACGCATCAGGCGTCCCACCGACTCGGGCCGGTTCGGGATCGTCCCGAGGCTACGCACTTCGCCACCGGGTTCCGCTACTGCCACCGCTATCGTCTCCGCATGGACATCCAATCCAATAAATCGTACGTTCGTCATGGCCGGCTCCCCTTCGTATGCGGCTCTGCGCAGCGGTTCTTCCCGATCCACAGCGTAATCCGCGAAGCTGCGAATCGGGAGCCGGTCGTTCCATTGTGACTAGGGGCATATACTAGACCATCGATGAGCGAACACGAACACCGCCATTCGCATGAAGAGCACGCGCAACGCGCGCCCAGTCCGATTGAATCGCGGGTAAAGGAATTGGAGGCGCGGCTGGCCGAAAACGGCTACATCGATCCGGCGGCACTTGACGTGATCATTGACGAGTACCAGACAAAGATCGGGCCCCGCAATGGTGCACGCGTCGTCGCGCGTGCCTGGTGCGATCCGGAATTTCGCCGCTGGCTGTTGCAGGACGCGACCGCGGCGATTGCCGCCATGGGGTTCACCGGCCGCCAGGGCGAGCACATGATCGCGGTCGAGAACACGCCGGAGGTGCACAACATGGTGGTCTGCACGCTCTGCAGCTGCTATCCCTGGGCGGTGCTCGGGCTGCCCCCCACCTGGTACAAAAGCGCGCCGTACCGCGCACGCGCCGTGAAGGATCCGCGTGGCGTGCTCGAGGAATTCGGGGTGCGCCTGCCTGAATCGACCCGCATCCGCATTTGGGATTCGACCGCCGAGGTGCGCTATCT
Organism: Steroidobacteraceae bacterium; assembly: GCA_036267715.1. Classification (GTDB taxonomy): domain Bacteria; phylum Pseudomonadota; class Gammaproteobacteria; order Steroidobacterales; family Steroidobacteraceae; genus Bog-1198. The sequence continues at coordinate 127,941 of DATAVN010000054.1, read as the reverse complement.
GGTGCTGCCGCAACGTCCGGCGGCCACGGAAACCTTGAATGAACGGGAGCTTGCCGATCTCGTCACGCGCGATTCCATGATCGGCACCGGCCTGCCCAGCGCGCCGTGACCTATCGGTCTTTCGCCGATCTCGGCGGCCGGGAGGTGGCCGGCGCAATCGTCCCGGAGGCTGAGGGCGAACTGTTTCACGCACCCTGGGAAGCGCGGGTGATGGCGCTGGTGGTGGCCATGGGGCCGACGGGTATGTCGAACATCGACATGAACCGTTCGGCGCGCGAGACGCTGCCGAATTATCGCGATCTCAGTTATTACGAAATCTGGCTGGCGGCACTGGATAAACTCGCGCAGCAAAAGGGCGTGCTGGGGCGCGCGCCGCCGCCGCCGACTCAGATGCTGCGCGCCGCTGCCGTGGCCGGCGCAATCAGACAAGGCACTTCGGCGTCGCGGCCTGCGGCCCGTCCCGCGCGCTTCCGGGTCGGCGATGCCGTGCGCACCATCGGGGCGCAGCCACAGCACCACACCCGGCTGCCGGCGTATGCGCGCGGCAAGTCGGGCGTCATCGAGCTGATCCACGGAGCGCACGTCTTTCCCGACACCAACTCGCAAGGCTTGGGCGAAGCTCCGCAGTGGCTGTACACCGTGGCTTTCGAGGAAAAGGAGTTGTGGGGCGGGACTGCGCGAATGCAGCGATCCACCATTTCGGTGGACGCATTTGAGCCGTATCTGCAGCCGGCATGAATCCCGAGGCGCTGCGCAATCTGCCGGGAATCCCCAAGGATGCGGACGGCCCTGTATTCAAGGAACCCTGGGAAGCGCGCGCATTCGCCATGGCGTTGGCGCTGCACGAGCGCGGGCTGTTTACCTGGGCGCAATGGGCCCAGGCATTATCGCGCCAGATCGAAACGGCGCAGGCGCGCGGAGATGCAGATCTCGGCGACACCTACTACCATCATTGGCTGCTCGCACTCGAGTCCCTGGTCAACGAGCTGCCCGGCTCCGAACCCGGCTGAGGCAGCCGTGCCGTCACGTCCGGCGTGTCGAGCATGGTCCTGAGCCAGGTGCCGTCTTCCTGCCGGTTGAGTTCGTATGCAGGCCAGTAATGCTTGTCGAGCTTCAAGGTGATCACGTCCGTCTGTCCGTTCCAGCTGATGGTCTTCAAGCGCAATGAGGCGCGATCGGGCTTGCCGCTCACGGCGCGGATAAAGGCATCGAGATCCGGCGTCGCCTGCCCGTCCACTTCAGTGATGCGCCGGCCCGCGTACAGGCCGTAATGCGTGGCCGGCGAGCCATAAAAGAAAAAGGATACGAACACCCCATAAGGGGCTATGCCGCGTTGCGCGGCCATGGCGCGATGCGGCGCCTGCAGGGTCGCGCCCGCCCAGATGAGCACCCGGTCGATGCCGCGGCCGTTCAACGCCACGGTCTTCAGTTGCAGCGTCTTTTCCGCGCCATCGCGCCACACCGTTACGCTCACGGCCGGACTTTGCACCGCGCGTTCCACCTCGCGAAAGCGGTTGACGACCTTGCCGTCGATCGCCAGCACCAAATCGCCGGGCTCGAGCAGCGTGGCCGCGGGCGAGCCCGCTACCAGGCGGTTGATGCCGAGCACCTGGCGGCGCTGTGGATTGTGCTGCTCGAATCGCCGCACCCATTCATCCGGCAGGCCCAGCTCGCGCGCCGCGGCGAGGGACTGCACGTCGAATTCCGCTTCGAAGGAATACAGCGGGCGGCCGTCCTCCACGACGCCGATCATTTCGCTGACCAGATCGGCCGGAATGCCGCGATTGATCTGCTCGAGTTCGCGCTGCGACTCGAATGCAAAACTCGACCACAGCGCCAGCACGTCGCCCTTCTCATCGGTCAGCACCCCGTCGTAGTCGGTCGGGGGATTGATCAGGCTCACCGCTTCCAGGTTGCTGTCGCGGAAGCGCAGGGTGCGCGACAGCGGAAATGACACGACGTCCACGCTCGATATCTGCGTTTTCTGCGATTGCAGCTTCGAGTCGGCGCGCTCGCCGACCACCCAGATGTCATCGCCCGGATTCAACGGGCGGGTCACCAGCGTCGCCGCGCGCACCGGCGTGTTGCCGATGGACTTCGGGTCATAGGACACGATGGCGAGATTGTGCAGCGGATGGATGAACACGACTTTACCCGGAACCTCGACGGTGCCGGCAAAGGTGATGCGCACATCGCCCATGGCGACCGGCACGGTATTGCGGTCGATCGCGACCAATCCGCGCTGCGCATCCACGATCACCCCCGTGCCGTGGTAATTCTTTTCAGTGACGCCGGAGGTCGAATACGGCATGTCGAAATTGACCATCACCAAAGACGGCGCCAACTTGTCGATGCGCGGGTCGCCGGTCTTGGCGAACTGCGTCGAGGCCGGCTTGAGCACGCTCGGAGCGGGCCCCGGGGCGATGCTGATGCAAGGCCAGGTGCCCAAGGTGTCGTCGCGCTTGCATTCGCGCGCGGGAAACCAGCGCCGATCCATGCGGATCACCTTGAGTTGGACCGCGCGTGGATCCTCGATCGTCACATAGCGAACCGGCGCTCTCGCGCCATCCGCCAGATCGGAGAGCGCCGCGGCAAATTCCGCCAGATTGTCGACCTTTTTACCGTTGAACGAGGAGATCAGTGCGGCGCGCGGAATGCCGGCGGCGCCAAAGACATAGCCCGGGTTGGCGACATAGACGCCCTTGATCGGCACGTTGAAATGCCGCGCCTGCTGATAGGACAGGGTATGCACCACCGCCTCGCCGAATTCGATGAACTCATCCGGTGTGATCGCGCTCAAGGACTGCACCGCAAGATCGTGCTGCAGGATCTGGTTGCCGCGCCGCACTTCGACCTTGACGCGCTGACCCACGTGATCGTCGAGCGTATCCTCGAGCGCGAAGAACTCGGGGATGGGCCTGCCGTCGATCGCCACCAGGATATCGCCGGGCGCCAGCACGCCATCGGCGCCCGACCCGGGCTGCACGTCATCGACCACCAGCATGCCGGTCAACTTGGGGTAAGCCTTGCGCATGCTCGCCTCGGTACCGGCGTCGAGACCCAGCCGCTTCAGCTCATCGTAAGGCGTGTACTTGAAGACGGTTTCCAGCGTCCCGCGCGGTACGCTCTTGCCCGCCTCGAGGTACTTCAATGCGCGCACCACTGCGGTCAGCGGCAGGTAAAAGCTCGAGGCCGCGCCGGTGGCGCCGCCCGCGTTGAGCGCGACCACCCGCCCCTCGATGTCGATCACCGGCGAACCGGACGAACCGCCCGAGGTGCTCGATGCCGCCTGGTAATAAAACGTGTTGAAATCGTTGTACTTGCCGTAGCCATACTCCGGCGCTTCGCGATCGAGGCGCGCCAGGGTTCCGGCCAGGATCGACAATTGCTCGCCCGCATCGTTGCCGACCACACGGATCTCACGACCGATGACCGCGCCCTGCGGATACAGCGGCAGCTCGGCGGGCTGGATGAAATGCAGCTTCGCCGGATCGTAGTGATAGATGCCGAAGTCGTGCACCGGATCCCGATAGATCGGATACAGCTGCACTTCCTCGCGGTTCAAAAAGATCGCCTGCGCGGTCACCGGCCCCGGCGTCACCACGTGACGATTGGTCAGAATGAGGCCGCGCTTGGCATCGATGACAAATCCGGTGGCCTGGGCCGTGCTGTTCCCTTCCGTATCGAAAGCCCGCGTGCTGTCGATCTGGATGGTGACCACGCCGGTCGCGATCCTTTCCAGCGTCTGAGCCCAATTCGCCGGGCTATTGGGGATGCCGGGAGCCTTGGCAGGCGTCGCGTTTGGGGCGGTGAACGCGGGGGAAACCGAAAATGCCAGTAAAGACGCAAACAGCAAAATGCGGGACATGCCGATCCTGGGAGCGTGGCTCCGGGGTTAAATACCATTTAGTGCCTTGGGATCGGACAAGGCCAGGCGCCAGCCGGTTCCAGTCAAGCAGCGCTTCCCTTCCAATTCAGGTCGAGCTGCTTGGCCGCACGCACATCATCCAATCGTCGGACCGGCATTGTATGCGGGGCGGAGGCGAGTTTCGCAGGTTCCGAGCGCATTTCCTCGCGAATTGCCGCCAGCGCGTCGCAAAACCGGTCCAAGTCCTCCTTGGCCTCGGTTTCCGTCGGCTCAATCAGCAGGCACTCCGGCACCAGCAACGGGAAATAGGTGGTGGGTGCATGGAAACCGTAATCCAGCAGCCGCTTCGCCACATCCATCGCCGAGACCTGATACGCCTTGTGTTCCGCTTTGAGGGTGATGATGAACTCATGGCTGGCACGGCGGTCCGGATAGGCGGCCTCGAAGCCCAGGCCCTGCAGCCGCTTCATCAGATAGTTGGCGTTGAGCGTGGCAAATTCCGCCACCCGAACCATGCCTGCTTTCCCGAGCAGCCGCATGTAGATGTAAGCGCGCAGGTTCACGCCGGCATTGCCCATGAATCCCGACAACCGGCCGATGGATTGCGGCAGATCGCGTTCGCTCAGCCAGCGGAAGCGCGAGTTCTCCCTGCCGACGATAGGCAGCGGCAGAAACGGCTTCAATCGGGCACTCACGCCGACGGCGCCCGAGCCCGGTCCGCCGCCGCCGTGCGGCGTGGAAAAGGTCTTGTGCAGGTTCATATGAATGACATCGAAACCCATGTCGCCGGGGCGCACCTTTCCCAGGATGGCATTGAGATTCGCGCCGTCATAGTAAAGAAGGCCGCCGGCGTCGTGCACGATATGCGCAATCTCAATGATCTTGCGTTCGAACACCCCGAGGGTCGAAGGATTGGTGAGCATGATGCCGGCGGTGGCCGGGCTCACCGCCGCCTTCAGGGCCTGTATATCCACATCGCCGTTGGCATCACAGGGTATTTCCTTGACGATGAATCCGCACATGGTCGCCGTCGCCGGATTGGTGCCATGCGCGGCTTGCGGCACGATGATCTCGGTACGCGCCGTGTCGTTGCGCGCGCGGTGATACGCGCGGATCATCGCCACGCCGGCGAATTCTCCCTGCGCGCCGGCCATCGGGGTGAGACTCACCGCGGGCATGCCGGTGATTTCCTGCAGCATCTCCTGCAACTCGAACATGCAGGCGAGAAACCCCTGTGGTTCCGGCCCCAAAGGGTGCCGCCCCAGAAATTCCGGCAACATCGCATAGCTGTTGCAGGCCTTCGGGTTGTACTTCATGGTGCACGAGCCCAAAGGATAGAAGTGCGTGTCGATGGAGAAATTCATCTGCGAGAGGCGCGTGAAATGGCGCACCGCCTGCAGCTCCGAGACCTCCGGCAGCGGCGGCGGGATCATTCGGCGCAGATGCGCGGGCACCTCAACGGTACCCGCCACCGGCGGCGGGAATTGCGTGGGCGCACCCCGGCCCGGCTTGCTCAATTCGAAAATCAACGGTTCACGCGATTTGAGTTGCATCGGTATCTCCCCTAGGCCGCCGCCCGCGAGGCAGTCATCGCTTCGGTGAGCGCGGCGGCGTAGGCGTCGATGTCGGCCGTAAGCTTGGTCTCCGTGGCGCATACCAGCAACGCGTGGCCCAACTCCGGATAGCGCTCGCAAAGATCGAGCCCGCCGAAGATTCCACGGCGTGCCAACGCGGCGAGAACCGCGGCCGGCGGCCGGTCCAGGGTCAGAACCGTCTCATGAAAGTGCGGCGCGCTGAACGCACGCCTCACGCCGGGCACCTTGCACAGCGCGGCGGCCAGATCTTCGGTGCGCTGCATGCCGGCTTGCGCGACCGCTTCCAGGCCCTTGGGGCCGAGAAGACTCATGTAAATGGTCGCAGCCGTCACCATCAAGCCCTGATTGGTGCAGATATTGGAGGTGGCCCTGCTGCGCCGTATGTGCTGCTCGCGCGCCTGCAGCGTCAGGGCAAAACCGGGGCGGCCGTCCACATCCACCGTCCGGCCGACGATGCGCCCGGGCATCTGGCGCACATACTGCATGCGCGTGGCCATGAAACCGAAGTAAGGGCCTCCGGATGACAGCGGCACGCCGAGCGGCTGGCCTTCACCGCATACGATGTCCGCGCCCTGAGCCCCGGCGACGACGGTGCCCCATCGAGCCGGCGGCTTGAGCAGTGCCAGCGAGGTCGGGTTCACGACCGCAATCAGCATGACCTTGTTCGCATGCGCCCAATCGGTGAGCGCATCCACCTCCTCCAGGCTGCCGAAGAAATTCGGCTGCTGCACCACCAACGCCGTGAAATCCTGGCCACTGAAGCCCTTGAGCGCCTCGATCGGCGTGCGGCCGGCAGCCCGGTCGTAGTCCACCGGCACGAAGTGGATGTCCTGATTGCCGGCGATCGCCCGCGCCACCTGTGCGTAGGTCGGATTCACGGCACGCAGCATCAGGATGCGGCGCGAGTTGGAGTTGCGGTTCGAGCGCACCGCCATCAGGCAGGCTTCGGCCAGCGCCGAAGCACCGTCGTACATCGAGGCGTTGGACACCTCCATGCCGGTCAGCGCGCACATCATGGACTGATATTCATAGATCAGCTGCAGCGTTCCCTGGCTCGCCTCCGCCTGGTAGGGCGTATACGCCGAATAGAATTCGCCGCGCGTCGCGATGGCCCACACCGGCGCCGGAATGTGATGCTCGTAGGCGCCGGCCCCGATGAAGTTGAGCGGCCTGCCGTCGATTGCGGCGCGCTCGGTCATCAGCCGGGCTATCTCCATTTCCGAGAGGGGCGCGGGCACATTGAGAGCGCCGGCGCGCAGCTCGGCGGGAATCTCGTCGAACAGATTGTCGATCGAACGAACCCCGATGACCTCCAGCATGCCGGCGATGTCGTCGGGAGTGTGCGGAATGAATGCCATGTGCGAACCTCTACTCGGACTCTTCCGCCAGGAAACTCTCATAGGCGCTCGCGCTCATGAGCGAGGCCGCATTGGCGGATGTGCCCGCATCGAGGCGAAACAGCCAGCCGGCGCCGTAAGGGTCCTCGTTCAGCAGTTCCGGCTTGCCGGCGAGCGCGGTGTTGTGCGCGATGACCTTGCCCGCGATCGGGCTGTAGACATCGGACGCCGCCTTGACCGACTCGACCACGGCACAGGCCTCGCCGGCGCTCAAGATACGGCCCACATCGGGCACCTCGACAAACACCAGGTCGCCGAGCGCACTCTGGGCGTGATCGGTGATGCCGACTTCCAGCGCACCGTCAGGCGCCTCGCCATGCGCCCGGCGTACCCATTCATGGCTCTTGGTGTACTTCAAATCGGCCGGTATGTTGTTGCTCACGTCGAATCCCCCTGGCTAATGTCGATCAATGCCTTGCCATATCGCACGAACGGCGGCTTGACGATGCGCGCCGCGTGCAATTTGCCGCGAATGTCCACTTGTACGCTGGGGCTCGAGGTCTTGGGCACCCGCGCGAGCGCAATGGAGCGGTTCAAGGTCGGCGAAAAAGTTCCGCTCGTCACCTCGCCCGATGCGCCGGCCGCCGCGTCCGTCACCAGCACTTTTTGGTGGCTGCGAAGCACGCCGCGATCCTCGAGCAGCAGGCCGACGAATTCCCGGCCGCCCTCGCGCTGCGCGCGTTCCAGCGCCGCGCGGCCGATGAAATCCCGGTCGGCGGGTTCGAATGCAACCGTCCACGCCAGTCCGGATTCCAGCGGATGAAAATCCTCATCCATGTCGTTGCCGTACAGATTCATGCCCGCTTCCAGCCTGAGCGTATCGCGGGCACCGAGGCCCGCCGGCTTGACGCCTTGTGCCAGCAGCCGATTCCACGCGTCCGCGGCCTCCGCGGCCGGAACCATGATCTCGAAGCCATCCTCGCCGGTGTAGCCGGTTCGAGCCACCAGCCAGGAGCCGAAGGGCGCGCCGAAGAAGGGTTTCAGTTCGAGTGCGGCGGCCTGTTGTTCCGGATACAGGAGCATCGCCGCCTTGCGCCGCGCATTCGGGCCTTGGACGGCGATCATCGCCATATCCTTGCGCTCCGCCACCGTCGCGCCGAATTCGAGCGCATGCCGGCGGATCCAGGCCAGGTCCTTGTCGCGCGTGCCGGCGTTCACGACCATGCGATACCAGGTTTCGGCCATGTAGTAGACGATCAGATCGTCGATCACTCCGCCGTTGGGCAGCAGCATGCAGGAATACAGCGCCTTGCCAAAGCTCTTGAGCCGCGCGACATCGTTGGCGAGGAGGAAGCGCAGGAATTCACGCACCCCCCCGCCGGTCAAATCCACGATGCACATGTGCGATACGTCGAACATGCCGGCGTCCCGGCGCACCGCGTGATGCTCTTCGATTTGCGACCCGTAGTGCAGCGGCATGTCCCAGCCGCCGAAGTCGACGATCTTGGCGCCCTGCCGGACATGGGTGTCGTATAAAGGAGTCTTAAGGCCCATCGCAACCTCGCTGCGAACGAATACAGAGACGCCAAAGCACCTTCGTGCTTCGCCCCTCTGTCCTTAAGACCTGAGAGATTGCGCGCTTACCCTTAAGCGTTGCTCCCCTTCGGTGGGCCGCCTGTTGCGACCGCTCTCCAGAGATCGCGAGAGTCTGCCGTTCATGTGCCTGAGCGTTTCCGGGCGGTTGCGCCTTCGGCGGTCCTCGATTTCAAAGACTCTCTCCGGCAGCTCTTATCGCGAGTGGGGCGGAATGATACAGAAGAGACTCCGGGGATTGAAGCGCGAAGCCCTCATATATCTTCCGATACCCATGCCGGATCATCATCCTCGTCAAACTCTCAGCCTCCCATATATGGCAGCCTCGTTATATGTCCCAAGCTCTCAGCCGCCGGATCTTTTTGCCTGCCATCCCAGCTTGATCAGCTCGGCGACGATGCCATCGCGGTGATCGCCTTGGATTTCAATGATGCCGCCGCGCACCGTGCCGCCCGAGCCGCAGCGCTTCTTGAGCTTCGTCGCCAGGGCCTCGATATCGGCGATCGACAAGGGCAATCCCGTGATGGTGGTGACACCCTTGCCCGCCCTGCCTTGAGTTTCGCGCGCGACCCGCACCGCGGCGGGTTTCGCCGCGCCGGGAACGCCCTTGGGGCACACGCATTCGCGCACCGGGCGGCGGCAGTTCGGGCACAGGCTGCCGATGCCTGTTGAATAGACAATTCTCGAGGTCATGTCCCCTACATGTAACAATACTCGTTCGATTCCTCAAGCAGGTATGACCGTGCGCAGATTCCTGATCCTCGCGATGGCCCTCTGCTTTCCTTCCTTGGCGCTCGCCGACAAGGTACAGCCGGCGCAGCCCTGAAGATCTGATTTCTCTAGCGCAGCGCGATGGCGCGGGCTTGCTGCAACACCTCGTCGGCGGGCGATTGGACGACGGGAATGCGGATTTCAATGTCCGGCGCGACGCCGTGCGAACGCAGATCTCCGTTCGGGCGCACGATCCTCGCCTTCGGGTAGCCAACCAGCAGGCCCGTATGCGCAAGCGAGAACTGCTCCATGGCGCCGTAGGTGGTGGCCATATCCGATGTGGCTTCACCCAATATAGCGCCGAACTGGTAATCCTGCACCAGCGCGGCAACCGCCACGGCATTCGAATAGGACTGCCGGTCGATGAGCACGAACACCTTGCCGGTAAATCCGCCGTCCGCCCGTGGCAAGGCCTCGGCAAGAGGAAAGTCTACAATCTCCCCGATGCGGCTGCGCGCATACAGCTGTGCGTATTCGCGCGACACCGGGCCCGCCGCCTCGGCATCGTGCGCAATGCGCGCCGCATTCGCGGCAATGGACTGTTCGCTGACCTTGACCTTGAATTGCGACGCAAAACGGAACGGCTTCGTCGCGAACCACGAGACCATCACGTCACTGAATAGATTGTCTCCGCCGGGGTTGCCGCGCAGGTCGATGATGAGCCGATCGGCGCCGGCACGCAGAAACCCGGCGAAGGCATCGTCGATGAAGGCTTTGAAGCTCGAAACATCCCACTCTTCGGCTCCGGTCTTTGCATCCGCGTTGTAGAAGGGGCCGGGCCGCAGGTAAGCAACGTGGCCCTCAAGGAGCTTGGCTTCGCGCAGTGGTTTCTCCAGGTTCAGCATCGCGGGTTGAGACTGGCGGGCCAACAGCATTTCCTGCGCCGTTCGGGCTGGCAGGTGCAGATGCCGCATGGACGCGCCCTTGCCGCGTACGGCCAGATCGAAGCCGTCCACCGCGCCGAGTTCGACCCACAGATAAATGGCGAAGTCGTATTCCATGATGGAATGCGCCATGTAGGCGGTTTCCGCCGACACGTGCCTTTCGGTGCGCTCGAGCCAGCGCAGCATGCCCTGCCCATTCAGGCTGGTGATTTCATCCCCCGGCACGATCGAAGCGAGGCCGCTTAGGTTTTCGGCAACGTACACCCGCTGACCGACGATCCGGATCTGCAATGGGAAGCCCTTGCCGCCATTTTTACGGTAGGCATCCCACTGCGAAGTCGGCGAATCGAGGCGCGTATGCCCCATGTGTGCGGAAGCGGCGAACAGTTCGAATCGCAGCTGGGCTTGGAAGCGCGTCGACGGATTCCTGATCGCGGCCAGCATGTGCGCGAAGCGGCGATCCATGTCGCGTTTCGGCGTGAACGCAAACAAATTGAAATGTGCCGCCTGCAAGTCCTGGTACATCTGCGTGAAATCCGCCTGCAGTTCCGCCGCTGAAATCTTCGCCTCGGCCGGCGGCGCGGCAGCTGCCGGCGCCGCACAGGCCAGCAGACAAAGGAGGCGGCAGATCCGGCGGATGTTGGATGGCATTGGCGTGATATTATGTAGGCTCCTACATAAATGCAAGGGCGGCATCACACCATGACCGACTACACGCGCAAATACGGGCCGGCGGCGATCGGCGCGCGCCTGAGACGATTATCGGAAAGCATCGACGAGGACGCCGGCCGGATTTATGCCGAGCTCGGCATCGACTTTCAGCAGCGTTGGGTTGGAATCCTGGAGCATCTCTCCGGGCAGGGAGCGCAATCGGTCGGTGGGCTCGCCTTGGCGCTGGGGATCCGGCATTCCTCCGTCAGCCAGACCCGCCGCTCGCTCGAGGAGGCCGGATTGGTCGAATCGGATCCCGACCCGAACGACGGCCGCAGCCGCTTGCTTCGCCTCTCCGCGGGCGGCAAGCGCCTGGTGCGACGTCTTCGGCCATTGTGGAAGGTTCTCAATGCCACTTCGTTGGAGCTCGACCAGGAAGCCGATGGTCTGATCGGTGCCCTCGATCGACTCGACGCAGCACTGCAGCGGGTGTCGCTGTACGACCGCGTGCGTCAGAAACTTTCCTAGGAACTTCCGCCGGCGGCGCCGCCCCGGGCCCCCACCTGATGCGAGGTGATTCCGCCGCGCGGCATGCGCAGCCATCGATCCAGTACCAGCGCCAAGATCAGCGCGACGCCACCCCACAGCATCAACTTGAATTCAAGCGGCAGGCTGGTCAGGTCGCGCAGCTGGTAGGTGACGCAGCCCAAGCATGCCAGGCACGCGATCAGCGGCGCGTGGGCGCGTGGGCGCGTCGCCGCAGGCTCGCCGCCTCGAGCTCCCGGCACTCCGATTCCAATGAATGAATCCTCAGGACCATACCCGTCTGACCCACCCCGGCGCTCCCTGTATAATGACGGCATGAGATCTCGTCGACATTCCCTCACCGTCAAGGTGGGCGCCGTTTCCATAGGCGGCGCCTCGCCCATCGTCGTGCAATCCATGACCAACACCGACACCGCCGACATCGACGGCACGGTCGCTCAGGTCAAAGCGCTGGCCCGCGCCGGGTCCGAGTTGGTGCGTGTCACCGTCAACAACGATGAATCGGCCGCGGCGGTCCCGCACATTCGCGAGCGATTGGACGCTGTTGGCGTCAGCACCCCGTTGGTCGGCGACTTTCATTTCAACGGCCACAAGCTGCTCAAGGCGCATCCCGCCTGTGCCGAGGCATTGGGCAAGCTGCGCATCAACCCGGGCAACGTGGGCCGCGGTACTAAGCGCGATCCGCAGTTCGCGGAAATGATCGAAACCGCGGTCAGGTTTCAAAAGCCGGTGCGCATCGGCGTCAACTGGGGCAGCCTCGATCAGGATTTGCTGACCCGGATGATGGATGAGAATTCGAAGCTGGCGGAACCGAAGCCTGCGATCGACGTCATGCGCGAAGCCATCGTGGTCTCCGCCCTGGACAGCGCGAAGCGCGCCGAGTCCTTGGGGTTGGGATCGAACATGATCGTCATCAGCGCCAAAGTGAGCGGCGTGCAGGACCTAATCGCCGTATACCGCAATCTGGCGGCTCGCTGCACCTACCCCTTGCACCTGGGGCTCACCGAGGCCGGCATGGGCAGCAAGGGCATCGTGGCGTCAACCGCGGCCATGGGCGTGCTGCTTCAGGATGGCATCGGCGACACCATTCGCGTCTCGCTGACCCCGGAGCCGAACGGCGATCGCACGCAGGAAGTGATCGTCGCCCAGGAAATTCTTCAAACCATGGGACTGCGCGCCTTCACGCCCATGGTCATCGCCTGCCCCGGCTGCGGCCGCACCACCAGCACGTATTTCCAGGAGTTGGCGCAGAAGATCCAGAGCCACATCCGCCACCGCATGCCCGAATGGCGCAAGCAGCGCACGGGCGTGGCCGACATGACGGTGGCGGTCATGGGGTGCGTCGTAAACGGACCCGGCGAGAGCAAGCACGCGAACATCGGCATCAGCCTGCCGGGCACCGGCGAGCATCCGGTGGCTCCGGTATATGAGGACGGCGCGAAGACGGTAACGCTCAAGGGCGATCGAATCGCCGAGGAATTTCAGGATCTGGTCGAGCGTTATATCGAACGCACCTACGCGAGGATCGAATCTTGAAGAGCCTGTCGGAGAAGAAGTGCGCGCCCTGCGAGGGCGGCGTCAAGCCACTGGCCCCCTCCCGCGTCAGGCAGCTCGCCAGGCAGCTGCACAAGGACTGGCGGATCGCCAAGGACTCGAAGAGCCTCAGGCGCGCGCTCAAGTTCAAGGATTTCTACCGGACCATGAGCTTCGTCAACGCGCTCGCCCATATCGCGAATACCGAGGATCATCATCCAGATCTGGAGGTAGGCTATGACCATTGCAACGTCACCTACTCCACCCATTCGATCGGCGGCCTGTCGGTAAACGACTTCATCTGCGCCGCAAAGTTAGATCGCCTTTAAGAATTCCGGCACGTCGCCCGTCAATCCCAGCGCGCGCCGCGCCAAGCTGCGCTTCGCATGCGGCAGCGCAGCCACCGCGCGCAGGCCTGCGGTGCGCAGCCCGGCACTCAAGGCACCGCGACCCGAGAACAGCCGCTCCAGCCCGTCCAATGCCGCGGCGGCGAGCAGATTTTCGCTGCGGCGCCAACGCTCGTAACGCCGCAGGTGCTTGAGGTCGCCGAATCCTTCAGGACCACCGGCTTGCCCCAACACCTCGGCCAGCACCGCACAATCGAGCAGTCCCAGATTGAGCCCCTGGCCGGCGAGCGGATGCACCACATGCGCCGCGTCGCCGAGCAGCACCGCTCGCGGCCGTGCGTAGTCCACGGCGTACTGCAGTTTCAGCGGGAAGCTCGCGAGCGGGGTCGTCACGGTGCATTGCCCGAGCGCCTCGCCGCTCGCCGCCGTCAAAGCCGTGCCGAACGCTGCCGGGTCCATGGCGCGCAATTGAGCGGCCCTGGCGCGCGCGACGCTCCACACGATGGACGATCGGCCATCGTTCAACGGCAAAAATGCAACAGGTCCGGTGTTCAAGAACCGTTGCCAGGCGGTGCTGGCGTGGGATCCGGTGGTTTGCACGTGCGCTACCAGCGCGTCCTGATGGTAAGCGTGGCCCGCGGTATCGATCTTCAGCAGCTGCCGCGTGGTGGAGTCGGTGCCGTCGGCCGCTGCCAGCAGCTCGGCGCGCAGTTCCCGGCCATCGCGGAGGCGTATCAAGACATGCTCATCGCCGGCAGCGGTTGCTTCCACGACGCCCTCGATCAATACCGCTCCCAGTGCACGGGCGGATTGCAAAGCTTGCCACTGCAGCGCACCACCATCCACGATGTATCCCAGATTCGGCTCGCCGATCTGTGCGCAATCAAATGTCAGCGACCCGGAACCCGAAGGCGAGCCCTCGGCGTCCCACACACACATGCGCTCATACGGAAATACCCGGCCCGATGGCAGCGCGTCCCAAACGCCGCACAGCCGCAGCAGACGTTCCGAGGCGCGGCTCATCGCGAACACGCGCAGATCCCAGTCGCCGCCGCCCGCCGGTGCGGCGGCAAAACGATCCGCAACGATCGCGACCCTCCCTGCGCTGCTCAATTTCCGGGCCAACAGCAGGCTTGCCATCACAGCGCCGATCACGCCGGCGCCGACGATGATCACATCGAAATCGTTGGACCTTGGAATGCTCATGTCAACGCCACGCCGCGCGCCAATTTCGGGATGCGTCCGCCGCCGCCCGTGCTCAGGCGCGACAGCGCGGATTTCGCGGGCGGGAGTAGATCGAACGCCAGCAATCCCAAGTTGCGCAGACGGCGCACCGAGCTCAGGGGATTTGAGAACAACCGCACCAGGCCGTCGGTGAAGGCAATGACGCCGCCGCGATCGGCCGCACGCCACGCATCGTATTCAGCGAGCAACCCGCCCGTTCCCGGGTCGCTGCCCGGGTGCTCGGCGATCAGTTCCGCGAGGCTCGCCACATCACGCAATCCGAGATTGAAGCCCATGCCCGCCACCGGGTGCAGGCCCTGCGCAGCATTGCCGATGATGACGCAGCGCTGCGCGCTGGTATGCACCGATTGGCTCAAGGATAAGGGATACGGAACGCGCCGTCCCACCTTGAGAAAGCGCCCGAGTCGAAATCCGAAGCGTCGCTGCAGTTCCGCGAGAAACTCCTCATCCGACCACGCCAGGGCGGCTCGTGCCGCATCCTTGGCCAGGGTCATCACCAGCGTGCACCGTCCGCCGTCCAGCGGCAGCAGCGCCAGCGGGCCGCTGGGCGTGAAACGCTCATAGGCCACATTGTCATGAAAGCGCTGCGGCAACACCGTGGTGATCACCGCAGTTTGTTCATAGTCTCGTACTTGCGCGTCGACACCGAGGGCGCTGCGTACCACGGACTGAACTCCATCCGCCGCGACAAGGAGCCTGGCGTCGATCCTTGCCCCTGCCTCGCCCTCGACGATCTCGAGCGTGGCCGCCCGATCATCAACCGTGACCTTGGACACCTGTGCAGGGCAAAACAGCCGCAGGCCGGCGCGCTCTTCGAGGCGCGCCCACAGGGCGCTGCCCAGCGCCCGGTTTGGAACCACGTAACCCATCGCAGCCAGACCTTGCTCCGCGGCATCGATGCGCGCAAAGCCGAAGCGGCCCTGGTCCGACACATGAATCTTGCGGATCGGCGTCGCCAGAGCACTCAACGCGGGCCATACCCCGATCGTTTCCAGGATCTTGCGGCTGCCGTTCGACAAGGCGGTAGTGCGTTCGTCGAAGCTCGGCTGCGAGGCTGCGTTATGTGGAATTGCCTCGATCAGCGCAACCTTGAGCTTCAGCGGCGCGAGAGCGACAGCGAGGGTCGCCCCCACCATGCCGCCTCCCACGATCGCAACATCGAATGTCACCGCAAAGACTCGATGGCATCCGGCGTCTTCTCGAGCGCGCCTGTGAGCACCTCCGGAGCCCCGGAAGTCACCAGCACCTCGTCCTCGATGCGAATTCCGATGTTCCAAAACTCCTTGGGAACTTTGGACGAGGGCCGGATATAGATGCCGGGTTCGACCGTGAGCGCCATGCCGGGCTCGAGCACACGCCACTCGCCGCCGACCTTGTAGTCGCCCACGTCATGCACATCCATCCCCAGCCAGTGGCCGGTGCGATGGCTGAAGAACGGCATGCAAGCCTGATCCTTGATCAGCTTGGATATGGATCCTTTGATCAATCCCAACCTCGCCAGACCCTGGGTGACCACACGCACCGCGGCCTCATGCGGTTCATTCCAATGATTGCCCGAACGCACCTTGTCGATGGCCGCCAATTGCGCCTCCAACACGACTTCGTACACCGCGCGTTGCACTGCGGTGAACCTGCCGCTCACCGGGAACGTGCGCGTGATATCCGAGGCATAGTAGTCGTGTTCGCAGCCGGCATCGAGCAGCAGCAGATCGCCGTCGCACAAGGGCTTATCGTTGTCGAGATAGTGCATGACGCAGGCATTGGCGCCGCCGCCGACGATGGGCTGATAGGCGACATCCGCGTTATGCGAACGAAATTCGTGCAGCACTTCGGCCATCACTTCGTATTCCATGCGGCCCGGCCGGGCGAAGCGAATCGCGCGCCGGTGGGCGCCGACGGCGATCTGCGCGGCGCGGCGCAGGCTTGCCTGCTCGGTGCGGCTCTTGTAAAGGCGCATGTCGTCGAGCACATGATTGAGGGCGACGAATTCCTGCAGGCCGCCGGCCCCCTGTCGCGACTGCACCCGCAGGCCGTTCACCCAGCTCAAGATGCGCGGATCGAAATCAAGGTGGGTCCCCATGGAATAGAAGATCTGCGAACGCTGTTCCATCAATCCGGGCAGGATTTCGTCGATGTCCTCGATCGGGAATGCATCGTCCGCCCCGTACTGTTCGACCGCCCCTTCGGTTCCGGCCCGTGCCCCATCCCAGGACTCCCGCAGCGCATCGTGCTCGCGCACGAACAACAGATATTCCGCGTGCGGACGGCCGGGCACCAGCACCGCCACCGCGTCCGGCTCCGGGAAGCCGCTCAAGTAGTAAAAATGGCTGTCCTGGCGGTAGGCGTACTCGATGTCGCCGTTGCGATGGCGCACCGGGGCGGCCGGTAGGATGGCGATCGCTTCCCTGCCGATCATGCGCATGAATTGGCGCCTGCGGCGTGCGAACTCCTTGCGATCCATCCGGCTCCTAGTGCAGCCGCTGCTGCGCCGGGTAGACCTGTCTGCGCAGCGGCAGCAGTTCTTCGAACACCACCTGGGCCGCAACCCGGATGAACTCGACCAGTTCCGCATAGGCCTGCTCGTTCGATTCGTCACCCTCCGTGTCATCGCCGGTGGCGCGGGAGATTTCCGTGAAGTCGCGGACGATTTCGCCGACGTCCCCGCCCAGGCCCTCGAGATCGGAGACGGACCCGGTGCCCAGTCCGTACAGAAATCCGGTGCACCATAATGCAAGCGCGTTGGCGCGCCCATTGAGCGGCTGTTCATCGTCGGGCAGCAGGGGCTCGAATTCCATGTTCTGTTCGCCGAACGAGGAAGCGGTCGCCGCGAACACCCGTTCGAGCGTTGCGGAGGCCTCCTCGCTCAAGGCCGCGCCATCGGGCAGGATCTCGTTGAGCCAATCCCGCATCTTGTAGGGCGCCACCGAGCATAACGCGCCGCAAAGGGAACCATGTGCCTCGGCGGCATCCGCCAGACCACCCGCGGTGGCCAGCACATCCTCGAAATCCTGGAACCTGATATCGGACAACATGGCTGCAAATGATACCGCAGTGGAGGCGTGAACCGCCCTTTGCATTGCGCTTTTGTCCGCTCTATATTGGCATCCTATGAACGAAGCAAACCCGAAGTCAGCGGTCGAACTCGAGCTGAAGCGCTTGGAAAAGCGCCTTGAAGATCTCATCGTCACCGTCAGCCACATCAAGGAAGAGAACCGGGCGCTGCGCCAGCGTCAGGATACGCTGACGTCCGAGCGCGCGACGCTCTTACAAAAAAATGAACAGGTGCGCGCGCGGGTCGAGGCCATGATCGGCAGGCTGAAATCGATGGAACAGGCATGAGCGACAATCAGGCGCGCGTCAGCGTGCGGATACTCGAAAAGGAGTATCACATTTCCTGTCCGATCGAGGAGCGTTCCGACCTGCTCGATTCCGCGGAATTCCTGAACATGAAAATGCGCGAAATTCGCGACAGCGGCAAGGTCGTCGGCCTGGATCGGATTGCGGTCATCGCAGCGCTCAATATGGCCAATGAATTGATTCGCTTCCGCAATCGTGACACCAATCTCGATTCCGACGTCGGCGGACGCTTGCGTATCCTGCGCGAGCGCGTAGAGTCGGCGTTGGAGAAGGGTCAGCAGCTCGAGCTCTGAAGCGGCCTTTCTCGACATTTAAATTTGGCGCTGCCTGCGGTGTTCGATGCGGATCGGGTTACCTCCTGACCCTAATTTTGTAAACCCCAGGGACCAATGCTTGCTGGCAACATTGTGCAGGTCCGCCCCGGGCGGAAAGCCTTAAGTGCCGCAGTCGGTCCCACCTGTTGCTCAGGTCGGGAGCAACGATCCAAAACGGCATCTGCGGGTGGCGCCATCCCTGATCTCCACGCATTTTCCGATCTTGAAAACCGCCCTTCGTAAACAATTGCGCGCTGCACGCCGCTCTTTGAGTGCGCAGGATCACCGGCGCCGCTCCAAGGCGGCCGCGAAGGCCATCATGCGGCTGCGGATGTTCAGCGCCGGCAAACGCGTGGCGCTCTACCTGCCTTTCGACGCCGAGTTGGATACCGCCGCGCTGATCGCCGCCGCGCGGCGTCGCCGCGTGCAAATTTTTGTGCCGGTGATCAGCGACCGGCGTCACTGCCGCATGCGCTTCTACCCGCTCGAGGGCGAAACCGGGCCCGGCGCGTTTGGGATTTCGATTCCGCGACTGCGCTTCACCCCCCTGTCGCCTCAATGGCTGGATCTCATCATCATCCCCTTGGTGGGCGTCGACGGCGTCGGCCGGCGGCTCGGGATGGGGGGCGGGTTCTACGATCGCGCGCTGGCGTTTCGACGGCGCAGGCGCTATTGGAAAGGTCCGCACCTGGTCGGGCTCGCGTTCGACTGCCAGCGTACCGATGCCGAATTTGCGCAGGACTGGGACGTGCGTTTGAATTCCCTGGCGACCGAATCAGGAGTGGAGCATTTCTTATGAATCATTGGCTGTTCAAGTCGGAACCGGACGCTTTCAGTGTCGATGATCTCGGCAAAGCGCCCAAGAAAACCGCGGCGTGGGACGGCGTGCGCAACTACCAGGCGCGCAACATGCTGCGGGACTCGATAAAAAAGGCTGATTTGGCATTTTTCTACTATTCCAGCTGCGCCGTGCCTGGAGTCGCCGGCATCGTCAGCATCTCCCGCGAGGGCTATCCGGATTCCACCGCTTTCGATCCCAAGCACCATCATTACGATGCGGAATCCAACAAGGATGCGCCCATATGGTTCGTGGTCGATGTGAAGCTGGTACGCAAGTTGAAGCGCATCATCACGCTCGATGAGCTGCGCGGCCATGCCGGCGGTGCGCTCAAGGATTTTGTTTTGCTGCGCCGTGGGAATCGTTTATCGGTGATGCCGGTGACGAAGAAGGAATGGGATTTCATCCTCACCCTTGAGTGACGCCGCTCACATCGCTAGCACATCGGGGTGTACGAGCGCGAGCTATTGCTTGTAAATTAATTATTCGTGTATATACTCGGACCCCGGACTAACCCGATAACGGAGTTTCTATCATGGCAGCGAAAGCAAAGAAGGCGAAGAAGAAGGTAGCTAAGAAAAAGGCCGCTAAGAAAAAGTAAGCCTTCGAAAGTAATCAACTGTGCCCGCGTAAGCGGGCACAGTTGTTTCTGGGGGGTGGATTTGCGCATGTCTCCCGACAAGTCACTGGAAAAAAAACGCCGTGCGGCCGAAGCAGCGTTGCGCTACATCGACAGCGGCATGGTGTTGGGAATCGGCACCGGCTCCACGGTGAATCAGCTGATCGAAGTGCTGAAAGACCGTAAAATCCAGCTCGCGGCCGCGGTTTCGAGTTCGCGCCAAACATCCGAGAAACTGCAGGCGGCCGGCATCGAAGAGCTCGACCTGAATACTTCGGGCGATCTTCGGCTGTATATCGACGGTGCCGACGAGGCCACGGCCGACGGCACGCTGATCAAGGGCGGCGGAGCTGCGCTCACGCGCGAAAAGGTGGTGGCCGCCGCGTCACGGCGTTTCGTCTGCATCATCGACGATTCCAAGCTGGTGCCGGTGCTGGGTGGATTCCCGCTGCCGGTCGAGGTCATCCCCATGGCCCGCTCGTACGTGGCACGCCGGCTGGTCGAGCTCGGCGGCCAGCCGGTATGGCGCGAAGGGGTCGTCACCGATAACGGCAATCCGATCCTGGATGTGCACAATCTCAAGATCGCCGATTCCAAGGCCTTGGAATCGGCGATAAATCAAATTGCCGGCGTGGTGACCGTGGGCCTGTTCGCGTGGCGCCGCGCGGACGTCCTCATCGTGGCGGGGGATGCCGGCGTGAGAATCTTGGAGCCCGTCTAAATCTCGAGGCGGGTACCGATTTCGACCACCCGATTGTGCGGCAATCCGTAGTAGTCGCCGATGACTTGCGCATTGCGCGCCATCTGCATGAATGCACGGCGGCGCAGCGGCGGCAGGTCGGAACGGCGCCCGGGAAGCAGCTCCTCGCGGCTCAAGAAATACGTGGTCGCTTCCGGATCGTAGGGCACGCCGTGGCTTTCCGCCTCGCGCAGAATCGCGGTGATATCCGGCTTCTCCATGAACCCGATCTGCGCCACCACCCGGACGATGCCCTCGCAAACAGGGGTGACCGTCAGGCGCTTTGCCGCGGCGATCCGCGGCACCTCGCGGGTCACCACCGTGAGCAAAACCACCCGCTCATGCATGACCCGGTTGAATTTGATGTTGTTGAGCAGTGCGCGCGGGATGCCCGATGCCTTCTGATCCAGAAAAATCGATGTACCGGCGACACGCACCGGCGGGTCGAGCTTCAGGTCCTCGATGAAATCGCGCACCGGCTTCTGTTCGCGCAGCAACCGGGCCATGAGCGAGGCGCGGCCGCTTTGCCAGGTCTGCATCAGCCAGAAAATGATCAGGCCGGATACCAGCGGCACCCAGCCGCCATCCTCGAGCTTGGTCAGATTGGCGAGCAGGAAAGCGATGTCGACGATGAACAGCAGCGACAACCCGATGCGTAGGAATCGGCTGTTCTTTCCGGTCCGGGATTTGATCAGACTCAAGGTGAGGGGCGTCACGATGGTCATGGCGCCCGAAACGGCCAGACCATACGCACCGCCCAATGCCGCAGAGCTGCCGAAGCCCACCACCAGCGCGAGCGCAGCGATCATGAGAATCCAATTCATGGTTGGTACATAAATCTGACCGGCGACGTCCGCCGAGGAATGCTCGACCCGCAGGCGTGGCAGGAGTCCCAAGCTCACCGCCTGCGTGGTCACCGAAAAGACCCCGGAGATGACCGCCTGCGAAGCGATCATGCTGGCCGCCGTGGCCAGGATCACCAGCGGCCACAAGGACCAGGCCGGGGCCATGAGGTAAAACGGATTGCTGATGGCGGCGGGATTCTCGATCAACATCGCGCCCTGCCCAAAATAATTGCAGACCAATGCCGGCATCACGATGCACATCCAGCCGAGGCGAATCGGCGCCTTGCCGAAATGCCCCATATCGGCGTACAGCGCCTCGCCGCCGGTGACGCACAGGAATACGCCGGCGAGCACCGCGAGCGATCCGACTCGATGTTGGGACAGCAAGCCGATGGCGCGCGACGGGTCGATCGCCAGCAACACTGCGGGCTCGCGCACTATCCAGCTCAGGCCCAACACCGCCAACACCATGAACCAAATCAGCATCACCGGTCCGAAGATCCTGGCCACCGAGCCGGTGCCATTTTTCTGGATCATGAACAGCGCGATCAATACCAGCAGGGTGATCGGCAGCACCGGGATCTGCGCATCCGGCGCCGCGACGCGCAGGCCCTCGGCCGCGCTCAATACCGTTATCGCCGGCGTGATGGCGCCGTCGGCGAAAAACAGCGAAGCGCCCAGAATCCCCACGGTGCCGTAAAATTTTCGCCGCGGACTCGCCCGCGCCGTGTTGACCACCAGGGCGGTGAGCGCCAGCACACCGCCCTCGCCTTTGTTGTCGGCATTGAGCACCACCAGCACGTACTTGAGCAGGATGACGAGCACCAACGACCAGAAGATCAGCGACAGCACGCCGAGCACATGATCGGGGGTCACGGCGATCCCGGGTCCGACGAAGCATGCCGAGACGGCATACAGCGGGCTGGTGCCGATATCGCCGAACACGACCCCAAGGGCCGCAAGCGCCATGGGCGCGAGCCGTTGACCCGAATTGTGCTCGCCCGACATCTTTATCCGTTCACCATAAGGAAAAGGCCCACCACGGTGGGCCTAAGTTTGGCTGGGGGACTAGGATTCGAACCTAGGTAAACGGTGTCAGAGACCGTTGTCCTACCACTAGACGATCCCCCAAATCCGATCGATCGTTTAGCCGGGAGGCCGAAGTCGTTCTCGTGATTAGCGTTTGGAGAACTGCGTGCCGCGGCGGGCCTTGCGGCGACCGACCTTTTTACGCTCCACTTCGCGCGCATCTCGGGTCACAAAGCCCGCTTTGCGCAGCGGCGAACGCAACGTTTCATCGTAGGCCATGAGCGCGCGGGTGATGCCGTGCCGGATTGCGCCCGCCTGGCCGGTGATTCCGCCGCCTTCGACATGGGCCTCGACATCGAATTTGCCGTCCAGCTGTGCCGCGCCGAACGGCTGCTGCACGATCATGCGGCCGGTTTCACGGCCGAAGAATTCATCCAAGGTTCTGCCATTGATCGACACTTTACCGGTCCCTTGACGCAGGTAAACCCGCGCACTGGCGGTTTTGCGCCGGCCGGTACCGTAAAAGGAATTGACGGCTGTATTTGCCATGGACTGTCCTAAATTTCCAGCGCCTTGGGCTGCTGTGCTTGATGGGGGTGATCTTTGCCGCCGAAAACGTGCAGCTTCTTATACATGCGCCGGCCCAGGGGGCCTTTCGGCAGCATGCCCTTGACGGCGAACTGAATCGCGCGCTCCGGGTGCTCGGCCAAGAGCTTGCCGAGCGAGATGCTCTTCAGGTTGCCGACGTAGCCGGTGTGCTGATGATAGAACTTGTCGGTGAGCTTGGCGCCCGTGACCCGCACGCCGCCGGCATTGACCACGACGATGTGATCGCCAAGGTCTTGATGCGGCGCATAATTAGGCTTGTGTTTGCCCTTCAGACGCAGCGCAATTTCCGAGGCGAGGCGGCCCAGGGTTTTGCCGGTTGCGTCGACCAGGAACCAATCGCCGCGAGTTTCTTCAGGCTTGGAAAATACAGTGGACATGGAATGCTCAAATAGGGTCTTGGCGAAAGGCGCGAAAGTGTACAGAACAGCGCGCGCAGATGCCAGCCTTAGAATCCGTGGCGCCGCACACCTATATTATAATGTATCCATGGACACCCGCCGGCTTAAGTCCCTAGACCTCGCAATAGGCGAAATTGATAAGGTAATCAAGACCTTAACGTTATCCAGAAAGGCTTCCCGCACCGCGCCACAGGCCGCGGGGGGTCACGACCTCACCCAGGCCGAACGGGCTGAATCGGCGCGCCTCATGCGGGTCAATCACTCGGGCGAAGTCGCCGCCCAGGCCCTCTACCAGGGGCAGGCCCTCACGGCACGCGCCCCGCAGGTCAAAGCAGCCATGCAGCAGGCCGCCGCCGAGGAAGTGGATCATCTGGCGTGGTGCGCGCAACGACTCGAGGAACTGAATGGCCGGCCGAGCGTTTTGAACCCGATCTGGTATGCAGGCGCCCTGGCGCTCGGCGCAATTGCGGGCGTATTCGGCGATCGCGCGAGTCTCGGCCTCATCGCCGAGACGGAAAAACAAGTGGAATCGCATTTGCGCGAACATCTTGAGCTCTTGAGCCCCGACGATCTGCGCAGCCGCGCGATCCTCGAACAGATGACTCACGACGAGGTGCAGCACGGCGCAAAAGCGGCCTCGTTGGGCGGTAAACCGCTGCCGTTTGCAATAACATTGGCGATGCGACTGACGTCCCGGCTCATGACCCGAGGCTCGTATTGGATTTGAGCCGGAGGCGTTAGTGCTTGCGATTCCGGGACTTATGTAATAAAACGTGCGCCAGCATTAGGCGTTTAACCGACGAAGAAACCAGCGGGAGTGAACATGGAAGAAGGGGCTAAAGCCTTAAGCGATATCCCAGCGATCAATCGTTTCTTGAGCTACTGCCGCATCCGGACAGTCCCTTCCAAGACCGTGATCATTCACGCCGGCGATTTGCCGGATATTCTCTACTACATCATCTCCGGTTCCGTCGAAGTCATGATCGAGGACGAGGACGGCAACGAAATGGTGCTCGCTTATTTGAACAAGGGACAATTCTTCGGCGAGATGGGTTTGTTCTACGAGCAGCCGACGCGCAGCGCGTGGGTGCGCACGCGCCAGCAATCCGAACTTGCGGAAATGACCTACCCGCGCTTCCGCCAGATCGCAGCCGAGAGTCCGGGCCTGATATTCGAATTGGCGACACAATTGGCGACGCGCCTCGACCGCACCAACCGCAAACTCGGCGATCTCGCCTTTGTCGACGTCACCGGACGCGTCGCGCATGCCATCATGGATCTGTGCGGCGAACCCGACGCGATGACGCATCCAGAAGGCATGCAGATCAAGGTGAGCCGGCAGGAGCTCTCCCGTTTGGTCGGCTGCTCGCGCGAGATGGCGGGCCGGGTGCTCAAGGTGCTGGAGGAGCAGGGATTGTTGCGCGCCACGGGCAAGACCATCGTGGTGTTCAATGCGCGGCCCAAGGTCAAGACACGTCCGCTCATCGTGCCGGTCAAAGCCGGCGCCAATGCCGGTCCCGCGAAGAATACGCGCACCGAACAGCACGACGAAGATGACGATGAGGACGACGAGGACGACGAGGAATAGGCCCGATCGGGCTTAATTTTCCCCGAGCTGGATCTGCGCGCGCATGGCGGCAATCGTGCGCGCGTAATCGGCGCTGCCGAAAATCGCCGACCCCGAGACGAACGTATCGGCGCCGGCCTTGGCGATCTGCGCGGCATTTTCAACCTTCACGCCGCCGTCGATTTCCAGACGAATATCGCGCCGCGCGGCCGTGATCCGCGCCCGTGCCTCTGCGAGTTTGGGCAATACTTCGGGAATGAATTCCTGGCCGCCGAATCCTGGATTCACCGACATCAACAAAATGACGTCGATCTTGTCGATCACGTAATCCAGCCAATTGAGCGGCGTGGCCGGATTGAACACCAGCCCGGGTCTGCAGCCGGAATGGCGGATGAGTTGAATGGTGCGATCCACGTGTTGCGTGGCTTCCGGATGAAAGCTGATGTTGGTCGCCCCCGCCTTGGCGAAATCCAGCACCAGCGGATCGACCGGTGACACCATGAGATGCACGTCGATCGGCGCCTTCACGCCGGCCTTGCGCAGCGCCTGGCAGACCACGGGACCGACGGTCAGATTCGGGACATAGTGATTGTCCATCACGTCGAAATGAATCCAATCCGCGCCGGCGGCGAGCACCGCGTCGACCTCCTCGCCCAGGCGCGCGAAATCGGCGGAAAGAATCGAGGGCGCGATGATGGCGCTCATGTCAGCGCATGCCTCGCGCCGCGCGAATGCCTTCATAAGCCTCTTGAATGCGCTGGGTTTTTTCCTTAGCCATCTGCGCCATCGACTCCGGCAGCCCGTTTGCCACCAGTTTATCAGGGTGATGCCGGCTCATTTGGCGTCGATACGCCTTGACGAGCTCTTGATCGCCGATATTAGCCTCGACCTCGAGTTCCGCATAGCACTCGGCCAGATTGTCCGGCTTGCCCTGCCTGAATCCCTGGCGAGCGCGCAGCGATGCCTCCATGTGCGCGAACTCCTGCCCCGACAGCCCGAGGCGCCCGGCGATGCCCATCAATATCCTGCGCGCCGGCGCGGATATGCCGTTGCCGGCGAGCGCGGCGCGCAATTGCAAATCCACGAACGCGCGCTTAAGGTCGTGCCGCAAGCCGCACGACTCGCGCAGACGCTCGACGGCCAGCTCGGCATCGTAGCCGGCGGACTTGCCGGCCCTGAAGCAGTCGATCGCCGCGCTGATATCCGCCGGACCCAGGGAAAGCTCGCGCATGAGCCTGCGCGCCGCGTCGATCTCCGCTTCGGAAACGCGGCCGTCCGACTTCGCCACGTAGCCCATGATCTCGAACGTGGTGCGGAAGAATTCGCTGGAGATCGAGGCGGACCCGGTCCGTCCGGCGGCCCGCCCACCTGCACCGGGATCGAGCATATAGCCGATGATGGCGCCCAACACCGCTCCCCAGGCGCTCCGGGTGATCAGCAAACCGATCAATGCCCCGAAAAAGATGCCTTTCCAGCTCATTCGCGTTGACCTGCACGTCCCATCCCGCCAAAATTGCCGGCCTTCAATGGTAGCAGTCGCGAGCGCTTTCACATGGAACAGTATTCGCATCCGGCACCGCTTTTTGAGACCCGCCTGCAAAGTCTCAAGAAAATCCACCAGGGAAAGGTGCGTGATCTCTACGACGTAGACGATGAGCATCTGCTCATCGTCGCGACCGACCGCCTGTCGGCATTCGACGTGGTGCTGCCCGATCCCATTCCGTTCAAAGGACAGGTGCTGACCCAAATATCGCTGTTTTGGTTCGGCAAAACGGCGCACATCACGCCCAACCATCTGTCCGCGCTGCGGGTCGAGGACGTCGTCAGCGACCGCCAGGAGCGCGCGCAATTGGCCGGGCGCGCGATGGTGGTGAAAAAGCTCAGCGCATTGCCGCTCGAAGCGGTGGTGCGCGGTTATCTGATCGGTTCGGGTTACAAGGACTACAAAGCGCACGGGTCCGTCTGCGGCATAGCGCTGCCCGCCGGATTGAGGATGGCGGAGCGCCTGCCGGAACCGCTGTTCACGCCCGCATCCAAGGCACCGGCGGGGGTGCACGACGAGAACATCGAATACGATGCCATCGTCAAGCTGGTCGGCGAGGATTGCGCGCTGCAGATCCGCCGCGTCGCGCTCGATGTCTATCGGTTCGCGGCCGAGCATGCACGGGCGCGCGATATCATCATCGCCGACACCAAATTCGAATTCGGCGTCGACAAGGCGGGGCGGCTGTACCTGATCGACGAAGTGCTGACGCCGGACTCCTCGCGCTTCTGGCCGATGGCATCGTACAAGCCCGGCAGCAGTCCGCCGAGTTTCGACAAACAATTCGTGCGCGATTACCTGGAATCGCTGAACTGGAACAAGAAGCCGCCGGCTCCGCATCTTCCGCCGGAGATTCTGGCGCGCACCAGCGATAACTATCGCGAGGCGCTCAAGTTGCTGACTGCCTGACATGTTCAGGTGGTACGAGAGCCTCGAGGACCGGCTGTTCATCGGATCGCGCAGCATGTCCCCGCCCTGGGGTCCGCCGCTGCGTTTGCTGCGCTATCCGGCCGCGCTGATCCGCGACTGGCTGCGCGGCGAGATCAGCGTGCGGGCCATGAGCCTGGCCTACACGACGCTGCTGTCGATCGTGCCGCTGATGGTGTTCAGCTTCGCGATATTGAAGAGCCTCGGCGCACGCGGCGATTTGAGATTCATTCTCGAACAATTCTTCGCGCCGCTGGGCGGGGCGTCGGACCAATTGACGGAGAGTGTCCTGCAGTTCGTGCGCAACATGCGCGGCGACCTATTAGGATCGATCGGCCTGGCATTCCTGGTCTACACCGTCGTCACCACCATTCAAAAGGTTGAAGCCAGCTTCAATTTCCTGTGGCGGGTGGATCGGCCGCGCAGTTTTCTGCGCCGCTTTACCGAGTATCTGGCGGTGATGATCCTGGGTCCCATCCTGCTGGCCGTGGCGCTGGGCCTGCTGGCCGGAGCCGAGCGCAGCCCGGTTGCCCAATGGGTCGATGCGATCCCGCCGCTGGCCTGGACGTTGCGAACGGTTGGAAGAGTGTCGCCGTACCTGATCGTCACCGTGATCTTCACCTTCATGTTTGCGTTCATCCCGAACACCAGGGTGCAATTGCGCGCCGCGCTCATCGGCGGCATCACTTCCGGCATCGTCTGGGCGTTGGTCGGCAAGGTGTTTACGGCGTTCATCGTCTATTCCTCCTCGCTGGTGGCGATTTACACCGGTTTCGCCATCGTCCTGACCACGCTCATCTGGGTTTACTTGAGCTGGCTGATCCTGCTGATCGGCGCGCAGCTGGCTTTCTATCTGCAATTTCCGCAGTACCTGCGCCATGGGCAGGAGTCATTCGAGCTGGCCGGCCGGGATCGTGAGCAGGTGGCGCTGTCGGTGATGTATCTGGTCGGCCGCGATTTCTCCGCCGGCAGGAGTGCGTGGAGCGCGCATGCGCTGGCCGCCGAACTCGACATTCCCAGCATCGCGCTCGCGCCCGTGCTGCACTGCCTGGAGCAGAACGGCTTGATTCTGGCCACTGAAAAGGAGCAATTCGTGCCGGGCCGCGACATTGCCGAGATTCGGCTCGCCGAGATATTCGAGGTGGTGCGCGCGCTGCACAGCGGCCGCCTGGCCGTTGCGATCCGCAGCGTGGGACCCGCGGTGGCATTGCTCAACGAAGTCGAGGGCTCGATGGAAGAGCCGCTGAAGGGCCGATCGCTCAAGGATTTCATCGCGATCAAATTCTAGGAGCGCGGCTCCCGGCCTCACTCTCCGGCGATGGTCATTTCCTGCACCAGGATCGAGCCGACGCGTACGCCGCCGCGCACATCGATGTCGTCGCCCGCCGCTGCGATCCCGGAGAACATCGCGCGCAAATTGCCGGCGATGGTGATCTCCGCAACCGGGTACTGCAGCGCACCGTTCTCGACCCAGAAGCCCGCGGCGCCGCGCGAATAGTCTCCCGTCACGGTGTTCACTCCTTGGCCCATCAACTCGGTCAACAACAGGCCGGTGCCCAGGCGCGACAACAGCTGCGGCATTGCGCCGCGCAACGTGGGCGCGACGATCAAATTGTGCGCACCGCCGGCATTGCCGGTGCTTTGCAGGCCCAGCTTGCGCGCCGAATAGCTCGACAGGATGTAGCCGGTCAGCACACCGTCCGCCACCAGCTCGCGGTCGCGGGTGGCAACGCCTTCATCGTCGAACGGCGCACTTCCCATGGCCTTCGCTATGTGCGGCCGCTCGGCAATCGAAAACCCGCGCGGAAACACTTGCTGTCCCGCGGAATTCAGCAGAAACGATGCCTGCCGGTACTGGCTGCTGCCGCGGATCGCCGCCAGGAAGTGCCCGATCAGGCCGCGTGCCAGTTCGGGCACGAACAGCACCGGCGCTCTGCGGGTGCTGAGCTTTCGCGGTCCAAGCCGGGCAATGGTACGCCGCGCGCTTTCCCGGCCGACCGACTCCGCATCTTGAAGCTCGTGCCAGTCGCGCGAGCTGGTGTACCAATAATCGCGCTGCATATCCTCGCCCGACCCGGCCAGAACCACGCAGCTCAAGGAATGCGAGGTGGTGGGATAGCCGCCGACGAAACCGTGCGTGTTGCCGTAGACGTGCAATCCCTGATGGGTGCCGACCGAGGCGCCCTCGGAGTTGTTGATGCGCGGGTCGAATCCGAGCGCTGCGGCTTCGCAGGCCTTGGCAAGTTCGATGGCGCGATCCGCGCTCACATTCCACGGATGCGACAGATCGAGGTCCGGCGGCGAGCGGGCCATCAATGCCGCATCCGCCAGTCCCGCACTCTCATCCTCGGCGGTGAAGCGCGCGATGCTGCAGGCCTTGGCGACCGTCGCGCTCACCGCCTGCAGTGAAAAATCCGCGGTGCTGGCAGACCCCTTGCGCTGCCCGAAATACACCGTTATGCCCATGCTGCGATCCCGCTGGTGCTCGAGCGTCTCGACCTCGCCGAGCCGAACCCCGACCGAAAGGCCGGTGTCCTGGCTGACGGCAGCCTCGGCCTGCGATGCTCCCCGCGCCCGGGCCTCGGCGAGGGCACGCTCGATGATCGACTCCAGGTCCGTCTGGGTGAGGCGTACGGGGGTATTGGTTTCCATTGGATGATTCTACCGGTCCGAGTGATAGCATGGGCAATATGACCAGCGAGAATGAGGGCCGGGATTCCGGCGAATCGGAAGAGCAGCGGCAGAGCAAGAGTGCCCGCAAGCGGGAAGCCGCGTCGTTGCAGGAACTCGGCGTGAAGCTATCTGCCCTTCCGGATCAGGAGATCAAGGCGCTGGACCTGCCGGACAACCTGTTTATCGCGCTGCGCGACCTGCGCCGGCTGCCCTCGCACGGGGCGCAAGTGCGCCAGCGGCAATACATCGGCAAACTGATGCGTAACATCGACCCGGAACCGGTGCTCGCGAAGCTGGCGGAGCGCAAGCAACGCCACGACGTGGAAATCCGCCAGTTTCAGCAGATCGAGCGATGGCGCGATCGATTGCTGTCCGAACCGGCCTCGGCGGTCGGCGAACTGCTCGAGCAATATCCCGACGCTGACCGCGCGGCGCTGACCAGGCTGCTCGAAAAGGCCGAAAAAGAGCGCCTGGAACAGCGATCGCCGGTCGGCGCCCGGGAACTTTTTGCGTTTCTGCGCCAGTTGCTCGGGATACCTTGGTAAACTTGGCCCGATGAAAGCCTTGGTCGGAGTCATTATGGGGTCGTCTTCCGACTGGGAAACGATGCAGGCTGCCGCCGACATCCTGGTCCGCTTGAGCATTGAGCACGAGGTCCGGGTCATCTCGGCGCATCGCACGCCGGATCTTCTGTTCGAGTACGCCGAAACGGCGCGCGCACGCGGCCTCAAGGCAATCATTGCCGGCGCCGGGGGCGCGGCACACCTCCCCGGCATGACGGCCGCCAAGACTTCGGTTCCGGTGCTGGGCGTACCGATTCAATCCAAGATGTTGCAGGGCATGGACTCGCTGCTTTCGATTGCCCAAATGCCCAGCGGCGTTCCGGTCGCCACCTTTGCGATCGGCCCCGCCGGCGCATCCAACGCGGCGCTGTTTGCGGCCGCGATGCTCGCCAACGAACATGCGGAAATCCGTGCGGCACTGGACGCATTCCGCGCAGCGCAGACCGCCGCGGTGATCGCCAAGCCGGATCCCCGCGCGTCTTGAAACCGACGCGTGTCGGCATCGTGGGAGCCGGCCAGCTGGGCCGCATGCTTGCCCTGGCCGGGTATCCGCTCGGCGTACGCTGCCTGTTTCTCGATCGCAGCGCCGACACGCCCGGAGCGCAGGTCGCGCCCAGCCTGATCGGCGGGCTTCAGGACCCGGCGCTGCTCGGCGAATTGGCCTCGCGCAGCAGCGTTGTCACCTTCGACTGGGAGAACATCGCAGGCAGCGCGCTCGAGCCGCTGGAGAAAATCACCCGGATCCGCCCGCCGCGCGCGGCGCTGGAAGTGGCCCAGGACCGTCTTGCGGAAAAAGCGCTGTTCACCAAGCTCAAGATACCGGTGGCGGCGCACGCCGCGATCGACAGCCGCGATCAGCTGATCCAAGCGCTCGTAAAAATGGGCGTTCCCGGCGTACTGAAGACGCGGCGCCTGGGGTACGACGGCAAGGGACAATTCGTGCTGCGCTCGGCGGCGGACATCGATCAGGCCTGGGCTGCGATGGGCGCCGCGGACCTCGTTTACGAAACATTTCAGAATTTCTCGCGCGAGCTCTCGCTCATCGGCGCGCGCTCGGCCGACGGCCGAATCGTGTTCTATCCGTTGTCGGCCAACACGCATGCCGGCGGCATTCTGCGCTACAGCACTGCGCCATTCACCAGTGCCCGGCTCGAGCGCAACGCCAGGCTCTATCTCAGGCGGGTGATGCAGGCGCTCGAATACGTCGGCATCCTGGCGATCGAATTTTTCGTGGTCAACGGCCGCTTGATCGCAAATGAAATGGCGCCTCGGGTGCACAATTCCGGGCATTGGACCATCGAGGGGTGCGTTACCAGCCAGTTCGAGAATCATCTGCGCGCGATCTGCGACATGCCGCTGGGCAGTGTGCGGGCGCTTGGCCACACCGCCATGATCAATTTTTTGGGCTGCATGCCGGAGCGCGAGCGCCTGCTCGGCGTCGAAGGTCTGGCTTACCATGACTACGGCAAGACGGCGCGCCCCGGCCGCAAACTGGGCCATTGCACCATCCTCAGGCGGCTGCCCAAGGAGCGTGATGCGGCCCTGGCGAGTACACTTAGACTGATAAAATGTATCTAGAACTCTTCAAACTCCACGAATTGCCGTTCCGCCTCAGTCCGGATCCGCAATTTTTATATTTGAGCAAACAGCATGCGCGCGCCAAAGCGTACATGGAATCGACCATCTGGTTTACCGACGGATTCGTGGTGATCACCGGCGAGATTGGCGCCGGCAAAACCACCTTGATCGAAACGTTCCTGCGTGAGCTGCAAAGCGATGTGATCGTCGCCCAGATCAATCAGACGCAATTGTCCCCGACGGCATTCCTGCAAACCGTGCTGGTGCAGTTCGGCTTCTCGCCGTTCAACATGAAGAAGCCCGAGGTGTTGGCCACCTTGAATCAGTTTTTGATGGAGCAGCACGTCAGCGGACGCAAGGTGCTGTTGATCGTGGATGAAGCTCAGAATCTGACCAATCGCGTGCTCGAGGAAGTACGCATGCTCTCGGGGGTCGAGACCACCAAGGAAAAGGCGCTGCGCATCATTCTCGCAGGGCAGCCGGAGCTGAACGAGAAGCTCAACTCGCAGGACCTGATTCAGCTCTCGCAGCGCGTGCGTCTGCGTTTTCATCTGACCGCCCTCACCAAGGCGGAGACCAACGCCTATATCGATCATCGTCTCGAGGTCGCGGGCTCGCAAGGGCGGCGGATATTTGCCGAGGATATCTACGCGACCATTTACAAGTACACCGGCGGCGTACCGCGCTTGATCAACACGCTTTGCGATACCTGCTTGATGGCCGCATACGGCAAGGACAAGGACAGCGTAACCGGCGTGGAACTCGAAGCCGCCATTCAAGAGTTGCAATGGGTGGAATTCGCCTCCGGCACGAACCGGATGAAGGCGTTGAACATGGAGCACACGATTCCGCCGAACACCGACAGCTCCCATGTGGTCGGCCGCATTCTGCTGGCCATCGACGGCAAGACGGTGGTCGAACGCGAGCTCAAGCCCGGGCGGTTGGTGATCGGCCGCACCCCCGACAACGATCTGCAAATCGACAGCAAATTCATCAGCCGGCATCACTGCCAGCTCGTGACGCAGCAGGACTCCTGCCTGATCGAGGACCTGAACAGCACCAATGGGATTTTCGTCAAGTCAAAAAGGGTCCGGCGCCACAATTTGAACGATGGAGATGTCGTGCAGGTTGGACAGCACGAGATCATGTATATCGACGAGCGTTCGCCGCGCGTCAGGAGTTCCCTGGATCCGGTCGACACCGGGGTGGTGACCGGCGTGGTGGAGACCCCCAAGCTCGGCTGATTGCCGCGGCGTCTAGCCCTTCAGATCGGACGGCAGTTCGATGGTTTCGCCGCGGTACTCGCGGCTCAACTCGCGAAAATCCCGGCGCCGCAAGAACAGCGTCAGCGCCGCCGTCGCGGCGAGCACGCCGATCAGGAAGGCCGCTTTGCCGGCGAATCCGAGCGGATTGATATAAAACAGGAAAATGGCCGCGGCACCGAGCAGCAGGTAAATCAGCGGCAGGCTTTCGTAAAGCGGTCGAGACAAGCGCATGGGACAACCCTCCCCTGGGCGCATCATATGCGCGAAGCGAAGGGGTCGGCCCGCAATTTGACTTAAAGGTCCATTCGAGCGCGCCGCCTACACGGCGCGTCAATGATTCCTACAACGGGTGTTAGTCCTTTCCGACAAGCAATTCGGCAAGACGCGACAGCCACGAATTGCGCCAGCCCTCGACATGCAGTCGATCGTTCTTGAGGTTTGCGCGCTTTGCTTCGGACAAGAGATCCTGAGGGATCTTGAATGTGCCCGTCATTGTATTGTCGGCCATGGAAACTCCGTCATGTGATGTCGAAGCGCAGCCTACCGACTGTGCCGACATGGCTGATGAGACTTGGCGCACGCTCCGCTGGATTAGCCTGCAACGAGACCCGAGCCTCGTCGCCGCGCAGCGACGCATTCAACGTTTCACAGCTTATGACAGGACGTTATGTCAGAAAGTTCAATGCGAAGTTCCGTGCAGTCGGGCGGCTTCGAACTCGTCGCCCGGCAGCCAATTCACCGTGCTCTTTGCGCGCATCGCCTGCCAACCCAGTGCAAATCCGAATTTGGCGAGCGCTGCATCGCTGGTGAAGTCCATGGCCGGTGAAAATTCATCGCTCGGACGATGGTAGTGTTTCGCCGTGTAGTCCTCGTGCTGCGCCCTGCCCCACTCCGCAGGGTGGCCGACGAATTTGACGCCGGTGTTGACGGAGAACGCAGGCACGCCCGCGCGCGCCATGCTGAAGTGATCGGAGCGGTAGTAATGTCCGGCGCCGGGTTCGGCATCCGCCTGAATTTCGAAGCCGAAGGCGGCCGCGGTCTTTTCGACCGTGGGGTAAAACGTCGTGCGTTCCGCGCCGGTTACATTGACCGATTGCGGCATTCCCAAGGGCAGGATGGCGTCGTAATTCAAATCCAGCGCGATCCGCTGCGCCGCCAGGGGCAGATGCTTGCCGAGGTAGTTCGAGCCCAGCAAGCCTTTCTCCTCGGCCGTTACCGCGGCGAACAGCACGGGTGACGGCGGCCGTGCGGCGGACGACGCGAACGCGCGCGCCAGTTCCAACAGAATGCCGCAGCCCGTGCCGTTGTCGACGGCACCGTTGTAAATTTTATCGCCGGGCAAGGAAGGATCGATGCCGAGGTGATCATAGTGCGCCGAATAGACCACGGCCTGGCCGCCGTGCTCGGCGCCGGGCAGCAGCCCGAGCACGTTGTAGGACTCGAATTTGCGCACCGTACTTTCGATGTGCGCCTTGAAGCGCACCGGCAATTCCCGGGCGTGGAACTGCCGCGTGCCGGCCGCCGCCATCATTTCATCCAGATTCAGATTGGCGGCGCTCATCAGTTTTTTGGCGACATCGAGCTGGATCCACGCCGCCGCCTCGAGCTTCGGGTCTTGGTCGTTGCCGAGCGCAACCTGCTCCGCGCTCCAGGAATTGCGCACCACATCCCAGCCGTAGCTCGCAAGATCGGTGCGGTGAATGATCAGGGCTCCGATCGCGCCCTTGCGCGCGGCCTCCTCGTATTTGTAGGTCCAGCGGCCGTAGTAGGTCAGGGCCTCGGCGTTGAAGAATTTCGGATCCTTGGACGGCGGCTCGTTCACGATCACGAGCACCACCTTGCCCTTGACGTCCACACCCTTGAAATCATCCCACTTATATTCGGGCGCCTCGATCCCGTAGCCCACGAACACGATGGGCGCATCGATGTCGACATTCTCGGTCTGTGTCTGGTTTCCGACCACGTAGTCATCCGCGAGCTTGAGGTTGATTGCGCCGCCGCCCGCCCGCTGCAATGAAGCCGTGGTGCCGGGCTGGGTCTTTACACCGACGAACTCGACCTTCTGCAGAAACGACCCGTTGTCGCCGGCAGGCTTCAAACCGGACAATGCAAACTGCGTCGCGAGGTAATTGGCGGCGATATCGCCGCCGCGCGTACCCGTGCCGCGCCCCTCGAGAAGATCGTTGGAGAGGAAGCGCACGTGTTCGGCGATCCGATGCGCATCGATCGCCCGCATCGAGGCGCCGGCATTGGCGGGAAGACCCAGCTGGGCGGCGATATCCGCGGCCGCGCTCCAGGCGCCTGACAACAATCCCGCGCCGATTCCCAGAACCAGCGCTGCAGGTCGGTAACAGCTCATCGTTTCAAGCCCCCAGACAGGAAGTGATCGCAACAGTGCGATCATGTCATATTTTGGACGCCGCTAGCCAAGCGCGCGCTGCCGATACCTGCGGGACTGTTCATCGGCGCATTAGCGGCACGCGAGAGCGCGGCGCCGTTGGCGCTATAATGCGCCGTGGCTCACCTGCCTGCACCGCAAGCAATCCGTGAATTCGCAGGAGTTGACCGCGATGTCATCCGGCGCGACGTGCTGCCGGACAAGCGGCCGGCCGTTCTGCGCGGCTTCGTCAATGATTGGCCTGCCGTGCGGCACGCGGCGGATTCCCCGGCCGCCCTGGTCAGGTACCTGAACCGTTTCGACAATGGCAAACCGGTTGATGCTCAGATGACTGCCCCGCAGGTCGACGGCCAGCGCTACTACAACGAGGCGATGACCGGCATCAACTTCATCCGCAATCGTCTGCCGCTCGCCGCGCTCATCGAGCAGGTGCTGCGCTACGCTCACTTTCCCAACCCGCCGGCCGTCGCGGCTCAAAGCGCGCTGATCCGCGATTGCCTGCCTGGCTTTGCCGAAGAGAATCGCCTCAGCTTGGTGGGCGACAGCGTGCTGCCCCGCATCTGGCTCGGCAATCGCATCACGACTCCCACGCATCTCGATGAGTGGAACAACATCGGCTGCGTGGTCGCCGGGCGCCGCCGTTTCACCCTGTTCCCGCCCGAACAAATCGAGAACCTCTACATAGGTCCGCTGGATTTCGGACATACCGGCGCTCCGATGAGCCTTGTTTCGCTGCGCAATCCGGACTTCGAGCGCTTTCCCAAGTTTCACGCGGCCTTGGGGGCAGCCGTCACGGCCGAGCTGCAACCCGGGGACGCCATGATCATCCCGCCGCTTTGGTGGCATCACGTTGAATCGCTCGAGTCATTCAACGTGCTCGTGAACTATTGGTGGCATGACAATGCCGGGGACGTCTCACTCGCGGATTCAGGTTTCGATGCGCTGCTGCATGGCATCCTCAGCATCCGTGCCTTGCCGCCGGCCACACGGCGGGCTTGGGGCGGCTTATTCGAGCAGTACGTGTTCGGCGACGAAGCTGCGGCCACCGCTCATATTCCGCAGGAGCGGCGCGGCATCCTCGGAACACTCTCTGCCCGGCAAATCGCAGCGCTGCGCGCGCAACTGGTGAAGCGGCTTTCGCGCTGAATGTTCAGGAGCCTGTCCGGCTCCTAGCCCGTGCCGCCGACCGTCAGCGCATCGATGCGCAGGGTGGGCTGGCCGACGCCCACGGGCACCGATTGCCCCTCTTTGCCGCAGGTCCCGACCCCGCCGTCCAGCTTCAGATCGTTGCCCACCATGCTGACGCGCGTCAGCACGTCCGGGCCATTGCCGATCAGTGTCGCGCCCCGCACCGGCGCGCCCACTTTGCCGTTCTCGATCAAATAGGCCTCGCTCGCCGAAAACACAAATTTGCCGGAGGTTATGTCCACCTGGCCGCCCCCGAAATTTACGGCGTACAGGCCCTTGTCGACCGAGGCGATGATCTCCTCGGGAGCGCGCGAGCCTGCGCGCATGTAGGTGTTGGTCATGCGCGGCAGGGTCATATGCGCGAAGGACTCGCGCCGGCCGTTGCCGGTGGGCGCCATGCCCATGAGCTTGGCGTTCATCTTGTCCTGGATATAGCCGCGCAGGGTCCCGTTCTCGATGAGCGTCGTGCACTGCGTGGGCGTGCCCTCGTCATCGACGTTCAACGAGCCGCGGCGCCGGTCGAGCGTGCCGTCGTCGACCACCGTGACATCGTCCGCGGCCACCTTCTGCCCGATCCGGTTGGAAAATGCCGAGGTTCCCTTGCGATTGAAGTCGCCCTCCAGTCCATGGCCGATTGCCTCGTGCAGCAAGATTCCCGGCCAGCCCGGGCCCAATACCACCGTCATCGGACCCGCCGGCGCGGCCACCGCGTCCAGATTCACCAGCGCCTGACGCACCGCCTCGCGGCCATGCTCGAACGGCGCTTCGCCCTGCAGCAGCTGATCCAGTCCGTAGCGTCCGCCGCCGCCGCTGTAGCCCTGTTCGCGCCGGCCGTTCTGCTCGACGATGACGGAGACGTTGAGGCGCACCAGCGGGCGCACATCCGCCGTGAGCGTGCCGTCGCTCGAGGCGATGAGCACGATTTCGTGCACGGCCGCGAGCGAAGCCATCACCTGTTTGACGCGCGGATCGAGCCTGCGCGTGTCGGCGTCGATTCGCATGAGCCACGCCACCTTGTCCTCATCCTTGATCGCATCGAGCGGATCGACCGGCAGATACAGCCGGTGGGTCACGGGCCGCTGCCAGGTCTTTACCGCATTTTTCCCGCCGCTGCGCGCAATGGCGCGCGCCGCGTCGGAAGCCTCGAGCAGCGCCGGCAGCAGCACTTCGTCGGTGTATGCAAACCCGGTTTTTTCGCCGCTGATGGCGCGCACGCCGACGCCCTGTTCGATGCTGTGCGCGCCCTCCTTCACGATGCCGTCCTCGAGCGACCAGGACTCCTCGCGCGACAGCTCGAAATACAGATCCGCATATTCGACGCCGCGGCTCATCAGCGTGTCGAGCACCTGGCTCAGCCGCCGCTCATCGAGACCGGAGGGCGCCAGGATCGTCTTCTCCGCCACAGCGAAAGTCGGCAGGATCATTTCGGCAGTGCGTGCGTTCATGCCCGTACCGCGCCGGCACCCGCCATGCCCAGTTGACGATTGCTCAACGCCGGAAACCGCGCGCGGGATTCCGCTTGGGCCGCCAAATCGATGTCTGCCGTGATCACTCCGCTGCCCTTTGCGAGGCGCGACAGCACCTGGCCCCAATAATCGACGATCAGCGAATCACCGTATGTTTCGCGGCCGCTGCTGTGCAGCCCGGACTGCGCCGGCGCGACCACATAGCACAGGTTCTCGATGGCCCGCGCCCGCAGCAAGGTCTCCCAATGCGCCCGGCCGGTCGGCACGGTGAACGCCGCGGGCATCGCCAGCCATTGTGCGCCCTGCGCGACCAGCTCGCGGTAAAGCTCCGGAAAACGCATGTCGTAGCACACCGACAGGCCGAGCCTCCCGACCGGTGTCTGCGCAATCACCGGCTCGCGGCCGGGCAGCACGTGCGTGGATTCTCGATACTGCTCGTCGCGTCCCGGGATGGCGACATCGAACAGATGGATCTTGTCGTAGCGCGCCACCCGCTTGCCGGCCGCATCGATCAGCAGCGAGGAGTTCGCCACGCGGCGTTCGTCGTGGGTTCGAATGACGATGGTGCCGCCCAGGATCCACATGTTGAGCTTGCGGGCCGTCTCGGACAAAAACGCCTGGACCACGCCGTCGCCATCCGCTTCGGCGACCTGCAATTTGTCGGCATCCTTCAGGCCGATGAACGAAAAGTTCTCGGGCAGGCACGCGATCAGCGCACCCGAGTCCTTCGCTTCCCGCAGCAAATCTTCCGCCGCCGCGAGATTTTCAGCGACTACATGGCTCGAGGTCATTTGAATTGCGGCTGCTTTACCCATCTACTTCGTTGCCTCTGCGGACGCGGCTGCGGCGTCCGCGCTCTTGATGCGTTCGACGGTCGGATTGTCCCAACTGCCGGTGATGCGATAATACCCTCGCGCCAGGCCTTTCAGCGGCTGTTTGAACACCTGCGTGAACAGCAGCACCGCCGCGCCGACCACCGGGCCGCCGACCAGCGCGCTGGCGACGGGGATCGACAGTGAATTGCCGACGCTGCCGGTTACCACTGCAGTTTGGTCGTAATCCTTGTTTTTCAAGCCGACCCGGCCGATCAAGCCAATTTCGGCCGCCGGCCCCTTCAGCAACACGTTTTCGGTATAAGCATTGCCGTCGCGCAAATCGAAGTCGCCGCGGACACTGTCGAATGCCAGGCCCTTGTCGGTCAGATCGCTGAAATCCAGCGCCAATCTCCGCGGCAGCGCGGCGATGCTCGCGAGGCCGAGGACGCGTCCGGCGCCGGGCTTGAGCCCGATCACCTGCCCCTTCTCCAGGGAAATCTGCACATGCCCGACCGTTTGCGCGAGCGTGGAAGTGGTCGGCGGCCCGAGCCAGGTTAGGTCAAATTCCATTTTGCCGCTCCTCGCCTGAATCACTTCCGCGTAGCCCAAATCCTTCAGTGTGCCTTGCACGTCGGTAGTGGCCAGGGTGCCCTTGATGCGGCTCACGCCGGCCTCCCTGGCGCGCCATTCACCGCTGGCGCTCACGGTGAAAGTGGGCGCCGCCACGCTCAAGGATTTGAGGCCCACTCCGTCGTCCTGCTTCGCCAGGGTGGCCGTCACCTCGCCGAATTGCCGCTCGCCCCAGATCAGCTGCCGCGCGTGAAAATTCACCGCCGGCATCGAGCGTGGATCGGCATCCGCGGCCACGTTTTCCGTGGCACCGGTTGCGTCCGCCGGGACGCCGCCGGCCGGCGAATCGTCGCTGCCGGCAACATCGAAATGCAGCCGCTCGAACTGCAGATTCCAGGGTTCGCTCGAACCTTCGGCGCTGGGCACCGTGATGGTGCCGGCCACGTTCGGGCCGCCGACATTGATGCGCCAACTGCGCTCGGACACGGCAAGGTCCAACGAAACATCGCGGAACGCGAGTCCCATATAGTCCAATTCGGCCACGTTGAGCTTCGCGTTGCGCATGTAGTACGCCAGCGGCCTGGCATGCCTGCCGCGCCCGCTCAGATTCAGCCAGCCCCCCAAATCCAGGCGCGGCACCGATCCGCCGATGTTCAGTATCTGCGGCTCGCCCGCAGCGGTTTCGTTGCCGCCGAAGTTGATGGATGCGTGCGCGAGACGCATGCCGCTTGAATCGGACTCGAGCACAAAATTGCCGTCGATCAACCCTCCGAGCGCGAAACTGCCCTGTGGACCTCCCTGCTCCGGCCACTGAATCTCGAGCCAGGACGGCAGCGGCGTGGACGCATTCCTGTCGAGCGGCGCAGGGAGTTTCATGTCGAATCCCACCAAGGTGCTGCTGATGCGCAAGGAACGCTCTCGATTCGGTTCGGGCGTGATTTTCAGGACGGCACGCCAATCCGTCTGGCCGCTGATGGACATGGATGCAGGCATCGACAGCGCGCTGCGCACCGCATCCGCCGTCGCCGTGCCGCGGAACTCCAGCTGCGTACGGGTAACCGGCTTGTTGCGCGGGGTCCGCGCCTGCATTTGAAAGGCGCCGCCCAGCAATTGCCCATGCAGATCGGCATGGGCGACCTGGCCGCCGTCGATGTCGAATTCGCCGGAGACATCGGTCGCCCGGGTCATCGAGCCAGGCCGGTTGACCGCCGCGCCGTCCAGGCGCCCATGGATCAGGACTTTTCGGTGCTCGAAGTCTTTGAACGGAAAAAACAGATCGATCGTGGCTTGCAGCGGGCCCGTCGCCTCCACGCTCGAAAACGCATGTTCGGCGATCTGATCGAGCGGCGTCGCGCGCAGAAAGCCAAGCGCGCCGGCCACGTCGCCGTGCGCACCGGCATGAATTTTCAGTTCGCCGCTGCTGAAATCGGCGAAATGAGCCTCGCCCGCATCGAGCGCGAGAGCGCCGATGTGCGCCCCGGACATGCGCGCGCTCATGCCTTCATTGCGAAATTCCGCGGTCGCCGACAAATTTTCCACCGGAGCCCAGCCTTCGCTGTAGTCCAGGGTCATGTCCTCGATCGTGCAGCGCGCGAGGAAGATGCCTCCGCCCTCGCGAAACGGAAAATTGCGCACCGGACCTTTGAACAGGATGCTGGCATGCACCAGGCGGCCGGCCACGAACGCACGGTTCAGCCACTCGAGCGCCGGGGGCGCGATCAGCGCCTTGGGCAGATAATTTCGCGCATTGCCCGCATTGCCGTTCTGGATATTGCCGACCAGCGTGAGCGCGGGCGAGGTTCCATCCGTCGGCTGATGCCACGCCACCTGGCCGTGAATCTCGCCGTCGTGGGTTCTTATCTCCCAGTCGGGCGAGGCAATCAGCAGTTCCTGCGCCGTTCTCTTCCAGTACAGGTTCGCTTTCAGGCGCGTAAGTTCCAAAGGATGCGGGAATTGGGTCGGCCAGTGAAATATGCCGCCGCCGGTGTCGATGATCACCTGTCCGCCGCGCTCA
Organism: Steroidobacteraceae bacterium; assembly: GCA_036267715.1. GTDB lineage: Bacteria > Pseudomonadota > Gammaproteobacteria > Steroidobacterales > Steroidobacteraceae > Bog-1198. The sequence goes on along the minus strand of DATAVN010000054.1, from coordinate 86,256 downwards.
TTGCCGGCGATCGAACCCGTAATGCCGCGCAATCCCGGCACCCCGCCCATCGAGGCGTAACCGGCGTGTTGGAATTTCGCCTGCACACGCATGCGCCATGGCTCTTCAGGCAGGGCGTGCTCGAATTCGATCAACGTGTCGGTCCACTCACCGCTCGGTGCGATCTCACGCAACCGATCGCGCAGCTCCTTTTGCGGCAGAAAGCCGGTGAGCGGCAGCAGAGTCTCGGCGCGCAGATACGTGGCACGCGCCCGCACGCTCAAGAGGCCGGCCGGCGATTCCCGCCAGGCGACGTCGAAAGCGGATTCGGGCTCGTCACGGCCCACGCGCACGTGCTCGCCGGCGAGGCTCCAGCGATCGCCGGCATGAACCAGGCTCAAGGAGCCGCTCATCCGGTCGAATTTCGCGACCGGCCCCTCGGTCAGCTGCGTCACCACATTGGTCGCGCCAAAAACCAGGTCGGCGCGCGACAGCGCGGCACCTTCGCCGCGTGCGGATATGTCGAAGGCGCCACTGCCCGAATCCAGGTTGCTCAAGTATTCGGGCAGCAGCTTGCGCCAGCCGGGAAAGGAGATGGAACGCGCCCGCGTCTGTATTTGCCAGGCGAGGCCGCGCACGTCGGTGCCGTACGCGCGCCCCTGAAAACTGAAGGTTCCGCCCAGCGCCGGCGGCAACTGCGCGCTGAAGTTGAGCCCCAGTTCGCGCGCATCGCGGCGCACGTCGATGTCGACGCCGCGCAGGGTCAGCTCCGGCAATGCCGCATTCCAGTTCTGCAGCGTCAGCACCGCATGCCTGATCACGATTTTTCCGGCCGGCAGATCACCGAGCTTGAGCGAATCCAAGGGGGAATTGTCGCCGCCGATTTGGATTTCAGAGGCGACCGCGAAGCGGGTCGGGCCGAGGCGTGCCACGATGAGGTTCGGGGAGTCCACCTCGATGCGCCCGGCCAGCAGTTTGCCGGTGCGAATCAACTGCCAGACATCGACGGCCACGCGCCCGCCGGCGGCGCGCGCCAGGACGCGTTGATCATCCTTCGAACGCAGCTCCAGACGGTCGAAGAACAACTCCGGTCCGTACCAGCGAAATGCCGGCGAGACATGCGCAAAGCCGATGTGGTATCCGGTTTGCGCGTGCACCCATTCTTTGATTTCGGCCTGGTATTGGGGCGCCCGATCGAGCGCGAGCTTGAGCGCAAGCATCGCGAGCAGCACCAGGGCCAGCACCCCAGCGACGCAGAACATCAGGATCTTTCCGAGCTTGCGCAGGATCATCTACATCAGGACCACGTCATACTGATCGACGGTGTACAGCGCCTCGGTCTGCAGGCGGATGGGCTTTCCGGTGACCAATTCGAGCTCGCCAAGCGCCGAGGACTCCTCGTCGAGCAGCCGCTCGGTCACATCCTGATGCGCCAGCACCATCAATTGGCGGCACTCGAACTGGCGCGACTGCCGGACGATCTCGCGAAAAATCTCGTAGCAAACCGTTTCCACCGTTTTGACGAACCCTCTGCCTTCGCAGGTAGGACAAGAGTGGCACAGCAGATGTTCCAGGCTCTCGCGTGTGCGCTTGCGCGTCATTTCGACCAGCCCCAACGGCGACACCGAGGAGATGCTGGTCTTGACGTGATCCTCGTTCAACGCACGTTCCAACGATTGGATGACCTGGCGGCGGTGTTCCGGTTCTTCCATGTCGATGAAATCGATGATGATGATGCCGCCGAGATTGCGCAGCCTGAGTTGTCGCGCGATGGTGACCGCCGCCTCGAGATTGGTGCGAAAGATGGTCTCTTCGAGGTTTCGATGGCCGACGAAGGCACCGGTGTTGATGTCGATGGTGGTCATCGCCTCGGTCTGATCGATCATCAGGTGACCGCCGGACTTCAGCGGGACCTTGCGCTCCAGGGCCTTCTGGATTTCCTCCTCGACGTGGTGCAATTCGAACAGCGGACGCGGCTCGGCATACAACTCGATGCGCGACAGCGCTTCCGGCATGAATGCCGCCGCGAATTCCTGCATTTCCCGATGTGCGCCCGGCTGATCGATCAGCACTTTCTCGACCCGCGGATGCATCAAATCCCGCAGCACCCGCAGATGCAGCGGCAGGTCGGCATGCACCAGATTGCCGGGCTGGGTGCGCATGCCTTTTTGGCGCACGAACTCCCAGAGTTTGCGCAGGTAGATCATGTCGGCGCGCAGCGCCTCCGCGGCACAGTCCTCGGCCGCGGTGCGCACGATGAACCCCGCATCCTGCGGCTCGGTGCCGCTTTGCACCGCGACACGCAGCCGTTCGCGCTCAGCTTCGCCCTCGATGCGCGCCGACACGCCGACCCCCCTCCCCTTCGGCATGTAGACGAGATAGCGCGAGGGCAGAGTGATGTAGGTCGTCAGCCGCGCGCCCTTGGTGCCCAACGGATCCTTGACCACCTGCACCAGGATTTCGTTGCCCTCGGCGACCAGGGAGCGAATGTTCTCGGTTTGCGGCGGCTCGAGGCCGGTATCCGCATGGCGCGGATCGGCGATGTCGGAAGCGTGCAAGAATGCCGTGCGCTCCATGCCGATATCGATGAACGCAGCCTGCATGCCGGGCAGGACCCGCGATACGCGGCCCTTGTAGATGTTGCTGATCAGTCCGCGGCGGCCGGCGCGCTCCAGGAAGACCTCCTGCAGAACGCCGTTCTCGACCACCGCGGCACGCGCTTCGTGCGTGCTCGCATTGACGAGAATTTCAGTGCTCATTGCGCGTCGCTAAGGGCGCGACACGCCGGCCGGCAGGATGCCGGCGGCCCGCAGCAGTCGTGCCGTTTCGAATAGCGGCAGGCCCATCACGCCCGAATAGCTGCCCTTGAGGTCGGCGATGAACACGGCGGCATATCCTTGGATCGCGTAGCCGCCTGCCTTGTCGCACGGCTCACCGCTCTGCCAGTAGGCGAGCGCCTCGGCACGTTCGATGGCGCGAAAGGTCACCACGCTGCGGCTCAGCCCGACCTCGGTTCCCGAGGACGTGCGCAACGCCACGGCGGTCAGCACCTCGTGGGTGCGGCCGGACAGCTGCAGCAGCATGTTCATCGCATCTTCCATGTCCTTGGGTTTTCCCAGTATTTTTTCATCGCGGACCACGGCGGTGTCGGCCGCCAGAACCGGCACGCTCAGCCCATCGCGGCTGCGCCGCCATCCTTCCGCCGCCTTGGCTTGCGCCAGTCTCGCGACATAGGCGCCTGCTGTCTCGCCCGCGCGGACAGTCTCGTCCAATTCGGCGCCAATTACCTGAAAAGACACGCCGATTTGCTGCAGCAGTGCACGCCGGCGCGGCGAGGCCGAGGCGAGATAGATGAAGTCCCCGGCGGTCACGCGCGGTGATACGGGTGCCCGGCCAGCAGACTCATTGCCCGATAGATCTGTTCGGCAACCACCACTCGCACGAGCCCATGCGGAAGCGTCAACGGCGACAGGGACCAGTTCTGGTCCGCCCGTTCCAGGACCGCCGGCGCAAGCCCATCCGGCCCGCCGATCAGCAGTGACAGCGGCCGCGCATCGCTCAGGCGTTGCGCCAGCCAGGTGCTCAGCTGCCCGGTGCTCATGGCCTTTCCCGCGATCTCCAGCGCGACGACATAATCATCCTTGCCGATCGCGGCGAGCATGTCCGCGCCCTCGCGATGCACCGCTCGCTGTGGGTTGTCGCCGGCGCCGCGGGTGGCCACGGATATCTCGCGCAGTTCCAGCACCAGCGGCGTGCGCAGCCGCTTCTGGTATTCGGCGAATCCGCTGTTGACCCATTCGGGGAGTCGGGTACCGGCAGCGATCAACCGGCATTTCATTCGGGAATTATGCGCGTGCCGCGCGCTTGGTGACGGTCATATCCCACAATTTCTCCAGACCGTAGAATTCGCGCACCCGCGGCAACATGACGTGGATGATCATTTCGTTCAGATCGATGAGCACCCAGTCGCCGTCCTGCTGGCCCTCGATGCCATGCGGCCGGAATCCTGCTTCCTTGGCCTTTTCAACCACGCGCTGTGCGACCGAGCGCACGTGCCGGTCGGAGGTGCCGCTGGCAATCACCATGAAATCGGCAATGTCGGTCAGGCCGCGAACATCCAGGTACTTCACCTCCAGAGCCTTCATGTCGTCGAGGGCGTCGAGTACCACGGTCTTGAGGGATGGCGCCTTGGGCCTGCGTATCTTGCGCTTTACTGGCACTACGTCGTCCGGTTCCTGGAGTAACAATGGGTGTCGAGGATCAGTTTACGCACTGGATCGGGCATGAGGAAGCGCGGATCGCGGCCCATGCCGATCAGCTGCCTGACCTCGGTGGATGAAATCTCCAGTTGCGTCACGGCATGAATGAAAATGCAGCCCGCCCGGGTCTCGTGCAAATCGTTGATACGGCCGGTGCCGCGATCCACCAGCAGCTCGCCGAGAGGCCCCATGCCGGGCGCGCGCCAACCGGGGCGATGCGCCACGACCAGGTGTGCCAGCTGCAGCAAGTCCTGCCACTGATGCCACTTCGGCAGGCTCAAGAATGCGTCCATGCCGACGATCAGGCAGAGGCTGCGATCCGGATATTCGTGCCTGAGTTCGGAAAGCGTCTCCACCGAATAAGAGGGTCCTTCCTTGCGAACCTCACGATCATCCACCAGGAAACCGGGCTGCCCCGCGACCGCCAGTTGCACCATCTCGAGGCGCAACTTGGCATCGGCGATCGGTTGATCGCGATGCGGCGGATTGCCGGCCGGAAGGAATCGGATCTCCTTCAGACGCAGTGCCTGCTGCAGTTCGAATGCCGTACGCAGGTGCGCGTAGTGAATCGGATCGAAGGTGCCGCCAAAAATGCCCATTGGGTTCATTGGCTTACCCTGCCTCAAATCCCACCGGGTTGCAAAGCGCCGGCGAGCGCCCCGGTAAGTCCCGTGAGCGCGCTCCACGCATCGCCCGGTGTTATTCCTTTGATGACACGGTCGGTGTGACTCGCCTGACGCAGCAATGGAGCCAGCTTCAAGTGCTTCAGGCGGCCGAGGGCGCGCGCCGACGGGGTCGCAGCCAGGTTCCAGCCGCTGCCGCGCGCCGCGGATCGCAGGCGGTTCCGCTCGCGCGCCTGCCACAATCCGCGCAGCTCCCGCACCACCGCCCACAAAATCAGGGTCGGCTCGACTCCCTCGCTTTTGAGTCCCATCAGCACGCGCAAAGCGCGCGCGGCATCGCCGGCGGCGGCGGCTTCCGCAAGCTGAAAGACGTCGTAGCGTGCGCTGTCGCCGACCGAGCGCAGCACCAGCTCGACGCCGATGGTCGCGCCATCCGCCAGTAAGCTCAGCTTTTCCAACTCCTGCTGCGCGGCCAGCAAGTTGCCTTCGACCCGGTCGATGATCAGCTGGGACGCCTTGGGGTCAATGTCGATCCCCAGCGATGCTGCCCTGCTGCGCAACCACGCCGGCAACGCCGCGGTATCGACCGGCATGACCGGCAGCCAAACGCCATGTCTTTCGACCGCCTGCACCCACGGGGTATCGCTCGCCTTGCGGTCGAGTCTATCGGTCATGATGAGGTAGATGGTATCGGGTGCCGGTTGGGCCGCCAGTGCTTCGAGCACGGCGCCCCCCTTGTCGGGCTTGCCGTTCGGCATGCGCAATTCGAACAGGCGCTTCTCGGCGAACAATGACAGCGACTGGCCGGCGAGCCGCAGCTCATCCCAACTAAAGCTGCGGTCGATGAAGAACACCTTGCGGTCTGCGTATCCTGCCGCACGGGCGGCCGCCCGAATCGCATCCGCTGCCTCGCCGGTGAGCAACGGTTCATCGCCCGAGACCAGGTAGGTAGCGGCCAATGCACGCGCAAGCGCCGCCGGCAATTGTTCAGCGCGCAGACGCAATCTAAACCGCCATCCTCACGGCATCGCATGCCGCGGCATATTCGCCCTCCATGCGCGCGACCAGCGTCTCCACGGCTTCGATGCCGTGAATGCCGCTGACGCTTTGGCCGGCGCTCCAGATATCGCGCCACGCCTTGGCCGCGGTATTGCCCCCGGTTCCGAAATTCATTTTGGTCTTGTCCGCCTCGGGAAGATGATCCGGATCCAGGCCCGCGCGTGCAACGCTGGCGCGCAAATAGTTGCCGAGCACGCCGCTGAACAGCGAGGTGTAGAGAATATCCTCCGCGGCGCTGTCAACCAGCATCTGCTTGTACTCGGGCGGAGCATTGCCCTCTTCGGTCGCAATGAAGCGGGTTCCAAGATAGGCAAGATCCGCGCCCAGCGCCCGGCTCGCCAATATATCCGCACCGCTGCTCATGGCGCCCGAGAGTATGATCGTGCCGGCATAGACTTCGCGGATTTGCTTGACCAGCGCAAACGGGCTCAAGACTCCGGCATGGCCACCCGCTCCCGCGCATACCGCAATGATGCCATCGACACCCTGTGCGGCCGCTTTCTCGGCGTGACGCAGGTTGATGACATCGTGGAACACGATGCCGCCGTAGCCATGCACCGCCGCCACAACCTCGGCAGGCGGCCGCAAACTGGTAATGATGATGGGGACCTTATGTTTGACGCAAAGCGACACATCCTCTTCCAGGCGATTGTTGCTGGCATGCACGATCTGATTGACCGCGAACGGAGCGACCTTCAGGTGCGGGTTTGCGCGCTGAAAATTGGCGAGTTCCTCGGTTATTTGCGCGAGCCAGTCGTCGAGTTGCGAGGCCGGGCGGGCGTTCAGCGCCGGAAACGACCCCACGATGCCGGCGCGGCATTGGGCCAGCACCAGTTGCGGAGTCGACACGATGAACATCGGCGCACCGATGACGGGCAGCCGCAAGCGGCCGCGCAAGATCTCAGGTATTGGCATTTATCGGAACATTATGGCGCAGTTTGGCGCCGGTTCGGCAAAATAGCGGCACCGCATCATACCCGCCGGCCGATCCGGGCCACCGGCACGTTGATCTCGGATTGCGGCCGCGGCACCGCCGAGGGCTCGGTGCCGCAGTTATCGCAACCGCCGCACGCCCCTTGAGTCTTGCCGGACGCATTCGCGAGCCGTTGCGCCACCCCTCCCAATCCCAGAATTGCCGGCGCGGACGCCAGCATCGCGCCGAGTGCCGTGAAAACGCGTTTCTTGAGCGAACGCGGACCCAGCTTGGTAACGGCGTAACCCAGGCTGGCGAGCAGCACGGCGCCGACCAGAAGATCGTCGAGTACAGAATTCATGAGCGGCTCATCATGTCAATGCCGTCGCGATACGGAACGTGATCCACGATCCCAGGTAAGCCAGTGCAAACAGATATACGGCCATGATAATCGGATAGCGCCAGGAATTGGTCTCGCGCTTGACGGTGGCCAGCGTCGAGAGGCACTGGGGCGCGAATACGTACCAGGCAAGCAGCGACAGCGCGGTCGGCAGGCTCCAGGACTGGGTGATCAGAGGCGTCAACGCGCTGCTGACATCATTGCCGGTCGCCGAGAGTGCATAGACCGTGCCCAACGCGCCGACCGCGACCTCTCGCGCCGCAAGCCCGGGCACCAAGGCGATGGATATCTGCCAGTTGAACCCGATGGGTTTGAACAGCACCGCAAGCCAGGCACCCAAATGCCCGGCGATACTGTACTGAATCGCGGGCCCGGTGGCTCCGGGGGGCGGCGCGGGAAATGAACTCAAGGCCCAGAGAATCACCATCAGCGAAAGAATGATGGTGCCGACCCGGCTCATGAATATCTCGATGCGCTGCCACAGGCCGATCCCCAAGTTGCGCAGGTTTGGCCAGTGATAGGCCGGCAATTCGAGCATCAGCGCCTGAAATCCGCCGCGCTTGGCGCTGCGCTTCACCACGAATGCCACGGCCATCGCGCTCGCGACGCCGGCCACGTACAACGCGAACAGCACCACGCCCTGCAACTCGAGGCCGCCCCAGATGGTGCGTCGTGGAATGAACGCTCCGATGATCAATGCATATACCGGCAGACGCGCCGAGCAGGTCATCAGCGGCGCAATCATGATCGTGGTCAGGCGATCGCGCGGATTCTGAATGGTGCGAGTCGCCATGATTCCGGGAATTGCGCAGGCGAAACTCGACAGCAATGGAATGAAGGCGCGGCCGGACAAGCCGACGCTGCCCATGATCCGATCGAGCAGAAAAGCCGCGCGCGGCAGATAGCCCGAGTCCTCGAGCACCAGGATGAAAAAGAACAGAATGATGATTTGCGGAAGAAACACCAGCACACTGCCCACGCCCGCCAGCACGCCGTTGATGAGCAAATCCTTGATCAGACTGGCCGGCAGTACCGTTCCCAGCCAGTGTCCGAACACCGCGACTCCGAGTTTGATCTCATCCATCGGCACCTGGGCCCACGCGAACACGGCTTGGAACACCAGAAACAGAATCACCGCCAGGATCGCCGGCCCGAGCACCGGGTGCAGCACCAACCCGTCGAGCCGATCGCTCAAGGTCACGCCATCGAGCCGATCGCCTCCAATGACACCCAGGATGCGGCGCACTTCCGCTTGATCGTGCTCGATATCCGCACGGCTCAAGGGCTGCCAGGCCGCGGCGCCGCCGGTGCGTTCGGTCATGGCGGTCGAATCGAGCACCTTGATCAGGGTTTTGACGCCGGCTGTTTTGACGCCGACCGTCTCCACCACCGGCACGCCCAATTCCATCGCCAGACGATCCGCGTCGATGACGATGCCTTTACGCCGCGCGATGTCGGTCATGTTGAGCGCAACGACCATGGGCAGCCCCAGGCGTTTCAGGCTCAAGACCAGCCGCAGATTCTGGCGCAGGTTGGTCGCATCGGTGACGCAGACGGCGAAATCGGGCGCGCTCTCTCCGGCGCGCCGCCCGAGCAGCACATCGGCCGTCACCTGCTCATCAGGCGTCAGCGGATCGAGGCTGTACGCGCCGGGCAGGTCCAGAATGCGAATGCGCAAACCGGTGGGCGTGAGCAGCGAGCCCTCTTTGCGCTCGACGGTGACGCCCGCGTAATTGGCGACCTTCTGCCGGCTGCCGGTCAATAAATTGAATAGCGCCGTCTTGCCGCAGTTGGGATTCCCCACCAAAGCAATCAAAGGACTGGGAGCGCTGGGCGCGGCGTCCATGGAGCCTACGGGGAGCTTAAGACTGCTCCGGACATACGCGCACACAGGCGGCCTCGAACAGGCGCAGCGCGAATGTGCCAGTTCCAATGCGCACGGCGATCGGCGCCCGTGCCAGAAGTCCTCGGGCCACGATGCGCACCGCCTCTCCCGGCAAAAAGCCGAGTTCGGACAGGCGCCGCCCGACATCGGCAGGAGCCTTCGAATCGGCCGCGGAGACGCAAATCACGCGCGCAGAGGCCCCGCCCCGCAATTCCATGAGCGGAATGTCGGTGCTCGCCGCAGGCTCGGAAGTTTTAGGACGCGGGACTGCCATGAACGCAATTCTATATGAGAATCGTTCCCATTACTATTACCGAGTCACAATCCTGCCCGATCTATGCGGCAGTTCCTGATAGGCTTGATGTCCCGGACTATCGGAGGCGTATGAAATGCCTACGCTTTTTGAGAAAATCATCGCCGGCGACCTGCCGGCTACCGTGCTTTACCGCGATGCGCGAGTCATCGCCTTTTTGGACATTCGTCCCGCGGCGCCGGTGCATATACTCATTGTCCCCAATAAACCCATTCCGACCGCCAATGACGTCGCCGACGAGGACGAAGCGCTGATCGGTCACATGTTCATCGTCGCGCGCGATCTCGCTCGCCAGCAGGGCATCGCCGAGAGCGGCTACCGGCTGATCGTCAATTGCAATGCACATGGCGGCCAGGAGGTGTATCACTTGCATGTGCATCTTTTGGGTGGGCGGCCTCTCGGGCCCATGGTGGCGCGAGTATAAATGCGAAGAACAGAAGAAGAGGATCAGTGATGAAGAAGAAAAAGGCCGCGCGAGCGAGCTTGCGCGCCGTCCCTCGGCGCGTCGTCAAGAAGCCGTCGGTGACCGCCGCCAAATCCACGCGCGCGCTCAAGACCCGCGAAATCCCGCGTTCGAACCCGCGCAGCATGCCGCGCCGCGAGTTGTATCCTGCGCTCGAGCCTTACCGGCATGGATTTTTGCGGGTTTCCGACATCCACGAAATTTATTATGAGGAGAGCGGCAACCCGGCCGGCAAGCCGGCGGTGTTCCTGCATGGCGGCCCCGGCGCCGGATCCGACAAACGCGCGCGGCAATTCTTCGACCCGCGGCATTATCGCATCGTGGTGTTCGATCAGCGCGGCTGCGGGCGCAGCCGGCCGAGCGCCAGCCTGATCGAGAACACCACTTGGCATCTGGTGGCGGACATCGAGCGCTTGCGCAAGCACTTGAACATCGAGCGCTGGCTGGTGTTCGGCGGCTCCTGGGGCAGCACGCTCGCGTTGGCGTATGCCGAGGCATACCCCGAACGGGTGAGCGAAATCGTACTGCGGGGAATTTTTCTGCTGCGCTACGCCGAAATACGCTGGTTCTACCAGCACGGCGCCTCGGATATTTTTCCGGACGCCTGGGAAGCTTATCGCGACGCGATTCCGTTCGACGAGCGCGACGACTACTTGAGCGCATACCACAAGCGGCTTACCGGCGCGGATCAGCGTGCGGCGTTGGCCGCGGCTCGTGCCTGGTCGGTGTGGGAGGCGGCGTGCAGCTTTCTGTACAGCAATGTCGATAACATCAGGAAATGGAGCGAGGACCAATTTGCGCTGTCGGTGGCGAGGATCGAGTCCCACTACTTCGTCAATCGCGGCTTCCTGCGCAGCGAGAGTCAGCTCATCGACGACGTGCCGCGTATCCGCAATATTCCGACCACCATCGTGCAGGGCCGCTACGACATCGTCTGTCCCGCGACCAGCGCATGGGATCTGCACCGTGCATGGCCCGAGGCGGAGCTGCGCATCGTGCCGGATGCCGGCCATTCGGCGTTCGAGCCGGGCAACAGCCACGAGCTGGTGCTCGCAACCGATCGCTATCGAAGCCGTTAGGAGCCTGATGTCCGAACTGGCCTATCTTGGTTTGGCGCGCGCGATCGATGCGCGCGAAATCGCGGAAATGTCGCGCGATTTCATCGAACAGGGGCTCACCTGGTCATGGACGCCGGCGCGCGTCCAACATTTCATCTCCGGCCCCGAATCCTCGGTGGTGGTCGCGCGGCGCGAGCAACGGATCGCCGCCTTCGCCATCATGCACTTTGGCGACGATGTCGCGCACTTGAACCTGCTGGCAGTGGCGCCCGATCACCGCCGCCAGGGGCTGGGTTCGCAACTCATGGATTGGCTCACCCGGACCGCGATCGAAGCCGGCGTTTTTCGCATCAACCTCGAAGTGCGCACCAACAATGAAGCGGCGCGGATTTTCTACGCGCGCTTGGGCTTCGATCAGCTGGGCATCGTCCAGGGCTACTACCAGGGCAGGGAAGCGGCGCTGCGCATGTCGCGTCAACTCGCCAAGAGCTGAACCCCGCTCCTGCTAGGAGGCAGATCGGGCTGCGCCGCCGTCGGCGCTGGAATGGGTCTTTCGGGCCGGGCGACGCGCCGCTTCCAGGGGGAAAACCACGGTTACCCGGCATCCGCGGCCGGGGCCGGTATCGACGCTCATTTCTCCGGCCGCATCGCGCACGCGATCCGCGACGCTCCACAGGCCGAAACCGTGCGCGCGCGGCTCGAACAAGCTCAGCTGCCATTCGAAGCCGACTCCTCGATCCTCCACCACCGCGCGCAGCTCATCGTGGCTGCGCGATACGGTCACCGTCGCGGCCTGCACGCCGGAGTGCTTGACGACGTTGCGCAGCAGTTCCCTGATGACCTTGAATACCAGCACACGCAGCTCGATGTCGACCGACGCTTCATCCGTGGTCACCTTCAACTCGACCAGCAGGTTGTCCTTGCCGCGCATGTAAACACTCAGCCACTTGAGCGCCGGTTCCAAGCCGAGCTCGTACAGGCCGGGCGGGCTCAAATCAGCGATCACGCGCTGTGCGATCGACTGCACCTCGCGCACGGTACTGGTCGCCTCGCTGAGCAAAAGCCGGATCTCCGGCGGCGAGCGGCCCATCAGGGCATCGAGCGTCATCGACAGCCCGACCAGCTGCTGGCCGATGCCATCATGCAGATCCACCGCGGTGGAGCGGCGCGCACGTTCCTCGGCTCCCACCAGCTCGCGCGCATAGAGCTTCAGGCGCTCCTGGTTGTGGCGCAGCCTTTCATTGAGAGCGACCAGTTCGGTCACATCGCGGGCCACGCCCCAGACGCGCACCAGACGACCCTGCTCGATCACACCGCGGAATCCCGTGATGAACGTGCGCGGATGAGAGTTGCCGGATATCGAGAACTGCAATCCGTCCATCGAATAGCCCTGGGAAGCGGCGGCGCCCAGATGATCGATGAACATCGCGAACCACGGCATGTCGGCGCGCCACTGGCGCGCCTCGAGCTCCGACAGACCCATCTGCATATTTAACTGCAAATAGCTCAGATTGCTCTCGGCCACGTGTGCGTGGATCTGCAGCCAGGCGATTTGATCGGCGACCGGAAGATTGGGATCCAGGGCTTCGGATAATTCTATGCGCCACACCGCCTCGGAGCTGTGCTCGATGAAATTCCGGTAGCGTTCGTCGCTGGTGCGCAGCAACTGGTACGCATTGCGCTTTTCGAGCAGCACGACGGTGAGCAGGAAATTGATCACCACGAGCGCTGCGAGATACAGCTGAACCGCGCCGACGCGCACGAAGGGGCTCGGATCGCCGGCAAACGGCCCCAGGCCGCGGCTCGCGAAATACGCCACCAAAATGGCGCCGGCGGCGGCAAGACAGGTCGACCATCGCGGCGGCATTCGAAATGCAGCAACGACCACCAGGGCGAGCAGGACGAAAGGCATGTCGAGAATGGTGGTGGCGCCGCCGGGCGGCGCTGAAAACACCCAGCTCGTCATGGCGAGCATCGCAAAGGCGATCAGCATCATCTCGACCGCGGGTCCGGCCGGCGCGGAGTGCTGGCGCGCGCGCAGGCGCACCGCCCAACCCATCACGATCGGCGCGATGCACAAGGACCCGAGCCAGTTTCCTGCCCACCATATCTGCCATTCCCGCACATATTCCGCGCCGCCGCCGCCGAATGTGCGTGTCGAGCCGAAGGCGCCGACGATCGCGCTGGCCGCGGCGCCGATCGCCACCGAGGCGATGAACAGCAATACATTTCGCAATCGCGGAATCCTCGGGGTCGCGATCAGCTGCGAAGCGACCAGGGCGCCGACGATGCCATCGATCGAATTGGCGGCGGCAAACAGCGAATATCTGGCGATGTGGAAAGTCTCGGACCTGAAGGCTGCGCCCGCCGACAGTTCGACGGCCAGCTGGATCGCGAGAATCCAGATCCAATTGCGGCGCGGCGAGAGCCATAACGCCATGAACAGCAGTCCGGCCGCCGGCCAGACGATGGTGAGCTCCTCGACGTTCTCGTGCAGCTTCAGACCCAACAGCACGAGCAGCGCGTAGAGTACGGCGAAGGCCCCAAGCGACGCGGCAGCTTTGCGGATTCCGCCGCCCCTGAATTCCCATTGCAGGCCCGGTGGCCGGTCAGCATCGGGCGCGATCGGCATCGGCACGTTCAAGACCTCCCTGTTGTAAGATGATTGTGCGCCTGTTCCGCGCAATACTCCAAGAGTCATATGGCCGCCAAAATCGCCACGCGAGCCTTCGGTGCCCCTCTGCGCCAGGTCGCCGGCATCGGTCAGGGAACTTGGAAAATCGAAGACTCTGAGGCTTCGTCCGCCGTCGCGGCATTGCGACGCGGGCTCGATCTCGGGCTCTCGCACATCGACACCGCGGAGATGTATGGCTCGGGTGCCTCCGAGCGGATCGTCGGCGAAGCCATTCAAGGCCGCCGCGACGAGGTATTCCTGGTTTCCAAGGTATTGCCGAGCCATGCCTCGAAAAAAGACACCGCCGCCGCCTGCGAAAGATCGCTGGCGCATCTGCGCACCGACCGGCTCGACTGCTACCTGCTGCATTGGCGCGGCAGCGTGCCGCTGGAAGAGACCATTGCCGCATTCGAGCTGCTGGTGCGCCAGGGGAAAATACTGTCCTGGGGCGTCAGCAATTTCGACGCGCAGGATCTCGATGAGGTATTGAGGATTGCGGGCCCGGGGCATCCTGCCTGCAATCAGGTGCTCTACCATCTCGAGGAGCGCGCCATTGAACATGCCGTGCTCCCCTGGTGCAGGGCGCACGGCTGCGCGCTGGTGGCGTACACGCCGTTCGGCCGGTCGCCGGAAATTTTTGGCGGCACATCAAAGCGGGCCCGCGCGCTGCTCAGGATCGCGGCTGCGCACGGCGCCACGGCGCGGCAGGTTGCCCTGCGCTTCCTGCTGCGTCACCCGGAGGTCTTCGCCATCCCCAAGGCATCGAATATCGCGCACGTGAACGAAAATGCCGGGACAAGCTCGGTCGAGCTGAGTGCTTCGGACATCGCTGCGATCGACGCGGTCTTTGCGCTCGGCAAGGCACCGCGCAACTTGCCGATGATCTGAAACGATTATGTGCGCAGGATATGCTTGCCCACGGCGCCGATGGTCGAGGTGCCGGTCAGCGCCAGCGTCACGCGCAGCTCATTGCGCATGATCTCGACCGCTCTTTTGACGCCGGCTTCGCCGGCCGCCGAGAGGGCATACAGGAACGACTTGCCGATCAGCGCGCCGCGCGCGCCGAGCGCCAGCGCTTTCGCAATATCCTGACCGGAGCGCACGCCGCCATCGAACATGACTTCGCAGCGGCCGCCGATCGCGTCCACGATTTCGCCCAAGACCGATATCGACGAGGGCGCGCCATCGAGCTGCCGTCCGCCGTGATTCGAAACGACGATGGCATCGGCCCCGGCAGCCATCGCCAGCCGCGCATCCTCCGCGTCGAGCACGCCCTTGAGGATCAATTTGCCGGGCCAGCGGCTGCGCACCCACTCGACATCGCGCCAGTCGGCAGATGCGTCGAATTGGGTGGCGGTCCATTCAGCCAGAGTATTGATCCCGCTGGAGCCGCCGATCCGGCCGGCCAGGTTGCCGAAGGTACGGCGCTTGCCGAACAGCACCTTGAGCGCCCAGGCCGGCTTGCTCGCCACATCCCAGGCATTGCGCAAGGTCAGCCGCGGTGGAATGGTGAGGCCGTTGCGAGGATCGCGGCGCCGTTCGCCGATAACCTGCAGATCGAGTGTGAGCATGAGCGCCGGGCATTGCGCCGCCGCGGCGCGGTCGATCAGCTCCTGGTTGAAGCCGCGATCCTTCATCAGGTACTGCTGAAACCAAAACGGCGCTTGGGTGGCGGCGCGTACGTCCTCGATGGAGCAGATCGACATGGTGCTCAAACAAAACGGAATGCCGCATGCCGCGGCGGCGCGTGCGCCGAGAATCTCGCCGTCGGCATGAAACAGCCCCGCAAGCCCCGTGGGACCGATGGCGAGCGGCATCGATACCGGAGAGCCCAGGAGGGTGGTTCCCAGCGATATATTCGACACGTCGACCATCACCCGCTGCCGAAAGGTCATGGCATCGAGGTCGGCGGCGTTGCGCCGGATGGTGCGCTCGTCATAGGAGCCGCCGTCGGCGTAGTCGAAAATCGCACGCGGAATGCGCCGCAACGCCAGCCGGCGAAAATCCTCGGTATTTAGCAGCAATGCCGCGACCGCCGGTTTGGCAGGCAGCCCGGGGGCGCGCCGCGCGCGGCCGGGCTGCGAGTTCAAACTACAGCACCAGCCAGACGTCGATGCCGCCGTGCTTGGTGCACGCGCGATTTCGATCCCGCGTCGTCGTGAAAAACCCGTCATGACAGCGGGCCGAGGAGTGCGGGTGATCATGGCGGTAGCGCGCGGCCTGATCGTCCGGTTTCGCGTCGTGGTGCTCGTCGTGATGCTCGGCGCGCATCGCGTGCTGCTGATCCGGATGATCCTGGGCGCCGGCAAGCGCCGGTACCAATCCGGTTACTGCAAACGCCGTCAAGGCAAGTATGGTCGGTTTCCAAAACTGTTGGCGCATGACACTGTCCCCTTCTGGTGGCTAAAACGCTATGGTACCCATCCCGGCGGATGTTAGCTAAGCTTCGCAGGGCTCAAGGGGGATGCATGTTGCCCGCTATTGGAACAATTGCTCGCGGCGGCGGTTTCGGGCTGCTGCTCTGTCAATGGCTGGCCGTCAGCGCATCCGCCGGCGCCGCGTCCTCCCCGTCCATGCCAGCGGGAAATCCCGATGCCCCGCAGAACTGGTATAGCGGCGGCCGGGACCAGGATGGCAGCTACTTTTCTCCCTTGGCCGGCATCGATGCCGGCAACGTAAATCAGCTGGGCTTTGCCTGGAGCTACGATCTGGGCGATCCGCAACGCGGCCAGGAAGCCACGCCTCTGGTGATCGACGGCATCATGTATACCTCGGGTACCTGGGGCTATGTCTATGCCGTGGATGCGGCAACCGGCAGGCAGCTTTGGCGCTACGACCCCAAGGCTGAACCCTTCATGGCCCGCAATCCGTGCTGCGATTTGGTCAACCGGGGCGTTGCCGTTTGGAAGGGCCGGGTCTACGTGGCTTCGGTCGATGGCCGGTTGCATGCGCTCGACGCTGCAACCGGCAGGAAAATCTGGGTAGCCGACACCATCGTCGATCACAAGCTGCCGTACTCGAGCACCGGCGCCCCGCAGATTGCCGGCAGCGTGGTGGTCATCGGCAACAGCGGCGCGGACATGGGACATGGCGCCGTGCGCGGCTACGTCTCGGCTTACGATTTGCAGACCGGCACGCTCAAATGGCGCTTCTTCACGGTCCCGCCGGCGGTCGGCCAGCCGTACGAGAACCCCGAACTTGCCGCGGCGGACAAGACCTGGGATCCGCGCCGCAAGCCGGAATTCAAGGGCGGCGCGACCGTGTGGGATGGCTTCGCCTATGACGCGAAGCTGAATCTGCTTTACTTCGGCACGGCCAACGCCGCGCCTTACGATCTGCGCCAGCTCGGCCCACAACGGCTCGACAGTCTGTATGCCGCCTGCATCATCGCCGTGGACGCAACCACCGGGCGCATGGCGTGGTACTACCAGGAAACGCCGCACGACAGCTGGGACTATGACGCGGTACAAAAAATGGTGCTGGCGGACATCGTGGTGGACGGAGCACCGCGCCCGGTCATCATGCAGGCGTCGAAGAATGCCTTCTTCTACGTACTGGACCGCAAAAGCGGGCAGTTGCTGTCCGCCAAGAATTTCGCATTCTTGAATTGGGCGACCCACGTCGACATGAAGACCGGTCGACCGGTGGTGACACCGCAATCGGACTGGTACAACACGTCCAAACTTACCTATCCGTCCTGGTTCGGCGCGCACAGCTGGAACCCGATGTCGTACAGCCCGAAAACCCGGCTGGTCTACATTCCGGTGATCGACGTGCCGACCATCTGGGTCGACCTGCTGCACAACGGCAGCAAGGTAAAGTACGTCGAAGGCTTCTTCACCGTGCAGGGCATCATTCCCGACGACACCTACGATGCCAGGGATTCATTGCGGCTGTTCGGCCCGGTCCCGGATGCTCGGGCGGTCAAGGCCGCGCGCCATGTCAAGCCGGTGCGCGAATTGATTCGCGCGTGGGACCCGGCCGCCGGAAAGGTGGTGTGGGAACACGAAACTTCCAGCGGCATCCGCGGCTACGATGGCGGCGTGATGTCCACCGCGGGCAATCTGGTATTTCAAGGCCGCGGCAGCGGCGAGTTGTGGGTCTACGCCGCGGATACCGGCAAAGTGCTGAAGGTCATCAATACCGGCAGCCACATCATGGCCGCGCCGATGAGCTACGCCATCAACGGCGAGCAGTTTGTCGCCGTGCAAGTGGGCTACGGCGGCACCTCGATCACCGTGGGACCGATTCCGCCCAGCAGCGCAGCGCTCAAGTATCAAAACATCAATCGAATAATCGCCCTCAAATTGGGCGGGGGCGCGGTGCCGCTGCCGCCGGCGCGTACCGAGCCGCCATTCCCGAAGCCGCCCGAGCAAAAGGCCGGCCGCGCACAGATCGATGCCGGCGAGGTGGTGTTCATCGCCCAGTGCACGCGTTGCCACCAGCTCGGCCCAAGCACCACTCCCGATCTTCGCAAGCTCGACGACGGACTGCATGTCGCGTTCAAGGATATTCTGCTGAAGGGCGCGCTGGCTCCGGCGGGCATGGAGCGCTTCAACGACATCTTGAGCGAACAGGATGCCGACAATGTCCATGCATACCTGATCGAACAGAGTTGGATTGCCTATCGCGCCCAGCAGAACGCGGGCGCACGCAACTAGCCATGCAGCAGCCAGGCCGTATGATGGATCGGCCGCTGCTGATCTCCACGATACTCGAGCACGCCGAAGCGCAGCATGGCCAGGCGGAAATCGTTTCGCGCGAGACCCACGGTCCGGTGTTTCGCTACAGCTTCGCAGAATGCGCAGTACGGGTCAGAAAGCTGGCCAACGCGCTTGGCGCCCTTGGATTGCCTGCCGGCGCCGGGGTGGGATCCATTGCCTGGAACAATCACCGGCACGTCGAACTCTACTATGCCGTGTCCGGCGGCGGCATGGTCATCCACACCTGCAATCCGCGCCTGCACCTTGAGCAGCTGATCTACATCATCAACCATGCGGAGGATCGCCTGATCTTCTTCGACACGAGCTTCGCTCCGCTGGTCGAAAAGATCGCGGAGCACTGCCCGAAAATCGGCGCATGGATATGCATGACCGATGCGCAGAACATGCCCGTGCTGCCGGGAGTTGCGAACCTGCACTGCTACGAAACGCTGATTGCAGCGCAGCGCGACGAGTTCAGGTGGCCGCAGTTCGATGAACGGGCGAGCGCGGCGATTTGCTACACCTCGGGCACCACCGGCAACCCCAAAGGGGTGCTGTATTCGCACCGGGCGATCGTATTGAACGGCATGAGCATCTGCATGCCCGGGATGCTCGGTCTTTCGCCGCGGGAATCGATGCTGCCGGTGGTGCCGATGTTCCATATCAACGGGTGGTGCGCACCGTACGGCTGCCTGATCGGCGGCGCCAAGCTGGTGCTGCCCGGACCGCGTTTGGACGGTGCCGGACTGCACGAATTGATGGAGAGCGAACAGGTGACGGTGAGTGCCGGCGTGCCCACTGTCTGGCTGGGGCTGCTGCATTACGTCGAGCAGAACGAGTTGAAATTCTCGAGCCTGCGCCGGGTGCTGTCGGGCGGTTCCGCCGTGCCGCTCACCATGATCGCCAAATTCGATGAGCAGTACGGGATTGAAATCCGGCAGGGATGGGGCATGACCGAGACGACGGCCGCGGCAACCATCAGCTGCCTGACGAAGCAGCAATTGCTCGAGCCGCCCGCGCGGCGGCACCAGGATGCCGCGAATTGCGGCAAGTCGGTATTCGGCGTGGACATCAAGATCGTCGCCGAAGACGGCAGCGATTTGCCGCGCGACGGCAAGTCGCAGGGCGAACTCATGGTGCGCGGACAGTGGATCGTCAGCGGCTACTTCAAGGATGAGGTCTCAGCGTTGCGCGACGGATGGTTTCCCACCGGCGACATCGCGACCATCGACCCGCGCGGGGTATTGCAGATACGCGATCGCGCCAAGGATCTGATCAAAACCGGCGGCGAGTGGATCAGTTCGATCGATCTGGAAAACTTCTGTATCGCGCATCCCGCGGTGGCCGCGGCCGCTGTCATCGGCGTCAAGCATCCGAAATGGCAGGAGCGGCCCCTGCTGTTCGTGGTACGCAAGCCCGGCGCCATCCTGGAGTCCGCGGACATTCTCGCCTTCCTGGCGGAACGCGTGGCCAAGTGGTGGGTGCCCGAGGATGTGATATTCCTGGAATCGCTGCCGGTGGGAGGCACGGGCAAGGTGCAAAAAGTTCTGCTGCGGGAAAAGTATGGAAACCTATTCGATTAAGCGGGCGTCCAGCCCTTAAAAAAACCCGTGCAGCTGCATCCAAATGCACACTGAAACGCATCTTCCCTGCACGATTCATCCGTTCTCGGGGAGACTGCCATGGCAAGCATTGGTTTTGGGGCATACATGATCGGGGTCGCATTCTGGATGTTCATCGGCGCCGTCGCCGTCGCCAGTATCGCGGCCGACCACCTGAAGCGGCGGATGAATGTAGATCTGCTGCGAGCCTTGATTGAAAAAGGTCAGGCGCTCGATCCGGCGCTGGTCGCCAAGCTGATGTCCGACGAGGCTCACGGCAATCGCACCGACCCCGTCGACCTGAAGCTCGGCGGGATCATCACCACCGCGTCCGGTATTGGAATATTTTTGATGTCGTACTTCGTGAGCCGGCTTGCGCCGGTGACGCTGTATCCTTTGCTGGCGGGCGGCACGATTATCACCTGCGTAGGCGTGGGTCTCATCATCGGCGCCAAGTCTCTGAGCGATGCGCGCAATCGCGAGCGAGCGGACAAGTCTGGCACGTGAACGGGCCATTGCCGGCCGGCGCATTGGCCGCGGCATGCGAAATCTCGGTCGTACTTCTGGCCATGAACGGCGATGACGCCGCCTACGGCGAACTGGTACGCCGCTGGCAGGGCGCGATCAGAAGCCTGCTGCGGCGGCTTACTCGCGACCCCGCGCTTGCCGACGACCTCGCGCAGCAGACCTTCGTGCAGGCTTGGCAGTCGATTCGCTCTCTTAAATCGGCTGGCGCGTTCGGCGGCTGGTTGCGCAAACTGGCCGTGAACTACTGGCTGCAACACAGCAGAAGCCGCAAGCAGGAAGTCGCGCTCCAAGACGGCGACCTGCCGTACGGCTCTCCCGTCGCAACGGTCACGCGTCAGCTCGATCTCGATGCCGCGCTGGCGCGCCTCGCACCCGAGGTTCGGCTCTGCGTCGTGCTCGCCTACAGCGAAGGCCTGAGCCACACTGAGATCAGCCATGCCGCTTCAATTCCGTTGGGAACGGTAAAATCGCATATCGCCCGCGGTTCGTTGCGCTTGCGCGAATTGCTAAACGCCTATGGAGACTCACGTGCAGGATGAACTCGACGCACAGCTGGTCGCCCTGTTCGCGGAATCGCGCGAAACATTGCCGAGCGAGGAATTCATGCGGGCCTTCGGGATGCGCCGCAAGCGGACGCGCCGATCGCGCACGCTGCGACGCGTCGGGCTGATCGCCGTGCTGGCGATCATCGCTACGTGGGCGGCGCCGGCCGTGCTCGAGCAAACCGCGGCGGCGTTCCGCGCTCTCGGCATGCACTCGACGGACTACGGCGAGTTGCTCGTATCGCCGTGGGGCTGGGCCGTCTCGACGCTCTTCGGTCTCGCAGTGCTGGTTCGCACCAGGGCATTGCGCCGCCGTTGAGCGGCGCAGCCCCGACGGCTCAGCTCAGCGCGTACAAATATTCCACGAACGAACCCACCGCCCCGTCCAATCCGCGTATCTTCGGATCGCTCGATTCGATCAGATAATACTCGTCCGGCGCGTGAGCCCCTGTTCCGTGCCCGAGGCCAAAGTGGCCTGCCGGCAGCCGCAAGGGCGCGTCGGTAAATACGTGCCCCGGCCAGGATCCTGCGGAGCGCGGCCACAGCACGGGATCCAGTCCGAGTTTCCGATAGGTCGCAAGCTGGGTCTTGATCAGCTTGCTGTCGGCATCGGTCTGCGTTGGATCGTAACCACCGCTCATATTCACCTCGATGTCGGCAAATCCATGCTTGGCCAGGTGCGCCTTGAGCTTGGCGAGCGTATCGGCTGCGGTCATGTCGGGCACCAGACGCATGTCGATCTTCGCCACGGCCTTGTGCGGCAGGATGGTCTTGCCGCCGGGACCGGTATAGCCGGCCACCAAGCCTTCAATGTTGATCGTCGGGCGCGACTCCAGCAGCATGAGCGAATCGAGCCAGTCCTTGTCCTGCACCCAGTGCTGCACGCCGAGCGCCTTCTTCACGCTGCTCTCCGATGTCTTGGCGGCATGCTCCTTGATCATTTGCACTTGCGCAGCGGTCAGCGGCTTGGCCTTGTCGAAGAACCCCTCCACCGCGGGTGTGTGGCCGTCTTTTTCCACCAGGGTGTTGAGCGCCTGCACCAGGTGCCAGGTCGGCGAATCGACCTGCGCCTCGAGACTCGAGTGCACGTCGTGCGCAGGACCGCGTCCCCATTTCTCGCCGCTGCAGATCAATTCCAGCTCGACCACCCCCTTCGCACCCAGCGATACCTGCACGCCGCCATCCCGATCCTGTCCCGCTTCGGGCATGAAAACTCCGGCGCATTTCTTCAGTTGCGCCATGACCTCCGGATTTCTCACCACTTCCTGGAAGTGCGGCGAGGCAATCTCCTCTTCGCCTTCGCACACCAGCACCAAGTTGACCGGCAGCTTCTTGCCGGCCGCCTTGAATGCCATCAATGCACTCAGGAAGGAATTCTCCGGGCCTTTCTGATTGACGGCGCCGCGGCCCATGCAAATGGTCCCCAAGCCCTCCTTCTGGACCAGACGCGCCTCGAGCGGCGGCGAACTCCACTCCTCCGGCACGAACTGCTTGACGTCGTACATGAAATAGATCGCCATGGTCGTGTCCGCCCCGGCGTCTATCCTGCCGAACACGCCCGGCTTGCCCGCGGTGGGGATCAGTTTGACGCCGGTGAATCCCGCATCGCGCGCCAGCTTGGCCATGTGCTCGGGGCCCTGCGGATAATTGCGGTTCTCGGCCGCAATCGACGGCAGCGCGATCCACTCCTGCAGACGCTTGACGTTCTCGGCATGCATCTTCGGAATCTGCGCCAGTACCGCGGACTTGTCCGCCTCCTTGGCGGAGACGGCCGCGAACACCGTCGCCGGAACCGCCGCCAGCGCCGCGGCGGAAGCCGCGCCCTGCACGAAATTGCGTCTGCTCAATTCAAAGATTTCGTCGGCCATGCGCTTCTCTCCCGCGTGAACGTTTCATGTTATGGGAATCCATATTACAGCGCGTGCAGCTGCCTGCGGTAATGCTCGCCGCGCTGTGCATAGTTGGCCGCGACCTCGAGCAGGCCTTCGCGCTCTTCGGCGGTCAGCTCGCGCACGGCTTTGGCCGGCGCGCCGATGATCAGGCAGCCATCGGGGAAAACCTTGCGCTCCGTGATCAGCGCCCCGGCACCGACCAGGCAGCTTTTGCCGATGACTGCGCCGTTGAGCACGATCGCCTGGATGCCGATCAGGCTGCCCTCGCCCACCGTGCAACCGTGCATCATGGCCTGATGTCCGATCGACGCCCCGGCGCCGATGGTCAGCGGGAAGCCGGGATCGGTGTGCATCACGGCGCAGTCTTGAACATTGCTGCCCGCGCCGATGCTGATGGTCTCGTTATCGCCGCGCAATGTGGCGCCGAACCAGACGCTGGCGTTTTCCGCCAGGATCACCTTGCCGATTACCGCGGCAGTCGGTGCGACATAGGCGCCGGCGGCCACCCGCGGCGAGTCCTCGCCCAGCCGGTACAGCGTCATGCGCGTTCGCTGCTCTCGAGGCCGCGGATGTCCGCCGCCCACGGCAATGCGGACCGGCACCAGATCTGCCGTTTCGGCCGCAATGCCGCGCGTTGCGTGAGGGTGCCGACGCGCAGCGCATAGACCTGCGGACTCTTTGCATCGGCCGCATAGATCGGCGTTCCGCAGTCGGCACAGAATCCCTGTGCGCGTTGATTGCCGTTCTCCGCCGTCTTGACGTACACCTTCGGGCGTCCGGCGAGGAACACCAGGCTCGAGGCTGCCGCCGGCACGCTGACCCGGTAGGCGGTCCCGGTCAGCGTCTGGCAATCGGTGCAATGACACACACTCACCTTGTCGGCATCGATCTGTGCTTCATAGCGGATTTGTCCGCAGTGGCATTGCCCGTCAACTTTCATGGCGCTCTCCGGTTCAAATTCGCCACATCATCCTGCCGACCGCATGCCGCGCGCAACAACCCTGAACGGCAGGCTATGATCCGCCGCATGAATGACGACAACCCTGCGGAACGGCCGGCCAGAGCGGGTGTCCTGCTGCTGAGGCTCTGGGCCCTCCGGCGGACCGGCGTTCCCGCCGTGCCGTCCAATGCGCTGCTCTTCGGCCTGGGCGCCGCCTGGTTGCTGCTGTGGGTGGCGATCGATTGGTGGGAGGCGCTGCCGGCGCCGCAATTTCTGTTGGCCGGCGCGCCGCTGCTCGCCTGGTATGCGCTGGCAATCCTGGCGCTTGCGGCCTTGCTGCGCCGGCGATCGAGACCTCAGCCGCCGTTTGCGGCCGCGCTGCTGCTCGTCTTGGGATTGGTGCCGCTGCCGCTGCTGCTCGGCTCGCTTGCGGCGCCCCTGTTGAGTACGCGGTGGCTGATCGGCGCGGCCGTCGCAGTGCTGGTCTACAGTTACTTTTTCATCGCTCGCGGGCTGCGCGCCTTCACCGGCGAGGCGCAACGCGTCGCGACGATCGCCGCCATGCTGTTTTTGATCGGCTTCGTCTGCCTCACGGATGCGCTGGATGCGATTCCCGATGTGTGGGCCGCACCGGAAGTCGAAGAGCCTGCGGAGGGCGGCGCGGCGCAGGCCGACGCGGAAGCGCTGTTGTTTGAGCAATCAGCCCGGATCGATCAGGCGTTGGCTGCCATCCGCCCGGACGGCTCCCCTGAACCCAAGGCCTACTTTGTCGGATTTGCGGGGGTCGGCGAACAGAAGGTGTTCACCCAGGAAATCGGCCTCGCATCGCGGGTGCTGTCCGAGCGCTACGGCATCGACGGCCGGAGCATCTCATTGCTGAACGACGTGCGTGATTTGGAGCGGGCGCCGCTGGCGACGGTCGCCGGCCTGAAATACACGCTGCGCGCACTGGCCAGGCGCATGAATCCCGATCGCGACGTGCTGTTCCTGGCGATCTCCTCGCACGGTGCGCCGGATCCGGCGATCGCCGTTTCCAATTCCGATCTGCCGCTCGATGACCTGACCGAGGAGGATCTCGCCGGGGCCTTGAGCGATTCCGGCATCAAATGGCGCGTGATCATCATTTCAGCCTGCTACGCCGGCGGCTTCATCGAGTCGCTGAAGAATCCGAGCAGCATCATCATCACGGCGGCGGCCGCCGATCGCACCTCGTTCGGCTGTTCGAACGACCGCGACCTCACTTATTTCGGCGAGGCGTTCTACCGCGACGCATTGCCCGAAGCGCGTTCCTTGCGCGATGCGTTCGACGCGGCAAAATCCGCGATCGCCATGCGCGAGCGCCGCGAACGCGTCGATGCGTCCAAACCGCAGGCGTACTTCGGCGCGCAATTGGAGACAAAACTCGCCTCGATGAAGGACCACGCGCCGTAAGCCTGTTACGCTAACGCCATGAATGAACTCGCGCACCGGACCGTCGAGGCCAACGGCATCCGCATTCATCTCGCCGAACAAGGCAGCGGACCGCTGGTGCTGCTCTGTCACGGATTTCCGGAGTCATGGTACTCGTGGCGGCATCAATTGCCGGCGCTCGCGGCCGCCGGATTTCATGCCGTCGCACCCGACATGCGCGGCTACGGCCTGACCGATCGTCCCGCGGAAATCGAGCGCTACACGCTGTTGCATCTGGTCGGCGACATGGTGGGCGTGATCGATGCGCTCGGCGAAAAATCCGCGGTGATTGCCGGACATGACTGGGGTGCACCGGTCGCGTGGCATGCGGCTCTGATGCGGCCGGATCGATTCCGCGCGGTCGTGGGCCTGAGCGTTCCCTATCGGCCGCGCGGCGGCGTGGCGCCGACCAGCGTGATGCCGCAGAACGAAGCCGCGAGCTTCTACCAGCTGTATTTTCAGCAGCCGGGTATCGCCGAAGCGGAACTCGAGGCGGACACCCGGGTTTCGTTGCGCAAGATTCTCTACTCGGGCTCGGGGGATGTGCCGCGGAGCCACGGCGGCCCGGTCGGCATGGTCCCGCGCAGCGGCGGATTCCTCACCCGGATGCAGAACCCGGAGATGCTGCCCGCGTGGCTCGAGGACGCGGACGTCGATTTCTACACCGGACAATTCGAACACAGCGGATTTCGCGGCGGACTCAATTGGTATCGGAACATCGATCGCAACTGGGAACTGCTAGCGCCATTCGCGGGCGCGATGGTGACCGTGCCGGCGCTGTACATCGCCGGCGAACTCGATCTCGTGGTTGCGTTTCCGCGCATGAAGGAGCTCATTGCGGACCTGGCACGCCACATTCCGAAACTGCGCGGCAGCATGATGTTGCCGGGCTGCGGTCATTGGACCCAGCAGGAGCGCGCGCGCGAGGTCAACGACGCCATGATCGGGTTCCTGCGCGGTTTGTAATGCCTCCGCCGCATGCCGTACGGTTATTTTTAGCGAGGGCCGATTGATGACTCAGCCGACGATTCGCGATCCGTCCGATCCCACACAGCTGCTCAGCAAGTCGCTGAAAGGCCGCCATCTTGCAATGATCTCGATCGGCGGCATCATCGGCGCCGGCCTGTTCGTCGGCAGCAGCACCTCCATCGGGGCCGCCGGCCCGGCGGTGTTCATCAGCTACGCCGTCACCGGCATGCTCATTTTAATGGTGATGCGCATGTTGGGGGAAATGGCGACGGCGCTGCCCAAGGTGCGTTCGTTCACGGAGTTTGCGCGCGCGGGCCTCGGTCCGGGCGCCGGCTTCGTGGTCGGCTGGTTGTATTGGTATTTCTGGGTGCTGGTCGTGCCGGTGGAGGCCATCGCCGGCGCGAAGATTCTGCAGATCTGGATGCCTGCTTATTCTCAGCTGCAGATCGGACTCGGCCTGATGACCATCATGACCGGCGTCAACCTGATGTCGGCGCGTTCCTATGCCGAGTTTGAATTCTGGTTCGCCTCCATCAAAGTCGCGGCAATTCTGGTGTTCGTCGTCATTGCGGCTTCTTTCGCCTTCGGCTGGACGGCGCCGTCGGGTGCGACTTTTGGCAATCTCGTCAATTACGGCGGCTTCGCACCGCGCGGATGGATCGCCGTGATCGGCGCGGCACCGACCGTGTTCTTCGCGATGACCGGTGCCGAAATCACGACGGTGGCGGCGGCGGAATCGGCACAGCCGGACCGCGCGATCGCCAAAATGACCACGCAGGTGATATGGCGCATTTTGATTTTCTACGTCGTGTCCGTTTTCATGATCGTTTCGGTGGTTCCCTGGAATACGGTTCGCTCCGGCGAGTCGCCATTTACGCTGGCGCTCACTACCATGCACGTGCCGGGGGCGAGCGTCATCATGAGCGTCATCATCCTCACGGCGGTGCTGTCGTGCTTGAACTCCGCCTTCTATGTCAGTTCGCGGGTGCTGTTCATCCTCGCCGAACGGGGCGACGCGCCGCAGTTCCTGGTGAAATTGAATAAACGCCGCGTGCCCGTGGTATCGGTGTCGATCGGTGCGGCGGCGGGATTTCTCGGCATCATGGCGGCAACCGAAGGGGCGCAATCGCAAAAAGTGTTCGATTTTTTATTGAGCTCCTCCGGCACGCTCATCGTGTTCGTTTACATGATCACGGCTGCTGCGCAAATTGCATTACGCCGGCGGCGCGAACGCAGCGGTGAGGCAAAACCCCCGGTCAGCATGTGGTTATTCCCTTACTTGAGCTATGCCACGATCGCCTGCATGGCCGCCGTGTTGATCGCCATGGCATTCACCCCGGGCTCGAGGCAGGATTTCAACGTCAGCTGCGTTACCCTGGTCGTGGCCATCATCGCTTACCGGATCGCGCGGCGGGTGCGGCAGCCGCGCGAGGCCGCTTCGCCGGTGGGCTAGTATCATCATTATGATCTTTTGACAAATGATTAAAATCTAATTATCCATTACAACATGTACGTTTCTATCTTGGGGAATTTTGGCAGGATGGGGCCTAAGACGTTTAGGAGAACCTCGCGCCGGCAATCCAGCCAACTCCCCCGCTGGTGCGATATCCCAGCGGCGTGGATCCAAGGATCCCCGCCGCTTTTTTATTCCCCCGCCTGAATGGGCCGGCCTCGTGACCGCCTTCGCAATGAGCCTGCCGGATCGATCAGCGAGAACGCCCGTGCGGGTGCTGCGGCCGGCCATTCTTCTGCTGGTCATCTCACTGCACGCTGCGCTCTTGCTGCTGGCATCGCACTGGCAGGCCCGGCTGCAGTGGCGCAACGATGATTCGCTGATGATGCTGCAGCTGCCCAACCGCGGGCCGATGGCGGGCACGAGCGCACCGGAGCCTGCGCTGCAGGAGGTGGCGCCCACGCTCGACATACAGCTCATCGCGGTGCCGGTCCCGCCACCGTTGGCCGCGCCCGAGCCCGAGGCACCGCCCGCGCCCATCGATTGGAATGCCGAGGTGACGCGGACCGCCAAACAACAGGCCGAATCGGCCGCCGCGCCCGCCCCTCGGGCCTTGGACCAACGCTCCGGCGGCATGTACATCTATGGACCGGGATTCGAGCCGCTGGAAAGGCCTGCGTTTGGTTGGGATCACGCCCACATCCGTCGGGTCGAAGGGCTGGAAGGCGGCGGTTCCATGTTATGGCTCAATGATCGCTGCTTCATCGCGGTGACCGCCTTGATTCCCTTTTCGATATGCGGCGTCGGCAAGACGCAGGTGCGCGGCGACTTGTTCGATCAGCTGCGTGAGCCCAAGGGCGAGCCGCGCTCGAATACGCCGCCCTGAACTGCAAGCCCCTCGAGCAGGGTGCAGGCACGATCGAGAGTACCGGTCGAATCGATGCGCGCCGCGAATTGCGCTCGGCGAGCAGCGGCCGATGCGTCGCCCAATATGTCTTCAATGGCACGCGTCACGCGTGCGGCGCGATAGCGGCGTTCCGGAATGCTGCGTCCCAACCCGAGTTGCTCGATGCGCCATCCGCTGTCGAATTGATCGTAGCCATGCGGCACCACCAGATGTGGAACTGCCGCCTTGATGCCCTGGGCCAGGGTGCCGATGCCGCCGTGATAGGCGAGCAACGCCGCGCGCGGCAGCACCAGGCTGAAGGGCAGATAGCCGAACACCTTGATGTTTGCCGGCAACTCGCGCGGTACCTGCTCCGGATAGTTGGTCACCAGCATGGCGCGCAAACCCAGCCGCCGCGCAGCCTTGACCGACTCGGCGAAGAACCGCTGCATGGTCGATCCCGCCGATCCGGGCGTGAAAATGATGGGCGCCGCGCCCGCATCCAGGAATTCCTCGGCCTGCGCCAACGGCGCCGCCCCGCCGTCCGCATCCCACAGCGGAAAGCCCACCGCATGCGTATTGGCCGGCCAATCCGGCTGCGCCGTCGCGAACCAATCCGGGTAGAAGGCAATCACCAATTGCGGCGAATGCATCCAACGATGCATGACGCGATCGACCGGCGGCAGGCCGAGCCGCGCGCGCAGGTCATTCAGAGGCGCCTTGAGCCGGCGATCGAGGATCAACGCGTCGATCAATTTGAACAAGCCGTGTTTGAACCACCTTGGACGCGCGGCCGACAGCCTGATGTTTCCCATCATGCCCTGATCGGCGAAGGTGCGGATGACGCTGGGCTGCAAATGCACCGAAGCGCTCGGCACCCCGAGTTTTTCCTGCGCCACCCGCGCGCCGAAAGCCAGGCTCGAGAAGGCCACCACCGTGCCCGAGTCCGCGTGCTTTTCGATCAATCGGTAGATTTCGCCGATGGCCGGCACGATGACTCGTGCAATGACCTTGAAACCCTTGCGCAGATGCCACAGCTCGGGATTGGCGATCGCCGCATTGGCCTCTGCGGCCGTGCCGACGGCCATGAACCCGAGCCCCTGAGCCTCGATGAGGTCCCGGAAAATAGGATTCGTCAATAGCGTCGCGCGATGCCCGCGCGCTTGCAGCGCCGCGCCCAGCGCAATGAAGGGATGCACGTCGCCGGCGCTGCCCATGGTCGGCAGCAACACACGCAGGGACCTTGCGCGATTCTCCCGTGGCGGTCCGCCCGGCGCATGCAATTCCATCAGCGCTCGAACTTCGTCGAGAGAATGATCGACGAAGTCGTGCGCTCCACGCCGTCCAGCCCACCGATCTGATCGATGACCTGATCCATTTCCGCGACCGACGCGGTGACCGCCACCGCAATCAGGTCGACATCGCCGCTGACCGAATGCAACAGCCGCACCTGCGGTATTTCGCGCAGTGCCGCGCTCACGGCGCGCGTTTCCTTCGGTCCCACCTTGATCATCACATGCGCGCGCACCGCGCCGTGGCCGTGTTCCGGTGCGAGGCGCACACCGTAGCCTTGGATGATGCCTTGCTTCTCCAGCCGCTCGATGCGGCTTTGCACGCTGGTGCGCGAGCGTCCCACCAGACGGGCGAGCATGGCGGTGGAGGCGCGGCCGTTCTCGCGCAGCGCGGATAGGAGCTTTTCGTCGATGACATCCATGGCAATCCGTCGATATTACCCTGCGTAATGTAGTGATTATACCTTAAATATGCCCAAAATAACCCTACCATTTGCAGTGCGAGCAGACAAGAATGGGCGCCCTTACGGGAGAGCTCATGAAAGACATAGTGATCGTAGGCGCGGGCAAAATCGGCTCGATGATTGCCGAGTTTCTCGGCGGCAGCGGCGACTACGCCGTGACGGTGGTCGACCGCTCGCAACAGCAATTGGACCGCCTCGAGACCTCGGCGCCGGTCAAGAAGGCCGCGCTCGACATCGCGCAGGGCGATGCCTTGCGCAAATTGCTGTCGGGAAAGTTTGCCGTGCTGTCGGCGGCCCCATATCACGCGACGCGTCTCATCGCCGAAGCTGCCAAGGCCGGCGGCGCACATTATCTGGATCTGACCGAGGATGTCGCCAGCACCCGCGCCGTCAAGCAGCTCAGCGTCGGTGCGCGCACCGCGTTCATCCCGCAATGCGGACTGGCGCCCGGCTTCATCACCATCGTCGCGAGCGATCTGGCGTCGCGCTTCGACCAGCTCAACGATGTGCGCATGCGCGTCGGTGCGTTGCCCGAGTTTCCCTCCAACGCGCTCAACTACAACCTGACCTGGAGCACCGACGGCGTCATCAACGAATACTGCGAACCGTGCGAGGCCATCGTCAATGGCCAGTTGCGCGAGACGCAGCCGCTCGAGGAATTGGAAGAGTTCTCGCTCGACGGAATCTTGTACGAAGCCTTCAACACCTCCGGCGGCCTGGGCACGCTGTGCGAAACCCTGGCCGGCAAGGTGCGCAATCTCAACTACCGCACCATCCGCTACCCGGGTCACGCCGCGATCATGAAGGCGTTGCTGAATGATCTGCGGCTGCGCGACCGCCGCGAACTGCTGAAGGACATACTCGAGAATGCGGTGCCGATCACCTTGCAGGATGTGGTCATCGTCTTCGTCACGGTCAGCGGCATGCGCGGCGGGCAGCTGATGCAGGAAACCTATGCCAACAAGATCTACGCCGCACCCATGGGCGGCCGCGTGCGCAGCGCCATCCAGATCACGACGGCGGGCGGCATCTGCGCGGTGCTCGACATGCTGAGCGCCGGCGAGCTTCCTCAGGCCGGGTTGATTCGACAGGAAGAGATCGGGTTGAAGGCCTTTCTCGCCAACCGCTTCGGCCGCGTATACGCCATGAACTCGCCTGCCACGGCCAATGCAGCCTAAGCGCTGTCGACCGCGGGGTTGCTGACGAATGTGTTGATGTCGCGCAGCGTCGGCGCGCGGCTGCGCAGCAGCGTGCTGAGCGCGGCAATGGTGTCGGAGTGCGAGAGCTTCGGATAGAGCTTCAGCGCCACCGGCACCCCCAATGCGCGCAGTGCCGCCGCAAGATTGCGCGAATTCCTGGGTTTCACCGTATCGTCCTCCAAACCATGCACCAACAGCATCGGCGGTGCACCGGCACGCACGAAGTTGATGGGCTGGGATTGCGGATATAGCTCCGGCGGTCCGAACATGTCCTGCACATCCGGCTCGAGCAGCGGCAGAAAATCATACGGCCCCGAGAGGCCGATGACGCCGGCGATATGCGGAGCGGCGCTGCCGGCGGCGGCAAAGTATCGGGTGTCGAGCGCCAGCAAGGCGGCCAGGTGCGCGCCGGCCGAGTGCCCCATCAGAAAAAAGTCTGCTCGATCGCCGTAGTCGCCGGCATGCGCATCGGCCCACAGTGCCGCCCGCGCCGCATCGTCCATGAACCCGGGCATCTTGACCTGTGGGTAGTGACGATAGTTTGCGACCACGGCCAGGTATCCGGATTCGGCCAGCGCGGCGCCCACGAATCGATAGTCGGACTTGTCGCCGTAGCGCCAGCGGCCGCCGTGCCAGAATAGCGTCACCGGCCGGGGCGCGGCGGCGACTCTTTCCGGCACGTACACATCGAGCCGATGCTGCGGATCGGGACCGTAGGCGATATCGACATGCCGCCGGTAGCGGCCAAAGACCGCGGGCGCGTTGGCCGCAAAGAATCCAAGCCGCGAACAGCCTGCCAGGAAAAACGCGGACAACCCGGTCAGCGCGCTTCGGCGCGACATGCGGGCAGCGCTACCGGCAGGCATGGGTCGCACGGCCGCCGCAATCGAGCACGCCGTGCCGGATGAGCCACTCCAGGGCATCGTCCGCATCGCGCTCGAACCATTGCGCCGCACTCCCGAGCCTGAACGTGTAGCCCCAGGCGTCCATGTCGCCGCACATTCGCTGCCGCCCGACGTTGGGCAGCGACTCCGCCAGGACGATCTGCAGATAGCAGACGGCATTTTCCTCCGCGTGATCTCCGCCCGCATCGGTGTCCAGCCCGGCGCGCCGTTCCGGCGTCATGCAGATGAAATGAGCGCTTTCGTGCAGCACCGAATGCAGCGGCGTGTCGAGGCGCGCGAATATTTTCGATCCCATCAGCCCTGCCTCCCGCTCGCCCCAATAGGATCCCGGAATGACTTCCGCGGGAGCCACCAGCCGCAGCGCCAGTCCATAGCGGTCCAGTAGAATCTGCAGCGCGACGCGATCGATTGCATTGAGCAACAGCATCGCCGCGGCGCGCCCTGGCGTTACTTCAAGCTCGTGAGCCGGTGCATGGCGATGGAGACCAGATCGCGGGCCATCTGCTCGCGCAGAATGTCGGCCTCATGCTCCTTGGCGAGCTGCAGCGTTTCATCGAAGCTGAAGTCCTTCGAGAGGCTGATGGTCTGCGGCGCGAGCAGCTCCTTTTCCGCGCCGCGCACGTCGAACGTCACCGTGTAGGTGAGTTCGTACTCCGTGGGGATATTCTTGGCGGATACCGCGAGGGTGCGCTGTTCCACCAGATCCTTGGTCACCTCGACGGTCGCGGTCGAACCCTCGCGCGCCGGCTGCGGCAGCGCACCTGAGCTTTTCAGCCGATGCTCGAATTCGCGCGAAAAATCGGTGTAAGGGTCCCTCAACGACAGGTAGGGACGCGCCATCACGCCCGGCAGAGGCTCGCTGCCGGCCAGCCGAAAGCCGCACGCCGTCAGCGCGCAGGCGCCAATCGAGAAAAGCGTCTTCATGCCGGCCATGCGGCATTACACCACGATGTTCAAGAGTTTGCCGCGCACGACGATCAGCTTGCGAATCGCCCCAGTGCCGATGAATTTTTGGACGTTGGCGTCGGCGAGCGCCGTACTGCGTATTGCAGCTTCATCGGCATCGACCGCGACCGTGATGTGCGCGCGCAGCTTGCCGTTGACCTGCACGACCATCTGCACGGTCGAGGATTGCAGC
Organism: Steroidobacteraceae bacterium; assembly: GCA_036267715.1. GTDB lineage: Bacteria > Pseudomonadota > Gammaproteobacteria > Steroidobacterales > Steroidobacteraceae > Bog-1198. The sequence goes on along the minus strand of DATAVN010000054.1, from coordinate 52,669 downwards.
GCCTGCTCATCGGGTTGCAGCCAGGTTTCATCGATCATCGCGGTTCGGCGGCCCAATTCGCGCCATAACGCGTGTGCGGCGTGCGGGATGATCGGCGACAGGCTCATCACCGCGATCTCCAACGCCTCCTGGACGATGCTGCGGTCCTGGGCGCCGGTCTGGGGATGCCTGGCCACCGCGTTCAAGAGTTCCATGACCGCCGCAATCGCGGTGTTGAAGGTACGCCTGCGGCCAAAATCATCGGCCACTTTCGCGAGCGTCTGATGCGAGTGCCTGCGCAGCGCCCGCTGAGCCTCGGTCAACATGGCCTTCTCGAGCCGCTGAGCGGGGCCCGCCGATACATGCTCGTACACGGCCTTCCAGAGCCGCTTGATGAAGCGAAACGCACCCTGCACGCCTTCATCCGACCATTCCAAAGTTTGCTCGGGAGGCGCCGCGAACATCATGAACAGGCGCGCCGTGTCGGCGCCGAACTCATCCACCAGCACCTGCGGATCCACACCGTTGTTTTTCGATTTCGACATGGTCACGACGCCGCCGGACTCGACCTGCTTGCCGTCCGAGCGCAGCATGGCCTCGCGGCGGTGCGTGGCCTTGTCGACCGTGACGTTCACGTCGGCGGGATTGAAGTACTGCAGCCGCCCGGAATCCGCTTTGCGGAAGAACACTTCGTTCAGCACCATCCCCTGGGTGAACAGCCTCGCAAACGGTTCCTTGAAGGACACCGCGCCCATGTCTTTCAAGAAGCGGGTCCAAAAGCGCGCGTACAACAGGTGCAAAATGGCGTGCTCGATTCCGCCGATGTACTGATCGACCGGCAGCCAGTACTGCACCCGGTGATCGAGCATCGCATGGTCGTTGTCGGCGCATGCGAAGCGCAGGTAGTACCACGATGAATCCACGAAAGTGTCCATCGTGTCGGTCTCGCGCCGCGCATCGGCGCCGCACTTCGGACACTTGACGTTCAAGAATGCCGCGCACTTCAGCAGCGGATTGCCGCTGCCGTCAGGCACCAGATCCACCGGCAAAACCACCGGCAGCTGCTCATCCGGCACCGGCACCACGCCGCAGTTTTTGCAGTGAATGATCGGGATCGGACAGCCCCAGTAGCGCTGCCGCGAAATTCCCCAGTCGCGGAGGCGCCAAATGGTGCGCTTCTCGCCCAAGCCTTTGGCACTCGAGTCTCTGGCAACCGCATCCACCGCGGCCTGATATTCCAACCCGTCGTATGCGCCGGAATCGACGCAGCGCCCGTGGTCGGAATACCAGGGTTCCCAGGCCGCCGCCGAATACACGCGCCCCGGCACGGCGATCACCGGCTTGATCGGCAGCCGGTATTTTTTCGCGAACTCGAAATCGCGCTCATCGTGCGCGGGAACGCCCATGACGGCCCCATCGCCGTAACTCATCAGCACATAGTTGCCGACCCATACCGGCACGGGCTCGCCGCTGATCGGGTGGCGCACATACAAGCCCGTCGCCATGCCTTTCTTTTCCTGCGTCGCCAGTTCGGCCTCGACGGCCGGACCGCGCTTGCATTCCTCGATGAATGCAGCGAGTTGCGGATTGCCTTGCGCGGCATGGATCGCCAGCGGATGCTCCGCGGCCACGGCGCAGAATGTCACCCCCATGATGGTGTCGGCACGGGTGGTGAAGACGTGCAGGATGCCGCCTTCGCCCACGCTGTGCGGGAATCCCAGGCGCACGCCTTCGCTGCGGCCGATCCAGTTGGCCTGCATGATGCGCACGCGCTCCGGCCAATCCTGCATATCCTTCAAAGCATCGAGCAAATCCTCGGCATAGGCCGTGATCTTCAGGTAGTACATGGGGATTTCGCGTTTTTCGACCATCGCGCCGGTACGCCAGCCGCGACCGTCGATGACCTGCTCGTTCGCCAGCACGGTTTTGTCGACCGGGTCCCAATTGACCACGCCGGTTTTCAAATAGGCGATGCCTTTTTCCAGCATGCGCAGGAACAGCCACTGATTCCAGCGGTAGTACTCGGGCAGGCAGGTGGTGAGCTCGCGGCTCCAATCCAGGCCGTACCCCAGGGACTTGAGTTGCGCCTTCATGTGGGCGATGTTCTCGAGGGTCCATTTCGCCGGCGGCACGCCGTTCGCCATCGCCGCGTTTTCGGCCGGCAGACCGAACGCATCCCAGCCCATGGGCTGCAGCACATTGCGTCCATTCATGCGCATGAAGCGCGCCAGCACGTCGCCTATGGTGTAATTGCGCACGTGTCCCATATGCAAGCGGCCGCTCGGATACGGGAACATGCACAAACAGTAATACTTCGGGCGGCTGGGGTCTTCCTTGGCCTCGAAGCTATGCTGTTGGTCCCAATAATGTTGCGCCTCCGCTTCGATCGCGGCGGGTTCGTATCTTTCCTGCATGATTGGGGGCCAGAATACCCGAGATGCCGGGCGGCCGGGAACTGCTGTTGACCGAAGGTAGCATGCGAAAGTTGAATTTCTACGCCGCACTGGCCTTGAGCACGGTGAGCGGCTGCCTGTGGTTTCTTGCCGTCACGCCGTTCGATCTGTCGGCGCTGGCCTGGATCGCCGCGGTGCCGATGTTCTTTGCGATCGAACGCGCCGGCAGCTTTCGCCGTGCGCTGTTTCTCGGCTGGTGGGCCGGGGTCGTGGAAACGGCGGGCGGGTTTTACTGGCTGATCGAGGTGATGCGCAGGTTCGCCGATTTTCCATGGATCGGGGCGGCTCTGGTCTTCCTGCTGTTCTGCGCGACGCGCGCCATCATTTTTCTGCTGTTCACCGCGGCGGCGTGCGCCATCCGCCGGCGCCTGCGCCTGCCGATGACGCTGCTCGGACCGGTCCTCATGGTGAGCTGCGAACTGCTGGTACCGCAGCTGTTTCCCTGCGGCCAATGGATCAGTCAGGCGTGGCATCCGCTGGTCATCCAGATCAGCGAGCTGACCGGGCCGTTGGGCGTCACCGCATTGCTGATGATGGTCAATGGTGCGCTCTACGATCTGGCCGTGAACATGCGCGCGGCGCGTTATCCTGCCCTGGCGTGCCTGGTATTGCTGCTTTCGGTGCTCATCTTCGGCGCGGTGCGCATGCGCCAAACGGATGAGATCGCGGCGCACGCGCCGCGCCTCGACGTCGGACTGGTGCAGCCGAATTTCGCCTATACGATCGACGGTGAATTCTCGCGCGAAGAGGCGCTGCGCCAGCTGGACGCCTTACAGTCGCAGTCGCGCCGCCTGGAGAAGGCCGGGGCGCAATTGCTGGTCTGGAGCGAGGGCAGCTATCCGATCGCCGTGCCGCGCGATTTCAGCGCCGATTTCCCGGCGGCGTCGCTCGCGATGATTCGGCGCGGCTTTTCCGTTCCCACGCTGATCGGCGCCGAAATGTACGATGCCACGAGCCAGGATGCATTCAATTCGGCGCTGCTGCTGGATCGCAACGGCTTCGTTGCCGGCCGCTACGACAAGGTGAGGCTGCTCGCCTTCGGAGAATATGTCCCAGGAATCGAGACATTCCCCTGGCTGCGCAAACTTCTGCCCGCCGGCGCCGGTCGATTTACCGCCGGAGCGGGTCCCGGCGTCATCGCATTGGCGGATTCGGCCGGCAACTCGTGGCGGCTGGGGCCGGTGATCTGTTATGAGGACATCTTGCCGTCGTATTTGCACGGCGTCGGACGGCTGCATCCCAATCTGCTGGTGAACCTGACCAGCGATTCCTGGTTCGGCGCGGACACCGAACCTCTGGAGCATCTGGCGCTTGCGGTGTTCGCCAGCGTGGAGTTGCGCGTGAGCATGGTGCGCGCGGTCAACTCAGGCATATCCGCGCTCATCGATCCCAACGGCCGTGTGGTGCGGCGGACCTATGCGGATGATCCTTACCGTCATCCACGCCCCGCGGATGGCATTCTGGTATCCGCCGCGCGCATGCCCGGCGCGAATACCGTGTACGTGGCCGTCGGCAATCTGTTCGCCTACCTCTGCCTGTCCGGCACCTTGATATTCCTGGGCGCAGCCGCGCTGCGCGCCCGCCGCGGTTCGGGCTGAACGAATTCTGTTGCATTGCAATCGACGCAGCAGGCCGCCGGCATTCGTTGCCGGGGTCTGCTGTCGAGATCGAGAGATGGCGCTCGCTCAGGCCATCACGTTGATCTTGGAGCCGGCAGCCGCGTCGGCGGCGGCCGTGTTCGTGCCGGCAGACGCCGGGGCGCCCGTCGCGGGCGCAGGCTGCGCACCGATGAGCTGCTCGAGCGAGCTGAACAGGCTGCCGAATAGATTCTGCGTGGATCCCACGGGAATCTGCGCTGCGGTACTGCTGTCGGAATCGGCGCTGGGATCCAGGGCGGAACCCTTTTTGTGGCCATGGCCGTGCGGATGAATATTCACCGCCGGAAGTGTCGAAGTCACGGCAGATGGAATGGCGAGTGATGACATAAAGCTATCCTCCTTTGGAATAAAGCGCCGCCGAACGGCAACGATTTGCCACGCGGCGCCTGCAGCGGCGAAACCATGCCGCCTGTGCGGCCGGCGCGCCGGCCAGAAGCCCGTTCGAATCATGCAAATTCTGCATAGCCCGCTTGTCAAAGCAGGTTTCGTGCCAAACACATTCAAAAGCGTTCATCGCTGCCTGCGAAACCGGCAGGCCGGGTCGCGCAGCACGCGCCGGAGAATTTGCGAGCTGCTCGGTGGGAGAAATACGTATATCCGGCCGTCGCGAGTTGGTCCGCGGATTTCAGCTGTCAGCATGCGCTGACATTGATATGCACGGCATCGAAAATAGGAAAGCGCCAAGATACGGAACTGATTGCAACATGACAGGTCCTCCAAGTGCGAGGCTTGAAGCGTACGAGTTAAAGTGCAATTCAAGTCAAGCCCCAAAATTTCGGAGATACGCATGGGACTACTGATTGGCGAGGTCGCGCGCCGCGCCGGGCTTTCCACTTCGGCATTGCGCTACTATGAAAAGGCCGGCTTGTTGCCGCCGCCTTCGCGGGTGGCGAAGCGCCGGGTGTATGACTCCAAAGTTCTCGGCCGCATACACATCATTCTGCTGGCCTTGGATGCCGGATTCACCGTGAAGGAGACCCGGACATTTCTCAGCGGCTATCCGGTGACGACCACGCCCGCGGAACGCTGGCGGACGCTGGCGAGCAAGAAGCTTGCGGAGCTCGATGAGCAGATGACGCGGCTCAAGCAGATGAAATCGATTCTCGACGAAAGCTTTCAATGTGCCTGCCTGCGCCTGGAAGATTGCGAGGAATGCATGCCGCCGGCGCAGCGAATTTCCTGAATGAACGATGCCGGCGTCATCCACGACGTCAAGGTTGGCGAACACGATATCCTGTCGTACCTGAAGCCGGACTCGCTTTGGGGCGCGCTCATCTATCTGGTGATTTTCGTGCTGGCGGCGTTGCTGGTTTCGCGCATCCTGCGCGCCGCGGTGCATTCATCGATGACCCGCAAAGGGCACATGGATCGCACCACGATCAGCTTTCTGCAGCAATTCGGCAGCGTGTTGATCTGGGTGGTCGTGCTGATTCTGTATGCGCATCTCATTCCCATGCTGCGATCGATGGGAACGGCGCTGCTGGCCGGCGCCGGCGTGGTGTCCGTGGTCATCGGTCTCGCGGCGCAAAGCACCCTGGGCAATCTGGTGGCGGGCATATCCATCGCCATTTATCGGCCGTTTCGCCTCGGCGATACGCTGCAGGTCACTGCGCCGACCGGCACCGATATCGGCGTGGTCGAACTGATTTCGCTCGGCTACACCACGTTGCGCGCGCCGGATGGACATATGATCGTGCTGCCGAACGCCATCGCCGCCAGCCAGGTCACGATCAATCTCAATACGACGACTTACGCGCCATGGCCGATTGCCATCACCATTCGGCTGAGCCGCGATGCCGATATCGAGGCGGCACGGCATCTGGCACTCGGCGTCGCCGAAGAGATTGCGGGCAAGCCCGCGGTGGTCGGCTGCTTCCTGACCAAAATCGATGCCGCCGCGATTACCCTCGAGCTGCGCTTCAGAGCGGAGGACGCGGCGGGCCGCGATACGCTGCGCTCGAAAATGCTCACCACGCTGCCACGCCGTTTCGCCGACGCAAAAATCGGATCGAGCGGAACTGAGTTGCCCGCCTTTTCCTAGTGGCCGGTAACAAGTCCTAGTGGCCGGTAACAGGTGATTTTACACTGACGCGGCGGATCGGCCATGATCGCCGTAGCCGCACCCTTGTAAGCACCACGTGCAGCGGTTTAGTCTTGCGCGCCTATCGAGGAGAACGACATGTCGAAAATATGGGTGGCTTGCGCGGCGCTGTCGCTGCTGATCTCGGGCATGGCGCAGGCGCGCCCCTTCACCGCGAAGGATCTCGCACTTCTCGATCGGATTTCGGATCCGCGCATCTCGCCCGATGCCCGTTATGTGGCGTACAACCTGCGCTCCACCGATTGGGACGCCAACCGCGGATTCAACGCATTGTGGGTCATTGACCGCAGCGCGCCCGATTCCGCGCCGCGTCTGGTACGAGATGAAGAACGCGGATCTACCGCGCCGCGCTGGTCGGCCGACGGGCGATGGCTGTATTTTTTGTCGTCCCGCTCGGGATCCACGCAGGTTTGGCGCCTGCCGGCCACGGGCGGTGAGAGCACGCAAGTCACGCGACTGCCGCTCGATGTGGTCCTTTTCAGGCTTGCCGCGGACGGCCGGACGCTGGTGGCCGCGATCGATGTGCATTCCGAGTGCGACACCCTGGCGTGCAGCAAGGCCAAAGAGGATGCCAAGGCCAAGGAGAAGGCAACCGGCACGGTCTACAACACCGCGACCCCGCGCTTTTGGGACACTTACCTCGATGGCCGCCATATCGGCTTGTTTTCCGTTCGGCTGAACGGCGACGCTGCGCCCACGGACGCCACTCCGCTCACGCGCAACTATCAAGCCGATATCGTCTCGAGGCCCGGAGGCGATGATTCCTCCTTCGTGATCGCCGAGGATGGCCGTGCGGTCATTTTCTCGGCGCGGCCTTCAGGATCCGCGCAGGGTATGGGAGACCCCGACAGTCTCTACACGGTGCCGTTGGACGGCAGCAGCCCGGCGCGGCGCCTCGACCCGGCTGCGAGCACCTCGGACAGCGCGCCGACACCGTCTCCCGACGGCACGAGGCTGGCTTATCTCTCGCAAAAGGGCTCGGTATTCACCGCGCCGCGCGCACAGATCATGATCCGCGACCTGAAGAGCGGCGCGACGCATCCACTGGCCGGGACATTCGACCGCTCTGCCCACGCGCTGGCCTGGTCGGCGGATTCAAAGACTCTGTATGCGCTCGCCGAGGACACGGGCCAGGTACGCATTTTCGCCATCTCGGCGAGTGGCGCCGTCAAGCCGATCACAGGCGATGGGCACATCGCCAGCTTCGAGGTGGCCAAGGACTGGATCATCTACAGCCGCGATGCGCTCGATTCACCCGCACAGGTGTACGAGATGAAGCCCGGCGCAACGCCGCGGGCGCTCACCCATGCCGGCCGGGATGCGCTGGCGCAGACGCCTTTCTCGTCGTTCGAGGCGTTCAGCTTTCCCGGCTGGAATGACGAGACCGTGCACGGCTATGTTGTGCGGCCGGCAAACTACCATCCCGGTCAAAAATATCCGCTGGCCTTCCTCATCCATGGCGGCCCGCACGGGTCATTCGGAAATGCCTGGAGTTATCGCTGGAACCCGCAGGTCTGGGCCGGCATGGGCTATGCCGTGGTCATGGTGGATTTTCATGGCTCGAGCGGTTACGGCGAGGCATTCGGCAAGTCCATCATCGGGCACTGGGGCGACCGGCCGCTCATTGATTTGCAGAAAGGCTTGAACTACGCACTCGGCCGCTATGGCTTCCTGGATGCGGATCGCGCGTGCGCACTGGGCGGATCCTATGGCGGCTACATGGTGGCGTGGATCGCCGGGAACTGGACCAAGCCTTGGAAATGCCTGGTCAATCATGACGGGGTATTCGACATACGGCTGATGTCCTACTCGACCGACATCCCCGGATTTCAGCAGTCGCAGGATGATGCGCCGACCTGGGTCAAGCCTGAGAGTGTCGAGCGTTTCAATCCCGTCGATCATGTGGCCGATTGGAGCGTACCCATGCTGGTCGTGCACAGCGGGCGCGATGATCGCGTACCCCTGGATCAGGGAATGGGCGCGTACGGCGCGGCGCAATTGCGGCACGTGCCGAGCGAGCTGCTGTACTTTCCCGATGAAAATCACTGGGTGCTTAAGCCGCAGAATTCGGTGCAGTGGTATGCAACGGTCGAGGCCTGGATGAAGCGTTGGCTTGGAAGCTGAGGAAAAATTCATGAGCGCAGCCGACGACAATGTCCGCCTGTACGAACTTGCCCTGCAGGACGGCCGCTCGGCCAGTCCGTTCGTGTGGCGCATACGCTACGCGCTCGCACACAAGGGCATCGCGTTCAGCACCGTCTATTTGGGCTTCACCGAAATCCCGCGGGTTTTGGGCGGAAAATTCAAAACCGTGCCGATCCTGGAGCACGGACAAAGCGCGCTTTCCGAAAGCTGGGACATTGCCGAGTATCTCGACCGCGCTTTTCCCCGGCTTCCGCCGCTGTTCAACACTCCCGCGGAACTCGCGCTCGTGAAATTCATGGATGCCTGGTTCATCGGCGAAGTGCTGCGCAAGATGTTCAGAGTCTATGTCAAGGATGTGCATGACGCCGCGCGGCCCGAGGATCGGCCGTACTTTCGCGAGAGCAGGGAGAAGAATATGAAGGGCCGGACGCTGGAGAGCTTCACCGCCGACCGCGCCGCTCATTTGCCCGCGATTCGCGCGGCTCTCGCGCCGCTGCGCGCGCACCTGAAGAAATTTCCGTTCCTGGGCGGCAGCGCGCCGAATTTCGCCGACTACATCGCGCTCGGAGGATTCTATTGGGCGGCGAGCGCGGGCACGTTGCCGCTGCTGGAGCGCGACGACTCGCTGCGCGATTGGCTGGAGCGGGGCTTCAACTTGTATGGCGGGATCGCGCGCGAACCCGGCATCGCACCGTTGTTCGAATAGCCCGGGGGGGGGTCTGGAAATCAGGCGCTGCGCCGGCGCCAGACCGCCAGGGCGAGAACGCCGAACGCGCCGATCACGACGGGCCGGTTGCCGAAGCGCGCGTACGGCGTCAGGCCTGTCATGGGCCGCACATTGGCGCGCAGCACGCCCTCTTGGAACTGCGGCAAACGCGCGACGATCCGCCCGTGCGGATCGATCGCCGCGGTGATGCCATCGTTCGCGGCGCGTACCATGAATCGTCCGGCTTCGAGTGCGCGCATGCGGGATATCTGCGGATGCTGGTGCGGCGCCGTTGAATCGCCGTACCAGGCATTATTGGTCACATTGATGAGCAATGTGGCTTGGCGCAGCGCAGGCAGTTGCCGGCTGCCGAAGGCGTCCTCGTAGCAGATGGTCAGACCCAGCTTCTGTCCGGCGGCGCTCAAAGCCGGCTGATGCGAAGACCCCGCGGTAAAGTCGTCGTAGGGCAGGCTCATCAGCCTCAGCCACGAACGCACCAGCGGCGGCACCGGAAAGTATTCGCCGAAGGGCACCAGATGACGCTTGTAATACCAGCCGTCGCCCTCGCGGCTCAGCACCAATATGCCGTTGAAGTATTGTTTTGTCGCCGGCCGGTAGTCGACCAGACCGATCGCAAAATCAGCCTCGTGCGCCTGCCCCTGCTCCTTGAGGCGGCGCAGGTAGTCCGGTATTTCGATCGACAGCACCGGTAGTGAGGCCTCGGGCCAGACGATCAGACGCGAGCCCCATGCTTCGCCGGTGAGGCGCAGATAACGCTGCATGGTCAGCTCACGATTCTTCGACTGCCATTTCTGATCCTGGGGTACGGCTCCCTGCACGGCGGCGATGGCGATGGGCGCACCCACGGCATGCGTCCAGTCGTGACGCGCCAGCAGCGACGGCACCAGAAACAACGCGCCGGCAACGGCGACAGCCACGCCGCGGCGCAGCCAGGGCGCCTGCGGCATGAAGGCGACGTTGATTGCCACGGCAATGGCCGCCGCCGCCCAGGTCACTCCATACACACCGAACACCGGTGCCCACCCGGCCAGGGGTGAATCGATCATCGCGTAGCCGGTCGACAGCCAGGGAAAGCCGCTGAGCAGCCAGCCTCGCAGCCACTCGAGCAACACCCACAGCGCCGGCAGCACCAGCCAATCCCGCGTGGCGCCGGGCTTCAGCCAGAAGCGATTTGCCAGGTAGCACAGCAGCGCCGCATACACCGCCATTGCCACGATCAGCACGGCCTGCAGCAACAGCGTTAGCCACACGGGCACGAGGCCGAAGACGTGCAGGCAGGTGTAGAGCCAGTAGGTGCCGAAAGAGAACAAGCCGGCGCCAAAGGCGGCGCCGGTCCAGGCCGCGCGCCGCGGCGGCAGGCCGCGGATCAGCGCAAACAGCGCCGCCGGCGCCAGCAAGGCCAGCGGCCACCAAGCGAACGGCGCGAAGCCGAGCGTAAGGCCCGCTCCGGCGCCAAAGGCAGCGATCGAGCGCGCCGCGATTTGTTTGAATTGCGCGGACTTGGGACCGCGCATGCCGATGTTCAAGCGCTCGACTCGTTGGCGGCGGGCGGCTCGATGTCGAAGGGAACGGTCACGCGCAAAAGATCGATACGGCGCCGGTCGGCGCGCAGGATGCGAAACTCCAGGTCTCCCACTTTGATCGTCTCCCCACGGCGTGGCAGCCGGCCGAACTCCTGCATCAGAAGACCGCCGATGGTGTCGTAATCCGCGTCCGAGAACGCCGTGGAAAAATACTGGTTGAAATCCTCGACCGGCGTCAAAGCACGCACGCTGAATTCGCGCGGACGCTCCTTGCGGATCGTCTTCTCGTCCTCCACGTCATGCTCATCGCCGATCTCTCCGACGATCTGCTCGATGACATCTTCGATGGTGACCAGGCCGCACACGCCGCCATATTCGTCCACCACCATGGCGATGTGATTGTGGCTGCGGCGAAATTCCTTGAGCAGGACATTGAGCCGCTTGCTTTCCGGAACGAACACCACCGGGCGCATGTATTCGCGAATTTCAAAATCCTCGTCCGCCGCCGCCTGCAGGCGCAGCAGGTCCTTGGCGAGCAGGATCCCGAGAATTTGATCGCGGTCTTCGCCGATCACCGGGAAGCGCGAATGCCCCGATTCGACCACCAGCTCGACCAGCTTCTCGGGAGATTCGTCGCGCTCGACGAACACCATCTGCGAGCGCGGAACCATGATGTCCCGGACCTGCATGTCGGCGACGGCCAGCACGCCCTCGAGCATCACCAGTGCATCGCCGTCGAACAGCCCGCGTTCACTCGCCTCGCGCAGATGCTCGACCAGTTCGGCCAGATCCCGCGGCTCGCCGGACATCGACTGGGTGATGCGCTTTAACCAGCGGCCGGTGGTGCCGCCATGAGGCTGTTCGGACATGGGGGCAGAGCATACCGGATCAGCGATACGGGTTTGAAACCCCAAGCCGATCAAGGATTTGAATCTCGCGCAGGGCCATTTTTTTGGCGTCCGACAGCCGTTCATGGTCGAATCCGGACAGATGCAGGACGCCATGGACCACCATGTGAGCCCAATGCGCCTCGAGCTGCTTCTGCTGCGCGCGCGCTTCGGCGGCGACGATGGCAGCGCAGATCACCAGCTCGCCCAGGAACAAGCGCCCGTCGGGAGCCGTGCCGGCGCCGGCAAACGACAGCACGTTGGTGGGCCTGTCTTTCTTGCGGTAGCGCGCATTCAAGCTGCGGCTGCGTGCCTTGCCGACGATGCGCAGCGACAGCACCACGCGGGCGCAGCTGCGCTGGGAGGCGAGCGCCCCGCGCGCCCACTTTGCCAGCTGCCGCGGGCTCGGCACCCAGGGGCTGCGCGAGGCGTAGCTGAGATCAAGTTCCAGGCGCTGCGCCGGATCAGCTGCCATCTTTGGGCGGGCTCGCCTCATAGGCTTGTACGATGCGCTGTACCAGCGGATGGCGCACCACATCCCGCGAGGTGAACATGGTGAAGGCGATGCCGCGCACGCCGCGCAATATGTCGATCACGGTGCGCAGCCCGGACTGTTTCGAGCTCGGCAGATCGATTTGAGTGATGTCGCCCGTGACCACGGCCTTGGAACCGAATCCAATGCGGGTCAGGAACATTTTCATCTGTTCGTTGGTGGTGTTCTGCGCCTCGTCCAGGATCACGAAGGAGTCGTTCAAGGAACGGCCGCGCATGAACGCCAAAGGCGCCACTTCGATCACGTTGCGCTCGATCAGTTTCGCGACGCGCTCGAAGCCCAGCATTTCGTACAGCGCGTCGTACATGGGACGCAGGTACGGATCGACTTTTTGGGACAGATCTCCCGGCAGAAAGCCCAATCGCTCGCCGGCCTCGACCGCGGGCCGCACCAGCACGATGCGCCGGACCTTCTCCGACTGCAGCGCCTCGACCGCGCATGCCACGGCGAGATAGGTTTTACCCGTTCCGGCCGGCCCAATGCCGAAAGTCAGATCATGGGTGCGGACATTGTGCAGATATTCGGTCTGGTTGGGCCCCCGCGCGCGCACCGCACCGCGCGCCGTGCGCACTTTCAACTCGTCCGATTCCGTGCCCGCCTCGCTGCCATTGCCGTCCATGTCGAGCGCCTGCAGCGCAATATGTACGCGTTCCGAGTCCACCGGTTCGCGCTGTGCGCGCGCGTACAAATCCTGAAGCACCGATTGCGCGCGTTCGATCGCCGGCGCCAGACCCACCAATTGAAATCGATTGCCGCGCCGCCTCACTTCCACGCCGAGACGCGATTCGATCAGACGCAGGTGCTCGTCCAGGGGTCCGCACAGCTCGACCAAACGTGCGTTGTCCGCGGGCGCCAGCAGCACATCCCTGGTCTCGGTCGGCGAGCTCACGTCACTCCAACGGCGGCCAGCCGTCCGCGCAGGGAATTGGGCATCGCCTCGGTGATGATCACGTCCGCAAAGCAGTTCATGAGCGCGGGCTGATCATCCCCGGGTCCGTCGAAATTGACCCAGCGATTGTTGTCGGTGCGGCCGGCCAACTGCGCGGGATTGCGCTTGGCGGGGCGCTCGACCAGCACGCGCTGGCGGCTTCCCACCATGCGTTGCGAGATCGCGCGCGCCTGGCTGTTCAAGCGCTGCTGCAGCAGTTCGAGGCGGCGCTGCTTGACTTCATGGGGCACTTCGTCCGGCAGCGCGGCGGCCGGCGTGCCGGGACGGCGGCTGTACAGAAAACTGAACGACTGATCGAAGCCTACTTCCGCAACCAGATTCATGGTTGCCAGAAAGTCCTGCTCCGACTCGCCGGGAAACCCGATGATCAGGTCGGTCGAAATGCAGATATCGGGCCGCACGCTGCGCAGCTTGCGCAGCTTTTGCTTGTATTCCAGCACCGTGTGGCCGCGCTTCATGGCCGCAAGGATGCGGTCCGACCCGCTTTGCACCGGCAGATGCAGGTAATTATTGAGCTGCGGAACATTCGCATACGCTTCGATCAAGCTGTCGTTGAATTCCAGCGGATGCGAGGTCGTGAAACGGATGCGCTCGACGCCGTCGATTCCCGCGACGAAGTGAATCAGCGTGGAGAGGTCCGCAAGCGTGCCGTCGGACATCGGGCCGGCGTAGGCATTCACGTTCTGGCCGAGCAGCGTGATTTCGCGCACGCCCTGCGCCGCCAGCTGCGCGGCCTCCGCCAGCACCTGCTCGAAGGGCCGGCTTATTTCCTCGCCGCGCGTGTACGGCACCACGCAAAACGTGCAATATTTGCTGCAGCCTTCCATGATGGACACGAAGGCGGTGGCGCCGCAGCTGCGCGCCTGCGGCAGGCGATCGAACTTTTCGATCTCGGGAAAACTGACATCGATCTGAGATCGGCCGGTCTGCTTCAGTCCCTCGATCATGGCCGGCAGCCTGTGCAGGGTCTGCGGCCCGAACACCAGATCCACGAACGGCGCCCGCGCCGTGATGCCCTCGCCTTCCTGGCTGGCCACGCAGCCACCCACGCCGATCACCACATGCGGCCGCCGTTGCTTGAACAGCCGCCATTCGCCCAGCAGCGAGAACACCTTTTCCTGGGCCTTTTCGCGCACCGAACAGGTATTCACCAGCAGAACGTCGGCTTCGGCCGGATCCTCGGTGCTCTGCATGCCATGCTCGGCCACGAGCACATCCCGCATCTTGCTGGAGTCGTACTCATTCATCTGGCAACCGAAGGTTTTTATGTATAAACGACCGGGCATTTAGAACATGGGCTCACGGGGAAAAGGCCGCTAAGATACTAGGAACCATGGCAATACGCGAAGTTCTCAAAATGGGGGATCCGCGCCTGCTGGCAATCGCCCAGCCGGTCGCCGAATTTGGCACCCCGGTGCTGGAAAGCCTGCTGGCCGATATGCAGGACACCATGCGAAATCTCAATGGCGCCGGCCTCGCCGCGCCACAGATTGGAGTCGGCCTGCGGGTGGTGATATTCGGGTTTGAGCATAATCCGCGCTATCCGGACGCCGACGCCGTGCCCTTCACGGTGCTCATCAATCCGCGCCTGGAACCGGTCGGCGATGCGCAGGACGAGGACTGGGAAGGCTGTCTGTCGGTACCGGGGATGCGCGGGCTGGTGCCGCGTTATCGCGAGCTGCGCTACACCGGTTTCGACGCCGCCGGCGCGCCCATCGACCGCACGGTCAAGGATTTTCACGCCCGCGTGGTGCAGCACGAGGTGGACCATCTGGACGGGATTCTCTACCCGCGGCGCATTCGCGACCTGACGCAATTCGGCTTCAATGACGCCCTGTTCCCCGGAGAAGAACTGGTCGACGAGTAGCCCTGTGCCGCGCCCTCAAGCGGCCTCGAAAATAATGACCCCGCGCCCCTGCTTGCCCTCGTTCAAGTCGGCGAACGCGCGCGGCGCTTCGTCGATGGAGTAGGTGCGCGTGATCAGCTCGTCGAGCTTCAGGCGTCCGCTGCGGTACAGGCCGATCAGGCGCGGAAAATCCTGCTGCGGCCGCGCCGATCCGTAGTAGCAACCGGTCAGGGTTTTCTCGGTGGTCGCGACCTGTTGTGCGTTCAACGTGATTTGATCCTTGGGTGATGAGATGCCGACGATCACCGCCGTGCCGCCGCGGCGCAGAACGCCCCAGGCCATTTCCGAGATTCTGCCCACGCCGACGCAATCGAACGCATAGTCGGCACCGCCGCCGGTCAGCTTGTACAGATCCTTCGCGGCATTGGCCTGGCCGGTGATGTTGTAGCCATGGGTCGCGCCGAACTGCTGCGCCATTTCCAGCTTGGCATCGCTGGTGTCGACGGCGACGATCATGCCGGCGCCGGCGAGCGCGCAGCCCTGTACTGCGTTCAGCCCCACGCCGCCGCAACCGAAGACCACCGTGATCGATCCCGCCTGCACCTTGGCGGTATTGACCGCGGCGCCGACGCCGGTCATCACGCCGCAGGCGATCAAGGCGGCGCGATCCAGCGGCATCTGCTTGTCGATCTTCACCACATTTCCCATGTGCACGGTCGCATATTCGGCCATGACGCCGCAGCCGCAGAACACATTGAGGTCGGTTCCCGCCGAATCGCGCGTGCGCAGCGTGCCGTCGGGCAGCGTGAACAGCGACTTGAGCGATTGCACACAAAGCTGCGGCCGGCCGGTCTGGCAGTAGTGGCAGTGCCCGCACATGCCGACGAACGAGCTGACCACGTGGTCGCCGACAGCATAATTGTCCACCCCGTCGCCGACGGCGACGATCACGCCGGCACCTTCGTGGCCCAGCACCAGAGGAAGCGGATACTGGATCGTGCCGTTGGTCGCCGACAAATCGCTGTGGCACACGCCGCAGGCCGCCATGCGCACCGTCACCTCGCCATGCTGCGGCGCTGCGACTTCGATGCGTTCAACCAGAACGGGCTTGCCCAATTCGCGCGCCACCACCGCCTTCGCCGACCGAGCCATGTATGAATTCCTATTTGAGGGTGAGTGCGGCGAAGCGCTGCAGGTGGGTGTCGCTGTCGCCGAACATGAGCTCGGCGGCGGTGAGCCGTTTGAACCAATGGCTGACGACGAGTTCATCGGTCATGCCCATGCCGCCGTGCAATTGCACCGCCTGCTGCGCCACGAAGCGCGCGGACTGGCCGACGACCGCCTTGGCCGCACAGAGCGCGCGGCGCCGTGCGCCCAGATCCTCATCCGCGCAGCGCAATGCCGCGAGATAGCTCATGGAGCGCGCCTGTTCCAGATGAATCAGCATGTCGGCGATGCGATGCTGCAGCGCCTGGAAGCGGCCGATGGCAACCCCGAATTGCTGGCGCGATTGCAGGTAGTTGACGGTGGCGTCCAGCAACGCCTGCATCACGCCGACTGCCTCGGCACAGAGCGCGGCGAGACCTATATCAAGGGCCGCCTCGATCGCCGGCAGCGCTTCACCCTCGGCCCCGAGCCGGTTTTCTGCCGGCACCGGCACGCCTTTCAAGTACACATCGGCCGCGCGCCGGCCGTCGAGAGTCGGGTATCGATCCAACGTGAGGCCAAGGGTGCCGCGCGGGATTCGAAACAATGACACGCCCTTCGCGTCCCCGGGCTCGCCGGACGTGCGCGCCGATACCAGCAGCACGTCGGCCGCGCCGGCCTGCATGACCACGGCTTTATGGCCGTCGAGCACATAGAGATCTGCGCTGCGGTGCGCGCGAGCGCCCACCCACTGCGATTCAAAGCGCGAGTCCGGCTCGAAGTGCGCAAGCGCCGCGATTGAATCGCCGCCGGCCATCAGGCGCAGCAGTTCGGCGGCCGCTGCGTCTTGGGCGAAGCCGCGCAGCAGCGCGGTTGCAATGACGGCGCTCTCCAGGAACGGCTCGAGCAGCAGGCTCCGGCCGCAGGCGCCCATGACGCTCAGGGTTTCCAGCGCGCCGAATCCCATTCCGCCTTGTTCGGCAGGCACGTTGAGCGCGAGCACGCCGAGTTCGGCCAGGCCCTTCCAGGCCGCCCGGTCCCAGCCTGTGGCGGATGCATTGATGGCGCGAAATTTTTCGAAGGAATATTGTTCGGCCAGGTAACGCTCGACCGTGTCGTGCAGCTGTTGCTGCTCGTCGCTGAATTCGAAGTTCATGGTGCGGTTCTTCTAAAGACCAACGATCATCTTGGAAATGATGTTTTTCTGAATCTCGTTGGTGCCGCCGAATATCGACAGCTTGCGCTGATTCATATACGCCGCCGCCAGCGTCGCGGCATAGCGCGGTCCCGGAGCCTCGAAGCCCGGGTCCGATTGCCATCCCGCCGCCATGGCCTCGCGCCGATAGGGCAGCGCATACGGGCCGACCGCCTTCATCAACAGCTCGGAAATACGTTGTGCGATCTCGGTGCCGCGGATCTTGAGGATCGAGGCCTCCGGTCCCGGCGCTTTGGAGCCGCGCTCGCCGGACAACACGCGCAGATTGGTGATCTCCAACGCCCACAGGTCGATCTCCACCTGCGCGATGGCGGCGGCGAACAAGGGATCCTCGATCAGCGGCAGGCCGTGCTTGCGTTCGGCCGCCGCGATGCGCTTGAGACGCGTCAGCTCGCGCTTGGCGCCGCCGATGCCGGCAATATTGGTGCGCTCGTGCCCGAGCAGAAACTTGGCGTAGGTCCAACCCTTGTTCTCATCGCCGACGCGGTTTTGCACCGGCACCCGTACCTCCTCGAACCAGACCTCGTTGACTTCATGGTCGCCGTCCAGCAGCGTGATCGGCCGCACCGTGATACCGGGGCTCTTCATGTCGATCAGCAGGAAGGTGATCCCCGCTTGCTGCTTGGCTGCAAGGTCGGTGCGCACCAGGCAGAAAATCCAGTCGGCATACTGGCCGAGCGTGTTCCAGGTTTTCTGGCCATTGACGAGATAGTGATCGCCCTGCAAGACGGCGCGCGTTTTCAGCGACGCCAGGTCCGATCCCGCGCCGGGTTCAGAATAGCCCTGGCACCACCACTCCGCGCCTGCGCTTATCGGCGGCAAAAATCGCTGCTGCTGCGCAGCATTGCCGAAGGCCATGATGACGGGCGCGACCATCTTGGTACCGAAGGGGATCAATCGCGGCGCGCCCGCCAGTGCGGTCTCCTCCTCGAAAATGTATTGCTGTACCGAATTCCAGCCAGGACCGCCGAATTCTCTGGGCCAGCTCACCCCTCCCCAGCCGCGCTCATGCAAGGTGCGCTGCCACAGCACATGGTCGTCGCGGCTCAATTCGAAGCCATTGAGCACTTTCTCGCGGATTCGCGCCGGTAGCTTGTCCTGAAGAAAGCCCCGGACCTGTTCGCGAAAGGCCTGTTCTTCTTCAGTGAATTCTAGACGCATGGGAAGCTGCCGTTTGTGTTCTGTTCTGCAGAACAGAATTTAATTCTGAAATGGTGCAAAATTATGGAGAGGGCGCTTGGGAGTTGTCAATGATGCTGATGAAGAAGACCCATATTTCTGCCGTCACGGCAGCGGCCAAGGCCGATCGACACTTCGTCAACGCTTTGGGAAGAGGACTCGAAGTGCTCGCCTGCTTTCGCCACGGTGATCGCATGCTGGGCAATCAGGATCTGGCGCGCGCCTGCGGCCTGCCGAAATCCACGGTCTCCCGTCTCACCAATACACTCACCAAGCTCGGCTATCTCGTGTACGTGGAGGAGAGCGCCAAGTACAGCCTTGGCATCGCGACCTTGAGCCTGGGCAGTGCCATGCTGGCGCGCCTCGACATTCGCAAGCTCGCCCACCCGCGTATGCAGGAATTGGCGGAGTTCGGCCAGTGCATGGTCAGCTTGGGCACGCGCGATCGGCTCTCCATGCTCTATATCGACGTGGTGCGCGGCTCGGGCGCCGTCACCTTGAGCCTCGATATGGGTGCACGCATTCAGATCGCCACCTCGGCGATGGGCCGTGCCTACATCACCGCCGTCTCCGAAGCCGAGAGAAATGAAATCATGCAGCGCGTGCGCGAATTGGTCGCCGATGACCGCCGGCAGCAGATCAATGCAGGCGTCGAGCGCGCCATGATCGATATCCGCGAACTCGGTGTGTGCTGTTCATTCGGCGAATGGCAGAAGGATGTCAACGGCATTGCCGTGCCGGTCCGACCGGGCGGCGGCCTGCCGCCCATGTCCATCAATTGCGGCGCGCCGGCCTACATGGTTTCCAAGGATTTCCTGTTGGAAAAAGTTCGCCCGAAACTCATCGCGCTCGCCAATGAATTGGAAACCTCGCTCGGCACCTTGAGTCCTTAGGAGGGCACCGCCCGCGCGCCGGCGCGCCAGTCGGACGGCGATTGGCCGGTCCAGCGGCGAAAAGCCCGGGTAAAACAGCTGCCCGCGGAGAACCCCAGCAGATAAGTCACCTCGCTGACGCTGTGCCGCGGCGCGCTCAGGTAGGCGAGCGCCAACGCGTGGCGGGTGTCGTCGAGTATTTCCTTGTACGTGGTGCCGCACTCGCCGAGCTTGCGCTGCAGCGTGCGCGCGCTCATGTTGAGAATCTCCGCGATGTCCTCCTGCGAGGGTTCACCATGGGCCAGCTGCTGTGTGAGCACCTCGCGCACGCGAACCTCGATATTGTCGCGCTCGAGCTGCGACAAATACTGCAGGGCAATCGCATCATTGTGCCGCGCCAGTTCCGGATTGCCGCCGTCCAGGGGGCGCTCGACGCTGTCGCGGTCGAACACCAGGCGGGTCTCGCGCGCATTGAAAATTAGCGGTGCGCGCAGCAAATTCACGAAATCATCGAGTTTCGCCGGCGGCGCGCGTCGAAACTCGATGCGCAGCGGCGAATATTCCCGCCCGATCAGCGAGCGGCACATGCGCAGGTAAAGCCCGACCACCGCATCGATCGGCGCATCGCCCAAGTCCGTGGTCGGAGAGATGATGAAGTGGTACTCGGAAGCGTGCAGATAGAACTGGTAGTCCACGGCGTCGCTGACGATGTGGCAATAGCGCTGTGCCCGCTCGAAGGCTTCTTTCAAGGTGGAACTCGCGGACATTCCATAGCTCATGGCATGAAAGCTGGTGGGCCTGATATAGCTCGCCACCTTGAGTCCGAAACCGGGATCGCCCGTGGCGGCCAGCGCGATCTTCCAAAGACGCAGGCTGTAGCTTACCGGGCAGCGCGCCGTCGGGCCGTCGAGGGACTTCGCATCCAATCCCGCTTGGGCGAGCAGCGCGGCGCTGTCGCAGCCGACGGCCTCCAGGGCACGGCAGATAGCCCTGACCCAGGAGCAGAGCGTCGTCTTGCCGCTGCTCGAATCAGCAGCCGGTGTGTGCAGTGCTTTCGCGCCCAATTCGCCCTCAGAACGGTATGTCGTCGTCGAATTCCTCTTTACCGCCGGCCGGCGTCGGCGATTGGTCATAGTCTTCGCGCGGTGGCGTGCCCGTGCTCGCAGCCCGCTCGCCGCCGCCCGCGCCACCCCCGGCGCGGCCGCCCAGCATCTGCATATTATCGGCGATGATTTCCGTGGTAAATCGGTCGTTGCCCTGCTTGTCCTGCCATTTGCGGGTCCGCAGTTTGCCCTCGATGAAAACCTGCGATCCCTTGCGCAGATATTCGGCGGCGATCTCGCCCAAGCGGCCGAACAGCGCAATGCTGTGCCACTCGGTACGTTCCTGCTGGGCGCCGGATGCCTTGTCCTTCCAGGATTCGCTGGTGGCAATCCGGATATTGGTCACCGTCATGCCGCTCGGCATGGAACGGGTTTCGGGGTCGGCACCCAGGTTCCCGACCAGAATCACTTTGTTTACGCCGCGCGCCATGACCTTCCCCCGCTTCGATTCGATGCCGCACATTGTACACGGCGAAACTCGCCCCATATCCGAACTTCCGGCGCGCGAAACAGCAGAAATACATGCTGGCGCGCGCCCTTTGGGGGTGTTGTACCCGCGCTTGATGCGGCGCGTATAGTAATCGGTTAGATGCAAAACATCCGAATCCGGGGTGCCCGGACCCACAATCTGAAGAACATCGATCTCGACCTGCCGCGCGATCGGCTGATCGTATTCACCGGGCTGTCGGGATCCGGAAAGTCTTCCCTGGCCTTCGACACCATCTACGCCGAAGGCCAGCGGCGTTATGTGGAATCGCTGTCCACCTATGCCCGCCAATTCCTGTCGATGATGGAAAAACCGGATATCGATACCATCGAGGGACTGTCGCCGGCCATTTCCATCGAGCAGAAATCCACCTCGCACAATCCCCGTTCCACCGTCGGCACGGTCACGGAAATTCATGACTATCTGCGCCTGTTGTACGCGCGCGCCGGCACGCCGCGCTGCCCCGATCATCACATCGACCTGGCCGCGCAGACGGTGAGCCAGATGGTGGACGCGGTGCTGCAGCAGCCCGAGGGCACTGCCCTGATGCTGCTCGCACCCGCGATCGCGGAACGCAAAGGCGAGCACGCCGAACTCATCGAGGAGTTGCAGGCGGGCGGATTCGTCCGCGCGCGCATCGACGGCAAGGTGGTCGAACTGGATCAGGCGCCCAAGTTGGACGTGCGCCGCAAGCACACGGTCGAGGCCATCGTCGATCGCTTCAAGGTGCGGCCCGATCTGGCGCAGCGGCTGGCCGAGTCGTTCGAAACCGCGCTGCGCCTCGGCCAGGGTGTGGCACGCGTCGCCTACATGGATGAGCCTGCGCGCGCCGAGCTCGTCTTCTCCGACAAATTCGCGTGTCCCATTTGCAATTATTCGTTGAGCGAGCTCGAGCCGCGGCTGTTCTCGTTCAACAGTCCGATCGGCGCATGTCCGACCTGCGACGGTCTCGGCACGCAGGAATTCTTCGATCCGGCCAAGATCGTCGCCAACCCGCACCTGTCGCTGGCAGGCGGTGCGGTTCGCGGCTGGGACCGGCGCAACGCCTATTATTTTCAGTTGATCCAGTCGCTCGCACGCCACGCAAAGTTCGACATCGAGGCGCCGTTCGAGACGCTGCCGCAGAAGATCAAGGACCTGGTGTTGTTCGGCAGCGCCGATCAGCAGATCGAATTCAAGTACCTGGACGGCAAGGGCGGCACGCTCTCGCGCCGGCATACCTTCGAGGGAATCGTCCGAAATCTCGAGCGGCGCTACAACGAGACGGAGTCGGTGGCGGTGCGCGAGGAACTGGCCAAGTACCGCTCATCGCGGCCCTGTCCCGATTGCCATGGAACGCGGCTGAACCGGGCGGCCCGCAACGTGTTCGTCGACGGCAGGAGCGTGCCGGAGATATCGGCGCTGTCGGTGGAACACGCGCTGGAATTCTTCGGCAAGCTCAAGCTCGCCGGCTGGCGCGGCGAAATCGCGGTCAAGATCGTGAAGGAGATCAACGATCGATTGGGCTTCCTCGGCAACGTGGGCCTCGGCTATCTGACCTTGAACCGCAGCGCCGATACCCTGTCGGGCGGCGAGGCGCAGCGCATTCGTCTCGCCAGCCAGATCGGTTCCGGCCTGGTCGGCGTGATGTATATCTTGGATGAACCGTCCATCGGCCTGCATCAGCGCGACAATCAGCGTCTGCTCGATACGCTGGTGAATCTGCGCGATCTGGGCAATACCGTGATCGTGGTCGAGCACGACGAGGACGCCATCCGTCAGGCCGACTATGTGGTCGACCTCGGACCGGGCGCGGGCGTGCATGGCGGGAACATCGTCGCACAGGGCACCGCGGCCGAGGTCGCCGCGCACCCCGATTCGATCACCGGCCAGTACTTGAGCGGCCGCCGGCGCATCGAGATTCCAGGCTTGCGGCATGTCCCCGATCCGAAACGCATGCTGCGCGTGCTCGGCGCGACCGCCAACAACCTGAAAAAAGTCACCGCGGAATTTCCGCTCGGCCTCATGACCTGCGTCACGGGCGTGTCCGGGTCGGGCAAGTCCACGCTGATCAACGACACGCTGTTTCGCGCCGTCGCCACCCAATTGAACCATGCCGCGGCCGGAAGCGCGCATTACGATCGAATCGAAGGCCTCGAGCACATCGATCGGGTGATCGAAATCGATCAGAGCCCGATCGGCCGAACGCCGCGCTCCAACCCGGCCACGTACACCGGCTTGTTCGCGCCGATTCGCGAGATTTTCGCCGCGGTGCCCGAGGCCCGCGCCCGCGGATACGAGGCCGGCCGGTTCAGCTTCAACGTGAAGGGCGGCCGCTGCGAGGCTTGCCAGGGCGACGGCGTCATCAAGGTCGAAATGCACTTTCTGGCGGACGTCTATGTACCCTGCGATGTATGCAAGGGCAAGCGCTACAACCGCGAAACGCTGGAGATCCGTTTCAAGGGCAGGAATATCCAGGAGGTCCTCGACATGACGGTCGAGGATGCGTTGCCGTTCTTCGCGGCGGTGCCGACGGTGCAGCCGAAGCTCAAAACCCTGCTCGACGTCGGACTCTCGTACGTGCGCTTGGGCCAGAGCGCGACCACCCTGTCGGGCGGCGAGGCGCAGCGCGTCAAGCTGGCCAAGGAACTCTCGAAGCGCGCCACCGGGCGCACGCTCTATATTCTTGATGAGCCCACCACGGGCCTGCATTTTGCGGACATTGCCCAGCTGCTGGCCGTGCTGCAACGCCTGCGCGACGAGGGCAACACCATCATCGTGATCGAGCACAATCTGGATGTCATCAAAACCGCCGATTGGGTGGTCGATTTGGGTCCCGAAGGCGGCGACAACGGCGGCCGGGTCATTGCGGTCGGTACGCCCGAGCAGGTGGCCGCCAACAAAGCGTCTTACACCGGTCGCTACCTGCGCGCCACCCTGGCGGCGCCGGGCGGCTTCGAGCGCAAGCGCGCATGAAGCACCCGTGCGCGTAACCGGTCCGTACGCGCCGCTGTTCGGAATCTGGGTCGGCGCCTTGGGCGGCCTCATCTATTGGCTGGCGGCGCAGCTCTGGCCGTCGAGCGTGGCGGTGATCCTGGCGATGACGGCAACCGCCCTGCTCACCATGGAACTACGCCCGGCGGCCGCGACGCAATTCGATCTGATGGGCCTCGTGTTGTGCCTGCTCATCAAGTACAACGCGCTGATGGGCTTGTCGGCCGCCAAACTGCCCTTTGCAGTCCCGCCGAACGTCGCGCTGGGGCTGATCATGATCTGCGGCTACGCAGCCAGCTATGCGCTGCTGGTGTCGATGATGGCGACCGCATCCGCAGCGTCCACGCCGAAAATCGGCCACGGCGCCCTGTTCGTCGCCTTGGCCGTGGGCTTCGCCCCCGCGGCGCTGCTCGGCATTCCGGGCCTGATCGGCCTCGCTGCCGCCATTCTTTTGGGAATCGGCCTGATTGCCTTCTTGCGGCGCCGGAAAATCGCCGCCGCGGGCAAGCCGCTCGACCTGAGCCGCCTGGTCTGCGAAGCCTGCTTTTACCTCGGCGCGCTGGCGAGCTGGCGCTTCGTATGAGCCGTATGAGCCGTGTGAGCCGTGTGAGCCGCGCGCTGCCGGTCATCGCCCGCGCCGCGCTGCCGATCCTGACACGCCTCGATCCCGAGCTGGCGCATGATCTCGGTTTGTCGGCGCTGAAGTGGGTCCGTCCATTGTGGCCCGCCTTGGAATATCCCGCGGCCCTGTCGGTGCAAAGCTTTGGATTACAGTTCTCACATCCCCTGGGACTCGCGGCCGGCTTCGACAAGAACGGCGATTATCTGGATGCGTTGGGCGCACTGGGTTTCAGCCACATCGAGCTGGGAACGGTGACGCCGCGCCCGCAGCCCGGCAATCCGAAGCCCCGCATGTTCCGGATTTCAGGAAGCCGTGCGCTCATCAACCGCATGGGCTTCAACAACAAGGGCGTCGATCACCTGGTGTCGCGGCTTGCGCGCAGCCGCTATCGCGGGATTCGCGGCATCAGCATCGGCAAGAACTTCGACACCGCCATCGAAAATGCACAGGACGACTACGTGGACTGCCTGCGCAAGGTCTACGCCCATGCTGACTATGTCGCCGTGAATGTCTCATCGCCCAATACCGAGCGGCTGCGCGAACTGCAGGCCCGCGACGGCCTGCAGCGCATCCTGGGAACGCTGCTCGAGGAGCGCGCCCAACTGCAGCGGCGCCACATGAAGCGCGTGCCTCTGCTGGTCAAGGTTGCGCCCGACCTTCAGCCGGAACAGGTCGCCATGCTGGCGCAGGAAGTGCGCGCCGTGCAGCTCGACGGCGTGATTGCGACCAACACGTCCATCGACCACAACGCGCTCGGCGCCGCGCCGGCGGGCGCCACGCCGGCGGGCGGCCAACGCGGTGGCTTGAGCGGAGCGCCGCTGCATCCGCTGTCCCTGCGGGTCATCGCACAATTGCGCGCCGAACTCGGTGGCGGTTTTCCGATCATCGGAGTCGGCGGCATCGTCACCGCCGCCCAGGCCCGCGAAACCTTGGCAGCGGGCGCGAATCTGCTGCAGGTTTATACGGGCTTCGCCTATCGAGGCCCGGCGTTGCTCGAGGAGATCGTGCGTGCGTTGGCCTAAGTCTCCGTGGATCGCCTTTGCGCTGGCGCTGCTGTTCGCGATCCTGTTCTTTGCCGATACCGTGTCGAGCCTGCCGCCGCTCGTGGCCTCGCATTTTGACGGCGCCGGCGTGCCCACGGCATACATGACCCGCGATGCATACGCCCGGTTCGCGTACTCGATGGGTGTCGTCTTTCCGATCGCCGTGGTGGCGCTGCTGACACTGGCCTATACGAAGGGCAACGGCATGAAATTGCCGAACGCCGCGTATTGGCTGGCGCCCGAACACATCGCGCAAACACGCGCGCTGCTGGTTTCGCATGGCGTGTGGTTCGGCTGCCTGCTCATCGCCATGGTCTGTTATGTGCACTGGCTGGAACTCGGCGCGCACCGCTCGCTGCCGCCGCATCTATCCAACCAATTGGTCTTGGGCGGTCTGCTGATATTTTTGGCCGTCACCCTGGGCTGGATCCTGGCGCTGCTACGCGCCTTTCGCCTGCCGCGGATCATCTAGCGAGCCGCCCTGGGTGGCCCGGTATTGTCTCAGCGCAGTATTGCCGTCAGGGTGATTTCCGGCACGCTGGCGAGCGCCTTGGACAAGGGGCAATCCTGCTTGGCCTTGGCGGCAATCTTTTGGAAGGTTGCCTCATCCATGCCGGGCACGCCGGCCTCGAGCCGCAAACCGATGTGCTCTATCGAGAATCCCCCGCCCTTGAGCACCAGCCGAACCGCTGCCTGAGTGTCGATCGCCGCGGTGGCGAAACCCGCCGCATCGCAGGCGAATGAAAACGCCATGGTGAAGCACGCCGCATGCGCGGCCGCCAGCAATTCCTCGGGGTTCGTGCCGCGTTTATCGTCCTCGAAACGGCTGGCGTATCCATAGGGATAGGCCTTCAACGCTTCGGTTTGCGTGCTGATCCTGCCGACACCCTGCTTGCCCCGCCCTTCCCAATGTACGCTCGCGGTTTTATCGCTCATGCAACACCTCTCTCGTTATTTCATGAAGCCGGCAACGGAATGAACTCCGTTTCACCCGGTACCGGCGCAAAATGGCCGTCCGCCCAACGCTGTTTGGCGCGATCGATGCGCTGCTGCGAGGACGCCACGAAGTTCCACCAGATATGGCGCGGCGTCGGGAAACGTCCGCCCCCCAGCAGCATTGCGCGGGTTTCCGGTCCGGCACGCAGGCAAATCTTGCCGTCCGCCGGCAGCACCGCGAGCTGTCCCTCGCTGATCGTGCCGCCGTCAACGCTCAACTCGCCGTGCACGACGTACACGGCGCGCTGCTCGTGCTCGGAGGGCATCTCCAGGATCGAACCTGGCATGAATCGGGCATGCGCGTACAACGTGGGCCACAGTGTGGCGACCGGTGAGCGCAGCCCCAAAGCCTCGCCCGCCACCACCGCGAGCGTGATGCCATCGAGAGCGCTCTGTGGAATCAGGCTGGCCGGATAATGAGTGAACTCCGGCCCGACATCCTCGTGACCATCGGGCAAGGCCACCCAACTTTGAATGCCATGAATCTTTTCGCCGGCCGCACGCGCCGCAGGCGGCGTTCGTTCCGAATGCGCGATACCCCGCCCGGCCGTCATCCAGTTCACATCGCCCGGCCGTATCTCGCGCACGTTGCCCAGACTGTCGCGATGCTCGAGCGAACCTGCGAACAGATACGTCACCGTGGCAAGCGCGATATGCGGATGCGGGCGCACATCGATTCCGTGGCCCGGTTGGAACTGGGTCGGCCCCAGGTGATCGAAAAAAATGAACGGGCCCACCATCTGGTGTCCCTCGGCGGGCAGCACCCGGCGGACGGCAAAGCCGCCGAGATCGCGTTGTCGTGCATTGACCAGCTGTAAAATTGCCATGGGTTCATTATGGCAGCAAATCGACAGGGGCCCTGTCGGCAAACGCTGACATGGGCCGGCCGTCCTTGAGCGACTCATGATGATATGTTCGTATGCCAATGACCGGGGTCTGGAGACAGACGATGACTGAGACCGAAATCTGGACAAAATGGGAAAGCCAGGTTGTCAATGGAGTCTTCCCCCTGCGCCGCTTTCTGGGGAGATCGAATCACAGCGTCGTTTTCCTCACCGAGTGCAAGGCGCACAATCTCTCCCACGCGGCGATCAAGATCCTGCCGGCCGGCGCGGCGCAGGCCGAGACCCAGCTTGCGCGCTGGAAATCGGTCGCCGCCTACTCTCATCCGCACCTGATCCGCCTGCTCGACTCGGGCCAGTGCAAGCTCGGCGGTCATCCCTTCCTGTACGTGGTCACCGAGTACGCCGAGCAAAACCTCGCACAGATTCTTCCGCATCGCGCCCTTACCGTGGGTGAAGCCACTGAGCTGCTGGCGCCCACGCTCGACGCACTGGCGTTCTTGCACCGCAAAGGCATGCTGCACGGTCGGCTAAAGCCGCCCAATTTCCTGGTGGTGAATGATGGGCTCAAGCTGTCGAGCGATGCGATTCGCGCCGCCGGCGAACCCGCGGCCTCGGCAAAGCCATCGGCCTACGATGCACCCGAGGCAGTCCACGGCGCGATGGGCCCGGCGGGCGATGTTTACGGGCTTGGCGTCAGCCTCACCGAGGCTCTGACGCAGCGACTGACCGACGCCCGTCAAGGGACCGAGACCTCCTTGCCTGCCTTGCTTGCACCGGCGCTCGCGGATTTGATCCGCCGAGCCTTGAGCCGCGACCCGACCTCTCGTCCGACAATCGCTGATTTTCAGGCGCAGCTCGATCCACCCGCAGCGGCGCCCGCCGAGACGGCCGCTCCGGTGAAGGCCGCCGCACCTGTCAACCCCATTGCGCCGGTGAAGCCCATTGTGCCTGCGAAGTCCACGGCGCCTGCGAAGTCCACGGCGCCGGTGAATCCCAACGCGGCCGCGAAGGCCGCCGCGGTGCCGCACGCCGCCCCGGTGCCGCCTGCCGCCCCGGTGCCGCCTGCCGCCCCGGCGCGCAGTGCCGCTCCCTCCCGCACCACAGCCGCCCGCGAACAGTTCGCGACCAAGTGGATCGTGCCTGCGGCCGCGGTACTTCTCATCCTGTCGATCGGCGTGTGGGCGGCCCTGCGGCCGTTTCGAAGCCCCTCCAGCCCCTCGACCGCCCCAGCCGCAGCAGAGCCGGCCTCGCCGCTGTCCGCGCGGACGGCGGGGCCAAGCCCGGCGATCCTGGCCGCGGCGGCGGCTGCAGGGTCGGTGCAGCATCAGGAAATTCCGAGCATATCGCGCGGCGCACGCGACTCGATTCGTGGACAGATCAAAGTAGCGGTGCGCGTGACGGTCGATCGCGCGGGCAATGTCGTGGCCGAAAATATGCAACTGCACGGGTCGAGCCGCTACTTTGCGCGTCTTGCCGCCGACGCGGCAAAAAAATGGAAGTTCGCCCCGGCGGATAACCCGAGCATGCGCGAATGGCTGCTGCAGTTCGAGTTCAGCCGCAGCGGTGTGAGCGCGCGGGCAACGGCGCGCAAGCCGTAGGACCCCTTCTCCTAGGGCGGGCGTAATCGCTCCACCCTGGCGGCGACCGCCTGGATGTAGTCCAAGGTCTGCCGCTTGCTGCGCGCTGCCGTGATGGCGTGCGGCATGAGCTGGCCGTGAGTCGCATCCATCGCAAACGTCGGATGCGTCACCGCCACCGGCGGCAACGGCGTCGATTGTTTCATCGACAGGTCCAGGCTCATGGCAATCCGGGAAAATGCGTTGGTGGAGTGATCGGACGGCTCGTCGGCCGGCGCCGCGGAGGCGCCGGGGGACTGCGGCGCGGCCGCTGCGCGAGGTTCCGGCAGCGAGCGCAGTTCCGGCAGCGAGCGCGAAATCGCGTCGCCGTCGGTTCTCATTGCCGGCAGCGAGCAAATTCCCTCGAATGAATTTGCCGCCTGGGTGCGCGCGCCGAGACCGCCGCTGACGCCGAACAGTTTCATCACCGTTTTGACGATCGCCGTGTGATCGAACACTTTCCCCGGGAACAGCCGGCTGCCGAGGCCGCCGCGCGCAATCCACGGCGAGACGATGACGGTGGGAACGCGAACGCCCAGCCGATCGAAGGCGAAATTCTGCGGATGCTCGGCGCGCTCGTGATTTTGTGTTCCATCATCCGGTGCAATTGCGGCAGGCGGGTTTTGATGATCGAAGAACGCGCCGTGCTCGTCGTAGGTGATGACCAGCATGCTCTGCGGCCAGACCGCGGAGTTGCGGATGGATTCATAGATGTATTGGATGAATGCCTCTCCGGCCGCCATCGATCCGACCGGGTGCTGGCAGTTGCCGTCCGCGAAGCCGCCGGCCGCCAATCCATAGTTGGGCTCGATGAAGGTGTAGTCAACGTCGTAGCCATTGTTGAGATCGTCCGCAAAGAACTGCGATTCGCCCGCCCTGACCCAGGAAAACCTGGCGGTATTCAAACGGAACGGATCGACCATCTCCTTGATCGCGAGTACCTGCGGAAACACGTCATCGTGATAGACCCGCCAGCTGCGATTCGCCGCCGCGAGATGCGTGTACAGGGTTCCGTTCGGAAAGCTGAAGCTCAAAGAATCGACGGTTTCGCTTTCAATCGTGGTCGCAGCCGACGGGCTGTTGTCCAGACCGCCCGAGGTGCCCGCGTGGACGAAAAAACGATTCGGCCAGGTGGGACCCGGCATCGAGGAATACCAATTGTCGAACAGACAATATTCATCGGCCAGCGTTCTCAAGACCGGCAAGGCACCTGCTGCGAAGCCCTGCCTGGACACGGCCCAGTAGGATTGCTGCGCGAATCCCGACATGGACGGATTTGCGCCGATCTGGGCGGCGACATCCTCGAATTCATGCGGCGGATCGAGCGGCGCGCGGTCCGGCGCAGCATCGGTCATGCCCCAGTTGGGATCGGGCGGCGCCATCCCGCCCAGCCCTGCGAACGCAAACAGATGATCGAACGAACGATTCTCCAGCATGAGGACGAAGACATGTTTGATGTCCGCCATGCGCAAGTCTCAGCCCGCGGGAGTGGTCAGCGCCTTCAAAAATTGATAGTAAAACTCCACACCCGTGTAGTAAGCGTCGGCTTTGAGGCGTTCATCCCTGCCGTGGGCGCGATCGTCGTCACGCGGAATGGCGATGCCGCTGATGCCGTAGCTCGGGATATGGGCGCCCATGGTGTAGATGCTGTCCGAGGCGCCGGCTTCCATGACCGGCAGCACGAGGTAGCCCGGCCACAACTTGGCAGAGGCGCTGCGCAGGGAGTTCATGACATCCTCCCGCAGCGGCGGCGGCGCCATGGCTTTGCGATCCGAGCCATGATCCGCCAGTTCGCCCGTGTCGCTGCGATAGCGGACCGTGAGTTTCGGATCATTGAACAGCTTGACCAGCTGCAGGCGGATCTCTTCCTGCGAATGGCCGGGGAATATGCGGCAGTTCACGTTGGCCTCGGCCCGCCCCGGCAGCGCATTCGGCGCATGTCCGCCGCTCAGCATGGTGGCCACGCAGGTGGTGCGCATGACCGAGTTCATGTGCGTGTCGCCGGAGAGCCGCCCGACCGCCTTGGGATCGGGAGGCGAGGCAAGTATCGCCTGCAGATCGGCGGCGGTACGCCCGCTCTCGATCTTGGCCATCTGCGTGAAGTATTCACGCGTCACCGGATTCAACTCGAACGGAAAGCTGAACTTCTGCAGCAGCGCCAGCGCATCGGCCACGTGGTAGATCGCATTGTCCGGCGTGGGCAGCGAACTGTGGCCGCCCGGATTGGTCGCGAGTACCTGGTAGTCCGCGTACAGTTTCTCGCTCGCCTCGAAACCCACCACCTGGGGCTTGTCGGGCCGGACCTGTCCAGAATCCGGATTCAGCGCGAATTCGGCGTCGACGAGATCGCGATGGTTCTCGAGCAGCCAGGACACCCCATTGGACTTGCCGTTCTCCTCATCGGCGGTCAACGCCAGGATGATGTCACGGTCGGGCACGAACCCTTCCTGCTTCATGCGGATGAAGTCCGTGACCGCGATGGCGTCGCTCTCCTTCATGTCCTGCGTGCCGCGGCCGTAGTAGTAGCCGTCCTTTTCCACGAATTTGAACGGGTCGGTGCTCCAGTCCTGGCGCTGCGCCTCGACCACATCCAAATGTCCGATGATCAGGATCGGCTTGCGCTTCGATCCGGGTTTGCCGCGGTAGCGCGCAACCATGTTGCCCTTGCGCTCATTCGGCTCCAGCACCACGACATCCGCCTTGGAAAATCCCGCATCGAGCAGGC
Organism: Steroidobacteraceae bacterium; assembly: GCA_036267715.1. GTDB lineage: Bacteria > Pseudomonadota > Gammaproteobacteria > Steroidobacterales > Steroidobacteraceae > Bog-1198. Next base: position 21,025 of record DATAVN010000054.1, on the reverse strand, counting down.
GTTGCGCCATCGCCTGCGCCGCAACCGTCGTGCTGCCCACCGAATCGGTGGTGTTGATTTCGATCAGCTGCTTGAAGATGTCATGCGCGTTCTTGCGCGTGACCGCCTCGCTTGCCGGCGTCGCCGCAGCGGCGGCCCGCACGCTGAAGCCGAGAAGAATCGCGCCGATGCCGCCGAAGACAATGCGATATTTCAATTCTTGTTCCCCCGATGGATGCCGGCAAAACTAAAGCCCGGCCAGTGCATGCTATGGTATGTGAAGTTCGGGCGCATGGCGCTATGGAGATTGAAAATGGCCGGGAGAAAAAAGTACGCGGTGAAACGGACCGCCGCGGAAGCGGCGGTGCAGACCCTGTTGCGCTGGGCCGGAGAGGACCCGGACCGCGAGGGGCTGCGCGAAACGCCGAAACGGGTGGTGAATGCCTATCGGGACTGGTTTTCCGGCTACGAGAGCGATCCCGGGGCCTATTTGCGCCGCACTTTCGAGGAGGTCGAGGGCTACGATGAAATGGTCGTGTTGCGCGACATTTCGTTCGAATCATTCTGCGAACATCACATGGCGCCCATCATCGGACGCGCGCATGTCGGCTACCTGCCGAGCGACCGGGTGGTCGGCATCAGCAAGCTCGCGCGGGTGGTCGACGGCTACGCGCGCCGCTTCCAGGTGCAGGAGAAGCTCACCGCGCAGATCGCCGGTTGCATCAACGAGGTGCTCAAGCCGCGCGGCGTGGGCGTGGTCATCGACGCCGTGCATCAATGCATGACCACGCGCGGCGTGCACAAGCGCGGCGTGTCCATGGTCACCAGCAAGATGCTCGGCACGTTCCGCGCGGACGCCAGCACGCGCGCTGAATTTCTGCGCTTCATCGCCATCGAGGGCAGCCCTCAACGCTGACTGGGAGCCTTGGGTGCGCGCACCGGCATCAGTTCGACCGAGAAGCTGTAGTTGTGCCGCTCGCCCGGCTGCAATGCGCCCACCCCGACCACTTGGCGCGCGATTTTCTCGCCCTTCTCATTGGTGATTGAGATCACCACGCAGTATTCGCATTGCTCGCCGGCCGTGGGATGACGAATCGAACCGTCGATGCGCATCGCGGAGACCGCCTGGGTTTGCGGCTCCGCATTGACCGTGTTGAAGCGCAGATGGTGCTGACAGCCCGGGCAAATATTCGCACTTTGTAAAACCGTGGCCTTACAGTGCGGACATACCCGGGTCGCGCCAAGGGTGCTCTGACGAGCGACGCTCATGGATTGAGGACTAGCTGCCGTTGCTGACGAAACCCTTGATCTTTCCCTTCTCGTCTTCCCAGCCGAACTCCACATGTCCGCGCATGCGCGACCCCGCGGCGACCGTGATCGAACCGGCCTTCACATCGCCGACGATGATGCCGCCCTCGAGCACGTCGACCCGCTTGGCGGACTCGATATTGCCCTGCAGTTCGCCGCCGACAACGACGATGCCGGCGAGCACCTGGCCGGTCAGATGGGCGCCGCTGTCCATGGTGAAATTGCCGTCGATGCGCACATCGCCCTTGAAGCGTCCGGCCATGCGCACATTTCCCGAGCCTTCGATCTTGCCTTCAATGCTGAGATTCGCGGCGATGACCGATTCTCCGCCCTCGACCGCGGTCTTGGGGGTGGGACGGCGTGGCGAGACGGCCAGCCCGGGATCGCTCGGCGCACGTTCCGGCGCGCTTCTCTCCGGAGCCAACGCTGCTGCTGAACCTAAGGGACCCGCAGGGACGGGCGTGGGGTTTTCTTTCCAAAGCGCCATAAAATGAATCTCCCGCTGATGTGTGTCTAAAGCCTACACGCTAACGCCGGCAAATGTCATCGGCCTACTGTCTGAATTTGGAGACGGTGGCTCGGGGCGCTGTGCGCTGCAGGACGATATAATGATCCGAACTTCGACTGTAAGGCGTTAACTTTTGTTTCAACAACTTGAGCAGCTGGTCTCCGATTCCATTCTCGGATTGATGGCCAAATATCGAGCGGACCCATTCAAGGACAAAGTCGACCTGGGCGTGGGCGTTTACCGCGATCTTTCCGGCAACACGCCCATTCTAGACTGCGTCCGCAGGGCGGAAAAGGAGGTTTTAGCGGCCCAAACCACAAAATCCTACGTGAGCGCCGCGGGCCGCGAAGAGTTCAACCGCGCCGTGGAAGAGCTGGTGCTCGGCGCCTCCCACCCGGTCCGCCGTGATCGGCGCGCGCGCAGCCTGCAATGCCCCGGCGGGTGCGGCGCGCTGCGCGTGGGCGCGGAGCTGATCAAAGCGGCTTCGCCCCGCGCCGCGGTGCACCTGAGCGACCCGACCTGGGGGAATCATGCCCCGCTCCTCGGGGGCTGCGGACTGAAACTCGAGCGCTATCCTTACTATGATCCGACCGCACATGAACTGCGCTTCGAGCCGATGCTGCAGCGCCTCCAAGCCGCGGCGCCGGGGGATGTGGTACTGATCCATGCCTGCTGCCACAACCCCACGGGGGCGGATCTTGATGAGCCGCAGTGGCAGGCGGTGGCCGAGTTGCTCGAGCGCCGCCGCCTGGTGCCGTTCCTGGACCTGGCGTACCAGGGGTTCGGCTCCTCATTGGAAGCCGATGTGGCTCCGATCCGAATGGTGGTGGAGCGGGTGCCGGAGGCGCTCATCGCCGTGTCGTTTTCGAAAAATCTCGGCCTGTATCGCGAACGCGTCGGCGCGCTGATCGTCGTGAGCGAAAACGCCGCACGCGCGGATGCCGTGTACAGCCATATGCTGCACATCGCGCGCAGCATCTATTCCATGCCGCCGGATCATGGTGCGGCCATTGCCGCGCGGATTTTTGCCGACCCCGAACTGCGGCAGGCGTGGATCAAGGAGCTCGACGCCATGCGCAGGCGACTTTTGGATATGCGCGCGTTGCTGGCCGGAACACTGCGCGAGGTAACCGGCGCGGATTCCTTCGATTTCATCCGCGCACAGCACGGCATGTTTTCGCTGCTCGGCGTGTCGCGCGATGCGGTGGAGCGGCTGCGCGAAAAGCATCACATCTACATGACTTCGGACAGCCGCATGAACCTGGCGGGCATCATGCCGGACAATGTGGCTTACGTGGCCGAGGCGTTCGCCGCGGAAAGCGGCGCGTAGCAGGCGCTGATCCCCGGACTAGTGCGCCAGCGCCTGGCTCAGCGCGGTCACTTCCGCGGCCGAATCCTGCATGACGCTCAAGGTCTTGGACTGGTTCATGCCGAGCCGCTGCGCCGCGGGCAATTCTTGCAGCATTTGCTCGAGACCGGCGATGTCCGTGCCGTACGTCGCCATCAGAACCGCGATGCCGACCACGTCGGTGAGATCGGGCGCGTCGAGATCGGTACGCGAAAAATCCTCCTGCCCCACGGCCCGGGCCATGGCCTCTGAAAACTTCCAGTTCTCCAAAATCGCCTTGCCGATGGAAGGGTACCAATCATTGATGATGTCATTGAGCATGTCATCGCTGGTGAACAACTCCGGGTGCCCGGTCGCCCGCGTCAGGATGTACAGCTTGCCGATGCCGTGCATCATCCCGGTGAGCATGGCCTCGTCGGGATTGACCCGGGTGCAGGTCCGCGCGAGCACATAGGCATACGCGGCGACGTAGGTGCTGCGCTCCCACAGATCGTTCAAAAACGGCGCGAGGCTCGCAAGCTTGTTGGCTTTGCGGATCTGATTCATGGAGAAGGAAATCGAGGCGCTGCGCACCATGTTGTGACCGATGCGCGCGATCGCGGTGCGCAGGTCCGTGACATTCTTGCCGCTGCGGTTGATCGCGGCGGAATTCGCGATGCGCAGCAGGCGCGCGGCCAGTGCCGGCTCGGATCCCACCACGCGCACGATCTGTTCGACCCGGGTATCGGGATCGGACAGGATCCGCCTGACCTGCAGGGCTATTTCGGGGAAAGACGGCAAATCGACGTGGCCGCCGGACAATTCCTCGGCGAGGCTGCGGATGAAATCAAATGCGACGTTGGATTGAGGTTGCACAGGATTCATTGTATCGGCCGGATTGCGCCATTCTTGACCTATTTCCTCGAGGTCGAGGGCCGGCTTGCGAAACGCTGCTGCACCTCGCCGTTGCGCGAGTTCTCCGTGAATCGCCCGGCGCTGTAGCGCCCGACCACATGCCGCCAGAACGCCACCGAACCCGGATGGCGCATGTACTCGACGATTTCCCAATCGCCCGAGAAGCGGTCGAAAATGAGCGTGGCCGCGTCACGGCCGATTCCTGCACGCCGATGCTGCATGCGTACGAAGAATTCCGACATCCGGTAATCGGCGGCCTTCTGTCCTGCTTTCGGAATGCGCGGCCGCGTGACCAGCGCGAAACCCACCGAATCGCTTCCCTTGAGGATCAGCAGCGGGTGGGATTGATCGTTGGAGAACCAGTTCGCGAAGATCTCGGCTTCGTGCGGATTGTTCGCGCCGATGACGGAAAATAAACCGGTATTGAGGTCAGCCAGGGACTCGATGTACTCGCCGTAGACATTCTGGATCCACTGGCGATCCTGTTTCGAATGTTTGACGTCGCGAATGCTGACAAGCAACGAAACTTCATCCTCGGTCTAAAAGACACAGCCCGGACGAACATGCCTCATGGCAGCCCGCCCGGGCTTGTGGATCAGCTAACTCCGAAGCGTATTACGGCTTCGCAGCTGACGCTGCGCTGGCAGCCGCATCGGCGGCGGCGCTCGCGGCAGCAGCCGAATCAGCAGCGCTAGAGGCAGCAGCGTCTGCAGCAGGGGCGGCAGCCGGAGGCGGAGGAGCAGCGGCCGGGGCAGGAGCCTCGGTCTTGCTGCCGCAGGCACTCAGCATGAATGCAGCGACAAAGGCGGTCAGAGCAAGTTTGGTCTTCATCTATCGATACCCCAGAAATTTTGAAGGTAAAAAATTTAGGCCGAGCGTGTTGTTTTGGGCCTATACCCAAATGTCCCGGCTGATTTTAGAGTGTTTTGGCGGATTTTCCTATCTCTTTCGCGAACACCCATGCACCTTTAACGCAGGATTTCGCAGGCGGGGTTAAAGGCCTGGAGCCAAAGTACGCGTCTGGCGCATAATTCGCGAGCTATTCCGCATGGAGGACTTGTGAGCGATGGAGGACTTGTGAACGATTCCAGTCTCGATCAGCTGTACGCGGCACACTTAAGCTTGCTCATGCGCCGCACCGACCGTGCGCTTGCCGCCAGTGGTTTTGAGGCCTTGGTGGTTCTTGCGGGACGGCCGCCCCTGCTGTTTCTCGACGACCAGGACTATTCCTACAAGGTCAATCCGCAGTTCAAGGTTTGGGTGCCGATCATCGACAACCCGCGCTGCATCCTGGTGTATTCGCCGGGTGTCCGTCCCACGGTCCTGTTCTGGTCGCCCGACGATTACTGGCACAAGCCCGCCAGGCTGCCGACCGCGGCCTGGACCAGCGCAGTCAACTTGATCGCGATGGCGGATGAATCCAAGGCCGAGGCGCATTGGGCCGGATTGGGGCGCGTCGCGTTTTTGGGACCCGAGGGTCTGATTCCGGCCGCTGACCCGGCCAGCATCAACCCCAAGGAGCTCATGGCACTCCTGGACTATGAACGCGCCGTAAAGACCCCCTACGAACTGGCCTGCCTGCGCAAGGCCAGCGATCTCGGCGCCCGCGGGCATGCGGCCGCCCTGACGGCATTCCAGCGCGGCGAGTCGGAATACGACGCGCATATGAGCTACCTTCAGGCCTGCCGGCAACGCGAAGAAGAGATGCCCTACAACAACATCGTGGCTTACAACGAGAATGCCGCGGTATTGCACTACCAGCATTTGGAACGCTCGGCGCCGTCTCCCCTGCGTTCCTTCCTGATCGACGCCGGTGCCCAGTACCGGGGCTATGCGGCGGACATCACCCGCACCTACTCGCGCAGCACCGGCCGTTTCGCGGACCTGGTGCAGGCGATGCACAAGGCGCAACTGGCGCTATGCGAGGAGATCGTCGCCGGGCGCGATTACCGCGACGTGCACCTGTCGGCGCACCGAGTCCTGGGCGATGTCATGCACAAGGTTGGACTGAGCAAATTGCCCGGCCAGGCCGCGCTGGAAGCGGGCGTCACCGGGGTGTTCTTTCCGCATGGGATCGGGCACCTGCTGGGAGCTCAGGTGCACGATGTCGGCGGGGTGATTGGCGAGCGGCCCAAGGGCCATCCCTACCTAAGGCTCACCCGCATGCTCGAGCCGGGCGTGGTGGTGACGGTGGAGCCCGGTATTTACCTGATCGATTCTTTGCTGGCGCAGGCCCATGCAGATGAGCGCCGGGCGCACATCGATTGGACCGTGGTCGAGGAACTCAAGCCGTTTGGCGGCGTGCGCATCGAGGACAATGTCGCCACCACCGCCTCGAAGCCGGAAAACATGACGCGCGACGCATTCGCACGGGTCGCCGCGGCGAAAGGCGCGGCTGCGTAGGAGCCGGTCGAAAAATTCAGCCGGGTGCCCGGATCAGGCGGCCGCTTTCTTCGCCTTGCGGCGCTTGGGCTTGGCTTCCGACTCGCCATCCTCGGCTGCGGGTGCAGCCTTCCTGGATTTCTTCGGCGCGCCCTTCGGCGCTTTGGCGGCCTTGGTGTCTTCCTGCTTCTCGGTCTTCACGGCCGCGGATTCCACCAGCTGCATGAGTGCCATGTCCGCGGCGTCGCCGGGACGCGGTTCCATTTTCAAGATCCGCGTATAGCCGCCGGCACGCGCCTTGAAGCGCGGCCCCAGATCGGCGAACAACTTCTCGACCACGGCATCATCACGCAGGCGCGAGTGCGCCAGGCGGCGCAAACCGATCGAGTCCACCTTGGCCATCGTGATCAACGGCTCGACCACGCGGCGCAGCTCCTTGGCTTTCGGCACGGTGGTGCGGATGGTTTCGTGCTGCAGCAACGAGGTCGCCATGTTGCGCAACATCGCATGACGATGCGAGGCATTTCGCGATAGCTGACGCCCGCTGTTTCTATGACGCATGTTCTTCTCTCAACTCAAGTCGCTGATCAAATTCCGTCGCGCTCATCGTCGCGCTTCAGTCCCGGCGGCGGCCAATTGTCGATGCGCATGCCCAGCGTCAGGCCATGGCTCTCCAGAACTTCCTTGATCTCGGTCAAGGACTTCTTGCCAAGGTTCGGCGTGCGCAGCAACTCGACCTCGGTGCGCTGCACCAGATCGCCGATGTAGTGGATATTCTCGGCCTTCAGGCAGTTTGCCGATCGCACGGTGAGTTCCAACTCGTCGACCGGGCGCAGCAGAATCGGATCGAACTGCGTTTCGGTCGCCTTGGTGGTCGACTCGTCCTGGCCCTGCAGGTCCACGAATACCGACAGCTGATCCTTGAGGATGCCGCCGGCGCGGCGAATCGCCTCTTCGGGATCGATGGTGCCGTTGGTTTCGATGTCCAGAATCAGCTTGTCGAGATCGGTGCGCTGTTCGACGCGCGCGCTCTCGACGTTATAAGTCACCTTGCGCACCGGGCTGAACGAAGCGTCCAACTGCAGCCGGCCGATGGCGCGGGTCTGCTCCTCGAAGGCCATGCGTTGTGCCGCCGGGCGATAGCCGCGACCGCGCTCGACTTTCAGCGACATGGACAATTCACCGGCCTTCGTCAGGTTCGCGATGACCAGATCGGGATTCAGGATCTCGATGTCGTGATCGCCGGCGATGTCGCCGGCCGTCACCGGCCCCGGACCCTTCTTGTGCAGCCGGACTTCGGCGACGTCGCGCGTATGCATGCGGATCGCCACGGCTTTCAAGTTCAGCAAAATGTCGACGACATCCTCTTGGACGCCTTCGATGGCGGTGTACTCGTGCAGCACCCCCTCGATTTCGATCTCGGTGATCGCCGCCCCCGGTAGCGAGGACAGCAGCACCCGGCGCAACGCATTGCCCAGCGTATGACCGAAGCCGCGTTCAAACGGTTCGATCACGATGCGGGCGTGGCGCGGCGACACGGGCTGTACTTTGACGACCCTCGGCTTCAAGAATTCATTGATCGATCCCTGCATGGATTTCACCTACGTTAACTAACCAGGGACAATGCAGCGAAGCGCTGCATTGCGAAACAAAAGCCAATTCCTACTTGGAATACAACTCGACGACCAGGCTCTCGTTGATGTCCGGGAGAATCTCCTGCCGATCGGGAACCGACTTCAAGATTCCGGAGAATTTCTTGTCGTCCACTTCGACCCAATCCGGCAATCCGACTTGGGTGGCAATCGTGAGTGCAGCAGTGACCCGCGTCTGCTTCTTGGCGCGCTCGCGCAAGTTGATGACGTCACCCGCTTTGCATTGATAGGAAGCAATATTGACCAGTTTGTCGTTGACCGACACGCCCTTGTGGCTCACCAGCTGGCGCGCTTCCGCGCGCGTCGAGGCGAAGCCCATCCGGTAGACCACATTGTCCAGGCGGCATTCCAGGAATTGCAGCAGCGTCTCGCCGGTCGCACCGGGACGCCCCGCGGCCTTCTGGTAATAGTTTCTGAACTGACGCTCGAGCACGCCGTACATGCGGCGCAGCTTCTGCTTTTCACGCAGCTGCAGGCCGTATTCCGACAAACGCTGTTTGCGCTCGCTCTTCACGCCGCCCGGCGGCACCTCGAGCTTGCACTTCGACTCGAGCGGCTTCACGCCGCTCTTCAGGAACAGATCGGTTCCCTCGCGACGGGACAGCTTGCACTTCGGACCGGTATATTTTGCCATTGCGAACCTTTTAAACGCGACGCTTTTTGGGCGGACGGCAGCCGTTATGCGGGATCGGCGTAACGTCTTCGATGTTGGTGATCTTCAGTCCGCAGCCGTTCAATGCGCGCACCGCCGACTCGCGGCCCGGGCCGGGGCCCATGACGCGCACCTCGACGTTCTTCACGCCATGCTCCTGTGCCGCGGTGCCGGCGCGCTCGGCGGCGACCTGCGCGGCGAACGGCGTCGACTTGCGCGAGCCGCGGTAGCCGCAGCCGCCGGAGGTCGCCCATGACAGCGTATTACCCTGCCGGTCGGTGATGGTGATGATGGTGTTGTTGAACGAGGCATGCACGTGCGCGATCGCATCTAGCACGTTCTTGCGTACTTTCTTGCGCGCGGGTTTCGCACCTGGCGCCGCGGCGGCCGCGGCCTGCTGTGCGTTTTGTTTCTGATCAGCCATTGATAGTACTTCCTAGGCGCTTCGCGCCACCTCTAAACGGGGTCGGGGCGACCCCGACCGAAAAAACTTTACCCAAGCCTCAGACCTTGCCCGGCGGCGCGTTCATCTTGACCGCCTGCTTGCGCGGTCCCTTGCGTGTGCGGGCATTCGTGCGCGTGCGCTGGCCGCGCATCGGCAGCCCCTTGCGGTGGCGGATGCCCCGGTAGCAGCCCAGATCCATCAGCCGCTTGATGTTCATCGACACTTCGCGGCGCAGATCGCCTTCCACCGCAAACTTGGCCACCTGGGAGCGCAGCGACGCCACCTCAGGATCGGTCAAATCCTTCACCTTGACCTGATACTTCACGCCCGCGGCATCGCAAATGCGCGCGGCCCGGCTGTTGCCGATGCCGAATATGTGAGTCAGGCCGATGACGACATGCTTGTTCATCGGTATGTTGATGCCGGCGATACGCGCCATCTATTTCTCCACCCGCGCCCTCGAAAAAAAGCGCGCTAGTATATTAGAAAACCCTTTATAAATCAATATTACAGACGCCTAGCCCTGCCGCTGCTTGTGGCGGGCGTCAGACGAACAAATGATGTAAACGATGCCGCGCCGCCGCACGACTTTGCAGTTCTTGCAGATCTTTTTCACCGAAGGACGAACTTTCATTTCTTAGCTCCAATGCCCCGAAGACTGGCCTTTTTCATCAGGCCCTCGTATTGCTGCGACATCATGTGCGACTGCAGCTGCGCGACGAAATCCATGACGCCGACCACGATGATCAGCAGCGAGGTGCCGCCGAACTGAAACGGAATGGCCGGGTTCACCATGCGGATGATTTCCGGCAGCAGGCACACGGCCATGATGTACAGGCCGCCCCACAAGGTCAGACGGGTCAGTACCTTGTCCAGGTACTCGCCGGTTTGCAGGCCCGGGCGGATCCCCGGAATGAAGGCACCGGCCTTCTTGAGATTCTCGGCCGTGTCGCGGGCGTCGTACACCAGCGCAACGTAGAAAAACGCGAATCCGACCACCAGCAGGCCAAACAACACCACGTGCAGCGGTTGCCCATAATTGAGGATCGCCGCGATCTTTTGCAAGGTCCGCTGGATGACATTCGGATTCGGGCTGTTGCCGAAGAACTGGGCCACCGTGGCCGGGAATACCAGCAAACTGGAGGCGAAAATCGGCGGTATGACGCCGGCCATGTTCAATTTGAACGGCAAATGCGTGCTTTGGCCCTGCATCATGCGCCGGCCCATCTGGCGCTTGGCGTAGTTGACCTGGATCTTGCGCAGCGCGCGCTCGATGAACACGCAGAACAGCGTCACCAATCCCACGACCACGACGATCAGTGCCACCACCAGGGCGTTCATTTCACCGGTCCGGACCATTTCCAGGGTGTTGCCGATGGCGCGGGGCAGCCCCGCGATGATGCCCGCGACGATGATCATGGTGATGCCGTTGCCGATGCCGCGCTCGGTGATCTGCTCGCCCAGCCACATCACGAACAGCGTGCCGGTGGTGATCGAGACGGTGGCGACGAACAGAAACTGTATTCCCGGATTCGGCACGAGATTGTTGCCGGAATTCTGGATGGCGAGCGCGGCACCGAAGCCCTGGAAGGCGGCCAAGCCGACCGTGCCATAGCGCGTGTACTGCATCAGTTTGCGCCGGCCCGACTCGCCGTCCTTGCGGATCTGATTCCACGGCGGATACACCATCGAGGCCATCTGCACGATGATGGACGCGGTGATGTAGGGCATCACGTTCAGCGCGAAAATGCTGAAGCGCTGCAGTGCGCCGCCCGAAAACATGTTGAACATGCCGAGCAAGGTGCCGTTCTGGGTGGAGAAGAACGCCGCGAATTTGGCCGCATCGATGCCCGGAACGGGAATGAACGTGCCGATCCGGTACACGATGAGCGCGCCCACCAGGAACAGCAGGCGCTTGCGCATTTCGGCGAAGCGGGTGATGTCCCCCAAGGCGGCGGCTGCATTGGTGCTGGATGTGGCCACGTGTCTCCTATGCCTCGAATTTTCCGCCGGCAGATTCAACGGCGCTCTTGGCGCCCTTGGTCGCGGTGATGACCTTGTCCTTGATCACGAACGGCTTGGTCACCTTGCCGGACAAAATGATCTTCACGATCTTGGTGTTTTCGGACACCAGGTTCGCCTCGATCAGGCCCGCGAGCGTGACGTCGCTGCCCGAGACGCGCATCAGATCCGACAACGTGAGTTCGGCGCGCGAAGCCTTCATGGCAGAGCGGAAGCCGGTCTTCGGCAAACGCCGCTGCAACGGCATCTGGCCGCCTTCGAAGCCGACCTTGTGATAGCCGCCTTTGCGCGCGCGCTGTCCCTTGACGCCGCGGCCGCAGGTTTTACCCTGGCCGGCGGATGCGCCGCGGCCCACCCGCAGGCGGGTTCGCTTGGAGCCGGCGCCCGGCTTGATCGTATTTAATCTCATCAGACCTTCCCCAGTGCCGGCTCGACTTTCAGCATATGACTGGCGGTATTCACCATGCCGCGGTTCGACGGCGTATCCGCCACCACCACGCTATGCCCGATGCGGCGCAACCCCAAGCCCTTGACCGAATTGCGGATATTGGCGAGTTGGCCGTATACGCTCCTGATCAAGGTCACCTTGATCGCCTTTTCCTTGCTCGCCATGATCAACCCACGATCTCTTCGACGGACTTGCCGCGCTTCGCGGCGATATCATCGGGTGTGCGCAGCTTGCCCAACGCGTCCATGGTGGCGCGCACCACGTTGATCGGATTGCGCGAGCCGTAGCTCTTGGCCAGCACATTGCGAACGCCCGCGCACTCGAACACCGCGCGCATGCCGCCGCCGGCGATCACGCCGGTACCGTCCGCGGCCGGCTGCATATAGACCCGTGTGGTCCCATGCCGTCCTTTGACAGCGTAGAACAGGGTTTCGTTCTTCAAGGACACCGTAACCAGGCTCTTGCGCGCCTGCATCATGGCCTTGGAGATCGCGACCGGGACTTCGCGCGCCTTGCCATAGCCGAATCCGACCCGGCCGGCGCCGTCGCCCACCACGGTGAGCGCGGTGAAGCCGAACTGCTTGCCGCCCTTGACCACCTTCGCCACGCGATTGACCGCAACCAGCTTTTCGAGCAGGTCGTCGCCGGACATTGGTTTTTCTGTTCTCGCCATTGCCTTAAGACCTTTTAGTTAGAACTCGAGACCCGCTTCGCGAGCGGCCTCTGCCAGCGCTTTGACGCGCCCGTGGTACATGAAACCGGAACGGTCGAATGCGACCCTCGCGATGCCCTTGGCCTTGGCGCGTTCCGCAATGGCGCGGCCGACGGCTTTGGCGGCCTCGATGTTGCCGGTGGACTTCAATTCTCCGCGCACGTCCTTCTGCAGGGTCGAGGCGGCCACCAGCACCTTGTCGCCCTCGGGCGCAATGATCTGCGCATACATGTGCTGCGGCGTGCGGTGCACGGACAGGCGCATGGCGGCCAGCTCCTTGATCTTCACCCGGCCCCGCAGCGCGCGGCGCAGACGGGTGTCTTGTTTGGTCAGTTTCATGATTACTTCTTCTTCGCCTCTTTCAGCGAAATCTTCTCGTCCGAGTACTTCACGCCCTTGCCCTTGTAGGGTTCCGGCGGTCTAAAGCCGCGGATCTCCGCGGCGGTCTGGCCGACACGCTGCCGGTCGATGCCCTTGACGATGATTTCGGTCTGACTCGGCGTCTCGATGGTGATGCCTTCCGGAATGGCAAAATTGATCAGGTGCGAATAGCCCAGCGTCAACGTCAAATTCTTCGCCTGCACGGCGGCGCGATAACCCACGCCCACCAGCTCGAGCTTCTTTTCGTAGCCCTTGGTCACGCCCATGACCATGTTGGCCAGGTGCGCGCGCGTCGCGCCGGCGATGGCATTCATGCCTTCGGCCGCGGCATCGGCCTGCACTTCCAGGTGCTTCTCCTGCTGCACGACCTTGACGCCCGCCTTGAGCGGCAGCGTCAGCGAACCCTTCGCCCCCTTGAGCGTCACGGCTTGCGCGCCGATGGTGGCGGTCACGCCCTGCGGCAGATCGACCGGCATTTTTGCAACTCGTGACATGATTAACCTACCTGTAAACCTTACTGGACGACGAACAGCACTTCGCCGCCGGTGCCGGCCGCGCGCGCTTGCTTGTCGGACATGATGCCCTGCGGCGTCGAGACCACGGCGACACCCAAACCGCCCAGCACCTTGGGCAGCTCGTCCTTGCCGCGGTAAATGCGCAGCCCCGGGCGGCTGATGCGCTCGATGCGGTCGATCACCGGGCGGCCGTCGTGATACTTCAGCTCGATCGACAGGGTGCTCTTCGCACCGCTCGCATCGACGCCGAAATTCGCGATGTAGCCCTCGTCCTTCAACACCTTGAGGATGGCCAGCTTGAGCTTCGAGGCGCCCATGCCCACCGTCGGCTTGCCGGCGGATTGCGCATTGCGGATGCGCGTCAACAAATCGGCAATTGGATCAGTCATGCTCATAGTGCGCGCCTCACCAACTCGCCTTCGACAGGCCGGGGATTTCACCGCGATTCGCAGCCTCGCGCAGCTTGGTGCGCGCCAGCCCGAATTTACGGTACACGCCGCGTGAGCGGCCCGTGATCGAGCAGCGATTGCGCTGCCGCGTGGCACCCGCATCGCGCGGCTGCTTTTGCAGCTCGACCTGCGCGGCGTCGCGAGCCTCCTGCCCGGTCTTCGGGTCGCGGATCTGCTCTTTGAGCTCAGCGCGCCGCTTGGCGTATTTCTTCGCTATCTTGAGGCGTTTCTTCTCGCGCATGAGCATATTCGTCTTGGCCATGGGCTACCTACTTACGGAACGGAAAGTTGAATGCTTCTAACAACGCGCGCCCGTGCTTGTCATCGCGCGCCGACGTGGAAATGGTGATGTCCATGCCACGGATTTGATCGATCTGGTCGTACTGAATCTCGGGGAAAATGATCTGCTCTTTGACGCCCAGACTGTAGTTGCCGCGGCCGTCGAAGGAGCGCGTGCTGATGCCGCGGAAATCCCGGATGCGGGGAATCGCGATGCTGACCAGGCGGTCCAGGAATTCGTACATGCGATCGCCGCGCAGCGTCACCTTGCAGCCGATCGCCTGGCCGTCGCGCACCTTGAACGTCGCCACCGACTTCTTGGCCTTGGTGACCGCGGGCTTCTGGCCGGTGATCTTCGCCATATCGGCGGTGGCCGCGTCCATGACCTTCTTGTCGGCCACGGCCTCGCCCACGCCCATGTTGACCGTGATCTTGAGGATCCGCGGCACCTGCATCGTGTTCTTGAGCTCGAGTTTCTTCTTGAGCTCCGGCACGATCTGCTCGTTGAAAATCTTTTTCAGTCTTGCTGCCATAATTTTTAGTGCTGATGCACCCCTTCAATATGGTTCATCATTTCGCGTCGACCATTTCTTTGTTCGACTTGAACACGCGCACCTTGCGGCCGTTCTCGAGCGACTTGAAGCCGATGCGGTCGCCCTTCTGGGTGGCCGGATTGAAGACCAGCACGTTCGACACATGCAGCGGGGCCTCGGTCTCGATGATGCCGCCCTGCACGCCGGCCTGCGGATTGGGCTTCTGGTGCCGCTTGGACATGTTGAGTCCCTCGACGCGCAGACGGTCATCCGCCAGCACTTCGATCACGGCGCCCTTGCGGCCCTTGTCCCGACCGGCGATCAAAATCACGGTGTCGCCTTTGCGAATCTTTTTCACGTCACAACACCTCAGGTGCCAGCGAGATAATCTTCATGAACTGCACGTTGCGCAGCTCGCGCGTCACCGGCCCGAAAATACGCGTGCCGATCGGTTCGAGCTTGTTGGTCAGCAGCACCGCCGCGTTGGTGTCGAAGCGGATCAGCGAACCGTCGGCGCGGCGTACGCCGCTCTTGGTGCGCACCACTACGGCGTCATACACCTCGCCCTTCTTCACCTTGCCGCGCGGGATCGCATCCTTCACGCTGACCTTGATCACATCGCCGACCGCCGCGTAGCGGCGCTTCGAGCCGCCGAGCACCTTGATGCACATCAAGCGCTTCGCGCCGCTGTTGTCGGCCACATTCAAAATCGTTCGCATCTGAATCATGTCGGCACCTTATTCAGCGCGGGCGCGGTCGACGACGCGGACCAGCACCCAGGATTTGCGGCGCGACATGGGGCGGCACGGCTTGATGGACACCGTGTCGCCTTCCTTGCATTCGTTGCTTTCGTCATGCGCGAGCAGCTTGGTCGTGCGTCGGATGTACTTGCCGTAGGTCGGGTGCTTGACCAGGCGCTCCACCGAGACTGCGATGGTCTTGTCCATCTTGTTGCTGACCACCTTGCCGGTGAGCAGGCGCTGCCCCGGAATCGGCGCGGCGCCGGGCGCCGCAGCTTCGGTTGATTGAGTTTCGGTCGACATCACGGTGTCTCCATGCGCTGCGCGCTTGTCATGCGCTGCGCGCAACTTTCAACGGGGTCGAAACGACCCCGTCCGATTTGGTGCAAGAACTGGGGGCGTTGATTCATTTACGCACCTGGGCAAGCACCGTCTTCACGCGCGCAATGTTCTTGCGCACCTTCGCAAATTGATCCGGCTTCGCGGCCTGGCCCGTGGCGCGGGCCATGCGCAAATTGAATTGCTCGCGGCGCAGCTTGAGCAGCTCCTCGCCGAGATCCTTTGGCGCCTTCACGCGCAAATCTTTCGCCTTCATGTACGCACCTTCATGTTCTGACTTGGCGCTTGACGAAGGCGGTCGATACCGAGAGCTTCGCGGAGGCCAGGCGGAACGCCTCGCGCGCAATGGTCTCGCTCATGCCCTCGATCTCGAACAGCACCTTGCCGGGCAGCACTTTCGCCACCCAATACTCGACGTTGCCCTTGCCCGAGCCCATGCGCACTTCGAGCGGCTTCTGCGTGATCGGCACGTCCGGGAACACCCGGATCCAGATACGCCCGCCGCGCTTCACGTAGCGCGAGATGGCGCGGCGCGCCGCCTCGATCTCGCGCGCCGTCATGCGGCAGCGGTCGGTGGCCTTCAGGCCGAATTCGCCGAACGCGACCGTGTTGCCGCGCTGCGCACTGCCCGAGATCTTGCCCTTGAACTGTTTGCGGAACTTGGTCCGCTTCGGCTGCATCATGCTTGATTACCTGATCACGTTGGCGTAGGTGTCGCGGCTTCTGCCGGCTTGGGCTGGGCCGTTGCCGCACCCTCCGCCTCGGCCTCGGCGACTTCTTCCGCCGGCTTGTCGAACACTTCGCCCTTGAAGATCCACACCTTGATGCCGATCACTCCGTACGTGGTCTGCGCCTCGGCCAGGCCGTAGTCGATGTCCGCGCGGAACGTGTGCAGCGGAACCCGGCCTTCGCGATTGGTCTCGGTGCGGGCAATCTCCGAGCCGTTCAGGCGGCCGGAAATGCGCACCTTGATGCCGAGCGCACCGGAACGCATGGTGTTGGTGACCGCACGCTTCATGGCGCGGCGGAACATCACGCGCTTTTCCAGCTGCTGCGAGATGCCCTCGGCGACCAGCTTGGCGTCGAGTTCGGGCTTGCGGATCTCCGCGATGTTCAGGCGCACGTCGTTCAGGCCCATCCCCAGGATCTTGGCCACCGCGGTGCGCAGCTTCTCGATGTCCTCGCCCTTCTTGCCGATCACGATTCCCGGGCGCGCCGTGTGAATGGTGATGTTGGCGCGGCGTGCCGCACGCTCGATGTGGATGTTGCTCACCGACGCATCGGCCAATTTCTTGTTGAGGTACTTGCGCACCAGGAAATCGGTGTGAATGTTTCCGGCAAAGTTCTTCGAATGGGCATACCACTTCGACGACCAGTCGCGGGTGATGCCGAGACGAATACCAATTGGATTTACTTTCTGACCCATTAGAAATCAGGCCTCTCGCTTACCGTCGGACACTTGAACCAGGATGTGACTGTTGCGCTTGGCGATGCGCACGCCGCGGCCCTTGGCGCGTGCGTGGAAACGCTTGAGCATCGGTGCCGGATCGACTTCGACGCGCGTCACCTTCAGCTCATCGACATCGGCATTGAAATTGTTGTAGGCATTCGCGATCGCGGAATCGAGCACCTTGAGCACGATCTTCGCGCCTTTTTTAGGCATGAATTTCAAGGTGTTCACCGCGAGCGTCGCGGACTTGCCGCGGATCGTGTCGACCACCAGCCGGCATTTTTGCGGCGAAATACGTGCATAGCGGAGTACGGCTTTTGTCTGCATGACTATTCCGCCGCCGTGACTTTCTTGTCGCCGGAATGCGCCTTGAAGGTGCGCGTGGGCGCGAATTCACCGAGCTTGTGGCCGACCATGTTTTCGGACACGAGCACCGGAACATGCAGCCGGCCGTTGTGCACGGCGATGGTCAGGCCGACCATGTCGGGAATGATCATGGAGCGGCGCGACCAGGTCTTGATCGGACGACGATCATTCTTTTGGCTGGCGGTTTGCACCTTCTTGGCGAGGTGCAAATCCACGAACGGGCCTTTCTTGAGCGAACGAGGCACTGAGTATCTCCAGTCTTAGATGCGTTTGTTCTTGCGGCGCTGAACGATCATGCTGTCCGTTCGCTTGTTGCGGCGCGTCTTCTTGCCCTTGGTCTGCAATCCCCACGGGCTTACCGGATGCGGGTTGCCCTGTCCGGACTTGCCTTCGCCGCCGCCGTGGGGGTGATCGACCGGATTCATCACGACGCCGCGTACCGTCGGGCGCACACCGAGCCAGCGCACCGCGCCGGCCTTGCCGAACACGCGCAGGTTGTGCTCATCGTTGCCGACTTCGCCGATGGTGGCGCGGCAATCGACATGCACCTTGCGCATTTCGCCCGATTTCAGCCGCAGGCTGGCATATACGCCCTCGCGTGCCGCGAACTGCGCGGAAGCCCCGGCGCTGCGCGCCATCTGGCCGCCCTTGCCGACCTTCAATTCAATGTTGTGCACCGTGCTGCCCACGGGAATGTGCCGCAGCGGCATCGCGTTGCCGGGCTTGATCGGCGCATCGGAACCCGAGCGGATCTCATCGCCGGCCTTCACGCCCTTGGGGGCCAGAATGTAGCGGCGCTCGCCGTCCTTGTAGAGCACCAGCGCCAGATGCGAGGTGCGGTTCGGATCGTATTCCAGGCGCTCGACGATGCCCGGGATGCCGTCCTTGTCGCGCAGGAAATCCACCAGACGATAGCGCTGCTTATGGCCGCCGCCGATGTGGCGCGTGGTCTGCCGGCCGACGGCATTGCGCGCGCCGGTGCGGTTTTTCTTGACGGTGAGGGATGCGATCGGTCCGCCCTTGTGCAGGTGCGAGCGGTCGACTTTGACCACGAAGCGCGTGCCCGGTGAGGTCGGCTTCATCTTGATGAGTGCCATAGCCTTTGGGTCCTTATTTCGCCTGAGCGCCGGTGAAGTCGATCGACTGGCCGGTTTGCAGCCGCACGTAGGCTTTCTTGAAGCCGTTGCGCTTGCCCGGAAGATTCTTGAAGCGGCGCGTCTTGCCCGGGCGGTTCAACAGATTCACGCCCTCGACCTTGACTTCGAACATCAGCTCGACCGCCTGCTTCACCTCGGCTTTCGAGGCGTCGTCGCGCACGCGAAATACATACTGATTCGCCTGCTCGGCCAGGGTCGCGGCCTTTTCCGACACATGCGGTTGAATCAGCACGGTCATCAATCGTTCTTTATTCATGTGCGCCTCCGAGACGCTGGTCCAGCAGCTTCAAGGCGCCCACCGTCGCAACCACCTTGTCATGTTTGACCAGGCTCAAAGGATCGAGGGCGGATACCGCCATGACCTCGACGTGCGGGATGTTGCGGGCCGCCAGGAACAGCTTCTCCTCGTAGGCCTCGACCAGAATCAACGCGCGGCTCAAGCCGAATTCGGCCAGCTTGCTGATCAAAAGCTTGGTGCGCGGTGCGCTCAATTCGATCGACTCGACCGCAACCAGGCGATCCTCGCGCAACAGCTGCGACACCATGGTTTGCATGGCGGCGCGATACATCTTGCGATTGACCTTCTGCGAAAAATCGCGCGGCTTGGCCGCGAAGGCCCGGCCGCCGCCCACCCAGATGGGGCTGCGGATCGAGCCGGCGCGCGCCTGACCGGTGCCCTTCTGGCTCCAGGGCTTCTTGCCGCCGCCGCGCACTTCGGCGCGCGTTTTCTGCGCCTTGGTGCCGGCGCGGCCCGCGGCCATGTAAGCGGTCACGACCTGATGCACCAACGCTTCGTTGTAGTCGCGCCCAAAGGCCGCGTCCGACAATTGAACTTCACTGGCGGGCTTCGCGTTTTTTAGCTGGACTTTCATGAGGGCTACTTCTTCTCAACCTTGGCTGCGCCCTTGGCGGGAGCGGCGGCCTTCGGTGCGGATGCGCCGCCCTTGGCAGCGGTGGGTGCCTTGTTCGGCATCAGCTTCTGGCGCCGCGCCTGACCCTTGGCCTTGACCGACGGCTTGACGATGACGCGGCTGCCCTCGGCACCGGGCACAGCTCCGCTGATGAGCAGCAGATTGCGCGCCGCATCGACTTCGACGATGCGCAGGTTTTCGATGGTGCGGTTGCGCACGCCCATGTGGCCCGACATGCGCTTGCCCTTGAACACGCGGCCCGGGGTCTGGCGCTGGCCGATGGAACCAGGCGCGCGGTGCGACAGCGAGTTTCCGTGGGTTTTCATGCCGCCGGCGAAGTTATGCCGCTTCATGGTGCCCTGGAAGCCCTTGCCCACCGTGGTGCCGGTCACATCGACGATCTGGCCGGCCTTGAACATGTCGACTTTGATTTCGCCGCCGGTGGCGAGCTCATCGCCGTCGCCCTGCCCCAAGCGGAATTCCTGAGAGGTGTATCCGGCGGCCACGTTCGCCTTGGCGAAATGACCGGCCAGCGCTTTGGGCACGCGCGACGGACGGCGGCTGCCGATGGTGACTTGAACCGCGCGGTAACCGTCGGTTTTATCGTTTTTGACTTGCGAGATGCGATTCGGTAACGCCTCGACCACCGTCACGGGGACGGTTACACCGGCGTCGGTGAACACTCGGGTCATGCCGCACTTGCGGCCAACCAGGCCAATGGACATTGTCAATCCTCATGCAGCGAGAGCTTCGAAGAGCCTCGCATCGTTGCGACAGATCAGCGGTTTGGACGCTCGGACCCCAAATTCCCTTGAGAATTTGGCGTCGGCACCCACGCGCTCCGACCTCTAAAATGGACGCGGGAGTATACCTGGTTATGCGCTCCGCGCAACCCTTCGGCGGGGCCGCCGCGGTCCCGCCCGATAGCCTCGTCTCGCGAGTAAAAGACCCTTAATTCAATTTAATTTGGACATCGACACCCGCCGGAAGCTCCAGCTTCATGAGGGCGTCCACGGTCTTGTCCGTGGGGTTCAAAATGTCCATGAGACGCTTGTGAGTGCGGATTTCAAACTGATCGCGCGCGTCCTTATCGCCATGCGGGGCGGTCAGCACGGTAAAACGCTCCATTTTGATGGGTAGCGGCACGGGACCCTTGACGGTCGCGCCGGTGCGTTTCGCGGTATCGACGATCTCGCGGGCCGACTTGTCGATCAAGCGGTGATCGAAAGCCTGCAGCCGGATGCGGATATTCTGATTTGCCATAAATTACCTAGGCGCTACGCGCCATTCCAGGCGCTACGCGCCAAATTTTCATGCGCTTCGCGCAACAATTAACGGGGCCGAAACCGGCCCCGTCCTTAAGCGGGGGCGGATTCTACCCGATCCGGGCACCTTCGCGCCAAAAATCGACTACGCGATCACTTTGGCGACCACCCCTGCGCCGACGGTTTTACCGCCCTCGCGGATGGCGAATCGCAGGCCCTGCTCCATCGCGATCGGGGCAATCAGCTCCACCACGATCTTGATGTTGTCCCCCGGCATCACCATCTCGGTG
>DATAVN010000053.1:0-60077 GCA_036267715.1 Steroidobacteraceae bacterium | reverse complement strand
CACGCAGTGCGCCCGCAGGGCGAGGGCCGGGAAGGCCCGAGTCAATCCCACCCTCATCGCCGTTTCAGGATTTGATCGCCCGCGGCCGCTCCGGTACCCTTGCTACGCTTCGGAGAGGTGGCCGAGCGGTCGAAGGCGCACGCCTGGAAAGTGTGTAACACCTAACCGTGTTCGTGGGTTCGAATCCCACCCTCTCCGCCAGCCACTGCAAGTCTATGGTGGCTCGCGTTTGCATCTTCGCGACGACTGGTCACGAACCCCGTCAGGCCCGGAAGGGAGCAGCGGTAGAGACCTTAGGTCGGGCGCCGAAGTCCTGCTGGCGCGGGCCGCCTCCCTCAAAGTCGTGCGACAATAAGTCATGAGCTATGTGGTATTGGCGCGTAAATGGCGCCCGAAACGATTTGCCGAAATGGTGGGGCAGGAGCATGTGCTGCGCGCGCTCAGCAATGCCCTGGACAGCGGCAAGGTGCATCACGCGTTCCTGTTCACCGGAACACGCGGGGTCGGCAAGACCACGGTGGCGCGTATCCTGGCGAAGTCCCTGAATTGCGAGACGGCGGGTGTGAGTTCCAATCCCTGCGGCACTTGCGCCGCCTGCAGGGAGATCGATGAGGGGCGTTTCGTGGATCTCATCGAGGTCGATGCGGCGTCCCGAACCAAGGTCGACGACACGCGCGACTTGCTCGACAACGTGCAATATGCCCCGACTCGCGGGCGCTACAAGGTCTATCTGATCGACGAAGTCCACATGTTGTCGAATCATTCATTCAATGCGCTGCTGAAGACGCTGGAAGAGCCGCCGCCGCATGTCAAATTTTTGTTGGCGACCACCGATCCGCAGAAATTGCCCGTTACCGTGCTGTCGCGCTGTCTGCAATTCAGCCTCAAGCGGCTGCCGGCTGTGCTAATCGTCGAGCGCCTGAAGTCGATCGCGGCGGCGGAGCAGCTGTCATTCGAGCCGGCGGCGTTGGCGCTTCTGGCTCGCGCGGCCGAGGGCAGCATGCGCGATGCGCTGAGCCTGATGGATCAACTCATTGCGTTCGGCGGCGGCTCGATCAGCGAGGTCAATGCCCGATCGATGCTGGGTACCATCGACCGGGGACACGTCGAGCGCCTCGCCCAAGCAGTGGCGCGCGGCGACGGCCCGGCGCTGTTGGCTGAAGTGCGCGAACTGGACCGTGACGCGCCGGATTACGACCGCGCGCTGGTGGATTTGGCGGCGCTGCTGCAACGCATTGCCATTGTGCAGATCGTGCCCGAAACCGCCCCACAGGACGAGGAATTTGATTCGACCTTGCTGCAGCAGCTTTCGCAGGCGATTTCCCCCGAAGATACGCAGCTTTACTACCAGATCGCGCTCGCGGGCCGGCGAGACTTGAACATGGCGCCTGAGCCGCGCATCGGATTTGAAATGACCTTGTTGCGCATGCTGGCATTTCGTCCCGACCCGGGCGTGCCGGCTGCTGTGCAGAGCGCGCCCATAAAGGCAGAGGGCGCTGCGGTAAAGCCAGCGGGCGCCCCGGCAGCGGCCGGCGCGGCGCCGCTGAGCATCGATGCCGCCAATTGGCCGGCCGTGGTCGAGGCCGCCAACTTGAGCGGCATGGTGCGCCAACTTGCGCTGAATTGCGTGCCCGCTGCGTTCGAGAACAACTTGCTCTCCTTGAAGCTCGATCAGGCGGCATCGGATCGGCGCACGCGGCCGATCGAGGAAAAACTCGTGCAGAGCTTGTCCAGGTACCTGGGGCGCGAAATTCGTGTCGCGTTCGAGATCGCTGAGGCGAGTTTGAACTCCCCGGCGCGCCAACGCGTCCAGGCTGAACAGGAAAGAATTGCGCGCGCCGCGAGCGCCTTCGATGCGGATCCGGCGGTGAAAGGGCTGCGCGAGCGCTTCGGCGCGGATGTGGATGCCGCGTCGATCAAACCGGTCAATTAACCACGGAGGCTCCGACTATGATGAAAGGCGGATTGAGCGGGCTGATGCGCCAGGCGCAGCAGGTTCAAGAGAACATGCAGAAGGCGCAGGCGGAGCTGGCAGAAATCGAGGTCACCGGCGAATCCGGCGCGGGTATGGTCAAGGTCACGTTGAACGGACGGCACGAAGCGAAGAAGCTGTTCATCGAGCCGAAACTGCTGGGCGAGGACAAGGACATGCTCGAAGACCTGCTGATAGCGGCGTTCAATGACGCGGTCCGCAAGATTGCGGCGCGCGTCCAGGAAAAATATTCGGGTTTGATGTCGGGCTTGAAATTACCGCCGGGCATGAAGCTGCCGTTCTGACCGCCAGGTGAAGTACACGCCGACACTCGCCCGCTTGATCGATTCGCTGCGCTGTCTGCCCGGAGTCGGGCCGAAATCGGCGCAACGCATGGCGTTCTATCTATTGGAGCGCGACCGCGACGGCGGCCGAACCTTGAGTCAGGCACTGGCCGAAGCGCTGCAGCAGGTCGGCCACTGCAAGCGCTGCCGCATGTTGACGGAAAGCGAGCTGTGTGCGATATGCGCTTCCGCCCAGCGGGATTTTGCGCAGCTGTGCGTGGTCGAGTCGCCGGCCGACGTGGTCGCGATCGAGCAGTCCGGCGGATTTCGCGGACGCTACTTCGTGCTGATGGGACATTTGTCGCCGCTCGACGGAGTGGGGCCTGCGGAACTGGGTCTGGATGAGTTTGAGGAGCTGCTCAAGGGCGGCGAGGTTCGAGAAGTGATTCTCGCCACGAATCCGACCGCGGAGGGCGAGGCCACCGCGCACTACCTGGGGGAACTCGCCCTGCGGCTGGGCATCAAGGCCTCGCGGATCGCGCATGGCGTCCCGGTGGGAGGCGAGCTCGAATACGTCGATGGCGGCACGCTGGCGCATGCGCTCGCGGGGCGCACCAACGTCTCGTGACCCGCCCTAGGACGCCAGCTTCTCGTACAGCCTGAACAGGCGCCGGTAGCTTTCGTAGCGGCGCGCCGAAATCTGCTGATGGATCACCGCGGTGCGAACCGCGCAGCCGGGTTCTTCCATGTGCCGGCAGTCCTTGAAGCGGCATTGCACACTGCGCTCGTGGATCTCGACAAACCCGCGTTCGGCGGCGCGCACCAGATGCGCGGGCGGCGCAAAGTCGCGTACCCCCGGCGCGTCAATGATCGCCGACGACGGGTCGAGCTGGTAGCGGCGCGCCGTGGTGGTGGTATGCCGGCCTTCGGAGTCGCGCGTCAGTTCGGCGGTCTGCGCCGCCGCCGCCGGGGCAAGTGCGTTCACCAGCGATGATTTACCGACGCCTGACTGGCCAACCAACATGTTCACGCCGCCCGCCAGCATCGCACCGAGCTCGGCGATGCCTTGCGCGGATTGACAGCTCACCTCGATGCAGCTCAAGTTCAATTTGCGATATACATCGAGTTGCGCCTCGATCGCGCCGGTTCCCAGATCCTGCTTGTTCACGATGACCAGGGCGTTGAGATCCTTGAGGGCTGCTCCCGCCCAGTAGCGGTCAACGAGGAACCAATCCGGTTCCGGCTGCGGCGCGGCGACGATGGCGAGCCGGTCGATGTTGGCTGCCACCGGTTCGGCGCGTCCGCGCGCATCGATGCGCTCGATGAGATTGCGGCGCGGTTCGATGGCGTCCACCGACGGTCCGTCGGCGGACGGTGGATAACTCCACGCGACCCGATCGCCGCATACCACGTGCAGTTTCCGGCCTTTGAGGCCGCAACGCACGAGTCCTGCGTCATCGGCCTGCACCAGAACGCCGCGGCCAAAACTCGCCAGGACGGTGCCGATGCCGCCTGCTACCATGCGGATATTTCCCGCTGAAACATCATGAAATCTCCCGACAATCTAATCTGGATCGACTTGGAAATGACGGGCCTGAAGCCCGATTCGGATCTCATCATAGAGATTGCGACGATCGTAACCGACAAACACCTCAATGTGCTCGCGGAAGGCCCGGTACTCGCCGTGCACCAGAGCGAGTCGGTGCTGGGCGCCATGGACGACTGGAACCGCAATCAGCATGGGGGCTCGGGCCTGGCGGCGCGCGTGCTGGCGAGCGACATCGATGCGGCCACGGCCGAACGGCGCACATTGGAGTTTCTGGCCGCATGGGTCGAGCCGAAGCGCTCGCCGATGTGCGGCAACAGCATCTGCCAGGATCGGCGCTTTCTCGCGCGCTACATGCCCGCGCTCGAGACATTCTTTCACTATCGCAATCTCGACGTGAGCACGCTGAAAGAGCTGGCGCTGCGCTGGGCGCCGAACGTCGCCGAGGGTTTTCGCAAGCACTCGACCCACCTCGCGCTCGATGACGTGCGCGACTCGATTCGCGAGCTGCAGTACTATCGCGAGCGGCTGCTACGCGCGTTCTAGCGCCTCAGGTCTGCGCTTCGTTCGCGAGGAACATCCAGGTCTCGACCACGGTATCCGGATTCAAGGACAGGCTGTCGATGCCTTGATCGACCAGCCAGCGCGCGAGTTCGGGATGATCCGAGGGCCCCTGACCGCAGATGCCGACATACTTGCCCTGTGCCTTGCAGGCCTTGATGGCCATCGCCATCAGGGACTTGACGGCCTCATCGCGTTCGTCGAAGGATTTGGCCACCACGCTCGAATCGCGGTCCAAACCCAGCGCAAGCTGCGTCATGTCGTTGGAGCCGATCGACATGCCGTCGAAGTATTCCAGATACCGGTCGGCGAGCAGTGCATTGGTCGGCAGCTCGCACATCATGATGTGCTTCAAGCCGTTCTCGCCGCGCCGCAGGCCGTTCTCGGCGAGCAGCTGCGTCACCGCTTTGGCTTCGTTCATGGTGCGCACGAAAGGCACCATGACCTGCACGTTGGTCAGTCCCATCTCGTCGCGGACACGCTTCAGCGCGCGGCACTCGAGTTCGAAACAGGGCCGGAATACCTTGTCGATATAGCGCGATGCGCCGCGAAAGCCGAGCATGGGATTCTCTTCGTGCGGCTCATAATTCTTGCCGCCGATCAGATTCGCATATTCGTTGGATTTGAAATCCGACAGGCGCACGATCACCGGTTCCGGCGCAAACGCGGCGGCGATCTGCGCAATGCCCTCGCTCAGCTTATCGACGTAGAAATTTACCGGTCCGTCATAGCCGGCGATCTGCTTGTTGATCGTATCCTTCAGCTCGGCGCTCTGTTTGTCGAATTCCAGCAGCGCCCGGGGATGCACCCCGATCATGCGGTTGATGATGAATTCCAGGCGCGCGAGCCCGACGCCGCGGTGGGGAATCCCGGCGAAATCGAAGGCGCGGTCCGGGTTGCCGACGTTCATGGTGATCTTCACCGGAATATCCGGCATGGCGTCCATTTCGATGCTGCGCTGATCGAACTCCAGCATGCCGTCGTAGACGTAGCCGGTGTCGCCCTCGGCGCAGGAAATGGTGATCGGCTGGTTCTCCTTGATGTCGCCGGTGGCGGTGCCGCAGCCGACCACCGCGGGAATTCCGAGCTCGCGGGCAATGATGGCCGCATGGCAGGTGCGTCCGCCGCGGTTGGTGACGATCGCAGAGGCGCGCTTCATCACCGGCTCCCAGTCGGGATCGGTCATGTCCGCCACCAGCACATCGCCGGCCCTGACCCGCGACATCTCCTTTGCGTCCTTGATGATGCGCGCATGGCCCGCGCCGATGCGCTGGCCGATGCTGCGCCCGGTGCTGAGCACGCGGGAGCGCGACTTCAGCGTATAGCGCAGAATGGTTCGCCCGGCGCGGCTCTGCACCGTCTCGGGACGCGCCTGCAGGATGTAAATCCGTCCATCGCTGCCGTCCTTGCCCCACTCGATGTCCATCGGAGTGCCATAGTGCTTTTCGATGATCAGCGCCTGCTTCGCCAGCTCAGTGACCTCGGCGTCGCTGAGCGAGAAGCGATGCCGGTCGGCATGGGCGACATCGACGGTGCGCACGCGCTCCTTCGAGCCCGGATCCGCGTAGATCATTTTGATCGACTTGCCGCCCAGATTCTTGCGCACGATCGCGCGGCGTCCGGCGCGCAGGGCGGGCTTGTAGACGTAGAACTCGTCCGGATTCACCGCTCCCTGGACCACGGTCTCGCCCAATCCATACGCGGAGGTGATGAACACCACGTCGCGAAAACCCGAATCGGTGTCGAGCGTGAACATCACGCCGGCAGCGCCCAGATCACTGCGCACCATGTGCTGCACGCCGACCGAC
Source organism: Steroidobacteraceae bacterium (assembly GCA_036267715.1). GTDB lineage: Bacteria > Pseudomonadota > Gammaproteobacteria > Steroidobacterales > Steroidobacteraceae > Bog-1198. The sequence continues at coordinate 53,906 of DATAVN010000053.1, read as the reverse complement.
AACGCCACGGCGCTATGATCGAATCTGTTGTGCACCCGATATGATATGGCACGGTCGTTGAACAGCGAGGCGTACACTTCGTGCATGGACTTGAGCAGGTGTTCCTCGCCGCGTACGTTGAGAAACGTCTCCTGCTGGCCGGCGAATGAGGCCTCGGGCAGATCCTCGGCGGTCGCCGAGGAGCGCACCGCGACCGCGAATTCGGCCGCATCACCCGTGCCTTTCATCTTGCGCCAGGCTTCCAACGCCTCTTTTTGCAGTCGCTCGGGAAACGGGGTGGCGAGCATCCAGCCGCGAATTTCCGCGCCGACCACGGCGAGCCGCTGCACATCATCCACGTCCAAATCGGCCAGCAGCTTGCGAATGCGCTCATCCAGGCCGCCTTGCGCCAGAAAATCCCGGTAAGCGTGCGCGCTGGTGGCAAACCCGCCCGGCACGGCAATCCCCAGATTCGCCAATCCGGAAATCATCTCCCCGATGGACGCGTTCTTGCCGCCGACCAATTCGACGTCTTTGTTTTTGAGTTCTTCAAACGGGATGATGTAAGGCTTCATAGTTCGCTGCTTGTCCGGCGGTAGTTTAAGTGAAACACTTCTTGGCGACGGCGCCGCATGATGAGGTTAGCGTGATCAAACGAACCGTGTTCTTCGTTTCCGACCAAACGGGAATTACCGCAGAAACCATGGGTCACAGTCTCATGACGCAGTTCGATGGAATCGAATTTCGCCAAGTGACTGTGCCATTTATCTCCACCGTTGACAAGGCGATTGAGGCGGTCCGCAAGATCGATTTGGTCGCCGCGCAAGAGGGCGTGCGACCGGTGGTTTTCAGCACGCTGGTGCAGGAGGATGTGCGCAATGTCGTGCGCGGCAGCACCGGATTTTTCCTGGACTTCTTCGATCCGTTCCTAGCACCCCTGGCAGGCGAACTCAAGACGCAATCGAGCCATACCGCGGGTAGGACTCATCGCATGGCGGACACGCATGCCTATGCCACGCGCATCGATGCCACGAACTTTGCGCTGGCGAATGACGACGGATCGGTGGTGCGCGACTACGAACGCGCCGATGTCGTTCTGGTCGGCGTGTCGCGTTCCGGAAAAACCCCAACCTGCCTGTACCTGGCGATGCAGTACGGCGTGTTCGCGGCGAATTATCCGCTCACGGACGATGATTTGGAATCCCGCAGAATGCCGCGTGCCCTCGACGGCTATCCGCAGAAGCTGTTCGGCCTGACCATCAAGCCGGATCGATTGCAGCAAATACGCAACGAGCGCAAGCCCGACAGCCGCTACTCCTCTGCCGCGCAAGTGGCATTCGAAGTGCGCGCGGCAGAATCGCTGTTCGAGCGTCACGGAATTCCTGTACTCGATGCGACCGAGGTCTCGATCGAAGAAATATCCACGAGAATTCTCGATCGCATGGGCATCGAACGGCGACTGCGGCCCTGACATCTCAAACCTGCGTGATATAGTTCAGCCATGATAGCTGATCAATTGTGCGAAACATCGTGGCGGGCGCGGCCCGGCAGCTTCGTGAGTTTGATGACGCTGTACGAAAGCAATTTCGTGCGCTTGGGCTGGCTCGTCGACGATCTTCGGCGCATCACGGAGCAGCGCGTCTCCAAGGTCGCGGCGGACTGTGACCTGTTTCTCACACCGCTCGATCTGTGCCGTTATACGAGCGTTTTCCGGCTGACCTACGAGTTCGAATTCGAGGCTGCGAGGCTGCGCGACCCGGATTTGGAGGTTTGCGTCTACCATGATGCACGCCTGGCCGAAGTCCGCAGTTTTCGCGGCTTTCAGCGCCACCCACAGCTGGCCAAACTGCAGTCGGGACTCAAGCGTGAACTGGATCAGCGCTGGGCCCGGAACATGATGCTAAATAAATGGCTGGAATATTGCACCGAGCGGGGACATCACTTCTAGCCGCGAAGATTGGCTTCGTATCGGGTGACCTGCGGTTGTCATGGGATGAGGCGGGACTTTGATCGATAAGCTGACGTTTCTAAAAAGCGTGGCAGAGGGCGGCTCGGCGAGCGCCGACGAAGAGCGGCTCATGCAGCTGTTCCAGAATCGTGCGGGTCTCAAAAAGGCCTACGCCGACCTCAAGGACGAATTTCACCTGCTGCGCGACCGGCTCAAGCAGCAGGAGGGCGCCACCATCCGCATTCAGGAGCAGATGGATGCGCTCGGCGACCTGCTCGGCGACCCGAAGACAGGTTTCGGCGCACTGGTGTTCTTTCAGCTGCGCACGCTGTGGAAAACCTGCCATCAGCAACTCTCGACCTTCGCCTCGGACCTCACGCGCCAGCAGGAGGCGCGCGAGGTTGCGAAGCACAAGGCGGATATCGACGCGCAGAAGAATGCCCGGCTTGCCGATGCCGATCAACGGTTGCGCGCCGCGAGCGCCGCGGCCGACGAACAGCGCCGCCATCTTGCCGACGAGCAGGAGCAGATCGCGCGCTTGACCGCCTTCTGGCACTACTTCAAACGCCGGCGGCGGCTCAAGGCGCTGGATCTGCTGCGCAATCACGTGGTGATCGCCGATGCCGCGGTCGGCGAGGTGCACGCCGAGCGCAGTGCGATCGAAAATGAGGCGGCACCGGAGTTTCCCGGCCTCTCGCTCGCCGCGCGGCGCAACATCAATCTTGCCATCATCGGCTATGCTGAATTGCTCTGCGAGCACGCCGATGCCTTCGGGCTTGCGGCGCGCGCCAAGGAAGCGGTGGCGCGGCGGGTGCACGAGATGAGCTTCGGCACGCGCACCGAGTGCGAAAATTACATGCAGCGTGTGCAGAAGGCGCTGGCGGCGGTGGCCGGTGCGAAGCAGGTCGCCAATCTGGTCAGGGCGAAATTGGAGCGCCTGCGGGTGACCTGCGAATATCGCAACGCCGCCGACACGGTGCCGACCGCCGATTCGCTCTCGCCGGCGGTGACCGAACTGGAGTTCGACAAGCCCAAGCCGCCTTCCGCCAACACGTTCAACGTGCTGGCAGAAGACTATTGGGATCTGTATACGCTACTGCTGCGCTAGCGGCTGGTGATGTAGCGGATTCGCGTCCGGGTCGTTGCGGCGCGCCTGGGTGGGCGCCGCCCGCTTGGCCGATACGACCACGAGATCAGCGGCAATTTGCGAAGCCTCATCCAGCAGGATGCCCGCGGTCGCATCGTCCTTGATATCTTCCAAGGATTTTGCCGGTGCGACATCGTGCGCCTTGCGCCAGGTGTTCTCGCGCTCGAGCCGCTCGCTGTCCATGCGCTTGCGCTCCGCTTCGCGCGTGCTCAGGTTCAATGACAGCGTCTTCTGGCTGCGGATCGCATCGAGCGCCGCGATGTCATCGTGCAGGTATTTGAAGTCGGGGCTCCCGGCGGTGCGTTCCTGGTGGAGCTTTTCCAGCGTCGCGGCGATCGGTTTCAGATCGCCCTCGGCGCGGAATGCCGCCGGTTCAATGTGATCCCAGGGCAGGGCGCGGTCGCGGGTGCTTTCGCCGACTTCGCCGGCGTCGATGAGCGATGGCAGCGCGATATCGGGAGTGACCCCGCGATCTTGGGTGCTCTCGCCGGTGATCCGGTAGTACTTGCCGATGGTGACGTTGAGCTGACCCAGTTCCGGCTTGCGCCCGAAGATGGTGTAGTTGAGCGGATGCGCATTTTGCACCGTGCCCTTGCCGTAGGTCTGCTGACCGACGATGAGCGCGCGGCCGTAATCCTGGATCGCGCCCGCAAAGATCTCGGAGGCCGACGCACTGAACCGATCGACCAGCACGATCATCGGACCGCTGTAAAAGATGGCGGGATTCGGATCATCATCGACCTCGATGTGACCGGTGGTATCGCGCAGCTGCACCACCGGCCCCCGGTCGATGAACAGACCGGTGAGCGACTCGGCCTCCGGCAGATAGCCGCCGCCGTTGGCGCGCAGATCCATGATCAGCACCTCCGCGCCTTCCTTGCGCAGCTCGCTGATCAGGCGCTGCACATCGCGGGTGGTGCTGCGGCAGTCCTTGGCGCCGGTTCTGCTGCACTCGTAATCCTGGTAGAAGCTCGGCACCGTGATGACGCCGATCTTGACCTCCTTGCCGTTGCGCACCACGGTGCGCATGGCCTTGTGCGAGGCTTGTGCGTCGAGCGACACGCGGTTGCGGGTGAACTCCACCACCTTCTGCACGGAGCCTGGCGCCGCCCCTGCCGGCAGCAATTGCAGCCGCACCGTCGTGCCGCCGGGTCCGCGAATCTTTTGCACCACATCGTCCAGGCGCCAGCCGATCACATCGGTCAGCTCGCCGCTCTTGCCCTCGCCGACCGCGGTGATGCGGTCATTGGCCGCCAGCTGTTTGCTGATCGCGGCGGGGCCGCCGGCGATGACATCGATCACGGTGACGTAATCGTCGGTCAATTGCAGCGAGGCGCCGATGCCCTCGTAGCTCAGGCTCATCTGAATGTTGTATTCCTCGGAATTGCGCGCCGAGAAATAATTCGAGTGCGGATCGAGCGACAGCACGAAGGCGTTCATGAACGCCTCGAACACATCTTCCGGCTTGCTCTGGTCCATGCGCTTTGCCACGTGCTCGTAGCGCTTGCGTAAAATATCGACCGCCTCCGGCCATTGCTTGCCGGCGGTCACCAGCGACAATGCGTCATTCTTGACGCGCTTGCGCCACAGCTCGTTCATCTCGGCGGCATTCGCCGGCCAGGGTTCCTTTTCACGGTCGAAATTGAACGACTCGTCGAGATCGAAGTCGGGCTTCTTGTTCAACAGTTCGATGGCGTAGGCCATGCGCTCGCGGCTGCGTTGCTGGAAGCGGCGGAAAATGACGAAAGCCGGTTCGACATCGCCGGTCTTGATCGCATCGTCGAGTTCGTAGCGGTACTTCTCGAACTCGGCAATGTCGCTCGCATAGAAGTAGCTGCGCGCACCATCGATGGCATCGAGGTAGCGGTCGAGAATCAAGCTCGACAGATGATCATCGAGCGGCGCGCGTCGGTAGTGCTCGTGGGCGACGATGTCGGCCACGCGCCGCGCGACGTAATTTTCCTGTTCGGTGGGGGCGAGAACCGCGGCAGCGGGTGCGGCAGCCGGCGGCGTCATCGCTGCGCCCAGCAGGGCGGCAAGTCCTACTGCGCTCGCGCAGACAGCAATGCCGGTAATCCAACGCGAACGAGTGGCCGTGGGCCGTTTGAGTATCACCGTCGCCAATCTCCTGTAAACTTCAGTCCCCACTCCCTTCAAGGCTAGAGAAGCTCATGCCTCCTAGCAAGTGTATATGAGCCCGAGGATATGCGTCCGTTCACGGTTTTGATCGGCATCGTGCTGGGGTCCGCCGCTTCGATCACCTTCGGCCTTGGGACGGTCCTCATCGTGTTCCTGGTCTTGCAGGGCCGATACCCCGAACTGCCGCCTGAATTGCCCCGCGTGGCCGGGAATATGGCCGCATTCGCGATTTTGACCGCCGCCAGCGCCGGGAGTTTCCTCGGGCAGGTGCGGCTGCGGCCCTGGCGCGTCTGGGCGCACCTGGTGACCGGGATTTGCCTGGGCAGCCTGATCTTGCTGCATTGGCCGAGCCGCGGTTGAACGCGCAGAGTGGGCATCCTCATGCTGGTTAGGCGGTTTTTGTTGATATCGGCGCTTGTAGCGGCGCTGCCCGGCTGCACGGTACACCCGAAGGGGCCGCCCCCGTCCACCGATATCGACGACACGGCGTTCGCAGATCATGTCCGCGTGCTGGCGTCGGACGATTTTCTGGGACGCAAGCCGGGGACCGCGGGCGGGGACAAGACCGTCGCCTACCTGGCCGAGAACTTCCGCAAGCTGGGGCTGAAACCCGGCAATGGCAAAAGCTACCTGCAGGAGGTGCCGTTGGTGCAAATCACCGCCGGCGCGGACGCGACGCTGACGGCAAGCGGCGCAGGCGGCCGCCGCAACCTGGTGTACGGCAGGGACATGGTGATCTGGAGCAAGCGTGCGGAGCCGGAAATACGGCTCTCCCACAGCGAGCTGGTGTTCGTCGGCTACGGCATCGTCGCACCCGAATATTCCTGGAATGACTACGCCAACATCGACGTTCACGGCAAGACCGTGTTGGTGCTCGCCAATGACCCCGGTCACGGCTCGAAGGAACCCACGCTGTTCAAGGGCGATGCCATGACCGGTTACGGCCGTCTGGCCTACAAGGTCGAGGAAGCCGCACGCCAGGGTGCGCAAGGCGTGCTGATCATCCACGATGCTGCGTTGTTGGGATTCGGTTGGAATGCCGTGCAAGCGACTTGGACGGGCGCGCAATTCGAGTTGCCCGCGGCGGATTCAAACGCGGGCCGCACCGCCATCGAAGGCTGGCTGCAAAACGCTGCCGCGCGCGCTCTGTTCAGCGCCGCCGGGATCGATTTCGAGAGCACCGCGCGCGCGGCGGCGCATCCCGGATTCAAGGCCGTGCCGCTGGGAATCAACATCGATGCGGCGATTCACAATTCGCTGCGCTCCTTCAATTCGCAAAATGTTCTCGCGCTGCTGCCGGGACGCAAGGGGCACGACTATGTCATGTACGCCGCCCACTGGGACTCGCTGGGGCAAGATCCGGCGCGGGCGGGGCACAACATCTTCAACGGCGCGGTCGACGATGCCACCGGCGTCGCGGGGCTCTTGGTGCTGGCGCAATCCTTCAAGCGCACGGATCCGAAACCCGAGCGCTCCATCGCCTTCCTGGCCACGACCGCGGCGGAGCCCGATTTGCTCGGATCGCAGTACTATGCCGAGCATCCGCTGATCGCATTGCGCCAAACCGTCGCGGTCATCGATGTGGACCTGTTGCTCGATGGCGGGCGAACCCGCGATGTGAGCATCCTTGGATTTGGCAATTCCGACTTGGAGGATTCCGCGCGCGCGGAAGCCCTGCTGCAGGGCCGCCTGGCCCATCCGGATCCCAATCCGCAGTTCGGATTGTATTTTCGCTCCGACAGCTACAGCTTCGCGCATCGCGGCGTGCCGGTGCTGTATACGCAGGCGGGCATCGACAGCTCGGCGCGCGGGCCGGTCTGGGGCAAGGCGCACCTGGAGGAGTACTTCGCGCACCGCTTCCGCCAGCCGAGCGATCAATATACCGCCGACTGGGATGTCAGCGGCCCGGTGAACGATCTAACGCTTTACTACCAGGTCGGAATGAGAGTCGCGAACAGCAAGCGCTACCCGCGCTGGTATCCGAACAGCGAGTTCCGCACTCATCGCCAGGAGAACGGCGCCGCGGGCGGCTAACGCTTGCCTACGCGCGTCCAGTTCTCTTTGCGGTCGAAGCTGCCGGAGCTGTTGTAAGGATCCGAACCCTCGATCTTGTAGGGATTTTTTTTGGGACCCGGATCAAGCGCCAGCGATTGAGCGGTGCGCGCCTGTCTCAGCTCGCGAACCGCGAAGCTGAAATTCGAATCATCCGCTCTGCTCTTGTCATCGCTTGCCATCGTCCTGCCTCTCAAAATCCGCACAGTGGCGTCCATATACTTAGTTGTGATGAATCCCCTGAGCCAATGTTCCCAAATTGCGACAGGCAGGAATGAATGGAATGGCAGAATTGTGACGCAGTTCAAATCGATCGCGACATAACGCCCGCGCAGCGCGACTTATTTTGATATAGCAGCTCGACGCGCCGGCTTCAGCCGCTCTTGGCGAGAACCGCGGTCAATTGCCGGTCGAATGGCACCGAGCGGTTGCGGCCGCGCAGCTTGGCGGTATACAGCGCCTGGTTGGCTGCCTTGACGAAATCCGCATGGTTGGTGAATTGAATCTGGCCGCCGTGCGTCGCGCAGCCGATCGAGACCGTGACCTTCGCATGATGTGATCCGACCACGTGGCCGGTGTTGCGAAACGCCATCACGATTCGCTCGCAGATGTTGTGTGCGGTATCGGCATCGGTCGCCGGCAGCACCACGACGAACTCTTCGCCGCCGTATCTGCCGATGGTATCGGTCTCGCGCGTGTTGCCGCGCAGGATGCGGGCGGTGGCCTGCAGGACCCGATCGCCGGCCTGATGTCCGAAGTTCTCATTGAGCTGCTTGAAATTATCGAGATCGACGAAAGCGACGCTCAACGGCCACTTGTGACGGGTCGAATTCTCGAATTCACGCGCCAGGAATTGGTCCAGATAATGGCGGTTGTACACGCCGGTCAGCGAGTCGCGCCGCGTCTCCTCCTCAATCTCCAGTGACTGGCTCGCGGAGACCTCGGCCGAAGCGCGCAGGGTATTGATCTCACGCAGTGCATGCAGGCTGCGCAGCATCAGCACCTCTCTGGCCTGTTCGAGGATCAAATCCGGGTGCTGCCTGGACAGGTGTTCGGATTCGAAAATCGCCTCGGTTTCCGGAATCATCGCACCGATGGTTCCCAAGACCTGGCCGAACGCCATGCGATCGAGCCCCAGGCTGCGCTCGGCGCACAGCGCCGTTTCCGCAAATTGCCGCTGCTCCGGGTCCAGCAGGAAAAGATCGGCGACCGGACCTGAGAGCGCGACGCAACGGTCGAATACTCCCGCCGGATGCGCGCTGTAGCTCAGTTCCACTTGATGGCTGTGCTCGATCGCGTGATACAGGCGTTCAGGCAGATTCCAGGTGCGCATCAGCCAACCTCCCACATGAGCATGGTCGGCTTGCACGCGCTTTTTCTCGTGCTCGGCAAGGGCGGCATGATCGCGCTGCAGCTTCTCGCCCTCCCGATACAGATCGGGCACCGCTTGGTCGAGCGCGAGCATGCCGACATCCTGCAGCAGCGCGGCCAGAAAAATCTCTTCCGCCAAGGTTTGGCGCATGGCGTCGCCGAGCGCGCGTGCTGCCGTGGCCGCGAGCAGCGCCCGACGCCAGTAAAGTTTATAGTTGAGTCCATTGGGCTTCGCGCCGCGCAACGACTTGACCAGCGAGAAGCTCAACGCGAGGGTCAGCGTGGCGTTCAGTCCCAGAACGACCAGTGCTTGACGCAGGTTCTCGCTCTTGCGGCGCTGCGCGTACAGCGGCGAGTTGGCGATGCGCAGCACTTTGCTGGACAGAGCCGAATCCATGGACAGCGCCTTGGCAACCTTGCCCATTTCAATTTCCGGGTCCTGCGCCAGTTCGATGATGTGGGTCGCCACCCCCGGCGGAGACGGAAAATTCACTGTTCGGCGAAGTTGGGCTTCGATCTCGGAATTCAAAACGCGACTCCAACGCAAAAGCGGAAGGAATCCGCTTATGGCAAGTTAGCGACCGCGCCCGAAGAAACTTAAGCTTGGGGTCTGTCCAATCTGGCGCTGGCGCGCCACCAGGCGCGCAGCGCCCGGAACAACAGATATAGACCGTAGGGACCCAGAAAGACCACCCAGGAGGCGATGGACGCCTCTTTGAGGCCCTCGAACAGGCTGGAATAGAGGTTTCCCAAGCCGGCGCCATCATAGCGGCCGAGGCTGCCCACGCCTGCGTAGAAGATCAGCACGGGCAGCACGGTGAGCCCCAGGAGCAACCCCACCCCGGCGATGAGCAATTCCGCCGCCCAGGGGCGCTGGTCAGCAAGCCTGCGAAGATTTGAAGCCATGCCCGATTGTAAACGAATCCCGTCGCCCCGCCCGCCGCTGTAGAATCCTAAGCCATGCGTGCCTGGACCCCGCAAACGCTGTATGACCTGAAGCCCTGGGCGCTCATGGCGCTCGGTGCCGTGCTGGGCGTGGGCGCGATGCTCTGGTCGCTCCACGCGGGGCTGTGGACGGTATGGCGCGGACTGATGTGCCTGGGCGGCGTCGCGCTCGCCATCGTCGGCGGCGCCACCTTGCAAATGCGTCAGGAATATCGCGCCAAGAGCAAGTGGCGGCGCGACGCTCCGCCTTGATACGCACGGCGGTGATCGGCGTCGGCTACCTCGGCCGATTTCACGCGCAAAAATACGCCAGCCTGCCGAATTCACGCCTCGTGGGCATTGCAGATCCCTCGCCGGCGGCGCGCGCGGCGGTGGCCGCGGAACTCAAGGTCGCGGCGCACGCCGATTATCGCGAACTGTTGGGCTCGGTCGATGCGGTGAGCATCGTGACACCCACCCCGATGCATTACGAGGTCGCCAAGGCATTTCTCGCCGCCGGCGCGAGCGTGCTGGTCGAGAAGCCGATGACGGTGAGCACGGCGGAGGGCGAAGCGCTCATCGAAATCGCGGCGCGCGCAAAGCGAATATTGCAGGTGGGACATCTCGAGCGCTTCAATGCCGCAGTGCTCGCGGTACAGCCCGCATTGACGGTGCCGCGTTTCATCGAGTCGGCCCGCCTGGCGCCCTTCAAACATCGGGGCACGGACGTGGATGTGGTGCTCGACCTCATGATCCACGACATCGATCTGATCTTGAGCATCGTGCGTTCGCCGGTGGTGTCGGTGGATGCGATCGGCAGCAGCGTGTTTTCCAAGGAAATCGACATCGCGAATGCGCGCCTGCGCTTCGCCAACGGCTGCGTCGCCAATGCGACCGCCAGCCGGGTGAGTCTGAAAACCGAGCGCAAGCTGCGGCTGTTCCAGGACGATGCCTACATGTCGCTCGATTTGCAGCAGAAGATCCTGACCGTGATCCGCAAGGGCGATGGCGTCGGGCCCGATGGCATGCCGCAGGTGGCCATCGAGGAGAACACGTACGAGCAGGGCGATGCGCTCAAGGCGGAAATCGAGGCGTTCTTGGATGCGGTTGCCACGGGCCGGCCGCCGCCGGTGACCGGCGAGGACGGCCTGTTGGCACTGCGCACCGCGGTGAGCATCGCCGAGCAGGTCGCGAGCTCGGTGCGGAAATTCTCCTAATGCCTTGGCGTGAGTGGCGGCGTGAGCGGGGGCTGTGTGGCAGGTTGGGGCGGCCTTACCGGCAGTGAGTCCGGCGCCGTGCCGGCGGGCGATCCGGGCGCTGCGGCCGGGGGAGCGCCTGATTCATTGTCAGTGATGGTCACCTTGTCGACGAAGTAGCGGGTGTCAGCAAAACAGTTGGTGGGGATGCCGGGATGCTCGGTGTAGTGCAACTGCACCCGATGTCCGACCGCCTTGCTGAGCTGCTCGGCCACCGATTTGTCGCGCACACTGAAGTCCCACAGCTGCGGAGAGGTGCCGGGTCCCAGGTATTGGCCGCCGCCGTAGTAGAGCGCAATTTCGCCCTCTTGGGTCTTGCACAGCCAGCCGCGGCGGATGAATCTTTGCAGCACACCCGCGCGGTCGCCATCGGCATACGCCCATGCGAGGGTGAGCCAGGTCCACAGACCGGCGCCGACAACGATCAGCAGCAGCAAGATCATGAACCAGCGTCCCGCGCGGCCCGAGCGGCGCCTGCCGGTGCTGTTTGGAACTTCGATCCTGGTCATGGATTATCGGCGCGTTTTGCCTTGAGAAAATGGTGGGCCGGCATTAGCTAAAAACGCCGGAACCTCTTGATAGCAATATGGTATCCGAAATCGAGGCGCGGCAGTTGTCCCCGGAGCTGCCCCTCAGGCGCCCGTACGCAAGTGTACGCGTCATCGAAACCCCGAGCTTCACTCGCCCATGGCCGCACGCTTAACGCGATTCGGGAGACGATCGATGGCTGGCACGTGCATCGCGTTCCCGGCTCCGCGATAACCGACTCGCATTGAAGCCTGCCGTTTTAACCAGCGAAGTGCGAATTGATTTGGGCGCTACGACTTGGCCAGGTGTGCCGGCTCACCGGGGCTCGACCCGCCTAAGCTACGTCTTTGACGTATATACGTCTTAGACGTATAATCTCGTTGTGTACACGGTCATTGAAACCCCGAGCTTCACTCGTCAGTGGCCGGATTACTGGACCGAAGAGGAACCTGGTGAGTTTGTGGCGTGGTTGGCGCTGAATCCCGAAGCTGATGACGTCATCAAGGGTTCGGGTGGTTGTCGAAAGGTTCGATTCCAGCGAAGACGCTTAACGCGATTCGGGAGACGATCGATGGCTAAATTGAGTGAAAAGGCGCTGCGTAAACGCGATGCGGCCCGTGACATCGGCGCGGAACTTCTGGCGTCGGTGCGAGAAATGAAGGCAGGTCAGGCGGGACACGTGCACCGCGTTCCCGTGTCCGCGATAACAGAAGCGCGCACACGGACCGGCCTCTCGCAGAAACAATTTGCCGCAGTGCTCGGCGTTTCAACGCGAACGCTGCAAGAGTGGGAGCAGGGCAGACGCCAACCCTCGGGCGCAGCGCGCTCACTCCTCGCGATTGCGGCGCGTCGGCCCGAAGTGCTGCGTGAGATCATTGCTGCGTAAAAGGCGAGTCGGATTCGAGCCGGTCCGGCGCTCCCGGAAGCTCAAAAAAACATAAGAACCCGCTCTTTAGCGGGTTTTGTGGACTCAGCGGATGCTGTCCGAAGTTATCGGATCAGCTCAAATGGTGGAGCCGGGGGGAATCGAACCCCCGTCCATAAGTCCTACGCTACAAGATCTACGTACGTAGCCACGTCTATTGTTCTCACCGCACACTACCCAACGGGCAGGGAAAGCGCGCAGCCAGCCCGGTAATTTTTCGTTTAACACACCCCAGGCACGTGTGCTCCACTAGCTGATGAGCGCTACACCCGACCGTTCGCATCAGCACGAGCCGTCCGGGTTTCAACCGCGATTAGGCGGCTAGAGCGTAGTTGTCTTGATTGGCAACTATAAGTTTGCAAATAGTTTAACGAGGAACCTGCACCTCGGTACGCACCTGCAGTTTCGCAACCCATGTCGAAACCGGTCGGCCCCAATCGAATCCGTAGTTTACCCTCTTTTGGCGGCCGGCGTCAGCGGCGCATGGCCTTCATGATCCGCCCCTTGTCGCGCTGCCAGTCCCGATCCTTCTCGGTGTTGCGCTTATCGTGCTGTTTCTTGCCCTTTGCAAGGCCGATTTCCAGCTTGGCGCGTCCAGCCTTCCAATACAGTTCCAGCGGCACCAGCGTGTAGCCGCGCCGTTCCACCGCGCCGACCAGGTGGTCGAGCTGGCGGCGATTGAGCAGCAGCTTGCGGGTGCGGGTGGGGTCGGTTTCCACATGGGTGGAGGCTGAGATCAGAGGGTTCAAATGCGCGCCGAACAGGAACGCCTCGCCGTTCTTGACGTACACGTAGGCCTCGGCGATCTGCGCTTTGCCGGCCCGCATGCTTTTAACCTCCCAACCCATCAGGGAGATGCCCGCCTCGAAGCGCTCCTCGATGAAGTAGTCGAAGCGCGCTTTGCGGTTGACCGCGATCGGGGGCAGTTTTTCGGTATTTTTCATCCTGGTTCACAATAATACCGGACGGGCCGCCCCGGCCCCGGGAATAGTTGCGCGCAGCGCCTGGGCAGTTGCGCAAAGCGCCTGGGCAGTTGCGCAAAGCGCACGGGTATCCGCGCGCAGCGCCTGGAAAGTCTTGTCGGATGGCGGCGCCCGCGCTTTTGCCGGACAATGTACCCATGCAGGTAGTCGAGCGCAGCGCACTGGTCACCTTTACACCCGCACAGATGTTTGCCCTGGTGAATGATGTGTCGAGCTATCCGCAATTCCTGCCGTGGTGCGTCGGGGTTCGCGTCGAGGAGATTTCCGCAACCGAACGCATCGCGATGCTGCGCATCGCGCACGGGGTGCTGCAAACCGAATTCACCACGCGCAACACGCTGATCCCGGATGCGCAGATCGACATGCGTCTCACGCATGGCCCGTTTCGCGATCTGACCGGCGCCTGGCGCTTCGATGCCATCGGCGACCGGGGCGCGCGCGTGCATTTCAAAGTGGAATTCGAATTCAAGAACCGGCTCACGTCGGCCGCATTCAACACGGTGTTCGAGACGCTATGCGGCAGCATCGTCGATGCCTTCGTGGTGCGCGCGCAGAAGGTTTACGGCCGGGCATCGTGATCCGCGTCGAGATCGTGCATGCGCGCCCGCAATCGAGCGTGGTCAAATTCTTGGAGCTGCCGCCGGGCGCCTTGATCGAGGATGCCTTGCGGATTGCGGCGCGGGATCCGGACTTCGCCGGCATCGACCTCGAGGACTCGGCGGTCGGCATTTACGGCAAGACGGCGCGCCGCGATCAGCCGCTCAAGGACGGTGACCGGCTGGAAATCTACCGGCCGCTCGCCGAGGAGCCGAAGCTTGCGCGCCGCAGGCGCGTCAGTAGATCCGGCCGTTCTTGATCTTCGCGGCCGATGCATCCTGCGCGGCGGCTTCCGCGGCGCTGGGCTTGTCCAAACGCGCAACCTTGTCGCCGTCGAAGTACACGGTGACGCGCCGCGAATCGACGTGCCGCGAGCGGCCCTTCTTGAGGTAGTAAATGTAGTCCCAACGTTCCTTGTCGAAGCTGTCGGCCACCATCGGCGTGCCCAACAAATACCGGACCTGGCTGCGCGTCATGCCTTGCTTGACGGTATCCACCGCGCTTTGATTGAGGAAATTGCCCTGTTGAATGTTGATGCGGTATACGCAGCCCGAAGCCATCAGCGATAGCGCGGAAGCCAAAACGAGGCACTGAAATAATTTCATGAAAGTGGTGAACAGCCGTCAAATGATTGATAATCGATTCCCATCATACCGGAAGGCCCAGCATGCCGCAGCGCCTAAAACCTGACTCGACCAGCGAAAGCAACGACCTGCGCAATGCCGGCCTCAAGGTCACGCTGCCGCGCCTGAAAATTCTGGACATCCTCGCCGATGGTTCCGCGCGCCACATGAGCGCGGAGGATATTTATAAAAAACTACTGATCCTGAACGAGGACATCGGTCTCGCCACCGTGTATCGGGTGCTCACCCAGTTCGAGGCCGCGGGCCTGGTCACGCGCCATCATTTCGAAGGCGGCATGGCCGTTTTCGAGCTGAATCAGGGCGCGCATCACGATCACATCGTGTGTGTTGACTGCGGCAAGGTGGAAGAGTTCATGGACGGGGGCATCGAAGAGCGTCAGCACGCGGTGGCGAAGCGCCTGGGGTTCGAAATCAGCGATCATGCGCTGATCCTCTACGGGCATTGCCGCAAGGCCAATTGCCCGAATCAGAAGCGCACCAAGCCGGCATCGTAAGGCGCAGCCGCTCCGGTCATCGGGCTGCTAGCGCCGCGCCTAGCGCCGCGAGCCTTTTTTCCTGGGCGTCGCCGCGGGCAGCACCCGCAACAACATGTCGCGCGCATGCGCACGGGCCTCCTCGGTGATGTCGACGCCGCCGAGCATGCGCGCAATCTCATCGACCCGTTCCGCCGCACCGAGCGATTTGACGGCTGTGCGGGTGATTTTGCCGTCGCTCAATTTGGTGACGCGGAATTGTCCATGCGCCTGGGATGCGACCTGCGCCAGGTGCGTCACGCACAGAACCTGGGCGCGTTCTCCCAATTCGCGCAGCTGCCGGCCGACGATCTCGGCCACCGCGCCGCCGATGCCGGCGTCCACCTCGTCGAATACCATGCACACGGCGGATGCCGCCGCGCGTCCCGCCACCTGTACGGCCAGACTGATGCGTGACAACTCGCCCCCGGAGGCCACCTTGGCGAGGCTCTTGAGCGGCTGGCCGGGATTGGCGCTCACCAGAAACTCCACTTCATCGCTGCCGTTCGCGGAGAATTGCTGCTCGCTCTGGCTGACTTGCACCGCAAACTCGCCGCCGGCCATGCCCAAGATCTGCATGAGTTTGCTGACCTGCACGCCCAGCAGCTGTGCCGCGCTTTGGCGCGCGTCGCTCAACAGCTGCGCTGCGCTGCGATATTCCCGCGTCGTCTCGGCCAGTTGATTCTCGAGTGCAGCCAGACTCACCTGCACATTGTCGAGCGCGCCGACCTCCTGCTCGATGCGCGCGAGCTGCTGCGGCAATTCAAGCACTGCGATCCGGTGTTTTCTGGCCAGGCTCTCGAGCGCCGCCGCGCGGCGTTCGATTTCATCCTGGCGCGCCGGATCGATGTCCAGATCATCCAGGTAGCGCCGCAGCGCCTGCGCGGCCTCCTGCGTGAGGATGGCCGCTTCGCTCAGCAGTTTTCCGGCCTCGCCCAGCCGGGCATCGATATCCGCCGCCGCGCGCAGCGCCGCCGCGGCCTTGCCGAGCAAATCATGCGCACTGCCGCTGTCAGATTCGTATGCCGCGGTGAGCGCGGTGCGGGCCGCGGTGCCCAGACGGCCGCGCGCAGCCACGCGCTTGACGTCCGCGAACAGCTCTTCGATCTCGCTCGACGTCGACACTTCCGCCTTGAGTTCGCGCAATTGATAGCGCAGCAATTCCAGGCGCGCATCGCGATTTTCCGCAGCGCCCTTCAATGCCTCGAATTCGCGCCGGCAGCTGCTGTAGCGCGCGAAGAGTTGCGCGACGGCACTCTTCAACGCCGGCTCGCTCAGGCGCTCGTCGAGCAATTCGCGTTGTGCCGCGCGGCTGATCAGATGCTGGAACTCCTGCTGACCATGTATTTCGATCAGGTGCTCCGCCAATTCACGCAGAGCCTGCAGCGGCACCACCTGGCCGTTCACATAGGCGCGCGAGCGGCCGTCCGCCCCGATGACCCGGCGCACCACGAGTTCGCCGTCATAGTCGATGGACTGGTCTTTCAGCCACGTAACTGCGGCAGGAGGCAGCGCCGAAAAGCTGGCGGTGACCTCGGCCCGTTCCGCGCCCTGGCGCGCGATGTCGCCTGCGCCGCGGCCGCCGGCGATCAGCAGCAGCGCATCGACCATGATGGATTTGCCCGCGCCGGTCTCGCCGGTCAGCGCGGTGAGGCCGGGGCCGAATTCGAGCTCCGCGTGATCGACCAGCACCAGGTCCCGCAATTGAAGATGGGTCAGCACGGCTTAGGCGTCGGGATGTCCATTGTGAGCGCCGCGCCCCCAGTGCAGTTTGGAACGCAGCAAGCGATAGTAGTCATACCCCGGCGGGTGCAGCAGCGTGATTTGGGCATCGGCCCCCTCGATGTACAAATTGTCGCCCTGTTCCAAGTCGCCGATCGCCGTGCCGTCGCAGGTCACCTGGGCGCGCGATTCGAACCGGTCCGACATGCGCAGCTGGATCTTGCTGCCGGCGCGCACGACGATGGGACGGTCGCTCAAGGTGTGCGGGCAGATCGGCGCCAGCACCCAGACATCGAGGTCGGGTTCGACAATGGGGCCGCCGCAGGACAGCGCATAGGCGGTTGAGCCGGTTGCGGTGGCGATCACGATGCCATCGCCGCCGTGAGAATTGACGAAGCGGCCGTTGATCGAGGTCTCGAAATCCATCGTGCGCCCCGTCTCCCATTTGTTGACCACGACATCGTTGAGCGCCAAGGCGGAAACCGTCCTGCCATCTTGGCGCTGCAGCCGTGCCGCCAGCAAGGAGCGCCGATCCTCGCTGTAGCGCCCTTCGAGCACCATATCGACATCCTCGAGCATGGAATTGGGGCTGACGTCGGTCAGGAATCCCAGACGCCCGCGATTCACCCCGAGCAGGGGCACCGAATGGCCGGCCACCAAGCGCGCTGCATACAGCAACGTGCCGTCCCCGCCGATGGCAACGATCAGATCCGCGCGGGTGGCGAAGGACAGTTCCGGGCAGAGCACGACGCTGCCCGGCTTGAAGGCCAGGCCCACGGCCGGGTCGACCAGTACCGGCACGCCGCGGACTTGGAAATGCGCCGCCAGGCCCAGCATGCATTCGGCAACGCGCAAATCTTTCGCGTTGCCCACCAATGCAATGGACTGAAAGGAATGGCTCATGATCGGGTCCCTTGTAGCATGACCGAGGCCAACGCGGCCACGCGGACTTGACTTCGGCCGGATGCGCTAGGTGGCTTCAAACGTGTTATATGGACTACTATGACAGAAGGTGCGGATGAGGGTCTCAACGAGCGGGCGCAGCTGCTGCTCAAGGCTCTGATCGAAAACTACATTCGCGACGGCCAGCCGGTGGGGTCTCGAACCCTGTCGAGGGACTCCGGATTAAGCCTGTCATCGGCGACCATCCGCAATGTCATGGCCGACCTCGAGGATTTGGGCTTCGTCGTTTCGCCGCACACGTCGGCCGGCCGGATACCCACCGACAAGGGCTACCGGTTCTTCGTCGACACCTTGCTCAAACTCAAGCCACTGCATCACGAGGAGATCGAGGACATCGAACGGCGCTTGGGGATAGAATCCGCCAACGGCCGATCCCTGGTGCAGACCGTCTCGCAAATGCTCTCCAGCGTTTCGCACATGGCGGGTCTGGTGACGCTGCCGAATCCGCATTACGTCGCATTGTCGCAGATCGAATTCATCGCGCTGTCGGAGAATCGGGCGCTCGCCATCATGGTCATGAGCAACCGCGAGGTGCAAAATCGCGTGGTTCAACTCGAGCGCTACCATTCGCCCGAGGAGCTGCGCCGCGCCGCCAACTACTTGAACGAGGCCTTTGCCGGCCGCTCCCTGCCGGATGTGAGGGCCCAGCTGCTCGCGCAGCTGCAGGAGACGCGCGAGCACATGGACCAGATCATGCGCGATGCCATTCAGGTGGCGCAGAAGGTTTTCGACACCCCGGCGGCGGAGTCGGTGGAATATGTCATTGCCGGTGAAACCAATCTGATGGGGTTCGCCGAGCTCTCCAACGTCGACCGGTTGCGTCGGCTGTTCGAGGCATTCAATGAGAAGCACGACATTTTGCGGCTGCTGGACAGCTGTCTGCGCGCCGACGGCATTCAGATCTTCATCGGTCAGGAATCCGGCTATCGGATTCTCGACGACATCAGCGTGGTCACGGCGCCCTACATGGTCGACAACCAGGTCGTCGGGGTATTGGGGATCATCGGACCGACCCGGATGGCCTACGAACGCGTCATCCCCATTGTCGATGTCACCGCCAAGCTGTTGGGTTCAGCCTTGAACGCCCGTAAATAGCCCCCAAATGACCGATTCGAGCGGCTACCCTAAGCCGCCTTTTCCTTAGAGGGCTTTACCGCGTGAATGACAACAACCTGCCATCCGGAGCCGCTACGGTGGATGCAAACCCGCCGGCCGCCGACGCCTCCGCGCCGCTGGCTGCCGCCGAGGCGAAGGCAACCGAGAATTGGAACAGCTACCTGCGCGCCGTGGCTGAACTGGACAACTACCGCAAACGCATGGAACGGGAGCTGGACAATGCCCGCAAGTATGCGGTTGAGCGTTTCGCCCAAGAGTTGGTGAGCGTGGCCGACTCGCTGGAGGCGGCCCTCCATGCGGCCGGCGAGAATTCGGGCTCGGCGCTGCTCGAGGGTACCGCGGTCACGCTGAAGCAGTTGCAGCGGGCGTTCGACAAGGCGGGCATCAAGCCGATCGAGCCTCAGGGTCAGCCCTTCGACCCGGCCTGGCACGAGGCGATGGTGGCCCAGGTAAGCGCGGATCAGCCTGCCAATACCGTGTTGTCGGTGATTCAGAAAGGGTATTCCTTGAACGGGCGTTTGCTGCGCCCCGCCAGGGTGGTGGTCAGCAAGGCACCGGATGTGGGCGGCAATTGAAAAATACGCCGCATGTCCCCAAGTACGGTCACATCGTTCGATTTTTAGAGGGTTTTCACAATGGGTAAAATGATTGGTATCGATCTCGGCACGACCAATTCCTGCGTCGCGATCATGGAGGGCGGCAAGCCCAAGGTCATCGAGAACAGTGAAGGTGACCGCACCACGCCGTCGATCGTTGCCTTCACCAAGGATGGCGAGGTACTGGTCGGACAATCCGCCAAGCGCCAAGCCGTCACCAATCCCGCGAACACCATTGCCGCGGTCAAGCGTCTCATCGGCCGCAAGTTCACCGACGATGTGGTGAAGAAGGACATGGGCATGGTCTCCTACAAGATCGTCAAAGCCGACAATGGCGATGCCTGGGTCGAGACTCAGGGCAAGAAGATGGCGCCGCCGGAGGTTTCGGCCCGCGTCCTCATGAAGATGAAGAAGACCGCCGAGGACTATTTGGGCGAGACCGTGACCGAAGCCGTGATCACGGTGCCGGCGTATTTCAACGACTCGCAGCGCCAGGCCACCAAGGACGCCGGCCGCATTGCGGGCTTGAACGTCAAACGCATCATCAATGAGCCGACGGCGGCCGCATTGGCCTATGGCCTGGACAAAGACGGCGGTGATCGCAAGATCGCCGTATACGACCTGGGCGGCGGCACCTTCGACGTGTCGGTCATCGAAATCGCGGAAGTGGATGGTGAGCGCCAATTCGAAGTGCTTTCCACCAACGGCGATACGTTCCTGGGCGGCGAGGACTTCGATCTTCGGGTCGTCAACTACCTCGCGGATGAATTCAAGAAGGAAAGCGGCATCGACGTGCGCAAGGATCCGCTTGCGATGCAGCGCCTCAAGGAAACGGCCGAAAAAGCCAAGATCGAGCTGTCCTCGAGCCAGCAAACCGAGATCAATCTGCCGTACATCACGGCGGATGCGGCGGGTCCGAAGCATTTGAACATGAAGCTGACCCGCGCGAAGCTCGAGTCACTGGTCGAGGATTTGGTGCAAAAGACCATGGAGCCTTGCCGCATCGCACTCAAAGACGCCGGCATGTCCATGAAGGACGTCGCCGAGGTGATTCTGGTCGGCGGCCAGACGCGCATGCCGATGGTGCAGAAGGCGGTCAAGGACCTGTTCGGCAAGGAGCCGCGCAAGGACGTGAATCCGGACGAGGCCGTGGCCGTCGGTGCGGCAATCCAGGGCGGCGTGCTCTCGGGCGACGTGAAGGACGTGCTGTTGCTGGACGTCACCCCGCTGTCCCTGGGCATCGAGACCCTGGGCGGCGTCATGACCAAGGTGATCGAGAAGAACACGACGATCCCGACCAAGGCGGCGCAGACCTTCTCGACCGCGGACGACAATCAGACCGGAGTGACCATCCATGTGCTGCAGGGCGAGCGTGAACGCTCAACCGACAACAAGTCGCTCGGCCGGTTCGATCTCACCGACATTCCGCCGGCACCGCGCGGCATGCCGCAGATCGAGGTGGCATTCGATATCGATGCCAACGGCATCTTGAACGTGTCGGCCAAGGACGTGAAAACCGGCAAGGAACAGCGCATCGTCATCAAGGCCTCGAGCGGCCTGTCGGAAGCGGAGATCAAGCGCATGGTCTCGGATGCGGAAACGCATGCCGAGGAGGACAAGAAGTTCCGTGAGTTGGTGGGTGCGCGCAACAAGGCCGATGCCACCATCCACACGGTCGAGAAGGCGCTCAAGGATACCGGCGACAAGATCTCCGATGAGCAGAAGAAGACGGCCACCGACGCGGTGGCGGCGGTCAAGAGCGCGATGAGCGGCGATGATCGCGAGGACATCGAGCGCAAGACCACGGAGTTGGAACAGGCGTCGAGTGCCATCATGCAGAAAATGTATGAGCAGTCCGCCGGCAACCCAGGCGCGGGTGCCGGTGGCTCGGGCGCGGGACCCGATGCCGGTGCGGCAGGGCACCAAAATCCCAAGGATGATGTGCTCGATGCCGAATTCGAGGAAGTGAAGGATTCCGATCGCAAGAAAGCCTGACGGCATTTGTGATGGGATAGATTGCTGATCGGAACCGCCGGTATGCATAGTGCCGGCGGTTCGTTTTTATGGGACCGGCCTTGAAGGTGAGCGATGGCTAAGCAGGATTATTACAAGCTCCTCGACCTACCGCGCAACGCGTCGGAGGCGGAGATCAAAAAGGCCTATCGGCGCCTCGCCATGAAATTTCATCCGGACCGCAATCCCGGCGACCCTGAGGCCGAGCACCGCTTCAAGGAGTGCAAGGAGGCCTACGAGATCCTGTGCGACCCGCATAAGCGCGCGGTCTACGATCAGTTCGGGCATGCCGGACTCGAGGGCAACCGGGCCGGCG
Source organism: Steroidobacteraceae bacterium (assembly GCA_036267715.1). Classification (GTDB taxonomy): domain Bacteria; phylum Pseudomonadota; class Gammaproteobacteria; order Steroidobacterales; family Steroidobacteraceae; genus Bog-1198. Next base: position 32,175 of record DATAVN010000053.1, on the reverse strand, counting down.
GCTTCAGCGCCGGCGAGGCGTTCGGCGACATCTTCGGCGAGATGTTCGGCGACATCTTCTCCGGCGGCCAGCGCGGCCGTTCGCAGGTTTTCCGCGGCGCGGATCTGCGCTACGAACTTGATTTGGAGTTGGAACAGGCCGTATTCGGCACGGAGACGGAGATTCGCATCCCCTCCATGGGCGAGTGCAAAACCTGCAAGGGCAGCGGGGCGGCCAAAGGCTCGACCCCGAAAACCTGCGATACCTGCAATGGCCAGGGGCAGGTTCGCGTGCAGCAGTCGATCTTTACCATTCAACAGCCCTGTCCGCGCTGCAAAGGCCGCGGCAAGATCATCTCCAGTCCCTGCGATACCTGTTACGGCCAGGGCCGCGTTCGCCAGGAAAAGACGCTGCCGGTGAAGGTGCCGGCCGGCGTCGATAGCGGGGATCGCATCCGCTTGAATGGCGAGGGCGAAGCCGGCCGCAACGGCGGCCCGGCGGGCGACCTGTACGTCGAAATTCGTGTCAAGGAGCATGCGATCTTCGAGCGCGAGGGGAGCCATCTGTCCTGCGAGGTGCCCATCACCTTCGTCACCGCGGCGCTTGGCGGTTCGGTTGAAGTCCCCACGCTCGACGGCGAGGTCATTTTGAAAATTCCGGCGGAAACACAGTCGGGCCGGGTGTTTCGCATGCGCGAGAAGGGCGTGCATCCGGTGCGCGGCGGTGCGGCCGGCGATCTATTCTGCCGGGTCGTGGTCGAAACGCCGGTCAGCCTGCGCGCCGAGCAGAAGGACATGCTGAAGAAATTCGAGGCTTCATTGGAGCAGGGCAGCCATCATCCGAAAGAGCAGAGTTTTTTCGAGGGCGTGAAGAAGTTCTTTACGCGCACGGTCGAATAAGTGCGGCCCCAGGCGCTGACCGTGTTCGGCATTACCGGCCGCATGGGGCAGTCGCTGATCCGGGCTCTGCGAGAAGGCATCGAGTTCGAGCTGCGCGCGGCGATCGCGTCCGTGGACAGCGCACGCTTGGGCGAGGACGCCGCCGCGGATGGACCGCCGACGGGCGTTGCCATCACCGCGGATCCGGACGCCGGCCTTCACGGGGCGGCGGTGGCGCTGGACTTCAGTGTGGGCAGCGCGGTCGCTGCACACGCGCAGGCGTGCGCGAGGAGCGCCGTGCCCCTGCTGGTCGGAGCCACGGGGTTCGACGCGACTGCGCAAGCGGCGCTTCAGGAGGCGGCGAAGTCGATCGCCGTGCTGGTCGCGCCCAACACGAGCCTCGGCGTCGCGGTGTTGAATGAATTGACCGGGGCGGCGACCCGGGCGCTCGGCAGCCGGTACGATGTGGACATTTCCGAGGCGCATCACCGGCACAAGCGCGACGCGCCCTCGGGCACGGCCTTGAATTTGGGCGAGACCATCGCCAGATCGCGCGCCGTGAGCTTGGACGAAGTTGCGGTTTTCGAGCGCCACGGCATGGATGGCCCGCGACGCCCCGGGAGCATCGGGTTTTCCGTGGTGCGGGCCGGCGACATCGTCGGGGAGCACACGGTGACTTTTACCGGGGAAGGCGAGACGCTTCAGATCTTTCATCGCGCCACGGATCGGATCACCTTCGCGCGCGGGGCCTTGCGGGGGGCCGGCTGGCTGATTGGGCGCCCGGCGGGGCTGTACGCCATGCACGATGTGCTCGGGATTTGAGAAGAAGCATGGACAGTGATCGCAGGCATCGTTAATATTCGCGCCCGGAAACTGATCGCGAATCAACCTATAAAGCGGGAGGACGTTCTAAGGAGCGCCTCCCGCTTTGCGCATCTGCGTCAACGCGCGGCAGCGCAAAGCGAGGAACCGGAGTGTCGACACCTGCAGTGCTAGCTCTCGAAGATGGCACCGTGTTCCGAGGCGTCTCAGTGGGCGCAAAAGGCAACACGACGGGTGAAGTGGTTTTCAATACCGCGATGACCGGTTATCAGGAAATCCTGACCGATCCGTCCTACTGCCGTCAGATCGTCACCCTGACCTATCCGCACATCGGCAACACCGGCGCCACTCCCGAGGACCTTGAATCGGGCGCGGTGTTCGCGGCGGGCTTGGTGATCCGGGACCTTCCGCTGCTGCATTCGAATTGGCGCGCCACCGAGTCGCTGCAGGCTTTCCTGCTCCGCTGCAAGGTGGTGGCGATCGCAGATATCGATACCCGCAAATTGACCCGGGTGCTGCGCGAGAAGGGCGCCCAGGCCGGCTGCATCATGACGGGAGAGAACATCGATCAGAACGCCGCGGTACGCGCGGCGAAAAAGTTTCCGGGTCTGAAGGGCATGGATCTGGCCAAGGCCGTGTCGACCAAAAAGATCTTCCAGTGGAACGATGGCTTGATCTGGAAGACCGCCGCCAAGCCGCCACGCCCGCAGAGCCGGCTGCACGTGGTCGCCTACGACTACGGCATGAAGCGCAGCATCTTGCGGATTCTGGCAGAGCATGGTTGCCGCATGACAGTGGTGCCGGCACAAACACCGTCAGATCAAGTACTTGCAATGAATCCTGATGGTATTTTCTTATCCAATGGTCCGGGCGATCCTGAGCCCTGCGACTACGCCATCCAAGCCATCGTGAAATTTTTGGAAACCGATATTCCGGTGTTCGGGATTTGCCTCGGGCACCAGCTGTTGGGCCTGGCGAGCGGTGCGAAGACCATGAAGATGAAATTTGGCCACCACGGCGCCAATCACCCGGTGCTCGAGATCGATTCGGGCCGCGTACTGATCTCCAGCCAAAACCACGGCTTCGCGGTCGATGAAGCGACCTTGCCGGCGAATTTGCGTGCCACGCACCGGTCCTTGTTCGACGGCTCGCTGCAGGGCTTGAGCCGCACCGATCGGCCGGCTTTCAGCTTCCAGGGCCATCCGGAAGCCAGTCCCGGCCCCCATGATCTGCGGCTGCTGTTCGAGCATTTCATGTACTTGATGGTGAAGCGGGTACAAGCCAATTCCCGCGGGCGCACTCCCGTCAAGCAAAAATCGGCGGAAGGGTAGGCTGCTCCGTGCCCAAGCGTACCGACCTCGACAGCATCCTCATCATCGGCGCGGGACCCATTGTCATCGGCCAGGCCTGCGAGTTCGACTATTCTGGAGCTCAAGCGTGTAAGGCCCTGAAAGAAGAAGGATATCGGGTGATCCTGGTCAACTCGAACCCGGCCACCATCATGACCGATCCCGAGACCGCGGACGCCATTTACATAGAGCCGATCAACTGGCGCACCATCGCCCGCATCATCGAGAAGGAACGACCGACGGCGCTGCTGCCGACCATGGGCGGTCAGACCGCGCTCAATACCGCACTCGATCTGGTGCGCGAAGGGATCTTGGAGAAATTCAATGTCGAGATGATCGGCGCCTCGCAGCGCGCCATCGACATGGCCGAGGACCGCGAGCTGTTCCGCCGCGCCATGACCGACATCGGACTGGAAACCGCCCGCGCGCGCATTGCGCACAGCATGGAGGAAGCTCTCGCGGTGCAGTCCGAGATCGGCTTCCCCACGGTCATCCGGCCCTCATTCACCCTGGGGGGCTCGGGCGGCGGCATCGCCTATAACCGCGAGGAATTCGAAGTCATCGTGGCGCGCGGGCTGGACGCCTCGCCGACCAACGAGGTGCTGCTCGAGGAGTCGGTGCTCGGCTGGAAAGAGTACGAGATGGAAGTGGTGCGCGATCACGACGACAACTGCATCATCGTCTGCTCGATCGAGAATCTGGATCCGATGGGCGTGCATACCGGCGACTCGATCACCGTGGCGCCGGCGCAGACCCTCACCGACCGCGAATACCAACGGCTGCGCGATGCCTCGATTGCCGTGTTGCGCAAGATCGGCGTCGACACCGGCGGCTCGAACGTGCAATTCGCGATCAGTCCCGAAGACGGCAGGATGCTGGTGATCGAGATGAATCCGCGCGTCTCGCGCTCCTCGGCGCTGGCGTCCAAGGCCACCGGATTCCCGATCGCCAAGATCGCCGCCAAACTGGCGGTGGGTTACACCCTGAACGAGTTGAAGAACGAAATCACCGGCGGTGCGACGCCGGCATCGTTCGAGCCCACCATCGATTACGTGGTGACCAAGATTCCGCGCTTCACCTTCGAGAAATTTCCGGGCGCCAACACGCGCCTGACCACGCAGATGAAGTCGGTGGGCGAGGCCATGGCGATCGGCCGCACTTTCCAGGAGTCCTTGCAAAAGGCGCTGCGCAGCCTGGAGACCGGGCTCGACGGGTTCGACGCTCAGCTGAGCCTGCCCCTGACCGAGGAGGCCTCGGAGAAACTGGCGTACGAGCTGCGCTGGCCCGGCCCCAACCGCATTTTGTACGTCGCCGACGCGTTTCGCGCCGGCTGGACGCTGCCGCAGGTGTTCGATGCCACCAAGATCGATCCCTGGTTCCTGTCGCAGATCGAGGATTTGCTGCGCGAGGAAGCGCTGCTGGCCAAGGAAGGCTTCGAGAGCCTGAATCTGGGGCGGATGCGCGCCCTGAAGCGCAAGGGCTTTTCGGACGCGCGCATCGCCAAACTGGTGGCGCGCGACGAAACGGAAATCCGCCGCGAGCGGCGCAAGCTGGCCTTGCACCCGGTTTACAAGCGAGTCGACACCTGCGCCGCCGAGTTCGGCACCTCGACCGCCTATCTGTACTCGACCTACGAGGAGGAATGCGAGGCGGCCCCCACTGAGCGGCGCAAGATCATGATCTTGGGCGGCGGTCCGAATCGCATCGGCCAGGGCATCGAATTCGATTATTGCTGCGTACATGCCGCCATGGCGCTGCGCGAAGACGGCTTCGAGACCATCATGGTGAACTGCAATCCGGAGACCGTGTCCACCGACTATGACACCTCCGACCGGCTGTATTTCGAACCGCTGACCTTCGAAGATGTCATGGAAATCATCGAGAAGGAGAAGCCCGAGGGCGTGATCGTGCAGTACGGCGGACAGACACCGCTGAAATTGTCGCGTGCGCTGGCCGCGGCCGGCGCGCCCATCATCGGTACGACCCCCGACAGCATCGATGTGGCGGAGGATCGTGAGCGCTTTCAGAAGCTGGTCAACAGTTTGAAGCTCAAGCAGCCGGCCAACGCCTCGGCGCGCACCGAAGAGCAGGCCATCGTCATGGCGCGCGACGTGGGCTTTCCGCTGGTGGTGCGGCCGAGCTACGTGCTCGGCGGCCGGGCAATGGAGGTGGTATTCAATGAGGACGACCTGCGCCAGTACATGACCGATGCCGTGAAAGTCTCGAACGACAGCCCGGTGCTGCTCGACCGCTTTCTGGACCTGGCCGTCGAGGTGGACGTCGATGCCGTGAGCGACGGCACGGACGTGCTGATCGGCGGCATCATGGAGCACATCGAACAGGCGGGCGTGCACTCCGGTGATTCGGGCTGTTCGCTGCCCCCGAACGGGCTGATGCCGGAGATTCAGGACGAGTTGCGGGCGCAGACCCGAAAGTTGGCCAAGGCGCTCAACGTCATCGGCCTGATGAACATTCAATTCGCGATCCAAAGCGGCGTGATCTACATCCTCGAGGTCAATCCGCGCGCCTCGCGCACGGTGCCGTTCGTGTCCAAGGCCACCGGCATACCGCTCGCCAAGGTCGCCGCGCGCGTGATGACCGGAAAGAGCCTGGCCTCCCAGGGGCGCACGGTGGAGCGCATACCGCCGTACTTTTCGGTCAAGGAAGCGGTGTTCCCCTTCGCCAAATTCCCGGAGGCCGATCCGATCCTGGGTCCGGAAATGAAATCGACCGGCGAGGTGATGGGCACCGGCAACACCTTCGGCGAGGCCTATGCCAAGGCCCAGGCGGCTTCCGGCGTGATCCTGCCCACCCGCGGCCTGTGTTTCATCAGCGTGCGCGACCGCGATAAGCCGGGGGCGACGATTCTGGCGCAGATGCTCATCGCCCGCGGCTTCGAAATCGCCGCCACCGGCGGCACGGCCAAGGTTCTCGAAGAGGCCGGCATCAGCTGCCGCCGGGTCAACAAAGTGCGCGAAGGTCGCCCGCACATCGTCGATATGATAAAAAACGACGACGTGGCGTTGATCGTCAATACCACCGAGGGCAAACAGGCGGTGCGCGAATCGCGCTCCATACGTCGCGAAGCGGTCGCGCGGCGGGTAACCTATTACACGACGGTAGCCGGCGCACGCGCGACCTGCGATGCGTTGGATCACCTGGGCGACATCGAAGTGAATCGATTGCAGGATTTGCACAAGGCACTGGCGTGACGCGAACTCCCATGACGCTGCGGGGCGCCGAACGGCTGCGAACCGAACTCAAGCAGCTGAAGAGCGAGGCGCGGCCGAACGTCATCAAGGCGATCGCCGAGGCGCGCGCGCACGGCGACCTGAGCGAGAACGCCGAATACCATGCGGCGCGGGAACAGCAAAGCTTCATCGAGGGGCGCATCAATCAGATCGAAAATCGCCTGAGCAATGCCGAGGTGATCGATGTCACCAAGCTCACCGCCAACGGCCGGGTGGTGTTCGGTTCGACGCTCGAGCTCGAGGGTCAGGAGGGCGCCACCAAGGTGGTGTACCAGCTCGTGGGCGACGATGAGGCTAACATCAAACAGGGACTGCTATCGGTGTCCTCGCCGATTGCACGCGCACTCATCGGCAAGTCCGAGGGCGACGTGGTGGATGTCACGACCCCCGGCGGAACGCGCAGCTACGAAATCGTTTCGGTCCGCTACGTCTGAGGGATCGTGAAGCTTGCGGCGCGCGCGTTGCGGATGTTTGTGGTGCTCTGGGCCGGCAGCCTTTGGTCTCTGCCGTGGGTTGCGCTAAGCGTGTTTCATTTCGAGAGCGATCGGCATACCGCCGGGCTGATCGCCGGCCGGCTTTTCAGCATCGAGGCCTACTTGGGCTTGGGCGTTGCGCTGCTGGCGCTGTTCCTGCCGCCACGCGCGCGATTCCGGCTGGGATACATCGCGGCCGCATTGCTGGCGTTCAACGAGTGGATACTGAAGGCGGCCATGTCCATGGCGCAGGCGCATGGCGGCACCGCGGGTTTGAGCTTCGCCGCGTGGCATGGTATTTCGGCCGGAGTTTATCTGCTCGCCTGTCTGTGCGTCGTCGTCATGATTTACCAGGATGAATATCGCCATGCTTAATCGCACCCGGGTTTATTTCGCGGCACTCTGCTGTTCGCTGGCGCCCACGGCGTGGTGCGGAGCGCCATTTTCATTCGATTCGGCGCCGGGCCGGCTGCCCAAGAATGTCGTTCCCTTGAGTTACGACGTCGCCATCGTGCCCGATATCGATGCCTTGAAATTGGCAGGAACCGAGTCGGTGCGGCTGCAATTCCGTGCGGCGAGCGCGACGCTGCAATTCAATTCGCTCAACGAGACCTTGAGCCACGTGCTGTTGGACGGCAAGCCGGTCAAGAGCGTGGTTTCCGACGATGCGCGGCAGCTCACCACCGTGACGCTGGCGAAGCCGGCAAGCGGTCTGCACACCTTGCACTTTTCGTACAGCGGCAAGATCGAAGCGCAGCCGCAGGGCCTGTTTGCGCAGAAGTACCGGAAATCGGACGGCACTCAGACCGTGATGCTGTCGACGCAATTCGAGGCCACGGACGCACGCCGCATGTTCCCCTGCTGGGATGAACCGTCTTTTCGCGCTTACTTTCACCTGACGGTCACGGTACCGGCATCCTGGGCCACGGTGGGTAACATGCCGATCGCCCGTCGTACCGTGCACGGCCAATCAGCGACGGTGAGCTTTCAGCGCTCCCCGAAGATGTCGTCCTACCTGGTGGAATTCACGGCCGGGGATTTGCGTGAAGTGTCCGCGGCGCGCGGCGGCACGCAATTCGGCGTCTGGGCGGCCGCGGGTCACGAACAGGATGGCGCGGTGGCACTCTCCAGCGCCCAGGATATCCTGGCCGATTACAACGATTACTTTGCCCATCCATATCCTCTGCCCAAGCTCGATTCCATCGCCATTCCGGGCGGTTTTTCCGGCGCCATGGAGAATTGGGGGGCGATTACCTACAACGATCGGATATTGCTGGTCAGCCCCTCGAGCACGATGCGCAACCGGCAAACGGTTTTCAGCATTCAAGCGCACGAGATGGCACATCAATGGTTCGGGGACCTGGTCACCATGGGATGGTGGGACGATACCTGGCTGAATGAAAGCTTTGCCTCGTGGCTCTCCGCCAAGGAGACTGCTGCGCGCCATCCCGCCTGGCGCTGGTGGGAACAGGAAGACGATTCGAAGGAGTCGGCGATGGCGGCGGATGCGCGTGCGACTTCGCATGCCATCGAGCAGCATGTAACCAACGAGCTGGAAGCACTCAATTCCTTCGATTCGGACATTACCTACAGCAAAGGTGAAGCGCTGCTGCGCATGCTGGAGGCTTACATAGGCGAGGACGTGTTTCGCCAGGGGATCCGCAGCTATATGAAGAGCCGCTCCTATTCGAATGCGGCTGCGGCAGATCTCTGGAATGCCTTGGGCCACGCCAGCGGCAAGAACATTCCCGCGGTCGCGGCGCCGTGGATCGAGAAGCCGGGATTTCCCTTGGTTCACGTGACGGCAGCCTGCGATGCATCCGGTAATCGCAGCGTGACCTTGAGCCAGAAGCGGTTCCTGCTGAACGGCTCCGGTGCGGCTGGCGCGCAGTGGCAGGTGCCCTTGAGAATCCGAGCCGGCAGCGCCGCCCCGCGCAACGTGCTGCTCGACACTCAGGAGCAGAAGACCGCGGCAGGCCGCTGCGACGAGCCTTTATCCGTCAATGCCGACGCCGTCGGCTATTACCGCGTCCAGTACGACGCGGACACGCTGGCCGTGAACACAAGGGCTTTCCCCAGCGCGGTTGACGGGGATCGCATTGCCCTGCTCGATGATCAATGGGCGTTGCTGGGAAGCGGCGAGGCGTCATTGCAGAACTTCTTGGCGCTGGCAGCCTCCATGGGCGCCGATCGCGACGCGCGGGCTTGGCAGCAGATCGCCCGGGCGCTGGCGATCATTGAATACGCCGAGCGCGGATCGCCTGGGGCCAAAGCCTTCGCAGCGTATGCGCGTGCACTGATCAAGCCGGTGGCCGATCAGTTGGGGTGGGATGCAGCGCCGCAGGAAACTCCGGATGTGGGCGACCTGCGCGATACGCTGTTGCGCGACTTGAGCCGCTGGGGCGATCAAGGCACGATCGATGAGGCACGCCGACGCTTCGCCGCATTCATCCAGGATCCGCGCGGTGTGAGCGCTGACGCGCAAGCGACCTTGCTCGCGATCGTCGGGCAAAACGCGGACGCCGCGACTTTTGCGCAGTTGCATATCTTGGCCAAGGGCGCAAAAGACGACACGTTCATGCAGCGCTGTTACCTGGCGCTGGCACGGGTGCGGGATCCGGAACTCGCCCGCCAAGTCGTGCAAATCGCGCTGTCCGATGAAATACCGCCGCAGGCCAACACGCTCGGCCTTCGCTTGATTCTTACGCTGGCGCGCGAACATCCGCGGCTTTCCTGGGACACCTATATCACCAACCAGGATCAGCTGATGAAGTCGATACCGAGCGGGGGTCGGCCGCTGGTGATCGCGCAGCAATCGCCGGCGGTATATTGGGATGCGTTGCCACTGGATCAGCTCGAGGCCTGGGCGCGCGCGAACATTCCCAAGGGTGCGGCCGAGAACTTGGCGCGCGGCATGGAGACCGCGCATCACTTGGCGGCGCAGAAACCGGAGCTGGTCAAGGCGGCGGATGCATACCTGGGCTCGGCCACGCACGCGGCGCGCTGACACGCGGCGCGCTGACACGCGGCGCGCTGACGTCAATCGGGCAGGAGAATCTTGGGCAGCTGCGCGCTGCGGCGGTAGAAGAGGCCGACATTACCGATCCGTTGCACGATTTCGCTGGCCGTCTGTTTGGCGAGAAGCTCGAGCGCGGCGTCCCGCGCGCTGCGCTCCCCGACCCGGGCGGACACCTTGACCAATTCGTGATCGGTGAGGGCGCGGTCCATTTCCTTGACCACTCCCGCGGTTAGGCCGGCATTGCCGAGCATGACCACCGGATTCAACGGATGCCCGAGGCGGCGAAGATGTTTCTTTTGTTTCTCGGACAGCGTCATCAAACGATTATAGTCGCTTCTCAAAATGCCCAAGCGCTCTAAAAGCAGTTCCCGCTGGCTGGCCGAACATGCCAACGATGAATTCGTGAAGCGCGCCCAGAAGGAAGGCTGGCGTTCGCGCGCGGTATTCAAACTCGCGCAGATACAGGAGGCCGAACGGCTGCTGCGGCCGGGCATTCGGGTGGTCGATCTGGGCGCCGCGCCGGGCGGCTGGAGCCAATATGCCGCACGCATCGTGGGCGGCAAGAGCCGGATCGTCGCGACGGACATATTGCCGATGGATGCGCTCGCGGGCGTCGATTTCGTGCAGGGGGACTTCCGCGAGGAATCGGTCCTCGATCAGGTTTTGCAGCGGGTCGGGGCCGAGAAAGTCGACCTTGTATTGTCCGATATGGCCCCAAACATGGCAGGAATAGATGCCGTTGACCAGCCGCGCTCCATGTATCTGGCAGAGCTGGCCATCGAATTCGCGGATCGCGTTCTGGCACCGGGAGGGGATTTGCTCGTGAAAGTATTTCAAGGCGCCGGATTCGAGCAGATCATCAAGGATGCCCGCGCTCGCTATGGCCGCGTGCTGACTAAAAAGCCGAAGGCGTCACGATCCCGCAGTCCCGAGATCTATCTGTTGGCGCGGCAGTTTAGGATGGTGTAAGTTGAGGAACGCCCGTCAGATTTATTGGTCTAAAATGTGTGACGGTTGCAGGTGAAACTTGAACGATCTGACGAAACAAATTCTCTTGTGGGTCGCGTTGGCGGTCATTTTGCTCGCTATTTTCAGCCAATTCGGCATGCGCACGGGTCAGCCGTCGCAAGAAATCTATTCGCAGTTTCTCACCGATGTGAAGAGCGGCACAGTTGAAACGGTGACCCTCAAGGGCGAGATCATCGAGGGCAAGAAGCGCACCGGGGAACAATTTGTCACATTCAATCCCGAGACCAATAACACCGCCCTGATCGGGTTGTTGCAGCAGCAGAACGTGAAGTTCGGCGGCGAGCCGCCCAAGCAGCAATCGGTTCTGGTGCAATTGCTCATCTCGGCGTTCCCGATATTGATTCTCATTGGCTTTTGGGCCTACTTCATGCGCCAGATGCAGGGTGCGTCCGGCGGCCGGGGCGCCATGTCCTTCGGCAAGAGCCGCGCGCGACTCTTGGGCGAGGACCAGGTGAACATCACCTTCGCGGATGTCGCCGGTGTGGAGGAAGCCAAGCAGGAAGTGGTCGAAATCGTCGATTTCTTGAAAGATCCCGGCAAGTTCCAGAAACTTGGCGGCAAGATCCCGAAAGGCGTGCTCATGGTCGGCTCGCCCGGCACGGGCAAGACGCTGCTGGCGCGTGCCATCGCCGGCGAGGCCAAAGTGCCGTTCTTTACCATTTCGGGTTCGGATTTCGTGGAAATGTTCGTCGGCGTGGGCGCCTCGCGCGTACGCGACATGTTCGAGCAGGCCAAGAAGCACGCTCCCTGCATCATCTTCATCGACGAAATCGATGCCGTTGGCCGGCACCGCGGCGCGGGTCTAGGCGGCGGTCATGACGAGCGCGAACAGACCTTGAACCAATTGCTGGTCGAAATGGACGGGTTTGAGGGTAACGAGGGCATCATCGTCATCGCGGCCACCAACCGGCCCGACGTGCTGGATCCGGCACTGCTGCGCCCGGGCCGTTTCGATCGCCAAGTGGTGGTACCGCTGCCGGATGTGCGCGGCCGCGAACAGATTCTCAAAGTACACATGCGCAAAGTCCCGCTCGGCGACAACGTCAAACCCTCGGTCATCGCGCGCGGCACGCCCGGTTTCTCCGGCGCGGATCTCGCCAATCTGGTGAACGAGGCGGCGCTGTTCGCGGCACGCGGCAACAAGCGGTCCGTGACCATGGAAGAGTTCGAGCGCGCCAAGGACAAGATCATGATGGGCGCCGAGCGCCGCTCGATGGTCATGACGGAAGAAGAGAAGCGCAACACCGCCTATCACGAGTCGGGGCACGCCATCGTGGGCCTGAGCGTCCCTGAGCACGACCCGGTGTACAAAGTGACCATCATTCCCCGTGGCCGCGCCCTGGGCGTGACCATGTTCCTGCCGGAAGCGGATCGCTACAGCACCAGCAAGCGCCAGCTCGAGAGCCGCATTGCGACCTTGTTCGGCGGCCGTATCGCCGAAGAGCTGGTGTTCGGCGCCGATGCCGTCACCACCGGAGCATCGAATGACATCGAACGTGCGACGGAACTCGCGCGCAACATGGTGACCCGCTGGGGTCTGTCCGATCGCCTGGGGCCGCAGACCTACAGCGAAGAGTCCGGCGAAGTGTTCTTGGGCCGCAGCGTCACCCAGCACAAGCAGGTCTCGGATGTCACCGCGCATGTGATCGACGAGGAGGTCCGGCGCGTCATCGACAGCAACTATCAGCGCGCCTACAAGATCCTGCAGACCAACATGGACAAGCTGCAGACGATGTCGGAGGCCTTGATCAAGTACGAGACCATCGATGAGGAAATGATCAAGGACATCATGGAGGGTCGTGAGCCGCGTCCGCCCCGCGATTGGGACGACACGTCGACCCCGACACCGACGCCGCGCGGACCATCGGCCGAGAAGCCGACGACCCCGCTGGTCAATCCGGCGGGACAGCACTAAGGACGGTTGGATCGGGAGCATATTTCCCGGACCGCCATCCATGGCCACCCGTGCGACCATGCTCGCACCCCTGGGAGCTGCGGGAAAAACGTCCTGTTTTTCACGCTCCGGGAAATGCGCTGCCGATCCAACCTTAGAGACGGGCGCAAATAACTAACATAAGCCGAGAGGCCTTCAAATCCACATGCAGTGGCATTGTCGACAGCGAGTAATCGATCTAAGCCGGCCCGTGGTCATGGGCATTCTCAATGTCACGCCGGATTCGTTTTCCGATGGCGGCCGTTATGCAGGCGTCGAGGCGGCGCTGGCGCGTGCGCGTCAGATCGTCGCGGAGGGCGCGGCCATCATCGATGTGGGTGGTCAGTCGACGCGCCCCGGCGCCCTTGGGGTGGAAGCGTCGGTGGAGATCGAGCGCGTCCTTCCGGTCATCGAAGGCATTGCGGCCGGCTGCGATGTGGCAATCTCCATCGACAGCTCCAAGCCCAAGGTGATGAGCGCGGCGGTCGCGGCGGGCGCCTGCATCATCAACGATGTGTACGCGCTGCGAGAGCCCGGAGCACGCGCGGTTGCCGCCGAATTGCAGGCCGGGGTGTGTCTCATGCATATGCAGGGCGAGCCGCGTACGATGCAGGACAGTCCCCACTATAATGATGTGGTCGGCGAGGTGATGGACTTCCTGGCGCGCGAGCGCAGGGCCTGCATCGAGGCCGGCATCGCGCCCGACGCCATTGCGCTCGATCCGGGATTTGGGTTTGGCAAGAATCTGGAGCATAACTTGACGCTACTGAGGGAACTGCCGCGGTTCGCGGCCCTCGAGGCACCGTTGCTGGTGGGGGTATCGCGCAAAAGCGTCATCGGCAGGATTTTGGGGAGGGCGCTGGACCAGCGATTGTATGGCGGGCTGGGTCTCGCGGCGCTGGCGGCGGCCGGCGGCGCGCGCGTCATTCGCACTCACGATGTGGCGCCCACCGTGGATGCCGTGCGCAGCGTCAGCGCGGTGCTGCAGGGCATGCCGGCATGAGCCGCTATTTCGGCACCGATGGCGTGCGCGGCCGGGTCGGCAGCTCACCCATGACCGTGGATTTTGCGCTGCGCCTGGCGAGTGCCGCGGCACGCGTGCTCGCTCCGGGTGGTGGCGGGCGGGTGCTGATCGGCAAGGACACGCGCCTGTCGGGCTACATGTTCGAATCCGCACTCGAGGCGGGTTTCGTGGCTGCCGGCGTGGATGTGATGCTGATTGGTCCGTTGCCCACGCCGGGCATCGCCTACATGACGCAGCGTCTGGGCTGCAATTTCGGCGTGGTGATCAGTGCGTCGCATAACCCTTACCAGGACAACGGCATCAAATTCTTCGATGCCGCCGGCAGCAAACTTTCCGACGCCGTCGAGCAGGAAATCGAATCGCTGCTGGATTTGGCGGTGATGACGCAGGAGTCGCAGCATCTCGGGCGGGCGGTGCGCATCGATCGCAGCCGCACGCAATATCAAGAATTCTGCATGTCCACCATCCCGCCGGACATGAATCTCAAGGGCTTCAAAATCGTGATCGACTGCGCCAACGGCGCAGGCTACAAAGTGGCGCCGCGCGTGCTGGCCGATTTGGGCGCCGAGATCGTACCCATCGGTTGCTCGCCCAATGGCCGCAACATCAATGACGGCTGCGGTTCGACATCGCCGGAATTGCTGCAACTCACCGTTCCCGGCGTGCGTGCGCAAGTCGGGCTGGCGCTCGATGGGGATGGCGACCGCGTGGTGATGGTGGATGAGTTGGGGCGTTGCGTCGATGGCGATCAGCTGCTGTTCATCCTTGCTGCTGCGCGGCAGCGCGCAGGCGAAATGAAGGGCCCCGTGGTCGGTACCGTCATGAGCAATCTTGGGCTGGAGCATGCCCTGGCGGCGCGCAGCATCGAGTTCCTGCGCGCCCAGGTGGGGGATCGAAATGTGCTGGCCCTGCTCAACCAAGCCGGCGGAACCCTGGGCGGGGAGACCTCCGGCCATATCCTGTGCCTGGACAAGACTACGACGGGCGACGGGCTGGTGAGTGCACTGCAGGTGCTTGCGGTCATGAAGCAAACCGGCTCGGGTCTGGCCGAACTCGGTGCGGCCATGAAGAAATATCCCCAGGTTCTGCTGAACGTAAAGATCGCAAAACAGTTCGATCCGCAGGCCGAACCCGCGGTGATGCAGGTGGTCGAACAGGTGGAGCAGAGGCTTAAAGGACGCGGGCGAATCGTGCTGCGGGCCTCGGGCACCGAATCAGTCATCCGGGTGATGGTCGAAGGTGCCGACGCGGCCCAGGTCCGCAAGGGCGCGCAGGATATCGCGGCGGCTGTCGCGGGCGCTGCGGGCGCGATTTCCTAACAGGGGTTGCAGTTACGCGTCGGCGCGGCTAATCTTCGCCGCCTTTCCCGCAGGGCAAAATGCCCCAAGGTTGGCTATGCGTCGTCCGATGGTCGCGGGCAATTGGAAAATGCACGGTTCACAGGCCGTCAATCGGGCGTTGCTTGCCGAATTGGAAAGCTACATCAAGCCGGATTGGCCGATCGACATCGTGGTATTTCCACCTTATGTCTATTTGGCTGACGCGGTGCGGGCTCTGGAGGAGGGGCGCATTCTGGTCGGCGCTCAGGACGTGTGCGCGGAGTCCGGCGGTGCGTTCACCGGCCAGGTGGGCGCCGCCATGCTGAAGGATGTCGGCTGCAGCTATGTCATCGTCGGGCACTCGGAGCGGCGGCGCTGGTACCACGAAGATGACTCGTTGGTCGCGCGCAAGTTTGCGGCCGCCCTCGCCGGCGGATTGACACCGGTGTTGTGCGTCGGGGAAACCCTGGAAGAGCGCGAGGCCAAGCAGACCGAGGCGGTGGTAGGGCGCCAGGTCGATGCGGTGATCGCAATGCACGGAGCCGGTGGCTTTGCCCAGGCGGTACTGGCCTACGAGCCGGTGTGGGCGATTGGCACCGGACGCACGGCATCGCCGGAGCAGGCGCAGGAGGTGCATGCATTCCTGCGCAGTCGGATCCGGGCGCATGATGCTAAGATGGCGGGTCATCTGCGAATTTTGTACGGCGGCAGCGTCAAGGCCGGCAACGCGGCGGAGCTTTTTGCAATGCCCGATGTGGATGGTGGTTTGGTGGGCGGCGCTTCGCTGAGCGCCGAAGAGTTTCGACAGATTTGCGCGGCCGCGGCCGTTCGCCACTAAAGAGATTTTTTTATGTTGCGTGGTTTGATCTTAGGGCTGCATGTGCTGCTCGCATTCATGATTATCGCATTGGTGCTTCTGCAGCGAGGCAAAGGCGCCGAAGCGGGCGCCGGATTTGGATCGGGAGCCTCGGGCACGGTATTCGGCGCGCGCGGCACGAGCACGCTGTTTTCAAAACTGACCGGGGTGTTCGCGGCCTTGTTCTTCGTCACCAGTCTGACTTTGGCGTATCTCGGTACGCACTCGATCCGGGAACCGACCTCGGTGCTGGAGCGTGCGGCACAAGCCGCCGCCGCTGCAGCGCCCAACAAAGCGCCGCCGCCCGCGCTCACGCCGCAGCCGCCACCGCAGCCTGTGACAGCGCCGGTACCGGCGAATCCAACGCCGCCTCCGAAGTGATCGGTCAGTGACGAAGTCTTTCTTGCCGGCGCGCAGCGCCGCTAATTCGTGGGTTCGCTTGGCGAACCCCGTTGAAAGTTTGGGCGCAGCCCATGACATGGACAAGCCGACGTGGCGAAATTGGTAGACGCGCTAGTTTGAGGGGCTAGTGGGGCAACCTGTGCCGGTTCGAGTCCGGCCGTCGGCACCATCGATGTCGAGGAAACTTCAAGTGTTCCGCGCGGCGCAATGCAGCCGCGCCTGATACAATTATGGTCAATCCGTGTAGTCAACGGCGTTGATAATGTTGCGACAGTACTTACCGATTTTGATTTTTCTGGGCTTGGCCACGATTCTGGGCCTCGCGCTGTTCACCGTCGGATGGATATTGGGTCCGCGGCGCCCCGACTCGGAAAAACTTTCGCCTTATGAGTGCGGTTTCGAGGCCTTCGAAGACTCGCGCATGCGCTTCGACGTGCGCTACTACCTCGTGGCCATTATTTTCATCGTGTTCGATCTGGAGATCGCCTTCTTCTTTCCCTGGGCGGTGTCGCTCAGAATTACCGGCGCTTTTGGGTTGATTGCCATGCTGATATTTGCCCTGGTGCTGGTGGTCGCGCTGGCCTATGACTATAAGAAGGGGGCGCTGGAGTGGGATTAGAAGTCGACAACACCGCCCGCGGCTTCGAAGTGACCAGCGTCGATAAGCTCATCAATTGGGCCCGCGCCGGCTCGCTCTGGCCGATGACGTTCGGGCTGGCATGCTGTGCTGTTGAAATGATGCACGCCGGCGCGTCGCGCTACGACCAGGACCGTTTCGGCATCATTTTCCGGCCGAGCCCGCGGCAATCGGACGTCATGATCGTGGCGGGCACGTTGGTCAACAAAATGGCACCGGCGCTGCGCAAGGTGTACGACCAGATGACCGAGCCGCGTTGGGTGATCTCCATGGGTTCCTGCGCCAACGGCGGCGGCTATTATCACTATTCCTATGCGGTGGTACGCGGCTGCGATCGCATCGTACCGGTGGACGTCTATGTGCCCGGTTGCCCGCCCACGGCGGAGGCGTTGCTCTATGGCATCATCCAGCTGCAGAACAAGATAAAGCGCAACAAGGCGATCATCCGATGACCTTAGGATCGGACACCACGGCGGCGGTGGCGACACCGACCCGCCTCGAAACGCTGGCACACGCGATCACGGCGGCATTGCCGGACGCACTCACCGCGATCGCGAGTCACACCGGCGAGCTGACCTACGAGGTCGCGCCTGACAAGCTTCTGGCCGCGGCACGAGTACTGCGCGATGCGCCGGACCTGAAGTTCGAGATGTGCATGGACGTGTGCGGCGTGGATTATCTCGCGCATGGCCGCGACGAATGGAACACGCAGAGCGCGACCGCTTCCGGATTCAGCCGCGGCGTGGCGCGCGGCGGGCAGCGCGCCGGAGAAATCGCACCGGGACGGCGCTTCGCCGCGGTGTATCACCTGCTGTCCATATCCTTGAATCAACGATTGCGCCTGCGCGTGTTCTGCGCCGACAACGATCAGCCCATGGTCGATTCGGTGACCGGCATCTGGGCGGGCGCCAACTGGTTCGAGCGCGAGGCGTTCGACTTGTACGGCATTCTCTTCAAAGGGCACCCGGACTTGCGCCGCTTGCTGACCGACTACGGCTTCATCGGCTACCCGTTTCGCAAGGACTTCCCGCTGTCCGGCAATGTCGAAGTGCGCTACGACCCGGAAAAGGGCCGCGTGGTCTATCAGCCGGTGAGCATCGAGCCGCGCGTGCTGGTGCCGAAAGTGATCCGCCACGACAACCGCTACGATCCGGCGCTCACCAACGCACCGGTCCAAACCACGAGCATTGCCAAGACCGATGGCTGAGATCCGCAACTACACCATGAATTTCGGCCCGCAGCATCCGGCCGCGCACGGCGTGCTGCGCCTGGTGCTGGAACTCGACGGCGAGGTGATTCAGAAGGCCGATCCGCACGTGGGATTGCTGCATCGGGCCACGGAGAAGCTCGCCGAGAGCAAGCCCTTCAACCAGTCGATCGGCTACATGGACCGGTTGGACTATGTCTCCATGATGTGCAACGAGCACGCCTATGTCATGGCCATCGAGAAGCTGTTGGGCTTGGAGCCGCCGCTGCGGGCGCAGTACATCCGCGTGATGTTCGATGAGATCACCCGCATCCTGAATCATCTGATGTGGCTGGGGGCGCATGCCATCGACATCGGCGCCATGACGGTCTTCTTGTACTGCTTTCGCGAGCGCGAGGATCTCATGGATTGCTACGAGGCGGTCTCCGGCACGCGCATGCACGCAACCTATTACCGCCCAGGCGGGGTGTACCGCGATCTGCCGGAGTCGATGCCGCAATATCAAGTTTCACAGTGGCGCGGCAAGAAGGATGTCGAGCGGCTGAATGCGCGCCGCTCCGGCGGCCTGCTGGATTTCATCGCAAATTTCACCAAGCGCTTTCCGGCCTGCGTGGATCAGTACGAGGCGCTGCTGACCGACAATCGCATTTGGAAACAGCGCACCGTCAACATCGGCGTGGTGAGCCCCGAGCGCGCCATGCAATTGGGTTTCTCCGGACCCATGCTGCGCGGCTCCGGCATCGAATGGGACCTGCGCAAGAAGCAGCCGTACGATGTGTACGACAAGCTGGATTTCGACATCCCGGTGGGGAGCAACGGCGATTGCTACGATCGCTACCTGGTGCGCATCGAGGAGCTGCGCCAGGCCAACCGCATCATCGAGCAATGTGTGGCCTGGCTCGAGGCCAACCCCGGTCCGGTGATGATCGATGATCGCAAGGTGCGCCCGCCGCGCCGCGAAGAAATGAAGGGCGACATGGAATCGCTCATTCATCACTTCAAACTGATGACCGAGGGCTACTGCGTGCCGATGGGTGAAGTGTATGCGGCGGTCGAGGCTCCGAAGGGAGAACTCGGCGTCTACCTCATATCCGACGGCGCGAACAAGCCGTATCGGCTGAAGGTGCGGCCTCCCGGTTTCGCGCACCTGGCGGCGCTCGATGAGATGGTGCGCGGGCACATGCTGGCGGATGTGGTCGCGGTGATCGGCACGCAGGACATCGTTTTCGGCGAGATCGACCGATGAGCGCAAAACTATCCGCTCACGTGCGTGAGGAAATCGATCACTGGGTGGCCAAGTTCCCGCCCGATCGCAAGCGTTCCGCCGTGATTTCGGCGCTGCATGCCGTGCAGCACGAAAATCACGGCTTTCTGAGCACGGATCTCATGGATGCGGTCGCCGAGTACCTGCAGCTGCCGAACATCCTGGTGTACGAAGTCGCATCCTTCTATTCCATGTTCGAGACCAAGCCGGTCGGGCGACACCACATTTCCGTGTGCACCAATATCTCCTGCATGCTGCGCGGCGCCGAGGAAATCGTGGGCTATGTCGAGAACAAGCTGGGCATCAAGACCGGCGAGAGCACGCCTGACGGGCGCATTTACCTGAAGCGCGAAGAAGAATGCCTCGCCGCCTGCTGCGGCGCGCCGATGATGATGGTCGATCACGTATTCCATGAAAACCTGACGCCGCAAATCATCGACAAAGTGCTCGACGAATTGGCTTAACTGTTGAGGATTGCCGATGCCTTACGAACAGAATCTGGTGTTATTCGAAGCGTTCAAATACGAGCGCCCGTGGACGCTGGAGAGCTATCGGCAATTCGGCGGCTACCAGGCGTGGGAGAAGATCCTGCGCGAGCAGACGCCACGCGAGAAAATCATCGATGAGGTGAAGGCATCGGGGCTGCGCGGCCGCGGCGGCGCGGCTTTTCCCACCGGCGTGAAATGGAGCTTCATGCCGCGCAGCTCGCCGGTGCAAAAATACGTGGTCTGCAACTCGGACGAATCCGAGCCGGGAACCTGCCATGATCGCGAGATCCTGCGCTACAACCCGCACTCGGTGATCGAGGGCATGGCCATCGGCGGTTACGCCATGACGGCCACCGTGGGCTACAACTATATCCGCGGCGAATTTCTCGCCGAACCCATCCCGAGATTCGAGGCCGCCCTGGCCGAGGCTTATGCGGCGGGCCTGCTCGGCAAGAACATCCTGGGCAGCGGCGTGGACTTCGACCTGCACACCTTCATCGGTGCCGGCGCCTATATCTGCGGCGAGGAAACGGCGCTGCTGGAATCGCTCGAAGGCAAACCCGGCAAGCCGCGCTTCAAGCCGCCTTTCCCGGCGAATTTCGGGCTGTTCGGCAAGCCGACCACCATCAACAATACCCAGAGCTTCGCCTCGGTACCCACCATCATGCGCAAGGGCGCCGCGTGGTTTGCCGGTTTGGGACCGGCGAACTCCGGCGGCACCGCGATTTTCTCGGTCTCCGGGCATGTCGAGAAGCCGGGGAATTTCGAATTGCCGATGGGGATTCCGTTCAAGGATCTGATGGGTCTGGTCGGCGGCGTGTGGAAAGGCCGCAAGCTCAAGGCCGTCATTCCCGGCGGGTCCTCCTGCATGGTCCTGCCCGCCGAGATCATGTGGAATGTCAACATGGACTACGACTCGCTCAAGAAGGCCGGCTCCTCCTTCGGCACCGGCGCGGTCATCGTCATGGACGAAACCACCTGCATGGTGCGCGCACTCGAACGCCTGGCGCGCTTCTACATGTCGGAATCCTGCGGGCAATGCACGCCGTGCCGCGAGGGCACCGGGTGGCTGGATCGCATGCTGAAACGCATCATCGCGGGCGACGGCCGCAGCGAGGATTTGAGCCTGCTCATGGATGTGGCGAATCGCATCGAAGGGCACACGATTTGTGCGCTGGGCGATGCGGCGGCATGGCCGGTGCAGAGTTTCCTCAAACATTTCCGGCCCGAATTTCAATACATGATCGAACATAAGGGACGCTCGATCATGCAAGGCGCCACCCACTTGGACGGCCGTCCGGCCGTCGCGGCCTAAATCCATGGCGGACGACACGGTCAATATCGAAGTCAACGGTGTGCCGTTGAAGGCCCGCAAGGGCCAGATGATCATGCAGGTGACCGATCCTGCCGACATCTACATTCCGCGATTTTGCTATCACGAAAAATTGACCGTGGCGGCAAATTGCCGCATGTGTTTGGTGGAGGTCGAGAAGGCGCCGAAGCCGTTGCCGGCATGTGCCACCCCGGTCGCCGAGGGGATGAAGGTATTCACCAAATCGCCCAAGGCGGTCGCGGCGCAGCGGGCGACCATGGAATTCCTGCTCATCAACCACCCGCTCGACTGCCCGATCTGCGATCAGGGCGGGGAGTGCGAATTGCAGGATCTGGCGCTGGGTTTTGGCCGGGATATTTCCCGCTTCAGCGAGCGTAAGCGGGTGGTCAAGGACAAGAATCTGGGCCCGCTGGTCTCGACCGACATGACCCGCTGCATTCACTGCACGCGCTGCGTGCGCTTCGGTGCGGAAATCCAGGGCTACCCGCAAATGGGCGCCACCGGCCGGGGCGAGCACATGGAGATCGGCACCTACATCGAGCACAGCGTCGATCACGAATTGTCGGCCAACATCATCGATTTGTGCCCGGTCGGAGCTCTCAACAACAAGCCGTTCCGCTATCGCGGGCGCGCCTGGGAGATGACGCAGACGCCGCTGGTGTCGCCGCACGATGCCTTCGGCACCAATCTGTATGCGCATGTGCTGCGCGGCAGGCTGTTGCGCATGGTGCCGCGGGAAAACGAGGAACTCAACGAGACCTGGATCGCCGACCGCGACCGGTTCGGCTTCGAGGGAATGTATTCGCCCGATCGGATTTCGCAACCCTTGTTGCGCATCGACGGCAATTTGCAGGCCGTCGATTGGGAAGTGGCATTGACCGCCGCCGCGGAGGGCTTGCAGAAAGCGGCCGCGGTGAGCAAAGCGGCCGGCGGCTATCTCGCCTCGCCCATGGCCACGGTGGAAGAGATGTACCTGCTGGCGCAGATTGCGCGCGGCATGGGCTCGAGCAACATCGATCATCGATTGCGGCAGCTGGATTTTCGGGCGCAGGCGGGCGACGGGGCATTTCCGCATCTCGGGCTCAAGATTGCCGAGGTCGAACATCTCGAGGGCGTGCTCATCGTCGGTTCGGACCTGCGCCGCGAAATGCCGATGCTGGCACACCGCATCCGCAAGGCCGCGGTGCACGGCGGGGCGCACATCGCTTTTTTGAATCCACGCCGCTTTGAATTCATGTTCCCGGTGGCCGGATACCTGACCGCCGAGACCGACATGGTGGCCGAGTTGTCGGCACTGGTGCGTGTCGCCGCCGGCGCGGCGAACCGGCCGGTGCCCGGCGGCGTCGCCGCGGCGGATGTGACCGATGCGCACACGGCGTTGATCGGCGCGCTGTCGCACGGCAGTCGTCGTGCGGTCATAGTTGGCACGCTGGCGCAGCGGCATCCCGCCTACGCGCAGCTGAAGGCATTGAGCGCCGCGCTCGCCGAGCTGTGCGGAGCGAGCGTCGGTTTTCTCACCGAAGGCGGCAACGCGGCGGGTGCCTACCTCGCGGGCGCGGTGCCGCATCGCGAACCGGGCGGCGCGCCTGTGGCCGCCGCGGGCTTGTCGGCGCGCCAAATGCTGGAGTCTCCGCTCAAGGCCTATGTGCTGTTGGGCGGCATCGATCCGGCCCAGGATCTGGCGGTGGATCCGTGGGCGCTGGCATCCGCCGATTTGGTCGTGGCGATCACCACGCATTTACCCGAAGCTCTGCGCGCAGTCGTGCATGTGGCGCTGCCCATCGGCTCATTTGCCGAAACCTCGGGAACGTATGTGAACGTGGAGGGCCGCTGGCAGAGTTGGGCGGCCGCTGCGCGGCTTCCGGGCGAAAGCCGGCCGGGTTGGAAGGTGTTGCGCGTGCTCGCCAACCTGTTGGGCCTGCATGGCGTCGACTACAACAGTTCCGATGAAGTTCGCGATGCATTGCGGGCAGTCTGTGGAGCGCGCGTCGAGGCTGCACGTGTGCCGGCCGGCCCGATTCCCAACGGCGAGGCCGCGAAAGGCGCCTGGGTGGAGCTGCCGCCGTATCAAGGCGACCTGCTGGTGCGCGGATCCGAACCTCTGCAGAAGACCAAGGACGGGCGCATGACCCGCGCCGTGATCTGACCATGTGGGATTGGACGCCGCTGCGCGATTGGATCTCGGGCTACATCACGCCGTATTGGACCACGCCGTTGCTGCTCGTGGTGCAGACGCTGATGGTGATGATTTCGATCATCCTGGTCATGGCCGTCTACACCCTGGCCGAGCGCAAAGTCATCGGCTGGATGCAATACCGGCGCGGGCCGAATCGGGTCAATCTGTTTTGGATTCCCGGGCTGGGCCAACCGTTCGCGGACGTGATCAAGCTGGTATTCAAGGAGATCATCATTCCGGCGGATGCCAACGGATTCCTGTTCCGGGTGGCGCCATTCCTGGCATTGGTGCCCGCGCTGGCCATTTGGGCGGTGATTCCGTTGCGCCCCGAGCATGCCTTCGCGAACATCGATGCGGGTTTGCTGTATGTTCTGGCGCTGACCTCGATGGGTGTCTACGGCATCATCCTCGCCGGATGGGCCGCGAATTCCAAATACGCGTTCCTGGGGGCGATGCGCTCCGCCGCACAGATCGTCGCCTACGAAATCGCCATGGGCTTTGCCATGGTGGGCGTGCTCATGGCCTCAGGCAGCTTGAACATCGGCGCCATCATCCATCAGCAAAGCGGGCTGTTCGGCTGGAACTGGACCTGGCTGTTCCCGCTGTTCATCGTGTACTTCATCTCAGGGGTGGCGGAGACCAATCGCGCACCGTTTGACGTGGCGGAGGGCGAGTCGGAAATCGTCGCCGGTTTTCATGTGGACTATTCGGGCATGGCGTTCGCGCTGTTTTTCATCGCCGAATACGTCAACATGATTCTGATCTCGGCATTGACCTCGATCTTTTTCTTCGGCGGATGGCTGTCGCCCTTCGACGGCTGGCTGGCCGCGGATTCCCGGCTGGCGCAGCCGAGCTTTTTCTGGCTGGCGCCGAAGGTGTTTTTCTTCATGTTCGTCTTTCTGTGGTTCCGGGCGACTTTCCCCCGCTACCGCTACGATCAAATCATGCGCTTGGGCTGGAAGGCGCTGATTCCGGTCACGCTCATCTGGCTACTGGCCGAGGGGATCATGGCGTACGCCCACGTCGGTCCCTGGAAGGGGCATTTTTGATGCAAGGCATTCGCAGTTTTATCAAGACTTTCATGCTCTGGGAGCTGTTGCAGGGTCTCATGGTCACGCTGAAAAGCATGTTCGAGACCAAGATCACGCTCAACTATCCGGAGGAGAAAACCCCGCAGAGCAGCCGCTTCCGCGGTCTGCACGCGCTGCGGCGCTACCCGAACGGCGAAGAGCGCTGCATCGCCTGCAAGCTGTGCGAGGCGGTGTGTCCGGCGCTGGCGATCACGATCGAATCCGATGTCGGCAGCGACGGTACGCGCCGCACCACGCGCTATGACATCGATCTTTTCAAGTGCATCTACTGCGGCTTCTGCGAGGAGGCCTGCCCGGTCGATGCCATCGTCGAGACGCGCCTGCACGAATATCACATGGAGAATCGCGGCGAGAACATCATGAGCAAGGACAAATTGCTCGGCATCGGCGAACGCTACGAGGCCTTGATTGCGGCGGATCGCGCCGCCGATGCACGGTACCGCTGATGTTCCCCACGATACTATTCTTCGTTTTCGGCACCGTGCTGGTCGGTGCGGCGCTCGGCGTGATTCTGTCGCGCAATCCGGTTTACTCCGCGTTGCTGCTGGTGCTGTGCTTCTTCAACAGCGCCGTCATCTGGGTGCTGCTGGACGCGGAGTTTTTGGGGATCGTGCTGGTGCTGGTTTACGTCGGCGCGGTGATGGTGCTGTTCCTGTTCGTGGTGATGATGCTCGACGTCAATCTCGAGCAGCTGCGCAAGGACTTTGCCGGTTACTGGCCGCTGACGGTGGCGGTGGCCGGATTCGTGGTGTTCGCGATGATCAACGTTATCGTCGTCAAACATCTGGGCGGCGCGGGCTCGAGGACGGCGCCGGCGATCGCCGCCGACTATTCCAACACACGCGATCTGGGCGTGCAGCTGTTTACGCACTATGCATATCCCGCGCAAATCGCGGCGGTCATCCTGCTAGTGGCAAGCGTGGCGGCGATCGTGCTCACGCTGCGTCAGGGCAAGGGCGGCAAGCCGCAGAACATCGCCCAACAGGTCGCGGTGCGCGCCAAGGACCGCGTGCGGATAGTCAAGATGCCCTCCGAGAAAAGATCATGATTCCGCTGACGTACGTGCTCGCCCTGTCGGGCATCTTGTTCGCCATCGCGGTGGCTGGTGTGTTCCTGAACCGCAAGAACATCATCGTGCTGCTGATGTGCATCGAGCTCATGCTGCTTGCGGTGAACTTCAATTTCGTCGCGTTCTCGCGCTATCGCGGCGACATCAGCGGCCAGATCTTCGTGTTTTTCATTTTGACGGTCGCCGCCGCCGAGGCGGCGATCGGACTGGCGATCCTGGTGGTGTTGTTCCGCGAACGCAGCAGCATCGATGTAGAAGATCTGGACACGCTTCAAGGCTAGCCGGCAATGCAAGCTATTTATCTGACCATTGTTCTGGCTCCGCTGATCGCCTGCATCATCGCGGGTCTGTTCGGCAAGACCATCGGCCGGGTGGGGGCCCACAGCATCACCATCCTCGGCGTCGGGATCTCCTGTGCTCTGTCCTTCTATGTCCTGTACCGCCAGGTGTTTACAGGGATGGAGCCGTTCAACGGCACGGTGTACACCTGGCTGTTGAGCGACGGGTTGAAGCTCGATGTCGGGTTCCTGATCGATCATCTGTCCGCCACGATGATGGCGGTGGTGACTTTCGTTTCCCTGATGGTGCATATCTACACCATCGGCTACATGGCCGACGACGACGGCTATCAGCGCTTTTTCAGCTACATCTCGCTGTTCACCTTTTCGATGCTCATGCTGGTGATGGCCAACAATTTCCTGCAGCTGTTCTTCGGCTGGGAGGCCGTGGGCATGGTCTCCTACCTGCTGATCGGATTCTGGTACCGGCGTCCCACGGCCATCTTTGCCAGCCTCAAGGCGTTCCTGGTCAACCGGGTGGGCGACTTCGGGTTCGTTTTAGGGATCGCCGCCGTGCTGCGCTACACCGGCTCGCTCGACTACGCGACGGTGTTCGGCCATGCCGGCCAGCTCGCCGCCGCGCAGGTTCACATCAGCGCCACGATCGCCTGGCCGGCGATCACCTTTACCTGCATCTGCCTGTTCATCGGCGCCATGGGCAAGTCGGCGCAAGTTCCGTTGCACATCTGGCTGCCGGACTCGATGGAAGGTCCGACGCCGATCTCCGCGCTGATCCACGCGGCGACCATGGTGACCGCGGGCATCTTCATGGTGGCGCGGATGTCGCCGCTGTTCGAGCTTTCGGACGGCGCCTTGTCCTTCGTGTTGATCATCGGGTCGACCACCGCATTTTTCATGGGCCTCATCGGCATCGTCAGCAATGACATCAAGCGGGTGATTGCGTATTCGACCCTGTCGCAGCTGGGATACATGACCGTGGCCCTGGGGGTGTCGGCCTATGGCGCCGGCATTTTTCACCTCATGACCCATGCCTTTTTCAAGGCGCTGCTGTTCCTCGCGGCCGGTTCCGTGATCATCGCCATGCATCACGAGCAGGACATGCGCAAGATGGGCGGACTGCGCAAGTACATGCCAATCACCTATTGGACCTTTCTCATCGGCTGCCTGGCGCTGATCGGCTTTCCGGGCACCGCGGGATTCTTCTCGAAGGATTCGCTCATCGAGGCGGTCGGCGCTTCGCACCGCGCCGGCTCGGGGTACGCTTATTTCTGCGTGGTGTCCGGCGTATTCATCACGGCTCTCTACACCTTCCGCATGTTCATCATGACCTTCCATGGCAAGGGGCGCATGGACCATCACACCGAGGAACATCTGCACGAGAGCCCGTGGGTGGTCACCGTGCCGCTCATTTTTCTCGCCATCCCTTCCGCCGTGATCGGCTGGTTCACGGTGCAGCCGATGCTATACGGTAAGTTCTTCGATGGCGCCATCTATGTGGCGCCCGCCAACAATGTGCTCGGGCGCATGGGCGAGGAGTTTCACGGCCCCGGCGCGTTCGTCTTGTCGTCATTGCTGACCCTGCCGTTGTTGTTCGCGGCCTTAGGGGTGCTCACCGCCTTTATATTCTACCTATGGCGGCCGGCGCTCGCGGACGCGGCGCAGGCCCGGCTCAAATGGCTGTACGACATTTTGATCGATAAGTTCGGCTTCGACTGGTTCAACGAGCACGTGATCATGGCCGGCGCCCGGCTGCTGGGCGGGGGCTTGTGGCACGTTGGCGATCAGCTGCTCATCGACGACGGCTTGGTCAATGGCAGCGCGCGCACGGTGGGCTGGCTCGGTTCGGTCATGCGCTATGCGCAGTCCGGATACCTGTATCACTATGCATTCGCCATGATCCTGGGGTTGGCCGCGTTGCTCATGTGGCTGATCTGGCGATGATGCTCAGCAATCATTTGTTGTCATGGTTGATATGGCTGCCCATCGTGGGAGGAGCCGTGGTGCTGGGTCTCGGCCCCCGGAGCACGCTTGCGAAATGGTTCTCGCTCGCGGTGAGCGCGCTGGCGCTGTTGCTCAGCATCCCGTTGTGGAGCTGGTTCAAGACCGGCACAGCGCAGATGCAGTTCGTTGAACGCTGGCCCTGGATCTCGACCATCCACGCGGAGTTCTACATCGGCGTCGACGGCATTTCCATGCCGCTCATTTTGCTGACCACCTTCACCACCCTGTTGATCGTGATCGCGAGCTGGCAGAACGTCGAGAAGCGCGTGTCCCAGTACATGGCGGCGTTCCTGATCTTGGAAGGGCTGATGATCGGTGTGTTCGCGGCGCTCGACGGCGTGCTGTTCTACGTATTCTGGGAAGCGATGCTGCTGCCGATGTTCATCATCATCGGCGTGTGGGGCGGTCCGCGGCGCGTATACGCCACCATCAAGTTTTTCCTGTATACCTTCATCGGATCGCTGCTGATGCTGGTGGCGCTCATCTACCTGTATCTCAAGTCCGGCAGCTACGAACTCGCGGTGTTTCAGCACATGCCGCTCAACCTGACCGAGCAGACGCTGATATTCCTCGCCTTCTTTGCCGCCTTCGCGGTGAAGGTGCCGATGTTTCCGGTGCATACCTGGTTGCCGGATGCGCACGTCGAAGCGCCCACCGGCGGCTCGGTGGTGCTGGCCGCGATCATGTTGAAAATGGGCGGGTACGGCTTTCTGCGCTTCTCGCTGCCCATCGCCCCGGACGCGAGCCGGGAGCTGGACTGGCTGATCATTGCGCTGTCGCTGATCGCGGTGATTTACATCGGATTCGTGGCGCTGGCACAGCGCGACATGAAGAAGCTGATCGCCTATTCGTCGATTGCGCACATGGGTTTCGTGACCTTGGGCATGTTCATCGGCTTTCAGATCGCCGCTCACACCGGCAAGACCAGCGGCATCGAACTGGGTTTGGACGGGGCGGTGGTGCAGATGCTCTCGCATGGCCTGGTATCGGGCGCCATGTTCCTGTGCGTGGGCGTCCTGTATGACCGGGTGCACAGCCGGGAGATTTCCGCCTACGGCGGCGTGGTCAACACCATGCCAAAATTCGCGGCGTTCGCGGTACTGTTCGCGCTCGCCAACTCCGGCCTGCCGGGAACCTCGGGGTTCGTCGGCGAGTTCCTGGTCATCCTCGCCTCGTTCAAGGCGAACGTCTGGTACGCCTTCCTGGCCGCGATCACCCTGGTGCTCGGTGCTGCCTATACCTTGTGGCTGATCAAGCGCGTCATCTTCGGGGAGATCGCCAACGACAAGGTCGCGGCGCTCAAGGATCTGAATGGCCGCGAGTATCTGGTACTGGGATTGCTCGCCCTTGGCGTGCTGCTGGTCGGACTGTGGCCGGCGCCCCTTTTGGATGTCATGCGGGCATCGACGCAGCATTTAGCCGAGCAGCTGCTGCTCTCCAAGATTGCTCCTTAAGGAAGCCATGATCTCCGCCTCATTCAACCCGAGCTTCTTCAATTCAGGCCTGATTTACGCGCGGCCTGAAATATTCCTGTCGCTGGCAGCCTGCGCCATTTTGATGCTGGATCTCCTGCTCAACGAGACGCAGCGTCGTTGGACGGGTGTGCTGGCGGTGATCAGTCTGTTGGTGACCGCGCTATTGGTGGTGATGCAGCCCATGACCGGCAGGATCGTGGCGCTCGGCGGCTTGTTCGAATTGGATCGGATGGCACAGGTGCTGAAGGTCGTCACCCTGCTGGTCGTCGCGGCGGTGTTCGTGTACTCCACCGACTATTTGCAGCGGCGCGCGATCTTGAAGGGCGAGTACTTCGTGCTGGGCCTGTTCGCGACGCTGGGGGCCATGGTGCTCATTTCCGCGGCCAACCTGATCACGCTGTACCTGGGATTGGAACTCATGTCCCTGTGCTTGTATGCCATGGTGGCTTTCGACCGCGATTCGGGCATCGCCGCAGAGTCAGCGATCAAGTACTTCGTCTTGGGGTCCATGGCCTCCGGAACCTTGTTGTATGGCATGAGCATCGTCTACGGGGTAACCGGAAGCCTGGAACTCGCCGAGATCGCCACTGCGGTTCGCATCGCCGGCATCGGCAGCAACATCGGCCTCGTGTTCGGCATTGCGTTCCTGATCGTCGGCGTGGGTTTCAAATTGGGCGCCGTGCCATTCCACATGTGGATACCCGACGTGTACGAGGGATCGCCGACCTGCGTGACGGTATTCATCGGTACGGCCTCCAAGCTCGCGGCATTCGCGCTGGCCATGCGTCTGCTGCCCGAAGGACTGGGTTCATCTCAGGCCGACTGGAGCCAGATGTTGGTGGTGCTGTCGGTGTTGTCGATGGCGATCGGCAACATCGTCGCCATCGCGCAAACGAATCTGAAACGCATGCTGGCGTACTCGACCATTTCGCACATGGGCTATGTGCTGCTTGGGATTCTCGCCGGTACGGCGCAGGGTTACCAGGCCGCGATGTTCTACATGATCAGCTATATTCTCGTCGCCGCCGGCGCATTCGGCATGATCTTGCTGCTGTCGAAGCAGGGGTTCGAGGCCGACAAGATCACGGACTTCAAGGGACTCGTGGTACGCAGTCCATGGTTCGCCGGCATGATGGCCTTCCTCATGTTCAGCCTGGCAGGGGTGCCGCCGTTCATCGGCTTCCCGGCGAAACTGGGGGTCATCCAAGCCGTTCTCGGAGTGCACATGACCTGGCTTGCGGTGGTGGCCGTCCTGTTCTCGGTGGTGGGCGCATTCTTCTACTTGCGCATCGTCAAGCTCATGTTATTCGATGAGCCCACCGTGAGTTCGCCCATCGGAGGCTCGATGCTGATGCGAACGGTGCTGAGCGCGAATGCTTTGCTCGCGCTTGCACTCGGGATCGTTCCGGGCACGCTGCTGCAGATTTGCCAGCGGGCCCTGCAGTAGGCGCGGGAGGCAAGGCAAGGGAGGGAGCATGATCACGCTGTATCACTCGCCGCAGACTCGATCGGCCAGCATCGTCTGGCTGCTCGAAGAACTCGAGGTTCCTTATCAGACCAAGGTGGTGAATTTTCGCCGCGCCGACGGCAGCGGAGCGCGTGATCCGGCGAATCCGCATCCTCACGGCAAGGTGCCGGCATTGGTCGATGGCGGCGAAACCGTGTTCGAGGGCAGCGCCATCGCGCTGTATCTCACCGATAAATACCGGCAGAACAATCTGGGTCCGGCCGCGGGGGATCCCCAGCGCGGCGAATACCTGTCGTGGCTGGCCTATCGCCCCGGGGTGATGGAACCGGCGCTGATTTGCCGCCGCTTCGACATCAAACATGTGTATGGCGCGATGGGATGGGCGCCGGCGGACGAAGTGGAAGAGGTGCTCAACAAACATCTCGTATCGCGCAAATATTTTCTCGGCGACGCATTCTCGGCGCTCGATATCCTGATCGGCGGCGGGTTGTACTTCATGTTGATGGCGAAGTTGGTGAAAGACACGCCGGCCATGCACGCTTATGCAGCTCGCGTCATCGATCGCCCCGCATATCGCAAGATGATGGAATTGGACAAGAAGTGAGGAGCGGCTGACGGGCCTGAGGCGGGTCGGCTCATCCAGGCAGATAACACCCCGCCTCCACATTGTTTCCATCCGGGTCTAGCAGAAACGCACAATAGAATGGCGGCCGGCGAATGCCCGGTGCACCGTTGTCCTTCGCTCCATGCGCCAGCCCGGCATGGTGGAAGCGATCGACGGCATCCTGCGATGGAGCGCTGAAGCACAAGTGGACCGGACTCGCCCCGGCGATCGCTTCAGATGGCCAGAAGCTGGGTCGGCCCGCGGCGATGACCAGGAATGGAGAGGACGGCTCGCCGCTAGCGATCACGACCCAGCCTTCGCCCGGAGCGCTCCTATGCTTTTCCACGAGCTTAAGACCGAGCGGGGCCAGCATGTGCGCGTAGAGGGCAGCGCTTCCCCTGAGGTCCCTAACGACGATACCCACGTGGTCGAACATTTCCTGCTACCTGGGTTGGCCAACTTGCTTTAGGTACATGAGCCGGTACAATACGCGGCTCTCCTGGTGCGGGGTGGAGCAGTCTGGCAGCTCGTCGGGCTCATAACCCGAAGGTCGTAGGTTCAAATCCTACCCCCGCTACCATACAAACTTGGTCCTAACCGGGCAGATGGTACCCACTTCATTCCGGAGACATGGGTAACAGTTTGGCGCCGAACGGGTTTGGGGCACACTCGACGCGGCCTGCCTCGTAATCAAAGAACCCCAAGTCGTAGTCCATAAAGCTTACCAAC
>DATAVN010000052.1:0-112753 GCA_036267715.1 Steroidobacteraceae bacterium | reverse complement strand
TTGAGTCACTGACGCCGAGCGACAATCAACCTTCAACGTAATGCTTGCCAGCGACAATCATCAGCGGCATGATCCAGACGCCGCGTGATCCTTTGCCATCCTGTTTGACGCGCCCCTGCCAAGTTGATTGCCGCGCGATAGACCTGGAGTGCTTCGCTGCGTTCTGCTGCCGACAGGTCGAGGAAAGCCTCGGTCATTATGCAGCGAGCTCAGCACTGATGGTTCTCGCCAACCATTCAGGCAAAGCACCTCGAGAAGCGATGAGTTCCTTACGGACCTCTTCAGACAGTTTTTGCTTAATGCGAGCGAGAAACTCGTGAGCCCGCGGACGTCCAGCCCACGCAAGCGCTCGCACCACTTCACCGGACGGACGCCCTGCATTAGTCAGCTGCCAGCGTGGAGCATGCTCTAGCTCAATGCTTTGTGCGCCGAGGTTCAAACGTCGGCTACGACCCGAAGTGAGGTAAATCGTGCGCATGGGTACTTGCGTCGTCAGTCCCAACCGATTTGCCGCGGCAGCACCATGGGGGGCGACCGTTTCTCCGCGCAGTCTTGCCGTCTCAGTAATGACCTTCTCTGGAGAAGGTGCGCGAATACCGAAACGGTTTTCAATCGGCCGCACATACATGCCTCGCCCCGATCTCATGAGTTTGCCCTGGCGTGTGAGTCGGGAAAGCGCCTGATCGGTAGCGGCCCGGCTTCCCAAATGCAGGAGAGACTTAGCCGTGAGGGGTGTTCCCTCTGGCAGCATTGCCCCATAGGCCAGGATCTGCTCGGCGAGGTTGGTTTTCATCTGTCAGAAGTATATATATGTTTCTGACAAACACAATGCGAGAAACGGGTGAGGCGCGCCGATTCTCGTGCTATTCGGGCTCAGCACACGAGGTGGAATTAAGCACTTATCCGAGCGCTGGCGTTCGCTCAATAGCACGATCGTACGCACGTAAACTATTGATAAATATTAAATTTATCCGCTAGCGGGCTACGAACCAGGAGGCCGGGAGTTCGAATCTCTCCGGGCGCACCAATTAATCAAAAACTTACGCGCGCTCAATGTGCCGACCGTAGCGAAAACGTGGCGTTTTTTGCTACGTTTTTCACATGCGGCGCCTCCTCGAGGGTCTCGATGCCTGCCGCTCAATGCGTCCGGCCACGAAGGAGAGTTTCTCCAGGGCCAGGTGCGCGTAGCGCAGCACCATCTCGTACGGCTTCCATCCGCCCAGTTCCATTAGCTCCGGCAACGAAGTGCCGCTCTGCACGTGCCACGAGGCCCAAGTGTGCCTCAGGTCGTGGAAGAGGAAGTCCTCGATGCCGGCGCGCTGCTTCGCCATGCCCCACGCGGTGGAGCTTTGCTGGATGCGCTTCCCTGACAATGAACGGTTGTAATACCGCCATGTCGATCGCATCGAGCTTCAGGGACCGAAGATAAGGATCGAGCTTATTCAGATGATCCTTATCATCCGAGAGGCTCCTCTTATCCGCGAACTCCTCAAGATATCGCACGACGGCTTGCTGCCATACGAAAATGCCGAGGAGCCCCTGCTGCTTCGCTTCAATTGCTTCGTTCTTCAGGCGGATGACGTAGCTTTCTGCATCGGTGCGATTGATACACCCAGTGCTTCTGTATACGCGGCGTCCATTCGGGAGAACGAGGCCAATCCACCAGAACCGCGAATCCTTGCGGCGGTAGAGTCCACGTTCACGGGCCATAAAGTTTCCTTCCAGGCCCGCCCTCGACACTTATCCTGCTGCATCCGAGCATCGAGATCAATGCGGTCGTAGACCTTGCAGCGTCCCTTGCGGATGAAGGGCAGTTCCATGCCATCGAGGAAGCGCAGACTGCAGCGAATATAGGCGGCAGCTTCACGGCGAGTGAGGTATCGAGCGGGCACGGCAGGGAGTGGAACTTCTGGGACGCTGTTGGAAGACTGTGGACGAGACAACTTTGGCCGAGGCGCTGGTGTCGAGAAATCGAGCGGCAGCTGTCCCGAGGGCGCAGGCGAATCTTGTAGGGATTGCGAAGTGTTCGTGCAAGTCGGCATGACTTTACGTGCTTTAGAGCAGATCGTGATGAGTGGTTCCGAGCGAATTCATCGAGGCTTTTCCAGCATCGACTATGAGGCGAGGAGAGATTTTCTTGGGAACGAGTTCCGAGGAAAAATCGTCGGAACGCTTACATCGACTGTATTTCGCGATCGGCGCGCCCTTGAATAGTCGCGCTAGACTAAATTGTCGGTGTTCCGAGATCCGTGAACTGGCCTCAGGGCGAACGCCCAAAGATTTCTAGGACTTACGCTGATGAGACTTCTTCCAAGATCGCGAACTGGCTCAAGAATGTTCCGAAATCGTGTACTGGCTGTCACCGGATTTCGCCACCAGAACGGCGCCGGGCGCATTCGCTGATTCTGGACTCGTATGAAAATGCTCCGGCTACATTCGCTCTTTAATTCCGGCCCGGATTAGCCACCAGTTCATGGGGTAACTGGTGAGGTATCCGCCGATCATTGCTACCTGCATGGCGGCCCAAAATTCGACGCTATCGACCGGCGCCTGATGCCCGAAAGCGTGCTTGAAGACGACGAATTGCAAGACGGCCATCAAACAATACATTCCGATCTGCCACGCGGTCAACGACAAGCTGTCGGCCTTTAGTGCCGCGATGATTCCCCGGCCCAACGACAGGTCGCGCATGGGCGCGATTGCAAAATATTGAAAGACGATACCGAACGCGAACGCTGCGACAAAATCGAGAGTCCAAATCGCATAGGTTTTCTCATCAAACAGCGAATGCCAGCCAAATGCGATTGCGACACCGGGGGTAAGAAATGCCAGCCATTCGGCCACGATGTCGCCGAGCGCGCAGCCGGCGCCGCAGTGAAGCGTGCCCGTCGCCACGCCGACTGCGATGGGTGGCGCCGTGGCCGGTTTGTGTGAATGCGCCGTTGGAAGCATCGATTCTTTTTGAGGACTGCGACCGTAGCGAAAATAAAGCCACGTGATGAATACGATGCCGAAGAGAGCACATATGGGCCAGACAAAATTCATGATTGCCATGTGTTGCGGCCGGCGTAGCACATCGATCAGGATCGTGAGGGAGCACAGGGCCCCTAGGAGCAGTGCCACGGAGCACAGCGTATCGAGCCAGGTGGGAAATAGGTGCATTTCGCTTTAGCCAGCGGGAAGGAAGGCGAATAATGACAGGCTCTACTCTGGCGCCACTATCAGAGGATATCGCTGCTATCGGTAGGCAACAGCCGATCGCGACCGAGATCAAGCGACGGAAATTGCGCCGAGTGCCGACGCGATAAATCTACGCCGGTGGAGCAGGTAGGCCGCAGGCATGACTGGGCGGTTCCGATATCGCGAACCGGTCTACAATGACCCCGATATGGCCAGTCGTCACCAAGTCAACCGCGAGGTATCCTAAATCGATGCTTGTCCCGTTCGGACAGGATCTCTACGTGGCGGATGGGCCGACCGTATCGTTCTTCGGCATTCCGTACCCTACCCGCATGGCAGTCGCTCGACTGTCGAGCGGTCAAGTCTGGGTGTGGTCGCCGATCGCGCTGACGAAGGAATTGGCTGCGGCCGTAGAGGCCCTCGGACCCGTCGGCCACATCGTGTCGCCGAACAAACTCCATCACCTATTTCTATCCGAGTGGAAGGAGCGCTGGCCCGATGCGCGGCTTTATGCGCCTCCGGGTCTTGCTCGAAAAAAGAAGCAGCTTCACTTCGATGCGCAGATTGGCGATCGCGCGGATGTTGCTTGGCTGGATGACATCGATCAGGCGGTGTTTCGCGGATCGTTCGCCCTGGTGGAAGTGGTGTTTTTTCATCGAGCGTCCCGCACTGCCATCTTTGGTGATCTCATTCAGCGGTTTCCTCTCAGTGCCGCCACGGGTTTCAGTGGGCTGATAATGCGGCTCGGTCACATAGTTGGGCCGCATGGCAGCACGCCAGGCGATTGGCGTCTGAGCTTCCTATCCCGCGAGCCTGCGCGTGCTGCCCGACGACGGGTGCTTGACTGGAAGCCGCAGCGACTCCTGATCGCACACGGCGAGTGCGCAACCACCGGAGCGATTGAGATCATCGCTACGGCGCTCGGCTGGATCTGACGCACTAGGCTCATAGGAAGGCGAGCGACTTGAGGACCCCAATGATCAATCGGTCATTAGGACTCGGAAAGCCTGGTGATGCCAGGAAGCGAGTTGAAAACTGCTTTGGCGCCTGTGCGTTCTGAATCGCCGCTAAGATCTTTGGCAAATTCTGTGCGCTCGTGAGATACGCGGAACTGACGGTCATTTGCATCCTCCCTGTGAATGCTGGGGCGACCCACGCACCTTGCACCAGTGGCTTCCCTTTGCCCCTTGGAAAGCGATCTCTGAACCATTTGTTAGTTACGTTAACCTCAGAGAGGATGGGTGTGTCGGTTTTATACTCCAATCTCCACAAATGTCGCTCGAGTGAGGGCAAAAATGTGAAGAGGCATCACATGACCTACGGCTGGGTTGTCGCTCATGCCGGTTTTCGCATCGCATCGAGCGCCGCGCGCGCAAGAAACCCCGACCGCGTTTCACCCTGCTTACGGGCGTGGGCATCCACCGCGCGGAGAATCCGCTGCGGCAACGTAATGTTGACTCTCGCGGCCTTATCTCCAAGCTCGCTAACGTCAATGTCCACAATCGCCCAGGTCCAACCGCGATAGCTGCGCTTGCTCCGCAGCTGTTCGATACTGGAGGTTTTCGGAAAGGATTGGCCGTCATCGAGTAGACCTTCAAGATGAAGCAGGATGGCTTCCCGCGCGTTGGTCAGCGCCTCGTCCAAGGTATCGCCTGCCGAAAAGCAGCCCGGCAAATCAGGTACTACGACGCCGTACGAGTGCTTGGAATCGCCTGTCTCAATCGCAATGGGATATCGCATAAATTAAAACCTCATCTCAGACCGGCCTGCTTTCGAATTGCCCGCACCAAGCCTTTCCGGAGATCAGTACATTGCTCTAATAAGAACGCCTAACCGTGAGGCAGCCCCCTCAGACGCTTTCCCTCACCAGCGGCGTCCACCGAACGGCCCGTCGCACGCGACGCGATTCCGCCGTTTCGCCGCCATAATTCATAGCTTCCGGGCTGCGCAGGTCTGGAGGTATCGGGTTGAGTGTCAAAGTGTTCAAAATTCCGAACCTTGCGCCGTCATGCGACATCTGTGCACCCAGATACACACCGCACTCCCGACACAGGAGAAACTCTGCGGTGCCGGTGGCAAATCGATACCGCTGCAATAGCTCAGGACGGGAGCAGCCGAACTGAAGCCGGCCCACTGGATCTGAGGTCGACAACGCTCCATGTGCACGACAAAATGAGCACTGACATGCTCGGATCGGCCACTCGACTGGCGGCTTCTCCGTGGAATACCGTGCCGTGAGCAAGCCGCAATGACATTGGGCGGAATATTCCACTTCCGAGATCCTCACCGCAGTCGACACATGCGAGATCGTATCTGCCGCTCTACCAATGCTCAAGGACTGTGGCCGATAACATTTCAGTTCGTGTTAACAGGCCCGAGAACGCCCGGCTCTTGGCAACGCAGACGTGGCCGTAGCGAGAGGGGAACAATACCCGGCGGCACTACCAGGTTGGAAGTTTCGCGAAATCAGTTAATCTTGCGCGATGGAATCGTGGATTTCCGTCAGCGCGGCGTTCGACCTGCATCTCAATCGAGATGGTCGAACCGCGCGGGAACCGGAAGAATCGGCGAAGCATTGATGAATTGCTCGAAGTCGCCGGGTGGCCACTGGTTCGACGGCCTTATCGGTCCATTCAATTCATACTTTTCTAAGGCCCTGAACGTGTAACCGGCGGGAAAGTCCGAGCAAGCGCCGTTTGAGTCGTAGAATGAATGCTCCTCGGGTGCGTTTCTGCCCGCGGTCGCAAACAGTTCGCCATGGTTCCATGGCTTGCGCTTCTCCCACACTGAAATCTGCTTTCGCACCTGCACAGTCAGGACGATGCCCGGCGCGTTACGCAGCTTCTGTTGCATGTCCTCCTGCCAGCCGAGCCGGGGTGCAGCCCAGGTGACTCCGGCGATGCGCTTCGACCAGTAGTCGAGGACCTGGGTTTCAGTGTCGATTGGTGTGGCGCAGGCCTCAACTTGCAAATCCATCACATAACCGCGCAGCGCCGGTTCCGGCTGCACCAGAAGGACGATGGCGATGGCGCCCACAACCGCCGCACCAATGAGAATGCTCCACTGCTGGCGCGCGGGGACATCGGCGATGGTGCAGACGAGAAAGAGCACCAACCCCAATACAGCACCAGCGGGACCTGAGATGAGAATGCCGACCAAAGGTCCCTGATTGGCCTCGGGTATAAAGATCATGGGGCCGAGGAACCCGCTCGCGAATCCGGCGGTGCCGAGAAGCAGCGGCCACCGGAACCCTGGTTTGCGGACATCCTTCTTCACGGGGCGGTTCTCAGAACCAGAACATAAGCGCCACAGACAGCACTGTGTAGGCAGCAATCGCCGACCAGTAGCGCAGCGGTCGGTCCATGCGTCGGAAGGTGCGGCCCCATACTCCGGACTTCGCGTATACCGCACCGCTCAGAACGGCCATAACGACGTAGCCCGCGAGCAGCAATCCCAGTACCTTGAAAAAGACATTCACGCCAGTACTCTACCGACAAATTCGTCCGTCTCCGTGATCCTGGTCACGTATCTCTCGGAGTCCGAGCTTCTGACATTCGTTCTTGAATGACCGGCTTGTGGCAACCCTCAAGCGGAGGCGCGATTTCGCTTTTGGCCGCGTGGGGACCGATGGGATTTGAATGGAGGCCGTACTCCCTTCCGACCCGTTACAGATCCGCGCGCAAGGAAGCAGCGATTTTCATGCCGCCAATTCCGTGGCCGGATGCGCCACCTGCAACACATCGACCAGCTTGCGTGTCTGCTGCAGGATCTGCATGAGGGCCGCATCGTCGCATTGCAGGCTGAGTGTCAGGCGCGAGACCGCAGGGTCATGCGTGGGGACCACGGTCAGCGTGTCGATGTTGTAGCCGCGCGCGGCGAACAGTCCGGCCACGCGCACCAATGCGCCGGCCTCGTTCTGCAATAGGATGGAGAGGGTATGGTTCATGGCTGTTCTCTCTTGGCTGTTGTTCAGAACATGTGGGCGGCGGTCTGTGATTCATCTTTGGCCGGTGCAGCGCGCGACGCAATAAACTCGCCGGTGATCATCTGCGCATAGCCGGCGCCAGGGCCAACCATCGGGTACACGCCGGCATGCGGATCGATCATGACTTCCAGGAAGGCCGGGCCGTCGAACTCGAGCAACGCGCTGATCGTCGCTTCCAGTTCCTCCTTGCGCTCCAGTCGCCGCGCCCAGGCAAAACCATCGGCCAGCGCGGCCAGCACGAAATCCTTCTTGCGCAGGCTCTTGTCGGAGGCGGCGAAGCGGCTCTTGAAGAACAGCTTCTGCCACTGTCGTACCATGCCGTCGCCGACATTGTTGAGCACGACCACTTTCAGCGGTAGATCATAGGTGGTGACAGTCTCCAGCTCGCCGATGTTCATGCGGATGCTGGCGTCGCCGTCGATGTCGATCACCAGCGCATCGGGCCGGGCGAACTGCGCGCCGATCGCCGCCGGCAGTCCGAAGCCCATCGTGCCCATCGAACCGGAGGTGAGCCAATGTCGCGGCGCGCGGAAGTCGAAGTACTGCGCCGCCCACATCTGGTGCTGGCCGACGCCGGTACTGATGATTGCGCGACCGTCGGCGTGCCGGTTGATCGCTTCCAGAACCGCATACGGCTGGATCAGCGCGCTGCTGCGGTCGTAGTTCATCGCATGCACGCGTTTCAGCCGCGCCACGTGGGCATGCCATGCATCGAGCGCCGGGCGCAGGCCGTGTGCGCGGCCGTACGCGGTCAACCGCTCCAGCGCGCGTGTCAGCGGGCCGATGTGATGCCAGTGGACGGCCTTGACCTTGCCGATCTCGGCTGGGTCGATATCGAGCTGGGCGATGAATTTCGCCCGTGGCGCGAACTTGTCGGCCACGCCGGCGACGCGGTCGTCGAAGCGCGCGCCGAGCGCGAGCACGAAATCGCAGTCCTCCACGGCGTAGTTCGCGTAAGCGGTGCCGTGCATGCCGAGCATGTGCAAAGCCAGCGGATCGGTGCTGTCGAACGCGCCAAGGCCCATCAGGGTGGTGGTCACCGGTAGCGCGAATGCGTCCACGAAGCCACGCAGCGCCGTTGCCGCGCCGGCTGCGATCACGCCGCCGCCGGCGTAAATCAACGGTCGTCGCGCCTGCATCAGGCCTGAGAAAAACGCGGCGCAGTCGGTATCGCTCAGTGTGGACTGTTCCACCTCGCGCAGCCGTGCACGGTAACCGGCCAGTGCCAGCTCGCCCTTGCCGCGGAAACGCAGTGCGGCGTTCTGCACGTCCTTGGGCACGTCCACCACCACCGGCCCCGGACGGCCGCTGCGGGCAAGAGTGAATGCGGTACGCATGGCCGCTTCGAGCTGGTTCGCATCGGTGACCAGGAACACATGCTTCGCGCAGGCGCCCATGATGTTGCTGGTCGGTGCCTCCTGGAATGCATCGCTGCCGATCGAGGCGGTGCTAACCTGACCGCACAGCACCACCAGCGGGATGGAATCGGCCATCGAGTCGCGCACCGGCGTGACCATGTTCGTGGCGCCGGGCCCGGAGGTGACCACGGCCACGCCGACGTTGCCGGAAGCGCGTGCATAGCCCGCCGCCATGAACCCCGCACCCTGTTCATTGGCCGGCACGATCAGCGGTATCGCCTCGCCGCCGCCCTCGCGCGGATGTAAGGCGTTGTAGCGGAACACCGCGTCATATACCGGCAGGATCGCGCCGCCGGAATAACCGAACATCACCTCGACACCTTCGTCGGCGAATACCTGCACGATCACCTCCGCGCCGCTCATTGGCCGGCCGGCAAGCGGGTGACGATCAGAGGAGGGGCTCGAGAGCATCAGCCCACCTTTTTGAGGGGTGTGGCGGGCACCGCCGCGGCAGCCTCCGCAGGCTGCAGCCACGGCATCCGCGCACGCAGCTGTGCGCCGACCTTCTCGATCGGATGCTCGAGATCGGCGCGCTTGAGGCGCTGGTAGTTCGGCAGGCCGGCCCGGTATTCGGCGGTCCAGTTGCGCGCGAAGGTGCCGTCCTGGATGTCATTCAGGACCTCCTTCATACGCGCCTTGGTGCCGGCGTCGACGATCCGCGGGCCGCTGACGTAGTCGCCGTACTGCGCGGTCTCGGAGACGAACTGCAGCATCTTGGTCAGGCCGCCCTCGTAGAACAGGTCGACGATCAGCTTCAACTCGTGCATCACCTCGTAGTAAGCGATCTCCGGCTGGTAGCCGGCCTCGATCAGGGTCTCGAAGCCCGCAATCACCAACTCGCTGGCGCCGCCGCACAGCACGGCCTGCTCGCCGAACAGATCGGTCTCGGTCTCTTCCTTGAAGTCGGTCTCGATCAGCAGCGCGCGACCGCCGCCGATGCCATCGGCATAGCCCTTGGCCTTCGCCGCGGCGCGGCCGCTGACATCCTGATGCACGGCGAACAGCGCGGGCACGCCCCGGCCACGCTCGTACTCGCTGCGCACCAGTGCGCCGGGGCCCTTCGGGGCGACCAGCACGACATCGATGTCCTCGCGCGGGGTGATCTGCTTGAAGTGCACGTTGAAGCCGTGCGCGAACAGCAGTGCGGCACCGGGTTTGATGTTCGGCTCGATCGCTTCCGTGTACAGCGTCGGCTGCACCATGTCGGGGGTGAGCACCGCCACCAGATCGGCGCCGCGCACGGCATCGGCGGGCTCGAGTACTGAGAAGCCATCGGCCTCGGCGCGCTTGCTGGTCGGGCCGCCGGGCCGCAGGCCGACCACGACGTCGAGACCAGAATCGCGCAGGTTCAATGCATGCGCGCGGCCCTGGCTGCCATAGCCAAGCACGGCGATGCGGGCATTTTTAAGGATGTCGGGAGAAGTGCTGATGCTCATGCGGTGACTCCTGAGGATTTGGTAAGAGTGGTGGCTCCGTCGGAAGCAGATCCGACCAGGAGCGCATATTTCGCGAGCGCGCCATGGGTGACTTTCGGTTGGTGCGGCCGCCAGCCGGCTCGGCGACCCGCCAGATCGGCGTCGGTGCGCAGTTCGCGCCGTTCGGCATCGATCACCACGCGGTCGCCATCGCGCAGCAGCGCGATCGGGCCGCCGCGTGCTGCCTCCGGTGCGATGTGGCCGACCATGAAGCCGCGGGTGGCGCCGGAAAAGCGGCCGTCGGTGATCAGCGCCACGTCATTGCCAAGGCCACGGCCGACCAGCGCCGCGGTGACGCCGAGCATCTCGCGCATGCCGGGGCCGCCCGCCGGACCTTCGTTGCGAATCACGACGACATCGCCGGCGCGGATGCGATCGCCCTGTACCGCGGCGAACGCTTCTTCCTCGCTTTCGAACACGCGCGCGCTGCCTTCGAAGTGGCCGCTCTTGCCGGCCAGCTTGAGGATACAGCCGTCCGGCGCGAGGTTGCCGTACAGGATGGAATAACCGCCGCGCGGTTTCAGCGGATGGCTGACCGGATGCACCACATCCTGTACTTGCGCGCGCGG
Organism: Steroidobacteraceae bacterium; assembly: GCA_036267715.1. GTDB lineage: Bacteria > Pseudomonadota > Gammaproteobacteria > Steroidobacterales > Steroidobacteraceae > Bog-1198. The sequence goes on along the minus strand of DATAVN010000052.1, from coordinate 102,126 downwards.
CGCAGCCGCGGCTTCGGTGAACAAGCTGCGGCCGGTGACGGTGGGTGCGTCCTCCAGCATGCCGGCGGCGATCAGCTCCTGCGCCACGCGCGCGCTGCCGCCGGCGCCGAACAGTTCCACCGCGGTGTAGCGGCCGGCCGGCAGCAGATCGGCAATCACCGGCGTGTGCACCGAGGCCGGTTCGAAATCCTCCAGCGTCCATTCGATGCCCGCCTCGCGTGCGATCGCCAGCAGATGCAGCACGGCGTTGGTGGATCCGGCGGTGGCGGCGAGCATTCGCGCGGCGTTGCGAAACGCACTGCGGCTGAGCAGGTCCAGCGGCTTGCGTCCGGTGTTCAAGCATTCCAACACCAGCTCGCCGCAGCGAAACGCGGCGGCGCCTTTGGCCGGATGGGTGGCCGGAATGTCGTTGAGGCCCATCGGCGACAGGCCCAGCGTGGTGAGCACCATCGCCATCGTGTTGGCGGTGAACTGGCCGCCGCAGGCGCCGGCACCGGGGCAGGCGTTGCGCTCGATGGCACGCAGTTCCTCATCGTCGATCTTGCCGGCGCCATGCGCACCGACCGCCTCGAACACCTGCTGGATGGTGATCGGATGATTGCCGTGCGTGCCGTGTGCGATGCTGCCGCCATACAGCGCCACGCCGGGAATGTTCAGCCGCGCCAGCGCCATCGCGGCGGCGGGAATGGTCTTGTCGCAGCCGCACAGCACCACCATCGCGTCGAGGCAGTGGCCGTCCACCGCCAGCTCGATCGAGTCGGTGATGACCTCGCGGCTGATCAGTGAGGCGCGCATGCCGGATGTGCCCATCGCGATGCCGTCGGTGACCGCGATGGTGTTGAACTCGATCGGCGTGCCGCCGGCGGCGCGGATGCCGGCGGCGGCCTCGAGCGCCAATTCGCGCAGGTTGAGGTTGCACGGGCTGACGTTCGACCAGGTGTGCACGACGGCGACCAGCGGTTTGGCGATGGCGGCATCGTCCAGGCCGGTGGCGCGCAACATGGCACGGGCCGGGGCTCGGTCGGGGCCACGCTTGATCTGGTCGCTGCGCATGCGGTGGTTTGTGCCTGGGTTGACACGGGGCACTCCGCTCGATGAGGCTGCTGTGCTGTCGGCGAGGGCCTCGATCACCACGAGCACGGCGTCGCGCACGGCAGTGGTGCCGGCGCTGCCGCCGAGGTCGCGACTGCGCGGGCCGTGGCGCAGCACCTGCTCCACGGCTGCTTCGATCGCGGAGGCTTCCGCTTCCAGGCGCAGCGAATGGCGCAGCAGCAGTGCGGCGGAAAGGATCGCGCCGACCGGATTGGCCAGGCCCTGGCCGGCGATGTCCGGTGCCGATCCGTGGATCGGTTCGTATAGACCGCGATGACCCTCGCCGAGAGAGGCCGAGGGCAAAAGGCCGAGCGAGCCGGCCAGCGCCGCCGCCTCGTCGGTGAGGATGTCGCCAAACAGGTTCTCGGTGACCACCACGTCGTAGCGGTTCGGCTGGGTCAGCAGCAGCATCGCCATCGAGTCGACCAGCTGGTGCTCCAGTTTTACATCAGGGTAGTCGGTGGCGAGGCGCTGCACGGTGCTGCGCCACAGGCGCGAGGTTTCCAGCACGTTGGCCTTGTCCACCGAGGTGAGGTGCTGACGGCGCCCGCGTGCCAGCTCGAACGCGCGACGCACCACGCGCTCGACTTCGGCGACGGTGTACTTGCATTCGTCGGTGGCCGTGTCGGCGCTGCGCGTCTTGACGCCGAAATAGGCGCCGCCGGTGAGTTCGCGCACGAACAGCACGTCGACGTTCTTCAGTTTCTCGTTCTTCAGCGGCGACAGGCCGGTCAGTGCCGGATGCACCTGCAGCGGACGCAGGTTCGCGTACACGCCGAGCGCAGCGCGCAAGGCCAGCAATCCTTGTTCGGGGCGCACCGATGCGTTCGGATCGGACCACTTCGGGCCGCCCACGGCACCGAGCAGCACCGCATCGGCGCACTGACAGGCGGCCAGCGTGCCGGCCGGCAGCGGCGTGCCGGTGGCATCGATCGCGCAGCCGCCGATCTGCCGCTCATCGAAGGTGAACAGGTGACCATGGCGTTCTGCGATCGCTTCCAGCACGGCTACTGCGGCGGCAGTGACTTCGGGACCGACGCCATCGCCGGGCAGGGTGACGATGGAGGCCTTCATGCCGCGTTCTCCCGCTGTTCGTACTGAGTGATCGCGCCGGCGTGTTGCAGCAGGTAGCCGAGCTGGTCGACGCCGTTGAGGAGACAGTGCCGCGCGAACGGTTCCAGCCGGAACGCAATGCGTCCGCCGTCGGGCAGCGCGATGCACTGCTCGCGCACGTCGATTACCAGCTCGATGCCCGGATGCTCGAGCAACCAGCGATGCTCGGGTTCATCGATGACGATCGCCAGCAGGCCGTTCTTCAGCGCATTGCCGCGAAAGATGTCCGCGATTTCGCTGCACAACACGGCCTGCACGCCGTAGTCGAGCAGCGCCCACGGCGCGTGCTCGCGCGAGGAGCCGCAGCCGAAGTTGCGTCCGGCGACGATGATCGAGCAGCCGCGCGCCTGCGGCTGGTTCAACGGAAAGGAAGGGTCGTCGCTGCCATCGGCCTGATAGCGCCAGTCGTGGAAGCACAGCTTGCCCAGCCCCTCGCGGGCGGTGGTGGTCAGGAAGCGCGCCGGGATGATCCGGTCGGTGTCGATGTTCTGGTCGATCAGCACGGCGGTGCGCGAGCGGATGCGGACGATGGGTTGCACGGCGCTCATGCCGCCGCCTCCGCGAGGTATTCACGCGGATCCGCAATGCGCCCGGCCAATGCAGACGCCGCCGCGGTGGCCGGGCTCGCCAGCACCGTGCGTGCGCCCTTGCCCTGGCGGCCTTCGAAGTTGCGGTTGGAGGTGCTCACCACGAGCTGGCCCGGTTGCGCCAGATCGCCGTTCATCGCAAGGCACATCGAGCAGCCCGGCAGACGCCACTCGGCGCCGGCGGCAGTGAACACCTGATGCAGGCCTTCGCGCTCGGCATCGCGGCGCACCGCTTCGGAACCCGGCACCACCAGCATGCGCACGCCCTCGGCGATGCGACGACCGCGCAGCACATCGGCGGCCTCGCGCAGATCGGAAAGGCGCGAATTGGTGCAGCTGCCGACAAACACCACATCGATCGGCGTGCCCTGCATCGGTTTGCCGGCCTCGCTCTTCATGTAGCCGAGCGCGCGGCGTTCCTGCGCATTGGTGGCGGCCGGCACCGGCGCGTCCATCGCGATCGCCATGCCCGGATGGGTGCCGTAAGTGACGGTGGGCTTCACCGCGCCGGCATCGATGCGCACCTCGCGGTCGTAGGCCGCGCCGTCATCGCTGCGCAACGCGCGCCACCGCGCCACGGCGACATCCCACGCGCTGCCCTGCGGCGCGCGTGGGCGGCCCTTCAGCCAGGCGAACGTGGTCTCGTCCGGCGCGATCAGGCCTGCGCGCGCACCGGCCTCGATCGACATGTTGCAGACGGTCATGCGCTGGTCCATCGACAGCGCCTCGATTGCCGCGCCGCGGTACTCGAGCACGTAGCCGGTGCCGCCATCGATGCCGATCGTGCCGATGATGTGCAGGATCAGATCCTTCGCGCCGACGCCTCGCGGCAGCCGGCCGTCGACATAGATCGCCATGGTGTGCGGCTTGCGCTGCAGCAGGCATTGCGTCGCCATCACATGGCCGACCTCGGTGGTGCCGATGCCGAATGCCAGCGCGCCGAATGCCCCGTGCGTGGAAGTGTGACTGTCGCCGCACACGATCGTCATGCCCGGCTGGGTGGCGCCCAGCTCGGGACCGATCACGTGCACGATGCCGCGGTCGGCACTGTCCCAGCCGTGCAGCTCGACACCGAACTCGCGGCAGTTCATTTCCAGTTGGGTCACCTGCGCCTGCGCCTCGGCATTCGCGTAGGGGCGGGTGCCGTCAGCGTTCCTCGGCAAGGTCGGCGTGGAATGATCCAGCGTGGCCAGCACGCGATCGGGGCGACGCAGCGGCAGACCGCGTGCGCGCAGGTCACCGAATGCCTGCGGTGAGGTCACCTCATGCACCAGATGCAGATCGACGTAGAGCACCGCCGGCGTGTCGGGGGTTTCGGGTACGACGACATGTGCGTCCCACACTTTTTCGAACAAGGTCCTTGCGGTCACGCTGAAATCTCCATGGGCGCCGGCTGCTGGATGACCGCATCGACATACTTCAGCCAGCCCCAGCGGTCTTCGGTGCGGCCATCGAACAGGCCGAAAAATGCCTGCTGCAGTTGTTTCGTGATCGAACCGGGCGTACCCGCCCCGACGATCTTGCGATCGACCGAGCGCACCGGCGTGATCTCGGCGGCGGTGCCGGTCATGAACACTTCGTCGGCAGTGTACAAGGCCTCGCGGGGCAGGTCGCGCTCTTCCACCGCAATGCCGAGGTCGGCGGCCAGAGTGATCACGCTGTCGCGGGTGATGCCGCCCAGAATGCCGGCGCTCGAGGGCGGGGTGAGCAGCTTGCCGCGCTTGACCAGAAAAAGATTTTCCCCGGCGCCTTCGCTGAGCAGGCCATTGTGGCCCAACGCGATGCCCTCGTCATAGCCGCCGCGGCGCGCTTCCAGCCCGATCAGCTGGCTGTTGAGGTAGTTACCGCCGGCCTTGGCCCAGCTTGGCAGGGTGTTCGGTGCGGGGCGGTGCCACGAGGACACGCACACGTCGGCGCCTTTTTCCAACGCATCGCCCAGATACGCGCCCCAGTCCAGCGCCATGATCGCGACCTCGACCGGTGCGCCATCCTTCGTCAGCACGGCCAAGCCGCCAGCGCCGCGGAACACGATCGGCCGCACGTAGGCCGAACGCATCGCGTTGGCGCGGATCAGTTCCACGCAGGCGGCGTTGATCTGCTCCTCGCTGTAGCCGACATCGATCTCGTACATCGCCGCCGATTCGAACAGCCGGTGCGTGTGCTCAGCCAACCGGAAATACGCGGGGCCCAGCGGTGTGGCGTAGACACGCTCGCCCTCGAACACCGAGCTGCCGTAGTGCAGTGCATGCGTGCTGACATGGACGCTGGCATCGGCCCAGGCCTTGATGCGGCCGTTGTGCCAGAGGAAGGGCGCGTTGCTCATGGATGCTCTCCGGATGATTACTGGTTGGCGACGGCGGTCGGCGCTGCGGCCGGCATCTGTCGCTCGATGCGGTTGACGATCGCGAGGGCGGCCTGTGCGGTCGCCTCGACGATGTCGGTGCTGACGCCATGACCGCGCCATTCGCGTGCCGCGTGACGGGCGGTGAGTTGGGCCTGGCCTTGGGCATCGCCGCCCTCGCTCACCGCGCGGACCTTGAAGTCGGTCAGTTGCAACGCATTGCCGGTGGCGCGTTCGATCGCGCGCAGCACGGCATCGACCGGGCCGTCGCCGATCGCCGCTTCGCCGACTTCACGGCCGTCGTCATGACGCAGCCGCACCGAGGCCGAGGCGCTGCCGCCCAGATGCGTGCCGGTGTTCAGCTGCACCAGACGCCAGGGACCCATGGCATCCGGATCCAGGCCCAGCGCGATCGCTTCCAGATCCTCGTCGTGCACTTCACGCTTCTTGTCGGCCAGCGTCTTGAAGCGTGCAAACACCACGTCCAGCGCCGCACCATCCGGCGTGTGCCCCAGGGTTTCCAGACGTTGTCGCAGGGCGGCACGGCCGGAGTGCTTGCCCAGTACCAGACGGGTCTCGGCGATGCCGACGTCCTGCGGACGCATGATTTCGTAGGTGCCGGGATGCTTGAGCATGCCGTGCTGGTGGATGCCCGATTCGTGCGCGAACGCATTGTCGCCCACGATTGCCTTGTTGCGCGGCACCGCCTGTCCGGTCAGATGGGCCAGCAGACGCGAGGTGGAATACAGCCGGCGCGTGTCGATGCGCGTACCGACGCCAAAGTGCGGCGCGCGCACCTTCAATGCCATCACGATCTCCTCCAGCGCGGCATTGCCGGCGCGCTCGCCGATGCCGTTGATGGTGCATTCCACCTGGCGCGCACCGGCGCTTACCGCAGCCAGGCTGTTGGCCACCGCCATGCCGAGGTCGTCATGGCAATGGCTGGAGAAGATCACCTTATCGGCGCCGAGCACGTGCCGGCGCAGGTAGGCAAACAGTTCGGCGATCTCGCCCGGCGTGGTGTAGCCGACTGTATCCGGCGCATTCAGCGTGCTGGCGCCGGCGACGGCCGCGGCGCTGAACACTTCGGCGAGGAATGCGGGCTCAGTGCGCAGCGCGTCCTCGGCGGAGAACTCCACTTCGTCGCAGAATCCGCGGGCGCGCTCCACCGCAGCCACCGCGGCATCGACCACCTGCTCCTTGCTCATCCCAAGCTTGTGCTCGCGGTGCAGCGGGCTGGTCGACAGGAACACATGGATACGCGCGCGCCGCGCCCGTTCCAGGGCGCGCGCGGCGCTGTCGATGTCGCCGCTCTGGCAGCGTGCCAGCGCGCATACCGTGGTGCTCTTCAGCGTGCCGGCAATTTCGGCCACCGCGGCGAAATCATCCGGTGAGGCCTGCGGGAAGCCCGCTTCCAGTACATCGACCCCAAGCGCCTCGAGTGCCTGCGCCATGCGCAATTTCGAGCGCCGGCCCATCGAGAAACCGGGCGCCTGCTCGCCGTCGCGCAAGGTGGTGTCAAAGACGATGATGCGATCGGCGCCGGTGTGGACGCTGCCGGACGTTGTTGTTACGTCTGTTTCGAGGTTCATAGCGGGCTCCGTGAATGCGAGCCGAGAGCAAAAAAAAACCCCGCGCCGTTGCCGGTGCGGGGTTCTTCGGGAGTCTTCAGGTTTGGTTTTCAGCTACCTGGACATGCCCTCAGCCCGCACCTCCGTTTGTAATCAGAGATACCAGTGAGAGGGTCAGCAGCAGCGCGCCGCGAGTCTGCAGCAAGCCGACAACCGTCAGGGGACGGCCGGTTTCTGTGGTGCAGCAGGGTTTGTTGCTTTGCGACATGCTGCCCGATCGTAAAGCATACTTGCGGACGATGTCAATTGCCTGTTGCCGAAAGCGTGCGGCGATCTGCAATTTTGCTGCAAGCGGCCCACACATCTTTGGCCGCCGGGCATACGCTCATATCAACCTGGTCTAAAAAATAGGGACTCGGCCTGGTAACCTGAATTGATCGAGACTCTCGGGATCTTTGTTTCAAGCAGCAATGACCGACATACCTCTCTACGCAGGCGCGGGTCTTCTTGTCGGCGCACTGGTCGGTCTCACCGGCGTCGGCGGCGGATCGATGATGACGCCGATATTGATGCTGCTGTTTGGGCAATCGCCCTCGGTTGCAGTGGGGACTGATCTCTTGTTCTCTGCCACCACCAAGCTTGTGGCGACCGCTTCATTCGGATTCAGCAGGCGGGTGGATTGGCCGATCGTCGGGCGACTCTTGCTGGGAAGCGTCCCAGGATCGGCGGCGGTGGTCATCGGTCTCTGGCTCGCGCGGCGCGCGCCAAGTGCCGCCGATGCGATCACCCTGCACGCACTCGCGATCATTCTCCTGATCACCGCTGTAGCACTGGTTTTTCAGACGCAACTTCAGCGCATCGGTCTCAAGATCACGGCACGGGCGCTCGCGCTCGTGGAGCGTCACAAGCTCCTGCTTACCGCGGTCGCAGGGTTGACGCTGGGCATCGGCGTCACGTTGACTTCAGTGGGCGCGGGTGCGCTTGGCGTCGTGATGCTGGTCGCGCTCTATCCTCTGAGGCTCACCGCAGACAGACTTGTCGCGACGGATATCGCTCATGCATTGCCGGTCACGCTGATCGCAGGCCTCGGGCATGCATTATTGGGCCACGTAGACTTCAGCGTCCTGGCCGCCCTTCTGCTCGGCTCGATTCCGGGCGTATTGATTGCCTCGCGCATCAGCATCCGGCTGCCCGCCCGGCTCACCCGCATACTCATCGCGCTGATGCTGGGCGCAGTCAGTGAGCGTTTGCTGTTTGCCTAGGTAACAGGGAGCGGCGCTTCATTCGTGCAGGCCGCACTCGCGCTTCAACCCAAAGAAGCGCAGTTCATCCGCAGTTTTCACTTCCGCGAGCGAACGGGTGGTGTGCCAATCGCCGATCGACACATAACCTTGCTTCCACAAAGGGTGATACGGCAACCGGTGTTTTTCAAGATAATGGCCGATGTCTCGGTCGCTCCAGTCAAAGAGCGGATGGACTTTGTAGCGGCCGCGCTTGAATTCGATCGGAAAAATCTGTGAGCGCGTCGTGGCCTGTGTTCGGCGCAGTCCCGCAAACCAGGTTCCCGCGTGAAGCTCATTCAGCGCGCGATCCAGCGGTTCCTGCTTGTTGATGCGGTTGTAGCGCTCGATCCCTGCGAGGCCTTGGTCCCACAATTTTCCGAATCGGGTCTCCTGCCACGCCGAGGAGGACTCGGCCCGAAACACCTTGAGATTGAGTTTGAGCCTTTCAGTCAACTCATCAATGAAGCTGTAGGTCTCCGGGAAGAGATATCCGGTATCGAGCAATACGACGGTCACTCCCGGATTGACTTCGTTTACCAGATGCAACATGACGGCCGACTGGGCGCCGAAGCTCGAGGTTAGTACGTGCTCGCCCGGAAGAAGCTCCAGGGCGCGCTCAACTCGCTGGGCCGCCGGGAGCGGCTCGATTGCGCCGTTGAGTTCGGCGAGTTCCGGCGAAATTTTGGGAGAGAACTCGTTCGCCCACAATCTCGAGAGCTGTGCTTTGATGTTCATCCTTAAGCTGTTCATCCTTAAGCCGACGCTACGGCGCCCTTGAGGCGTCTCGAATCTCTTTGATTGTATAGTCCGTGCACACCCGCGCTTAGCTCAAAAATGCATCAGGCCATAACCACGTGCCATCGGCCGCAAGTGCGCGCAGCATCCGCCGCCCCTTGGGGGGAATAGTTACTTTGCCGTGAAAATGCCCTTTATCGCCATAGTTTTGGGATCAATTACCGCCAGAAGCGGATGTCCTCTGCCGGTAAGAGGGATCGTGTCCGCCTGATCGTCAGCGAACCCCGCGGCGCGCATTTTCTCCGTGAGCTGCTTCTTCTGTGACTTGGCAAAGTAGGCAACTTTGTCCACGGTCTTCAACTGCGCGCGCAGCGCGGGCAGGCCATCCTCCCAGCGCTTGAAGTACTTCGGCATGGAAATGACGTCGTCACCTCCGCTTACCGCCGCCGTGACAATTTTTGCGCGTGTGTCCGCGTTCTGGGGCAACGGCGCCCAAATCCAGCGCGGCAGGCTGTACCAGTGCGGGGCGAATTGAGGATTCTGTTGCCGGCCCAATGCCGCTTCGTCGGCGTCGATGTCATAGGCCTGCACGAGCTGCAGGACATTTTCGGAGAAAGCGTAGTAAAGCGGGCGGCCGTTCCAGAGCGACACCGTTCCATATCCCAGCGCGCCCAGCTGCAGGGCGACGATGATCCCGATGTCGCGCACCAGCTCGCGCCGCGGCTTGGATTTGTCGGCGATGATGAAGGTGAGCGTCGGTCCGAGCACGACGTCGACGCAAATCATGACGAGTGCGACGCGGCTGACATCGGTCAGGTACCAGCCCGGCCAGCGATACCATCCGAAGTAAAGCGCTCCGAGCGTCAACGTCAACACGCTGGCGCTCGAGAGCAGGTGCACAGAAAACGCTTTAAATCGAAAACGCATGTCCAATCCCATCCAAACGCGCCAGGATTCTAGCGCGGCCGACGCGAGCAAGAAAAGTCTACTGGCTCACATCCGAGCGATTGGGAACGGTGCGAATCGTCGAACTTTGCGGGTTCTGCAGCTTGGCGATCACCGCCGGCACATCCGCGGCCGGCACCGGGCGGCTGAAAAGATACCCCTGCGCCTGGTCGCATTTCATCGCTCGCAGCTTCTGCAACTGATCGGTGGTTTCCACGCCTTCGGCGACGGTTTTCATGTCGAATGCGCGAGCCAGCGAGATGACGGTCGAGACGAGCGTCGCAACCGGCGTGTCGGCGATGCTTTGCACGAAGGTTCTGTCGATTTTGAGCGTGTCCACCGGCAGTTTCGCCAGCATCCGTAATGAGGAATATCCGGTGCCGAAATCATCGATGGCGATGCCAAGTCCGGACTCGCGCAACTGCGCGAGCTTGCGAATCGACAATTCCAGATCCTGCATCAACATGCTTTCTGTTATCTCGATGTCAAGGCCCGCGTTGGCGCCACCGGCCGGTGCCACGGCGGCCAATACCCGATCCACGAAGTCTCGGCGCCGCAATTGCAGCGGCGATACATTCACCGCTACGCGCACGTTCGACAGGCCCGCAGCAGCCCACTTGCCGATGTCTCGCAGCGCCTGCTGGACGACCCATGCTCCCACGTCGACGATCGCGCCCGAGTGTTCCAGCAACGGAACGAACAGCGATGGTGGAATGATGCCATCCTCGGTGTCATGCCATCGAAGCAGCGCTTCGAGACCATGAACCTTGCCGCTCTTGAGGTCGATTTTCGGCTGGTAGTTCAGCAGGAACTCCTCGCGATCCAGCGCGCGCGTCAGGCGCGCCTCGAGCGCCAAACTTCGCGATGTGGGGCGTTGGGTCACAAATCCGTACAACATGTACTTTTCATTGTCGGCGCGCGCGGCCTTCAACGCCGCTTCCGCGTTTTGCACCAGCGCATCGGCGGTTTTCGCATCGTGCGGGAAGAAAGCGACCCCGGAGCGGATGGTGGGACGCAGTTCCTGGCCATCAATATGAAAAGGTTCATTGAACAAGGGCGCCGCGGCGCTCTGCAGCAGCAGTCCGGTGTCCTGCGAGTCGGCGCAATTGGCAAGACTGATGACGAAGGTTCCGCCGCCGAAATAGCCGACGCACTCGGAATCGGTGTAGGTCTGCTTCAGCCTTGCCGCGATTTTCTCGATCAGGCTGTCTCCGACGTAGCGTCCGAATGAATCATTGATTGCGCCGAGTTTCTGCACGTCGAACACCACGACAGTGCGTCCGTCGGCCGCATCAGGATGCCGCTCCAGGACCTGCGCCAGCCGCTGGCAAAATAGCGGCCGTTTGGCAAGTCCGGTCAGGCTGTCGAAGAACGAGAGGAAGTGCACCGCTTCGTCTTTCTCGAGATACTGCAGCGCGAAACTGATGTTCGCGGTGAGCTCGAGCAACACGCCGATCTCCGCGGCATCGAACACGCCCGCATCCGTGCTGAACAGCCTGATCACGCCAACGGTCGCGCCGTCGACCTTCAATGGCAACGCGGCAACCGCGCGATAGCCGAGCAGGATGGCGCTTTCACGCAGCCGCGCATTGGGCGCTTCGCGATGCAGATCGTTGTGAATCGCCGGCATGCCGGTGCGGATCACCTGGTCCATCAGATCTGATTGCGGTCCGAACGGATCCATGACATGGCCGCCGGCATCTTGAGGCTGCGAATCGAGACCTGCGCAGGCAAGTTGATTCAACGATCCGGTGGCGGAATCGATCAGGCTGATCGCGCTGCGATGGTAGTCTCCCTGCTGAACGGCGATCCGGCACACCTCATTGAGCAATTCAGCGCGATTTTGCAATCGCAGGATGGCCGAACTGGTGCTGCTGAGCATGCGATAGGAGCGGGTCAAACGCCGCAGGCGCTCTTCTTGTTCCGTGCGCAGTTGCTCGGACTGCCGGCCTTCGGCCTTGAGCTCAGCCTCGCGCAGCGCGCGTTCAATGGCGGATGAGAGGCGCGACAAATTGCTCTTGAGCACATAGTCGGTTGCGCCACGGCGCAAAGCGTCAATCGCGCGTTCCTCGCCGATAGTCCCCGACACGTATATAAAAGGAATGTCCGGGGCATGGACCACCGCCAGGTCCAGTGCCCGCAGGCCGCTGAAATTGGGCAGGGAGAAGTCCGATAGAATCAGATCAGGTTTGATCTGACTGAGCGCCGAAAGGAACTCGGCTTCGGTTTGCACCCGATTGATCACGCATTCGATGCCCGCCTTGGATAGGTGGCGCGACAGCAGCTCGGCGTCCGCGACGCTGTCTTCGACCACCACCAGATTCAATTGGGTCTTCATCGTAAGGACATCGGCACCGGATGGAGGATCATGAGGCCGGCCTGATGGGAAGTGCAAATTGGAAACAGGCGCCGGCATCAGGTGATCCCCTAGCCCAAATTCGGCCGCCGTGGCGTGCGATGATGCGGTGCACAATCGCCAGGCCTACGCCGGTCCCGGAAAATTCTTCGGCGCGGTGCAGCCGCTGGAATACGCCGAAAAGCTTGTCCGCGTAGCGCATGTCAAACCCTGCGCCGTTGTCATCCACCTGATAGATGGCCTCGCCATTATCGACGCGGCCGGTGATGCAGATTTTTGGCTTGGCGCGCTTGGCGCTGTACTTGAGAGCGTTGCCGATCAGGTTGCACCAGACCTGGCGAATGACCACGGGGTCGGCGTCAACCTGCGGTAAATCCGCGATCTCGATCTGCGGCTCGGGCCCTGAATACACCGCCCTGACTTCGCTGGCGGCCGCATCGGCGAGCAAGGTCATATCGACCAGGTCGAACTGCAGCGCCGATCTGCCGGCCCGTGAGAATTCGAGCAGGCTGACGATCAGATCGTCCATTTTCTGGCTGCCGGCGCGAATGATGCCGATGATTCTGCGGCCTTCATCGCCGAGCTGTCCGGCGAAGTCGCTTTCAAGGATCGCGGCGAATCCATCGATGGAGCGCAGGGGTGCGCGAAGATCATGCGATATCGAGTAGGAGAAGGATTCGAGGTCATGATACGCGGCCGCGAGTTCCGCGGATTGCTGCTTCTCGCGCACCTGCAATGCTGCATTTTCGCGCCGCAGCCGCTGCACGTCCAACGCGCGCGCGATGATGGGCAGGATGACGTTGAGCTTGAAGGGCTTCAGGATGTAATCGAGCGCGCCGCCTTGCATTGCACGCACCGCAGTGTCGATGGTGCCGTGCCCGGTCATCACGATCGCGCCCAGCGCCGGGTCGATCTGTTTCGCGGCGTTGATCAAGCTGATGCCATCCATCTCCGGCATCATCAGATCGGTGAGCAGCAGGTCGAAGTCGCCTGCGCGCAGCGCCGACAAAGCCTGTTGTCCCGCGCAGAATCCGCTGGTCGCGTAGCCTTCCAGCTTCAGGGTATCGCAGAGCGCGCGCAGCTGCGCTGCTTCATCGTCGACGATCAGCAGGCGCGCTTTTGCGGGACTCACTCGACCAACTCCGCCAGCGCCGCGCGCAGTTCATGCAGCCGCGGAGGTTTGGCCAGCACCTTGTCCACATGCGCAGGTGCATCGTTGGTCGCAATCAGCCTCTGTCCCCAGCCGGTCAGCAGCACGACCGGCGTTTTCGGTGAGACCGCCTTGATCGAGCTGGCGACCTTGCGCCCGTCCACATGCGGCATGCCCAGGTCGGTGACCACGATGTCGAAACATTCGCCACGCTTGCTCGCGGCGGCGAACGCGTCGATGCCTTCGCGACCGCCATGCGTCGCGGTGATGACGTGTCCGTCTTCCTGCAGGGTGTCTTGCAACGACTTGATCAGCAGGGGATCGTCGTCCACCAGCAATATGCGCAATCGTCGCTTGACCACCGCGGCGTTCCTCACCTTGGGCGCTGATATGATGGACGAGGTGTGCGCCGGGAAGTTCAACCGGACCGTGGTGCCCTTGCCGGGTGTGCTGTCGATCTCCAGTTCGGCGCTATGCCGCTGGATCATGCCGTAGACCATGGCCAGGCCCAGGCCGGTGCCGCGCTCGCCTTTGGTGGTGTAGAACGGTTCCAGGCAGCGGCGGCGGGTGTCCTCGTCCATGCCGACGCCGGTATCGGACACTTCGATCAATACCCGCGCCTCGCCGTCCGCGACCATGGCCTTGCGCGTGCGCACCGAAAGCGTGCCCCCGTTGGGCATGGCATCCACGGCGTTGAATATCAGATTGGTGAGTGCATCGCGGATTTCATGCTCCGCGCCCATCAGATCGGGGATCGAATCCGCCAGATAAGTCTGCAGATCCACCATCGCGCCGCGTCCCTGCGGCAGGTCGCTCCATCGGGGGCGGGTCAGTTCCACCACCTGCTGAACGGCGCGATTGACCTCCACGCGCTCGAGCGTCAGTTGCGCATCGCGCTCCCGATAGAACTCGCGCATGCGTGCCACCGTTCTTGCGACGTCTTCAATCGCACGTTGAATGGTGGTCAGGTAGCTGCGCGTGCGCTCGCTCAAGTCGGGTTCGCGCTCCAGCAGCGATTCGGTATAGAGCGAGACCGGAGATATTGCATTGTTGATGTCGTGTGCGATGCCGCTCGCCATCTGGCCAAGTGCGCGCAGGCGCTCCTGCTGCATGACCGTGTGCTGGCTCTGCCGCAAATCGTCATAAGCCTGTTGCAGGGCCCCGTACAGGCGGGCTTGATGACTCGCCAGCGCGACATGTTCGCTCAATTGCTTGAGGAACTCGCATTCGCCGCTGCTGAAGGCCGCGGCCTCGCTGCGCGCACACACCAGGACTCCGAATACCTGGCTCTCGACGATGAGCGGCGCGAACACCACCGAGCGCAGGCCCGCTGCCGCCAGGCGCTGCGGGAACGGGAAGGGCACCTGGACCACATCCGGCTCGTGCACCAATTGACCGCCGACGCAGCGCGACAATCCGTTCGCATCGATCGGTACGGTCGCGCCGAGGATCAACCCCAACTTGTCCGCGAAGCGCCGGCCTCGTGGACCGAGGGCGCTGACCGTGAGCGATTTTGCAGTGGCATCGTGCAACAGGAAGCAGCCGAATTCGATCGGCAGATTTTCCTCGAGACTGCTCAGCACGACTTGAAAGATGCTGGGCAGATCCTGCCGTTCGCCGGTCGCGCGGGTGATGTGCTGCAGGAGCCCTAAGCGGCCCAACTGAGCATGCAGTTTGCTCTCCGACCCCTGGATCTGCACGAGCATGTGGTTGAACGTATCGGTGAACAGATCGAATTCGTAGGCTCCCGTGGGCGCCGCACGCACCGAATAGTCGTGGCGCTCCGCGACCGCCCGGGTCGTGTCCGCCAAAGCGAGAATCGGCTGCAGCAAGCGATGCTGCAGACGCCGCGATATCAAATATGCGAGCGACAGCGAAATACCGGCGACCAGCAGCAAAATGAGGCCGTACAATTCGATGCGCGAGTACATGGCCTTGAGGTCGGACTCGACAAACAAGGTCCCGAGCTGCGTCGGTCCTTCCGCGACGAGTTGGTAGCCGACCAGTGCGGTGCGGCCGAAGGAGTAGCCCGCGCCGGGCCGCGCCGGCAATCTGTCCCGCGCCAGCCCCTGCGGATAGGTGGCAAACACCTTGCCGTGGACGTCGTACAGCGCGGCCGCAACGATGTGCGGGTCCGATTTGAACGCGGCCAGCACGACCGTCGCATCGTCGGAGTTTTCGAACGCCAGGGCGGCGGTGCTGTTGCTGGCGATGGCTCTGCTCAGTATCTGCAATTGCTGAATGCTGGATTGTCGGAAGGTCAGCAATTCATAGGCGCAAAACGCCGATGAGGTGACCAGCAGGACCACGCCGCTCGCAAGGAAGATCATGCGCATCAGTGTGCGGCGGATGGGTGGCGAGGAATTGTTCATCATTGCTCCTTGGCCTGCGCGCCGACGATCTCGGCAGGGCGAAGCAGCTTGGAACTGATGGTGAGGCCGGCGGCGCGCGCGGATTCCACGTTGATGCGCAGGCGGATGCGGCTGTCTTCCGTGGCGAACTGGATCATGACGCCCTGCTGCGCGGCCCCGTCGGCCTGCGAAACCGTCAAGATGCTGCGATGATCGAGCGCACTGAGGATTTGACCGAGGCGGCCGGTCTCCGAGCGGTCAATGAACAGGATCTGGCAATTGTCGACGTCGGCGATGCTGCGGAAGCGCCGCACAGTGAGGCGATGACCGTTGATTTGCTCGTTGCGGACCGCCTGGTCCAGGCGCGCCCCGAAGGGATCGTTGCCCACGATGCCGATCACGAAGGGATCGTTGGGCGCGGCAAATGCCTGGGTGGGCCATTCAACGAAGCGTGAGAAGTTGAACAGAAAAACGGCCTGCACTTGATTTTCAGTCGGCGCATCGGCTGCCAGGAGAAGCTGGCCCGACACCGCGAAAACCAAGGCGGCTGCGACCGCCAGGCATTTAGCCCTCGTCAATACCTCCATGTAAATTTACCGTAGGCGCTGCGCTCGATCTCCGGGCGTGTCGGGTCGGGAAAGCCGTATTCCGCGTGGCGATTGTGGAGCAGGTTCTGCCCCACCAACGTGAACTCCAGCCGATCGCTGGCATGCCAGGAGAGGTGGGTATCCAATTCAAAATAGCTCGGTACCGTGCCGACAACCGCGCCGCTGTTGTTGTGCAGCGTGTCGACCCAGCGCAGCGCGGCATCGATTTCCGCGTGCCGCAGCACGTTGAGCGAAGATCGAAATGAAAATTGGTGCTCGGGATCGGCGGTTTCGTTGAGCGCATCATTCAAGTCGCTCTGGCCCGGTTTGACGTGCAGATGCTCCTTGAGCAGGGTGTAGCCGGCGTGTAATGACCAGATTTCCGACACCTGGTAGTTGCTGCTGAATTCCAGGCCGTAGGTGTCCCCCTCCAGGCCGTTCGCAAAGAAAAATGGCAGCAGGGTGGTCGGCGTGAACGTGGTGCTGCGGATGTCGTCGTAGTGATTGAAGAAACTCGACAGCGACGCGGACAAGCGCGAGTCGATTTGCACCCGATATCCGAGTTCATATGCCAGCACGGATTCGGACTTGAAGTCGGAACCCCCTTCCAGCAGCACGAAATTCGGCGGTGCCGCCTCTTTGAAATCCTGGTCGATGCGCGAAGGCGTGCGCACCGCCCGTGAAATCGCGCCCCACAGCGCCTGCCGCGGATCCATTATCCAACTGAGACGAATGTCCGGCTCGACCTCGTAGCCGGTGTAGTCGTTGCGCTCGAGCTTGGTGCCGAGAGTGAGCGACAAATTGGGCCGCAGCGCGATTTCGTCCTGGCCGAAGATGCTGTACAGGTCGCGATCCAGGGTCGGCGGTAGAAACGCAAGCGCCGGCGCATTGCTGACCACATCGTGCGAGTAGCGAAAACCCAGGCCCCAGACGACGTTGTTCGCTGCGCCGATGCGCAAACGGTGCTGGAAATCCACGTCGAAGGTGGTCAGGGCATCGTGCAGGGTTCCCGGGCCGGCGAATTCAAGGCCATTGACGATGAGCGGCGCGACCGGATCGGTGACATGCGTCTGATCGATATAGGTCTGCAGGCCCAGATCCGATTCGTCCGAGATCCGGCGCGACCAGCGGCCGAGCACGTTCGCGCCGCTGCTATCGGAGCTGCCGCCGGTCTGATCGTTCTCGCTGCCTTGATAGAAATCGCCCTGCAGGGTCAATTTGTCCCGCGCCGAGGCTGTGGAATCGATGCGAAAACCGCCCCGTCCCTGGCTCCAGGCATCCGAGGTCGAACCGCCGTCGGCGAGCACTTCGCTGCCGCGGTCGAAATACTTGCCGTAGACGCGAAAATGCGTGTCGGAATCGAACGCGCCGCCGTAGCGGACATCGGCGAAATCCTGCGGGCGCGAGCCCCCGCCGAGCTGCGCGTACAGGCCTTGTGTGTCCTGGGCGCTCTTGGTGATGATGTTGATGACGCCGTTCACGGCGTTCGCGCCCCAGAGCGCGCCGCCCGGACCGCTGATGACTTCGATGCGGTCGATGTCGGCGAGCACGTAATCCTGCGCATCCCAGAACACGCCCGAATACAGCGGCGTATACACGGTGCGGCCGTCGATCATCACCAGCAGCTTGTTCGCCAGAGCGGTATTGAACCCGCGGGCGCTGATGGCCCAGTCGTGCGAGTTCTTCTGTGCCACCTGCAGATTGTCCGCCAATCGCAGCACTTCGGGAATGCTGGTGGCACCCGAGCGCCGGATGTCTTCTTGGGTGATCACCTGGATCGCCGATGCTGTCTCGATGAGCTTCTCCGGGCGGCGCGCAACCGAGGTCACCTGCACGTTCATGAGATCTTCGACATTGAGCTGCTTGAGCTCGCCGATGGTCTGCGCGCTATCCTCCGCCGCTCCCGCATGCGCCGCGCAGGCCCACAAAATTAGGGTTCCGGCGACCCAACCGCGCCTGATTAACTCCGCCACGAATTCACCGTCCCTTTGAATCACGCTCGTGCGATTGGCGAAGATTGCGCCAGTGGCGTGTTGCTGGAAACCTTAAATAGCAAGACTTGTGAGTGCAGTCTCAGATTGTTTCAGAAGCGAATGTTAGCGATTTTCCGGCTTTTTTCGCACAGCGATAGGCGTATCACAATTCGCGGATCAACTGCGGGCATGCGGCAAATCGGCCTAAAGATGCAGGTTTTGCGGTCGATAGCTGTCGACTAAGGAGCCGCATGCCTGCGACTCGCAAGGATACGACGATGACAGCGGGCCACCGGCCGGAAGCGCAGCGAATTGACGCGATATCAGCCGATGCCGGCGAAGCGCATGCGCTGCGCGCGGAGAATGCCGCGCTGCGCGCCGAGAATGCCGCGCTGCAGGCACAGTTGACGCTGCGCGACCTCGCGCTCGATGCCACCCCCACATTCTTCATCATCGCCAGGCAGGAATCGCCGGCTCCCGTGATTGTGTATTGCAATAGAAGCGTGGCGCAACAGCATGGTGTGCGGCGCGAGGAGCTCATCGGAAAGCCGATTACCTTGCTGACCCAATGGGTGGGCCGCAATCCGAATTACCTGGCGGAGGTCCAGGACAGTCTTCGCTCGGGGCAGACGTTTCACTACGAGGATGAGGTGATCCGCCCGGACGGCACCGCCTTTTGGCTCGGTGTTTCGATCCGGCCGCTGTACGATGACACCGGGCGATTGACGCATTCGGTGGCCGTGGGCGCGGATATCACGGCCAAGCGCATTGAAGCGCACAAGAAGCAGGAGCTGCAGGACAAGCTCCTGGCGGAGATGCAGGAGCGGGAGCGCATGGTGATCGAGCTTCAATTGGCCCAGAAGCTGGAATCCGTCGGCCGGCTGGCCGCGGGCATCGCCCACGAAATCAATACGCCGATCCAGTACGTGGGCGACAGCGTGCATTTCCTGCGCAGCGCCTTCGAGGACCTTGGCAATCTGCTCGATGGGTCGAGCGAGGCGGCGGCGCTGCTGCCGGACAGCGAGGGGCGCACGGCGTATCGGCTGGAAGTGGCGCGCTTGATCGAAAAGTATGATTTGCAGTACCTGCGCGATGAAGTGCCGAAGGCGTTCGGCAGGACTTTCGACGGCGTCGAGCGGGTCACCAATATCGTGAAAGCGATGAAGGAGTTCGCCCATCCGGATGCCAACGAGCAGACTGCCGTGGACCTCTTGCATGCATTGGAAACCACGCTTCTGGTCGCCTCGAATGAATACAAATACGTCGCCAAGGTGCGTACGGAATTCAGCGAGCTGCCCGACGTGGTTTGCAATGTGGGCGAACTCAACCAGGTGTTCTTGAATCTCATCGTCAACGCCGCGCATGCGATCAAGGACGCGGGCAAGGGTGTGGAGAGCGGCGAGATCGTGATCAGCGCGGTTCGGGACGGTGCTCAGGCGGTGATTCGAGTGCGCGACAATGGCTGCGGCGTGCCTGCCGAGAACCTTGGCAAGCTCTATGATCCGTTCTTCACCACCAAGGAAGTCGGCAGGGGCACCGGTCAGGGCCTGGCGATCAGCCATTCGATCGTGGTGGACAAGCACGGCGGCGAGATCAGCGTTGCCAGCGAAGTCGGCGTCGGCACCCAGTTCACGGTGAGGCTGCCGATCGCCGGGCGCGGCACGAGGCCGGTTCAATGAGGGACATCCTGTTCGTGGACGACGACCGCGATCTGCTCGACAGCCTCAAGGCGCGTCTATACAAGCATCGGCGCGATTGGAACATGCATTTTGTGGCAAGCGGCGATGAGGCCATTGCCGCGCTCGAAAGCCGGCCATTCGATCTGGTCGTCTCGGACGTGCGCATGCCGGGCATGGACGGCGGCCAACTGCTCACGGTCGTGAAACAGCGTTGGCCGACCTCGATGCGCATCATCGTGTCGGGTTATTCCGATCCCGTGCAGGCCGTACGGCTGACCTCGCTGGCGCATCAATACATCTCCAAGCCCTGCGACGGCCGTGAGCTGGAAAACATCATCGAGCGCTGCTTCCACCTGCAGGACCTGCTGGGCCAGGAGTCGCTGCGCAAAGTGGTGGGAAGGATCGGCAAATTGCCGGCCATGCCGAAAACCTACGGACGCCTGCAGACGGCACTCGCGCAGCCGACCGTCACCGCCGCGGAGATCGGCGATATCGTCAACGCCGATGCCGCGATTGCCAGCAAGGTGCTGCAGATCACCAATTCCGCGTTTTTCCGGCTGCGCAAGCCGATGGTGCGCATCAAGGACGCCGTTACCTACCTGGGCTTTGCCACGGTGCGCAATCTGGTGCTGTCCGCCGAGATTTTCTCGCAGTGGCAGGCGCCCAAAGGGCTGTCGCAGGTGGATCCGGAAAGGCTGCAGGTTCATGCGCAATGTGCGGCCGCGGCCTGCAAGGCGCTGGCCGGGGGCCGTGCCTCGCCCGACGATGCATGGCTTGCAGGATTGCTGCACGACATCGGCTACTGGATCCTGATTCAGGAGTGCCCGAACGAACTCGCCGGCGCATTGCAGCTTGCGCATGCGCAAGGCCTGCCGTTGCTGGAGTGCGAACGCCGGATTACCGGAGCAACTCATGCTGAAATCGGCGCGTACTTGCTGGGGCTCTGGGGCCTGCCATATGCAATCGTCGAGGCGGTTGCCCTGCACCACACCCCGGGCGCGGTCACTCCGCATGGCTACGATCTGGTGGGCGCGCTGGCGGTATCGCACGCAATGCTCGATTCCGAGCACGCATCCGCGATCATGGGCCCGTCCGTGCCGGATCATTCCGTGAACGCCGAATATCTCGCCGCCATGAACGCGCCGTTCGACTGGCAGGGCGCCCAGAGCCGGGTGGCCGCCGCGCTGAAGCCAACCTGATGTATCAAAACCCCGGTAGAAATATGAATCGCGAAGAACTACCCACTGTTCTGTGTGTCGACGATGAACCCCGGATCGTCGACAGCCTCGCAGTGCACCTGCGCCGCGACTTCCAAGTCCTCGCCGCCAGCGGCGGCAACGGCGCCCTGCAGATCATCAAGGAGCGCGGCGCGCCGGCCGTCATCGTCTCGGACATGCGCATGCCCGGAATGGATGGCGCCACGCTGTTGAAACACGTCAGGCAGCTCTATCCGGAGACCACGCGCATTCTGCTGACGGGAGAGCCGGGACGCGACGCGGCCATCGCGGCGGTCAACGAAGGACAGATATTCAGGTTCTTGACCAAGCCGTGTCCGCCGGATCAATTGCGCAGCGCAATCGAGGCGGGCGTGCTCCATCACCGCTTGCTGGTGGCGGAGAAAGTGCTGCTGCAGGAAACCCTGATCGGCTGCATCAAGGCCTTGGTCGACATACTCGCCATGACGAATCCGGTCGCCTTCGGACGGGCCACGCGGGTCAAGCGGCTCTCCTCCGAGCTCGCCGCATCGATCGGCAAAGCGGGCTTCTGGCAGCTCGAAGCGGCGGCCATGCTCTCGCAGATCGGATACATATCGTTGCCGACCGAGCTGATGGAAAAGCTCTACTACGGAAAGCGGCTGACGCCGGAAGAGCGCGTGCTCGCCGACGGCGCGCCGCTGGTGGCGCAGAAACTATTGGCCCAAATACCGCGTCTCGAGCCGGTCATGGAAATATTGACCGCCAGCCGGCAATCCAAGATCGACCCGCCGGACGGAATGGTCAAGCTCGGCGCGGGCATTTTGAGCCTGGTGCTCGAGTACGATGCGCAGATCGTGCAAGGCCACAGCGCCGAGGTCGCACTGGCGTCCATCCGCGCGCAATCAAGCCGATTCGACGGCAAGCTGGTCGAGAATCTCGAATCGCTGGTCGGCCTCGCCGCCGGCACACCGGAGGTCAAAGAGGTGCAGGTCGGCCGCGTCACCGCCGGAATGGTGTTCATGGACGATCTGTACACCCAGTTTGGCACCTTGTTGGTGCCAAAGGGCTTCGAAGTCAGTGAGATCTTCCTCGAGCGAGCCCGTAATTTCGGACCCGGCATCCTGCAGGAGAAGGTGCGGGTGCTGGCGCCGGGCAAATCAGTCGACTGAGGTTGCGAATTTCACGATCGCCTTCGCCAGCACGTCCAACGAGTCGACGCAAGGCACGGAAATTCCCGCGGCAACCACCGACAGCTCGCTGCATCCGATCAGCAGCACATCGGCCTGCCTCGACAGATCGAGCGCGATCTTGCCGAGCGCCGACCGGGTGTGGGCTCCGGTCTCGCCGCGCTTCACGGCTGCGATCAGCTGCATGACTGCCTCCTGCTGTTGCGGATGGACGACGGCGATGCCGTGGGCCGCAAAGGCCTTGGCATACAGTTCCGTCGCCAGCACGGCCGAGGAGACCAGCAATCCCACGCGCGCGGTGCGCCGAGAACCGGCGATCTGAGAGACCGTCAAATCAATCATGTCCATCAGCGGGATGCTGACGGCGCGGCGAATGGAATGCGCATAGGCGTGCGCCGTATTGCACGGCATCGCCAGCGCATCGGCGCCCGCGCGCTGTAAATTGGCAGCGATGCGGATCAGCTCCGGCGTGGGATCCGTGCCGGTGCCCTCTATCAGGTGCGCGATGCGCGAAGGGATTTTCGGATTGCTCTCCACGATCAGATGGATGTGGTCCTGGTCATCGCGCGCCGGAGTCCCGGCCACGACCCGCCGCATGAGATCCACGGTGGCCTCCGGGCCCATGCCGCCGAGGATGCCGACCACGCGATGCATCGGCGGTCAGGCTGCCTTGGGCTGGCGCGCCCGCCCGAAGCCAAAATCGTCGACATAGCCGAACAATCCCGCGCTGCCTCCGGTATGGATGAACACGATGTTTTGTCCCTTGCCGAACATTCCTTTGCGGATCAAATCCAGAAAGCCGGCCATGCCCTTGCCGGTGTAGACCGGGTCGAGCAGAATGCCCTCGAGACGCGCGAGCATTTGGATGGCATCGAGGGAGCCGGGCGTCGAGAATCCGTAGCCTTTGCCGACATAGTCGCAGTTGGCGGCGATGTCTTCGCGCCGTACCGCGCCCGGAGTCCCGCACAAGTCCGCCGTCGCGCAGGCCAGCTTGAACACATTCTCTTCCTGTTTGTCGCGAGGCGCGCGCACGCCGATGCCGAGCAGAGGTACGCCCGATCGAATCCCGGCCAGCCCGGCGATCAGTCCGGCCTGGGTGCCCGCGCTTCCGGTCGCGTGCACCACATGGTCGATTCGCAGGCCCCGGTCGTTGGCCTGGCCGATCAATTCCATGGCCGCGTTCACATAGCCGAGCGCACCGGTGGGGTTCGATCCGCCGC
Organism: Steroidobacteraceae bacterium; assembly: GCA_036267715.1. Classification (GTDB taxonomy): domain Bacteria; phylum Pseudomonadota; class Gammaproteobacteria; order Steroidobacterales; family Steroidobacteraceae; genus Bog-1198. Next base: position 78,760 of record DATAVN010000052.1, on the reverse strand, counting down.
CCGGGATAAGGTAGGGTTTGCGGCCTTCGCTCTTGAACCTTGCGGCCACTTTCGCCAGCTCGCCGTTCATGTCCGGATTGGCGGCGCAACGCTCGACGCTGGCGCCATGTAAATAATCGAGCAGGACATTGCCGCTTTGCGTGTAGTCATGATCGGACTTGCCGGTTCGATCCTCCAGCAGGATGTGGCAATCGATGCGCATTTTCGCCGCGCATGCCGCCGTCTGGCGCGCGTGATTCGACTGAGTGGCTCCCTGGGTAAGGACCAGGTCGGCGCCCTGCTCGCGAGCCTCGGCAAGCAGAAATTCCAGCTTGCGCGTCTTGTTGCCGCCCGTCGACATGCCGGTGCAATCATCGCGCTTGATCCAAATCTCCGGACCATTGAGCGCCTTGCTCAGGTTGGGCAGATGCTCGAGCGGCGTCGGCAGATGGGCCAATCGAATACGCGGGAATCGTGCTAGGTTCATTGTTTGCTCACATTTGCAGGGAAAGGGCTGTACCGGCATAGACCGGCCGCGGCCGTGGCGCGTTCCATGTTCTTTGACGCGCAATACTAATCGAGCGCGATGACCAATCGTACCGTGCAAGATATGCGGCGAGACTGTCCGGCGGCGTCCGCGGACACTGTCCGCGGACACCGTACGGCAGATCCCAAAAACTAACGCTTTTATAAACAATGACTTATAGGCGGATTGCGGCCTGGCACGCGCCTTGCTCTGCTTTGGGCATGGTGCGTATTTCTCTGCTCACGGCTGTCTTGGTTTCGCTGGCACAGGCCGCCCATGCCAATGATCTAAAGCAGTTCTATGAGCTGGCCCTGACCCGTGACACGACGCTGCAGGCGGCACATTTTCAGCGCGATGCGCTGGTTGAGGCGCGTCCGCAGGCGCTTGCCCAGTGGCTGCCGCAAATCGCGGCGAATGCCTCGGCCACCCGCGAGCGTGCCGGGTTCGACAGCGGCCCGGCACTGGGAAACGAAGCTGCGGATTGCGCAATCAGCTCGACCGCGACCACTCAACGTTGCTACGGCACGGTGCACTCCCTCGGGCTCAATATGTCGCAGACCCTGTGGAGCTTCCAGGCGTTCAGCCAGCTCAAGGAGTCGAACTTTCAAGTGGCCGCGGCGGAGTCGAGCTATCAAGGCGCGCAGCAGAGTCTGTTGTTGAGGGTGGCGCAGGCGTACTTCGGCATCTTGTCCGCGGCCGATCAGCTGTCCACCAACATTGCTGAGCGCGAGGCCTTCAACACATTGCTCAATCAAGCCAAGTCGCGCCAACAAACCGGCGTGGGCCCGCGCAGCGACGTGGATCAGGCGCAGGCCTTCTATGATGCGACCGAGCAGAGCGTCATCGATGCCCGCAATGCGCTGGATGACGCGAATCTGGCGCTCACGGAAATTGTCGGCCAACCCGTACAAGGCGTGGCGCCGCTGCGCGAGGACATCCCGCTGCTCGCGCCCGAGCCGGCCTCCGCGGATGACTGGGTGGCATCGGCGCGCCAGGATAATTTCGACGTGCGTACCGCGGAGCTCAATATGGAAGCAGCCTCGCGTGATATCTCGGTGCAGCGCGGACGGGGCCTGCCGACGATTTCGCTCACCGGCTCGGGCTCCAAGCTTACCCAGGACGCCGTGCTCGGCGGCAATCAGACGCTCGATACGATCGGCGTATCCTTCAGCTGGCCGCTTTTCCAGGGCGGTGCCATTGCTTCCGCGGTGCGCCAGTCGCGCGCGCTGTTCCGCCAATCCCAGGCCAATTACCAGTCGATTCAACGCGACACGGAGCGTCAGACGCGCGCGGCGTTTCGCGGCATCGTTTCGGGAATTCAGCGCATCGGCGCAGCCCGGCGCGCGGTGGAGTCCGGCGAACGCGCGGTCGAGGCAATGCGGCGCAACGTCGAGTTCGGCACCGGCACCGAGTTTGAACTTCTCGATGCTCAAAACAACTACTACACGGCGCGCCGCGCCTATAGTCAGGCACGCTACGACTACCTCACCAATGTATTGACGCTCAAGCAGCAGGCCGGGCGGTTGAGCGAAATGGACCTCGTTGCGATCGACAACCTCCTCATCGAGAAACCCGCATGAGCATGCGTCTACTACCCAAGGAACCCATCATGCTTCGCGACACGTCCGGGCAAGATCGCGTGATCGAGCCGACGAATATCCTCAAGCGCCATCGCAAGCTCGTCATCATCGGGCTCGCGGCCGTTGCGGCGTTGGTTGCACTGGCGGTGGTCCTGATGCGATATTCCGGCGCGACCGCCTCGGTCGATCGCTCGCGTGTATCGATTGCAACGGTGGAGCGCGGCAACTTCATCCGCGATATCGCCGCGGACGGACAGGTGGTGGCCGCCGTCAGCCCGACGCTTTACGCCAATGCGCTGGGAACCGTCACGCTCAAGGTGCATGCCGGCGATACCGTGACCAAGGGACAGGTCCTGGCGGTGGTCGACAGTCCGGATCTCACCGCCAAGCTTTCCCAGGAGGATGCGACCCTGGTGGGGCTGCGCCTCGACTGGCAACGCGCGATCCTCGATGCCGAGCACAAGCTTTCGCAGCTGCGTGACGGCTACAATCAGGCGGAGGTCGACCAAAAGACGGCGACCCGCGAGCGCGACCGCAGCCGCAAAGCCTACGAACTCGGTTCCTACTCGGAATTGCAGGCTCTGCGGGCGGAGGATGCGCTGGAGAAGGCACAATTTGCCTTCCAGCAGGCGAAGAGCACCTACGACTCGCAGCCCAAGCAAAATCGCTTCGATGTCGACAGCAAAAAGGCGCTGCTGGACCGCCAGCAGTATCTGGTGGACGACTTGAAACGCCAGGTTGACGGCTTGAACGTCAAGTCGCCGGTCGACGGTCAGGTGGGCCAGGTGCAGGTGGCGGATCGCTCCAGCGTCGCCAAGGATGCCCCCCTGCTGACCGTGGTCGATTTGTCGGCGCTCGAGGTCGAGATCAAGGTCACCGAGAGTCTCGCGCGCGATTTGCGTCCCGGCATGAATGCCGACCTCGAGGGCGGCGGCCGCCATTGGCAGGGTGTCGTGAGCGGCGTATCGCCGGAAGTGGTCGCCGGACAGGTCACGGCACGCCTGCGCTTCGGCGCGCAGAAGCCGGCGGGACTGCGGCAAAGCCAGCGCCTGTCGGTGCGGATATTCATCGACCGCCGCGACAACGTTTTGATGGTCGATCGCGGAGCCTTCGTGGACCAGGAAGGGGGCGGCTTCGCCTACGTGGTCCACGGCAATGTCGCGGAGCGCAGGCCCGTGCGGCTCGGTGCGGCCAGCATCGCCAAAGTCGAGATTCTCGATGGATTGTCCGTGGGCGACCAGGTCGTCATCTCCGGCACCGACGCATTCAACGGCGCACAGCGCGTCATTCTCAGTCACTGATTCAACCAGCCTGTGAGGCCACACCATGCTTAAAATGACCCACCTCTCCAAAGCGTACCGCACCGAAGTCGTCGAGACCTACGCCTTGCGGGACTTCTCGATCCATGTGCGCGAGGGCGAGTTCGTCGCGGTAACCGGGCCTTCGGGATCGGGCAAGACCACGTTCCTGACGATTGCCGGTCTGCTCGAGGAGTTCAGCGGCGGCGAATACCAGCTGGACGGCGCCAATGTGCGCGGGCTGAACGACAATCAGCGCTCGCGCCTGCGCAATGAAAAGATCGGCTTCATCTTTCAGGCCTTCAATCTGATCGCCGACTTGAACGTGCAGGACAACATCGATGTGCCGCTGCGCTATCGCGGCTTCAATGCGGCCGAAAGGCGCCGCCGCATTCAGGACGCGTTGGGAAGGGTGGGCCTGTCGGCGCGGTCGCGCCACTACCCGGCGGAATTGTCGGGCGGCCAGCAGCAGCGCGTGGCGATCGCGCGCGCACTCGCGGGCTCGCCGCGATTGCTGCTGGCGGATGAACCGACGGGCAACCTCGACACGCAGATGGCACGCGGCGTTTTGGACCTGCTCGAGGAACTGCACCGCGACGGCGCCACCATCGTGATGGTGACGCACGATCCGGAACTGGCGGTGCGGGCGCAACGCGAGGTGCACATCGTCGATGGCCAGGTGGTGGATCTGGCCGCGCAGCCGCGCCTCGTCACGGCGGCGCATGCCAACACTTAGGAGGCAGCCGTGTTCAATTACTATTTTGGTCTTGCGGTGCGCAGTCTCAGGCGCAATATCGTGCTCACGGTGCTGATGATCGCCGCGGTCGGCGTCGGCATCGGCGCCTCGATGACGACGCTGACCGTATTCCGGGCCATGGACAACGATCCCATCCCGCAGAAATCGCGCCAGCTGTTCGCCGTGCAGATCGACAATTGGGGGCCGGCCAGCAAAAGCATCGTGCCCGGCGATGCGGAACATTTTCAAGAACAGATCAGCTATACCGACGCTCTCGGGTTGATGAACGCCAGGGCCGCCCATCGGCAGGCCGCAATGTACAAGACCGGTGCGGCACTGACGCCTGCAAATCCCGACGTGCTGCCTTTTCAAGTCCAGATCCGCGCAACCTACACCGATTTCTTCTCCATGTTCCAGACGCCATTTCTCGCCGGCGGCCCCTGGAGCGCGGATGACGACAAAAATCACGCTGACGTCGCCGTGATCAGCCAAAAGCTCAATGACAAGGTGTTCGGCGGCGGCAACTCCGTCGGCAAGACCATCAATCTCGACAACCACGAATTCCGTGTCGTCGGTGTCCTGGCGCATTGGGAGCCCACGCCGCAATTCTACGATCTTAACAACGATCAATATGGTGAGGGCGCCGAGATCTACCTGCCCTTCACGCGCGCCATCGACGGCCAAATGCCGAGTTGGGGCAACAATAATTGCAACGGCGATGTGGGAGAACCCGGCTGGGATGGACACCTGCATTCCGAATGCGTCTGGATCCAGTTCTGGGCCGAGCTGCCCACGGCCGCTGACGTCACGGCGTATCGCGCCTTCTTGGACAACTACGCGTCGGATCAGCAGCGATCCGGACGCTTTCACTGGCCGGCACACACGCGGATACGCGATGTGCGCGAATGGCTGGTCTACCAGCACGCGGTAACGGATGAAGTGCGCATTCTGGTGCTGGTCAGTTTCAGCTTTCTACTGGTGTGCCTGCTCAATGCCATGGGTTTGATGCTGGCGAAAATCATGGGCCGGGCGGGCGACATCGGTGTGCGGCGTGCCTTGGGTGCAAGCCGCGGGGCGATATTCGGACAATGCCTGATCGAGGCCGGTGTCATCGGACTGGCGGGCGGCTTGTTGGGGCTGGCGCTGACCGCGCTGGGATTGCTGGGACTGCGCTCGCTCCTGTCCGAGCAAGTGAGCCGGCTGACGCATTTCAGCGCGGGCGATATCACCATTGCCGTCGTTCTCGCCGTGTTGGCAACCACCCTGGCCGGGTTGTATCCCACCTGGCGCGCCGCGCAAGTTCAACCCGCCTGGCAGCTCAAGGCGCAGTAGGAGGCCGTATGCAATTTCGTCCCATCATCTCCGCCATGCGCCGTAACAAAGTCGGCGCCATCCTGATCGCCGTGCAAATGGCGATCACGCTGGCGATACTCTGCAATGCCCTGTTCATCATCGAACAGCGCGTTACCCTGAGTAAGCGGCCGAGCGGTACCGATGAAGCCAATATCGTGGTGCTCGATAATCAATGGGTCGGCAATCCGCCGGATGTCGCCGCGCGCCAGCAAGGAGACCTGGCGGCGCTGCGGTCCTTGCCGGGCGTCGAGGACGCGTTTGCCACCAATACCGTTCCCTTGACCAACAGTGGGTCGAGCACCGGCATCAGTCTGCATCCGGATCAGAAGAGTGCAACGGCAAGTGCCGCCATATACTTCGGCGACGAGCATGCCATCGCGGCTTTTGGGCTGCACTTGATCGCGGGCCGCAACTTCAATGCGGACGAGGTCGCGGACAAGAACGGCTACAACGACATCAGGTTGCCGGCTGGGGTCATCATCACCAAGGGATTGGGCGAGCAGCTGTTTCCCAAAGGCAATGCGGTGGGTCAGAGCATTTACGACGATAGTCTGAAGGGCCAGGTACCCATTGTCGGGGTGGTCGAACGATTGCAGGTGCCGTGGGTGACAGGCTATTGGGGCAGCGGATTCAACGACAACTCCATCATCATGCCCTTTCGCCTCGTGAGCCCGTATCCGATTCTGTACGTCGTGCATGCCCGGCCCGGCCAGGCGGCGGCGCTGATTCAGGCGGCGCCAAAGAAGCTGTTCGACATCAGCCGTGCGCGGGTCATTCAGAAGACCCGGACCATGACGACGCTGCGCACTGAGATCTATAAGGACGACAAAGGGCTGGTGGTCATCCTCGGCGTGGTCTGTGCCGCGTTGCTCGCCGTCACCTCGTTCGGGATCGTGGGCCTTACCAGCTACTGGGTGGCCCAGCGCCGGCGCCAGATCGGCATCCGCCGGGCCTTGGGAGCCACGCGAAATGCCATCATTCAATACTTCCAAACCGAAAATCTTTTGATCGCCGGCGCGGGTGCCGCCATCGGCGTCGCCCTGGCGGTGTCGCTGAATCTTTGGATGGTCAATGCCTTCGCCATGCAACGCTTGAATGCGGGCTACACGCTCATAGGCGCGATCGTCGTGTTGTTGCTGGGACAAACCGCGGTGCTGTGGCCGGCGCTCAAAGCAGCGTCAATTCCACCGGCATTGGCGACACGGGCTGCCTGAGTCCGCGGGGCTTTACGGGATGTTCAGCTACTATTTTCGCCTCGGCCTGCGCAGTCTGCGGCGCAATATGGTGCTGACCGGGCTCATGATCGCGGCCATCGGCGTCGGTATCGGCGCCTGCATGACCGCTCTCACGGTATTCCGGGCCATGTCAGGAGATCCCATTCCGCAAAAATCCAGCCGGCTGTTCGCGCCGCAGATCGATAATTGGGGGCCGGATAAGCACAACGGCGGCGCTCCGGACAGGCTGGAATCTCAGCTGAGCTACATCGACGTGATGGGATTGATGAAGGCGCACGCCGCCAAGCGCCAATCGGGCATGCTTGCAGCGCTGCTGTCATTGCGGCCGGCCGATCCTGCGCAAAAGCCGACCAAGGTCGTCGTACGCGCGGCCTTCACCGACTTTTTTCCGATGTTCGATGTGCCGTTCAAGTATGGCGGCCCCTGGAGCGCCGCTGATGACGAAGCGCACGCCGCGGTGGTGGTGCTGACCAAGGACATGAACGACAAGCTGTTCGGTGGCAGCAACAGCGTGGGCAAGACCGTCCGCCTCGGGAATGAGCCCTACAGGGTGAGCGGCGTGCTGGATGAGTGGCGCGTTCTGCCGCGTTTCTATGATCTGGCCATCCGGCCGTTCGGCGACGGCGATTCGATCTTCATGCCGTTCACCAGGGCGATCGAGAAACAGACAGGCAGCATCGGCAGCAACACTTGCAGCGGCGATGTCGAGCCCGGCTGGGAAGGGCGCCTAAGATCCGACTGTTTGTGGCTGCAATTCTGGGTGGAACTGCCCACGCAGGCCGACGTGCAAAGATATCGCGCCTTTCTCAACAACTATGCGGCCGAACAGCAGAAGATTGGGCGATTCCATTGGCCGCCGCACACGCAATTGCGCGATGTGACCGAGTGGCTGCGATACCGCGATGTCGTGCCCAGCGAGGTGCGCATTTTGATCCTGCTCTCGTTTGGATTTCTTCTGGTTTGCCTGATGAATGCCATGGGGCTGATGCTGGCGAAAATTATGGGACGCGCCGGCGACATCGGCGTGCGCCGCGCCCTGGGGGCGAGCCGCGCAGCCATCTTTGCGCAGTGCCTGATCGAGAGTGCGGTGGTGGGGCTCGCCGGCGCAATTCTTGGACTGCTGCTGACCGCGCTGGGTTTGGGCGCGGCGCGTGCCTTGTTGAGCAAGGATTTTGTCGCCCTGGCCCATCTGGATTGGGCGGATACGGGCATCGCGGTGCTTCTGGCCATTGGAGCCACGGTGCTGGCGGGGCTTTATCCCACATGGCGGGCGGCGCACGTGCAGCCCGCGTGGCAACTCAAAGCGCAATAGAGGCAGCTCATGCAAGTGCGTCCGATCTTGTCCGCCATGCGCCGCAATAAATTCGGCGCGCTCCTCATCGCTACCCAGATGGCGGTTACGCTGGCTTTTCTGGCCAATGCGTTGACGCTGATCGAGCAGCGCATTGCATGGAGCGAGCGGCCCACCGGCATCGACGAAGCCGATATTTTTGTCATGCAAAGCGAAACTTTGGATCACCCCGACGATCTGGCGGCGCGTCTGAGCAGAGATCTCGACGCATTGCGCTCGCTCCCGGGTGTGGCGGACGCCTACGCCACCGACATGTATCCCTTGCAAGGCGGTGGATGGACCGATACCGTCGATTTGAACCCCGACCAAAAGACGCCCACGGCGTATGCCGCGCACTACATGGGGGATGAGCACGCCTTGCACACCATGGGTCTCACGCTGGTCGCAGGCCGCAATTTTTCCGCCGCTGAGGTCGTCGATCGCGCGGAAAATGACGTACCGCCCACCAGCGGCTACATCGTGACCAAGGCACTGGCGGCCAAGCTCTTTCCCGACGGCGGCGCGCTCGGCAAGTCCATTTTCGTCGAGACCAGCAAACCCGTTCCCATCATCGGCATCGTGGACCGTTTGCAGGGTCCCTACACGGTAGCCACGGGCCTGTTCAGTACTTTTGACGAGAATTCGGTCCTCTCGCCGCATCGGCCGATTGGCGAGCGCAACGTTTACATGGTGCGCGCACAACCGGGACAAATCGCTGCCGTCATGAAGTCGGCGGAGGCCGGGCTGTTCTCCCTGGATGGGGATCGAATCCTCAAATCCAAATCCATGCGCGAAGTTCGCCTCGACGCATACCGCGGCGATCGCGGCCTGATCGTGCTCATGAGCGCGATTTGTACTGCTCTGCTGGTGGTGACCGGATTCGGGATCATCGGCCTGACCAGCTATTGGGTGGCGCAGCGGCGCCAGCAGATCGGGATTCGGCGCGCGCTCGGCGCGACGCGCCAGGCCATTGTGAGTTATTTCCAAACCGAGAATTTCATGATCGCGGTGGCGGGCGCGGCGCTCGGCATCGCCCTGGCCATCGCCCTGAATCTGTGGATGGTGCGCAGCTTCGAAATGGTGCGCATGGACGACAGCCGCGCCTTCGTCGGCGCCTTCATCATCCTGCTGCTCGGCCAATGCGCCGCGCTGTGGCCGGCGCTGCGGGCCGCCTCCATTCCACCCGCATTGGCAACCCGCGGGGGATGACAGGCCGCGCGCAGGATGTGATTCTCCGCGCCACCCGTTAACATGGCCGCATGCGTACGGTTCTGGTTATCGATGACAATCCGGCGGTCGCCCAGGCCCTCAGCTTGCTGTTTGGTTTGCATGACATCCGCACTCTGACCGCGGGCACCCCGCAAAAGGGCCTCGCCGCGCTCGCGCAGGAGCGCGTGGATCTGGTGATCGCGGACATGAACTTCAGTGCCGATACGACCTCCGGCGAGGAGGGCGCCGCATTGTTTCGCGCGCTGCGTGCCCAGCAACCCGATCTGCCGGTCGTGCTGCTGACCGCCTGGACTCATCTGGAATCGGCCGTGCAACTGGTCAAGGCGGGTGCGGCGGATTACATCGGCAAGCCCTGGGACAACGACAAGCTGCTGGCGACGGTGGAGAACCTGCTGGAGCTGGCCGAAACGACCCGCGAACGGCAGAGACTCCAGGAGGAGCAGCGCCGCCGGCACGCGCGCCTCGCCGAACAATATGATCTTTGCGGCATCGTTTTTGCCTCTGATGCGATGGAACGGGTCGTGGAGCTCGCCTGCCGCGTGGCGCGCGCCGATGTGCGTGTACTGATCACCGGACCCAACGGTGCCGGCAAGGAACGCATCGCGCAGATCGTGCATGCCAATTCCGCCGTTCGCAGCGGCCCGTTCGTGGCCGTCAATTGCGGCGCCATTCCCGCCGAGCTGATCGAAGCGGAGCTGTTCGGGGCCGAGGCCGGCGCCTATACCGGCGCAAACCGGGCGCGCGCCGGGCGCTTCGAGGCCGCGCACGGCGGCAGCTTGTTTCTCGACGAAATCGGCGATCTGCCGCTCGCCGGACAGGTCAAGCTGCTGCGGGTGCTCGAAACAGGCCAGTTCGAAATGCTCGGTTCAAGCAAAACTCGCACGGCGCAGGTGCGGGTTTTGAGCGCCACCAACGCGGATCTGCCCGCATTGATCCGCGAAGGACGATTCCGCGAGGACCTTTACTATCGCTTGAACGTCATCGATATCGCGGTGCCGGCGCTCGCGGATCGCACGGCGGATATTTTGCCGCTGGCACGCCATTTTCTCGGCGCGGGGCTGCAGTTGAGCGAAGACGCCGCGGCCGCGTTGCAGGGGCATGACTGGCCGGGCAATGTGCGTGAGCTGCGCAACTCGATCGAGCGCGCGAAGCTCCTGGCGCAGGACGCCGTGGTGGCCGCCGCGGATCTGAACCTTCCGGCCGCGCCGCGTTCCGCGCCCCGGGAAAGCGAGCAGTTGAGCAGGGAAGTGTTGGAGGCGAGCTTGAGAGAAGCCGGCGGCAACATCAGCCGGGCTGCGCAAAGCCTGGGGCTTTCGCGCCAGGCGCTGTACCGGCGTTTGGAGCGGTTCAACCTGCGGCCGTTGAGCGGCTCATGAGCGCGCGCGGTTGAGCCTGAAAGGCAAACTGGCGCTGCTGCTGATCGTCATCGTCGCAATCGCCGCGGCCCTCGGCGCCTGGTCGGCGCGCTGGTTGGGCAACCCGCTGGGCGGCTGGCTGCTCCTCGTTGCGCTCTCGCTGCCGCCGCTCGTCTGGTTGTCGTCGCGCATCATGCGGCCGATCCAACAGATGCTGCGCGCGCTTTCCGGCACCGTGGCGAGCTACCGCGAAGGCGACTTCAGCGTCTCGCTGGTCGCCGATCGCGACGATGAGCTGGGGGAACTGATGAGCGCGCACAACGAGCTTGCGGCGGCGCTGCGCCAGCAACGGGCGCATCTCGTGCAGCGCGAACTGCTGCTCGACACGGTGATGCAGAACTCCCCGGTGGCCCTGGTGCTGGTGGACGACAATGACCGCATTGCCTACGCAAATCTCGCATCGCGGCACCTGCTGAGCGGCGGCCGCAGCCTGCAGGGATTGAGATTCCACGATGCGCTGACCGGGGCACCCGTGGCGCTGCGCGGAGCCGCGGCGGAGCAGGCCGACAGCCTGTTTTCAACCGAGATCGACGGCGTCGAAGAAACCTTTCACCTCTCGCAGCGCGCCTTCATCCTGCAAGGCCGTACATTTCGGCTATATCTGCTCAAGCGCCTGACGCGCGAGCTGTCTCGTCAGGAAGTCTCCACCTGGAAGAAGCTCATTCGAGTCTTGAGCCATGAGCTCAACAATTCCCTGGGACCACTGTCGTCGCTCGCGCATTCCGGAGCGGAGATCGCGCGGCGCGGAGACTATGCGTCGCTGCCCAAGGTGTTCTCAGCCATCGCCGAGCGTGCCGAGCACCTGCACCAGTTCGTGAGCGGCTATGCCACCTTTGCCAAGCTGCCGGCGCCCCGGCCGGAGACTGTGCACTGGCAGCAGTTCGTCGCCGATTTGAAAGGACAGCAGAGTTTTACCCAGGCTGAATCCCTGCCCGAGCTGCCGGGCTGGTTCGATCGCATACAGGTCGAACAGGCCTTGATCAATCTGCTCAAGAATGCGCACGAGGCGAGCGCTGCGGCAGCCGAGGTGGAGCTGTCGATCGTTTGTGCCGGCGCCGATCAACGCATCGAGGTGCGTGATCGCGGCTCGGGCATGAGCCAGACTGTCCTGGCGCAGGCACTGCTGCCGTTTTATTCGACCAAACGCAGCGGAACCGGGCTGGGGCTGGCACTGGCACGCGAAATCGCCGAAGCCCACGGCGGCCGCATTCAACTGGCCAACCGCGACGGCGGCGGATTGACCGTGGCGCTCGATCTGCCCTGGCGCGCGGCCTGAACTCGCGCGCGTGGGAGTCATCTACGTCGTACGCCATGGGCAGGCCGCGTTCGGCACCGTGCATTACGACCGCCTGACCGAAATCGGCTTCACGCAGGCGCGGCTCTTGGGGGCCTATTTCGGCCGCCGCAACATCCGCTTCGATGCCGTGTTGACGGGCACATTGCGGCGGCAGACCGAGACCGCGCAAGGCATTTTGGAGGGCCAACCCGGGTTCGAAGCGCAGCCGCTGCGGGAGACCCTTGCGGGCCTGGACGAATACGACCCTGCAGAGATCCTGCGGGCATTTACCGGCGTTTCTCCCGCCGCCGCGGCCGCCGCCGAGCGGCGCGATCCGCTGGTGATGCGCGAACATTTTCGTTTGTTGCGCGCGGCGCTGCTGGCGTGGGCCGAGGATCGGACGCGGCCTGAGGGCATGCCGGCATGGCGGATGTTTCAGGATGGCGCCGTGGCCGCGCTCACCGAAGCGCGCCAACGCTTTCCCGATGGCAACATGCTCATCGTCAGTTCGGGCGGTCCGATTGCGGCCATCGTCGCCGCCGTTCTGAACGCGCCTCCGGCCACCGCGATCGAATTGAATCTGCGCATCCGCAACAGCTCGCTGAGCGAATTCGCCGCGACGCCCCGGCGCCACAGTCTGATCAGCTTCAACGGACTGCCGCATTTGGACGGCAAGGATGAATCCTTGACCACCTACGCCTGAATCAGCCGAGCCGGCAGCCGGCTGCCGGTTGCCGATTCTCGCCGGCTGCCGGCGCTTCAGCGCGGCGCGAAGAACTCGGTGTAGGCGGCGATGCGCTCTGCGCCTATCTGCACGACATCGACGAGTTCGGTGGGCACCGTTACACCGGTGACCTTGGAGTAGATGTCGGCGCGCCAATGCGCGACCACCCGAGGCATCTCGACCGTGAGGCTCAGCAACTGATAATTGCTGAGCCGGAACACCTTGACCATCATGGAAAGCCAGGGCCGGAATTCAGCGAGATGCGCAGCGCGGATCGCAATCGACTTGTCGGCGCTCGCGCCCAGGATTTCGAACCGCCCGTCATCGGCAAATGTGCGGCACATGGCGGCAAGATCTCCGGCGAGGCGCGCCGCGTGAAGCTGCTGGATTATTCGTTCCGCGACGTTGCGCTCGGACACGTTTGTTTCTCCCTAGGAGCCTGTCTGAGTATTCAGCGTGAGCCGCGTTGGCAGCGCGAGGGAGCGGATGCAAGGCGCGCGGCGTAGGCCGTGGCGGGCTCCACGGTCAAGCCGCGCAACACCGCAGACGCCCCACTCGCTGCCAACCCTTCGGGACCGGACTGATTTGCCTTCATTCATCGTTGTCGCCTCCTCATTGGGCCGTACCCAACCGCGTCGGCTCCGCCTCGACTGAAGGCAAATCCGTCACGGTCGCGGCCACGTTGAATACTCAGACAGGCTCCTGGTTAGGCCAGCACTGCGCGAATTTCGCCGCCGATCTGCTCGAATGCCGTGCGCGCATATGGGATGACAGCCCCCAGACCATAGAAAAGATGGATCATACCCGGATGGCAAGTGTAGGACACTTCGTTGCGCGCTTGGGTCAGGAGCTCAAAATAATTTCGTCCCTCGTCGCGCAAAGGATCGAATTCCGCCGTATGCATCAGCGTACGCGGCATACCGGCGAGCTGCCCGGCAAGCAACGGCGATACCAGCGGGTTCGAGGCGGTTTCGCCGGGCGGCAGGTAGTGTATGAGATCGTGGTCCAAGGTGGCCAGATCGAGCAGATAGCCGCTCGAGAATGCCCGCTTGGATTCGGTGATGCGGCTGTAGTCGAGAATCGGACACAATAGCAACTGCAGGGCAAGCGGCGGATCACCCGCGAGCACCGCCGCTTGACAGGCGGCGGTCGCCAACGTGGCGCCGGCGGAATCCCCGCAAATGCCCAGCCGCGCGGCATCGATTCCAAACTCCGCAGCGTGCCCGCTGATGTGACGCAGCGCCGCCGAGGCATCTTGCAACGCCGCCGGGAACCGGTGCTCCGGCGCCAGCCGGTAGTCCACCGAGGCAACGCGGACCGCGCCGGCGCGCGCCAAGCCCCTCGCGATCGAATCATGAGTGTCGATGCTGCCGGCGACCAGGCCGCCGCCATGAAAGTAGACCAGACCGGGGAGCAACGCATCGCTCGAGGGCGAATACAACCGGACGCGCAGCGGGCCGCCGGGTCCCGGAATGATCAGGTCCTCGACGCGCTCGAGCTCGGCGGGGGGGGCTGCGAATTTCATCAGTGAGGCGAGGCCGCTGCGCCGCTCCTCGACCGTGGCCGCGAGCGCATCCGGCGGCTTGCCGGCGGCCAGCAGATCCAAGAAGCGCTTGACGCGGGGGTCGAGAGGCATCAGCGCCCGGACCGGCTAGAGCGACAATGCCTGCCGCGTCGCCGCCGGCCACTTCTTCAAGTCCAGGCCGTGATTTGCGAACAGTGCCACCGCCAGTCGATCGATGCCGAACGCGACGCAGCTGGTATGCGCCAACTGACCTTGATCATCGCGGATACCCCACACCTGGCCAAAGTGCTCGCGGTGATAGTTGAAGCTCATGCAGGCAGTGGGCGAGGCACCGGAGTAGTAGGGAATCAGCAGCTCGAATTTCAAAGCCTGCTGTCGCTGGCTTACAGCCATGACCTGGCCGACCCGCCCGAAGAAAGGATCGTTGGCAACGTCGATGGTGTGCGGCAGCCCGAGTTCGGCGGCCAGCCGCGGCGCCCTGGCCATCCAATTTTCACGAAACTCCACGATCTCGTCCGGCGCGCCGATTCTCACGAATTCGCGCATGCGGAACGATTGCAGCCGATCGAGGCTCAAGGAAGGTTCATGTCTGAATACGTCCGCTTCGATGTCGAATTGCAGGCCGCCGCGGGGCAGCGCGCCGCGTGCCGCCGCGATCGGATACACCGGATAGCACGCGGCGGGAGACAGCACCAAATCGGACGAACTCAGCGACGTGGTCCAATCGCCGCCGCCGTCGTAGCGCTCCACGGCCGTACGGATCGAAGCCTCGGAACCGTGCAGCGCGCAGACGCAGCCGAGCAAATTTGGAAAGCTCTTGAGATATCCCGACTTTTCCAGCTGGGTGCGGCTCATCACCGGCGGGAAACGCATGATTTCCGCGTTGGGGTCGCGCTGCCGCGTGATGTACTGTTCGAGACGTTCGACCAGATCCACGTACAATGCGGTGCGCGCGTAGACGCCGTCGACGCCCATCGGCTTGAACAGCTGATCGGCAAGATGCGCCAGCGGGTAGGAGCCGTTGTCGGGAGACACTGTGGAATCAGCCACTGATCGTGGCCGGCAACGGCGTCATCAACGAGGTCGTGGCGAGGTTGGTCAAAATGCGGTCGTTGCTGATCATGATGGGCGCGGAAAGCACATCGCGCAGCAGCCGGCCGATCGTGAATTCGGTGTCGTTGCGATAGCCCGACAGACCGCACGCGCGCAGCGACGTCAGCACCGTGGTGACCGCGAGCTCCGACACCTGAACCTTGGTCAAGGTGATCATGGCTTGGAATTCCAAGGAGGAAATCGCCTTCTCGTCGGACATGATGGATTCATAGCTGTGCAGGCTGGTGGCGAGCACACCGCGCAGCATGCGCAACGTCGACACCGCTTGCGTGAAGTGCGCGGCGCCGGGCGGTGTTTGGCCGTTCGATTGGCGCATCACGTGGCGTACGAAGGCCTGCGCCTTGGAGGCCGCGGCAGCCGCGATGCCGGCCCACACCGAGCCCCACAGCAGATGCGCAAACGGCACCATGGTCTGGGCGTGAATTTTATCGTAGGGCTCGGGCATGATCTGTCCGGCCGCAGCACGGGCGCGCAGCGTAAATCCCTCGCTGTGCGTACCGCGCATCCCCAGGGTATCCCACACCTGCAGCCGCTCCAGGGTGTAGTCGGACTTCAGCAGAACCAGCAGGACCTGGTCATTGCCGGCCGCATCCGCCGCACGCCGGGCGGTGGTGACAATGCCGTCGGCCTCCACCGCGTAGGAAATGACGGTTGCCTTGCGTTCCAGGGTGACCTGGGCGCCGTCCGGTTCGACGGCAGCTTCGCTGGAGCGCACGTTGCCGCCGGCCTGGCCTTCCGTCGTCGACGAGGCCATGAGCAGCTGCTCGGCGGCGATGCGCCGCAGAATCCGCTCGTGAGCGGGATTGTTCTTGAAGTGGCGCACGATGCACGCCATCTTGATTTGATGCATCGCGTAAATCAGCGCGGTCGAGGAGCAAGACTGGCCGAGGATGTAGCATACATCGGCAATGTCCGCGATGGCCGCACCTTCCCCGTCCAATGAGTGGGGCACCTGGATGCCCAGCAGGCGCTGCTTGCGCAACTCCGCAAAGGCTTCGCTCGGAAAGCGGGCTTCGGCATCGACCGCGGAGGCGTTGGCACGGGCGACTTCCGCAGCCGCACGCGCGCGGGCGGTAAAGTCACTATGCCGCGCGCCCGGGAGGCGGGTGCCAGGTAGTCGATGCGTTTCAATTGCCATGTCAAACCAGCCTAGTTGGCCTGCAACCGGCCGATTATGCGTGGATGATCGCAGCTGGACAATAACTCGCCCGGAAATATGTTCTTACTTAGTGATGCTCGACTCATTTCAAAAACATATGTAAAACCCATACCGTATTCCGTATCCTGCGCTACACGGTATCATCCGCCCTGGTTCAATCGGGAGCAGTATCGCGTGGATCCGCAGGTGAAGGAGGGGGTGAGCGAGCGGCTGATTTCGCTCGTCAGGGCGGTTTTGGGCGCGGGAGGCGTTGTACCGAGCCCGTTTCCGCTGGAAGCCCAACTGAGCGATTTGGGCGTCAGCTCGCTGAAAATGGTGAATCTCATGCTGGCCGTCGAAGTGGAATTCGACATCGCCATCGCGCAAGGGGATATCACCCCGGAGAATTTTCACTCGGTGAACTCGATCGAGATGCTGGTCGCGCGCACTTTGGCGCAGCGCGCGTAAAGGAAACCTGCCCGGACAGCTCCCTTTAGGGGCCGTTGCCCTGACCAAGCTCGTCGAGTGCCGCGACCAGCGCATCCACGTCTTCCATGCCGGTCTCGCCGTTCGTCGCGCAAATGCGCACCACATCCCGACCCTCGAACGTGGCCGGAGCGATCCATGCCCTCCCGGAAGCCACCACCCGGCGCACCAGG
The DNA here is from genome assembly GCA_036267715.1 of Steroidobacteraceae bacterium. GTDB lineage: Bacteria > Pseudomonadota > Gammaproteobacteria > Steroidobacterales > Steroidobacteraceae > Bog-1198. Next base: position 61,643 of record DATAVN010000052.1, on the reverse strand, counting down.
GCGCGCACATCTTCGCCGGCCCGGGGGGGGACGGCGTCAAGAACCGCCAGCGGGGAATCATTGACGATGCGCCAGCCGGCGGCGAGCAACCGTTCGCGGACGCGTTCGATCACCTCGACGCCGCGCTCCACATGGGCGCCGAGACCCTCCCAACCGGCCGTGGCCAGCGCCAGGAACAGGCGCAACCCGATGAACCGCCGCGACCACTGCACGCTGTTCAAGTAGGGGTCGACGCTCGAGTTGCTCGATGGCATGAAGCTGGTCGAGGCATGGAAGGCCTCGGACAGCAGGTCGGCGCGGCGCGTGATGAACAGCGCGCAGCCCATCGTGGTTGCCAGCCATTTGTGCGCATCGATGGTCATGGAGTCGGCGCGCCCGATACCGTCAAGCACGCCGCGCAGCCGATCCGAGGCCAGTGCCGCGCCGCCCCAGGCGGCATCCACGTGCAACCAGAGCGATTGTTGTTTTGCAATGTCGGCGCAGGCATGCAGCGGGTCGATCATGCCGGCGCCGGTGGTTCCGGCGGTTGCGACAATCATGACCGGGACGGCGCCCGCGGCGCGGTCTTCGGCGATGGCCTGCAGCAACGCCTTGGGGTCCATGCGCCCGCAGCCATCGGTTGCGACCAGCCGCAATGCGCAACGGCCGACGCCGGCCTGGTGGGCGATTTTCAGCCATGCGATGTGACAGTCCCGCGACGTGTAGAACCTGACAGGTCCATTGAACGCCCGTGCGCCGTCGCTCCCGAATTTGGGATGCGCCGCGGTGAGGGCGCAGATCAGCGCGGTGTAATTCGCCTCGGAACCGCCGGTGGCGAAATGTCCCGTGGCGGCATCGCCGAACGCCGCCCTGCGCGCGACCGCGCGGATCAGATAGTTCTCGAGCGCCACGGGCACGGGAGAAGAGGCGGAACTCGCGAGCTGCGGATTGAACGAGCCGGTGATGCGATCCGCGCATTGCGCCGGGAAATTGGCGCCCGGGTTGAACAGGCCAAAGTAGCGCGGGTTCGACATTTGCACGATGCCGTGTTCGAGGCATTCGATCGTCCAGCGCAGCGCATCTTCGAGCGGTCGGGGTTGCGCAAAGTCAAAGGCATCCAGCTCGGCGCGAAAGCGCTTCATGTCGAGCGTCGGCGCCACCGGTCCCGCCTGAACGCGTCGCCGCGCCGCCTCCAGCTCGAGCGAAAGCCAGTCGCTGATCCGCTGGCGTTCGGCCGGATCGGGAAACAGCGCCGGCAGCGCGTCCGGCAACGAGCGCTGATTCACGCGGCGGCGCCGAGCGCTTGGTTCAAATCGGCGAGGATGTCCTCGATGTGCTCGATGCCCACGCTCAAGCGGATACTGCCGGGTCCGACGCCGGCCGCGTGTTGTTCCGCGCGCGTCATCTGCCGATGCGTGGTCGATGCGGGGTGGCAGGCCAGCGATTTCGCATCGCCCAGATTGACCAAACGTTTGAACAGCTTCAGCGCGTCATAGAAGCGCATGCCCGCCTCGAGGCCGCCCCTGATTTCAAACGTCATGAGCGAGCACGCCCGGCCGCCCAGATATTTCTGCACCAGCGGGTGGTAGGGGTTGTCGGTGAATCCGGCGAAATTCACCGATTCCACCCGCGGGTGGGCGCGCAGGAACTCGGCCACCTTGCGCGCGTTCTCGACGTGGCGGTCGATGCGCAACGCGACGGTCTCTATGCCCTGCAGCAGCAGGAATGCGTTCATCGGCGACAGCACAGCGCCCATGGTGCGTTGAAATACGCTGCGGCACCGGCCGATGAAGGCGGCGTTGCCGTAATGTTCGGTGTATACCAGGCCGTGATAGGACTCATCCGGCTGCGTGAGCATGGGATAGCGCGCCGCGTTGTCGGTCCAGGAAAATCGTCCGCAGTCGACGATGATGCCGCCGAGGGTGGTGCCGTGGCCGCCCATGAATTTGGTGAGCGAGTGAATCACCACATCGGCACCGAAGTCCACCGGCCGCACCAGCATCGGGGTGGCGACCGTATTGTCGACGATCAGCGGCATGCGGTGCCGATGCGCCACGCCTGCCAGCGCTTCGAGATCGCAGACATTGCCGGCGGGGTTGCCCACGGTTTCGCAAAAAATTGCACGGGTGTTGTCGTCGATCAATGCCTCAACATCGGCGGCACGATCGGATTTCGCGAATCGGACTTCGATCCCCATTTTTGGCAGGATGTGGGCGAACAAGGTGTAGGTGGTGCCGTAGAGTTGCGGCACGGACACCAAATTGCGCCCGGCTTCCAATGCGCACATCGACGCATAGAACAACGCGGTCTGACCGGAAGCGACGCTGAGCGCGCCGACACCGGCTTCGAGCTCGGTCACCCGCTGCTCCAGGACGTCGGTGGTCGGATTGCTGATCCTGGTATACCGGTAGCCGGGTACTTCCAAATTGAACAGCGCGGCGCCGTGCTCGGCGCTGTCGAATGAATAAGCCGCGGTCTGATAGATCGGTACGGCGACGGCTTTGGTCGTGGGATCAGAGTCGAAGCCGCCGTGAATTGCGATTGTTTCCCGCTTCATGCCTGCGATTTTTGGTTGAGGATGTCGCATCAGTGTATATCGAACGATGCGGGCAGTCGTGGTATGGTTCGCAATTCTCAAGATGACGGTAAAATGGCCATTTCCGTGACGCAGCCCGGCGAGATCGATTCGAAATTCGCTCGCGACGCCTGGCTTCGGGCGCTCGCAAAGACCGCCGGCATCGGTGAGCGCGGAATCACGCTCCCGGTCCTGATCGAAACTCTGGCCGGCGAATTCGCCGCCGCTCCCGCGCTGATCTCGGTCGAGGCGTCCATGACTTTCCGGGAGCTTGGACGGAGGTGCAACCAGTACTCTCGCTGGGGTGTTTCGCAAGACCTGAAAAGCGGCGACAGCGTGGCGCTGCTCATGTCGAACTGTGCGGAATATCTGGCCACGTGGCTGGGGCTCACGCGCATCGGAGTCGTGGTCGCGCTGGTCAATTCCCAGCTCGCCGGCGAGGTACTGGCGCACTCGATCAAAATTGCGCATCCCAAGCTGCTGATCGTGGGGGCGGATCTTGCGCCGCGCGTGGCGGCGATCCGCGCGCTGTTGCCGCGCGCGCTCGCCTGCAGGGTGCTAGGGCCCGCCGCGCACGACATCGCATCATTGACGGCCGAGCTTGACCCCGTGTCGGACCGGCCGTTGCTCGCGTCGGAGCATGAGCCGGCGTCGATCGATGCCACCGCGCTGTACATCTACACCTCGGGGACCACTGGATTGCCGAAGGCGGCCAAGGTCAGCCACTACCGGCTCATGCAGTGGAGTCACTGGTTTGCCGGCTTGATGGATACCCGGCCGGACGACCGCATGTTCAACTGCCTGCCGCTGTATCACAGCGTGGGCGGCGTGGTCGCAACCTTCGCAACGCTGGTCAACGGCGGTGCCGTGGTGATCCGGCCGCGATTTTCTGCGTCCGAATTCTGGCGCGACGTGCGCGAGCAGCATTGCACGCTGTTCCAGTACATCGGGGAGCTGTGCCGCTATTTGCTCAATTCTCCGCATCAGCCGATCGAGACCGGGCACTCGCTGAGGATCGCCTGCGGCAATGGCTTGCGTCCCGAAGTGTGGTTGCCGTTCCAGTCGCGGTTTCGCATTCCGCGCATCCTCGAGTACTACGCGTCCACCGAGGGAAATTTCTCGCTCTACAATTGCGAGGGTCACCCCGGAGCCATCGGGCGGATCCCGCCGTTTCTGGCAAGCCGCTTGCCGGTCGCGCTGCTGCGATTCGATGTTGAAAAGTCCGAACCGTGGCGCAATGCCGATGGCTTGTGCGAGCGCTGCGCGGCCAACGAAGTCGGCGAGGCCGTGGGCTTGATGCCCGGTTCCGCCGGTGAGCGCGCGGGCCGGTTCGAAGGCTATGCGGATCCCGAGGCTTCGAACCGTAAAGTATTGCGCGATGTCTTCGAGCACGGCGATAGCTGGTACCGCACCGGCGATTTGATGCGCCGGGACGAGCGCGGTTTTTACTACTTCGTCGATCGCGTCGGCGAGACCTACCGCTGGAAGGGCGAGAATGTGTCGACCGCGGAGGTGCTGGGCGCGCTTACCGCAAGCCGCGGTGTCACGGAGGGTGTCGTCTACGGCGTTGCGGTGCCCGGCACCGACGGCCGCGCGGGCATGGCGGCATTGGTGGTGGATTCCGGGTTCGATCTGGCCGCATTTCGCACCGACGTCGCGTCGCGGCTGCCGCCGTATGCCAGGCCGGTATTTTTGCGGCTGCTGACGGCGCTCGAGGCCACCGGGACCTTCAAGCCGCGCAAGCAGGAACTCGCGCAGGCGGGCTTCGATCCCGGGCGCACCGGCGATCCGTTGTATTTCGACGATCCGCGCTCACAGCGCTACGTGCCCCTCGATGCACGGCAGTATGCGGCGATCGCGGACGGCAGGCTGAGAATCTAGCTCGGAGCGGCTTCGCTGATCTGCGCCAGGGCATTCTTGATCGGTATCTGCACGATGAGCATGGTCCCGCCGGAAGCCGGATTCCTCACATCCAATCGGCCGCCGAGCGCACGGACACGATGGCGCATCGATGCGAGACCATGCGAGGCGATTGCCGTCAAGCGGCCGCTCGGAATGCCGACGCCGTCATCCGTAATGCGCAACAGCAAAGTCTCCTCGTCCATGTCGAGGCTGATGTCCGCGGTCCGGGCGCGGGAGTGTTTCAATATGTTGCTGAAGGACTCCTGTGCGATCCGAAACAATGCGATCGCCGCTTCCGACTTGAAGCGCGGCTCCTCTTCGGGGTAGGACTCGGTGCACATGAGGCCTGCATTCGTGCAGGTTTCCTTCAATTGCCAGCGCAGCGCCGCGAAAAGCCCCACATTGTCGAGCAGCGTGGGGCGCAGTTCCTCGATGATCCGGCGCTTCAGATCGACGCCGGCGGCCAGATTCTGCTGCACCCGATTCAGACGCTGCTTCAAGTCCGGATTGTCGTGCGCGAGATGCAGTTCGGCCCATGATAGATCCATGCGCGCGCCGACCAGCAAACCGCCGAGCTCATCATGCAGCTCGCGCGCCAGACTGGCCTTCTCGCGCTCCGCCACGCTCTGCAGGTGCGTGGAGAGTTCGACCAGCTCGCGCGTTCTGTCCTGCACCTCGCGCTCGAGCCGCAATTTCTGATCGCGCAATTCCTCGTTGAGCGCCGCCCGCCGGCGAATGTCGAGAAAGACCAGGCGCGAGGCGATGGCGACCAGCATCATGTTGATGATGGTGCCGCCGAGGGTGATCCAGCGGCTCAAGGACAGCGAGTTCTCCCAGTGCGAGGCCGCGGCGAAGTGCTCGACGCCTTCGCGATCGCGCAGCCGGTCGAGCACGTCGCTGATGTTGACGCCGGTATCCGAACCGACGCTGGTTTTAACCAGCGCAACCGCCGCCGCCGTGCCCTGCGACTTCTGAATGGCGAGAATCATCGACAGGTCCGCCAGCCGTTTGCCGATCAGCACCTGCAGATCGCGCACGCTGCCGAGGTTGACATCGGACTCTGAATAGGCGCTGCGCAGGTTTTCCAGCCGCGGCTCCACTTCGGCGACCACCCGGTTGTAGGTCTGCACATAGCGCTTGTCTCCGGTCACCAGGAATGCGCGCTCCGCGCCGACGGATCTCGACAGGGAGTTTTGCAGTTCATCGATGCTATGTTCGCGCGCTGCCGAATTTTGCAGCCGCTCGCCGGCCTCCTGCAGACGCGCCTGGCCCTCGCCGGTCACAAAAAATAATGCGGCCAGGAAACTGATGATGAGAAACGGCGGCACGGCAACGTACCAGCGCCCCAAACCGTCCAATGCATTGCTGAGGTAATTCACCCGAATCATTCTGTTAACAAAATCAGTCCCTGTCCATCGGGTTGTACGCAGCGTGAATCAACGAATGCTGCAATGCGCGCCGCGCCTGCGGCGGTATCGGCAATGCCTGCGGCGTCGGCAATGTAAAGATTACCAGGTGTCATATCGCTTACACTGGCGGCTGCATGCCCATCGTTCGCCTGGAAAACGTCTCGCTCAGCTACGGCCTGAAGCCGCTGCTCGACCAGGTCGGACTGCAGCTGTGCAGGGGCGAGCGAATCTGCCTGCTCGGGCGCAATGGCGAAGGAAAATCCTCACTGTTGCAATTGATCGCAAAGCACCGGTTGCCCGACAGCGGCGAAGTATGGGTGCGTCCCGGAGCCCGGGTCGCCAGCTTGTCACAGGAGGTGGCATCCGCCGGCGATGTCCGGGTGCGCGAGCTGGTACTCGGCGGCGCCGAGCACCGCGGGCCGGAGGATCAATGGCAGGCCGAGCTGCAGGCCGATCAAGTGATGGCGCGGCTCGAGCTGAAAGGCGATGAGCCGATGAGCGCGCTTTCCGGAGGCTGGCGGCGGCGCGCAATGCTGGGGCGCGCGCTGGCGGCCGTGCCCGATGTTTTATTGCTGGATGAACCGACCAATCATCTGGACATCGAGGCCATCGGCTGGCTCGAGAACACGATGCTGGAGTATCCGGGCGCGCTGCTGTTTGTCAGCCACGACCGTGCCTTTGTGCGGCGGCTGGCGACCGGAATCCTCGAGCTCGACCGGGGACGCCTGCGCGCCTGGCCGGGCGACTACGACGGCTATGTTTTGCAAAAGCAAGCGGCCCTCGAAGTCGAGGCCAAGCACGCGGCGCTGTTCGATAAGAAACTGGCCCAGGAAGAGGCATGGATCCGCCAGGGCGTGGAAGCGCGGCGCACGCGCAATGAGGGCAGGGTGCGTGCACTCGAACGGCTGCGACGCGAGCGCCGTGAACGGCGCGAGCGTATCGGCAGCGTGGAGCTGCGCGCGCAGGCGGCGGCGCCGTCCGGAAAATTGGTTTTTGAGGCGCAGGAGGTCACGCATGGCTTCGGGGCCGCGCCGGTCATCCGCGATTTTTCGGTGCGCATAATGCGCCAGGACCGCATCGGCATCATCGGACCCAATGGATGCGGGAAAAGCACGCTGATCAAATTGCTGATGGGCGAACTGCAGCCGGATTTCGGTTCGATCCGGCGCGGCACCCAGCTGCTGCCGGCCTATTTCGATCAACAGCGCGAGCAGCTGAATTCCGCGGCTTCCATCATGGACAACGTGACCGGCGGCAGCGGCGACACGGTCACCATCGACGGCCAGACCCGGCACGTGTCCGGCTACCTGCGCGATTTCCTGTTTCCCCCCGAACGGCTGAACGCGCCGGTGAGCATGTTGTCGGGAGGCGAGCGCAATCGGCTGCTGCTGGCACGCCTGTTCGCGCGCCCCAGCAACCTGCTGGTGATGGATGAGCCGACCAACGATCTCGATGTGGACACGTTGGAACTGCTCGAAGAGATGGTCGCGAATTACTCCGGAACGTTGTTGCTGGTCAGCCATGACCGGGCATTCATCGACAACGTGGTCACCAGCACGCTGGTATTCGAGGGCGATGCCCGCATCCATGAGCATGTCGGCGGCTACAGCGATTGGCTGCGCCAGCGAAAGTCCGCTCCGCCGGCGCTGCAAACTCCCGCGCCCAAACCCGCCGCCGCCGCGGCGCCGGACGTGTTCAAGCCGCGGCGCCTTTCCTTCAATGAGCAGCGCGAATTGGCGCAGCTGCCGCAGATGATCGAGCGTCTCGAAGCCGAGCAGGTACAGCTCAGCGGGTTGATCAGCGATCCTGCGCTCTTTCAGCGCGACCGGGAGCAGGCCGGCGCCGCGCTTCGGCGCCTGCAGACTCTGGGCGCAGAGCTCGAAAACGCTTACGCGCGTTGGGCGGTGCTCGACAGTCCGCCGGGCGCCGCAACCTGAGCCTAACGGCGCGGCCGTCCGCGGCCGAGAAGATCGCTTGGATTCGGCAGTCCGGCGCCACCGGCATCGGGTATGACCAACGAAGATGCCTGTTCGCGCCGCAGTTCCTGCAGCTCGCGCATGGTTTGCTGGACGGCTTGCTCCGCGGAGGGGCCGAATTTTTCCACGGCCGCATCCAGGCCGGCCGCATCGAGTTCGAAACTGATCGGCACGGCGCCCATCGGCGTCATGACTTGCGCCTGTCCTACAAATATTACAGGCCGCGCGGCATCCGCTGTGCCGTCGGCGGTGACCGGAGTCAGTCTGCGGATGGTACCGACTTTCCGATCGGTAAAAACTTCCTCGCGATACAGTTGCTGCGAGTCCATGGTTGCCTGTCGGCCCTCGTTGGCGGAACTCATCGGTCATACCTCTTGCGATCGATTCGAAAGCCGCAACCCTAGCAGTTTTCAGCCTTGCCATGGAGGTCCTGATACGATACCGAGCTTGACACACTCGACCATAGCACCGAAGGTTTCCATCTGGAGCACCTTGTTGGGCGTCGCTCTTCTGGGCGTGGCGCTGTTCGTGCTGCATCATCTGCTCGGCAAATATCACTGGCGCGATATCCTGGATCGCGTCCAGGCGATTTCGAACACCAAGCTGCTGCGTGCGGCATTCTTTACCTTCGCCGGATACAGCACCCTGACCTTGTACGATGGCCTCGCGGTGCGCTTCGCCGGCGCCCGGGTTCCCTACCCGCGCGTTGCCTTGATATCGTTCATGGGGTACGCGATCGGCCACAACGTGGGGCTGAATTCGATCAGCGGCGGCGCGGTGCGCTACCGCGCCTATACCGAACTCGGCCTGAGCGCCAAGCAAATCGCCACCATCATCGCATTCGGCACGCTCACTTTTTTCCTCGGTGCCAGCCTGCTGCTCGGCATTTCGCTGCTGTCGAACGCCGGAATGTCCGGATCGGTGCTGCACGTTCAGGACTGGCTGGCGCTGGTCGTCGGCGCCCTGCTGCTGGCCGGAGTCTGCGGCTATCTGTGGCTGGTCTGCACGCACCACGCGCCGCTGAAATTTCGCCGCTTCGAGATCCCCGTTCCGACGCCGCGCGTCGCGTTCGCGCAGATCGGCGTCAGCTGCGTGGACATGCTGTGCGCGACCAGCGTCTTGTACGTGCTCCTGCCGCGCGAGGCTGCGATCAGCTTCGCGGCGTTTGCCGGCCTTTACCTGATTGCGCTCGCCGCCGGCGCGGTCAGCAACGTGCCCGGCGGGATCGGCGTGTTCGAATTCGTGCTGCTGCTGCTGATGCCCGCGGTGCCCAAGGACCGGTTGCTGGGCGCGCTCATCGCCTACCGCGCGATTTATTATTTCGCGCCGTTTGCCATCGCGCTGGTTCTGTTGGGTGCGCATGAGGTGTGGATTCACCGGGCGCCGGTCGTGCGTTCGGCACGTCTGGTGCGCACGGTCCTGATTGCAGTGACGCCCCAGGCAATCTCCATCGCGGTATTCCTCGCGGGGGCGGTGTTGCTGTTTTCGGGCGCCACCCCGGCGCTCGGCAATCGATTGACGTTGCTGCGAAATTTCGTGCCGCTGTCGGTGCTGGAGCTGTCGCATCTGCTCGGCAGCGTCGTGGGTGTGGGCCTGCTCATCATTGCGCACGGGCTGTACCGGCGGCTGAGCACGGCCTGGTGGATCACGATCTGGCTGCTGTGCGCCGGAATTCTGGCGTCGCTGCTCAAGGGCTTCGACTACGAGGAAGCCACCGTACTGACCGTGGTGGTGGTGATGCTGGCATCGGCGCGCTCGCGCTACCGGCGGCGGGCTTCGCTGATCGAGCAGCATTTCTCGAGCGCGTGGATCGTGGCATTCCTGCTGGTGCTGCTCACCGCCGCCTGGCTGGTGCTGTTCGCCTATCGGCGGCTGCCTTACGACAATGAAATGTGGTGGCAATTCGCCTTCCATGCCTCCGCGCCGCGCAGCCTGCGCGCCTCGCTGCTCGCGGTGATGATTGCTTCCGCCTACGGACTGTGGAGATTGTTGCGGCCGGCCCGGCCGAAGTTCTCCGCGCCCCAGGCGAAGGATCTGGAGTGCGTGGCGCAGCTGATCGAGAGGGGCGAGGACACCACGGCCAATCTGGCGCTGCTGGGCGACAAGAACCTGCTGTTCAACCGCGAGCGAAGCGCATGCATCATGTTCCAGTCCTCCGGCAACAGCTGGGTCGCGATGGGTGATCCCATAGGGCCGCCCGAACTCGGCGAATCCCTGGCCTGGGAGTTTTTGGAGGATTGCGACGGCATGGCGGTCTCGCCGGTCTTCTATCAGGTCACGCCGGAGCGGCTGCCGCTGTACGTGGACCTTGGGCTCACGTTGAGCAAGCTCGGTGAGGAGGCGCGCGTGCCGCTCGAATCATTCTCGCTGGACGGCGCGCCGCGCGCGGATCTGCGCCAGGCGCACCGTCGCGCAAACCGCGACGGGGCGACCTTCGAACTGGTCGCGCGTACCGCAGTCCCGCAGATCCTGCCCGAATTGCGCGCGGTCTCGGACGCGTGGCTGGCGGCCAAGAACGCCACCGAGAAGCGTTTCTCGCTGGGCTTTTTCGATGAACGCTATGTCGCGCATTTCGACGTGGGCGTGGTGCGCCACGAGGGCGCGGTGGTGGCGTTCGCCAACCTGTGGCGCGGCGGTTCGACCGAGTTGTCGGTGGATCTGATGCGCTATAACGAGTCGGCGCCCAAAGGAGTGGTCGACTACATGCTGATCGAATGCATGCAATGGGGCCGGGCGCAGAAATTCCGCTGGTTCAATCTCGGCATGGCGCCGCTCTCCGGATTGGAGGAGCACGCGTTGGCGCCGGCGTGGCACAAGCTTGGACGCATGGTTCAGCGCTATGGCGAGACCTTTTACAACTTCGAGGGCTTGCGCAAATTCAAGGAGAAATTCGACCCGGTGTGGCGCCCGCGATATCTGGCGGCGCCCGACGGCCTCGCCATGGCGGGCGCGCTTTTGGACGTGACGGCGCTGATCTCCGGCGGCGTGCGCAACGTGCTGCGAAAGTGACCAGGGGCCTTTTTTTCAGCGCCGGCCTCATGTTCTGTTGGCCGGCTCTCGCCGCGCCGGTCGCGTCAGTCGCGTCGGTCACGTCGATCGCGTCGGTCACGTCGATCGCGTCGGTTGCCCCGGACAGTGTTTCCTACGGCCGCTTCGGGGAAATCCATTTGTACCAGAGCCGGGGCGAAGCGCGCGACGTGGTGCTGTTCTTTTCCGGGGACGACGGCTGGAATGCGAACACCGGCTCTCTGGCGCAGCACCTGGCCGACAAGGGCGCCATCGTCGCCGGCATCGATGTCCCGCACTATCTTGCGCAATTGGAAAAGGTCCGCGATCCATGCGTGTCTCCGTCGGTCGATCTGGAAAACTTAAGCCGCTATCTGCAGGCGAAATTGAAGCTGAAGTTCTACATACAACCCAGCGTGGTCGGCTACGGCTCCGGCGCCACGTTGGCGTACGCAGCCCTGGGCCAGGCGCCGGAGGGGCTGTTCAAGGGGGCTCTGAGCATCGGCTTTTGTCCCGAGTTGGAACTCAAAAAGCCGTTGTGCAAGGGCGTGGACATCGAAGCGAATGCGGGCGCCGCGTCGAACGCTTCGCAGCGCAGCGCAGTGCTTCCGAACAAGTCCCTGCCGGGGAAATGGCTGGTGCTGCAGGGCGAAGCCGATCGGCAATGTACGCTCGAGAGCACCAGGAAATTCGTGGCCTTGGGCGGGCGCGGCGAGATCGTCGCTCTGCCCAAGGTGGATCAACACTACGCGGTTGACGCGAACTGGCTGCCGAAGTTCGAGGCGGCCTATGATCGATTATCCGCACAGCCGGCGGCACGGAACGGCGAAACCGCATCGCCCGTGGCCGGATTGCCGTTGATCGTGGTGAGGCCGTCCGCCGCCGCGATCGCGAGTTCCTGGTTCGCGGTATTTCTATCCGGCGACGGCGGTTGGGTCGGCCTCGACCGAGGGGTGTCGCACGAACTCGCCGCGCATGGCATTCCGGTCGTTGGATGGGATTCGCTCAAATACTTCTGGTCGGCTCGCACGCCCGGCGGCATCGCGCAGGATCTGGATCGCGTCGTGCGCCACTACTCGCGGGAGTGGGGCAGGACGCATGTCCTGCTCATCGGATACTCGCAGGGTGCCGACACCATGCCTTTCATGGTGAATCGATTGCCCGCGCAGACTCGCGCGATGGTGGGCTTGACGGCGCTGATCGGGCTGAGCGATAGCGCCGTGTTCGAATTTCACATGTCGAACTGGCTGGGCGACGCGCGCGGCGGCATGCCGACCGCCCCCGAACTCGCCCATTGGAACGGTTCACCGTATCTGTGCATCTACGGCGAACACGACCGCGATTCGGCCTGCGACCGGTTGACGGGCAAGGGCGGAGAAGCCATCAAAATGGCAGGCGGCCACCATTTCGGCGGCGGCTATGCGCAGATTGCCGAAGAAATATTGAAGCGCCTGCCGAAGCTATAGCGACCCGGGCAACTTGGTCCGGCGGCCGCTCAAGCGAATTGCGCTTCGATCTTCTGCGCGACCTCGCGCATCTTGGGCAGGAATTGATCCACGGCCGTTCGCAACGGCACGGCGGTGGCAGCATAGCGAACCGTGACGGTCGCCAGGATGCGATCCCTGACGCGCACCGGAATGGCCAGGCTGGTTTCCTCCGAGACGCGCCGCGCCCGATGCGCCATGCCGAAGCCCTGGGTGCGGGTCTCGGCCAGCAGGCGTTCGACCTCCACGCGATTGCGGGCCAGCCGGTCTTCGGGCAGCGACGAGCGTGCGAGCAGTTCCAGCATGGAATCGCGCTGCGGGGATGAGCAAAAGGCCAGATACGCGCGACCCGCGGCTGAGGCCAGCATGGGCACCCTGACGCCGGAGGTGTATTGTTCCAGCGCCAGCGGGCTTTGCCGGTCCGTGGTCTCGCGGATCATCATGGTTGAACCGGACGGGGTGGCCACCGCCACCGGCCAGACAATCTGTGTTCCGAGCACCGCCAGCAGCGGTTTGGCGATGTGGGCAACCAATGCCTCATCATCGAAACCGTCCGACAGGGCGCGGACCATGATCGTCGGCCGGTAACAGTCATCATGCGCATCGCGGTCGACATAGCCGGCAAGGCGCAGCGTTTCCAGAATTCGGTAGGTCGTGGTCCGCGGCAATCCGACCGCTGCCGCGAGGGTATTGATTGCCGCGCGCTCCAACCGGTTCAGTTCGGTCAGGACATCGAGGCCGCGATTGAGGGCGCGTATGGGACGCGTCGAGTCCCGGCTCCCATCCTCGTGCGAGTCCGGAAGCGGTTCGGAATGCGGGGTAACTTGTGCGTGCATCATCCCTATATCCTTTCAGAAACAAGAACATACGCTAAGCGTGCAACTTCAAGGGTGCCGCCAGTTCGAGGACCCCACTCGTACATATGTACCTTTTGGAACGAATCTGGTTGCTTGGGTGCGCTAACGCATGCAAAAGCGCGTTCAGTTACAATCCGCGCCGATTTGCTCAGCTGAAGGAAGCAGTTTTTACATGTCGGAACAGTACGTTGAAACCGTCATCGTCGGTGCAGGTCCGGTAGGACTGTTTCAGATTTTCGAGCTCGGGCTGCTCGGAATCAGCACCCATATCATCGATTCCTTGGGCCAGGCCGGCGGTCAATGCACGGAGCTGTATCCCGATAAGCCGATATACGATATTCCGGCGCTGCCGGTTTGCGGCGCCCAGGAGTTGATCGATCGATTGCTCGAGCAGGCAAAACCATTCAAGGCCACGTTTCATCTCGGCCAGGAAGTGACCGAGCTGCGCGTGCTCGACAACGGCAAGTTCCACATCGCCACCTCGACCGGCACCCGTCTCACCGCGGGCGCGGTGGTGATCGCCGGCGGAGTCGGCTCCTTTCAAGCGCGGCGTTTGAGCATTCCCGGTGTCGAGGCGTTCGAAGGCAGGAACGTGCACTATCGGGTGAAATCGGCGGGCGATTTCTTCAATCAGGATCTGGTGATTTGCGGCGGTGGGGATTCGGCATTGGATTGGACCGTGGCGCTTTGCGAGAAGGCGCGTTCGTTGACGCTGGTGCATAGGCGGGCGGAGTTTCGCGCGGCGCCGGCCACGGTCGCCCGCATGCGCGATCTGGCGGCCGCGGGAAAGATGCAGTTTCTACAGGGCAATGCCGTGGGCCTGCGGACTGCCGGCGACTCGCTGAGCGGTCTCGAAGTACAGGGCGCCGACGGGCAGACACGGGTGATTCCGGTGGATCATGTGTTCGCATTTTTCGGCCTGCATCCGAAGCTCGGTCCCATCGCCGAGTGGGGCCTGGAAATGGAGAGGAAGGCGCTCAAGGTCGACACCGAAAAGTTCCAGACCAGCATCCCGGGGATCTTTGCGATCGGCGACATCAATCATTACCCGGGCAAGAAGAAACTGATTTTGAGCGGCTTTCATGAAGCGGCGCTGACCGCGTTTGCAATTCAGCATCATCTGTTCCCGGAGAAGCGCCAGTTCTTGCAGTACACCACCACCAGCCCGATCATGCAGAAGCGCCTGGGCGTCGCGGGCGCGGACTGAAGACCGATGAATCAACTGCTCGAAGATCTGATCAGGGTCATGACGCTCGAACGCCTTGAAATGAACCTGTTCCGCGGCCAAAGCCGCGACATCGGCAGTCCGCAGGTATTCGGCGGGCAGGTGCTGGGCCAGGCGCTGGTCGCCGCCAGTGCGACGGTGGAGAATCGCCAGGTGCACTCGCTGCACGCCTATTTCCTGCGGCGCGGCGATTTCAATCTGCCGATCGTCTATGAGGTCGATCGCGCCTGGGACGGCAAGCACTTCGCCGCCCGGCGCGTGATCGCCATTCAAAACGGGCAGCAGATCTTCAACATGTCGGCTTCCTTCCAGATTCCCGAGCCGGGGCTCGATCATCAGTTTCCGATGCCGGACGTACCGATGCCGGAGACATTGCCGGATCTGACGCAATTGCGCGCATCTTTGGAGGGCCTGCCGCCGGCGCTGCTGAAGATCTTGAACCAGAAGCGTCCGTTCGAGTTCAAGCCCACCGAGATTCCTAACTTCACGCATCCGGAAAAAAGGCCGCCCTTCAAGCACGTTTGGATCCGCGCCGTCGACAAGCTCCCGGACGACGAGGCGCTGCATCGCTGCCTGCTGGCGTACGCCTCGGACTTCCAGCTGCTCGACACGGCGCTAAAGCCGCATGCCTTGTCCATGGCGCGGGATAAGCTGGTGATTGCCAGCATCGATCACGCCATGTGGTTTCACCGCAGCGTGCGGGTGGACGACTGGCTGCTGTACGCCATGGACAGCCCGAGCGCCTCGGGCGCGCGCGGCTTCACGCGCGGCAGCGTTTTCGCGCGCGACGGCCGCCTGGTCGCGAGCGTCTCGCAGGAAGGCTTGATCCGCGTGATGCCGCAGGAGCGCTCCCTGGGAGGCCCCTGATGTTCAAAGCGATCGTGATCATCATCCTGGTGATCGCAGCGTTGCTGGGCGGCTTGCTGGCATTGCGCAACAGCCGTACCGGCATGCCGGACGAGGACGTGCTCAAGCGGGCTGCCGAGCGCGCTCGTGAGCAGGCGGCCAAGGACGACGCCGAGCGCTAGCCAGAAATTACCCGCTGGCTGTGAATTACCCGCTGGCTGTGAATTACCCGCTGGCTGGGAATTACCCGCCGGCTGGGAATTACCCGCCGGCTATCGAGGCCTCCCACACCTCGCGCGGCAGGGTGAACAGGTGGCAGTCCCACCAGCGGTTCTTCGCGCGGCGGTGCTTGCGATACACCGCTTCCCAGCGCATGCCGATTTTCTCGAGCACGCGAATCGAGGCGGCATTGTTCACATCGACCGTGGAGATCACCCGCTGCGCATGCAGCTCTAAAAACGCCGACTCAACCAGCGCCAGGGCGATTTCAGTGGCGTAGCCCTTGCCCCATTGCTCGGCGCCGAGCATGTAGCCCAGGTCAACCACATTGCTCTCGATGAGCGACAGGTCGCAGGCGCCGATGACCCGTGCCGAGGCGATCTCCACCACCGCCAGTTCGAAGCGGGTGCGGGGCTGCTCACGCTGCGAGAGCAGCAGTTCCTCGAGATATTCGGCGGTGCTCTCCGCATCGCGCGGCCCGAAAAATAGATAGCGGGTGACGCGCGGATCGGATGAATAGGCGTGGACGGCGTCGAAGTCGGTGGCCAGGAATTCACGCAGATGCAAGCGCGCCGTGCGCTTGGGCATGGTCAGTCTGCGCACAGCACCTTGCCCGGGTTCAATATTCCCTTCGGATCGAGGGCCAGCTTGAGGGCGTGCATGACGCTCAGTTCAACCGGATCTGCGCGCCGCGCGAATTCCCGGGCCTTGAAACGGCCGATGCCGTGTTCGGCGCTGATGCTGCCGCCGAGGCTTTCCACGAGATCGAAAATCGCCTGCTCGAGCGCGTGCGTGCGGCCGTTGAAGCGCGCCAGGTCGGTGCCCGGCTTTTGACTCAGATTGAAATGCAGGTTGCCGTCCCCCGCGTGCCCGTAGGCAACCACGTCTCCTTCGGGAGCGAGGCGCCGCGCCAGCAGGGTGCCTTGCTCGATCAGCTCGGGGATGGCGGAGACCGGCACCGACACATCATGCTTGATGCTGGCGCCATGGCGCCGCTGCGCTTCCGGGACCGACTCGCGCAGCTTCCACATGGCCTGCGATTGCGCGATCGAGCTGGCGAGCATCGCGTCGCGGAGCGCACCGGCCGTGGCGGCATGCTCCAGCTCGGCGGTCAGCAGAGTGCTGAGGTTCTGATGGGGATTCGGCGAGGTCAATTCGACCAGCAAGTACCAGGGGCAGTCGAAACCCAGGGGATTGGCCACTCCGGGCACATGCTTTACCGTCATTTCCACGCCGATGCGCGGAATCAACTCGAACGAGGTCACCTGATCTCCCGCCGCCGTGCGCAGCCGCGCGAGCAGCTCGAGCGCATGCTTCGGGGAGTCGATGCCGACCAGGGCAGTCGCGGTGTCGGCGGGCAGCGGGAACAGTTTGAGCGACGCCGCCGTGATCAGTCCCAACGTGCCCTCGGCGCCGATGAACAGGGATTTGACGTCGTAGCCGGTGTTGTCCTTGCGCAGGCTCTTCAGCGCCGACAGCACCCGCCCGTCGGCCAGCACCACCTCGAGTCCGAGCACCAGATCGCGTATCATTCCATAGCGCAGCACCGCGGTGCCGCCGGCATTGGTCGACAGGTTGCCGCCGATTTGTGCGATTCCCTCCGATCCCAGGCTTAGCGGGAACAGCCGATTGGCATCGCGTGCGGCGCCTTGCACGCCGGCCAGCGTGCAGCCCACCTCGACGATCATCGAGTAATTTGCGGCATCGACCTGTCTCACGCGGTTCAAGCGCTGCATCGACACCACAATTTGCGCGCCGCTTTCATCCGGGGTGGCAGCGCCGCAATAGCCGGTATTACCGCCCTGCGGCACGACCGCCACTTCATCGCGGTTGCAGATCGAGAGGATCTTTGCCACTTCCTGCACGTTCCCGGGGCGCAATACCGCGGGCGTGGCGCCCTGATAGAGCCGGCGAAAGTCGCAAAGGTAGGGCGCCGTATCGGCCGGCGCGTCCAGATAGTTGCCGGCGCCCACGGCGGATCTCAGTTCTGCGAGCGTTGCGGAACTAGGGGGGCGCGGCATGGACGGTGCTGATGGTCAGATGCGCTTGCCGCCGCCGTCGCGAATCGCCCCGGGCACCGGCTTCAAGTCCCAGATCACGCCGACAAGCGCCATCAGCTTCAACAGGTAGAAGGTAATGTCGAATTCCCACCAGTAAAAGCCCTGGCGCGCCGATGCGGGATAGTGGTGGTGATTGTTGTGCCAGCCCTCGCCCAGGGTGATGAGGGCCAGCCAGGGATTATTGCGGCTGGCATCGCCGGTCTTGTAGCGCTGCCGGCCGAAGACGTGCGAGAGCGAATTGATCGTGTAAGTGCCGTGATAAACCAGCACGGTGGAGATGAAGAATCCCCATACCAGCATCTGCCAGCCGGTGGTGTGCAGTCCCGGCGCCACATGCTTCAACAGCACGCCGAGCAGGAATACGCCGACTCCCAGAACGGTCGGCACGACGATGTCGAAACGATCCAAGAATCGCAGTTCGGGATACTTGAGAAGATCCTTGACGCGCGACAGATCCGCGGCGAAATGCCGATGCGACATGAACCAGCCCATGTGGCTCCAGAAGAACCCGTGCTGCACCGGTGAATGCACATCCTCGGGCTTGTCGGAATAAACATGATGATGGCGGTGATGCGCCGCCCACCATATCGGCCCACGCTGCACGGCCGATGCGCCGAGCATGCCGAAAATGAACTGTCCCACGCGCGAAGTCTTGAAGCTGCGGTGCGAAAAATAGCGATGATAAAAGCCGGTGATGGCGAACATGCGCACCAGGTACAGCGCGATCGTCACGACCAGCGCGATCCAGCTGAAGCCGACCCAGATTACCGCAAGACAGGCCGCGTGCATCAGCAAAAACGGCATGACCCGGGCCCAATCGATGCGCCGCCCGGAATCGAGCAGCTTGGGCTCGCGCGGCCGCGTCGCAAAGTCGCTGTTGCCGAACCACCGCGAGAGCTCGTGGCCCACTCGTATCGCGGGCGGCTCGATCACGATTTCATTTTCTGGCGTCATGTGATTCCTACTGCTTCAAAGCCGCGATTCGCTCGTCCAGCGGCGGATGGCTCATGAACAACCGCAGGATTCCGTCCGAGCGGCCCGTATTGATGCCGAAGGCCTGCAGCTGCTGCGGCATCGGCTCGCCCTGACTGCGCTTCAGCACCTCCAGCGCATCGATCATATTGCCGTTCCCGGCGAGCTCGGCGCCGCCGCGGTCGGCGCGGAACTCGCGCCGCCTCGAGTACCAGCATACGATCACGCTCGCGAGAATGCCGAGCACGAACTGCGCCAACATGGTGGTCAGGAAGAAGCCCACGCCCGAATCCTGCCGGTCGTTGCGCAGCATGGCCCGGTCAACGATGCCGCCGATGATGCGCGCGAGAAAGATTACGAATGTATTTAGCACACCTTGCAATAACGCGAGGGTAACCATATCACCGTTTGCCACGTGCGTGATTTCGTGACCCAGTACCGCCTCGACCTGCGTGCGCGACATGCCGCGCAGCAGTCCGCTGCTCACCGCCACCAAGGCGGCGTTGCGCCGCGCGCCGGTGGCGAAGGCATTCATTTCCTGGGAATCGAAGATGCCGACTTCCGGCATGCCGATCCGCGCTTGATCGGCGAGACGCTTGATCGTGCCCACCAGCCAGCGTTCCAGTTCGGACTGAGGGTTCTGGATGAGCTGCACCCCCATCATGCGTTTTGCGGTCCATTTGGACAGCATCAGGGAAATGAGGGAGCCGCCGAAGCCGAAAACGGCCGCGAAAATCAGCAGCCCACCGTTGCCGCCCTGCATCAAATGCACGCCGAATACGTTCTCGATGACGAACAGCACCACGCTGAGCAGTGCGAGAACGGCGAGATTGGTGAGGACGAACAGGAAAATGCGTTTCATGGGTAATATGGTAATCCGGCACTGCAATGGTCGGGACGTTAGGGTTCAATTTCAAGCCGGTGAGTCGGAAGCACGCGGGCGGGCGGATCATTTTGACCGCATTGCGGACAAAGCCGTGCTATGTGGCTGTAAAATCAAATAGTTATCGTTCAGAGTTAGGGCATGCAATATAGGGATTATTACGAAATTCTCGGCGTGACCCGGGGCGCCGAGGCCGATGAGGTCAAGCGCGCCTATCGCAAACTGGCGCGCAAATATCACCCGGACGTCAGCAAGGAAAAGAACGCCGAGGACAAGTTCAAAGAGGTCCAGGAGGCCTACGAGGTCCTGCGCGATGCCGACAAGCGCGCGGCCTATGACCAGCTTGGCCGTGATTTTCGCAACGGTCAGCAGTTTCGGCCGCCGCCCGATTGGGCGCAACGCTTCGGGTCTCCGGGCGGCCAGCGCTTCTCGGACCTCAACGGCTTCAGCGATTTCTTTTCCAGCCTGTTCGGCGGGTCGGGATTTGGCGCCGGCGGTGCCGGCCAGGCCGAATCGGATGCCGGCAGCCTCGACGTCACGGTGGAAGAAGCGTTTTCCGGTACCAAACGCCGCGTCGTGCTCAATGAGCATGGCCGCCAGCGGCAGGTCGATGTGCAAATTCCCGCGGGAGTGGCGGAAGGCCAATCGCTGCGCATTCCCGGCATCGGCGGACGCCCCTCGCTGATTTTCCGCATCAGGCTGCGCCCGCATCATTTATATGAGGTCACCGGCAAGGACGTGCAGATCGAATTGCCCCTGGCTCCGTGGGAGGCGGCATTAGGTGCCAAAGTCGCGGTTCCGACGCTCGGCGGCACGGTCGAACTCACCGTGCCTGCCGGCGCCCAATCGGGACAGAGGCTCAGGCTTCGGGGCAGGGGCCTGCCGGGCAAGCCGGGGGGAGATCAGATCGTCACCATCAAATTGGTAACGCCGTCTGCGCAGACGCCGGCCGCCCGGGAAGCATATGAGCGGATGAAGCACGATTTCGAATTCGATCCGCGGGCCGACTGGCCTTAACGGGGCACGCGCGTAAACTCGAGGGCACTGTTCGCTCGAGGTGCACTGCCATGCAATTCACGCTTCGGATCAACGGGAAGTCTCGCGAGGTCGAGGCTGATCCGCAGATGCCTTTGCTTTGGGCGCTGCGCGATTTGCTGGATCTGAAAGGCACCAAGTTCGGCTGCGGCAGCAGCTTTTGCGGCGCCTGCACCGTGCATTCGAACGGAGTTGCAATTCGATCCTGCGTCACGCCCGTGTCGGCCGTCGCCTCTGCCTCGATTACCACCATCGAGGGGGTCGGCGCGACTGCCTTGGGCAGATCGGTTCAAAGCGCCTGGTTGGCGGTCGACGTGGTGCAGTGTGGTTATTGTCAGGCGGGCCAAATCATGTCCGCCGCCGCATTGCTCGCGAAGAATCCCAAGCCCAGCGACACGGATATCGATAAGGCGATGTCCGGCAATATTTGCCGGTGCGCCACGTACGCGCGCATTCGCGCTGCCATCAAACAGGCCGCCGGCATGCCGACCCGCGACAGCCGGGATACCTTCGCATGATGCAAACCAACGATACCGCCCGCGTGGATGGCGCATCGCGTCGTGCCTTTCTGCGCGCCAGCGTCGCCGTCGGCGGCGGACTGCTGCTGGATTTTTCGCTGCCGGGAGTGCTGCGCGCGCGCGAAAATTCCCGGCAAGCCGCGAGCACGTTGAATGCCTTCGTGCAGATATCCACCGACGGCGCCGTCACCATCGTGTCCAAGAATCCGGAAATCGGGCAGGGCATCAAGACCATGCTGCCGATGTTGATTGCGGAGGAATTGGACGTGGATTGGGCCAGCGTTCGCATCGAACAGGCGCTCAGCGATCCAGCGCGATACGGAAGGCAGTTTGCGGGCGGCAGCCGGGCGACACCGTTGAATTGGCAGCCGCTGCGGCAAGTCGGCGCGGCCGCACGCCAAATGCTCATGAGCGCGGCCGCCCAGGGCTGGTCCGTGCCTGTTTCAGAATGCGACACCGAATCCGGCAAGGTCATCCATGTGCCGAGCAAGCGGCGTTTAAGCTACGGGAGCCTGGCATCAAAGGCCGCGTCGCTTCCCGCGCCGGACCTGGCAAAAGTGCCGCTCAAGGATCCGAAGAATTTCAAAATCATCGGCAAGTCGCATCCCGGCATCGACAGTCCCCGGGTGGTGGCGGGCGAACCCTTGTTCGGCATCGACGTCACCGTGCTGGGCATGCTGTATGCGGTTTTCGTCAAGTCGCCGGTGTTCGGCGGCACGGTGGTCCGCGCCAACCTGGATGAACTCAAGGCGCAGGCCGGAGTGCGGGATGCATTCATCGTGAGCGGCGGAGCTGTTTTCAACGGTCTGCTCAGCGGCGTCGCCGTGGTCGGCACGAATTGGTGGCAGGTCAACAAGGCACGCGAGAGGCTGCAGGTCGTCTGGGACGAAGGACCCAGCGCCGGGCACAGCAGCGAAGGATATGCCAGGCAAGCGGTTGAACTTTCGACTCATACGCCCGGCGCGAAACTGGCGGCCGACGGCGACGTGATCCAAGCGCTCGGCGCGTCCGCCCACAGACTCGAGGCGGCGTACAGTTATCCGTTCATTGCGCATGCCACGCTGGAACCGCAAAATTGCACCGCGCACTTTCACGACGGCAAGGTGGAGATCTGGGCGCCCACGCAAAATCCGGATGCGGGACGAAAAATCGTGGCGAAAACGCTGGGACTGGCCGATGCGGATATCACCATCCACATGATGCGTTGCGGAGGCGGCTTCGGGCGGCGCCTGATGAACGACTACATGGTCGAGGCGGCCTGGATTTCCAAGCAGGCCGGCGCGCCGGTCAAGCTGCTATGGAATCGGCAAGACGATATACAACACGATTTCTATCGTCCCGCCGGGTTCCATTTCTTCAAAGCCGGCCTCGATGCCGCCGGCAAATTACAGGCGTTCAGCGATCATTTCGTGTCCTTCGGTGAGAACGGCAAAGCAGCGCCGAGCGCGGACATGGACGACGCTGAGTTTCCCGCGAAATTCGTGCCCAATCTCGAGCTGGGCATTTCCCTCATGCCGCTGGGGACCCCGACCGGGCCTTTGCGTGCACCCGGCAGCAACGCGCTGGCATTCGCATTTCAGTCGTTCATCGATGAGATTGCCCATGCCGCGGGCCAGGACCCCCTGCAATATCGGATCGATCTGCTCGGCGAGCGCCGTCAGGTCGGTGCGTTCGACACCGGGCGCATGATCGATGTGCTGGCTCTGGTGCGCGATAAATCCGGCTGGGCCCGGCGCAAGCCCCCCACAGGCTCCGGCATGGGCGTGGCGTTTTACTACAGCCACCTTGGATACTTTGCGGAAGTGGTGCACGCGACGGTGGCCGCAGGCGGCAAAATCAGGGTCGACAAGGTCTGGGTGGCCAGCGATGTCGGCAGCCAGATCATCAATCCGACCGGCGCCGAAAACCAGGTGCAGGGCGCCGCACTGGACGGCATTGGCGAGGCGTTGGGCCAGCTCATCACGCTCGAAAACGGCAGAGTGACGCAAAGCAATTTCGACAATTTTTTATTGCTGCGTATGAATCAAGCGCCCCCGGTCGAGGTGCACTTTCTGAAGACGGATCATCCGCCGACCGGATTAGGCGAGCCGGGATTGCCGCCGGTGCTGCCGGCCCTGTGCAATGCCCTGTTCGCGGCGAGCGGCATCAGGGTTCGCGCCCTGCCGATCGATGCGCGGCTGTTTGCCTAGGAGCCTGTCTCTCCGAGGCTCCTAGCCGCCGGTCAGCACATCCTCGCGCAGCACGGTGTCGGGCGACATCATGGTCTCGCCCCGCCGCTCCTGTGCCACCAGCACGCTTTGCGGCTTGACGAACAGTGCCGATACTTCCGGGTGGGCGCTGCGGATCTTCTTTTCCAACTCCTCGACGGCGCGTTCGATGTCCGGAGCGCGCATGTAATCGAAAAAATCGAGACTCAGGGTTGCGACCACGCTCTTCGGCGACAGCTGCACGGTGACGATGCTGTTGGCGTTGCAGACGCCGGGCATGCCGGCGGCGATGCGGATGATGGCATCGCTCACGGATGGATCGGCGCGCTCGCCGATGAGCAGGGCCTTCGATTCCTGGGCGAGGAGGGCGGCGACGCCGGCCAGGATTGCGGCAATGAACAGCGACGCGATGCCGTCCCAACGGGTGTCTGCCGTGAAAATCGTCGCGGTGGTGCCGGCGGCAGCGGCCAAGATCCCGAGCACGGCCGCAGAATCCTCGAACACCACGATGAAGGCCGGGGGATCCTTCGACTGACGAAACGCTTCCCACCATCCGAGATTGCGCTTGGTGCTGCGAAAGGCGCGCATGCCGATGAACCAGGAGCCGCCCTCGAACAGTATCGACGCCCCGAGCACGATGTAGATCACCATCGGGTGCTCGATGGGTTGCGGGTCCTCGAGCCGATGGATACCCTGATAGGCTGAAACGCCGGCGCCCAGCGCGAAGATCAGCAATGCCACCACGAAGCTCCAAAAATACAGCTCGCGCGCATAGCCCAAGGGGTGTTGGCGGTCGGCCGGACGGTCGGAACGGGCGATGCCGTACAGCAGCAGGAGTTCGTTGATGGTATCCACCAGGGAATGCACCGCCTCACTCAGCATGGCCGCCGATCCGGTGACCGCGGCGGCTACGAATTTCGCCACCGCCACCAACAGATTGCCGGCGAGCGCCGCCCATACCGCCCGCAAGGTGCTGCTTTTCGCCATGCTGGATTCTAGCTTGAAGAATCGGGCGGCGGCCCCACCTCCTCACCCTCTATGGATCGCAAGGCCATGAACACAGAAACCGAAGCAATCGTGGAAAAAAAGCCCCAAATCAAGGAGTTCCAGGCGGAAACCAAGCAGGTGCTGCGCTTGGTCATTCATTCGCTCTACTCGCACAAGGAGATATTCCTGCGCGAACTGATCTCCAATGCCTCCGACGCCTGTGAAAAGCTGCGCTTCGAAGCGATCGCCAGGCCCGACCTCTTGGGCAGCGACTCGCTGTCCATCACGCTCGCGCCGCAGCCCACCGCAGGCACCTTGAGCATCAAGGACAACGGCATCGGCATGAGCGAGGAGGAGATCATCGACAATCTCGGCACCATCGCCCGATCCGGCACCCGGAAATTCCTGGAGACCCTGAGCGGCGATTCCGCCAAGGATGCGCAGCTGATCGGTCAATTCGGCGTCGGGTTCTATTCCGCGTTCATCGTGGCGGACAAGGTGACGGTGCTTACCAAGCGCGGCGACGCGCCGGCCGTGCGCTGGGAATCCGACGGCGAGGGCGAATATCGGATCGAAGCCGCCGACAAAACCGATCGCGGCACGGAAGTCATTTTGCACCTGCGCGAGGAAGACAGGGAATTTCTCGAACCGGCGCGGCTGCGCCAACTGGTGCGCAAGTACTCGGATCATTTGAGCATTCCGATCCTGCTGAACGCGGATGACAAAGAGGAGACCCTGAACCAGGCCAAGGCTTTCTGGACGCGTCCGAAGGCGCAGCTCAAGGACGAGGATTACCAGGCGTTTTACCGGCACATCTCCCACGATTCCGAGGACGCGCGCGTCTGGGCGCACAATAAAGTCGAAGGCAATATCGAATACACCTCGCTGTTGTACCTGCCGAAACGCGCGCCGTTCGATCTGTTCGAGCGCGAGCAGAAGGGGGGCATTCAGCTGTACGTGAAGCGCGTGTTCATCATGGACCGGGCGGCCGAATTGTTGCCGCCGTATTTGCGCTTCATGCGCGGGTTGGTGGATTCCGGAGATCTGCCTCTCAACGTGTCGCGCGAGCTGCTGCAAAACAATCGCACCGTCGAGAAGATCAAATCAGCGCTGGTCAAGCGCTCCCTCGACCTCATCGAGGAACTGGCGGCGAAGCCTGCGGAATATGCCGAATTTTGGAAGACCTTCGGGACCGTGTTGAAGGAAGGCATCATCGATGATCCGGCAAACAAGCTGCGCATCGCGAAAATGCTGCGATTCAATTCAACCGCCGACGGCGGCGATGCGCCCGAGGTCACGCTCGAGGCGTACCTGTCGCGGATGAAGGCCGATCAGAAGGCCGTCTACTTTCTTACCGCCGATTCGCTCGCGGCGGCGCGCAACAGTCCTCATCTGGAGGGCTTCCGGGCCAAGGGTATGGAGGTGCTGCTGCTGACGGACCGCATCGACGAGTGGGTGGCGGCGCATCTGCACGAGTTCGAGGGCAAGACTCTCGCGAACGTCGCGACCTCCGCAGCCGACGTGGCCTCGGCCATCGAAACGCCTGAGAAGGCCGCGGCGCAGAGCGCGTTCAAGGACACCCTGGAACGGCTGGGCAAGAGCTTGACGGGCAAGATTGCCGGCGCACAGGTGTCTGCCCGTCTGACCGACTCGCCCGCGGTGCTGGTCGCCGGGGAGTTCGGCATGAGCTTGCGAATGGGCCGGATCCTGAAGCAGGCCGGACAGAATAATCCGTTCGCGACGCTGCCCATCCTCGAAGTCAATCCCAAGCATCCGCTCATCGAGCGTCTCAGGGACACCTCCGAGGACGCCGCATTCTCGGATCTTGCGCAGGTGCTCTACGACCAGGCGATGCTGGCGGAAGGCGGCGAATTGGACGACCCCGCGAGCTTCGTGCGGCGCGTGAACCGGCTGATCGTGGAAGGATTGACCGCGCAGCCGAAAATCATCCTGAGCTAGGAGCCTGTCTGAACATTCTGCGTGTGACGCCGCAATGGGCCATGAATGACGGTGCAGCTCCGATGAGCGCCGCCGGCGAGGCGCCGGTCGATGATGTGCCGTTGCTCGACGCTTATTCCGGCGCGGTGATCGGCGCGCTCGAGCGCGTTGCACCCGCGGTCACCTTCATCGAAGTCATCGGTCGAACGCGCGCGGGGTCCGCACGGGCGCGCCGGCCTGAACAAGGCAGCGGCTCGGGCTTTCTGTTCACGCCCGACGGCTACTTGCTGACCAACAGTCACGTCGTGGACGGCTCGGACGAGATCATCGTGAGCCTCAACGACGACACGCGATTCAACGCCGACCTCGTGGGCAGCGATCCGGACTCGGATCTGGCGGTTTTGCGCATCGGTTCACCCGGCGTGCTGCCGTATGCGGAATTCGGCGATTCCTCGCGCTTGAGGGTCGGGCAGGTCGCCATCGCGATCGGCAATCCACTGGGCTATTCGAAGACCGTGACGACGGGCGTGGTGTCGGCGCTTGGCCGCACGCTGCGGGCGAAATCCGGCCGGCTGATGCACGATGTGATTCAAACCGACGCCGCATTGAATCCCGGCAATTCCGGCGGACCGCTGGTCGATTCCAAGGGGCGGGTCATCGGCGTGAACACGGCGATGATTCCCCAGGCTCAGGCGATCTGTTTTGCCACGGGAATCAATACGGCAAAGTGGGTCATCGGCCAGATGTTTGCGCATGGCAGGGTGCGGCGCGCGTATATCGGCGTTTCCGGCGCCACGGTGCCGATCGCCACGCGAGTGGTGCGGCATTTCAGCCTGCCTGGCAACACCGCGGTGCATGTCGCCGATGTCATGCCCGGCAGTCCGGCCGCGCTCGCCGGCGTGCAAACCGGCGATCGCATGGTTGCGCTCGACGGCGTGCGCATCAATGGAATCGACGGCCTGCAGCGCACGCTCGATGCCGGTTTGATCGGCCGCGAGTGCGAACTGCAGGTGCTGCGCAGATCGAGCGTGATCAAGACCACGATTCGGCCGATTGAAATGCCCGCACATCGGGCGGCCGCCAAGCAATGACACCAAAGGAACCGGCTCAATGACCCCAACGCATCAGATCACCCTGGCGGTGCCGCCGGAACCGACCGATCACTCCCAGGGACCCGAGCACGCCCGCGTGGTCGTGGTCGAGTACGGGGACTTCGAATGCCCCAGCTGCAAGGTGGCCGCGACCACGCCGACTTTGTTGATGGAACGATATCCAAACCGGGTGCGTTTCATATTTCGCAATTTTCCCCTGGAAGAGGCGCATCCCCATGCGTTGCTCGCGGCCGAGTGCGCGGAGGCCGCGGCCGCGCAGGGCAGATTCTGGCCGATGTACGACTTCCTGTTCCGCAATCAAGAGCATCTCAAGAGCGCCGATTTACAGCGCTATGCGCGCGAACTCGGCATGGACATGACCCGCTACGCGGCGGAAATGGACGATCACATTTACCTGCAGAAGGTTCGCGATCACATGGCCGGCGGCCGCTCGAGCCATATTCGCGCGACCCCGGCATTCTTCATCAATGGCGCGGTCCAGGACATCTCCTTCGGCATGAAATCGCTGCACGACGCGGTGGCCGCCGCGGTGTCGCACAAGAAATAAAAAGGGCGCCTTGGAAGAGGCGCCCGAATGGGGAAACCGGTCTGGGGAAATCGGTCTGAGGAAATCGGTCTGAGGAAATCGGTCGGCGCAGACTCAAGGTCTGCGCTGAATCAGCTCCAGTCGTCTCCGCCGCCGCCCATGCCGCCGCCATCATCCCAGGAGCCCGCGTCATTGGCGCCGAAGTCGGAACCGCCCATGTCGCCGTTGAAGTCGGGCTCGGCCGCGTCGGCCGAGGGGATCACACCGCCGTCGCGGTGACCGCCATCCAGAAAGTGATGCGCCAATTCTTCACCGGCAACGACGCCGGCGCCCACCGCCAAGCCGGATGCGAGCCCGCCGGCGATGCCGGAGCCCATCCCGCCGCCCATCGGAGCAGGGCCGTAACCCGCGCCGTAGCCGGTCGGCGCGCCGCCCGCGCCCGGCCCCGAAACAGGGTATTGGTTGTAGGAGGTTCGGCGCCGGAACAGCATCATCAACAAGAAGACGGCAATCAGACCGACGAGCAGACCACCCCAGGGGAAGTGCGGCGCGGAGCGCGCGGGAATCGAAACGATACGAGGACCGCCCGCCGCGCGTGCGCCCGCATTCGAGCCGAGCTGCGACTTGAGTTCTTGCACGGATTGCGGGGTGAATTCGCTCAATCCCGGGTTGAGACGCTCGGCGTTCCCGAGTTCGATCCGCGCCAGCGAATACTTGCCTTCTTTGGCAAACAGTTCCGCTTGCACGTAGTGCGCCTTGGCGCTTTTGGGGTGATCGGCCAGCACTTGGGTGATCATCTGCTGGGCCTGATCGATATGGCCGCTGCGGGCCGCCTCGTAGACCTGATTCATCGTCGGATCAGCAGCTTGCGCAAAGCTTGGAGAGGCAACCGCGAAGGTCGCACCCATGCTCAGCACAGCAGCGGCAAGAACTAGTTTCCGCATGGCAAGCCCCCAGCAGGTCGAATTGACCTTGGCTGGTTAGATATGGGCGGTCAGGCGAAGTTCAACGCCCCGGGCGCGGTTCAACCTGGACGTCAAATGACGCCGCGGCGCTTCTGGTCCAGCTCGATGGACTCGAACAGCGCCTGAAAATTACCCTCGCCGAATCCTTCATTGCCCTTGCGTTGAATGATTTCAAAGAAGATCGGTCCGATGGCATTCTTGGTGAAGATTTGCAACAGGATGCCGCTCTTGTCGCTGCCGTCGATGAGGATGCCGCGCCGCTCGAGCTCGTCCACCGATTCATGATGACCGGCCACGCGCGCTTCGACGCCTTCATAGTAGGTGGCCGGAGTTTCCTGGAACTCGACGCCGCGTCCTCGTAGGGCATCCACGGTCTTGTAGATGTCGTCGGTGCCGAGCGCGATGTGCTGAATGCCCTCGCCCTTGTATTCGTGCAAGTACTCCTCGATCTGGCTCTTGTCGTCCTGGCTCTCGTTGATCGGGATGCGTATTTTGCCGCAGGGCGAGGTGAGCGCGCGGGAGAACAGCCCGGTCTGTTTGCCTTCGATGCTGAAGTAGCGGATTTCGCGGAAATTGAACAGCCTTTCGTAAAAACCGGCCCACAGATTCATGTTGCCGCGCCTCACGTTGTGAGTGAGGTGATCGATGCGCACCAGGCCGACGGGAACCGGCGGTGCGGTGTCGATGACCGGAACGAAATCGACATCGTAGATGGTGCGCTCGCCGTAGCGATCGACCAGGTAGATGAGGCTGCCGCCGATGCCTTCGATCGAGGGAATATTGAGTTCCATGGGACCTGCGGTGACCGGCCCGGGCTTGGCGCCCAAATCCAATGCGCGCGCGTACGCCAGGCGCGCATCGGCGACGCGAAATGCCATGGCGCAGGCGCAGGGTCCGTGAGCGCGCGCAAACTGCCGTGCGAAGCTGTCGCGCTCCGCGTTGATGATGAAATTGATGTCGCCTTGATTGTGCAGCGTCACGTTCTTGGAGCGATGCCGCGCCACCGCCGGCAGTCCCATGCATTCGAACAGCCGCCGCAGCTGTTCGGGATCGGGCGCCGCGTACTCGACGAATTCGAATCCGTCGGTGCGCATTGGATTCGTTGCGCTCAGTTCCGCGTTCACGGCGACAGCACCGCTTTGCCCTGCGCGCTGATGGCAGTCCCGAAGACATAGTCCCAGAGCGGCGTGGTAACCCCGAAGTTGCCGCGCTTCGGCGAGTGATGGTGGCGCATGTGCCAGGCTCGAAGTTCGCTAAAATAGGCCGAGGATGGCTTGCGTGTGTGATGATGGATGACATGATGCACGTAGCCGTACCACCAATATCCAAGCATCACACCCACCGTGAGGCCGTCCGCGACGTTGAAGCCGATCCACCACCACAATGGCAGCAATATGACGCCGAGCCACACCGATACGCTCACCCAGGACGGCGTGCCGATCAGGGCCAGCGGCGCGCCATGATGCAGGCTATGCATGGGCGAGAACACCGGCATCCAATGCAGCGCTATGCGATGCAGAACGTATTCCAGCAAGGTCCAAAGAATGAGTCCCGACACGCACGCACCGAACCATTCCCGCCCGCCATGCCCGGAAAAGTAGGCAAAATTGACCGCGGTCAGCCCGATCACCACGATGGGATAGACCACGAAATCGGAGTAATAGCTGAATTTGCTGAGTTGCATCGTTGCACCTCGCTTGTGCGGAATGTGCTATTTGACCACGAATCCGTCCAAATGTTAGCGGAAGTATGGATTCCCCGCACGGCCTTCTAGCCGCCCGCGCTTGGTAGAATTTCCAAAAATGCGCAAAACCTTCGTTATCGTCGGTGCCGGATTCTCCGGCACGGTACTCGCCGCCAACCTGCTGCGCAAACCGCCGTTGGAGGGTGCGGAGGTGGTGCTGATCGAACGCGGCGCGGCCATGGGGCGGGGGGTGGCGTACGCCGCGCATGAATTTCCCTATCTTTTGAACGTGCCCGCGGCGAGGTCCTCGGCCGACTCGAGCGATCCGCTGCAATTTCTGCGCTTTGCGCAGACCCGGCTGTCTGAGGTCGGCGGCGACGATTTCCTGCCCCGCGCCCTGTACGGCGAGTACCTGCAGGATCTGCTGCTGCAGGCCGAACGTGCCGCCCCGTCGAATGTGCGCCTGTTGCGGGTGTTCGGCGAGGTGACTGGCGTCCGGCTGTCTGAGCATGGCGTGTCGCCGGCGGCACGCTTCGCCGATCGCGCGCCCATAGTCGGCGATGCGTTGATCCTGGCGCCGGGCAATCCATCCGCACCGCTGCCGCCCTGGGCGGCCGGGCTGCGCGGCCACTTCGCCTTCAGGCAGGACCCGCGCGATCTGCCCGACACGCTGACCGAGGAACATTCGGTTCTGATCCTGGGCAACGGACTGACCATGGCCGATGCGGCCTCGGCGCTGAGCCGTCATCCGCAACGGGTACCGCTGCTGCACACGATCTCACGCCACGGCCTGATCCCGAAGACCCAGGCTCGTCTTCATACCGACGTGATGCGCGGCGGTGCCGAGGCGTTGCTGTCCGTCGCCCACTCGCTGCGGAAACTGCTGCGCGCCTGCCGCGATCTCGCGCGCGAGATCGAGAGTCGGGGAGGCGACTGGCGCGAGGCGGTTGCCGTCATTCGAAATCTCGCCTCGGATTTGTGGCAGCGCATGCCGCATGTCGAACGGCGGCGGTTCGTGCGGCACGTGCAGGTGCACTGGGACATACACCGCCACCGGTTGCCGCCACAACTGGCGGAGCGCCTCGATAATCTGCGACGCAGCGGCAAGCTGCGGATAGGGGCGGGACGCATTCACGATGTGGCTGCCGTCGGGCGCCGCCTGCGCATCTCCTGGCGCCCTCGCGGTACCGCCATGACCGGCGAGATGACCGTGGACTTGCTGGTCAACGCCACCGGCCCTAATTACAACATCGAACGATCGGAAGATGCGCTGGTCAATTCGCTGCGCTCCTCCGGCCTGGTGTCGGCCGATGCACTCAATCTGGGTATTCGCACCGCGCGGTTCGGCGCCTGCGTGGATGCGGCAGGCAGCGTGAGCCGTTGTCTTTATTACCTGGGGCCGTTGCTGCGGGCCGGGCATCTGGACGCCACCGCGGCGGCGGAGCTGTGCATTCACGCCGAACGGCTCGCCGCGCACCTGACCCTGCGCGGCTAGCGCAGTGCGGCGATCGCCGCGAGCAGCCGCTCGAGATCCTGCTGCGAGCTGTACATCGAGACCCCGGTGCGCAGCAGTCCGCCGCGTTCACTCAAGCCCAGCACCTCCACCGCGCGTGCGGCGTAGAAGTGTCCATCCCATACGCAAATGCCCTGCTTGCCGAGTGCCTCTGCCGCTTCGCCGGCCGTCGCATGCGCCAGGGTGATCGACACCGTGGGTGCGCGCTCGCGGCTGCTGAAATCCGGCCCCCAGACGCGCACCCCGGGAACCGCGCGCACCGCGTCATGGTAGAACTTCGCCAATCCGTGTTCGTATCCGGATAGGGCGCTCATCGCATCCACGATCCGTTCCCGCAGGTTCGCGCCGCTGCCCCATGCAGCGAGGTATTCCACGGCGGCGCGCAGCGCGTCGATGGCCGCGTGATTCAAGGTGCCGGTCTCGATGCGGTAGGGGGCGGCCGGATCCTGCACGCTGAGCCGATCCGTGGGCAGACGCTCGAGCGCGCCCGGACGCGAGTACAGCACCCCGACATGCGGTCCGTAGAATTTGTAACCCGAGCACAGCAGGAAATCCACGCCGAGAGTTTTGACGTCGAGCGGAAAATGCGGGGCATAGTGCACGGCGTCGACGACGAGCAGCGCGCCGACCGCGCTGGTGAGCCGGCGTGCCAGCGCCAGGTCATTGACCGTGCCCAACGCGTTGGAGGACGCGCCCAGCGCGAACAGCTTGGTGCGCGGCGTGATTTTCGCCTGCATATCGCTCAAATCCAGTTCGCCCGACGGCAGCAGGCGCACCTCCCGCACCTTCATGCCCAGATCCTCGAGCCGCAGCCATGGCCCGCGATTGGCCTCATGATCGAGCTGCGTGATCAGCACTTCATCGCCCTTTTCCAGGGTGTGGCCGATGGCCGCGCTCAGTGCGTAGTTGAGCGTGGTCATGTTCTGGCCGAAGGAGATGCAGTTGGCGTGCTCCGCGCCCAGAAATGCCGCGAGCACCTCGCGGGCCGAATCCATGCGCCGATCGACCTCCTGCGACGGCCAAAATTTGCCGTGCGTATTGACATTGCAGGTGGCGTAAAAATCACCCAGGGTGTCGATCACGATCTGCGGGACCTGGCTGCCGCCGGGGCCGTCGAGAAACGCAAGACTCATTCCCTGCCGTGCGCGCATCAGTGCGGGAAAGTCTTTGCGGCAGCGAAGCGAGTGTTCGGCTGTGAATGGCATAGTAAAGTATGTCATGAAATTTTCTCCGCTGGTGGATCGAATCAAGGGCGAGAGCGTGGCGGCGTGGACCACTCACACCCAAGCGCGCGAGGCGCAACTGCGCGGCGAGGACGTGATCGTGCTCAGCATCGGCGATCCGGTTCTGGAGACTCCCGCGCCGGTGCTGGAGCGGGCCATCGAATCGCTGCGTGCCGGCGATGTCCGCTATGCCCCCGCGGCAGGACGGCTCACACTGCGCAAGGCGATTGCCGAGGCGCACCAACGGCGCAGCGGCCAGGCTGTGAATGCCGAGAACGTCATCTTTCTGTCGGGCGCGCAGAATGCCCTGTTCGCGGCGTCGATGTGCGTCGCGGGTCCGGGCGACGAGGTGCTGGCGCTGGAGCCGTTGTACCCGAGCTACCCGGCCACCATCAGGGCATCCGGCGCGCAGCTGGTGCGCGTGGCCGCGCGCACGGCCGCCGGCTTCCGGCCGGATTTGGCCGCTCTCGAGGCCGCGATCACCGCGCGCACTCGTGCCTTGTTCTTCGCAACGCCGAAC
Organism: Steroidobacteraceae bacterium; assembly: GCA_036267715.1. GTDB lineage: Bacteria > Pseudomonadota > Gammaproteobacteria > Steroidobacterales > Steroidobacteraceae > Bog-1198. Next base: position 28,022 of record DATAVN010000052.1, on the reverse strand, counting down.
AACCCCAGCGGCGTGATCCTGAACCCGCAGGATCTCGCGGTCATCGGTGAACTCGCGCGCCGACACTCGTTATGGATCGTCGCGGATGAGGTGTATGCCGGACTTGCCCCCGGCGGCCGCGTTCCCGGTCTTGCGGCGCGGCTGCCCGAGCAGGTTGTGACGGTGAACAGCCTTTCCAAATCGCACTCGATGCCCGGGTTGCGCGCGGGCTGGATGGTGGGTCCTGCCGGGCTGGTGAGACATGCGGAGTCGCTCTCGATGTGCATGCTGTTCGGCCTGCCCGGGTTCATTCAGGAGGCCGCGCTCGCGGCGCTGCAAGGATCGGAAGCGCCGGAACTGCGCATCCGGGAGCTGTGCAGCGCGCGGCGCGACATGCTGCTTGCCGGGCTCGCCGGAGTGCGCGGCATTCGCTGCTGCGCTCCGGACGCCGGCATGTTCACGCTGATCGACGTGCGCGAGACGGGGCTTTCGGGCTACGATTTCATGACCAGGCTGTTCGGCAGCGAACGCGTGTCGGTGCTGGACGGCGGTGCATTCGGCGAGGCGACGCGCGGGTTCGTGCGGCTGTGCTTCGCCACCGATGAGGCGGCGCTGCGCGAGGCGATGCTGCGCATCCGCCGTTTTGCGGAAACCTTGGCGAGGCGAACATGAGCAACTCGAGCGACTCCGGAATCATCGTACGCGTGGCCGGCGGTCCCGAGACGCTGGAATGGAGCGAGCTGACCACCGGCGCGCCGGCGCGCGGCGAGGTTCGCATCGAGCAGCGCGCGGTCGGCGTGAATTTCATCGACACCTATTTCCGCAAGGGTGCCTATCCTTGGCCGATGACGCCGCTGATCCCCGGCAGCGAGGCTGCCGGCGTGGTCGAGCAGGTCGGCGAGGGCGTGAGCGAATTCGGGCCCGGCGATCGCGTGGCCTATACCCTGCCGATCGGTGCGTATCGCACGCGGCGCGTGGTGCCGGCCGAGCGGCTGGTGAAATTGCCCGATGGCATCGGCTTCGACGTCGCCGCATCGCTGATGCTGAAGGGTCTGACCACGCAATTCCTGCTGACCAGCTGTTATGCGGTCAAGCCGGGCGACGTGGTGTTGGTGCATGCGGCCGCGGGCGGGGTGGGACTGCTCATGGGCCAGTGGCTGAAATCCATCGGCGCTACCGCGATCGGCACCGCGGGATCGGCTGAGAAAACCGCGCTCGCCAGGGCCAACGGCTACACGCATGTGATCGATTATCGCAAGCAGGATTTTGCCGCGCGCGTCAAGGAGCTCACCGGCGGCTCGGGCTGCGATGTGGTGTACGACTCCGTGGCGAACGACACCTGGCGTGGATCGCTGAAATGCCTGCGCCCGCGCGGGCTGTTCGTTTGTTTCGGTCAATCCTCGGGATCGATCGTCGACTTCAAAATTTCGGATCTTGCCGCGGGCGGTTCGCTGTACGCGACGCGGCCGATGCTGTTCGATTACATCAAAACCCGCGCCGATCTCACCGCGCGCGCAGCGGAACTGTTCTCCATGCTGGAATCGGGGGCGCTGAAGCCGCACATCGGACAACGCATTGCGCTGCGCGACGCAGCCCATGCCCACCGCGAGCTCGAGGCCCGAAAAACGACGGGTTCGACCATTCTGCTGCCGTGACCGGCGCCTCAGATCGCCAAGGGCAGCGCGGTGGATTCCTTGATCACGGTCACCGCGACCGACGAGTTGACCGAGCGCACGCAGGGTATGCGCGACAGATAGTCCAGGTAGAACCCTTCGTAGGCTTTGATGTTCTTGGTGACGATCTTCAACAGGAAATCCCACTCGCCGGTGAGGGTGTAGCACTCCAGCACCTCGGCGCGGTCGCGGATCGCGGCTTCGAATTCGGCCAACGCATCGCGGCCCGTGGTGGCGAGTTTGACGTGGGCAAAGATGGTCACATCCAGGCCGAGATAATTCCGATCGAGCAGGGCGACCCGCGCCTTGATGACCCCGTTCTGTTCGAGCTGCTGGATGCGTCGCCAACACGTTGTGGTCGATAGCTTGGTCCGGGCCGCCACCTCGGCAACCGACAAGGCGCCCTGCCTCTGTAGGATGTCGAGCAGGCGCAGGTCCAGCCGGTCAATACTCGGTTGATTACTTTTTTCCATAAATAAGCGATTTCAGGAATGAACATACCGGATTATTGGGCGTATCACTAATAATTGCAACATCCCGGCCCGCTCAGAGGTAATTTATGCAGATGGTCAAAAAATCGCGCCTGCATTTGCCCCGCGTCCCGGCGCGTCCCGGCGAGGCGCCCGACTTCGGTTACGTCCAACTGTCCCCGGCCGGCGCGGTCGCCAGGCCCGAGGCCACTGCCCGCGTCCGCGACTTGGATACCTTGTCAGTCGATCTGGTCCGCGTGCTCGATGACAAAGGCGATGCGGTGGGTCCTTGGAACCCGCATCTCGATGCCGGTGAGTTGCAGGTGGGTTTGCGGCACATGCTGCTCACGCGCCTGTTCGATGATCGCATGCAACGCATGCAGCGCGCCGGCAAGATCACCTTCTACATGCGTTCACTCGGCGAGGAGGCGGTGTCGGTCGCGCAAGGCATGGCGCTGCGCCCCTCGGACATGCTGTTCCCTTCCTATCGCAACCAGGGCCTGCACATCGTGCGCGGAATGGCGCTGGTCGATCTGATGTGCCAGCTGCTGTCCAACACCAAGGATATGTGCAAAGGCCGCCAGCTGCCGGTCATGTATCACTCGCGGGCAAACAATATTTTCTCGATTTCCGGAAATCTGGCGACGCAATTTCCGCAGGCGGTCGGCTGGGCGATGGCGGCGGCCATCAAGGGCGAAGACAATCTGGCGGCAACCTGGATCGGCGAGGGCAGCAGCGCCGAGGCGGATTTTCACCACGCGCTGCTGTTCGCCTCGGTGTACCAGGCGCCGGTGATCCTCAACGTGGTGAACAATCAGTGGGCGATCTCCACCTTTCAGGGCTACGCCGGCGGCGAACAGCGATCTTTCGCGGCGCGCGGACCCGGCTACGGCATGGCGGGCATCCGCGTCGACGGCAATGATTTTCTCGCGGTGTACGCCGTGACCCAGTGGGCGGCCGAGCGCGCGCGCACCGGCGGCGGCCCGACATTGATCGAGCTGGTCACGTATCGCAGCGCTGCGCACTCGACCAGCGACGATCCCGCCCGCTACCGCGCCAAGGATGATGCCGAGCACTGGCCGTTGGGCGATCCCATCCTGCGGCTCAAGCAGCATCTGATCAAAATCGGCGAATGGTCCGAAGAGCGGCACCTGGCCATGAGCGCCGAGCTCGATGCGCTGGTGGCGTCGAGTTGGAAGCAGGCGGTCACCTTCGGCAGCCTGGCCGAGGGGCCGCGCTTGGATGCCGACCTGATGTTCGAGGACGTCTTCAAAGAGATGACCCCCAATCTGCTGCGCCAGCAAGCCTTGATGCGCAAGGAACGGGGCTGAGCATCGTGGCCAACATGAACATGATCCAGGCCCTGAACTCAGCAATGGACATCATGCTGGGCAAGGACCCCTCCGTGGTCTTGATGGGCGAGGACATCGGATATTTCGGCGGTGTATTTCGCGCGACGGAAGGCTTGCAGCGCAAATACGGTGAGCAGCGCGTGATCGATTCGCCGATTGCCGAGGGCGGCATCATCGCCACCGCCATCGGCATGGGCTTGAACGGCTTGCGCCCGGTCGCGGAAATTCAATTCGCGGATTACATCTATCCAGGTTTCGATCAGGTCGTCAGCGAACTGGCGCGTATCCGCTACCGCAGCGCCGGCGACTTTTTCGCGCCGGTCACCATTCGAACGCCCTGCGGCGGCGGCATTCGCGGCGGCCAAACCCACTCGCAGAGTCCCGAGGCCATTTTCACCCATGTGAGCGGCATCAAGGTCGTGATGCCCTCCAACCCGTACGACGCCAAGGGCCTGCTGATCACCAGCATCGAGGATGACGATCCGGTGGTGTTCTTCGAGCCGAAGCGGCTGTACAACGGTCCCTTCGACGGGGATCCCAACAAACCCGCCGTCCCCTGGAGCGCGCATCCGAAGGGCCAGGTGGATCAGGGCTACTACAGGGTGCCGCTGGGCAAGGCGGACATCGTGCGTGCGGGCGCCGAAGTGACCATCATCACCTATGGCACCATGGTGCACGTGGCGCTCGCCGCGGCGGCGGCCATGAACGTGGATGCCGAGATCATCGATCTACGCTCGCTCGTGCCCTTGGACGCCGATACGATCTGTACATCGGTGAAGAAAACCGGCCGCTGCGTCGTCGCACACGAGGCGACCCGGTTTTCGGGTTTCGGCGCCGAGCTGCTGTCGATCGTTCAAGAGGAGTGTTTCTGGTTCCTGGAGGCTCCGATACAACGGGTGACGGGATGGGACACGCCCTATCCCCACGCGTTCGAATGGGAGTACTTTCCCGGCCAGGCACGCGTCAAGTCCGCGCTCAAAACAGTCATGGAACCCGCATGAGCCAGTTCACCTTCAAGATGCCGGATTTGGGCGAGGGCACCGTCGATGCCGAAATCGTGGCCTGGCATGCCAAGCCCGGCGACCTGGTGAATGAAGATCAGTTGATCGTTGAGGTGATGACCGACAAGGCGGCCGTCGAGGTGCCCGCGCCGGTCAGCGGCCGCGTCATCTCGGTGAGCGGCGCGCCCGGGGACAAGATTGCCGTGGGCTCACCGCTGATCGTGTTCGAATTGAATGAAGGCGCCAAGGCGACTGCGCCGGCCGTGCAAAACGCTCCCGCAGCCGGGCCGGCCGAATCGCGGGCCGAGGCCAAGCCCGCTGCCGCCGAGACCAAGCCCGCTGCCGCCGAGACCAAGCCCGCCGCCGCCGAGACGAAGCCCGCTGCCGCCGCAAAAGTGGTCGCCCTGGCGAGCGCTCCGGCCGCGCGCCACGGGCGCGTGATGACGTCGCCCGCAAATCGGCGGCGCGCCAGCGAGGCAGGAATCGACCTCAATACCGTGGCCGGCTCGGGTCCCGGCGGACGCATTGTGCGCGCCGACCTGCAGACGGTCGCGCCGGGCACGAGTGCGGCGGATGCGGCCGATATCACCGAGATCAAGGTCATCGGCCTGCGGCGCCTGATCGCGGAACGCATGAGCGAGGCCAAGCGCAACATCCCGCATTTCGCCTATGTCGAGGAAGTGGACGTAACCGAGCTCGAGTCGCTGCGCACGCATCTCAATCACTCCCGGCCGGAGGATGCAGGTTCGCTCAGCTATCTGCCGCTGGTGGTGATGGCGCTGACGCGCGTGCTGGAATCGTTTCCGCAATGCAATGTGCTGTACGACTCCGAGCGCGGCGTACTGGTGCGCCATCGCGCGGTGCATGTCGGCATCGCGACCCAGACGCCCGACGGGCTGAAGGTGCCGGTGGTGCGCAACGCCCAATCCTTGGGATTGTGGCAGGTTGCGGCGGAAATTCGCCGTCTCGCGGAGCGCGCCCGCAGCAACAAAGCCACGCGCGACGAACTGGCCGGTTCGACCATCACCGTGACCAGCCTGGGCAAGCTGGGCGGGATCGCCTCAACTCCGATCATCAATGCGCCGGAAGTGGCGATCATCGGGCTCAACAAGGCGGTGGAACGTCCCGTGGTTCATCAGGGCAGCATCGCCGTAAGGCGGATCATGAATCTGTCATCCTCATTCGATCATCGATTCGTGGATGGCTACGATGCCGCTGCCATGATCCAGGCGTTGAAAGAGCGGCTCGAACATCCTGCGACCATATTCATACCTACGGTGAAATCCTCATGACGTCCCAACCCCAACGACCCGCGTTCGGCACCCTGCTGGCCTCGCACATGGCTGTTACCCACTATCGCGACGGGAGTTGGAGCCCGAGCGAGGTCAAGCCGGTCGGCGCGATCGAGATCAGCCCGGCCGCGCACATGTTGCATTACGCCAGCACCTGCTTCGAAGGATTCAAGGCCTTTCGCCGGGCGGACGGCTCGGTGCATATTTTTCGCATGGACCGGCATATGCAGCGGCTGCTGCAGAGCGCACGCCAGCTCGTGCTGCCCCCGCCGGATATCGCACAGGTGGCCGACATGGTGCGCGCCGTCATCAAGCGCTGCCGGGATGCGGTCCCGGAAGCCCCGGGCGCGCTGTACCTGCGGCCCATCATTTTTGGCACGACCGCCAATATCGGCGCCGCGACGACCCCGACCACCGAGGCCATGCTGGTGGTGTTGGCCAGCCCGGTGTGGGACTACTTTACCGGCGGCGCGAAGCCGCTGCGGATCCTGGTCGACGATCAAAATACCCGCTCTGCGCAACACATGGGCATGGTGAAAACCGGCGGCAATTATGCGGCGGCACTGATCCCCATCATGGATGCCCGGGTGAAGCACCAGGCGGATCAGGTGCTGTTCTGTCCCGGCGGCCAGGTTCAAGAGACGGGCGCCGCCAATTTCATGCTGATCCGCGAGGGCGAGCTTCTGACCCGCAGCCTGGACTCCACCTTTTTGCACGGCGTCACCCGCGATTCTCTGCTCACGCTGGGGCGCGACATGGGATACACCGTGACGGAGAAGAAGTTCGACGTGCTCGAGATGCTCGACTGGGTGCGCACCGGCGAGGCCGCCCTCTCCGGCACGGCCGCGGTTCTGGCCGGCGTCGGCACGCTGATCTATGCCGATACCGAACACCGGGTGGGGACAGGCCAGGTGGGAGAGGTCACCAAGGCCTTGCGCGCCAAATTGATCGCGGTGCAGCGGGGCGAGGAACCCGACCGCCACGGCTGGCTGGAACGCGTCTAAAGGCTCCTAGTATTCTTCGCGGTCCTCTTCATCCTCTTCGTCCAAATCGTCATCATCCTCATCGTCATCGTCGTCTTCCTCGTCCCAATCTTCATCGTCTTCTTCTTCCGCGTCCTTTTCGGCCTTGGAGCCTGACCAACCCTCAGGCTCCTCGGTCAGTTCCAGATCCAGCTCTGCCCAGTCATCGACGTCGAGTTCTTCGGTATCGCCATCGAGGTGTTGAATCTCAATGGTTTCCTTGTCCTCGTCGACCTTGAGAACCTGAAAGGTTTCGTCGTTTTCCAAGTCGTCGTACCACTGCCCGACTGTCGGTTCGTACTCTCTACCCACGGTTCATCCTTATTTGAAGCTGGTGCGCTGTAACAGCTACGAATATTAGGTGAGGCCACTCCGCTAAGTAAATGGCAATATCGTGTCCCTATGACCGCCGCAGACCGTAAAGTCGCCGCACATCGTTTGACCGACGCCAAGCGTCTCGTCGTCAAGGTGGGATCGAGCCTGTTGGTGGATGGCGACAAGGGGCGCTTGAACCGCGCGTGGCTGGAAAGCCTGACAGCCGATGTGGCCGCCTGCCGAAAGCGTGGGCAGGAAGTGATTCTGGTGTCCTCCGGCGCCATCGCCTTGGGGCGGCGCCACCTCAATGTGGGGACCGGAAAGCTCAAACTCGAGGAAAGCCAGGCGTCGGCCGCTGTAGGACAAATTCGGCTCGCGCATGCGTACAAGGAGCTGCTCGATGCTCACCAGATCACGGTGGCCCAGATCCTCTTGACGCTGGGCGACACCGAACAGCGGCGGCGCTACCTGAATGCGCGTGGAACGCTGAGCACGCTGCTGGCCTTGGGCGCGGTGCCGGTCATCAACGAGAACGACACCGTCGCGACGGCGGAGATCCGTTACGGCGACAACGATCGGCTGGCGGCCCGCGTCGCGCAAATGGTGGGGGCGGACTGCCTGGTATTGCTGTCGGATATCGACGGGCTGTATACCGCCGATCCAAAGGAAGATCCGGATGCGCAGTTCATCGCCAAGGTGCTGGAAATCACGCCGGAAATCGAGGCGATGGCGGGCGGCAGCAGCAGCCAGATGGGTTCGGGCGGCATGCACACAAAGCTCGCCGCGGCCAGGATTGCCGTCGCCGCGGGATGCCATCTGTGTATTTCCTCAGGGGCAGCCGAGCATCCCCTGCGGCGCATCGAGGAGGGCGCCCGGTGCACCTGGTTCGTGCCGAATTCCACCCCGCTTGCGACGCGCAAGCAATGGATCGCGGGCACGTTGAAGCCCGCCGGAGCGATCGCCATCGACGACGGCGCGGTACGTGCCCTGATGGGCGGTAAGAGTCTGCTGCCGGCCGGCGTCACCCGGGCGGTCGGGCGCTTCGATCGCGGCGACACGGTCAGCATCATCGCCCCTGACGGCACCGAGATAGGGCGCGGCATCTGCGCCTACTCGGACGTGGATGCGGCGCGCATCATCGGCCGCAAATCCACCGACATCGAGACCGTGCTCGGGTTCCGCGGCCGTGACGAGATCGTGCACCGCGACGACCTGGTGCTGCTCAGAATTCTGTGAGCGACCTGGCCGAACTGATGCAGGGCATCGGCCGCGCGGCGCGCTCTGCGGCGAGGGTGCTGGCGTTCACTTCCGCCGAGCAAAAGGCACGCGCTTTGCATGCCGCAGCGTCGGCGCTGCGCGGCGCCCGTCGCGAGATTCTGGCGGCCAACGGCGGCGACATGCACGAATCGAGCTCCGGATTGTCGCCGGCGCTGCGCGATCGGCTGCTGCTCGATGATGCGCGTATCGAGGGCATGGCGCGCGGGCTGGAGCAGATCGCCGCCGCGCGCGACCCGATAGGCACACTCCTTGCTGAGTGGTCGCGCCCGAACGGCATGCTGATCGAGCGGATCCGCGTGCCGTTGGGGGTCGTTGGGATCATTTACGAGAGCAGGCCGAATGTCACCGCCGATGCCGGCGCCCTGTGCCTGAAGTCCGGCAACGCCGTCATCCTGCGCGGCGGTTCGGAAAGCTCAGCCTCGAGCGCGGCCATCCACGCCTGCCTGCAGCAAGGGCTGCTCGCGGCACAGCTGCCGCCGGCGTGTATTCAATTGGTGCCGACCACCGACCGAGCGGCTGTGGGTCACATGCTGGCGAACATGGCCGACAGCATCGATGTCCTGGTTCCGCGGGGCGGAAAGAGCTTGATATCGAGGGTGCGGCGGGAAGCAACGGTGCCGGTCATCGGCCACCTGCACGGGGTCTGCCATGTGTATGTCGATCGGGACGCCGACCTGGCCATGGCAACGAGCATCTTGCTCAACGCCAAGATGCGCCGCACCGGCGTTTGCGGATCCGCCGAGACGCTGCTGGTGGACCGCGGTTGCGTCCATTCGCATCTCGCCCCGTTGGTGCGATCGCTGCTGGGGGCGGGTTGTGAGGTGCGCGGCGATGCCGCCTGCGCCGCCGTCGATGCGCGGGTGAGGCCGGCAAGCGAACAGGATTGGTACGCGGAATATCTCGACGCCATCATAGCGGTCCGCGTGGTCGACGGTCTGGATGCCGCCGTGGCGCACATCGAGAAATATGGCTCGCGACACACCGAATGCATCGTTACCGCCGATCAAGCCGCGGCCGAACGATTTCTTGCACGGGTCGACAGCGCCATCGTGATGCACAACGCATCCACCCAGTTTGCCGACGGCGGCGAGTTCGGCATGGGCGCCGAGATCGGCATCAGCACGGACAAATTTCATGCCCGCGGGCCGGTGGGCATCGAGCAATTGACCAGCTATAAGTACCTGGTGCGGGGCAGCGGCCAGACCCGCAATTAGAGGTTCCTGAGCACCCATTCGCAAATTGTGCGGTTGCGGCGCACCCCTAATGCCCCCTTATGTAAATTTGTCGGTCACCGCACAGATTTCACACTTTAGCGCTGGTGCAATGGTCCCGAGCAGCGCCTCGAGGGATGCCAGGCGCGCCTAAGGACCTAGTAATGCTGGTTTTGTTGCCTTATTTATCGGCTGCCGCGGCGGGAGCGGGGATTACCTGCGCCGCCCTGCTGCTGCGCAGGCGAACCTCGGGCGCCGCCCATCGCCCCGACCTGCCCAAACAGAGCCTGGCGCAGCTGCAGCGATTTCGCGCAATCGTGGACGGCTGTGTCGATTCGATTTACGTGGTGGATCGAGAGACGCTCAAGTTCGTCGACGCCACGGCGACGGCATCGAGCCGGACCGGCTATTCGCATGAAGAGCTGATGTGCATGGGTCCGTTGGATCTGCTCAGGGAGAGCCGTGAGGATCTGATCAGAAGCTACGATGAAGCAATCGCCGCGGGAGCGAAAGGCGTGCGCAGCGAATCCACCAGCCGCTTCAAGGACGGCCGGGAATCTTTCGTGGAGTTGAACAGACAGGCCGCGCTCATCGACGGCCGCTGGGTCATCATCACGATCTCACGGGACATCACCGCGCGGAAACTGGCGGAACGCGCCTCGCAACGCGCGGCGCGCATGTTCGCCGCGCTCAGCGACACCAATGAAGCCATCATGCGCGTCTCGTCCGCGCAGGACCTCTATCAGCGGGTATGCGAGGCTGCCGTGCACGGCGGCAGACTGCTCGCTGCCAGCGTCTGCATTCCCGGAGCGAATTCGGCCGACGCTCAAATCGTCGCGATTGCCGGTGTTGGCGCGGACACGCTGCGCAATGTGCGCCTGTCGATCGACGGTTCGACCCCGGAGGGGCGCGGGCTGGTCGGCACCGCGTTCCGCTCCCAGGCGCCTTGCATCAGCAACGATTTTCTCAACGATTCGCGCACGGCGTACTGGCATGAAATCGCGCGGCAGGCGGACATTGCCGCCGGCGCCGCGCTGCCGCTGGTTCAGCATGGGCGCACCATCGGGGTGCTGCTGCTGTACTCGACCGACAAGAACGCCTTCGACGACGAGGTCGCGCATCTGTTGATGCACATGGGGCGCAATCTGGTGTTCGCGCTCGAAAACCTGAAACGCGAGGCGGAACGCAGGCTCGCGGAGGAGGTAATCCGATCCGCCGAGGCCCGGCTCAAGCGCGCGACACGCGGCGCCAACGACGGGCTGTGGGAGCTGGATGTGGCGAGCCGCGAGATGTGGGTGTCGGAGCACTTCGCGGAAATGTTCGGCTTCGACCAGCAGGAGTTCCTTGGAACGCGGCAAAAATTCTTCGAAATACTGCAGCCGGAGGACAGCGCGCGGGTCCGCGAGGCGATCGAGCGCACCATCCGCGACGACGTGCTGGTCGATGTGGAGGTGCGCGCCACGACCTGCGGCGGCGCAGTGCGCTGGTACCGCATTCGCGGCGCTCTGGAGCGCAATGCCGATGGCGTGCCGCTGACGGTGTCAGGCTCGCAGCGCGACATCACGCAGCGGCAGCAGTATGCGTTGGCGCTGCTGGAAGCGACCGAGACCGCGGCCGCGGCCAACAAGGCCAAGAGCCAATTTCTCGCGAACATGAGCCACGAAATCCGCACCCCGATGAACGGCGTGATCGGCATGATCGAGTTGTTGCTGGAAACGCCTCTGAATCCCATGCAGCTCGATTATGCCGAGACCGTGCGCGACAGTGCGGCCGCCTTGTTGACGGTGATCAACGACATTCTGGATTTCTCCAAGGTCGAAGCAGGCAAGCTCGAGCTCGAAATGCTCGACATGGACATGCGCGACACCGTCGAGGATGTCGCCCGGCTGCTCGCGATCCAGGCGCATGCCAAGGGCCTCGAGGTCATCGCCCTGATCGACCCGAGCCTGCCGGATTTGGTCCGCGGCGATGCCGGCCGCCTGCGCCAGGTGTTGCTGAACCTGGGCGGCAACGCGGTCAAATTCACGCACAAGGGCGAGGTGTCGATCGAGTGCAAGGTCGTGCAAAAGGATGAGCGCGGCGTCATCATACGCTGCGAAATCCGCGACACCGGCATGGGGATTCCAGCAAGCCGCATCGATGCGCTGTTCAAGGCGTTCACGCAGGTCGACGCATCGACCACGCGCCGCTTCGGCGGCACGGGGTTGGGGCTGTCGATCGTCAAGCGCCTGGTCGAGTTGATGGATGGTGAAGTCGGCGTATCGAGCGAAGAGGGCCTCGGATCGACATTCTGGTTCACCGCACGCATGGGTGCCGCAGGCAATACCGCCAAGGTGCGGCCGGCACCGCCGATCGAGCTGCGCGGCCAGAGAATCATCATCGTCGATGACAACATGACCAACCGCAAAGTCCTGATGGGCCAGCTGTCGCTGTGCGCAATGGATGCGGTATGCGCGAGCTCCGCCGATGAAGCGTTGAGTTTGATGCGCCACGCGGCGGCGGCGCAGCGGCCTTTCGAGGTCGCGCTGCTCGATCATCAGATGCCGGGCTGCGATGGCGCCACCCTGGGCAAGACCATCCTCGCGGAACCGGCGTTGTGCGGCGCCCGCCTGATACTGCTGACCTCATCGGGACAGCGCGGCGACGGGCGGATGTTCTCCGAGCTGGGATTCGCGGGTTATCTGTTGAAGCCGGTGACGCACCGCGACCTCACCGATTGCCTGATGATGGTGCTCGGCACGCAGGCGGAGGGCTGGCGCATGGCAACCCAACCGATCGTCACGCGCCACGCGCTGCGTTCACAGCGCCAGCGCGAGGCCCACCATATTCTGCTGGCGGAAGACAATGTGGTAAATCAAAAAGTCGCCTGCCGGATTCTCGAGAAGTTAGGATACCGGGTCGACGTGGCCGCCGACGGGCAGGCGGCATTCGATGCCTGGCAGAGCGGCCGCTATCATCTGATTCTGATGGATTGCCAGATGCCGGTCATGGATGGCTACGAGACCACGCGCAAGATCCGCGCCAACGAATCCGGCGAGCGGCACATTCCCATCATCGCGCTCACGGCGCACGCCATGAAGGGCGCGGACAATGAATGCCGTGCGGCAGGCATGGACGGCTACCTGTCGAAGCCCATCGACCGGGAGCAGCTGCAAAGTGCTCTCAGCCGCTGGCTGATCGATGCGGGCGACAATCCTGCGGCGGAAGACAAGGCCGCCGGATAGCCGCTTCAGCCGTCGATGACTCGCGGCGCGGAATATCCTTGCGCGCCATGTTCGATGAGCACCATGCCGCAATTCGGCGGCATATGCGCCTGTTCCCAGCTGCCGGCGACATGGGCCCATAGGCAGGCCATGACACCGCCGTGACTGACCACCACCAGCTCGCTGCGCGGATGCGCGGCGGCCAGGCGGTCCAGCACCGGCGCGACGCGCGCGCGCACCTCCTCGTAACTCTCGCCGCCGCGGGGTTTCCACGCCCAGGGCCGCTGCGGGTCGTAGTCCGGCTCGGACAGGAATGAATCGTATCCGCGTCCGCGATGCGAGCCGACCTCGCGCTCATGCAGATCCGCCTGCACCTGCAGCGGCAGACCCAGTGCGCCCGCGATGATGCGCGCGGTTTCGCCGGCGCGGTGGTAGGCGCTGGTGACCACCAGTTCGGGGCGGAACAGTTCCCCGATGCGCGTGGCGGCGGCCAGCGCCTGGCGATATCCCAATTCGGTCAGCGGCAGATCATGCGGCGAGGTGGCGAAGATGCGGTCCCGGTTCCCGGCGCTCTCGCCATGCCTGATCAAGATCAATCTGCTCATGCGCGATGCGAATCATACAGCGCCGCGATGGCGCGCAGCCAGTCGCGAACCGCGCGCACATCCGGCAGGTAAAACTGGCCCTGAACCCGTTCGCCGACCGCGATCGAAATGCCGCCCAGCGCCTGCGCCATTGCAAATCCGTCCTGATCGGTCAGATCATCGCCGATGAACACCGGCCGTCTGCCGCCGAACGGAGATTCCTTCATGAACGCCTGGATCGCGGTGGCCTTGCTGAAGCCGCGCGGCTTGATCTCGAGCAGCATGTTGCCGTCCTGGATGTGATAGTTGCCGCCGAGCGGTTTGGCGATTGCGGCGACCGCCTGCCGCAGGCTCTCGCCGAGCTGCGGCGCCAGGCGAAAGTGCACGGCAATCGTCCGATCCTTGTCCTCGAGCAATGTCCCCGGATGGGCCGCGACCAATTCCTTGGCGGCCGCACGCGCGCCATCCAGCTGCGAATCCACGAAACTCGCCCCCTGAATCGTGCCGTCAGCCTTGCGCCGCTCGACGCCGTGCAATCCCGCCGCAGGCAGCTTCAACGGCGCGAACAGCCGATCGAGGGTTTCGATTTTTCGTCCGCTCACCAGGGCCAGCGCGCCGCCGAGGCGTTGCGCGGTTTGCGTCAGCAGCGAGATTATTTCCGGGTCGGCGCTGGTCTGCGAGGGCGTGTCGGTGAGTTCGACCAACGTACCGTCCACGTCCAGAAACAAACACCAGTCGAGTGCGGGCGGCGGCGGCGATCGTTTCATTGACAAAAACATAGCTTACGCAACCCGCGCTGCCAATGCCTCGTGGGCATGTATTGGTGTAAGTTTTACACGAATATCGGTGCCTAAAGGCGAGACTGTGCGCCGAAAGTTCGGTATTTTGTGTCCAGCGCCGCGCATAATTTTTAAAATCACGGAGATGCGATGTTTCGCTCGATCATGCTGCGATTCGTCCTGCCGGTCGCACTTGCATCCTGCGTCGTGGCGTACCTGGGCCTGCCCTACATCCAAAGGCTGTTGGCGGAGTGGTTCCGTTCCGACGTCGAATTGCGCGCGCAGCTGGTGATGCACTCGGCGGAGGAGCCGATCACCGATCTTGTGGAGAACGGCAGCGAGGCGCGGCTGCGCGCCTATCTCGGCAAGATCGCCGCGGACGAACGGCTGCTGGCGATTCTGGTATGCCGGCCCAGCGGCTCGACGATTTTCAAATCCGAGCGCACGCCGCCCGCGATCTCGTGCGAGGACGAAGCCGGCGGCTCGAATCCGGCGCGTTCGCGGATCATGCAGCTGCCCTCCGGGTCGGTGCAGGTATCACGCTTCGATTTCGACGACGCGCAACCGCGGCCCTTCCGTGTGCTGATGCTGCACGACCTGAGCTTCGTGGATCGGCGGCAGCGAACCGCGCGGGATTTCGTGCTCGCCTTCGTCGGCATATCGATATTGCTGCTGGCGCTGCTGATCGTGCTGGTGGCGTGGCTGCAGCTGCGCCGCTGGGTCCAGGTGCTGCTCGGCGACATCCGCGGCAAGCGGTTCTTGGACAATGCGCAATCGCCGCGATATTCCCTGCCGATACTGTCGCAGGTGCGCCAGGTGCTCGCCGAGGCGGAAGAGCAGCAGCGCCTGGAGATCGACTACCGCGAGAACTGGACGCCGCAGGCGCTGCAGCAGGTGGTGCGCGGCCAGTTGAATTCGGCCCAGGTGATCATCGTCTCGAACCGGGAACCGTACATCCACAAATACGATGCCAATCGTCAGCCGGTCTGGCAGGTGCCGGCGAGCGGCATGGTGACCGCGCTCGAACCCGTGATGCGCGCCTGCTCCGGCGTGTGGGTGGCGCATGGCGCCGGCGATGCGGACCGGGAAACGGTCGATCGCAACGATCAAATCCGCGTCCCGCCGGATGATCCGAGTTACACGCTGCGGCGGGTCTGGCTGAGCCCGGAGCAGGAGCAGGGCTACTACTACGGCTTCTCCAATGAAGGACTGTGGCCGCTGTGTCATCTGGCCTATGTGCGCCCGGCCTTTCGCGCCGGCGATTGGCGCGCGTACGAGGAAGTCAATGCCAAGTTCGCCGACGTCGTCGCCGCGGAAGCCGCGACGGCGAGTCCGGTGATCCTCATCCAGGATTTCCACTTCGCTTTGCTGCCGCTGCTGGTCCGCAAGCGAATTCCGCGCGCCACGATCGCCTTGTTCTGGCATATACCCTGGCCCAACGCCGAGACCTTCGGGGTGTGCCCGTGGAAGCGCGAAATGCTGACGCACATGTTGTCGGCGGACATCCTCGGCTTCCACACGCGTTATCACTGCCAGAATTTTCTCGATACCGTGGATCGCTTCGTGGAGTGCCAGATCGACCGCGAGCACATGACGGTCACCCTGCAGGGCCGCGTGTGCCGCGTCGCGCCCTATCCGATCTCGATCGAATGGCCGCCGCGCTGGCTGGCGCTGCTGCCGGATGTGGCGAGCTGCCGTGCGACCGTGCGCGAGCGCTATCGGATCGGCGCCGAGGTGGTCATTGGCCTGGGCGTGGAACGCTGGGATTTCACCAAGGGGATCATCGAACGCTTCCAGGCCCTGGAAATCCTGCTGGACAACAGTCCGCGCCACCGCGGGCGCATCAGCCTGCTGCAGGTGGCCGCGCCGTCGCGCAGCCAACTGCCGGCCTATCAGGCTCTGCAGCAGCACACCTACGGCGAAGTCGAGCGCATCAACAGCAAATTCGCGCAGGGCGATTGGCGGCCGATCGTGCTGATCGATGAGCAGCAGGCGCCGCTGCGCGTGTATGAACTGTACCGTGCCGCGGACTTCTGCCTGGTCAACAGCCTGCATGACGGCATGAACCTGGTTGCCAAGGAATTCGTGGCCTCGCGCGACGATGAGGACGGCGTGTTGATACTCAGCACCTTCGCCGGAGCCTCGCGTGAACTCGCCGAGGCGGTGCTGATCAATCCGTTCGACGTCACCGAGACCGCCAATGCCATGGAAGTCGCGATGCTCATGGGCCGTGATGAGCGGCGCAACCGCATGAGCCTGATGCGCCGGACGGTCAAGGAGAACAACGTGTACCGCTGGGCCGGACGCATGCTGATGGATGCGGCGCGCATTCGCCAGCGCCAGAGCCTGCCGTCCATGGCGCGCCGTTTTGCGAGCTTCGGCCGGTAGGAGACGGTCCGCGGAGCCGCCGCCGCTCCCCTAGCCGCTGCTCCCCTAGCCGCCACGCGCAAACGCGCGCAGCCGTTCCGCGGCCATGCGCAGCGTTTCATCGCGCTTGGCGATGCACAGCCGCACCAGCGTCATGCGCGGAGCTTGCGCATAGAAGGGCGACAATGGAATGACGGCGACTTTGGCCTCGCGAACCAGGCGCTCGGCGAAGGGCATATCGGTTTCCTGGCTGATCGCTCCGTAATCCACCAGTTGAAAATAGGTGCCGGCGGCCGGCAAAGGCTCGATTCCCGAGCTCCGCAACAAGCCGGCCAGCAGATCGCGCTTCGCCTGGAAGAAAGCCGCCAATCCCTGCCAGGCATCCGGGTACTGCGACAGATAGCGGGCGATCGCATGCTGCAGCGGCGAGACGATGCTGAAGGTGTTGAACTGGTGCACCTTGCGCAGCTCGCGGGTCAATTCCGCGGGCGCCACGCAATATCCGACCCGCCAGCCGGTTGCGTGCAGAGTCTTGCCAAATGAGAACACCACAAAGCTGCGTTCGCGCAGTTCCGCATGCTCCAGCACCGATTGGTGCCGCCGTCCGTCGAACAGCACGTGCTCGTAGACCTCGTCGGCGATTACCGTGACCGGCCGGTCGCGAATGCAGGCCGCCAACGCATCGAGATCCTCGCGCGACGCGACCGTACAGCTCGGATTTTGCGGACTGTTGATGATGATGAGCCGCGTACGATCGCTCAAGCAACGCCGGACCTGGTCCCAGTCGAAGCGAAACGCCGGCGGCGCGAGCGCGATGCGTATGCAGCGGGCGCCGGCCAGGCGCACCGCCGGCTCGTAGGAGTCGTAGGCGGGGTCGAAGATGATGGCCTCATCTCCCGGACCGACGACAGCCTGTATGGCGTCGTACAGCGCCTCGGTGCCGCCGCAGGTGACGGTGATCTCAGACTGCGGATCGAAGCGCCGCCGGTAACAGACTTCGAGTTTCCCGGCTATCTGCTCGCGCAGTTCGACCGTGCCTTCCATCGGCGCATACTGATTGCGTTCTTCGGCTATTCCGTCGCGCAGCGAGTCGGACAGGCGCGGATCGATCGGATAGTCCGGGAATCCCTGCCCGATGTTCAGGGCATTTTCCTCGGCCGCGCGGCGCGACATCACGGTAAATATCGTGGTTCCGACCTCCGGCAGTTTGCTTTTGAATTGCACTCAACGCTCCATGCCGTTGAGGCCGAGGGCCAAAGAGCGCACCGCGAGTCCCTGCTTGCGCAGGGCCTGCGCCGTCGCCAGGCTGCGCTTGCCGCTGGCGCATACCAGCAAGGTTTCCCGGCCTGTCGCCAGCAGCTCAGGCTGTGCCAGCAGCTGCTGCATCGGAATGTGCCGCGCGGGCGCACCGGCGGGTTGCGCGGCGACCTCCTCGGACGTGCGGATATCGATGATGTCCAGGCCGCGCATCGCGGCAGCCGCGAGCGATGGGAAGGCGATTTCTATCCCGGGATCCTCACGGCTCAACCCGCGCACGTGCGCACATGCCGGTGCACGGCACTCAGGACGGCGCGAAGCCTTGATTTTGACGCTCGAGAAGTTCATGAAATCCAGCAGCAAAAGTTCGCCCTCGAGTTGTCCGCTCATCCGCAGCAGAATTTTCAGGGTCAGCAGCGCCTGCAGGGTGCCGAATGCGCCGGGCACCGGACCGAGCACGCCCGCTTGCGCGCAATTGCCCACCACGCCGTCGGCGATGGCATCGGGCCACAGGCAGCGCAGGCAGGCGTGCCGGGCATCGGGCTTGTAGACCTGAAGCTGCCCCTCGTACTGATAGACACTCGCGAACACCGCCGGCTTGTGTGCCAGCACGGCGGCATCATTGATCAAATACTTGGTGCGAAAATTGTCGCTGCAATCGACGGCGATGTCGTGCCGGCGCAGCAGGTCCAGCGCATTGTCGGCGCGGAATGCGGTCGCATGCGCCTCCACCTGCACCGACGGATTGATGGCGGCAATCGCTGCGCGCGCCAAATGCGCTTTGGGCTTGCCGACGTCGGACAGCGCGAAAATCGGCTGCCGGTGCAGATTGCTGGCGTCCAGAACGTCAGCATCGATGAGACCCAGGAATCCAACGCCGGCACCGGCCAGGTACTGCATCACCGGGCTGCCAAGGCCGCCCAGGCCGACGATGAGCACGCGCGCACGCGCCAGCGCAGCCTGGCCGTCTGCGCCGATCTCCTTGAGCAACATCTGCCGCGAATAGTCGGGCTGCATCGCCTACTTGGGCGTCGAGGCGGCGTGTTGATCGGGCGCGTGCGCATGGTCGGGCGGTGCCGCGCAGCGCTCGCAGTTCACCCAGCCTGAATTGCCGCTCCGATAGTGTTCCTTCTTCCAGATGGGCAGGCGATGCTTCACCTCATCGATGATGAAGCGGCAGGCATCGAAGGCCTCGCCGCGATGTGCGGAACTCACCCCCACCCAGACCGCCATCTCACCCAAACCCAGGGAACCGATGCGGTGAATGCACAGGGCATGCTTCACCGGATAGCGCCGCATTGCTGCGGCAACGACCCGATCCCCCTCCTTCATGGCCAACTCCTGGAACGCCTCGTATTCCAGCCGTGTGACCTGCTGGCCCTCGTTGTGATCGCGAACCCAGCCTTCGAAACTGGCGTAGCCGCCGGCACCGGGGTCTTGCAACTCGCGGCGCGCGGCTTCAGTGTCGATGCTCGTGGGTGAAAAGCGGAACATCGTCAGCCCCCGGCCACCGGCGGGATGAACACCACGGCATCATTGGCCGCGAGCTTGCGCGACCAGTCGCTGAATTCACTGTTGACCGCCACCTTCAATTGATCCTGCAGCAAGGTGAAGCCGTAGCGCGCTGCGAGTTCCGTATACAGCGCCGCCGGCGTGGATGCCGCAGTTTCGAGCGTCTCCTCCGAGCGGCCGGCCTGTTCGCGCATCAAGGCGTAGTAGTGGATTTTTAGCTGCATGGCGCCCGTATCCTCGAAAGTGCTGAGGGCATGTGCGTATTCCTCAGGGGTGTTTACGTTATCCAATGCGCGTGCGTCCACAGGCTCGAGCAGCCGGGCGCCGTGCCGGATGAGAAATTTTCGCGGGCAGTGTCCGCCGCCGGCTTGATAGTCGGCAAGCGCCGCGGCCGCCGCCGGCTCCCAAATTGCGCACAGCGGCTCGGGCAGCCCGTCATGCGCGCTTTTGTATGCGGTCGCGAACCGAGCGGCGTCACGCGCGCGCAGCAATCCCTCGATTACCGCATCGGTGAGGAAGGGCAGATCGCAGGCCAGCACCAGCCAGGCCACCTGCGGATGCGCGGCGAATGCCGAGCGGATGCCGACGACCGGCCCTTTGCCGGCCACAGAGTCCACGATCAGCGGCTTGTGCGCACGCGTGTCGTCCGAGCCTTGATCGGCGCGCACCGAGACGAAGACCGGGTCCACATGGCGGCTCAACATTTCGAATGCCCGGTCCAGCTGCGTCCTGCCCTGGTAGGTGATCGCAGCCTTGTCGCGCTGCATGCGGGTGCTGGCGCCGCCCGCGAGGATGAGTCCGTGGATGGGATGCGCGCTCATGGAACCACCGCCGCAAACGAGCTCTTGCCGCCGTCCTTCGCCAGCAGGCGCAGGCCATCGATGACGATGTCGTGGGACAGCGCTTTGCACATGTCGTAGATGGTGAGCGCCGCAATGCCGGCGCCCGTGAGAGCCTCCATTTCGACGCCGGTCTTGTGATGCACGCCGACCGTGCAGCGGATGACGGCGGCGTCGCCTTCCATGTCGATCACGATGCGGCAACTTTCGAGGCCCAGGGGGTGGCAGAAAGGAATCAGTTCGTGGGTGCGTTTCGCTCCCAGAACACCGGCAACGATGGCGGTATCGAAGACCGGGCCCTTGGCTGAGCGCAGTCCGCTTTCGCGCAGCGCCGCGGCCACCGCCGGCGGGAATTGCACACGCGCCTCCGCGGTGGCGCTGCGCGCCGTGGCGGTTTTGCCGCTGACATCGACCATCGTGGGACGCTGATCGGCATCCAAATGTGTGAAGGTCATGAGCTCAACCGCCGATGTAGTACATCTCTATTTTCCTGTTGTCCGGTTCCTTGCGCCGCAATTCCTCGCGCAGTTCGCTGTAGCGGTCGGTGCGGCCCAGCCACGCGCCCTTGAGTATGCGCAGCAATTCGGCATCATCGGCGCCGGCGCGCAGCGGCGCGCGCAGATCGATACCGTGGGTCGCGAACAGACAGGTGTAGAACTTGCCCTCGGAGGACAGGCGCGCCCGGCTGCAGGCGCCGCAAAACGGCTGCGACACCGAGGAGATGAATCCGACTTCGCCGCCGCCGTCGTCGAACTGCCAGCGCTGCGCCACCTCGCCGCGATAGTTTTTGGACACCGGATGAATCGGCCAGCGTTCATTGACGCGCGCCGCCAACTCGGCGGATGGGACGACCATCTCGGGCCGCCAATGATTGCGGTTGCCGACATCCATGAATTCGATGAACCGGACCACCACCGGCGTTCCGCGAAAATGCTCGATCAGGCCGAGGGCGGTGTGATCGTTGACGCCGCGTTCGATGACCGCATTGATCTTGACCGGGGAAAGTCCCGCGGCAATCGCCGCGTCGATGCCCGCCAGAACTTGATCGAGCGCGCCAAAGCCGCCGCTAAGCCTGGTGAAGATCTCCTTGTCCAGACTGTCCAGGCTCACCGTGACGCGCCGCAAGCCATTGGCGTGCAGGTCGACCGCGTGCTTGGCGAGCAGCACTCCGTTGGTGGTCAAGGCGACATCCTCGATGCCCGCGATGCCGGTCAAATCGCCCACCAGGTCCGGAAGGTTGGCGCGCAGCAGCGGTTCCCCGCCCGTGAGCCGGATTTTGCGCACGCCCAGTCCCGCATACAGCCTTGCCAGGCGCACGATTTCGTCGAACGACAGGCGCTCGCGCGATCTCAAGAACTGGTAGTGCTCGTGAAACTGCTCCTTGGGCATGCAGTAAGGGCAGCGGAAATTGCAACGGTCCATCACCGAGATGCGCAAATCATGCAACGGCCTGGCGAACCGATCGAGCGGATTCTGTGCACCGCTAATGTCGTGGATGACGCCGGTCATGGGAGCAGGCTCACCAGCGGTACACGCCGGCGACAAATCCTTTGGCGTAGGTGTTCGGGCCGGGAGGCAGTTCCACAAAGCCGTCGGTGCCCGCGAGGCTCAAAAAATCGCCCGATCCGTTCGGAGGCCGCGGATTGGCCCACGGCCGGCCCCATTCGTCGTGTTCAATCGTCACGGGCAGGAAGTAGGCGAGCGAGTGTTTGAAGGTCACCGGGCTGGCCAGTGCCAGCCGTTCCGCTGCCGCGCGCTTGGTGCCCATCGCTTCGGCAATGGCAGGAATCACATAGCGGATCAGGCACACCAGCGTGGAAACAGGATTCCCCGGCAAGCCAAAAACCGACTGGCCATGGGGTCCTATTCCGAACCACATGGGCCTGCCGGGCCTTTGAGCCACGTTGTGAAAGACCTCCTGCACCCCGAGCTGCTTCAAGGCCTTGGGCACCAGATCGAATTTGCCCATGGACACCCCGCCGCTCAAGACCACGACCTCGTGCGTGGTCAGGTGCAGCGACAGCCGCTCGCACAGCAGATTCTCGTCGTCCAGCACATGATCGTTGCCGACCCGGCTGAAGCCGCGCCTGCGGAAGGTGGTGGCGACCGCGTACGCATTGGATCGGCGCACTTGAAACTCCGCAATCGGCTCGCCGGGCTCGATCAGTTCATCGCCCGTCGAAACGACCATGATGGCCGGCTGGCTGCTGACCCGCACGCGCGCCATGCCCGCGGAGGCCGCGACGGCCACCTCCGGTGCGCGCAGCAACGTGCCGGACTCCAACAGCAACTGGCCTTGGCGGCTGTCGGCGCCGCGGCGGTGGATGTTGTGGTAGGGCGAAATCACCACCGAAGTATTCAGCGTGGCGACGCCATCGGCCACATCAACCTGCTCGATCGGAATGACGTTGTCGCAACCGACGGGCAGTATTGCACCCGTCATGACCTCGATCGCATGTTCGGCGCTCTTGAGCTTCAGTGCCGCAGCACCGGCGGCCTGCATGGCCTGGATCCGGTAGCTGCGCTGGCCGCGACGCAAAGCCTCGCTGTCAACCGCCATTCCGTCCATGGAAACACGATCGAACGGCGGGGCGTCGCGCTCCGCGTAGACATTCTCGCGCAGCGTGGCCCCGACACACTGCATGAGCGGCAGTGATTCGATGGGCAAACACGTCAGCCGAGAGTAGATGGCCTCTTCGGCCAGACGCGGTGTGATGAGCGTACCAGCCTGCATAGTTTAAAACCGGCGGCGGAGCGACCCGCCGCTTCGATGGTCATTACTTCTTCGCTTTGAAAATTTTCAACTGCTCGTTGAACTTTCCCACCACCGCCTGCAGTTCATCCACCGCGGCATTGTGTTTCTGCACGAGGACCTTTTTTTCTTGATCCGCTTTTTTCTTCTCATCCGGCGTCATTTTCGACGGATCCTTCGGGCTGGCATCCATTTCCAGATTCAGGCAGTCGAGGTAGACGTTCATTTCGCTGTTATATCGGTCAAAATCATGCTTCGCTGCGATCATTTGATCCCGCGTAGCGGTGGCGCCGTCGGGAGGCGTGGCCGGCGCTTGCGGATAGGCACAGGTCGCCTGTGCGTTAGCGGCCAAGCCGAATGCGAAAACCAGCGTAAGGGGTATCCAAGCCTTCATCGGGAATCCTCTAGTTATTAGAGACGTTTTGGTTGAAACAGAGCCGGTATGAATCTTACGGGCAAGGGCGCAACGCCGCCAGCCTGACCTTGATGGCGCGTAAGCATATGATTTGGCGTATCAATTTGATCCGCGCAATGTCCAATAGTTCCCGCATCCGCACAGGATGCGCGGCCGGCAGCCCGTTGGATCGCGGCCGAGATCCCGTTCGAATCGGCTAATTCGTGGAAATTGCACAATTTTCTTGCAAA
Organism: Steroidobacteraceae bacterium; assembly: GCA_036267715.1. Lineage (GTDB taxonomy): Bacteria > Pseudomonadota > Gammaproteobacteria > Steroidobacterales > Steroidobacteraceae > Bog-1198. Next base: position 4,491 of record DATAVN010000052.1, on the reverse strand, counting down.
TCCCGCTCCGGCATGTCGAATTCGCCCTGTGCGGCACGACTAGGGAGCGGCGATGCACGCCTTTCACCACAGGAACCGACATGAACTATTTATTGCTGATTTATGCCAACGAAACGGAAACCATGGCAATGGGCGAAGCCGTTTTACAAAAGATGTCCGGCGAGTACATGGACTTTACCAAGTCCATTGTGCAGGCCGGCAATTTCAAGGCCGGTGATCGGCTCCGATCCGTATCCAGTGCCTCTACCGTCCGGGTACGCAACGGCAAGGTAGCCATCACCGATGGGCCATTCGCGGAAGCGCGCGAACAGTTGGGCGGCTACTACCTGATCGAGGCGAAGAATCTCGACGAGGCGACCGACATTGCGTCGCGCATTCCCGGAGCACGGTACGGAAGCGTCGAAGTACGCCCCATCTGGCCGTTGTGAGCGCACCCATTGCCGGATTGGTCGAAACAGTCTTTCGGCGCGAGTCGGGCCGGGTGCTGGCGACTCTGATCCGGTTATTGGGCGATTTCGATTTGGCGGAGGAAGCGCGACAAGAAGCCTTTGCGGCGGCCATCGAACGGTGGCCGTCGCAGGGCATCCCCGCCAATCCTCGCGCCTGGCTGATCAGTGCGGGCCGCAACAAGGCGGTCGACCGCATCCGCCGGGACATCGTGTTCCGGACGAGAATTGCCGAGGCGCTCGGCAGCGCCGAAGTCGCGGCGAGCGACGAGGCTGACGATGAGCTGTTCGGCGACGACCGGTTGCGTCTCATATTCACCTGCTGCCACCCGGCGCTCAATCACGAGGCGCAGATCGCGCTCACTCTGCGCGAGGTGTGCGGACTGTCCACGCAGGCGGTGGCGCGGGCCTTCCTGATCGGTGAGGAGACGATGGCGCAGCGCCTGGTGCGCGCCAAGAGAAAAATTCGCGATGCCGCGATACCCTATGAGACACCGGATGCCTCGGTGCTCGAGCAGCGGATCGACGGCGTGCTTGCCGTGGTGTACGGGGTGTTCACCGAGGGCTATGCGGTGACCGCGGGTGCGCACCTGATCGATGCCGGGCTGTGTGCGGAGGCGATTCGTCTCGGCCGGTTGCTCCAGGCACTCCTGCCAGGCCGTGCCGCCATCATGGGATTGCTCGCGCTGATGCTGCTGCACGATGCGCGGCGGCCGTCGCGCATATCGGCGGGGGGCGATGTGATCCTGCTCGATGATCAAGACTGCTCGCAATGGGACGAAAGCGAGATCCACGAGGGCCTGGCGTTGGTCGAAAAATCATTGCGCACCGACGCACAGCTCAGTCATTACGCCGTGCAGGCTGCCATAGCGGCGCTGCATGTAAGGGCACGGGAAGATCACGCCACCGACTGGCCGCAGATAGTCGGACTCTATGAAGTGCTGCTCAGGCTGCAGCCGACGCCGGTCATCGAGTTGAATCATGCCGTCGCCGTATCGATGGTCGACGGTGCGGCGCGCGCCCTCGATCTGGTGGACTCGCTGGCCGCGCGCGGCGGAGTTGCTCAGTACCATCTGCTGCACGCGGCCCGGGGCCGTTTTCTGCAGCAACTTGGCCGCGGCAATGAAGCGTGCGAGGCGTACACGACGGCGCTGCACAGCGCGACGCTCGAGCCCGAACGGCGCTTTTTGAGGGCCCGAATCCAGGCGCTTCAGGGCTCCTTTGGAGCACCGGTGTCAGGCTGAGCCGGCGCCGGCGCCGGCGCCGGCAGCGCCGAGCTGCGTACTTCGGTGCGCGCGGCTTCGGCGGGCGAGGGCGGGATTTCCTGCGCGCTCACCGTGGTGGCGTTGACCACGGAAGGATCATCGCGCAACTTGACGTAGAGCGAGCCGGCTTTCGGATGCGGCACGGGCAGTGCGGACCCCAGGAATCCGTCCGGCACTTTCACCGGATGAGTGAACTGCTGGTCGTCGGCGATCGAATCTATCAGGAACAGGTTTGCGCCGGTCAGTTTGCAGGCCAATTCGGGCGTGGCGGGGCATTTCAATTCCTTGAGTACCGGCAGGCGAACCAGATTGGCCAGCGGCTGCCAGTCCCCGACGACTCCTTTGGAGTTGACGCGGAATTGCAATGGACCGAATGCCGCACCGCCGAACGCCTTGGCCGGATTGAGCGTCGCAACCGCGACCTGGGAATTTTCCAGCATCACGCCGCCGTTGCTGAAGTTCAGCATCGCGCTCGAGGATTCATCGCCTGTCGTCACCTCGATATTTTCATCGCGCGCAAATGCCGCCGGCGATTGCGTGCGCACGGAAAACGTCAGGATCGCGTCCTGCGGCAGTTCGCTCGGGTGTGCCAGAAGGATATTGCTGTTCTGGATTGAAGCGGACGGCTGCACGTTCATGCCCAGCAACGTGACCACGGGGCGCGGCGCCTCGACGTTGCCCGTTGAGGGGAAAACGCGCCCGTCCTTGAGGCTCACTTTCGCCGCGACACCATGTTCCGGTTTCAGTGCGGCCACCGCGTTCGGGTCTTCGGCAACCATCGGCAGCTCATCGACGCCGTGATTGGTGGCGAGTTCGCCGGGTACGAATATGTTGTTCTTGAAGCTCAGGCTGGCCACTTCATCCAGCCTGTTGCCCTTGAGGGTGCCGACGATGTCGCCGGAGTGAATGGAAAATCCGTCGATTCGTCCCGCGTCGGCAAAGGTATGAATTGGAATCGGATCCGGTTGATTGTCCCCGTACTGCTGGACGAGCAGGGTCATCGCCCCCGGCGTGGCCGCTTGCAGCGGCAGCTTGATTTCAACCTCATCGGGCCGGGTGGTTTTCCAATCCACCTTCAGCTCCTTGCCGCCCGGGTCTTTGAGCATGATGGCGTCGACGCAACTCACGCTGTCGGCCTGCAGGTGGACGGTGTCCTGGCGGCCCACGATCAGCGACGCTTCGTCGCCGGCCGCGAGCTCCCAAGATTTGGCGTGCACATTGATCAGGCGAAAAGTCGGGCCTTCGTAAGCGTTGAAGCCCCAATACCCCTTGAGCGAGGCGTGGATGCTGTCGCCTAGCGCCGCCTTACCCAAGGCACTCGTGTCCACCACATAGCCGCCCTGAATGGGATCGGCTTTTGCGGCCAGCGCGATCGTCTTGCCGTCGCGGCCGGTCACGTCGAGCGTCAAGTCATGCGCATAGGCCGTCGAAAAGGCCAGCGGCGCGCCGTCCACCGGCAGCACCAGAGTCGAGCGGCGAATACAGAAGATTTCCTTGGGGTCGACGGCATGCAGCGGCGGCAGCTGCGCCGATTCAACTGCCGGGAGCGCGATGACCAGCACCGACTTGGGGTTATGAAACGAAGGCGCCATGTTCAGCGTCAGGGCGAGTTTGTCGCCCAGCGGGGATGCCAGCGCGGGAATGTACTGGTATTGCGCCGAGCGAAACGATTCCATGATGCGTGCAATATCGAGCACCGACGCGATATAGGGACTGTAGTAGCCGTAACTCAATTGCGGCGTGTAGCTCGCCTCCATGGCCAGATCGCTGCCGGGGCCCGATGTCAGGGCCTCGACGATCGAGGTGCTGTGGCCATCGTTCAAAATGAGCGATTCCTGGCCCTGCATCAAACACGGGGCCTGCAATTCCGGAAGCCGGTCCAAACACTTGTCCTCGACTTTTATCGCAAGGCTGCGCGCCAGCAGCGGAGCTGCTTCCTTCAATTTGGCGGGATCGCCCTCATTGAGAACGCGTACCGCCGACAGGAAGCGATCCAACCGCGAACGGTCCAGGGCGGCCTGGTTCAAGTCCTGCGAAGTCCGCACGAAAGCCCCGGGGCGTCCACGCACGGCACCGATCACGGTTCGCAGATCGCCGCCGGTATGCGGCGCCAGGAAGACGAGCACCTGTTGCGCGCCTGGCGGAACGGTAACCGTCAGCCCCTCGCGACCGCATTTGGCCGTCCAGATCTTGCACGCGAAAAACCATTTTTCCGGCGGCGGGTTGGTCGAGCCGCTCAGGAATGCCGCGACCATTAAGTATTGGACAGATTGGGTCTCGGGCAGGTCCGTCTTGATCCATACGCGATCGCCCGGCGCCAGATTGGGGACCTCCGAGGCGGGTAGAGTGATACCGTCGCGGGTGATCTTGACCTCCAAAATCGGCCCCGCGAGGTCGAACGGCGCAGGCCCCGCGAGGGCCGCGGCACCAAGGCTGATCGCGCAAATCAGGAAACAGCAGCGAAAAATCATCAATTTACGCAACCCCATGCAATTTATTCAGAGCTAAATTGGAGTGCAATCGACCGTAAGAGTTCGGCTAAACTGCGCGCGGGCGCCCGTAGCTCAGCTGGATAGAGCACCTGGCTTCGAACCAGGTGGTCGGCGGTTCGAATCCGTCCGGGCGCGCCAAAATTTTTTGGGTCCTAACCGGGCAGATGGTACCCACTTCATTCCGGAGACATGGGTAACAGTTTGGCGCCGAACGGGTTTGGGGCACACTCGACGCGGCCTGCCTCGTAATCAAAGAACCCCAAGTCGTAGTCCATAAAGCTTACCAAC
>DATAVN010000051.1:0-1844 GCA_036267715.1 Steroidobacteraceae bacterium | reverse complement strand
CGCGAGATGTTTCAGCGCATCGGTGCCGCCATCCGGGCCGCCGGCTTCCAGTACGCTGCCATCGATTGCGACGGCTACCGCTCCGGCTCCATGAATGAAGTGCTGCCGCTCGCCGTCCTCCAGGCCAGCAAACCGATCTCGTCGTCCTGAGTCGTGGCAGGCGCGATGGTGAAGGCAACGAAGGCGGGCAGCGTAATCACCGGGTGACCGTATTCAGTCGGAGCGAAGCGACCTTCCGATATTCTGATCAGAGAAAATAACCATGCGTATCGGCTCTCTCGAATGCTTTGCCGGCCTCAGCGGTGACATGCTCCTCGGCGCTCTCATCGACGCCGGTGTCTCGCCTGCGCTTCTAGAGCAAACCGCCGCAGCACTCAACCTTGGCGCAACGCTCGTCTTTGATTCCGTCGACCGCAGCGGCATCGCCGCGCGCAAATCTCGCGTGCTGGTCGGCGGCCAGGACGCCGACGCGCCTCACAAGCATGACGGCCACGACGCCGACGCGCCTCACAAGCATGCCCACGCGCATGAACCTGCTCATGATCACCATCCTCATGATCACGATGCCGCACACGGCCACAAGCACGACCACACGCATCAGCACGGCCGCAACCTGCCCGCCATTCGCGCCATCCTGAACCACGCACCCTTGCCTGCTGAGGCCCGCGCGCTCGCCCTCCACGCCTTCGAACTCCTCGGCGAAGCCGAAGCTGCCATCCACAACACGCCACTCGAGCAGGTACATTTTCACGAAGTCGGAGCGGTCGACGCGATCGTCGACATCACCTGCGCCGCCGTCGGCCTCACCTCGCTCAACGTCGACCGCTGGTATTGTTCGCCCGTGAATGTCGGCAGCGGCTTCGTCGATTGCGCCCATGGCCGCTTTCCCGTGCCCGCGCCGGCCACCGCTGCGCTCCTCCGCGGTATTCCCACTTACAGCGAAGGCCCTGCCATGGAGCTCGTTACGCCCACCGGCGCCGCCATTCTGCGCGCTCTTGGCTGCGACTTTTCGCGCCCCACTGCTGTCTTCGAGCACATCGGCTACGGCGCGGGCACGCGCAATCCCGCGCGTTTCCCCAACGTCCTTCGCCTCAGCATCGGCGAAGCGGTATCTCCCATCGGCGATACCATCTCTCGAGAAACCGTGAGCGTCCTCGAGTGCGCCATCGACGACCTCAGTCCGCAGATCGTCGCGCACGCCACCCAACTCGCCCTCGAACACGGCGCGCTCGATGCCATGGCCACCTCCGTCGTCATGAAGAAGGGCCGTGTCGGCACGCTCGTCACCATCCTCTGCCATCCCGGCGACGCGCCGCGTTTCGAAGAGCTGCTCTTTCGCGAGACGTCCACGCTCGGCGTCCGCTCCCGCACCGAACAGCGCCGCTGCCTCGATCGCGCCCACGTCACAGTCACGACTGCCTACGGCAAGATCCGCATCAAGACCGCCGCGCTCGACGGCATCATCACCCACGCCCAGCCTGAGTACGAAGACTGCCACGCACGCGCGCTGGAGCATCGCGTTCCGCTCAAGCACGTCATCAGCGAAGCCCTGCAGGCCTGGAAACACTTCCAGGATGCCGCTGCAAACGCTCCCGACGCGGTGACGAATGATCCGGAGGCCGCAGTCCGTGAATAGACACGACGTCCTCGCATTGCTCGAAGCTGTGCGCGCCGGCGCGCTCGCGCCGCAATCCGCCCTCGAGCGCCTCAGCACCATGCCCTATGAGGACGCAGGCTTTGCCCGCATCGATCATCATCGCGGCCTGCGTCTCGGCATACCCGAAGTCATCTACGCCGAAGGTAAATCGCCGGAGCAGGTCGCCGAGATCTTCGCCCGCACCGCT
>DATAVN010000050.1:0-1634 GCA_036267715.1 Steroidobacteraceae bacterium | reverse complement strand
GGCGGAAGCGGTTCTGCGCTGCGCGCTGCTCAAGCAATATCGGCAGCTGAGCTACGAGGAGCTGGCCTTTCATCTGGAAGATTCGGCGTCGTTTCGGGCGTTCGCCCGGCTGCCCCTGTCGTGGTCACCGAAGAAGTCGGTGCTGCACAAGACGATCAGCGCGCTGAGCGCAGCGAGCTGGGAGACGATCAATCGGGCTGTCGTGAGCAGCGCGCGGCGGGAGAATCTGGAAGGCGGGTCGATGATCCGGATCGACAGCACCGTCACGCGGGCGCTGATGCATGCCCCCACCGACAGCTCTCTGCTGTGGGATGCGGTGCGCGTGATGGTACGCCTGCTGAAGCAGGCCAGCGCCCTGCCCGGCGCGCCGCCGATCGTGTGGCGCAATCACCGGCGGCTGGCCAAGAAGCGGGCCTTGGCCATTCAGTACAGCCGCGGCAAAGCGCGGAAGGAAAAGCTGTACCGGGATCTGATTGCGGCCACCCGCGCCACCGTGACCGCGCTCCAGCACGCCATGCAGCGCTTGACCGCATGCTTCCTGATCGAAGTCGAGGTCTGGCGTAGTGAAGTCAGGCACTACCTGCCGTTGGTCGAACGCGTCATCGCCCAGGCCGAGCGCCGCGTCTTCGCCGGTGAAGCGGTGCCCGCCGGCGAGAAGCTGGTCAGCCTGTTCGAGGCCCATGCCGATATCATCGTCAAGGGCGGCCGCGATGTGCATTACGGTCACAAGCTCAATCTGACCACCGGCCGGAGCGGCTTGATCCTCGATGTCGTTGTCGAGGCCGGCAATCCCGCCGATGCCGAGCGCTTTCTTCCCATGCTCGCGCGCCACATCGCGAGCCATGGCACACCGCCGCGACAAACCGCAACCGACGGCGGTTATGCCAGTCTCGACAATCTCAGCCAGGCAAAGGCCCTCGGCGTGCTCGACGTCGCCTTCCACAAGAAGCGCAGCCTCACGGTCGAGAGCATGGTCAAGAGCCGCTGGGTGTACCGCAAGCTGAGAAACTTCCGTGCCGGCATCGAGGCCAACATATCCTGCCTCAAGCGCGCCTTCGGCCTGGCGCGCTGCACCTGGCGGGGGCTCGCTCACTTCCACGCCTACGTCTGGTCATCGGTCGTCGCCTACAATCTCGCCCTCTTCGCCAGGCTCGTCGCGACCTAGCCGCAGCCCGCTATCATCACAAAACATCCTGCCATCGGCTGCTCATCGCCGTGTCTCGTCGCGTTCAAAACGCCCGTATCCTGCGATGATGCCGCACCTTCGCCATACCCCAATCAGGCAAATTAGGCGCAAATCAGGATGAGACGACCCAGCGTCCGATTCAGACAATACTGACATCGTCAAAAATGCCGATTTATGGACGGACACTAACTATCATTGGTATTCATTAGCCGCCGCCAGCACCACTCAAATCATCGAGCGGCGGCAAGCCGATCATCATCTCGGCCAGATCGCGCCACGTGCGCGCCAGCTGTTCCAGCCCGCGACGCAATTCGGGTTGCGCTTCGGCAGCGGCCATCGCGTCCGTCTCGCTCGCGTAGATCAGGCAATCGTCACGGGTGATCATGCTTGTCCTTGTGAGACGCGCGCGACCGCGCCGGCTCATCTGCCGTCGCATGGTCGCGATCAA
>DATAVN010000049.1:0-191634 GCA_036267715.1 Steroidobacteraceae bacterium | reverse complement strand
CCGGATAACAATATGGCCAACCAGGAGCCGGTCTATCCGCTCCCCAACCGTATCATCGGTACCCTTTTAAGGTAATCAAGACCGCTAAACCCGCTGTATTGTGCCCGAACGGCCGCGCATCGTCACTTCGCGGTGATTGTCCGGGCCCTGGCTTCCCCAAAAACAACCCGCTTCAACCTCAAGTAAATCTCCAAAAGGAGCTGTATCCGCAGTGAGTAACCCAAGTATCGTTCACACCAGCGACGCAACCTTCGACAAGGACGTGCTGAAGTCAGAGAAACCCGTATTGTTGGATTTCTGGGCCGAGTGGTGCGGTCCCTGCAAAATGATCGCGCCGATCCTCGATGAGATTGCCGATACCTACAAAGACAAGATCCGCATCGCCAAGCTGAACATCGACGAAAATCCCCACACCCCCCCCAAATTCAATATCCGCGGCATTCCCACCCTGATCCTGTTCAAGAACGGCACCGTCGAGGCCCAAAAGGTCGGCGCGGTGACCAAATCGCAGCTCGCGGCTTTTCTGGACAGCAACCTGTGAGAGGCTACCTGGGTAATCAGTCGCGCGGCGGCGGCCAGGGCGGCGGTCAACAAGGCGGCGGCCAGGGCGGGGGCGGCCGATCCAACCGCAATCGCGGACCGCGCAATGATCGCAACGGCAACAGCAACGGCGGCCGGCCGATGCACGAGGACTACGGCGACCTTCCGGAGGGCGGCGACGATTTAGAAATCATTGCCCCGACCGACCTCGCGCGCAGCCGCAGCTCGATGAATTTGACCGAGTTGAAAAAGCGCCCGATCAGCGATCTGGTCAAGCTTGCCGAGACCATGGGCCTCGAGAACATGGGCCGTTCGCGCAAGCAGGACATCATCTTCGGCGTCCTCAAGGCGCATGCCCGCAAGGGCGAGGATATCTACGGCGACGGCGTCCTGGAGATCCTGCAGGACGGTTTCGGCTTCCTGCGGTCATCCGATTCCAGCTATCTTGCGGGTCCGGACGACATTTACGTCAGCCCGAGCCAGATTCGGCGCTTCAACCTGCGTACCGGCGATTCGATCTCCGGCCTGATCCGTCCGCCCAAGGATGGCGAGCGCTATTTCGCGTTGCTCAAAGTGGGCGAGATCAATTTCGATTCTCCGGAGAGTTCGCGCGGCAAGGTGCTGTTCGAGAACTTGACGCCGCTGCATCCCACCGAGCGGCTGAAACTGGAACGCGGCAACGGCTCGACCGAAGACCTGACCGCGCGCGCCATCGATCTGGTCGCGCCCATCGGCAAGGGCCAGCGCGGGCTGATCGTCTCGCCGCCGAAGGCCGGCAAGACCATGCTGCTGCAGAACATCGCCACGGCGATCACCGCCAATCATCCCGAGGTGTACCTCATCGTGCTGCTCATCGACGAGCGGCCCGAAGAAGTGACCGAGATGGCGCGCACGGTGAAGGGCGAAGTCGTTTCCTCGACGTTCGATGAACCCGCCAGCCGGCACGTGCAAGTCGCCGAGATGGTGATCGAAAAGGCCAAACGCCTGGTCGAACACAAGAAAGACGTGGTCATTCTGCTCGATTCGATCACGCGCCTTGCGCGCGCCTACAACACCGTGGTGCCGAGTTCGGGCAAGGTGTTGACGGGCGGCGTGGATGCCAATGCCCTGCAGCGGCCGAAGCGCTTCTTCGGCGCGGCGCGCAACATCGAAGAGGGCGGCAGCCTGACGATTCTCGCCACGGCGCTGGTCGACACCGGCTCGAAGATGGACGATGTCATTTTCGAGGAGTTCAAAGGCACGGGTAATTCGGAAATCCACCTGGATCGCCGCATCTCCGAGAAGCGCGTGTTTCCGTCGATCAACATCAACCGCTCCGGAACCCGCAAGGAAGAGCTCATCACCGAGCCTTCCGAGCTTTCCAAGATGTGGATCCTGCGCAAGCTTTTGCATCCGATGGACGAGCTGGCGGCGATCGAATTCCTGCTCGACAAGATGAAAGACACCAAGACGAACGCAGACTTCTTTGACGCTATGAAGCGCTAGGCTCGGTTTTTCACAGGAGTGACTCATGCAGTGGTGGGCGTGGATTGCGATCGGCGCCATACTTTTGGGATCGGAGCTGACACTGGTCAACGCCCAGTTCTACCTGGTATTTCTGGGGATTAGCGCCTTCGTGGTGGGTTTGCTCGAGGTCTCCGGCGTGATGAGCGCCGATTGGCTGCAATGGAGCGCATTTGCCGTGATCGCCGTGGTTTCAATGCTCGCGTTCCGCCGGCAGATTTACGAAAAAATGCGCCACAAGCTGCCGCCGATGAAAAGCGGCCCGGCCGGCGAAACCGTGACCTTGCCGGCGGTCCTGTCTCCCGGCGAAACCTGCCGTTTGGAATTTCGCGGCAGTTCGTGGAACGCCGTCAACGGCGGCAAATCGGTCATCGAGGCGGGAGCGGCGGCGCGCATCGATCGTGTCGAGGGGCTGACCCTGGTGATTCACGGGGACGCGAAAGCCCACTAATTCTGGAGAGATGCCTTGCAAATGTCCTTGAGCTATGCGGCCATTTTCATTTTCCTGCTCGCGGTGGTGCTGCTTTTCAAGACCGCGATCGTGGTGCCGCAACAGAGCGCCTTCGTGGTGGAGCATCTCGGCAAATACAGCCGTACGTTGTCCGCCGGTTTCCATGTGCTGATCCCGTTTTTCGAGCGCATCGCCTACAAGCACAACTTGAAGGAGATCGCGATCGACATCGCCGAGCAGATCTGCATCACCCGCGACAACGTACAGGTCGGCGTCGACGCGGTGCTCTACATGCAGGTCATGGATCCGCACCTGGCCTCCTACGGCATCACCAACTATGGCTTCGCCATCTCGCAGCTGGCGCAGACCACGCTGCGCAGCGAGATCGGCAAGATCGAACTGGACCGTACCTTCGAGGCGCGCGGCCAGATCAACACCAATGTGGTGAGCGAGCTGGACAAGGCCTCGGTGGCCTGGGGTGTCAAGGTTCTGCGCTACGAAATCAAGAACATCACGCCGCCGAAGGATGTGTTGTCGGCGATGGAGAAACAAATGCGCGCCGAGCGCGAGAAGCGCGCCGTCATCCTGACCTCGGAGGGAGAGCGCGACGCGAAGATCAATGCGGCGGAGGGCGACAAGCAGCGCGTGATCAAGCAGTCCGAAGCCAACAAGCAACAGCAGATCAACGAGGCCGAGGGGCAGGCTCAGGCGATCCTCGCGGTTGCCACCGCGACGGCGGAAGGCCTGCGCCAGGTCGGCATTGCGTTGTCGGATCGCGGCGGCATCGAAGCCATGCAGCTGCGCATCGGCGAAGAGTACGTGAAGCAGTTCGGCAAGCTGGCGCAATCGGGCACCACGCTCGTGGTGCCGGCGAATCTGACCGACCTGGCCTCCGTGGTCACCATGGCGACCAGCATCGCGCGCAAGCCCGCCGCGGGCACGCCGCCTCCCGGCACGCCCGGCGCCGCCAAGAGCTAGGCATCGTTCATGGCTGAGAAGCACGCCGCCCACTCGATCGGGTTTCTCGAGTTCGTGGTGCTTGCCGCCGCGACCATGTCGACCCAGGCAATCGCGATTGACGCGATGCTGCCGGCGTTCCCGACCATCGTGCGGGCGCTGAACATCGCGGATCCGAATCACGGTCAATGGATCGTCACCGCATACATGACCGGCTTAGGGCTGGGCCAGTTGTTCTGGGGCATGCTCTCCGACCGGTTCGGGCGGCGGCCGGTGCTGCTCGGCGGCCTGGCGCTCTATGTCGCTGCCGCCCTGTCGTGCAGCTTGAGCGGCAGCTTTCATGCGCTGCTCGCGTGGCGTTTCGTGCATGGCCTTGCCGCCGCCTCCGTCACCGTCACCCGTTCGGTGGTGCGCGACTTGTATTCGGGACGGCAGATGGCGCGGGTGATGTCGCTGACCTTCGTGGTGTTTCTGACCGTGCCGGTTCTCGCGCCCAGCCTCGGCCAGTTGATTTTAGTCGTAGCTCCCTGGCGCTACATTTTCGTGGTGTTCGCAGTGTTTGCCGCGTTGGTCGCGTGCTGGGGATGCTTACGGCTGCCGGAAACGCTGCACCCTGAATATCGCCTGAGCCTGACGCGCAAGCACGTGCTGAATGCCGCCAAACTCGTGCTCGGCAACCGCGCGTCGATCTTCTACACGCTGGCGATGATGGTGATGTTCGGCACGATCATGGCCTATGTCGGCATGGTGGCGCAGATATTCTCCGATGTTTTTCGCCGCCCGGGTCTGATGCCGAGCATGTTCGCGCTGTGCGCCGTCTTCATGGGCATGGCGGCGTACCTCAATTCGCGCATCGTCGAGCGCCTGGGTATGCGGTTGATATCGCATACCGCGTTGCTCATGTTCATCGCGGTGACGGGTCTGCACCTGGCCATCGCGGTGCTGGGTGCGGAGCAGATCTGGACCTTCGTGCTATTGCAGGCAATCACCATGGCATGCTTCAGCCTGTCGGTATCCAATTTCGGCGCCATGGCGATGGAGCCGGTGGGGTCGGTGGCCGGCATTGCCGCTTCGCTGCAGGGTTTCATCACCACTTTCAGCGGAGCGCTGGTGGGGATTTTCATCGGCGAGCAGTTCAACGGCAGCACGATCCCGTTGGCGGCGGGACAGATGATCTGCGGGCTGGCGAGCCTGGGGTTCGTGCTGCTGGCGGAGCGGGGCCGATTGTTCCGGGCGCATCATTCGAGCAGCGATCCTCCGGTCGCGAAGCGCGTGCAAATCGAAGCTGCGAGGCCGCACTAGGCGCCGCATGAGAACCATCACCGCCAGGCGCTACGTGACGCCATTGCGCGAGGGCGGATCGCTGCCCGCCATCGTTGAGGCCGACGACGACGGCCTGTATGTGCTCAAATTCCGCGGTGCAGGCCAGGGCCCGAAGGCATTGATTGCGGAATTGCTCGCGGGTGAGATCGCGCGGCTCGCAGGTTTGCCGGTTCCGGAGATCGTCTTTGCAGTGCTGCCGCCGGATCTCGCGCGCACCGAGCCCGATGCGGAAATTCAAAATCTGATCGGCGCAAGCGGCGGCCTGAATCTCGCTTTGGACTATCTGCCGGGCTCCGTCACCTTCGATCCTCTGGTGTTTCAGCCGGATGAACAGCTGGCATCTGCGATCGTGTGGTTCGATGCCTTCGTGTGCAACGTGGATCGGACGGCCCGCAACGTCAATATGCTCATGTGGCATCGCCGGCTGTGGCTCATCGATCATGGCGCAGCCCTGTATTTTCATCACGCGTGGAATCAACACGATCAGCATGCGCTGACGCCGTTCGGCCTGATCAAGAATCACGTGCTGCTGACGCGGGCGAGTGTGCTCGAGGAGGCCGATGCGCACATGACCGCGTGCATCGCGGACCAGGACCTTGTGGGCATCGTCGAGATGATTCCCGATGCCTGGCTGCCGGACGATCCCGGCTTCGACGGCAAATCGCAGCAGCGCAGCGCGTATTTGAATTATTTCAAGACCCGGCTCGCTGCATCGGCCACATTCGTACGGGAGGCCATCCATGCACGCGCTGCATACGTATGACTATGCGGTCGTGCGGGTCGTGCCGCGTGTCGAGCGCGGCGAGTTCCTCAATGCCGGCATCATTCTTTCCTGCGATGCCGAGCGCGTCCTGGCGGCGGGCATTGAACTCGATGAGAATGCTCTGCTGGCAATCGATCAAGGCGTCGACCTGGACCTGGTGCGGCGCGTTCTGGCGAGCATTCCTGCGATCTGTGCCGGCGGCGAGGCGGCTGGGGACATCGGAAAAATGTCCGCGCGCGAGCGATTTCACTGGCTGGTCGCTCCGCGCAGCACCATCGTACAAACCTCTCCCGTGCATACCGGCCAGTGCGCCGAGCCTGCCGGTGTGCTGGAGCACCTCATGCAGACAATGGTCAGGCGGCGGCAGGGACGCTCGAGAAGCTAGGCTGGGAAGCTAGCTTCCGCGGAATATGCTGTTCAGCACGCTGCCCGAGGCGGCATCTGCGAATCCGTCGAATTTTCCCTGTTCGACGATGAGTTGTGCCGCACGCATGAATCCGCCCCAGGCGGCACGCGCCAGCGCGCCGCCCACGCTCACGCGGCGTACTCCGAGCGCAGCGATCTTTGCCAGCGTCAGCTCCGCGTTGAACCCGATCAGCAGGTTGACCGGTTTCGGCGCAACGGCCGCGACCACCGCCGAAATGTGCTCGGTGCTGCGAATTCCCGGCGCATACAGGCAATCGGCGCCGGCATTCGCATAAGCCTTGAGCCTGGCAATGGTCTGCTCGATGTCGGTCTGGCCCACGAGGAAGCACTCGGCGCGGCCGATCAGCATGGTGTCGCCGCCGGCTTGATCAATGGATTTGCGCGCCGCCCGAATCCGATTGACCGCCTCCTCGAGGTCAAACAGCGGATTCGCGGCATGGCCGGTCGAGTCTTCGATCGACAGGCCCGCGACGCCGGATTCGACCGCGAGCCGGACGCTCTCGCTGACGCCGGCGGCATCGGCTGCGAATCCGTGTTCGAAGTCGGCATTGATGGGCAGATCGGTGGCCTCGACCATTTCCGTCAGATGGTCGAGCACCCGATCGCGGGACATGCCGCCGTCGCGATGACCGTGCGACCAGGCAAATCCCGAACTGGTCGTGGCCAGCGCCTTGAATCCCGCCGTCTGCAGATAGCGCGCGCTGCCCACGTCCCAGGGGTTGGGTATGACGAAGCAGCCGTCAAGATGCAGGCGATGAAACGCGCGCCGTTTGTCTGCGATGCTCGGACGAACGTGTGGCATGCGAAACTCCTAGTGCGGGATGGCGCGATGGCCGATGTCGAGCCGGTATTGCACCAGATTCCAATGAATTGCGTGCACCAGATTGTATGCCTGAAGTTGGGCGTCGCGGACCGTGGCGCCGAGACCTACGGCGCACAGCACCCGCCCGCCTGCCGTGACGATGTGCTCGCCGTCGCGGCGCGTGCCGGCGTGGAAGACTTTTCCCGGCAATGCCGCGGCCGCTTCGAGCCCGCTGATCGGATCGCCTTTGCGGAAATTATCCGGGTAGCCGCCTGCCGCCATGACCACGCCCAGTGCGGCGCGTGGGTCCCAGCGAATTTCGCAATTCTGCAAAGTCCCTGCGATCGCCGCCTCGCACAGTTCGACGAGATCGCTCTGCAATCGCATCAAAATGGGCTGCGTCTCCGGATCGCCGAATCGGCAATTGAATTCCAGGACATTGGGGGTGCCATCGGGCGCAATCATCAGACCGGCGTAGAGAAAGCCCAGATAAGCATTGCCGTCGCTGCGCAACCCGGATAGCGTGGGTTCGATCACCTCGCGCATGATGCGATCGTGCAGCTGCGGCGTGACGATCGGCGCCGGCGAATAGGCGCCCATGCCGCCGGTGTTGGGTCCCCGATCGCCGTCATCGCGGCGCTTGTGATCCTGGGATGTCGCCAGCGCCATGACCTGCTGATCGCTCGCGACCACGATGAAGCTGACTTCCTCGCCCTGCAGGAATTCCTCGATCACGATGGTGCTGCCGGCGCTGCCGAAACTTCCACCCAGCATCGCGCGCGCGGTGCTCAACGCGGCCTCATGGGTCTCGCAGATCACGACGCCTTTGCCCGCGGCCAGGCCGTCCGCCTTGACGACCAGCGGCAGGCGCTGGGCGCGAACGAAGCTCTCGTCGAAATTCGCGGCCGTGAACGTGGCGGAACCCGCGGTTGGGATGCGATGCCGGTTGAGGAATTCCTTGGTGAAGGCCTTGGATCCTTCGAGCCTTGCGGCCTGGCGCGAAGGCCCGAAGCAGCGCCGCTTGGCGGCGGCAAAACGGTCGGCGATGCCCGCGACCAACGGTCCTTCCGGCCCCACGATGGTAAGATCGATATCCGAGTCGATCGCAAATCGCAGCAGCGCGTCGATGTCGTCGGCGGGGATGTCGACGTTGCTCACCCTGGGCTCCGATGCGGTACCGGCGTTGCCGGGCGCGACATACACATGCCGCACTCGCGGCGAGGAGGCGCATTTCCACGCCAGCGCGTGCTCGCGCCCGCCGCCGCCGACGATCAATACCTTCATGCTCGGCTCTCTAGTGTCGGAAATGGCGCATTCCGGTGAACACCATGGCGATGCCGTGTTCGTCAGCCGCCGCGATCACCTCGGCATCGCGGCGCGATCCGCCCGGTTGAATGATGGCCTTGATGCCGAATTCGGCCAGCACATCCAGCCCGTCGCGAAACGGAAAAAAGGCATCGGAGGCAACGGCTGCGGACTCGAGCGTCAGGCCCACATCCTGGGCCTTCATCGCGGCAATCTTGCTGCTGATGACCCGGCTCATCTGGCCGGCGCCCACGCCCAAGGTGGCTCGGTCCCGGACCGCGACGATGGCGTTCGATTTGACATATTTCGCCACACGCCATGCGAAGATCATATCGTCGAGTTCCGTCAGGGTCGGCGGCCGCTGGCTGACCGTGCGCAGCTCGTGGGCGCGGGTTGCGCCGTTGTCGCGCGTCTGCACCAACAGACCGCCGGCCACGCTCTTGTATTCGAGCAACTGGATCACCGGCAGCGATAGATCGCCGGTTACGAGCACCCGCACATTGTCCCTGGAGGCCAGTACCGCCTTGGCGTCTTCCGCAACGCTCGGCGCCAATATGACCTCCACGAATTGCTGCGCGAGGATGGCGCGCGCGGTCGGGCCGTCCAGTTCGCGGTTGAAGGCAATGATGCCGCCGTATGCGGAGGTGGGGTCGGTCCGATACGCGCTGGCGTAGGCCTCTGCGACGCTGTTGCCTCGCGCCGCGCCGCAGGGATTGGCGTGTTTGACAATAACGCAGCCGGCGGAATCGAATTGGCGCACACACTCGAGCGCCGTGTCCGCATCGGCAATGTTGTTGAACGAGAGTTCGCGCCCCTGGATCTGCTTCGCCTGGCTGATCGAGGCGCCGATGGCGCGAGGATCGGTGTAAAAGGCCGCCTGCTGATGCGGATTCTCGCCGTAGCGCAGATCAATGTGCTTGCGGAAGGACAGATTCAAATCGTCCGGGAACGTGGCGGCTGCGCCGCCGATGGCCCCGGTAAAGTACGCCGAGACCATGGCGTCGTACTGTGCGGTGTGCGCGAACGCCTTGGCGCTGAGCTTCCGGCGCATGATCAAATTGGTGCTGCCCTGATTCGCGGCGAGTTCGTCCAGTAATGCGCGGTAGTCCTGGGGATCGACCACCACGGTCACCGAATCATGGTTCTTCGCGGCGGCTCGCACCATCGCGGGACCGCCGATGTCTATGTTGTCCACCGCATCCTCGTAGCTGCAGTCAGGCCGGCTGACCGTCGCGGCAAATGGATACAGATTGACCGCCAATAAATCGATCGGCTCGATGCTGTGTTCGCGCATGACGGCTTCATCGAGCCCGCGCCGTCCCAGCAGGCCGCCGTGAATTTTCGGATGCAGGGTCTTGACCCGGCCCCCCATGATTTCGGGGAAGCCGGTGTGTTCCGCGACCTCTTTGACGACGATGCCGTGACTCGTCAACAGTTTGGCGGTGCCGCCGGTCGACAATAGCTCGATGCCGCGTTCCTTCAGTTCGCGCGCGAATTCAACGATGCCGGTCTTGTCCGAAACACTGAGCAGCGCGCGACGTACTGGCGTGAGCACTAGGGGCCTCTTACTCGCCGATGCCGAACTCTTTGAGTTTCTTGCGCAACGTGCCGCGGTTGATGCCCAGAATGGTCGCAGCCCGGCTCTGGTTGCCCTGCACGTGGCCCATCACGACCTTGAACAGCGGCTCTTCCACTTCGCGCATCACCAGATCGTACAGGTGCGCGGGCTTGTGGCCGTTCAGCGTTTCGAAATAGCTCTGCAAGGCCTCTTCGGCCTGGGAACGCAACGGCACGCCCTTGCCATTGACCTTTAAATCGCGACCATTGAATGCCGCCGCGATTTCTCGACGTGATTTCGATTTCTTTTTAGCGACCATGGCCTTGACTTCGAATCCCCGCTGATTTTTTCTTTAGTTTTCCAAGTGCACCTTCACGCAGCGCGATCGACACCCGTATCGTAATGCTGCAGCAGCGTGGACAACTGTTCCTCGGGCGTCTCAATTTGTACGAGACGATTCCGCAAGTGCTCTTGTCCTGGATGCTGCCGGAAATACCAACTCAAGTGTTTACGTGCCACTCGAACGCCGGTCTGGTCGCCATAGAAGGCGTACAGGTCTTCGAGGTGGGCGCGCATAATATCACGGACTTTTTCCAGCGCTAGCACTGCGCGAATTTCACCCGTCTCCAGAAAAAAATTGACTTCGTCGAAGATCCATGGCCGGCCCTGGGCTGCTCTGCCGATCATGATGCCATCGCAGCCGGTCGCATCGAGAATCTTGCGCGCATGCTGGGGAGAGGCGATATCGCCGTTTGCGAATACCGGGATCTTTACCTGCGCCTTGATGGTGCGCACGGTGTCATGTTCAGCTTCGCCCTGATACATGTCGGTACGCGTGCGCCCATGGATGGCGAGCGCGGCGATGCCGCAGTCCTCGGCTATTTTCGCGATGCGCAGGCCGTTCTTGTGGTCCGGATCCCATCCGGTGCGCGTTTTCAAGGTTACCGGTGCACCCGCTGCTTGCACGACGGCATGCAAGATGCGCGCAACCAGGTCCTCGTCCTGAAGCAGCGCCGAGCCGGCCAGCCGGTTGCAGACTTTCTTCGCGGGACAGCCCATGTTGATGTCGATGATCTCCGCGCCCGCATCGACATTGCGCCGCGCAGCATCGGCCATCATTTGCGGATCGAAGCCCGCGATCTGCACCACGCGAGGACTGGGTTCGCCGCTGTGATCCATGCGGCGGCGCGATTTGGGCGTGTCCCACAACCGCACATCGGCGCTGAGCATTTCCGACGCCGCGAGGCCCGCGCCGAAGCGGCGGCACAGGATGCGAAACGGCCGATCGGTCACGCCGGCCATCGGCGCGAGCAAGACGCCGGAAGGCAGGGTATATGGGCCGATCTTGACGCTCATCGCTTGGCTTGCGCCGGCGCCTTGTCGTTCGCGCAGGCAACCCGCCGGTCCGCACCGCGCAGGCACACATCGATTTCAAAACCTTCCGCGCTTTTGCCGGGGTCGAGAATGTCCAGCGTCGCATCCGCGCGTTCGCCCGGAGCAAGCAGCTTGGCGGTTGGCTTGCCCAGGTATTCGGAAGGTTCGAAGTCGCGCGTGCCGATGCTGCCGCCGAAGCGGTTGGCCAGGGTGACGCGCAGCAGTGGGTAGGGCTCGAGCTGAGCTGCCGTGTTGAGGATGCTGGCGCGCACCCGCAGTGTGCCGCCGCCCGATGGATCGCCGGTTACCCCCCATTGGCGCAGCTGATAGGCGGACAGATTCGCCGGCGGCGCCACCGGTGCGCCCAGCGACGAGTAAACAGCGCGAAGCACTCCGCCGAGCGGCGTGTGTGCCGCAAGCCACTCGCGGTTCTGATGGACGATCTGAATCACCAGCAGCGAAGCGGCAACCAAGGCGGCGGCAACCCAGGGGATGAAAGCGCGTCCCGACAGGGGCGGCTGCGCTGCGAATGGCGACGTGCGGCGCCTGCGGGCGCGTCCCGGCCGCGCGATCTCCAGAATTGCCTGTGCATCGGAGGAGGATTCCATCCCGGAGAGCATTTCCTGGCGCACATCTTCCGATACCTCGAATCCGCTCGGTGCCGCGGCGGACGAGCCGGACACCACAGCCGCGGCGTTGAATATTTCGATCTCCTCGGGCTCATCCGCCGGCACGGATTCCGGCGCGATATCCGGCGTCGGGCCTCGCGGCAGCTTTTTGTTCTCGACGAAGATGCGATCCAACTCTCCGGGGGGCAGGGTGAATTCCAGGGAGCTCTCCGCCAGCGGATCCTCGGCGGTGTCGGCAGTCTCGGCAGTCTCCGTGGTCTCGGCGATCTCCGCGATCGGCTGCGCAGTGCCGCGTTTCGCTTCACCGTCGGTCCAATCGAGAATTTGCAGGCGCGCAATTTCCGCCCCGGGGGGTGCGGCATCATCGCTGCGCGGCACATCGCGCGCGGACGGAGCCGCGGGGGATTCCAAAATGCTGTCGGCGCGCGTCTCCAAGTCGAAGGAGGACTCGCCGACGGCAAAGGCGCTCGCGTCTTCCGCCAGATGCGCCAGGGCATTGAACACCACTCCGCACTTGCCGCATCGCACCTGGCCGCCGGCGGCGCGCAGCACTTCCGCGGAAAGTCTGAAAACCGTCTCGCATTTTGCGCATTGCGTAAACACGCTATGGACATCTCCGCGCGTAGATGCAGCACCATTCATCCCGTTCGATCACCTGCACCATATCAAAACCTGACGCATAGGCTGCTTTTACCGCATAGGCCTGGGTCTTCAGCAGGCCGGAAAGGAGCAAATGGCCGCCGCTCTCGCAGGCCAGGGTCAATCGCGGGGCGAGCTCGATCAACGGACCCGCCAGGATGTTGCACATCACGCAATGAGCGGGACGCAGATCGGCTTCGATCCCTTGGACCAAAATTCTCGCATCCACCAGGTTGCGGGCCGCGTTGTCGCGCGTGGCGATGAGCGCCTGAGGGTCCAGGTCGACGGCGGTGACGTGGCTGGCGCCGAGCTTCAACGCGGCAATGCCTAAAATCCCGGAGCCGCAGCCATAGTCGATGGCGCTTCGATCCTGGATCGGCAACGAGTCCAGGATCTGCAGGCACAGCGCCGTGGTGGGATGGGTGCCGGTACCGAACGCCAGCCCTGGATCCAGCCGCACGACCACGGATTGCGGATCTTCCGGGGCCTTTGCAGAGCGCGGGCACACCCAGAGACGGCGGCCAAATCGCATGGATTTCCAGCCCGTCAGCCAGGCGCGTTCCCAGACCTGATCTTGGACCGCACGCACCCGGGCGGATTGGGTGATGTGCGGGCCGAGCGCGGCCGCGAGCCGGTCGAGGTTCAGCGCGGCGTCGCTGGATTCCTGGAACAGAGCGCGCACCAGCGTGTCGCGCCACAGGCGCATCTCGCCGGGCTTGGGCTCGAGCACCGGCTCGTCGCCGCGATCGACAAAGGTAATGGAGCTTGCGCCGACGCCGAGCAGGGCGGCCTCGACCGCCTCGGAACTCAAGGCGGCGAGCGGAAATTCGATTTCATAGAACGTCATCGATGCAACATCCTGCAAGATGTTACTTCAGGCCCAAACGTCGCTCTAGATAGTGGATGTCGGTTCCGCCCTGCTTGAACGCCGAATGGTTGAATATTTCCTGATGCAGCGGAATGTTGGTCTTGATGCCTTCCACCACCATTTCAGCGAGCGCGTTGCGCATGCGCGCGATGGCGGTATCGCGGGTGTCGCCGTACGCGATGACCTTGCCGATCATGGAATCATAGAACGGCGGCACGTTGTAGCCGGTGTACACGTGGCTGTCGACCCGGATCCCGGGCCCGCCGGGGGAGTGCCACAGCCGTATCGGACCCGGGCTCGGCGTGAAGTTCTTGGGGTCTTCGGCATTGATGCGGCATTCCACGGCATGCCCGCGTATCTGGATGTCATTCTGGCCATAGGGCAACGGTTCGCCGGCCGCGATCAGCAGCTGCGCCTTGACGATATCGATGCCCGTGACCAATTCCGTGACCGGGTGCTCGACCTGAACGCGGGTGTTCATTTCAATGAAGTAAAACTCGTTGTCCTGGTACAGGAACTCGAGCGTGCCGGCATTGCGGTAGCCGACATCGCGGCAGGCTTTTGCGCAGCGCTCACCCAGGGTTTTGCGCTGCTTGACGCTCAAGCCGGGAGCCGGGGCCTCCTCGATGACCTTCTGGTGCCGGCGCTGCATCGAACAATCGCGCTCGCCAAGGTGAACCACGTTGCCGTAGTTGTCGGCCAGCACTTGAAATTCGATGTGCCGCGGCTTTTCTAGAAATTTCTCCATGTAGACCTGATCGTTGCCGAAGGCTGCCAGCGCCTCCGACTGGGTCACGCCGATCGCGTTCAGCAACGACGCGTCGGTGTGCACCACGCGCATGCCGCGGCCTCCGCCGCCACCCGAGGCTTTGATGATCACCGGATAGCCGATGTCCTTGGCAATCCGGAAATTCTCATCGGCATCCTTGCCCAGCGGCCCGTTCGATCCGGGCACGCAGGGGATGCCGGCCGCCCGCATGTGCTTTATCGCGGAAACCTTGTCGCCCATCATGCGGATGGTTTCGGCGCGCGGGCCGACGAAAATGAAGCCGCTCTTCTCGACCCGCTCGGCGAAATCCGCATTCTCCGACAGGAACCCGTAGCCCGGATGGATGGCCACCGCGTCGGTGACCTCGGCCGCGCTGATGATCGCGGGCATGTTCAGATACGACAGCGCCGATTGCGGGGGACCGATGCAGACGGTTTCGTCCGCCAGCAGTACATGTTTGGTGTTGTAATCGGCGGTCGAATGCACGGCCACGGTCTTGATGCCGAGTTCACGGCAGGCCCGCAATATGCGAAGGGCGATCTCGCCACGGTTCGCGATGACGACTTTTTCGATCATCTGGGTCTATTCGATGATGAACAGCGGTTGGCCGAATTCGACCGGCTCACCGTTCTTCGCCAGCATCGCGGTAATGCGGCCCTCTTTGTCGGATTCGATCTGATTCATCATCTTCATGGCTTCGATGATGCAAAGGATCTGGCCAACCTTGATCTCGCTGCCGATTTCGACGAAGGATTTCGCGCCCGGGGACGCCGATGAATAATACGTGCCGACCATGGGCGAGGTGACCGTGTGCTCGTCGTTGCGGGGTTTGCGCTCGCCCGCGGATGTCGCCGGCAGGGCCGGTGCCGCCGCGGCTTGCAGCATCGGAGCGGCCTGGGGTGCGGCCACCTGGATGCCGGTACGCGGGTGACGGCTGATGCGCACCGATTCCTCGCCCTCGGAAATCTCGAGTTCCGAGATTCCCGACTCCTCCAGCAACTCGATCAATTTCTTAACCTTGCGAATATCCATCCGCGAACCCCTTCAGAATCTATCGTTTTAGGTCTTGGTCAGGCGCGCGACAGCGGCTTTGAGCGCCAGCTCGTAGCCGATGGGGCCCAATCCGTATATGCAGCCAACCGCGATGTCGGACAAGTAAGAGTGATGCCGGAAAGCCTCGCGCGCAAACACGTTGCTGAGGTGAATTTCGATGAACGGCACGCCCACCGAGAGGAAGGCGTCGCGAAGTGCGATGCTGGTATGAGTGAATGCCCCGGGGTTGATGATCACGAACCCGGCACCGTCGCGCTTGGCCGAGTGAATTTTGGATATCAACTCGTGTTCGGCATTGCTTTGCGCAGCGATGAGCTCGTGACCGTAGGATGCGCACTGCGCCTTCAATTTGGTCTCGATATCTTCCAGCGTGGCGGTGCCATAGATGGCCGGCTCGCGCATACCGAGCAGGTTCAGGTTCGGACCATTCAGGAGCAAAATTAGGGCCATCTTGGCTTCAATTCCAGCGCGACAGCGCTACGAAGGTCCGCGATCATAACCAGAAATTGAGGTGAAAAGGCAAGCTTCGGCGTCGAACGTCGCCCTTAAGAGGGCGAATCGGCATCTTTCTGTGCCATCGCTTGCAAGGCTTGGGCGATGGCGCGGCGGGCCGCGGCCAGCTGGACGTGGCCTTGATTGAGATTTTGAACCTGCGAGAGGATGAAATCGGCTTGCGGGCGGTGCAATTCCCCAAGATAGAGGGCCACGACCTCGCCGCGTCGGTCGGTAAATACGGTGAAAGGAAACGCCGGCGAGGGCATGCCAAATTTGGCGGCGACATCCAGGGCGTCCTGCTCACCGATCAGCAGCGGATAGTCCATTTTGAACTGGCCGGCAAATTCCCGAACCTTGTCGGCATCGTCGACGGCGATTCCGATCACTTTCAGATCCCGCCCTGCCCAGTCGGCCGCCAACGTCTTGAGCAACGGTATTTCCTGGCGGCAGGGCGCACACCAGGTGGCCCAAAAATTGATGATCAGCGATTTGCCGGCCCAAGCGGAAATCGGGGTCGGCCTGCCGGACAGGTCGTTGAGAGAAAAATCGGGCAGCGTCGCGGGTACCACCGGTTCGGGCATGGCCGTGACGTCTTCGGCAACCGGTGCGCTCGCCGTGCCGGCGGGAACTTGCACGCCCATCTCGCGCGAGCGGTGCAAAGAGTGAAACTTGAGTCCCGCCCAGGTCCCGAGCAACACGACCAAAGCGGCGGCCAGCAGGCGTAGACCGCGGGGTTTCATGCAGGAATATCGAGCTTGCGTCCCTTCCTCAGCACCAGTCCGGCGAGCAGAAACGCAACCCCGCCGGCGATGATGGCAAGACTTTCCCAGGGATAGGGCGGTACGTCGGCCGCGGCAGGCGGCGGCGCCGCTGTTGGGAACAGCACCTTCGTGATCGGCGGATAGCAAAGGCCTGCTTCCGCGCAGCCCTGGTAGGTCACCTTGATTTGCATCGGGTGCGCGCCGGCGTCGAGCCGTGAGTAGGGCACGCTCGCTTCAACTTGCTGCGTGAAAATCTGCTGCGTGCCCAAATAGGGGTCCGTTTTCAGCACGCCGGCCGGCAATTGGGCCGTTGAAACCACAAGATCAGGGCTTTCGGCCCTGACGTCTATTTTTTGGCGATAAAGATAATAGCCGTCGGCAATGACCCAGCGAACCTTGACCAGATTCCCATCGACCCGCGCCGAGACCCGAAAGGCAACATCGGGGGGTAGAAAATCGGTTTCCTTCGAATCGATGCCCCGCATCCACCAGGGCTTGGCCTGGGCGGCGCCGGCCAGGAGCGAAAGCAATATGACGGTGGGAAACGCAGTACTTCGGAAAACTGACATGGGAGCACTTTAGTGGCCGC
This sequence comes from Steroidobacteraceae bacterium, assembly GCA_036267715.1. Lineage (GTDB taxonomy): Bacteria > Pseudomonadota > Gammaproteobacteria > Steroidobacterales > Steroidobacteraceae > Bog-1198. Next base: position 174,829 of record DATAVN010000049.1, on the reverse strand, counting down.
AATCGCGCGGCGCCAGTACCAATGCCGCTGCGTTGCAGCAAAAAATATTAGCGCGGGGCCTTGAATCGTAGTTTTTCGCCGCTATGATTAGCAGCCTCGATGGGAGAGTGCTAACAACACCGCCCTTTGTAAACCCAAATCCAAGCATTAGGAGTCTTGTCTTATGAAGATTCGTCCCCTTCATGACCGCGTGATCGTGAAACGAGAAGAGGAGGAGCGTAAGTCTCCGGGTGGCATCGTGATTCCGGACACGGCGACAGAAAAGCCGATTTTCGGAAAGGTGATGGCCGTTGGCAAGGGCAAGATTTTGGAAGACGGCGAGATTCGCCCGCTGGACGTGAAGGTCGGCGACAAGATTCTCTTCGGCAAGTACAGCGGCACCGAAGTGAAAATGGACGGCCAGGATCTCGTTGTGATGCGGGAGGAAGACATTATGGCCGTGGTGGAAGGCAAGTAAGCACCGCGCGGCGATTCGAAACAGCTTTCCGCAAATCAAAATCAATTAGAGGTATCAGCAAATGGCAGCTAAAGACGTACGCTTCAGCGACGACGCTCGGGCACGCATGTTCAAGGGCGTGAATATTCTGGCGAATGCCGTCAAGGTCACACTGGGTCCGAAGGGCCGCAACGCGGTGCTCGACAAGAGCTTCGGCGCCCCCACCGTCACCAAGGACGGCGTGTCGGTGGCGAAGGAAATCGAACTGAAGGACAAGTTCGAGAACATGGGCGCGCAGATGGTGAAGGAAGTCGCTTCCAACACCTCCGACGAGGCGGGCGATGGCACCACCACCGCGACCGTTCTTGCGCAAGCGATCATCCGCGAGGGCCTGAAGGCCGTGGCGGCGGGCATCAACCCGATGGACCTGAAGCGCGGCATCGACCAGGCGGTCGCTGCGGCCACCGAGGAGCTGAAGAAGCTCTCCAAGCCCTGCAAGGATCCGAAGGCCATTGCGCAGGTCGGCACGATCTCCGCGAACTCCGACGAGAGCATTGGCAAGACGATTGCCGATGCGATGGCCAAGGTCGGCAAAGAGGGCGTGATCACCGTTGAGGAGGGTTCAGGCCTGGAGAATGAACTCGAAGTGGTGGAGGGCATGCAATTCGATCGCGGCTACCTCTCGCCGTACTTCATCAACAATCAGCAGAGCCAGAGTGCCGAACTCGACAAGCCGCTGATTCTTCTGGTCGACAAGAAGATTTCCAACATCCGCGAGCTGCTCCCCCTGCTGGAAGCCATCGCGAAAGGCGGCCGTCAGCTGCTGATCGTGGCGGAAGATGTGGAAGGCGAAGCGCTTGCCACGTTGGTGGTCAACACGATCCGCGGCATCGTCAAGGTTGCCGCCGTCAAGGCGCCGGGCTTCGGCGATCGCCGCAAGGCCATGCTGCAGGACATCGCGGTCCTCACGGGCGGCACGGTGATTTCCGATGAGGTCGGCCTGTCGCTCGAGAAGGCGACGCTCAACGATCTTGGCGAGGCGAAGAAGATCCTGGTGGAGAAAGAGAACACCACCATCATCGACGGCGCCGGCAAGGCCGCGGACATCAAGGGCCGCGTCGAGAGCATCCGCCAGCAGATCGAGGAAGCCACCTCCGATTATGACAAGGAAAAGCTGCAGGAGCGCGTTGCCAAGCTCTCCGGCGGCGTTGCCGTGATCAAGGTCGGAGCTGCGACCGAAATCGAAATGAAGGAAAAGAAGGCCCGCGTCGAAGATGCGCTGCACGCAACCCGCGCGGCCGTCGAAGAAGGGGTGGTGCCGGGCGGCGGTGTTGCTCTGGTGCGCGCATTGAAGGCCATCGAGAAGCTCACCGGCAAGAACGAAGATCAGACCACGGGCATCAAGATCCTGGCCCGCTCGATCGAGGAGCCGCTGCGGCAAATCGTCACCAATGCCGGTGAAGACGCTGCGGTGGTGTTGAACCGGGTCCGCGAGGGCAAGGGTACGTTTGGCTACAACGCCGCTTCCGGCGAGTATGGCGACATGATCGAAATGGGTATTTTGGATCCGACCAAGGTGACGCGTCTGGCTCTGCAGAACGCCGCTTCGGTATCGGGCCTGTTGCTCACGACCGAAGTCATGATTGCCGAGGCCCCGAAGGAAGAAGAGCATTCGCATGGCGCCCCGGGCGGCGGCATGGGCGGAATGGGCGGAATGGATATGTAGTTACCGCTCAAACGGTAGTTGCAGTCTTGGAAAGAGCGGACTTTATGTCCGCTCTTTTTTTAGCCACGGCAGCCCGGTGCTAGTTGCCTTTCGAGGGGGCCAGGCTGCTGCTGACGATGCTGGTTTTTTCGGACTGGCTCAGCCTGTGATTCGGCCCTGCCGCGCCGTCCGCCCAGTATGAATAGCGCCGCACGTCGCGGCGGTACGCCACCAGCGTCACGGGATCGACGATCAGCCGCATATGGGTGATGGCCTGCAATTGCGGCAGCTGCCCGTGCGGCAGGCGCGCGGCAAGCTCCCCGACCAAACGCCGCGGGATGCCTATTTTTATAGTAGTTTGGCACCGGCGGAGTCATCGCGTTTAATCATTCGCCCACACCGGGTTAATGTTCGGCGGCGTCATTTCACTGCATTGCCGCGCCGGTCGTTACCCACTAAACTTTGGATATAGTGGGTAATAATGGATCGCTTTATCGTCTGCACGAAGCAGCCATTCGAAAGCTGTACGTCGAGGTCAAAGAGCGCGCGTGTTCCAGCGACGAACTGCTGCCGGGAACTCCCGGCACCTTGGTCAAGCGCGCAGGCACCGGTCACGAGTACTGGTATCGCTCCTACTATCCGGCGCCGAGAAAGCGTTCAGAACAATTCGTCGGCACCGCGGGCAACACCTCGGCATACCAGGGGATGCAGGACCGGGTTGCCCAGTCCGAATGGACGGCAAAACAAGTCGCGGCCCTGTCCAGGTTCGGCTATCACGTCGCGGATAAGGTCGTGGCCGCCGTTCTGGTGGAGATGCACAACCGGGGAATTCTCCAGGCGGGCATGTTGGTGGTGGGCATGTTGGCCTATGCGAACTGGCTCAATGAATACGGAGCCATCGCACCGGTCCCCAAGATACCGGATCATCTGGCGCTTGGACGCGCGCGGCCGCTGAAGTTGGCGGCGGGCGCTTCATTCCTATCGATCGTGCAGGCGACGCAATTGGCATTCGCCGAACTTCCCGGCGCATCCAGCAAGCGACCCTCGACATCCGTCAAACTGGCCGGCGGTGAGTTGCAGGTGGATCTGTTGGCGCACGGACCGATCTTGGGTGACATCGTTGCCGTGCCGGAGCTCGACTGGCATGCGCGCACGATGCCCTTTTACGGTTACCTGCTCGAAGGCGGGCGCAACGCGGCGATCCTTGCCGGCGGGCACTGCATACCCGCCGTGCTGCCGGACGTCGCGCACCTGATTTGGTACAAATTCTACGCCAGCACACGCCGCGGCACGGATGCCGCCATGGCCGAGAGCGATCTGTTGCAGGCCGCGACGCTCGCCGCGATTCTGATCGAGCAGGATGCGCTCGTGCTGCGCGACTCTTATCGGGGTGCGCCGCGAGAATTGCGCAATGCCGCTCATTCGCTCCTGCCGCGCCTCGAAGGGCTGCTCGCAGAGCATCCGCGCGCCCGCGATGAGTTTCGCAAGCTAAGGTAACGGCATCGATAGGTGCCGCGGCACCCAAGGCTGGCATAAACTGCGGGCGATGTTCTCCCTATGTCATCGGTTCCGTGGAATCCGCGCACTTGCCGCGTTTCTTTTTGTCGCGTTTGCCGCTCAGGCCGCTCAGGCCGCTCAGGCCGCTCAGGCCGCTCAGGCCGCTCAGGCCGCGCGGCCGGCACAGCTTCCGGTGTCGAATGCCTACCCCGAGGTCATTCGCCAGCAAGACGTCATGATCGCGGCTCGCGATGGAGTGCTGCTCGCCACCGATATTTACCGTCCGGCGAAAGGCGCTGCGCCGGCCTCGGCGCGGCTGCCGGTGCTTTTGCATCGCACTCCGTACGACAAATCAGAGCCCGCCACGGTTGCCATCGCGGAGACCCTGGCCAAGCATGGCTATGTGGTCATGGTTCAGGACACGCGCGGGCGGCATCGTTCGCGGGGCGTGTTTGAAAAATACTATGCCTACGACGCCTACGACGGTTATGACACGGTCGAGTGGGCGGCGAAGCAGCCCTACAGCGACGGAAAGGTCGGCATGTACGGCACCTCGTATGCCGCGCACACCCAGGCGGACGCCTCGAAACTGGCGCCGCCGCATTTGCGCGCGCTGCTGCTCAACATGGGCGGCATGTCCAACGCGTGGGATCACAGCGTCAGGTACGACGGCGCCTTCGAAATGGGTCGCCAGCTGACCTGGGCCTGGTCACAGGCGCTGGAGGATGCCAAGGACCCCATCGTCAAAGGCATGCTATCGAAGGAGGACGTCAATGCCTGGTACTCGGCACTGCCGATCCGCAAGGGCCTAAGTCCGCTGTCGGTGGCGCCGAACTACGAGCGCTACTACCTCGATGAGGCAACCCGTTCCGACTACGACGCGCATTGGGACACGCTCGGCATGCAGTGGGAAAAGTTCTACGCGCAGACCTCGGACATTCCCATGATGCATGTCGGCGGCTGGTACGACATTTATCTGCGCGGCACGATCGAGAACTGGCGCCGGCTGGGCGCGTTGAAGAAATCGCCGATGTACCTCGTCATCGGACCCTGGACGCATCACGGCAACACGGCGACCTACGCCGGCGACGTGGATTTCGGCGCGGTTGCCGCCATCAAGGATTTCGACACGAATTTCCATCTTCGATGGTTCGACTATTATCTAAAAGGCCTCAAGACGGCGGCGCCATTGCCGGCGCCGGTACGCTATTTTTTGATGGGCACCGGCGATGGGCATAAGGACGCGGCGGGACGCCTGTACCACGGCGGAGAGTGGCGCGATTCGCAACAATGGCCGCCCGCCGAGGCGCATGCCGCCATTTATTACCTTCACGCCGACGGATCGCTCGACACGAAAGCACCGGCTGTGTCTGAGCCGGCCATGTCGGTGTTCCAATTCGATCCTTCCCACCCGGTGCCCACGATCGGCGGCGGCGTGTCGAGGCGCTTGAAGGACGGTGCCTACGACCAGCGCGAACGGCCGGATATGCCGGGATCGCGGCCTCCCTATCTGCCGTTGCGGTCACGCAGCGATGTGCTGGTCTTCCAGAGCGAAATTTTGAAGCACGATGTCGCGCTCGCGGGCCCGGTGGAAGTGACGTTATTCGCAGCGTCGTCGGCAACCGACACGGATTTCACCGCCAAGCTCGTCGATGTGTACCCGCCGAGCACCGATTTCCCCACCGGCTTTGACATGAACCTGACCGACGGCATCGTGCGCGCAAGCTATCGCGATCATTTCGAAACTCGACAGCTGCTGGTGCCGGGAAAGATCTACAAGATCGTCGTTCGACCGTTCGACACCGCCAACGTGGTCAAGAAGGGCCACCGCATCCGGCTGGATATCTCCAGCAGCAATTTCCCCCGATTCGATGTGAATCCGAACACGGGCGAGCCGCTCGGCCTCAATCGGCTGACGAAGATCGCGGAAAACACCGTGTATCACGATCCGGCGCATGCGTCGGTGGTGAAATTGTTTCTGCTGCCCTCGGCTGTTCATGAGGATTAGGAAAAGATATGCGTTCAACCTCGTTTTGTTTGCTGCTGATGGTCGGTTTCGTTTCCGCCGGCGCACGCGCGCAGCCGGTGCCGCCTGCGATCTTTACGGATCCGCCCGCGGACCGGGCCCATCCGGCGGCCATGACCGTTGTGCACATTCCCAGCCATGGGGTGCTCATCAATGGGCTGGTCTATGCGCCGTCCGGGGCGGGTCCCCATGCCACCTTGATCATCTGTCATGGGCTGCCGGGCAATGAAAAGAATCTCGATCTGGCGCAGGCCGTGCGCCGCGCGGGTTGGAATGCGGTGACCTTCAACTATCGTGGATCCTGGGGCAGCCCGGGCGCATTTCGTTTTGCGCACAACCCAGAGGATGCGGATGCGGTGCTCGCTTACCTGCGAGACCCGTCCAATGCGGCGAAATTGGGGGTGGATCCCAAGCGCATCGCCATCGCCGGTCACAGCATGGGCGGCTGGGTCGTCGCGCACACCGCATCGCATGACCACGCGCTGCTCGGCGCCATTCTCATTTCCATGGCGGACATGGGGACGGTCGGCAGCAGGCCGCACGCCCAGGCCGTGGCCGCCATGGCCGACGACATGGAGACCCTGTCGGATGTCACTGCCGAGAGCATGGTCGATGAACTCGCCGTGCATGCGAAGGAGTTCGGGGTGGCCGGCACCGCGGAGGGTCTGGCGCGGATTCCACTGCTCGCCATCACGGCAAACGATCACCTGGCATCGCAGACCGAGGCGCTGGCGCGGGCGATCACGGCCAAGGGCGGCAAGGTCACCCTCGTGCACATGGATACCGATCACAGCTATTCGGATCACCGCATCGCTCTCGAGAGCAGCATCCTCACCTGGCTGTCGGGATTGAATTGAGCTGGTCCGCCAAACAATACGTGGCGTTCGAGGATGAACGCACCAGGCCCGTGCGCGATCTGTTGGCGGCGATGCCGGCAGGCGATATGCGCACGGCGATCGACCTGGGATGCGGGCCTGGAAATTCGACCGAAGCTTTGGCCGCCCGCTATCCTCGGGCACGCATTACCGGTATCGATAGTTCGGCTGACATGATCGACGCCGCGCGTCGACGGCTGCCCGAAGTCGACTTCGAGGTGGCGGATCTGCGTGGCTGGAATGCGGCCGGGCCATATGATGTCATCCTGGCAAACGCGGTATTGCAGTGGGTGCCCCAGCATGAATTGCTGCTGCCGGCCCTGATCGAAAAGCTGGCGCCCGGCGGGGCGCTGGCCGTGCAGATGCCGGACAATCTCGAGGAGCCCGCGCATCGCCTCATGCGCGAGGTCGCGGCGACCGGGCCCTGGGCGGCAAAACTCGCCGATGCAGCCGCGGCTCGTCCGGCACTGGCGAGCGCGACCGGGTACTACGAGCTGTTGAGGCCGTTGTGCGCGAAGGTGGATCTGTGGCGCACCACTTACCATCACCCGCTCGCCGGCGGAGCGCCGGCGGTGGTGGAGTGGTTCAAAGGCAGCGGTCTGCGGCCGTTTCTCGACCCCTTGAGCGAGTCCGAGCGCAGCGCCTACCTCGAGCGCTACACGGCCGGAATCGCGCGCGCCTACCCCGGCATTGCGGGCGGCAGCGTTCTGCTGCCGTTTCCGCGCCTGTTCTGGGTCGCGATCCGCTAGCCGCCGCGGCGCTACGCCATGAGCACGCCGATGCAATTCATCGATTCCGTTCCGCATGAATTGCGTGAGTCGCTCGGGCACTGGTGGGAGCGCGCGAGCGGCCAGCAGGGGTTTTTGGACGCCTATCTGGCGCTGCCGGAAAATTTGAGAGCGCAGTTGCCGCGCGTCGCCGCGGTGAGCGAATTTGCCGCGCAGGCGCTGATCCAGGATCCGCCGGGGCTCGAATGGTTCGCGCGGCGGGCCACCGGTCCCTCGAGCCTCGCGAACGACGATTACGAGAGGCAGGTCGGTGCGGCCGCGAGCCTCGAGCAGGCTCAGTTCATCTTGCGCGAATGGCGCCGGCGCGCGATGTTGCGCATCGCCTGGCGGGACTTGGCCGGTAGCGCGCCGGTAACCGAGACCTTGCAGGCGGTATCCGACCTGGCGGACGCCGCGATCCGCGCGTCCACGCTGGCGGCCGAGCTGCATTTGGCGCCGATATTCGGCAAACCTTACAGCTTGAATCCGCGCCAGCCGCCCTTCATCGTGCTGGCCATGGGCAAGCTGGGCGGTCACGAGCTCAATTTCTCTTCCGACATCGATCTGGTGTTTCTGTTCGCGGAAGCAGGCGAGACCAGCGGTCCGCGCTGCGTCGACAACGAGGAATATTTCAACCGGCTCGGACGCGAAATCATCCGTCTGCTCGACTCCAGGACCGCGGATGGCTTCGTGTTCCGGGTCGACATGCGGTTGCGGCCGTTCGGCGAGAGCGGGCCGCTGGTCGTCAGCCTGGCCTCGCTCGAGGATTACCTGCAGCAGCACGGACGGGATTGGGAGCGCTACGCCTGGGTCAAGGCGCGCGCCGTCGTCGGCGCCGAGAGCTACGCTGCCGCCTACCAGGAGTTCGTGCGCCCCTTCGTTTACCGCCGCTACCTTGATTTTGGCGTATTCGAAAGCCTGCGCGGCATGAAGGCGCTGATCGCGCGCGAAGTGGCGCGCCGCGATCTCGATCATCATCTGAAGCTCGGCAAGGGGGGCATCCGCGAGGTCGAATTCATCGTGCAATCGATGCAGCTGGTACGAGGAGGCAGCGACCGCCGCCTGCAAAATCCGGCGTTGCTGGAGGTCTTGCCGCTGCTGGCCGGCTCGAAGCTCGTGTCCGCGGAGGATATCGGCGGGTTGACCGAGGCCTACCTGGTGCTGCGCAAGGCTGAAAACGCGCTGCAGATGATGCACGATCAGCAGACGCACACGCTGCCGGAAGACGCGCTCGACCGGGAGCGGCTCGCCCTGGCATTGAGATGCACCCACTGGACTGCGGCACGCGCGCAAATCGAGGCGACCCTCGCCGCGGTCGCCGCGCAGTTCGACGCGCTGCTTTTCGGTCCGCAAGCGCAGCGCCGCAACGATGACATCGGCGCCGCGTGGCTCGATTCGGCTGACGCGCGAATAGAACAGGAATTGGCCCTCGGCGGTTTCCCGCAGGCGGATATTCCCGCGGTCGCGGCGATCCTGGAGTCCTACCGGCAGGCGGCTGCCTATCGGCGCCTCGACGAGACGGGACATCGGCGCATCCAACTGATCCTGGCCCGCCTGCTCGAGGCCGCGGCGGCACATGACGCCCCCGGGACCGTCGTGCAACGCGTGCTGCGGGTTCTGGAAGCCATCGGCACGCGCTCGTCTTATCTGGCGCTGCTCAGGGAGCAGCCCGCGGCGCTCGAGCGCCTCATCGAGATTTGCGCCATCAGCGGCTTTCTGTCGCGTCAAATCGCGGATTTTCCGCTGCTGCTCGATGAGCTGATCGACGCCAAGGCATTCGAAGAGTTGCCGACGCGTGCCGGCTTCAGCCTGGAGTTGGCGGCGCGCACCGAAAGACTCTCGCCGGACGAACCGGAGCGGCAGGTCGAGGCCCTGCGGCAATTCCAAAAGGCGGCGGTGTTCTCGGTGGCGCTCGCCGATTTGACCGGCCGTCTGCCGCTGATGCGCGTCAGCGACCGTCTCACCGACATCGCCGAACTGATCGTTCAATGCTGCATGGAACTCGCCTGGCAGCAAATGATCTCGGCATACGGCACGCCGCATTGCGGCGAGGATGCCTCGATGCTGCGGCCTGTCGTGGTGGCGGTTGCGGGCTACGGCAAGCTGGGCGGCCTTGAACTGGGCTACGCTTCGGATCTGGACCTGGTGTTTCTGCACGATTCCAGCGGCGCCATCCAGCTCACCGACGGCGAACGTCCGCTCGATAACGGCATATTCTTTCTGCGCCTCGGCCAGCGCATCGTTCATTTGCTCACCATGCATTCCTCGGCCGGCCGGCTCTACGAAGTCGACATGCGTCTGCGGCCGAACGGCAAGGGTGGATTTCTGATGACCGGCATCGACGCCTTCGAACGCTATCAGCGCACCGATGCCTGGACCTGGGAGCACCAGGCCTTGCTGCGGGCGCGTGCCGTGGCGGGAGATGCGCGTCTGTGCGAAGTCTTCGAGGCGGTACGGCGGCGCACGCTCTGTTCGGCGGTGCGCCGCGAGAGCCTGCGAACCGACGTCCTCGAGATGCGGTTGCGCATGCGCAAGGAGCTGTCACGTTCCGGCGGCGGGCAGTTCGACATCAAGCAGGATGCCGGCGGCATTGCCGACATCGAATTTCTGGTGCAGTACTGGGTGCTCGCGGCGGCGCATGCCCGGCCGGAACTATTGACCTATACGGACAATATTCGCCAGCTCGAGGGGTTGGCGACCGCCGGCATCATCGATGAGACGACGGCACTCTGGTTGAAGGAGGCTTACATCGGATACCGCGCGGTGCTGCACCACCTATCGCTCGAAGGGGATGGCGAACGCATCGTGGCCGCAGCGCCCTACCAGGCGACCCGGGAGCGGCTGCGCGGGATTTGGCGCACCGCGTTTGAATCGGCGCCCTGACATGTCAAAATCGCAGCTTGCCCAGGAAACTCGCAGACAATCCGTTGCTCGCACCGTGGGTCGGACCCGCTGGGGGCGTGCCGCCGTTCGACCGGATGTGCGTGGCCGACATCGAGCCGGCATTCGATGCGGCGATGGCCGAGAATCTGGCCCAGGTCGATGCCATCAGCGGCAATCCCGGCGCGCCCGACTTTGAAAACACCATCGCCGCGCTGGAGCGCTCAGGACGCGCGCTCAGCCGGGTGAACGCGATCTATGGGGTCTGGTCCTCGACCATGAGCAGCCCGGATTTTCAGGCGGTGGAACGGCAGATGCAGCCCAGGCTCGCGGCGTTCTCGGACAGGATTTACCAGAATCCCGCGCTGTTCACACGCATTGCGCAGGTGTACGGATCGATGGCGGGTCTTTCGCCCCTGCAGCGGCGGCTGTGCTGGTTCTATTACACCAATTTCGTGCGTGCCGGCGCGCAGCTCGACGCGGACGCGAAGCGCCAGGTGGCGCGGATCAACGAACGTCTCGCCGCGCTGTGCGCGAACTTCAGCCAGAACTTGCTCGCCGACGAAGCCGGCCATGTGCTGTATTTGAGCGGCGAGCAGGAGCTGGCGGGATTGCCGGAGCCGTTGCGGACCGCCGCCCGCTGCGCCGCCGCCGCGCGCGGCCACGAGTCGCAATGGGCGATCCTGAATACCCGCTCCTCGATGGATCCGTTTTTGACCTATTCACACCGGCGCGACCTGCGCGAAAAGGTTTGGCGCACATACTACAGCCGCTGCGACAACGGCGATGAGTTCGACAACAAACAGATCGTTGCCGAGATCCTGGCGCTGCGCGCGCGGCGCGCGAAGCTGCTCGGGTACCCGACGCATGCGCACTGGCGGGTGGCGGACAGCATGGCGAAGACGCCGCAGGCCGCCATGGATCTCATGACGCAGGTGTGGCCGGCCGCCGTGGCGCGCGCGCACGAGGAAGTGGCGGACATGCAGGCCGTCGCCGACCGGGAGGGTGCGGGCATCAAAATCGCCGCCTGGGACTACCGCTACTATGCAGAGAAGGTGCGCAAGGCGAAATTCGACCTGGACATGAACGAGGTCAAGCCCTATCTGCAGCTGGAGAAATTGCGCGAGGGGATGTTTTGGACCGCCGGGCAGCTCTATGGGTTCGGCTTTACCCAGCTGTCCGGCCTGCCTGCCGCCAATCCCGATGTGCGTGTTTGGGAGGTGCGGGATGCCGGGGGGGGCCACGTCGGGCTCTGGTACTTCGATCCCTATGCGCGGCCCGGCAAGAATTCCGGGGCCTGGATGAGCGAGTACCGCGGCCAGGACAAGCTGGATGGAAATGTGTCGCCGATCGTGTCCAACAACACCAATTTCCTGAAGGATGGGAGCGGCGCTCCCGTGTTGATCAGCTGGGACGATGCCGTGACCTTGTTTCATGAGTTCGGCCACGCATTGCACGGCCTGAATTCCGACGTCAAGTACCCCTCGCTGGCCGGCACCAATGTGGTCCGCGACTTCGTCGAGTTTCCCTCGCAACTCAATGAAAAGTGGTTGGCGACGCCCGAGGTGCTGTCGCGCTTCGCCCTGCACCACCGGAACGGTCAGGCGCTGCCGCATGAACTGGTGGCCAAGATCAAGCAGGCAAGCACCTTCAACCAGGGATTCGCCACGGTCGAATACCTGGCATCCGCGCTGCTGGACATGAAGCTGCATTTGGCCGGGGATCTGCCGATCGATGTGCAGGAGTTCGAGCGCACGACGTTGGATTCGCTCGGCATGCCTGCCGAAGTGGTGATGCGCCATCGCATACCCCACTTTGCGCATATTTTCTCGGGCGATGCGTATTCGGCGAGCTACTACAGTTATCTGTGGGCCGAAGTACTGGAACGCGATGCCTTCGAGGCTTTCATGGAAGCCGGCGGCCCGTTCGACAAAGGCGTTGCAAAGCGGCTGCACGATGACATCATGTGCGTGGGCAACAGCGTCGACCCGGCTCAGGCATATCGGAATTTCCGCGGTTCCGAGCCCAAGATCGACGGCTTATTGCGGGCGCGCGGATTCGCGCAACCGCGTCAATTTACACAAGTGCAAGCGGAGTGATCATGCCTGCGATGGTTCAAGACGATTCCAAACATCAACTTATCGTGCCAAATGCGCTGCATCACTACACGGTGAACATGGCCGATCTGCCGCTTTCATGCCCGATGCCGGGAATGCTGCTGTGGAATTCGCATCCCAAGGTTTACCTGCCGATCGAATCGAGCGGCTGGACCAAATGCTCCTACTGCGGAGCCGAATACACGCTCAATCGAAACGCACCGGGCCCCGCGGACATCAAGTCCGAGACGGACTAGGGTCCCGGGCCGTGTATTGCGAGTAGGACTTTTCCTCGACGATGCCCGAGCCCAGGTTCACGTTGATGCGCCGCTTGATCGCCGCGCGCTCATCGTTCTGGAAGTACACCGCCCTTGCCAGGCGGATGAACTGTGCATCGAAATCCTGGGCGCGTTCCTTGTCGCGGATCTCATCTTCGATCACCCACAGCCGTTCGTTGACCTGCAGCAGGGCGTTCACATCGGCCGCGACGTCGATCTTGGCGTATGCCGACGCACCCCAGGTTTCCTCGAGAAGCTTGAGTTCGACGCGCACGTTTGCCAGCTTGGCGGCGTCGCTCATGCGCCGCGACTTGATGCGCAGAATCGTGATCTTGTCCAGCAGCTCGCCGGGCGAGACCGGAACGGAAATTTCGCTCATGCGGCCATCTTAGCGAAAATCCGCGCTGAGCTGGTCGAGCTTGTCGGTCGCCTCGCTCACCGCGATCAGATCCATGACGCCCGGCCGCTCGATCTTCGTCGTCCATGGAATTTGCGCCGCCGGCTTGCCCAGGAATTTGCGCGCGGCCGCATCGTACCTGTCGACGCACCATTGCCGGCTGTAGTAGGGTCCGGCGCGCTGCGGATTGGTGGCGGCATAAAGGCCGATCACCGGCAGGCCGACCATGCCCGCCATGTGCACCGGACCGGAATCCGGCGACAGCAGCACCGTGCTTTGCGACATCAGTCCCAGCAATTGCGGCAGGGTGTCGCGGCCGATTTGATTGATGAGCCGGGTTCGCGCCGCTGCGGCAATTGCAGCGCCCACGCGCGCCTCCTGCGCGCTGGGTCCGCCCACCAGCACCACGCGCATGCGATGCACCGAGGCTGCATGGTCGGCAACCGCGGCGTAGCGCTCGGCCGACCAATTGCGCGCCGGATGGCTGGAGCAGGGGCTGATCAGCAGCGTGGGTCGTCCGTCGTCGATGATGCCGCGCGCGTAGTCGAGCGCCCCCGGCGGCATCGCCACGTCCCAGTGTGGGGCGCCAGGTTCAACGCCGCAGGCGCGCGCGAAACCCATGAAGGAGTCGAGCACGTGCTCGCAGGTCGCGGGCGCGATCTGTGCGTTGGTGAACAGCCATTGCAGTTCGCGCGCCCGCTGCCGATCGAAGCCGAGCTTGATCGGCGCGTCGATCAAGCGGCTGACCAGACTGGCGCGCAAGGAGAGCTGCAGATCGAGCAGCAAATCGAAGCGGCGCCCGCGCAACGCCGAGCGCAGGCGCCGCAGTTCGCCGAAGGTTGAGCCCTTGTCGAAGGTGATAAACTCGATGTCCGGAAGTATTTCCGTCATCAGCCTGGCTTCGAGTTTGCCGATGATCCAGGTAAACCGCGTTTCCGGCCACGCTGCTTGGAAGGCCCGCAGCGCCGCGAGCGCGTGGCAGGTATCGCCGATTGCCGAGAGACGCAGCAGGCATACCCGTTGCAGCGGCGGTTTGAAGCTTAAGGTGGTCATAAGAATGATAAAGGGCGGCCAACGCATTGCCACTGCAACGGGCGTCATGCTGGCTGATCCCGCCGGCCTTGGCAATCCGCCGCGCGAGGCCCGAGAGTCGTGGTTCGATCCGGGTTATTGGTCTGCGCGCGGCGAGTTCGAGGCGGTTTCGAGCGGCCGCGGATCGGCATGGTTCATCGGCCCGGGCGACGAGCCCTGGGTTCTGCGGCACTACCGCCGCGGCGGCTTCATCGCGCGCATTTCCGCGGACCGCTACGTTTGGCGCGGCGAGGATCGAGTGCGTGCATTCGCCGAGTGGCGTCTGCTGCAGCATCTGCGGCAACGCAGCCTGCCGGTGCCAAAACCGATTGCCGCGTTTTACCGGCGCGCCGGACTCACCTACCGCTGCGACCTGATCACGGAACGCATTGCGGATGCGCAACCTTTGAGCGCGGCGCTGGCGTCGAGTGCTGTTGCGGACAATTTGTGGCGGTCGGTCGGTGCGGCGATCGCGGCCCTGCACCGGCACGGCGTGGATCACGCGGATCTGAACGCGCACAATATTTTGCTCGGCGCGCGCAGCGGCGTCAGCTTGATCGATTTCGACCGGAGTCGATTGTGTGCACCCGGTGCCTGGACATCCGGGAATCTGGCCCGGCTGCGCCGCTCGCTCGATAAAATCTCGGCCGGCTTGCCGCCCGGCCGGTTCGGCGCGCGCGCGTGGAATCAGCTGTTGGCCGGATATCGAGCCGGATGACAATGCGCTTTTTCTATACGTTGCTGATCCGGTGCGCCGTGCCGTTTGCCTGTGCGCTGATACTGTGGCGCGGCTTGGGCGATCGCGGTTATCGGCACGGATTGGCGCAGCGCCTCGGATTCGGCCCGCGGCTGCGCGCGCCCGGCATCTGGGTGCATGCGGTTTCTCTGGGCGAGATGTCGGCGGCCGCGCCGCTGCTGCGCAGCTTGCGCTCGCGCTATCCGGCGATCCCGCTGGTGGTCACCACGGCGACACCCGCGGGAAAGGCGCGCGCCCAAGCACTGCTCGGCGCCGGCGCCGACGTGCGCTTCCTCGCCTACGACACCCCCGGTTCGGTGCGGCGCTTTCTCGCACGGATCCAGCCGCGCGCCGCCATCATCATGGAAACGGAGCTGTGGCCGAACCTGCTGGGCGAGTGCAGGCGGCGCCGCATCCCGGTGCTGCTGGCGAGCGCCCGTCTCTCGGAAAAATCCGCCGCGCGCTATCTGCGCTTCGGCAGCCTGTTCAGCGGTGTGTTCAGCGGTGTGTTCAGCGGGGATTTGCTCGTGGCCGCGCAGACACAGAGCGATGCCGAGCGGTTTCGCTCCATCGGGGCCGCCGGCGCGCAGGTCCAGGTCGTCGGCAACGTGAAGTTCGACGTGGAATCGGAGCCGGGGGTCCTGCAGAAGGGACACGAGCTGCGCCGGTCCTACGGCGCCCACCGACCGGTGTGGATCGGCGGCAGCACGCATGCGGGAGAGGACGAACAGCTGCTCGATGCGCATGCATTGCTGCAACGCCGGCAGGCCGGCGCCGTGTTGCTGCTGGTGCCGAGGCACAAGGATCGGTTTGCCGCGGTCGCGGATTTGCTGGCCCGGCGCGGGGTCAAATTTGCACGCCGCAGCGAGATGAGCGCGGACGCGCCGCTCGATGCCTCGGTGCCGCTCGATGCCTCGGTGCTGCTGGTGGATACGGTCGGAGAACTGGCGGCGCTGTACGCGTCCGCGGATGTTGCGTTTGTCGGCGGCAGTCTCGTGCCGATCGGCGGGCACAATCTGCTCGAGCCCGCAGCACTGGGTCTGCCGGTGCTGACCGGCCCTTCCTACTTCAACGGCAGCGAAATCGCGCAGTTGCTGCTGGCGCGCGGGGCCGCGCTGCAGGTGGGCAATGCGGAGGAACTGGCGCAGGCACTGCTGCGCTTGCTGGAGGATGCCGCCGAGCGCGAACGCAGGGGTGGCATCGGCAGGGAGATCGTGGCGGCGAACCGCGGCAGCGTCGCGCGGCTGCTGGCGCTCATTGAACCTTGGCTGCCGGCGCATCATCCTTAGGCATGGGCGCCGGGGTATCGGTGAGCAGTCCGTTGATCCGCTGCAGGCTCTGCTCGGAAAGCGTGCCGGCCGCCTGCTGCAGCTTGATGACATTCAGCATATAGTCATAGCGGCTGCGTGAATAGTCGGTTTGCGCCTGCACCCATTGCTGGCGTGATTGCAGCACGTCGACCGCAGTCCGGGTGCCGGCTTCGTAGCCGGATTCGGTGGCGCGCAACGCGGTGAGATTCGATTCCACGGCTCGATGCAGCGCCTTGACCCGGGATATTTCCGAGAGCACGCCCAGATAGGCGTCGCGGGCATCATGTTCGGTCTGACGGGCGACCCGCTCGAGGCGCTCCTTGGCGGCTCGATGCTGGTAAACCGCCTGACGCACCTGGGAGGAGACCATTCCTCCCGAGTAAATGGGGAACGTCAATTGAATGCCGATCGAGCGCTGGCGCTGATCCAACGTCGTGCCGCCGGCGGGAGTGCCGTCGTCAAACACATCGACGCCGTTGTTGGTGAGCTTGCCGGCGCTGCCCACCAAATCCAGCGAGGGGAAATGTCCGCCGCGCGCCACCGAGACGTTCTCGCGCGCGATGTCGGCGGCCAGACGGCTCGATACCAGCGACAGGTTCTGCTGCAGGGCCATCTCGACCCAGCGGTTTTCGCTGATCGGATCCGGATTCGCCATCTCGAACGGCTCGATCGGCCGCGCCAGCGAGTCGAAAGGATCGCCGATGATTTCGCGCAGCAGTTCCTGCGTAGAGGCGAGTGCGCGCTTGGCCGCGATGACCGCCGCGGCCGTGCTGTCGTGCGAAGCGCGCGCCTCCTCCACATCCGTGACGGCAATCAGCCCGATCTGGTACCTGGCCTCCGCCTGGGCGAGTTGGCGGGTGACCGAGGTCAGCGCCACCTGCTGTGCCTCCAGATCATCCTGTGCGCCGAGCACGTCGAAATAGCGCTGTGCGACCCGCTCCATGAGGTCTTGCTGCGCGGCTTGGTAGTCCGCTTCGGCCTGTGCGACCTGGGAATCGGCGCGCTTCAGCGCCTGCCAGTTCTCCCAGCGAAACAGACTCTGCTTGAGGTCGATGGTGTAGTGATGAATGGTGGTGTCGGTCTTGCCGCTGAAAGGGAAGGATTCGAACACCGTCGTGGGTGTACCCGGAGGGGCACAGGGCTCGCCGGCCGGCAGCGACGCAGAGCACGGCGGCAGCTGCAGCGACTCGGTCTGATTTTGGGTGCCCGTGTCGCGCTCGCGCGAGATCTGGCCGTTGCCGGCGAGCTGGGGGAGCAGGGCGGAAAGCGCTTGGGGTTTGGCCTCCAGGGCCGCCAGACGGGTCGCCTCCGCTTCGCGCAGTTGGGGGTCGTTTTGTAGGGCACGCTGGTAAACGGCCAGCAGGTCCGCCGGGTAAGCCGCGCCCGCGGCCAGATTCAGAGCCAGGACGATTGCAAAGCGCTTCATGAATTACCCATTTTGGCGGTTCCCCAGGCCAGGTAGTATAGTGTTATATAAGACTATATCACCTATGCAAGGCGGGTCAATACTGCGGAATACTAGGGTCTATAACCCGGGACCAGGCCAAAATTCCGCCGGTAAGGTTAAAAACTTTTCCGAAGCCTTGACGCTCGAGAAAATGAGCCACCTGTGCGCTGCGGCCGCCTGAGCGGCAGATCACCACGGTTTCCAAGGCTGGATCCAACTCCGCGATACGATCCGACAGCTCGCCCATGGGAATATGGACCGTCGTGCTAGGCACGGGAGCTACCGCCAGCTCCCAGTCCTCGCGCACGTCGAGCAAGGTCATCTGCTCACCGCCCGCGCGCCGATCGAGGAATTCCCGCGGGGTCAGTTCGCCAACCACGGCTAAAACACGAACCTTTGCGCCGCAGTGGCATTGATCAACGGCTCGACCACGGTCTCGAACAGGCTTTCCCGGGTCCACTCCGCGTTCTCGACCCGGCGCACCAGGATGGCGTCCATCACCGGCGCCTCGCCCACGAAGGCGAACAGACGGCCGCCAATGCGCAGCGAGCGTTCGAAGCGCGCGTCGTACACCGGCAGCGAGCCGGTCACCGCGATCGCGTCGAACTCGCCCAGGGGGGCGCCGGCGAACGCATCCCGGGTCTCGAACTCGACCACAGCCTGCGGCACCGCGCGGACATTCGCCGCCGCGGCGGCGGTGAATTGGGGATGAATATCGATGGAGCGAGCCGTGGAGCCCAGCAGACTGAGGCACGCTGCCAGATAGCCGGTGCCGCTGCCGACCTCGAGCACGCTGTCGCCCGCGCCCACGGCCAGGGCTTGTAAAATCCGGCCGTGAATTTTTGGGGCGAGCATGGTTTGACCGAATCCAATGGGAATGGGCGCGTCGGCAAAAGCCAGTTCCCGATAGCCGCCCGGCACGAACGCTTCGCGCGGGATCAGCGCCAGCACATCGAGCACTCGCGGATCGAGTACTTCCCACGTGCGAATCTGCTGATCCACCATCTGCTGTCGGGCCGCCAACGTATCCATGATTTCTCGCGAGCGATTAAGGCCGCTGATTATGGTCAATTTCCACAGGCTACGCGAGCCCCTTGCGCTATTCTCCACATCACGATGGTTCGCGACGTGTCCAGCTCGTAAAAGGGCGCCCTAACATCAAGCGTCGCTAAGACCCGTCGTTATCGAGGTCAGCGTTGTTCCTGTCTTCCCTCGCGTTGTGGTTGGTGACCGCGGCCATCTTGGTGGTGGGTGTCACGGTGCTGTTCGCCTGGAAGCGGCGGCAGGAACGCGCGGTCAACGAGTTCTCGAGCCAGATCCAGTTTCTGATCAATGAGGGCGGCACCGCGGAGCGCATTGCGCTGTCCGCGGAGCCCGGCGCGCTGGGCAGGCTCGGCTCGGCCGTCAACAAATTGCTCGAGGATCTCGAGCTGCGCGGCGCGCAGCTGCAGGATCGCGAACAGCTGTTCCAGCGCCTGGTCGAGACCGTGCACGACGCGGTGCTGGTGCATCGCCAGGCGATTCTGTTCGCCAATGCACGCTTCCTGGCATTGCTGGGAATGAAGTCCGCCGACGTCGTGGGCAGGCCGCTGGCCGAGTTCGTCGCGCCGGAATATGCCGAGCTGGTGGAAAACAATCTGCGGCGGCGTCTGGCGGGCGAGTCCGCGGCGGAGCGCTATGAGATCGAGCTCATGGATCGCCAGGGACAGGTCACGCGGGTGGAGCTGTCGAGCACGGTGATCGACAGTTCCGGCGAGCCGGCGCTGCTGCTCACGGCACTCGAAATGATGCCGGGGGCCATTCCGACCGAGGCATCGCAGAAACCGCGCGCCATGGCGACGCTGGATGCGATGGGTGAAAGCGTCATCACGGTCGATGCGCAGGCGCGCATCGACTACGTCAATCATGCCGCCGAGCTGCTGTTGGGCCAACAGACCAATCAGGTGCTCGGCAAGACCTTCGCGGAAGTTGCCGCGTTGGTGGACGAGAGCGACCGCCACGCACTCGGCGACCCGGTGCACAAGGCTCTGAGCAGCGGCGGGCGGGTGACGGTGGGGCGGCGCGCGGTGCTGGTGCCCGCGAGCGGCAGCACCGAACGATTCGTGGAGATCAGCGTGACGCCGATGCAGCCGGAAGGCAAGGAGCCGTCCGGGCTGGTGCTGGTGCTGCACGACACCAGCGAGCTGCGCGGGCTGACGCGCCAGATGACCTATCAGGCCAGTCATGATGCGCTCACCGGGCTGGTGAATCGGCGTGAGTTCGAGCGGCGCCTGCTGGAGGCCCTGGATTCAGCGCAGACCGGCGATATCGGCCATGCGCTGTGCTACCTCGATCTGGATCACTTCAAGATGGTCAACGACACCTGCGGCCACACCGCCGGCGACAACATGCTGCGCGAGATCGCCGCGCTGATCAAAGACGCGGTACGCGATTCGGATTCCGTCGGGCGCATCGGCGGCGACGAGTTTGCCCTGTTGCTCACAGGCTGTCCGCTGGAGAAGGCCCGCCAGATCGCCGACAACGTGGTGCGCTCGGTAAACGACTACCGGTTCGTCTGGAGGGACAAGATCTTCAATGTCGGCGTGAGCATCGGCTTGGTGGAGATCGGCCGCGACAGCGGCAGCTTCGAGGACATCATGAATTCGGCGGACTCGGCCTGCTACGTCGCCAAAAAGCAGGGCGGCCTGCACGTGCACGTGTATTCGGCGCGCGAAGAGGCGAGTGCGCGCCACAGCGGGGAGATTCAATGGCTGCTGAAGCTGCAGGGCGCGTTGCGCGACAACAAGTTTGAATTGTACTTCCAGCCCATCGTGCACGCGCGTGCGGGCGGAGTGACCGGGCCGGCGCTCGAGGTGTTCGTGCGCCTCGCGGGCGAGCACGGACAGCCGGCCGAGCCGCCGGGCGAATTCATCCGCGCGGCGGAGCGCTACCGCCTGATGCCGCACGTCGATCGCTGGGTGGTGCAGGCGGTGCTGGCCGCGCTCGGCCGCGGCGGATTGAAGCTGCCCCCGGGCCGCAGCGTTGCCATCAACATTGCCGGTCAGACCTTGGGCGACGCGGAATTCCTCGAATTCGTGGTCGAGTGCTTCGATCACACGGGCGCGAACCCGGACGACATCTGCTTCGAGGTCACGGAGAACTCGGTGGTCGCGAACCTGGATCATGCGCGGCGCTTCATCGGTGTGCTGCACGGCATGGGTTGCGAATTCGCTCTGGATGATTTCGGCACCGGCTTGAGTTCGTTCTCGACCTTGAAGACGCTGCCCATGGACTACCTGAAGATCGACGGCTCCTTCATCAAGAATCTGGCCGGCGACAGCGTGAACCAAGCCATGGTGGCGGCGATGATCGATCTGTCGCGCAGCCTGAACTTCCGCGTGGTCGCGGAACAGGTCGAGGACCAGCTCGCGCTCGACACGGTCACCGGCATGGGCATCGATTTCGTGCAGGGTTTCGTGGTCGGCCGGCCGCAACCGCTGTCGATGGTGCCGTCCCCGGGCTAGGCGCCTGCCTTATAACCCATGGGCAGCCGCTCATAACAAACTTCTTTTGTATTTACTCCGCGCTTAGGAGGAAAATCGCGCCTTAATCCCCAGGTTTCGCAGCGAGGTTCCCCATGCCAGTCTATGAGGACAATACCCAGTCCATCGGCCGCACCCCGCTGGTCCGCATCAACCGTATGAACTCCGGCGGCGGCGCGCGGGTTCTCGCCAAGATCGAGGGGCGCAACCCGGCGTATTCCGTGAAATGCCGCATCGGCGCCGCGATGGTATGGGACGCGGAGCAGCGCGGCACACTCAAGCCCGGCATGTCGATCGTCGAGGCCACCAGCGGCAACACCGGCATAGCGCTGGCGTATGCCGCCGCCGCGCGCGGCTACGGCTGCGCACTCACCATGCCGGACACCATGACCATGGAGCGGCGCAAGGTGCTGGCCGCATTCGGCGCCAAACTCATCTTGACGCCCGGCGCCAAGGGTATGAAGGAGGCGATCGCGAGGGCCGAGCAGCTGGCCGGGTCGGATCCGCGCAAATACCTGCTGATGAATCAGTTTTCAAATCCCGCCAATCCGGGCATCCACGAGAAGACCACGGGCCCGGAAATCTGGGAGGATACGGACGGCCAGGTGGATGTCTTCGTCAGCGGCGTGGGCACCGGCGGTACGCTCACCGGCGTGTCGCGCTACATCAAGAGGACGCGCGGCAAGCCCATCATGACGGTGGCGGTGGAGC
The DNA here is from genome assembly GCA_036267715.1 of Steroidobacteraceae bacterium. Lineage (GTDB taxonomy): Bacteria > Pseudomonadota > Gammaproteobacteria > Steroidobacterales > Steroidobacteraceae > Bog-1198. The sequence continues at coordinate 153,076 of DATAVN010000049.1, read as the reverse complement.
CCAGCAACTCACCGGTCATCGCGCAAACGCGGGCGGGAGAACCCTTGACGCCCCAGCCGCACAAGATCCAGGGCCTGGGCGCGGGATTCATTCCGCAGAATCTGGATTTGTCGATGATCGACCGGGTCGAGCAGGTGACCAACGAGGAGGCGATCGAGATGGCGCGGCGCCTGGCGCGCGAAGAGGGCCTGCTGTCGGGCATCTCCTCCGGCGCGGCGATCGCGGCGGCGCTGCGGCTCGCGCAGGATCCGGGCTTGCAGGGCAAGATCATCGTCGCGATCCTGCCGGATGCCGGCGAACGCTATCTGTCCGGCGCGCTGTTCGAGGGATTGTTCGACGAAGTCGAGAAGCTGCAGGCGGTCGCCTAGGAGCAGACTGAGCTCCCAGCCAGCCATGAACGCCAAGGCCTCATCCAAGCCCCAAGCGACGGTGCCCGTGCAGGTCTCGGCCCAGCTGCTCGACAGCTATCTCGGCGATGAGCGCGGGCGCCGCATCGCGCACCGCTATCTGCCTTCGCGCGAGGCCATCGTCGAGATACTGAACTCGGTGCTCGATCTCATGTACCCCGGCTACTTTGGCCGCCAGGACTTGAACGCGGACAACCTGGGTGCGCACGCCGAACGCATGGTGGCCGCACTGGTGCCGAAGCTGGAGCACGAGATCGAGCACTGCCTGTGCTATGGGCGGGAGCGCGAGGCGAAACCCGAATTCGGGGAGTGCGCGCCGCGCGCGCGCGAGCTCGTGCAGATTTTTCTGCGGCGCCTGCCGGAGATTCGCGCCTCGCTGATCGGCGACGTGCAGGCTGCGTTCGACGGAGATCCGGCGGCGCTGAATCTCGACGAAATCATCCTGGCGTATCCGGGCGTGCTCGCGGTGAGCGTGTACCGCATCGCGCATGCGCTCCATGACCTCGGCGTGCCGATGATGGCGCGCATCATGACCGAGTGGGCGCATTCCAAGACCGGCTGCGACATCCATCCGGGCGCGAGCATCGGGCCGGCGTTCTTCATCGATCACGCCACCGGCGTGGTGATCGGCGAGACCACGCACATCGGCGCGGGCGTCAAGATCTACCAGGGCGTGACCTTGGGCGCGCTGTCGCTGCCGCGCGATGCCAGCGGGCAGATCATCCGCGGCAGGAAACGCCATCCGACCGTGGAGGACGGCTCGACGCTCTACGCCAACGCCACAGTATTGGGCGGCGAGACCGTGGTGGGCGCCGGCAGCGTCATCGGCGGTTCGGTGTTTCTCACCCGCAGCGTGCCGCCGCGCTCGCGCGTGTCGTTGAAGGAGCCGGAGCTGCGCGTGGCGACGCGCGACGGCGCGGCGGAGCCGGACGCGATCTACTTCGATATTTGAATCGGCAGGCCGGCCAATCCGGGCCATGCCCCGGCATCCAATCGCGCAGGTCCATCAGTCTCCCGATGATTACATCATCTTGCCGAGCACAGGCACCAGCAGCAGCGCCACGATGTTGATGATCTTGATCAACGGGTTGATCGCGGGGCCGGCGGTGTCCTTGTAGGGATCGCCGACGGTATCGCCGGTCACCGCGGCCTTGTGCGCATCGGAGCCCTTGCCGCCGAAGTGGCCCTCTTCGATGTATTTCTTGGCGTTGTCCCATGCGCCGCCGCCGGTGGTCATCGAAATGGCGACGAACAGGCCGGTGACGATGGTGCCGATGAGCAGTCCGCCGAGGGCCTGGACGCCCGAACCCGGACCCATCAGAAAATTTACGATCAATACCAGGACGATGGGCACGAGAATGGGCAGCAGCGAGGGCACGATCATTTCCTTGATCGCGGCCTTGGTGAGCATGTCGACCGCGCGCGAGTAGTCGGGCTTGGCGGTGCCTTCCATGATGCCGGCGATTTCCTTGAATTGCCGGCGCACCTCGTTGACCACGGCGCCGGCCGCCCGGCCCACCGCTTCCATCGCCATGGCGGCGAACAGATACGGCACCAGGCCGCCGATGAACAAGCCGATGATCACCGCGGGGTTCGACAGATCGAAGGTGGTGGGGTGGCCCAGCACTTCGCTGAGCTTGTGGGTGTAGTCGGCGAACAGCACCAGCGCGGCCAGGCCCGCGGAGCCGATGGCGTAGCCCTTGGTCACTGCCTTGGTGGTATTGCCCACCGCATCCAGCGGATCGGTGACATCGCGCACTTTTTTGTCCAGGTGCGCCATTTCGGCGATGCCGCCGGCGTTGTCGGTGATCGGCCCGTAGGCATCGAGCGCGACGATCATGCCGGTCATGGACAGCATCGCGGTGGCGGCGATGGCGATGCCGTACAGTCCTTCGAGCTGGTACGACGCCCAGATGCTGAGCGCGACCGCGATCACCGGCAGCGCGCAGGCCTTCATCGATACGCCGAGGCCGGCGATGATGTTGGTGGCATGGCCGGTCTGCGAGGCGGCGGCCACGTGCTGCACCGGTTTGTATTCGGTCGCGGTGTAGTACTCGGTGATCACGATCATCGCCGCGGTCAGCGCGAGACCCACCAGCGTGCACAGCCACATGCGCATGGCTTGATCGCCCATGATGTCCTGCGCCACGAAGTAAAAGGCGATCGCCGAAATCACCGCGGACACGATCACGCCCTTGTACAGCGCGTTCATGATCTTGCCGCCTTCGCGCGTGGACACGAAGAAGGTGCCGATGATGGAGGAGATGATGGAGATCGCGCCCAGCACCAGCGGGAACAAGATCGCTTTCGCACCCAGATCCGTCATCACCAGGCCGCCCAGCAGCATGGTGGCAACCAGCGTCACGGCGTAGGTCTCGAACAGATCCGCGGCCATGCCGGCGCAGTCGCCGACGTTGTCGCCGACGTTGTCCGCGATCACGGCCGGATTGCGCGGGTCATCCTCGGGAATGCCGGCTTCGACCTTGCCGACCAGGTCCGCGCCCACATCGGCGCCCTTGGTGAAAATGCCGCCGCCCAAGCGCGCGAAAATCGAGATGAGCGAACCGCCGAAGGCCAGGCCGACGAGCGAGCGCAGCGCCGTGTCGGAATCGCCCAGCACGTTGCGCATCACGAGGTAGTAGCCGGCGACACCCAGGAGTCCCAATCCGACCACCAGCATGCCGGTGATGGCGCCGCCGCGAAACGCGACCTTGAGTGCGGCGTTGACGCCGTGATGGGCGGCCTGGGCCGTACGCACGTTGGCGCGCACCGAGATGAACATGCCGATGTAGCCCGCCATGCCGGAGAGGATGGCGCCGACGGCGAAACCGCCCGCGGTGGCCCAATCGAGCGCAATGCCGATTGCCAGGAAAAGCACGACGCCGACGACTGCGATGGTGGAGTACTGCCGGTTCAAGTAGGCACGCGCGCCGGCTTGGATTGCCGCGGCGATCTCCTGCATGCGGGCATTGCCGGCGGGCTGTTTCAAAATCCAGCGCACCGAAATGACGCCGTAGAGGATCGCAACCACGCCCGCCGCAATCGCCAACCAAGGCGCATTATCGAGTGTCATAGTTTCCCTTCGAGCTTATGTTATTGAAAAATAAGAGTTTAATGTCAAAAAAAGCGACGCGACTATATCACAAACGGTGTCCGCAGGCGCTTGCGAACGCGGGTGCCTTTCAATGTGACATAAGCCGGCAGACCGTTGCGATAGGGAGGGTAACCTTCGCCCCCGATCAGCGGCAATAGATAACGGCGGCAGGCCGCGGTGATACCGAAGCCATCCGGCGAGATGTAGCCGCGCGGCAGCTTTTTCTCTTGGTTGGCGATCGCGGCCAGCGGGGCTTCTCCGATGCCCCAGCGATAGGGCTTGGAGGATTTGCGCACGATGACGGGCATGACGGCATTCCTGCCCTTGAGCGCCAATTCGAGCGCGGCCTTGCCGACGGCGTAGGCCTGATCGACATCCACCTTGGAGGCGATGTGGCGGGCCGAGCGCTGCAGATAGTCGGCCACCGCCCAGTGAAATTTGTAGCCGAAGGCCTGCTGCGTCATCTGTGCGACCACCGGGCCGACTCCGCCCAGTTGCGCGTGACCGAAGGCGTCCTGGGTGCCGGCCTCGGCGAGGAACTTGCCGGAGGCGTCCTGCACCCCTTCCGAGACCACGATGACGCAGTAGCCGCGTTGTTCGACGGTGGCTTTCACCTTGTTCAGGAACAGCCCGCGGTCGAACGCGATCTCGGGGAAGAGAATGATGTGCGGCGCATCGCCGGCTTTTTGCGCCGCCAATCCGCCGGCCGCCGCGATCCAGCCCGCGTGCCGGCCCATGACTTCCAGCACGAACACCTTGGTCGAGGTTCGCGCCATGGAGGCCACATCGAGCGCCGCTTCGCGCGTCGACACGGCGATGTACTTGGCGACCGACCCGAAGCCGGGGCAGCAGTCGGTTATGGGCAGATCGTTGTCCACGGTCTTCGGGATGCCGACGCAAATCACCGGGTAGTTCATCTGGCTCGCGATCTCGGACACCTTCTGCGCGGTGTCCATGGAATCGTTGCCGCCGTTGTAGAAAAAATAACCGATATCGTGGGCGCGAAACACCTCGATCAGGCGCTGGTATTGCGCGCGGTTCTTGTCGATGCCGCTCAGCTTGTAGCGCGCCGATCCGAACGCGCCGCCGGGCGTATGGCGCAGGCCGCTGATGGTGGCGCGGCTTTCCTTGCTGACGTCGATCATATCCTCGCTCAGCGCGCCGATGATGCCGTGCCGGCCGGCGTAAACCTTGCCGATTTTATCCGGGTGGCGGCGCGCCGCTTCGATCAGGCCGCAGGCGGACGCGTTGATGACCGCGGTGACGCCACCGGATTGTGCATAAAACGCGTTCTTCTTGGCCACGACGCCCCCCTGTGGATAGGCCGCGCAGAATAGCCGATCAGCGCGTCCTCTGGTACGGTAGCGCGCTTTTACCACCAAAAGAAAGCATGAGAATAGTCTTACTGGGCGCTCCGGGATCCGGCAAAGGCACGCAATCCGCGCTGCTGGTCAAGGCCTATGGCGTGCCGCAGATCTCCACCGGCGACCTGCTGCGCGAAGCACGCGCCAAGGGCACGCCGCTCGGCCTGCGCGCCAAGGCGGCGATGGATGCCGGCAAGCTGGTCGACGATGCCACGGTCTTGGGGATGATCCGCGAACGCCTGGGCCGTCCCGATGCGGTCGAGGGTTTCATCCTGGACGGTTTCCCCAGGAACATCGTCCAGGCCGAGGCGCTGCAGAAAATGCTGGCCGAGCTCGGCACGCCGCTCGAGTCGGTGGTGTTGCTCAATCTGGATTTGAAGATTCTGTTCAAACGCCTCACGGGACGCCGGATCTGTGAAACCTGCAACCAGGTGTTCAACATCTACACCTCGCCGCCCGGAATGCTGGCCGAAAAATGCGGCGACAAGCCGCATCGGTTGATCCAGCGCGAGGACGACAAGGAAGAAGTCATCGGCAAGCGGCTCGATGTGTACGAGGCGCAGACCAAGCCCCTGATCAGCCACTACCAGGCGGCGGGATTGCTGCGGGTCGTGGATGCCGACGCCGACATGAGCACCGTGTTCAAGAACATTCAGAAGGCAATCGGGTCCGCGCCGCGCGGCTAGCTGATTTCCGCCAGTAAGCGGCTCCCGATCTCGTCCTTGCGCCAGCCGGCGAGGGCGTGGGTATCGCGTCTGCCCATCGCGAGTGCCTTGAGTTCGCCGCGCGGCGCCAACAGTTCGGCACTCACCTCGAGTGCCGCTGCGCGCGCATCGACGATCCTGGTCAGACGGTCGAGCAAGGCTTTCTGCTCGGGCGTCGGACGCAATTCCTGCGCCGGCTCGGAATCGGTTGCGGCGCCCGAGCCGGCAAGCGCCTCGAGCAGCGTGGCGGCAAGCTTATCGTTCATGGGCTGCACGGCATCGAGAGCCGCCAAAGACGCAGGATTGGCCTGTGCGATGGCAAAAAGCGCCGCATCGGGCAGGATCCAGGCGCGCGGCAGATCGCGCTCGCGCGCCAGTTTCTCGCGCCACACCGCGATGGCCTTGGCGCGGCCGCGCGGTTCGGGATCGAGCTGGGCGAGGCCGCGCAACCGCTCCCAAGCCTGCGCGGGGTCCGGTTCGTAGAGCCGCTTCTCTTCGAGCTCCAGGCAATCCTCCGTGACCCAGTGTTCGCGTCCCAGCCGCTGCAAGCGGCGCTGCAGTTCGCCGGCGATCGAGCCCAGATACAGCACGTCGTCCGCGGCATATTCCAGCTGGGCACGCGATAGCGGCCGCTTCGACCAGTCGGTGCGGGTCTGTCCCTTCGGAATGGCGACGTCGAGCAGGGTTTTCACGAGTTCCGCGTAGCCCACCTGGGGCTTCATGCCGGTGCAGGCTGCGGCAATTTGAGTATCGAAGACCGGAGAGACGACCTGGCGGGCGGTAAGATACAAAGCTTCCAGGTCCTGGCGCGCGGCATGGATGAACTTGCGCACCCCGGGCGCGGTCAGCGCGGGCAGCAGTGCGTCGAGGCTGCCGACCCGCAAGGTGTCCACGCACCAGATCCGTCCTGCCGCGCTCAGTTGCAGCAGGCACAATTTCGGAAAAAACGTGCGTTCGCGCAGAAATTCCGTGTCGATGCCGATCGAGGCCTGCGACTGCAGTTCACGCGCCAGCGGGCCAAGCTCATCGCTTCGATCGATCCAAATCGCCTCAGGCATGCGGTGACCACGTGTACAATTTGAGCGGAAGTATGACTGAATCGGCAATGTTGATCGAACATCGGGTGCTGCGGCAATCTTGAGCAGGCACATCCACATTCTGGGGATAGCGGGTACCTTCATGGGCGGCGTGGCAGCCATCGCCAAGGCTGCCGGATTTCGGGTGACCGGATCGGATCTCAACGTCTATCCGCCGATGAGCAACCAGCTCGAGGCCCTCGGCATCGAGTTCATCCAGGGCTATGGCGCCGAGCAGCTCGATCTTGCGCCCGACATGATCGTGGTCGGCAATGCCCTGAGCCGCGGCCGCCCGGTGATCGAGGCCATGCTCGACCGGGGCATGCCCTATACCTCGGGCCCGCTGTGGCTGGCCGAAGAGGTGCTGCGCGCGAGGCATGTGATCGCGGTCACCGGCACGCATGGCAAGACCACGACCACGGCGATGCTCACGTGGATACTCGAGCATGCGGGGCTTGCACCGGGATACCTGGTCGGCGGCGTGCCGGGCAATTTCGAGTCCAGCGCACGCTTGGGAAAGGCCCCGTTCTTCGTGATCGAAGCGGATGAGTACGACACGGCCTTTTTCGACAAGCGCGCCAAATTCGTGCACTACCGCCCTCGCACGGTGATCCTGAACAATCTGGAATACGACCATGCGGACATTTATCCCGATGTCGCCTCGATCCGCCGCCAGTTCAACCAGCTGCTGCGCACGGTGCCCGGCAGCGGACGGCTCATCGTCAACGCAGCCGATCGGCAGCTCGCCACCACCCTGAGCGAGGGCTGCTGGACGCCAAATGAATCCTTTGGCCTGGGCGGCGCGCAGTCGAGCGACTGGAGCGCACGCATCGCCAAGGACTCGGCCGCAAGCCGCTTCACCGTGCTGTTGCGCGGCCGGGAGTCGGCCGAGGTCGCGTGGGATCTCATCGGCGAGCACAACGTGCAGAACGCGCTGGCGGCGCTCGGCGCCGCCCACCATGCCGGCGTTACGCTCGAACGCGCCGCCGAGGCGCTGTGCCTGTTCCGCGGCGTCAAGCGCCGCATGGAGGTGCGCGGCGTGGTGCACGGAGTCACGGTGTACGACGACTTTGCGCATCATCCGACCGCCATCGAGGCGACGCTCAAGGGTTTGCGGGCCCGGGTCGGAAATCAACGCATCATTGCCGTGCTGGAACCGCGCTCCAACACCATGAAGCTGGGCGTACACCGCGATGAGCTGGCGCCCGCGCTGGCGGTCGCCGACCAGAGCTGGTTCCTCGCGCCTGCGGATCTGGGCTGGGACCTGCGCGGCGCGGTTGCCGGCATGGGCGGGCGGGTGAATTTCGCCGGCACGGTCGATGAGCTGCTGTCGGGGCTGATGGCCCAGGTGCGCGCCGGGGATCATCTGCTCATCATGAGCAACGGCGGATTCGGCGGACTGCACGAGAAATTGCTGGCGGCATTGCGGACGCGCTGATGCCGGCGCCGACCTCGATCGCCTTGTTCCCGCTCAACGTGGTGCTGTTCCCGGGCGGCCCGCTGCCGCTGCGAATCTTTGAAACCCGCTATGTGGACATGGTGCGCAGGTGCATGCGCGGCGACCAGCGCTTCGGCGTGGCGCTGATCCGTGAGGGCGCGGAAACCGGTCCGGCCGACACCGTCGAGGTCGGAACCATGGCCAAGATCGTCGACTTCCACCAGTTGTCGGACGGTTTTCTCGGCCTGTCCTGCGTCGGTGAGCAGCGCTTCCGCATCGTCGGGCGAAGCCGCCGGCCCGATGGATTGAATCTGGCCGCCGTCGAGAGCCTGGAGCGCGAACCGGTGCTGAGCGTGCCCGCACGTCATGCGGAACTGGCGCAGCTCCTGAAGACGGTGCTGCCGCAACTGGGCGAGGTGTACACGGGCATCGAGATGCATTTGGACGATGCGGCCTGGGTGGGGCATCGGCTCGCGGAAATCCTGCCGATTGCGGCGGAAAAACAATTCTGCCTGGAGCTTATGGATCCGATCGAGCGGCTCGATGTCTTGAGTCCGCAGGCGCTGGGCGCGATCCGCTAGCGGGCGCTGCCGGTAGCGTTGGCGGTAGCGCTGGCGCAGGGCACCCAGCGCGCGCGCGTCAGCCATAGCGCGGCGGCGATGCAAGCGCCCCAGGGCAGCAGCCAGTAACCCAGCAAGCCGTCGAACTTCCCCACCCAGATGGCATACGCGGGCGAGCTGGCGCCGGTGGTTGCCTCCTGCAGCATGCGCAGCACCACCACCCAGCCGGCGTGCAGGCCGATGGCCACGGCGATGTTGCCGGTCAACACGCGCGTCAGGCTCAGGATCAGTCCGACCACCAGCCACGAAAGAAAGGAGTCGAACACCAGCGATGGTTGCGACAAGGGCGCGAAGGAGAGCGACAACAGGTGCAGGCCGCTGCCCCAGCCGATGTCCTGTGGTGCGATGTGCGCCTTGGCGAAAAAGTGCACGACGGCAAACAGAGGGGCGGTGAGCAGCGCCGCGGTCCAGGGTCCCGATTCGCGTTCGATCGCGGTGTGCATGGCGCCGCGCATCACGGTCTCCTCGATCAGTGCGACGGCGGCGCCGGAGCTCAAGCCGATCAGAAAAATCCGCGCGAAACCGAGCGCGCTGGGCGTGAAGGCGGGGCTGACGACGCGCAGGTGCGTGGACAGCAGGAAGCCGGCGCCCAAGGCGGCGGTGGCCGCGCCGGCCAGGCCCGATGCGAGGCTCACGCGCAAGAATCTGCGCCACGGCAGTCCGTAGCCGAAATCGCGCCGGGTGGTCAGGTGCAGGTGCCGGCACAGCCAGAAGAGCTCGGCGATCAGCACCAGCATGGCGACGCGGCTTGCGACCCGGTGAAATGCCCAGCTTGCAAAGCTCGAGGTGAGTTCGTAGGCCGGATAGGCGAGCAGCGCGCCGATGAGGCCGGCCAGCAGCAGCGCACCCAGGAACCAGGCGAAGGCGCGCATGATCGGCGCTACGCGCTCATCGCAGCAAAGACCCGTGCCGCGGCGGCGGCGGTGGCATCGATGTCGGCCGCGGTGTGCGCCGCCGACAGGAACCCGGCTTCGAACGCCGAGGGCGCGAAATACACGCCTTCTTGCAGCATGCCGTGAAAAAATCGCTTGAAGCGTTCGACGTCGCAGGCCATGACCTTGGCGAAGCTGTCGACGCTGCGCTCCTGAGTGAAGAAAAAGCCGAACATGCCGCAGACGTGATTGGCGGCCAGCGCGATGCCGGCACCGGCGGCGGCGGCCGCGAGCCGCTCGACCAGCATGCGGGTCTGGGCCCCCAGGCGCGCGTGAAAACCGGGCGCGCCGATCAGCTCGAGGGTGGTGAGTCCGGCGATCATCGCCACCGGATTTCCGGACAGCGTGCCGGCCTGGTAAACGGGCCCCAGCGGCGCGAGTTGTTCCATGATGTCGCGGCGGCCGCCGAATGCGCCCACCGGCATGCCGCCGCCGATGATCTTGCCGAGCGTGGTCAGGTCGGGACGCACGCCGTACAGCGCCTGCGCGCCGCCGAGCGCGACCCGAAAGCCGGTCATGACTTCATCGAACAGCAACAGCGCGCCGCTGCGGTCGCACTCGCGGCGCAGGGTTTGCAGGAACTCCGGCGCGGGCGGCACGCAGTTCATGTTGCCGGCGACCGGTTCGACGATGACGCAGGCGATCCGGTCGCCAAGCTGGGCAAACGCGCGCCGCACTTGATCGGCGTCGTTGAAATCGAGCGTGACGGTGTGCTGCGCCAGCGCCTTGGGGACGCCGGGGGAGGTGGGTACGCCCAATGTCAGCGCGCCGGACCCGGCCTTGATCAGCAGCGAATCGGAGTGGCCGTGATAGCAGCCCTCGAATTTGACGATGGTGTCGCGGTTGGTGAACGCGCGTGCGAGACGGATCGCGCTCATGGTCGCCTCGGTGCCGGAACTGACGAAGCGCACCAGCTCGATCGAGGGCATGAGCTCGACCACGCGCCGCGCGAGCCGCGTCTCGAGTTCGGTGGGCGCGCCGAAGCTCAGGCCGTCGGCGGCGACCTGCTGCACGGCCTTGATGACCTGCGGATGCGCGTGGCCCAGGATCATCGGTCCCCAGGAGCCGACGTAGTCCAGATAGCGGCGATCGTCCGCCGCGATGACATGGGCGCCCATGGCTTTCTTGAAGAAAATCGGCTCGCCGCCCACGCCGCGGAAGGCTCGAACCGGCGAGTTGACCCCGCCCGGAATGTATTTGCAGGCTTCTTGAAACAGGCTCATGGCGCAGCACTCTAAACAGCGATGGCCGTCGCGGGCAAGCTGAGCCGCACTTCCAGTCCGCCGCCCTGGGCGTTGGCGGCCCGCGCCGCGCCGCCGTGAGCCTTCATGACCTGCGAGGTGATCGCGAGGCCGATGCCTTCACCGCCGCTGTCGCGGTCGCGGGACTCGGCCACCCGATAGAACGGTTCGAAGATGCGTTCCAGATCCGCGGCCGGCACGCCGGGGCCGTGATCGCGAATGAGGATTTCCAAGCCTGCGGCGGTCTTCACGACCTGCATCACGACCGGCGTGTCCTGCGGGCTGTAGCGCACCGCGTTGCGCAGGACGTTCTCGATCGCGCTGCGCAGCAGTTCACGGTTGCCGAGCAGCGCGTTATTGGCGGCGCCCTGCAGGCTGACGCTGCAATTCTTGACGGCGCCTTCGAAATTCGCGTCGCGCACGAGTTCCTCGATCACCTCGTCGAGTTCGAAGCGCTCGCGCTCCAGCAGCGCATCGGTGCCGTGCAGGCGTGCGAGCTTCAGCACCTGGCTGATCATGGCGTCCAGCCGTTCGATCTCCCGCTCCAGCCGGTCGAGTTGCCGCGGGAAATCCGCCGGCGGCTGGCGCGCCAGGCCCAATGCGACCCGCATCCTCGCCAGCGGCGAACGCAGTTCGTGCGAAATGTCGCGCAGCAGGCGCGTGGTTGCGCTGCGGTTGGCGCGCAATTGATCGGCCATGGCATCGAAGTCGCGCGCCAGCACGGCCAGTTCATCCTTGCGTCCTTCGAGACCGGCGCTGACGCGCACGTTGAGATTCTCGGAAGCCAGTGCGCGAGCGCCGGCCTGGATGCGCCGTATGGGGGCGGTGAGGTGCTCCGCCAGCCACCAACTGGTGAGGGCGCTGACCACCAGCGCGATCCCGAGGATGGTGAGCGAAATGGCGGGCAGGCTGAGCGCGCCGAAAATGCTCGGCCGCCGTGGGGTCGCAAACACGGTGTAGGTCGATCCGTCCGCGGCGATGATTTGCGGCACCGCGCGCGACGGCCGGAAATTACGCGGAACCGGCTCGTGGTTGATCATCCCCAGGCGGCGCACCGCGCTCTCGGGCAGGCGCCGGCCGAGAATATCCCGACCGTCGGGCCCGATGACGAACAGTTCCCGGTCGCCCAGCGCATTCTTGTTGCTCTGCAGCCAGTTCTTCAGCGCGTCGATCCCGCCGCCGGCGAGAATCTCGGAAGCCTGGATGGCGATGGACGGCCGGCGCTGGTATTCGAGCGATTCATTTTCGCGCGAGGCAATCGTGAAGGTCGTGGCGATGCTGCTGCCGACTATCAGAATCATCGCCATCAAAAACAGCAGGAAGATTCTCGAGAAGAGGCTATGCATGCGCCCAGCCGACGCGGCTCACGCGGGATTCTCGGACAGGCTCCAGGTCAGGGTGTAGCCCGAGCCGCGGACATTCTTGATTTCGGGGTTCTTGCCCGCCTCCAGCTCGAGCTTGCGGCGCAGGTTGCTGATGTGCGTGTCGATGCTGCGATCGTAGGCCGCGAGCTTGCGTCCGAGGGCCTGCTCGGTCATGGTGTCCCGCGACAGCACCTGTCCCGCCGATCGCATCAGCAACTCGAGCACACGGAACTCCGCGCCGGTGAGCGCCACCGCTTTGTCCGCCACATGCACTTGGCGCGTGCCCGCGCTGAGGTGGATCGGCCCGACGCTCAGCTCTTCGGGAGCGCCGCCGCGCGCCGCGCGGCTGCTGGCGCGCCGTAAGATCGCACGGATCCGCGCCACCAATTCGCGCGGATTGAAGGGCTTGCTCAGGTAATCGTCGGCGCCGAGCTCCAGGCCGACGATGCGGTCCACGTCGTCGCCGCGCGCGGTGAGCATCAGGATCGGCGTCGCATACGAGGCGCCCAGCTTGCGCAGGACGTCGAGTCCGCCGACGCTCGGCAGCATCACGTCGAGAATCACGATCTCGAACTCCTCCGCCTGCAATTCCGCGAGCGCGTCCCCGCCGTCGTGTACGCTCTTCACGTCGAAGTGCTCGGCATCCAGGTACTCGGACAGCATCTGGCACAGCTCGCGGTCGTCATCGACCAGCAGCACGCGAGGCGCCCGGGTTGCCGCAGCATCGGTAGTCATGGCGCATACTCTGGCACAGTCGGTGCCGGGCCGGGCTGCCGGCCCTCGAATTTGCAATTCTTAACAGAACCCTGCGCCCCCTCTGACACATGTTTGCACGGCTCCGGCTTAGGATGCTCGCGTATCCTCTTTCACCGAATTTTGGAGCCATGAACATGAAATCGAATCGCAATTTGCTTTCGGCAACACTGCTGGCGGCGGCGGTAGCAGCAGCAACCGCGGGTATTTCGATCGCGACTGCGGCCGATCAGACCACCTCCGCGGCTCCCGCGGCTCCCGCCGCTCCCGCCGCACCGGGACCGCACGGTTGGCATCATCACCATGGCGCCGGGCACATGCTGTCCAAGCTTGGCTTGAGTGCCGAGCAGCAGGCGGCCGTCAAGAACATCATGGCCAATGCCGGCCCGCAGATGAAGAGCATTCGCCAGGAGATGGGCGCCAACTCGCTGAAACTGCGCCAGACGCAGCCCAACGATCCGAACTATGCCAACGTCGTGGCGCAGGTCACGCAGGCGAACGGCTCTCTGCACTCGCAAATGATCACGCAGCGCGAAGCCGCGCGCGCGCAGATCTTCAAGCTGCTGACGCCGGCGCAGCAAGCTCAGCTGGCACGGATGCAGGCGCAGATGCACGCCCGGATGCAGGCGCGGCGCGCGGCCTGGGCTGAGCGCCGCGCGGCTGCGCCGCCCGCCGCGCAATAGCACGGCTCAGGGGATCGCTGCCGTGCGGCGTTCAACGCTCAGCGTTCGGCGCTCAGCGTTCGGCGCTCAGCGCTGCTCGGCCGCGATCCCATCTTTTTTCAGCAGGTCGATCACGCTGCCCTCACCCACCAGGTGCCCGGTGCCGACGATCACCAGATAATTTTTGTCGTCGTTGAGCAGTGATTCGATCTTGGGCACCCATTTGCGGTTGCGCGCCACCAGCAGCGCGTCGTAGACGTCCGGGTCGCGGCCGAACTCGGATTTGAGCTGCTGTGCGAACCATCGGGTGTCGCCGTTTGCCCAGGCGTGCACCATCTCGTCCACTTCCCGGGGCAGCTCGCGCGCTTCCTGGAGGCTCGATACCAGGTAATCGGCCTGCTGATTCGGCGACAACGCACCGAACAACGCGATCTGATCGTGCACGGTCTCGAGCCCCGCCACGGACTTGCCGTCGGTGCGCGCCCGCTCCAGGAAGTACATCTCGACGCCGGACTTCGGCTGGAAGCCGAGCTGCTGCAGCTGCAGCTGCGAGATCGCTTCGGCGGCGAACCACGGCGCGAAAGCATCGAATATGCCGAGATCGACGCCGACCTGCTGTGCCATTTCCTGCGCGCGCTGGTAGCGGTGTTCGCCCATGATCGACAGCAGCGTCCGGCCCTGGGGCAGGCGCGCGCTGGCGAGCAGCTCGGTCTGCATTTTTTGCATGTCGGCATCCGCCAGGTTCACTTCCATATAAATGGACTTGGCGCTGCCATAGGCTTTGAGCACTGCCGGCGACAGCGGGTAGTCGCTGGGGCGCAGCACGTGAATGGAGCCCAATAGATAAACCGTGTTGTGCCTGCCGTGCACTTCCCAGAGCGCATGCAGGGCGCCGTCGGCGCGCACCGCGGGCGCCGGCGCGAGGGCGAAGCAGGCGAGCGCGAGCCCCAGCAATCGCCAGCGAATCAGGAATCGGCGCATCGGGTTGCCTGGGCTTCTAGCTCGCGGTTTGCCGCAATCGACTCGATTCCACCCAGTGTACCTGAGAGTCGATACGGCCGTCGTCGTGCAGTTCAAAGCCGCGGTAGGCCGGCGGCAGCGAGTCGACCGCGTAGCGATCGCTCTTGGGCAGGAATTGCGCGCCGGTCGATGGCGTCGCAAACAAGCTCACGTCGCCGCGCTTGCCCTCGAAAGCCTGGTGAACATGCCCCCACACCACCGCGCGCACGTGCGCGTGCGCTTCGATGACCTGCCAGAAATCCTGTGCTTCCACGAGGCCCACGCCGTCCAGCCAGCGGCTGCCCATGGCGATCGGATGATGATGCAGGCACACCATGGCGTGCTGTTGCGATTGCGACAATGCCGCGTCGAGACGCGCCAGCTCGTTCTTGCTCAGGCGGCCACCGACATGGCCCGGATCGTAGCTGTCGAGCATGACGAAGTTCCAGGCGCCGACCGCGTGCGCACCGCAGATTTTGAACGGCTCGCCGGTCAACTCCCTGCGCATCGCCTCCGGCTCGTCGTGATTGCCGGGAATGCACAGCACCGGCTTTGCGAGGTTGCCGAAGAAGCTGCGAAAGCGCAGATAGCCCGCTTTGTCGTCTTGCACCAAATCACCGGTGACCAGCACGGCCTGATAATCCGGCACGCGCGCGAACGCATCATCGAGCGTCGCACGCAGGCTCGGATCGGTTTCCACGCCGCGCAATCGACCGCCGGCGCTGCCGTAAAGATGGGTGTCGGTTACTTGTAGAATTTGCATCATGTAAATGCTAACAAAGCATCGCCGCGACGACGGTGAACTGGGTCATGGCAATGCCTCAACCCTTTATACATAAAGAGGCGGCCGTTTTGTGACCGCGTTCCGTCGCCAATCGACAACTCACGCAGTAATGCGACTGCTGTCACGCGGCATTGCTGGCAGGGGGCGCATCGGAGACAATACCCTGCTCGAACCGCCAAACAAGAAGCCCCCCTCATGCCCACCCGCCGCGATCTTGCAAACGCCATTAGAGCCCTGTCAATGGACGCGGTCCAAAAGGCGAATTCTGGTCACCCGGGCGCACCGATGGGCATGGCTGACATCGCGGAAGTGCTGTGGCGCGACGTGCTTAAGTTCAATCCGGGCAATCCCACCTGGGCGGACCGCGACCGGTTCGTGCTCTCGAACGGCCATGCCTCGATGCTGCTGTACTCGGTTCTGCATCTCACCGGCTACCCCTTGTCGATGGAGGAGATCAAGAATTTTCGCCAGTGGGGCTCGAAGACCCCCGGCCATCCGGAGCGCGAACTGCACCTCGGGATCGAGACCACGACCGGGCCCTTGGGACAGGGTTTTGCCAACGCCGTGGGCATGGCGCTGACCGAGCGCGCGCTTGCCGCGACTTTCAATCGGCCGGGCCACACCATCGTCGATCATCACACCTATGTGTTCGTCGGCGACGGCTGCATGATGGAGGGCATCTCGCATGAGGCGGCCTCTTTGGCGGGCATGCAGCAGCTGGGCAAGCTGATCGCGATTTATGACGACAACGGCATATCGATCGACGGCAAGGTGGTGGGCTGGTTCGACGACGATACCGCGCGCCGCTTCGAGTCCTACGGCTGGCATGTGATTGCGCATGTGGACGGGCAGAGCAGCGAAGCGGTTGCCGCCGCGCTCGCCGCGGCGCGTGCCGTGACCGACAAGCCCTCGTTCATTTGCGCCAAGACCATCATCGGCTTCGGCGCCCCGAAACAGGGTACCCAGGTCATGCACGGCGAGGCGATGAGCCTGGAGGACATCGCTGTGGCGCGCAAAACCCTGGGATGGTCTTCGCCGCCGTTTGAAATTCCGGCTGACATCGGTGCGGCCTGGGATCGGCGCGAAAAAGGGGCAGCCGCGGAGCAGGCATGGCGCAGCCGATTTGAGGCCTACCGCCAGGCATACCCTGAGCCGGCGGCTGAATTCGAGCGGCGCATGGCGGGGGATCTGCCCGCCGGATTCGAGCAGCGACTGCGCGAGTTTGCCGCCGCCGTGCAGGCCGAGGGCAAGGCGCTGGCCACCCGCCAATCCTCGCAAGCGGTGCTGAACGCCATCGGTCCCGCCATGCCTGAATTGCTGGGCGGCTCAGCCGATCTGACCCCTTCGAATGGCACCTGGCGCAAGGACTCGGTGACCTTGGCTCCCACGGCACCGGCGGGAAACTATATTCACTACGGCGTGCGCGAATTCGGCATGTCGGCCGTCATGAACGGCATCACCGCCCATGGCGGCTCCATCCCGTACGGCGGTACGTTCCTGACCTTTTCCGACTATGCGCGCAACGCGGTGCGCATGGCCTGCCTGATGCGCATTCGCGTGATCTTCGTCTACACCCATGATTCCATCGGTCTGGGCGAGGATGGGCCCACGCATCAGCCGATCGAGCATCTTGCAAGTCTGCGGATGATCCCGCATATCGATGTCTGGCGGCCATGCGACGGTGTCGAGACAGCGTGTGCGTGGGCGGCGGCAACGCAGAATCGCGAGGGACCGACCCTGCTGGTCCTGACGCGCCAGTCCTGCGTGCATCAGACGCGTGTGCCTGCGCAGGTGGCGAATATCGCCCGCGGCGGTTATGTGCTGATCGAGCCGTCCGCGACTCCCGAGGCCATCGTGATCGCCACGGGCTCCGAGGTCGGCATCGCGGCCGATGCGGTACGCGCGATGAATGCCAAGGGAGGCCGGGTGCGGCTGGTGTCCATGCCGAGCACCAACCGGTTCGAGGCTCAGGACGAGGCCTACAAGGAGAGCGTGTTGCCGGCCCGGGTGACCCGCCGCGTTGCGGTGGAAGCCGGAGTTCGCGCTGCCTGGTGGCACTATGTGGGGCTGAAGGGGCAGGTGGTGGGCATCGACCATTTCGGGGCCTCGGCGCCCGCCAAAGTGCTGTTTCCGCAGTTTGGATTCACGCCGGAAAAGGTGATCGAAGCGGTCGAGAAAACGGCCGCCGGTTGACGCGGTTTGGTGGATTTGACCGCCCGCGTAGCGGGCGCCGATAAGTCGGGGTCGCTTCGACCCCGTTGATAGTTGCGCGAAGCGCATGAGGAAGACGATGGCAATCAAAGTGGGCATCAATGGTTATGGGCGCATCGGCCGCAACATCCTGCGCGCGCTGTACGAAGGCAAGCATGGCGGCGGCATCCAAATCGTCGCGATCAACGATCTGGGCGACGCCAACACCAATGCTCATCTGACCCGTTTCGATACCGCGCACGGCCGCTTCCGCGGCGAGGTGCATGTGGACGGCGATTCCATGGTGGTCAACGGTGATCGCATCCGCGTGGTGGCGCAGCGCGATCCCACCAAGCTGCCCTGGGCCGAACTCGGCGTCGAGTATGTACTCGAATGCACCGGGCTTTTCACCAGCAAGGCCAAGGCCGCCGCGCATCTGGCCGCCGGCGCCAAGAAAGTGGTGATTTCCGCACCCGGCGGCGACGATGTCGACGCCACCATCGTGTACGGGGTGAATCACGGCATATTGAAATCGAGCATGACGGTGATCTCGAATGCCTCCTGCACCACCAATTGCCTGGCGCCGCTGGTGAAGGTGCTGCATGACAAGGTCGGCATTCTCGCGGGCGTGATGAACACCATTCACTCCTACACCAATGATCAGGTGCTGACCGACGTCTATCATTCGGACCTGCGCCGCGCCCGGTCGGCCACCATGTCCATGATCCCGACCAAGACCGGTGCCGCGGCCGCCGTCGGGCTGGTGCTGCCCGAACTCAAGGGCAAGATCGACGGGTTTGCGATCCGGGTGCCGACCATCAACGTGTCGCTGGTGGACCTGAGCTTCACCGCCGCACGCAAGACCTCGGTGCAGGAGATTCACGATGCCATCAAGGCGGCCGCGAACGGCGAGCTCAAGGGCATCCTGGCCTACAACGATCAGCCGCTGGTTTCCGTGGATTTCAACCACGATCCCGCCTCGTCCACCTATGATGCCACCCTGACCAAGGTGATCGAGGGCACCCTGGTCAAAGCCTGCTCCTGGTACGACAATGAGTGGGGATTTTCCAACCGCATGCTCGATACCTTGGTGGCCTGGTCGAAGGCCAAGTAAGGGTTGCCCTTGAAGATCACGAAGATGTCCAGCCTCGATTTGCGCGACAAACGCGTGCTGATCCGCGAGGATCTGAATGTTCCGATCCAGGGCGGAGTGGTGAGCAGCGATGCGCGCATTCGCGCCGCGTTGCCCACCATTCAAGCGGCCCTGGCCGCGAAGGCGCGGGTTCTGATCATGTCGCATCTCGGGCGTCCGGAGGAGGGCCGGTACGCCGAGGAGCTGTCCCTGGCACCGGTGGCAAAGCGCCTTGCGCAGCTGCTCGGCATACCCGTGGCCTTCAAGAAGGATTGGCTGGACGGCGTCGATGTGGCTCCCGGCGAGGTCGCGCTGCTGGAGAATGTGCGCTTCAACAAGGGCGAAAAAAAGGATGCCGACGAGTTGTCGCGGCGCATGGCCGCGCTGTGCGACATCTACGTGATGGACGCGTTCGGCACGGCGCATCGCGCCGAAGCGAGCACCCATGGCGTCGCGAAGTACGCGCCCGTGGTGTGCGCCGGCCCGCTGCTGGTCAGCGAACTCTCGGCCCTGGAAACGGCGCTGGAAAAACCCGCGCGGCCTCTGCTCGCCATCGTCGCGGGCTCCAAGGTGTCGACCAAGCTCACCGTGCTCGAATCGCTGTTGAGCAAGGTCGATCAGCTGATCGTGGGCGGCGGCATCACCAATACCTTTCTCGCGGCATTGGGCTTCAATGTGGGCAAATCGCTGTACGAGCCGAACATGCTGGATATCTGCAAACGCCTGCTCGAGCAGTCCAAAAAGCGCGGCATCGTCATCCCCATGCCCACCGACGTGGTGGTGGCGCGCGAGTTTTCGGCCAAGGCGGAAGCCGACGTCAAGGACGTGCGCCAGGTGTCGGCCGACGACATGATTTTGGACATCGGCCCCGATTCGGCCGAGGCGATTGCGGCGCTGGTGGGATCCGCCGGCACCATTTTGTGGAACGGGCCGGTGGGCGTGTTCGAGTTCGCGCAATTCGGCGAGGGCACGCGCACGCTGGCGACCGCCATCGCGCGCAGCACGGCCTTTTCCCTGGCCGGCGGCGGCGACACCCTGGCGGCGATCGAGAAGTACGGCATCGAAGACAGCATCTCGTACATCTCCACGGGCGGCGGCGCTTTCCTGGAATTCGTCGAAGGCAAGAAGCTCCCCGCGGTCGAGATCCTCGAGCAGCGCGCAGCATGAACGCCGGATTGCGCCGCACCAAGATCGTTGCCACCCTGGGCCCCGCCACGGACGATCCGGCGGTGCTCGCCGATATGGTGCGCGCGGGCGTGGATGTGGTGCGCCTGAACTTCTCCCACGGCGCCGTCGCCGATCATGCGCGGCGCGTCGAGCTGGTGCGCGAGGCGGCGCGCCAGGCGGGACGCTACGTGGGTGTGCTCGGCGATCTGCAGGGCCCCAAGATCCGCATCGACCGCTTCGCAGCCGGCAAGATCGAGCTCGCCGACGGCGCCGAATTCGTCCTGGACGCCTCCCTCGCGGCGGACGCCGGCACCGGGCAATCGGTGGGCATCGCCTACAAGAGGCTGCCATCCGATGTATTCGCCGGCGACGTGCTGCTCTTGAACGACGGACAGATCAGCCTGAGGGTGCTCGGGATCGACGGCCCGCGCATCCGAACCCGCGTGCTGGTCGGCGGCGAACTCGGCAACAACAAGGGCATCAATCGCCAGGGCGGAGGCCTGTCCGCCGGCGCACTCACCGACAAGGACCGCGAGGACATCGTCACCGCGGCGCGCCTCAAAGTGGATTATCTCGGCGTCTCGTTTCCGCGCGATGCGGCCGACATGGACGAGGCCCGCGGCTTGCTGCACCAGGCCGGCGGCCACGGGCTGCTGGTGGCGAAGATCGAGCGGGCGGAAGCGATCAAAAATCTCGCCGCGGTGGTCAAGGCCAGCGACGGCGTGATGGTGGCGCGCGGCGATCTGGGCGTGGAAATGGGCTATGCGGAACTCGCGGGCCTGCAGAAACTGATCATCCAGGAAGCGCGCCACCAGAACAAAGTCGTGATCATGGCCACGCAGATGATGGAGTCGATGATCACCGCGACGATTCCCACCCGCGCGGAGGTGTCCGACGTCGCCAACGCGGTCATGGACGGCACCGATGCGGTGATGCTGTCGGCGGAAACCGCCTCGGGCAGGCATCCGGTCAAGGTGGTCGAGGCCATGGCGCAGATCGTGGTCGGCGCGGAAAAATACGAAGTGGAGCATGTGCGCGCGCGCCAGAGGCAGAGCGGATTTTTCGCGCAAACCGACGAGGCGATCGCCGCCGCCGTCATGTACACGGCCAATCATTTGCACGTCAAAGCCATCGTCGCCCTGACCGAGTCCGGTTCCACGGCGTTGTGGATGTCGCGCGTGCGCTCGGACATCCCCATCTATGCCTTTACCCGGCATGAAAGCACGCGCCGCCGCGTGACCTTGTACCGCGGCGTCTATCCGGTCGCCTATGATGTCGAGGATCGGGGCGAGGCGGTGTATTTTTCGATTTTCCGCCTGCTGCTCGGCCAGAAACTGGTGCTGGAGAACGATCACATCATCCTCACCAAGGGCGAGCTCAGCGGCATCTCCGGCGGCACCAACTCCATGCAGATCCTGCGCGTCACGCGCAAGTAGCCTTTAAGATGGCCAACGAATTCCGCGGCACCGATCGCTACATCGCCACCGAAGAGCTGATGGCGGCGGTCAATGCCGCGGTGGTGCTGTCGCGGCCGCTGCTCATCAAGGGCGAACCGGGCACCGGCAAGACGCTGCTCGCCAACGAAATCGCCCGCGCGCTCGGCAAGCCGTTCTTCGAGTGGCACATCAAATCGACCACCAAGGCGCAGCAGGGCTTGTATGAATATGACGCCGTGTCGCGGCTGCGCGATTCGCAGCTCGGCGATCCGAAGGTCAAGGACATCCGCAACTACATCCTCAAGGGCAATTTGTGGGAGGCCTTCGACAGCGAGGTGCAGCCGGTGCTGCTCATCGATGAAATCGACAAGGCCGACATAGAGTTTCCGAACGATCTGCTGCGCGAACTCGACCGCATGGAGTTCTACGTCTATGAGACGCGCGAAACGGTGCGCGCCAGGCATCGGCCCATCATCGTGATCACCAGCAACAACGAGAAGGAATTGCCGGACGCCTTCCTGCGCCGCTGTTTTTTCCACTACATCCGTTTCCCCGATACCGCGACCATGACGCAGATCATCGACGTGCATTTCCCCGATCTCAAGCGCGAGCTGCTGCATGAGGCGCTGACCACGTTCTTCAAGATCCGCGAAACGCCGGGGCTGAAGAAAAAGCCCACCACCTCCGAGCTGCTCGACTGGATCAAGCTGCTGGTGAGCGAGGACATCCCGCCAGAGGCGCTGCGCAGCGACGATGCCAAGAAACTCATTCCCCCGCTGTATGGCGCGCTTCTGAAGAACGAGCAGGACGTGCACCTGTTTGAGCAGCTCGTTTTCCTGCACCGCCGGAATGCTCGTTAAGTTCTTTTTTTTGCTGCGCAAGACCGGCGTGCCGGCCTCGATCACCGAATTGCTGACCCTGCTCGAGGCGCTCAAAGCCGGATTGGGGGATCTGAGCGCCGAGCGCTTCTATTATCTGGCGCGCACCTGCCTGGTGAAGGACGAAAAGTACTACGACCGCTACGACCGCGCGTTTGCCGCGCACTTCAAGGGCGTCGAGGACGTGTTCGCGATGCTGGAACGGCAATTGCCGGCCGACTGGCTGGAAAAACTGACGGCGCGCGATTTTTCCGACGAGGAAAAGGCGCGGATCGAAGCGCTGGGCGGATGGGAAAAGTTGCTGGAAACGCTCAAGCAACGCCTGGAGGAGCAGAAGGAGCGCCACCAGGGGGGCAGCAAGTGGATCGGTACGGCGGGTACCTCGCCCTACGGCGCCTACGGCTTCAATCCGGAGGGGGTGCGCATCGGCCAGGCCGGCGGCCGCAATCGAAGCGCGGTGAAGGTCTGGGACAAACGCGAATTCGCCAACCTGGACGACAAGGTCGAACTGGGGACGCGCAACATCAAGATCGCGCTGCGCCGCCTGCGCCGCTTCGCCCGCCGCGGGGTGCCGGATGAGCTGGCGCTGGCCGACACCATCGATGCCACGGCCCGTTCGGGCGGCTGGCTCGACATCAAGATGCAGGCCGAGCGCAAGAACGTCATCAAGATCCTGCTGCTGCTGGACATCGGCGGATCGATGGACGATCACGTCAAGACCTGCGAGGAATTGTTCTCCGCGGCGCGCAGCGAATTCAAGCATCTGGAACACTATTACTTTCACAACTTCGTGTACGAGGCGCTGTGGAAGGACAATCGGCGGCGCTTCAACGCACAGGCCAGCACCACGGAGATCATCCGCACCTACGGCCCGGACTACAAACTGATCCTGGTGGGCGATGCCACCATGAGCCCCTATGAGATCACCCACGCCGGCGGCAGCGTCGAGCACTGGAATCCGGAAGCCGGGAGCGTCTGGCTCGAGCGCTTGATGAAGCAGTATCCGAAGTTCGCCTGGATCAATCCGCAGCCGCAGTCGCGCTGGCGCCAGACAGCATCGATCGACCTGACGCGCGATCTTCTGGAGGGGCGCATGTATCCATTGACGCTGGCCGGACTGGACGACGTCATCGATGCGCTGACGTGATCCTTGAACCCCGACAGCTCGGCCTGGTGTTGACCGGCGGCGGAGCCCGCTCGGCCTACCAGGTGGGCGTGCTCAAGGGCATTGCGGACCTGCTTCGGCGCGGATCGGCCTGCCCATTCCCCGTCATCACCGGCACTTCAGCCGGCGCGGTCAGCGCCATCGCGCTGGCTTCGGACGCGGCGCATTTCCGCCGCTCGATCCTGGCCATCGAACGCGTGTGGCGCGATTTCCGCGTGCACCAGGTATTCAAGGCCGACGCGCTCTCGATGCTGAAGTCCGGCCTGCATTGGTTCCTGGCGTTTCTCACCGGCGGCTGGCTGGTGCAGCCGCCGCATTCCCTGTTCGACAACGCGCCGCTGTGGGAATTGCTGCGCACGCATCTGCACTTCGACGGCATTCCGCGCAGCCTGTACAAGACGCATCTGCACGCCATCGGCATCAGCGCGACCTGCTACGCCGATGCGGACTCGGTGACTTTCTTCGCGGCTGAACCGTCGGCGGAACCGTGGCGGCGGGTGTATCGCAAGGGCGTGCGGGCGACTTTGACGCTGGATCATTTGATGGCCAGCCTGGCGATTCCCTTCCTGTTCCGGCCGGTGCTGCTCAATGGCGCCTACTACGGCGACGGCGCCATGCGCCAGACCTCGCCGCTGAGTCCGGCGATTTTGCTCGGTGCGACGCGTCTGCTGATCATCGGCGTGAACGATCCTGCGCCCACCATGGCGCACCCGCCACGGGCGCCGATCGAGCCGACCTTCAGCCAGATGTTCGGTTTCATGCTGGACTCGCTCTTCATGGATACGCTGAATGCCAGCCTCGAGCGCATCAACCGCTACAACGAGAGCATCGACATGCAGCCGATCGACACCCTGGTGATCACTCCCTCGAAGGACGTGAACGAAGTGGCACGCCGGCACGTGCGCGAGCTGCCGCGCGCGCTGCGCACGTTGCTGCGCGCCCTCGGAGCCCACAATTCGCCGAATTCGCTGCTCCTGAGCTACCTGCTGTTCGAGCGTGGTTTCACCCGCGAGATGATCGACATGGGCTACCAGGATGCCAAGGCGCGCGCCGGCGAGATACGCGACTTCCTGCAGCTGGAAAATGCCCGCCAATACCGGGCTTCTTAGTTGCCCTGCAGCGAATCGTGGCGCGTGAGCACCTGCGGATAGGTCTTGCGGAAGTGCTGCGCGAGCTGCTCGGCGATGTACACGGAACGGTGCTGGCCCCCGGTACAGCCGATGGCGATGGTGAGATAGCTGCGATTGGCCCGCGAGAATTCGCCGACGCGCTTCTCGAGAAATGCGCTCAGATCCTCGATCATGGCGCGCACGCAGGCAAAGGCCGCCAGATATTCGATCACCGCGGCGTCGCGGCCGGTGAGCTTGCGCAGCGCGTTTTCCCAGTACGGATTCGGCAGGCTGCGGACGTCGAAAACGAAATCGGCATCGCCGGGAATGCCGTGCTTGTAGCCGAATGACTCGAACATGAGCGACAGCCGTCCCCCGCTGCGCGGGTCGATGCGCTCGTGGATGAGTTCGCGCAGCGCATGTACGCCCATGTTGGAGGTGTCGATCACCCAGTCGGCGGCCGTGATCACCGGCTCGAGCAGTTTGCGTTCCGAGGCGATGGCTTCGCGCAGGCTGATGTTGCCGGTGACCAGCGGATGTTTGCGCCGGGTCTCGGCATAGCGCTTGAGCAGCACCTCCTCGGAGGCGTGCAGGTACAGCATCTCGCAATCGATGCCGCTGCGCCGCAGCTCGCCCACCAGTGCCGGAACCGTTTCGATCTCACCGGAGCGGTTGCGGGCGTCCAGTCCCACCGCGGTCCGCGGATAGGTGTCGCCCATGCCGCGGACCGTGTGGGAAATGAACGGCTTGAGCAGTGCGGCAGGGATGTTGTCGACGCAATAGAAGTCGATGTCCTCCAGCATGTGCAATGCCACGCTCTTGCCGGACCCGGACAGCCCGCTCACGATGATCAGCCGCATCGACATGGGGTTGGGGCGGGCTCTAACGCGCCTTCAGGACATCCTCCGCGTGGTGATCGGAGGTCTTTTCCTTGTGCTTCTTTATGCAGCGGTCGAGCTTGTCAGCCAGCGCGTCGATGGAAGCGTACATGTTCTCCTCGATTGCATCCGCGTAGATCTTGTTTCCGCGCACCATGAGGGTGGCCTCGGCCTTGTGAGTCATTTTTTCGACCGTGAGCACGCAGTGGACGTCGATCAGCTGCTCGAAGTGCCGGGAGATGCGTTCGAATTTTTTGAGCACGTAACCGCGCAGCGCGGGGGTGACTTCCACATGATGACCGCTGAGATCTAATTGCATGTCTGCTCCTTTCACGTTAAGACGCGCGGGCTGCCGCTCGCTTCCGTTCATTCGACGGCGCGATCTGCATGCCTTCGCGGTATTTGGCAACCGTGCGCCTGGCCACCGGTATGCCCTCTTGCGACAAAATCTCCGCGAGCTTGGCATCGCTCAGCGGATTTTCAGGATTCTCCTGCGAAATCAGCTTCTTGATTTTGGCGCGAATGGCGGTCGACGACATTTCCGTGCCGTCGGCGGCCGCAACATGGCTCGAGAAGAAATAGCGAAATTCAAACACGCCGCGCGGCGTGTGCATGTACTTGGCGGTGGTGACCCGCGAGATGGTCGATTCGTGCATCTCCACCGCCTCGGCCACGTCCTTCAGGATCAGCGGCTCCATCGCCTCCTCGCCGATCTCGAAGAAGCTGGTCTGGCGCTGCACGATGCAGCGCGCCACCTTGACCAGCGTTTCGTTGCGGATTTCCAGGCTGCGCATCAGCCAGCGCGCCTCCTGCAATTGGGTGCGCAGCATGGCGTGATCGGGCGCGCGCGAGATCAGATTCGCGTAGCCCTGGTTGACGCGAACCCGCGGCACCGTGGCCTGATTGATCTCCACGGTCCAGCCATGATCGGTGCGGCGCACGAACACGTCCGGGATGACGTATTGCGCCTGGGTGGGATTGACGGCCGCCCCGGGACGCGGATGGCAGGAGCGCACCAGTGCCAGCGCCATCTCCAAATCGCTCTCGCTGCAGCGCAGCTGCCGGCGCAACAGCGCCAGTTGCTGGCCGGCCACCAGATCCAAGTGTTCGAGCGCGACTCGAATCGCCACCTCGCGCGCCGGGGTTTGCGGATCGAGCTGCTTGAGCTGCAGTGCGATACATTCGCCCAGGTTTCTTGCACCGACGCCGGCGGGCTCCAGCGATTGCACGATCCCGAGCACCCGCAGAACCTCTTCCGGGGTGGCCTCGATTTCCGGCAGCAAGCTCAGGCGCACCTCCTCGAGCGAGTCGCTCAGGTAGCCATCGTCGGTGATTGCATCGGTAATCACCCGCGCGATGGCCAGATCGGTCGCCGACAGCTTGGCCAGTTCCAGCTGTTCGATCAGCTGCTCTTGCAGGGTCTGGCCGTGCTGATCGCTGAAATCGCTGCTGCGGTCATCGTCGCCCGAATAAGCCCGATCGGACGGTCCGCTGGTGTGTTCGCCCCAGGCCTCGTCGGCAATCTCGACCTCCGGCGTTTCGCGTTGATCGGCCGGCGTGCTGAGGCCGTCCAATTCAGCGTATTTCTCATCGATGCGGACTGGCGGCTCTTCGCGCTCGCGCACCGGATCGGGCAGCTCCAGTGCTTCGTCCTCGCTCTCGAGCATGACGTTGGTTTCGAGGGTTTCGCGCACGTGCGCCTGCAGGTCGAGCGAGGGCAGCTGCAGCAGCCGGATCGCCTGCTGCAGCTGCGGGGTCATGGTCAGCTGTTGACCGATGCGAAGCTGCAGACTCGGCTTCAACATATAGTCAGGCAGGCTCCTAAAGTTTGAAATCCTGGCCCAAGTACACCTCACGCACCTGCGGGTTGGCAAGAATCTGGTCCGCAGATCCGGAGGCAAGCACGCTGCCTTGACTGACGATATAGGCTCTGGTGCAAATACCCAAGGTCTCCCTGACATTATGATCCGTAATCAGCACGCCGATGCCCTTGTCGGACAAGTGCTTGATTATCCGTTGGATATCAACGACGGAGAGCGGATCGACGCCGGCAAACGGTTCGTCCAGCAGGATAAAGCGCGGATCGGCGGCCAGCGCCCGCGCGATTTCCACACGGCGGCGCTCCCCGCCCGACAGGCTCATCCCCAGGCTGTCGCGCACATGGCCGATGTGCAGCTCTCCGAGCAGCTCCTTGAGGCGCGCGGTCCGCCCGGCAGCGTCGAGGCCGGGGCGCGTCTCGAGGATGGCCATGATGTTGTCGGCCACCGAGAGTTTGCGAAAGACCGAGGGTTCCTGAGGCAGATAGCCCAGACCCAGCTGCGCGCGCCGATGCATGGGCAGGCGGCTGAGGTCCTTGTTGTCGAGGAAGATCTCGCCATGCTCGCAGCGCGCCAGGCCCACGATCATGTAAAAGGCGGTGGTCTTGCCGGCGCCATTGGGCCCGAGCAGGCCGACCACCTCGCCGCTTTCCACCTGCAACGACAAATCGCGCAAAACTTGGCGCGATTTGTAGCTTTTGGCGAGTTCCAACGCCCGCAATACGCTCATGGATTGGACTTGGGCGGCGTTTTGGGCGGCGGCGGCGTTTTGGGCGGCGGCGGGGTGATGATGATGTGCACGCGCTGCGAGTTTTGCTCCGCTTCCTCGGCGATGACCTTTTGCGCGAGAATATCGTACTTCAGCGATTGCCCGGTGATCTCATGGTCGCCGTTGCTCAAATAGGCATCGTTCAAAAACCGCACCAGGTGCTTCGCGGCATCGTAGTCGATGCTCTGCGCGTGGCCCTTGGCCAGTTTTCCGGTCTTGGCGACGGTCTGTTCGAACGAGGCGGGCTTGCCGTTGACCACGGCCTTGCTGAGCACGTTGTTGGCGAAGGTGATCTGCGCATCGTCGGAAAACAACTGGCCTCGCTCGACCGTGATTTTGACGTTGCCGCGAAAATTCCACACATTGTTGGTGAAGTACAAATCCTGGGAGGGCTGTTGGCTGGCCTGGCCCTGATCGGCGCTGATCGACATGCCTCCCTGCGAGATGCGGATTTTGGTGAAGACCGCGCTATTGGTCTTAAGGTCGATCGATGCGGATTGCGATTCCATCAATATCGGCGCTTGGCGATCGCGCGCGATCGTGGCGGCCGCGGCGTTCGCCTGTGCCATGGGTGCAAGCAGTGCGGCCAGGGCGAGAAGCTTACGGGAGGAAGCGGCCATTGACCCTCGATTCTAGGCGCATCGTGCGCTCCTTCAAATTCGCACTCAGACCGCGTGCGGTGAGAATGTGCCCGCCGTAATCTATGCGCACATCGCTTTTGGTGCTGGCGACGGAATCGGAAACGTTATAGCTCAACAGGTCGGTGCGG
The DNA here is from genome assembly GCA_036267715.1 of Steroidobacteraceae bacterium. GTDB lineage: Bacteria > Pseudomonadota > Gammaproteobacteria > Steroidobacterales > Steroidobacteraceae > Bog-1198. Next base: position 124,328 of record DATAVN010000049.1, on the reverse strand, counting down.
ACCACCGCGGCGCCCGGCGTGCCGGGATTCTCACCCTGCAGGCGCACATTGCCGGCGACATCGATGATCTTGCCGCCGGGTTGAACATGCGCCGTGTCGCCGTACAGCACCCAGGTCTGTCCGCCCGGTGCGTCATAATTCACGCGCACGTTGTACAGCGCCACCTCGTTGCCATGGTCGATTTGATCGATGCGCTCGGCCTCGATGCGAACGCTCGGCGCGCCGGATGCATCGTAGTCGGTGAGAATGGCGTTCTTGAGGTAGTAGCCCGGCAGATCCGCCTGTTTCGCGCCGCCTTGCGCCGAAGGCCGATGGCTGGGCGAGCTCGAGATCCAGGTGATGATCACCAGAGCCGCCACCGCCAGCACGGTGAAGATACGAAAAAACATCAGCCGCTCCCGGCGCGGGCGCGCAGCATGGCGTCGCACAATTCGCGCACGGCGCCCCGGCCGCCGGGAGAGTGCGCAATCCAGTGCGCGGCGGACAGCACGACCGGATGGGCATCCGCGACCGCCGCGGCGAGGCCCACCGCCGACATGAGCGGCAGGTCGGGCGTGTCATCCACGATGCAGGCACAGTTCAAGGGGCTCACCCCGAGGCGTGCCGCCAGCCGCCCGAGTGCCGACAGCTTGTCGCTGCAGCCCTGGACCACCGTAGGCACGCCCAATTCGCGCAAGCGGGCCGCGGCCGCCGCCGAGCGCCTGCCGCTCAATGCGGCGACTTGCACGCCCGCGGCCATGAGCAGCTTGATGCCGTGACCGTCGCGCACGTGAAACACCTTGAGTGCTTCGCCCTTTGCCCCAAAGTAAAGCCGGCCATCGGTGAGGACGCCGTCGACGTCCAGGATCAGCAGTTCGATCTTGGCAAGCGGCGTGGCCGCGCGCGCCTTCAAAACACGCCCGCGCGCAACAAATCGTGCACATTGAGCGCGCCGACGATTTTCAGATCATCATCGAGCACCAGCAAGGAAGTGATGCGATGCGTCTCCATCAGGTGCACCGCCTCGGCCGCAAGCGTGGCAGGCCGCACCGACTTCGGGCCCAGCGTCATCACCTGGTCCATGCGCGTGGCATGCAGGTCCGCCGAGCGGTCGAGCGCGCGGCGCAGGTCGCCGTCGGTGAACACCCCGAGCACGCGCAGCGAAGCATCGACCACCGCGGTCATGCCCAGCCCCTTGGAACTCACCTCCATCAGTCCTTCGGCGAGCGTGGTGTCGGCGCGCACCATCGGCACGTGTGCGCCCGTGCGCATGACATCCCGCACGTACAGCAGGCGGCGGCCCAAGGTGCCGGCCGGATGCGAGCGCGCGAAATCCTCCTCGGTGAAGCCGCGCGCTTTGAGCAGCGCGACCGCCAGTGCATCGCCGACGGCCAAGGCGGCGGTCGTGCTGGCGGTGGGCGCCAGATTCAAGGGACAGGCCTCCGCGGGCACGCCGATGTCCAGGTGCACGGTGGCAATGCGCGCGAGCGCGGACTCGGGCTTTCCCGTGAAGGCAATCAACGGCACGCCGAGGCGCTTGATCACCGGCAAAATGGTGAGAATCTCCGCGGTTTCGCCGGAATTGGACAGCGCGAGCACGGCATCATCGCGGGTGATCATGCCCACATCGCCATGGCTGGCCTCGCCCGGATGCACGAAGAACGACGGGGTGCCGGTGCTGGCCAGGGTCGCCGCGATTTTGCCGCCAATATGGCCGGACTTGCCCATGCCGGTCACGACGACGCGGCCACGGCAGTTAAGACAAATGCGGCAGGCACGTGCAAAATCGCTCCCCAGACGGGGAAGTTGCGCGCGCAAACCGTCGATCTCGATGGCGAGCGCCTGGCGGCCGAGCTCGACCAGCGCGTCGTCGGTGAAGTCCGGATTCATCGGCGAATGATACAGGTAAGCTTGGGAAATTTTGAGGAGGCAGCATGAATCCACAACAGGTGGCGCAACTGATCGAGGACGGTTTGGGCGGCAGCCATGCGATGGTGACCAGCGAGGACAACGTGCATTTCGAGGCCATCGTGGTGGCCCCCGCGTTCATCGGCAAGAAGCCGATACAGCGCCATCAAATGGTCTACTCGACGCTCGGCGCGGTGGTCGGCAATGAAATTCATGCCCTCGCGCTGCAGGTGTTCACCCCGGACGAATACGCAAGGCAGGGACGTGGATAAGCTACAGATTCATGGCGGCATCGCGCTCGAGGGCGAGATCCGCATTTCCGGCGCCAAGAATGCGACGCTGCCGATCCTGGCCGGCTGCCTGCTGGCGGACGGGCCGGTGACGGTATCCAACGTTCCGCACCTGCAGGACGTCACGACCATGATCGAGTTGCTGGGCCGCATGGGTGTTGCGGTGACCATCGACGAGAAGATGCGGATCGAAGTGGATGCCTCGACCATCAAGGAGTACTTCGCTCCCTACCAGCTGGTGAAGACCATGCGCGCCTCGATACTGGTATTGGGGCCCCTGCTGGCGCGCTTCGGCGCGGCCGACGTCTCCTTGCCGGGCGGGTGCGCCATCGGCGCGCGCCCGGTCAATATTCACGTGGCCGGCCTGCAGGCCATGGGCGCGGATATTCACATCGAGAACGGCTACATCAAGGCGCGCGCCGGCCGGCTGAGGGGCGCGCGCCTGGTGCTGGAAACCGTCACGGTCACGGGAACGGAAAATCTGATGATGGCCGCCACCTTGGCCGACGGGGAAACCGTGCTCGAGAACGCCGCGCGCGAACCCGAGGTGGTCGACCTGGCCAATTTTCTGATTGCGATGGGCGCCAAGATCAAGGGCGCGGGCACCGATCGGATCGTGATCGAGGGCGTCAAGCGCCTGAGCGGGACGGCCTACGAAGTGCTGCCGGACCGCATCGAAACGGGCACCTACCTGGTGGCAGGCGCGATTACCGGCGGCCACATCCGCGTGAAGAATACCCGCCCCGAGCACGTCGACGCGGTGATCGACAAGCTCAAGGAGGCCGGCGCCGCCGTGGCGACGGGAGATTCATGGATCGAGGTGGACATGCGCGGCAAAAGGCCTGCGGCCGTGGATATCCGAACCGCGCCGTATCCGGCTTTCCCCACCGACATGCAGGCGCAATTCGCCGCGCTCAACACGGTGGCGAGCGGTGTCGGCACCATCATCGAAACCATCTTCGAGAACCGCTTCATGCACATGCTGGAAATGCGGCGCATGGGCGCGGAAATCCGCCTGGAGGGCAACACCGCCATCATCAAAGGCGTCGAGCGCCTGACGGCGGCCCCCGTGATGGCGACCGACTTGCGCGCCTCGGCCAGCCTGGTGCTGGCGGCGTTGATCGCCGACGGCCGCACCGATATCGAGCGCATCTACCACATCGACCGCGGTTACGCGGCGATCGAGGAGAAGCTGCAGCAGTTGGGCGCGAAAATCCGGCGCACGCCCTAGCGCCGCTCAGTGCGCTTGGATCGGGCGGGTCGGCCGCTCGAGCACGGTCAGTTTGATCCGGTAAGGCTGGCGTGCATGGCGGCCCTCGAGTTCCACCTTCACACCGGGTTTGAGCGCGGACACGCGCGCCACCAGATCCTGCGCGTTGTGCACCGCCTCTCCGCCCAAGGCCGTGACCAGATCACCGGGCCGCACTCCCGCTTCGTAGGCCGGGCTTTTGACCAGGATGTTCACCACGGTGACGCCGCCGCCCGCGGTTCCAATCTGCGCGGACTGCTCCTCGCTCAAATCCTGCGGCACGAAGCCGAGCCAGCCGCGAACCACGCGGCCGTTCTTGAGAATCTGTTCCATCACGCCGCGCACCAGATTGACCGGGATCGCGAAGCCGATGCCTTCAGGCCCGCCATAGGTGCGATTGAGCACGGCCGTGTTGATGCCCACCAAATCGCCGTGCGCATCGATGAGCGCGCCGCCGGAGTTGCCGAGATTGATCGCGGCATCGGTCTGTATAAAATTTTCAAAGGTGGCGAGGCCGAGTTGGCCGCGCCCGGTCGCGCTCACGATGCCCTGGGTCACCGTCTGGCTCAGGCCATAGGGGTTGCCGATCGCGAGCACGATGTCGCCGACGCGCAAGGTGTCCGACCGGCCCATGGGCATGATGGGCAAATCGCCGATCTGCAGATCGAGAATGGCGAGGTCGGTGTCAGGGTCTTGCCCAATGACGGTGGCATCCGCGATGCGCCCGTCCGCGAGCTGCACCCGGATCGAATCGGCTCCCGCGATGACGTGCTGATTGGTCACGATGGTGCCCATCGCGTCGACGATCACGCCGGAACCCAAGCTGCGTTCGATGCGCTGGCGGTAACTTGGCCAGTAGTCGCCGAAGAATTGGTTCAGGGGCGGCGCCTGGGTGCGTTCCCGCACCACCCGTGCCGTGTAAATATTGACCACCGCAGGCGCCGCGCGCGCCACGGAGTCGGCAAAACTCTGCATGATGACCGGCGGGGACGCCGCGATGCGCGCCGCCACAGCCGCACCGGCCGCGCTGCTCACGGAGGGCGGCGGCGAGGCTGCGGTGTGTGCGCCCAGCAGCGTGGGTTTCCACCAAACGACGAGAAACGCCACCGCCAGGCCGATCACGACCGCTCTGATCAGAAAACTCGCGAGGATGCGGGTGTTCCGCAATTAATATCGCTCCTTGGGCCACGCGGAATACTCAAGACAGGCTCCTGCCCTTAAAGGGTGCCCGGGTATCTGTGTATAATGCGCTCCGAATATTCTTTGGGAAACACTGCCGCCGTAGAGGTTTGCGTGAAGAATTGTCAACTATTTTCGAGGACGATCGCATGAGTGAAGAGGTAGACCACAGCCGTCGCCGCTTGTTGACGGCAGCTACAGTCGGCACCGGTGTGATCGGGGTTGCATTCGCCGCGATACCGTTCATCGCTTCGTGGAACCCCAGCGCTCGCGCCAAGGCGCTCGGCGCGCCGGTGGAAGTGGACGCCTCCAAGCTCGATGCGGGACAGATGCTGAAGATCGTCTGGCGCGGCCAGCCGGTGTACGTGGTCCGCCGTGTGAAGGGGGTCGTCGACCAGCTGGGTGCGCACGATGATCTGCTTGCCGATCCCAAGTCCGAGGATTCCGTGCAGCCGGAGTACATCAAGGCGACCGGTGCGGTGCGCGCGCGCAATCCCGAGTATTGGGTGGGTCTCGCCGTCTGCACGCATCTTGGCTGCTCGCCGTTGGGCGCATTCCTGCCGAACGATTCGTTCCAGGTTGCCGGAGCCGACCTCGGCGCGAACTGGCCGGGCGGCTTTTACTGCCCGTGCCACGGCTCCAAGTACGATCTGTCGGGCCGCGTGTTCAAGAGCATGCCGGCGCCCAAGAACCTGACCGTGCCGCCGTACGCATTCGCCGCGAACACACGCATCGTCATCGGCGTCGATGACGCCTCCAAAACAGTTTCGTAAGCAAGAGGTAAGCGATGGCCGCAGCACCCGACTCCGCCGGCACCGGCAAAGGATTGATTGGCTGGATCGACGCGCGATTTCCGCTGACAAAACTGTGGAAAGCGCATGTGAGCGAGTACTACGCGCCCAAGAACTTCAATTTTTGGTATTTTTTCGGTGCGCTGTCGCTGCTGGTTCTGGTGAATCAACTGGTCACCGGCATTTTCCTGACCATGAGCTACAAGCCGTCCGCGGCCGACGCGTTTGCTTCGGTCGAATACATCATGCGGGACGTGGAATGGGGCTGGCTGATCCGCTACATGCACACCACCGGTGCATCCGCCTTTTTCATCGTGGTCTATCTGCACATGTTCCGCGCGCTGCTGTACGGCTCGCATCGCAAGCCGCGCGAACTGGTGTGGATTTTCGGCTGTCTGATTTTTCTGCTGCTGATGGCCGAAGCCTTCATGGGCTATGTGCTGCCGTGGGGCAACATGAGCTATTGGGGCGCGCAGGTGATCGTCTCGCTGTTCAGCAGCCTGCCGGTGATCGGCGGCACGCTGGTCGAATGGATCCGCGGCGACTACAACATCGCCGACCCCACCTTGAACCGGTTTTTCGCCCTGCACGTGGCCGCGCTGCCGCTGGCGTTGGTGTTCCTGGTGATCGCGCACATCATGGCGCTGCACGAGGTGGGTTCCAATAATCCGGACGGCATCGACATCAAGAAATACAAGGATGCGAACGGGCATGCATTGGACGGCATACCGTTTCACCCGTATTACACCGTGAAGGATCTGCTGGGCACCGCCGGCTTCCTGCTGTTGTTTGCCGGCGTGATCTTCTTCGCGCCGAATTTCTTCGGATTGTTCCTCGAATCGCCGAATTTCGAGCCGGCCAATCCCCTGCAGACGCCGCCCGACATCACGCCGGTGTGGTACTTCACGCCGTTCTACGCCATGTTGCGCGCCATTCCTTCGGCATTCGGCACCCAGGTTTGGGGCGTGATGGTGATGGGCGCCGCCGTCTTGATACTGTTCTTCGTGCCGTGGCTGGATCGCTCGCCGGTGCGCTCGATTCGCTACAAGGGGCCCATCTACAAGACCATGCTCGCGCTCTTTTCCATATCGTTCATCTGCCTGGCGGTCTGCGGAATGAAGCCGCCGTCGGGCATCTATCCGATTCTGGCGAGATTCTGTACTGCGATGTACTTTGCGTTCTTTTTGCTCATGCCCTGGTACACGAAAATAGACAGCGTGAAGCCGGTGCCGGAAAGGGTTACGGGACATGCTTAAAGCCAGCGTTCTAATCACCATCGGTCTGCTCTGGACGGCGACGGCGTTCGCCGACGAGGGCGAAATCCCGCTGATGCACGCGGACACGGACATCGAGAACATCGATTCCCTGCAGCGCGGCGCGCGCAATTTCATGAACGATTGCTCCGGGTGCCATTCGCTCAAGTACCTGCGCTACAACCGCATGGCCACCGATCTGAAGATTCCGGAGTCGGAACTCGCCCAGAATTTGATCTTCACCTCCGCCAAGCCCTTCGAGGAGGTCACCACCGCCATGCCGGCGGAATCGGCGGACTGGTTCGGCAAGCAGCCGCCGGACCTGACCCTGATGGCACGGGAGCGCGGCACCAACTATATCTACTCGTACCTGCACGGCTTTTATGCCGACAAAACCCGGCCGTGGGGCGTGAACAATCTATATCTGCCGAGCACGGCCATGCCGGATGTCCTGTACTACCGGCAGGGGCTGCAGAAACCGGTGTACAAGAATGCGCCGGACCCGCACGGCAATGCGAAAATGGTGCTGGCGGGCGTGGAACCGATGACCCCCGGGTCCATGAAGCCGGAGGAGTATGATGAATACGTCCGGGATCTGGTGAATTTCCTGGATTACGCCGCCGAACCGATCAAGGCAACACGCCAGTCGATGGGTATTTTTGTGATGCTGTTCCTGCTGGTGTTCTTCGTGTTCGCGTATCTGCTGAAGAAAGAATATTGGAAGGACGTCCACTGACTTACGCGGGGCCGTCCCGTTGACCATCGCGAGGAGTCCGCTTAATTGGCACGTCGTTCGGTGATGACACTATTTTCAGCACCGGCGGACCCGTGGAGTCATCGGACGCGGCTGGTTCTGGCCGAGAAGGGCATTGCCATCGAATTGGTCAATGTCGACCCGGACACGTTGCCCGAGGACCTGATCGACCTGAATCCCTATCACAGCGTGCCCACGCTGGTGGACCGCGATTTGGTGCTGTACGACTCGCGGGTCATCATCGAATACCTGGACGAACGCTTTCCGCATCCGCCGCTGATGCCCATCGATCCGGTGACTCGCGCCCAGTTTCGCGTGGCACTGTACCGTGTCGAGCGCGACTGGTACGCCCTGGCGCGGGACATCGAACTCGATCCGGCCGGCAAGACGGCCGAACACAGCCGCAAGGTATTGGGCGAGGCGATCTGCGCCAGCGCCGAAGTGTTCAAGGCCAAGCCGTTTTTCCTGAGCGATGAATTCTCGCTGGTCGATGCCAGCATCGCGCCGATCCTGTGGCGGCTGCGCGTTTACGGCATCGAGCTTCCCGCCCAGGCGCAGCCGATCACGAAGTACATGAATGCCATTTTCGCGCGCTCGACCTTCCGCGCCTGCCTGAGCGATGCCGAACGGGAGATGCGTCATTGAGGCCGCGGCGTCCCTATCTGCTGCGCGCACTCCACGAATGGATCTCCGACAGCGGCGAGACCCCGCACATCGTGGTGGACGCCGCCGCGGAGGGCGTGACGGTCCCGCGACAATACGTCAAGGACGGCAAGATCGTGCTCAACGTGAGCTTCTCCGCGACCCAGATGCTCAAACTGGGGAATGATTTCGTGAGCTTCGAGGCCCGCTTCGGGGGTGTGGGATTCGCCGTGCAGGTTCCGGTTCGCGCCATCTTGGGGATATACGCGCGCGAGACCGGCCAGGGCATGATCTTCCCGGAGGGCGATGCCGATCCCGATCCCACCGACAGCCCGCCCGCCGGCCCGAACAACGGCAAGTCGAGCGCCGCGGCGCCCAAGCGTCCGAAACTGCAAGTGGTCAAATAGCCTCAGGCGCGGAAGGCGTCCTTGACCCATTCGATCCGGTGCGCGCCGTCCGGCCGGCCTTCGATGGCGAACACGTCGAAGCGCAGCGCAAAATACTGCCAGTGCGCCTCGCGGCACAGAATGAATTGCGTGGCACGGATGATCTTGCGCCGCTTGGCCCAGGTGACCGAGTTCAAGGCGCCGCCGAAATCACTGCGCTGGCGCTGGCGCACCTCGACCACCGCCAGCACCTCGGCGTCGAGACACAGCAGATCGATTTCGCCCCATCGGCAGCGCAGGTTGCGCGCCAGGATCTTCAGCCCGCACTGCTGCAGATATTGCGCCGCCAGCCGCTCGGCTGCCGCACCGCGCTCGAGATGCGCTGAGCTCATGCGGCATCATGCCGCGGCGGCACCAGGCCTCACAGCCGCAATTTCCGCTGCCTTTGCCGAATTAGCGCCCCGGCGCGGCGTAGATTTCCTTCCCGCCGAGCCAGGTCTTGACGACGTGCGTGTCGCGGATCGCCTGCGGCGCGATTTGAAGCACATCCTGGCTCAACAGCACGAGGTCGGCCAGCTTGCCCGGTTCGATCGAGCCCTTTTCATGCTCTTGGAATTCGGCATACGCCGAGCCCATGGTGTAGGTGGCGATCGCCTCCTGAATCGACAGCTTCTGCTCCGGGAACCAGCCCCGCGGATGCTTTCCATCGAGAGTGGCGCGGGTCACGGCCGCATACAGCGTCAACATGGGATCGAGCGGCGCCACCGGCCAATCGGTGCCGAAGGCCAGGCGCACACCATGATCGAGAAAGGTGCGGTACGCGTGCATGCGGCTCGCGCGCTCATGCCCGATGCGTGCTTCCGCCCAGCGCCCGTCGTCGATGGCCTGGTAGGGCTGCACCGACGCAATGACGTGCAGCTGCGCGAAGCGCTCGAAACCGGCAACCGACATGTGCTGCGCGTGTTCAATGCGCCAGCGCCGATCGCGCGGTCCGTCCCTTTTCTCCACCGCCTCATACAGGTCCAGCACCGTCTTGATCGCGGCATCGCCGATGGCATGAGTGCACACCTGCAAGTTGGCCGCGTCGGCGCGCATCAGGCGGTCGCCGGCCTTGATCAACGGCAGCATGTCGGAGAACAGCAGCCCGCGATTTTCCGGCTCATCGGTATAGGGCTGGATGAAGTACGCGGTGCGCGAGCCCAATGAGCCGTCGGCGAACATTTTCAGCGCGCCGATCCGAAGCGAGGGGCCGCCGAACGCATGGCCGATGCCGAGCTGTGCCTGGTCTTCGACGTGGGCGATGAGCGGAGCGCCGTAGACCCGCACCGTGAGCCTGCCCTCGTCGAGCAGCCGGGCGTACACGGCCAGATCGCCGTAATCCATGGCCATATCCTGCACGCTGGTCACGCCGCGCATGGCCGCTTCCGTCAGTGCGCGCTCGATCGCGCGGCGGCGCTGATCGGAATTCAGCGCCGGTTCCGCGTGTTGCAACAGCTCGGTGGCCGCATCCTTGAGTGCGCCGGTGGGTTCGCCGCGGCCGTCGCGCACGATCACGCCGCCGGGCGGGTCTGGCGTCTTGGAGGTGATGCCGGCGAGCGCCAGCGCCTTCGAGTTGGCGAGCAGCATGTGCCCATCGTAACGATCGAGCGCCACCGGATTGTCCGGGGTCACTGCGTCGATGTCCTGGCGGGTCGGCAACCGCGCCGGCGACCACTTGGTCTCGTCCCAGTTGCCGTTGCGGATCCACTCGCCCTTCGGCGTGTGCGCGGCGTAGGCTCCGATGCGCCGCACGAACTCCGGCAGGCTGGTTGCGCCGGTGAGCTGCACCGCGCTCAAGGTCGCGCCGCCGTCCGAGAAATGAACGTGCGCGTCGTTGAAGCCCGGCAGCAGCAGCAGGTCCTTGGCGTCCACCAGGCGCGTGTGCGGTCCGCGCCAAAGCATCACGGTCGCGTCGGAGCCGACCGCGGTGATTCGCCCGTTCAAGACCGCAACCGCCTGTGCCTGCGGCTGGGCCGGATTCACCGTCCAGACCCGCGCATGGTGGATGATGAGATCGGCCGCCGGCCGCGAAGGTGCGGCCACGGGCGCGGGTGCGGGCGCGGGCGCGGGCGCGGATAAGCATGTCGCGCTCAGCAGCGCCGCGAGCGTTGCCGCGGTGAATGCCGCGGATTTCAAGCTACAGAACATTGGGCACCCCATTTCTGATCTGTGCCCAATCGAGATCACGGCGGATCTTGTTCTGCTGATCGAGATGCAATTTCCCGGTGACGCCGGCAATCCCGCTGGAGGCGGCGGGATTGCCGGAATGCAGGCCGGGTACCAGCCGATAGGCGTCGAATCCAAACGCATAGAACCGGTCGTAGCGCGCGGTGCGTGCCGGCCACGCCGCGTGCACCGCGTCGCGAATCGGCGCGGTTGCCGGGTCGTTGGAGATCATCCACGGCATGTCCGGAAACAGCAGGCCGTCGATATCCGAATTGGCGCTGGGGTCGGGTTGAAAGCTGTCCGAGGTTGAGTACACCGGAACATCCCCGGAATAGTGGAACCTCAGCTGCGGCAGAATCAGCCGCTCGGTGCCGGCGGTGCTCGAGGCGACGAAGATGAAGCCGGCATCGCTGCGATGAGTCGGCGGCTCGGGCTTCTCACCTTTCTCGACCTTGGTGGGTTTCAATTGCATCACGGTTCTGATGACGTCCGCGAAATCCACTTGCGCAGGGTCGTAGCGCTGGCTGTCGAGCACGCTTCCGCCGAGGCTCTTCAGCTCGTCGGCAAATGCGCCCTCCACGCGCGTGCCCCATTCGCCCAAGGGCACGATGGCAACGCCGTTGGGATGGCCGTCGGCGAACACGCGGCGTGCCACCATGCGTGCCTCGTCCTCCGGCAACAGTGCGAATTGGAAGAAACTCTTCGGCGCCGGCACGGCATCGCCCAGAAAATTCAGCGCGAGAATCGGGGTGCGGCCGTTGCTGAGCGGCGCAACCGCCGCCACATCCTCCTTGGTGAGCGGGCCCACCACGAAGCTGGCGCCATCGGAAATCGCGTTGCCATACGCGGTGCCGATCGACAGGGCGGCGACGTCGTAGATTTTCAGGCGCGGGCGGCTGGCGGGGTCCTGTTGCAGGTAGGCTGCTATGAAACCATCGCGCACCGCCACGCCATACGCCTCGCTGCGCCCGGACAGCGGCAGCAGCAGCGCGATCTGATTGGGATATTCGGTCGCCACCGCGATTTGCGTCTGCGCCGCGGCGAGCACGCTGGTGTTGGCGGGGTGCTGGGGAAATTGCCGCTTCCAAGCGTCCAACGCGGCGGCCGCATGCGCGGGATTGCGTTCGACCTCCACGGCGACCGGACCCAGGTCCAGCCAACCCGCGACCACCGGGTCGGTCCTGGGAGGAACTTTCATGGGCGTGCCGCGCTCGGCGGCGGCGCGCACGCGGCTCAGCAGTTCTTCTCGATTCGCGCGCAGTGCCGAAGGGTCGCTCAGGTAGCGTTCGCGCTCGACCAGTGCGCGCGTGCCCTCGACCGGGTGGCCGGCGAGAAATGCGCTGCGGCCGCGGATCCAGTAGTAATTCTGCGCCTGTTCGGGCGAGGTCGGCACCGAAATCTGATCCAGCTCGCGAATGGCGCGCACGCCGTCGTTTTCCGCGAAGGCGATCTCGGCGGCAACCAGCGCCCGCGGCGTCGCGAGTTTGGTGCGCGCTTGCGGCGACACTTGCGCGAGTGCCTGCTTGGCCGCGGCAATATTGCCGGCGGCAACCCATTGCTCGGCGCTCAACAATCCATAGTTGTCGCTCTCGCCCGGCGACTCTGCGGCCAGATCGGCGTACACGCGGGCTGCCTCCGCGTGCTTGCCCTCGCGCACCAGCTTCGCGGCATGTTCCTGCCGGTCGGTCGCGGTTTCAGTCGGCTTGAGGAGACTGCAGCCGGCCGCCATCAAAAACACCGTCAGTAACGCATATCGCGCCAGCCGTGGACGTCGAGAGTTCGCTGCCATACCCTTTAAGCTCCTCAATCTTCAATCCAGGCGAGAATTATAAGTGACAAGACCGCCGGCTGCGGGAAGGCTTTATGTGATTGCCACGCCCATCGGCAATTTGGGCGATTTGAGCGATCGTGCGCGCGAGACGCTGAAGAACTGCGCGCTCATCGCCGCGGAGGACACCCGCCACACCGGGGTTCTGCTCAAGCATTTCGCTATCGCCACGCCGCAGCTCTCGCTGCACGAACACAACGAGCCGGCGCGCGCGCTTGAAATAATTGCACGCCTGCGCGAAGGCGAGAGCATCGCGCTGGTGAGCGATGCCGGCACGCCCGCGATCAGCGATCCCGGATTCGAATTGGTGCGCGCGGCCGCCGCGGCCGGCATCGAGGTGGTGGCCATACCGGGGCCCTGCGCCGCGATTGCGGCCCTGTCGATCGGTGCGTTGCCGACCGACCGCTTCTGTTTCGAGGGGTTTCTACCCGCGCGCGGGGCGGCCCGCCGCCGGCGGCTGAGCTCGCTGGAGCGCGAGCCGCGCACACTGGTGTTCTATGAATCGCCGCACCGGGTGTGCGAGACCCTGGAAGATTGCGCGGCGGCATTTGGCCCGGCACGGGCTGCAACCGTGGTGCGCGAAGCGACCAAGCTGCACGAGACGACATATCGGGGTGCGCTGTCCGAACTGCTGGAGAAATGCAGGACTGATGCTGATTTCTCGCGCGGCGAAATCGTTCTGCTCATCGGCGGCGCGGCGCAAGCCGAGTCCGGAGACGCCGATGCGGAGGCGGCGGCGCTGCTCGACAAAGTGCTGGCCGCGCTGCTCGCGGAGCTGCCGCTGAAGCAGGCCGCGCGCCTGGCCGCGCAAATCACCGGGGCCCGCGACAACGAGGCCTATAAGCGCGCATTGGCGCTTAAATCGCAATCCGCCTCGCATTAGCGCGCGTACCTGCGTATGGTGCACGTCGAGTCGGCCAGACAGCCGCTGTGTGCTTTTGCACATGGAGGAAAGTCCGGGCTCCACAGGGCACGGTGCCAGGTAACGCCTGGGAGGCGCGAGCCTACGGAAAGTGCAACAGAAAGAAACCGCCTAAGCAGCGCGCAAGCGCTGCCGGTAAGGGTGAAATGGTGCGGTAAGAGCGCACCGCGCGGGTGGCAACACCAACGGCACGGCAAACCCCACCTGGAGCAAGACCAAATAGGGAAGCAAGCGGCTTAAAACACCGCTACATGTGGCCCACATGTGGGCTTCCGGGTAGGTCGCTTGAGCTGCGCGGCGACGCGTATGCCAGAGGAATGGCTGTCCACGACAGAACCCGGCTTACCGGCCGACTCTTTTTTAGGCGCTGCGCGCCAGCTATTCCCGGGGCCGAAGCGGCCCCGACCGGAAGGATTCCGGTTAAGAAAAGAGGCGGAACGGCGCTGCGCGCCAACTATTCCCGGGGCCGAAGCGGCCCCGACCGGAAGGATTCCGGTTAAGAAAAGAGGCGGAACGGCGCTCTCGCGGCAACTATTCCCGGGGCCGAAGCGGCCCCGTCCGGAAGGATTCCGGTTAGGCCTTTCTACATGACGGCAAGATCAAGGAAGATCGCCGAAGATGTCGACAAATCCGACTTGTGGGATTTTCAAGGAAAGACTCCTAAGGGATTGATTCTTTTCAGCGCCGCAATCGCAGCGCGCCACCACTGTACAAAATGTGACCTAAGTCACTGTCGGAACGGGTTTTTTTTACCATAAGGCGTTGACAGTGCGCGCTTCCGCTCCCTATAGTGGTGGCCGGTGGGAAATTGTGGGAGAAAATGGGTTTATAGGCCCACAAAAATATGTTCCGGGGTGCTAACAAACTAACGCTCGATGTAAAAGGCCGGCTGGTGATGCCCACCCGCTACCGGGAACGGCTGCAGGAGCGTTGTGGGGGCAATCTGGTCATTACCGTCGACAAGGACCAGTGCCTGCTGATCTACCCGCTGCCGGACTGGGAAGACATCGAGCGCAAGCTCAACAAATTGCCGACCTTGAACCCCCAGGTCAGGCGCTTACAGCGGCTGATGATCGGGCATGCCACGGATCTGGAACTGGATTCGCACGGCCGGATCCTGCTGCCCGCCAACTTGCGTGAATTCGGCCAGTTGACGCGCGATGCCATGTTGATCGGGCAGGGGATGCGGTTCGAATTGTGGGATGAGGCGCGCTGGAACGAGCGCCGCGACGAATGGTTGACGAATCCGGAAAGCACCACGGATTTGTCGGGCGAACTCGACACCTTGTCGTTCTAGCCGGCCGGTGCGGTGGAAGAGGTTGCGGGGGTTCACACATCAGTCCTGTTACCGCAGGTGCTGGCGGCGTTGAACGTACAGGCGAGCGGCACCTACGCGGATGCCACTTATGGCCGTGGTGGACATGCAGGGGCGATTTTGCAGAAGTTAATCGCGAACGGCCGACTGCTCTGCCTCGATCGTGATCGGGAGGCGGTGGCGGCGGCCCGGGCGCGTTTCTCGTCGGACCCGCGCGTATCGATCTTTCTCGCGCCGTTCTCCTCGCTGGCGGCCTGTGCCGATCAGGTACAGCCGGGACTCAAGCTCGACGGCATCTTGTTCGATCTCGGCGTCTCCTCGCCGCAGCTCGACGAGGCTGCGCGCGGCTTCAGCTTCATGCACGACGGCCCTCTCGATATGCGCATGAGCAGCGGCGAGGGGATCAGCGCCGCGGACGTGGTCAACGGCGCGCCGCTCGAAGAGCTCATCCGCATTTTTCGTGAATTCGGCGAGGAGCGCCACGCGCCGCGGATTGCGCGCGCCATCGTGGCCGACCGCCGCATCAAGCCGTTCGAGCGCACCCTGGAGCTGGCCGAGATGATCGCGCGCGTGGCGCGCAGCAAGGAGCGGCACAAGCATCCGGCGACCCGGGTATTCCAGGCTCTGCGCATCCATGTCAACGGCGAGCTCGAGGAACTCGAATCGGCGCTCGACAGCGCGCTCGAGCGGCTGGCGCCCGCCGGGCGGCTCGCGGTCATCAGCTTTCACTCGCTGGAGGACCGCATGGTGAAGCAGTTCATGCGCCGCCACTCGCTCGCGGACCCGATGTATGCCGGCCTGCCGGACATCCCCGCGCATGCGCGTCCGACGCTTGCTCTGGTCGGCAGGGCCGTGCAGGCCGACGAAACCGAAATCTCTTTCAATCCACGCGCGCGCAGCGCGCGTCTGCGCGTTGCCGAACGCCTCGATCAAGGGGTCGCCTCATGAAATACCGCCGTTTGCTGCCGCTCATCCTGCCGCTGCTGTGGCTCGCCGTGCTGGGCTCCGCGGTGCAGGTGATTTACGAGCGCCATAAGGCGCGCGACATGTTCGTGCGCCTGGAGAAGCTCAACGCCGAACGCGATTCGCTCGAGATGGAATGGGGACGGCTGCAGCTCGAACAAAGCTACTGGTCATCGCATGCCTTCGTCGAGCGGGTGGCGAATGCCAAATTGCAAATGAGCCTGCCGCAGCCCCGCGACGTGAGGATCGTCCGACCGTGAAATTGCGCTCCGGCGAAAGCGAGCGCTCGACGAAGTCCTATCGTTGGCGCTCGGCGGTTGTTTTGGGCCTGGTCGTGCTCGGCGCCATCGGGCTGGCGGCGCGCGCGGTCGAGCTGCAGCTGGTCGATCACGGTTTTCTCGCCAAGCAGGGCGATGACCGCTCCATGCGAGTGGTGAGAATCGCGGCGCATCGCGGCGCCATCACCGACCGCAACGGCGAGCCGCTGGCGCTCAGCACGCCGGTGGACAGCATCTGGGTGAACCCCCAGGAGATCGACGACAACATCGATCAGCTGCCGAAGCTCGCCAAGGCGCTCAAGGAGGATCAGCAGACCCTCGCGCGGCGCATCACCAGCAATCTCGACCGCGAATTTCTCTACCTGGTGCGCCACATGCCGCCCGATCAGGCGGCGCGCATCAAGGCGCTGGGCATTCCGGGCGTCTACCTGCTGCGCGAGTACCGCCGCTACTACCCGGCCGGCGAAGTGGCGGGCCATGTGGTCGGATTCACCACGGTGGATGACAAGGGCCAGGAGGGATTGGAACTCGGCTACGAGCAATTGCTGAACGGCGAGGACGGTGCGAAGCGCGTCATTCAGGATTCCTACGGGCGCTATGTCGAGAACGTCGAGAGCATCCGCGCGCCGCGCCCGGGGCGCGACTTGGTGACCAGCATCGACCTGCGCATCCAGTACCTGGCCTATCGCGAGTTGAAGGCCGCGATGCAGGAATATCAGGCGCGCGCCGGATCCGTGATCGTCATCGACGTCGACACCGGCGAGGTGCTGGCGATGGTGAATCAGCCCTCCTACAACCCCAACGACCGCGAGCAGTTGAAACCGGAGCTGTACCGCAATCGCGCCGCCACCGACATATTCGAGCCGGGCTCGAGCATCAAGCCCTTCATCATGGCCGCGGCGCTGGCGTCCGGGCAGTATCGCCCGGACAGCGTGGTCGACACCTCGCCGGGATTCATCAAGGTCGGCGCCAAGGTTTTCGAGGACGAGCAAAATTTAGGTTCGATCGATCTGGCGACGATCCTGGCCAAGTCGAGCAACGTCGGCAGCGCCAAGGTCGCGCTGTCGCTGCAGCCGGAAGAAATCTGGAGCACCTTGACCGCGCTCGGGCTCGGCCATGTCACGGGCAGCAATTTCCCGGGCGAATCGGCCGGCATGTTGAGCAACTACGCGCACTGGCGGCCGATCGGCATCGCCACGCTGTCGCATGGCTATGGGCTGTCGGTGACGCCGCTGCAGCTGGCGCATGCCTACGCCACCATCGGCGCGGGCGGCATCGAGCGCCCCGTCACGTTCGAAAAAGTCTCAGCTCCGGTCGCGGGCGAGCGGGTCTTGGACCCGAAGGTTGCCCACGAGCTGGTGCAATTGATGGAGCAGGTGGTGGAGAAGGGCGGCACGGCGACGCGCGCCTCGCTGGTCGGCTATCGCGTATCCGGCAAGACTGGGACCGCATTCAAATCCATCGCGGGCGGCTATTCCACCGACAAAATCATGGCGGTGTTCGCCGGGTTAGTGCCGGCATCGCATCCGAAACTCGCCACCGTGGTGGTGATCGACGAGCCGAGCCGGGATATGCACGAGGTCAGCCGGCTGGCGCAGGGCGGCACGGTGGCGGCGCCGGTGTTTGCGACCGTCATGTCCGGGACGCTGCGCCTGCTGGATATCGCGCCGGACGATCTGCAGAACGTGCCGGCGGCAACGCTGGTGCAGGCGAACGACAATCCATGAGTGCCGCGCTCATGTGGCTGCTCGACGGCATCGCGAAAATTCCCGCCACCGAAACGCGCGTGTCGGATCTGACGCTCGACAGCCGCCAGGCCAAGGCCGGCAGCCTGTTCTTCGCGTTGCCGGGCCAGGAACGGCACGGGCTGCAGTTTGCGGCGGATGCGGTGGCGCGCGGTGCCAGCGTGGTGCTGTGGGATGCCGCCGCCGATCAGGCGCCGCCCGCGTTCACGCCCGGCGTATTCGGGCCCGGCGTATTCGCGGCCGCCATACCGGATCTGAGCGGCCTGGTGGGCCGGATCGCGGATCGCTTTTTCAATTGGCCTTCCTCGCAGATGCGCATCGCCGGCATCACCGGCACCAATGGCAAGACCACCTGTGCTTACCTGCTGGCGCAATGCCTCGAGCGGCTTGGGAGCGCGGCGGCGTACATGGGCACCATCGGTTTCGGCAGGCCCGCCTCGCTCGCGGAGCCCACTCACACCACGCCCGACGCGGTGACCGTGCACCGCACGCTCGCGCAATTGCGCGCCGAGGGCGTGCGCGATGTGGCGATGGAGGTGTCGTCGCACGCCCTCGATCAGGGCCGCGTGGACGGCGTGCATTTCCAAGTCGCTGCGTTCACCAACCTGACGCGCGATCATTTGGATTATCACGGCTCGATGCAGCAGTACGGCGCTGCCAAGGCCCGGCTGTTCCGAGCCGGCCAGATCAAACACGTGGTGCTCAACATCGGCGATGAGTTTGGACGCACGCTGGCGCGCGAGCGCGCGGCGGACTCGGCGCTGATCGCTGTGTCGGTGGGTGCCGATAGTCCGGGCTGGCTGGCGGAGCAAAGCCTGCGCGCGGCGCAAATCCAGATAGAGCCGCGCGGCATCAGCATTGCGATCGACGGCAGCTTCGGCAAGCTCACCGTGAATACCCAGCTGATGGGCCGCTTCAACGCGGAGAATTCCCTGGTGGTCATCGGTTGCCTGCTGGCGCTCGGCGTATCGCTCCGCGAGGCCGGCGCCGCACTGGCCGAGTGCAGGCCCGCGCCGGGGCGCATGGAGATCCTCGAGACCGGCGCGCGCAACAAACCGACCGTGGTGGTCGATTATGCGCACACGCCCGATGCGCTCACCAAGGCGCTCGGCGCCGCCCGCGAACACTGCGCGGGCGTGCTGTGGTGCGTTTTCGGCTGCGGCGGCGACCGCGATGCCGGCAAGCGGCCGGCGATGGGCGCGATCGCCGATGAACTGGCTGACCGGATCATCGTCACCGACGACAATCCGCGCTCCGAGGATCCGCAGGCCATCACCCGGGACATTCTCGAGGGCATCAAATCGCGCAGCGTGCGGGTGATCCACGACCGCGGCGAGGCCATCGCCACCGCGCTCAAGGAAGCGCAGGCGAACGATCTGGTGCTGATCGCGGGCAAGGGCCACGAGGATTATCAGATCTACGGCGCGACGCGGCGCTCCTTCAGCGATCGCAGCGAGGCGCTGCGCCTGCTGGGAGCGGCGGCATGAAGCGCACGCTAGGGGATGCCGCGCGGGTGATCGGCGGCGAACTCAAGGGCGAGGACCGGCCCTACGGCTGCGTCTCCACCGACAGCCGTACGCTCAAGCCCGGCGCGCTGTTCGTGGCGCTGCGCGGTCCGAATTTCGACGGCGGCGCCTTCGTTCAGGCCGCGGCCGCGCAGGGTGCGATCGGCGCCGTGGTGGAACGCGCCGTAGTGGAACGCACCGTGCCGGGCGCGCTGCCGCAGCTGGTCGTCGCCGACGCGCTGCAGGCGCTGCAGGCGCTGGCGTTTCACTGGCGCGCGAATTTCACCCTGCCGGTGGTCGCGGTCGCCGGCAGCAACGGCAAAACCACCGCAAAGGAAATGACCGCGGCCATTCTGTCGCGCAAGGGTCCCTGCATGGCGACCCACGGCAATTTCAACAACCACATCGGCGTGCCGGTGACGCTGATGCGCCTGGAGTCCTCGCACCGCAGCGCCGTGATCGAGATGGGCGCGAACCGGATCGGCGATGTGGCGCAGCTGATGCGTATTGCGCAGCCGACGGTCGGCTTGATCACCAACGCGGGCGCCGAGCATCTGGAGGGATTCGGCAATCTGGACGGCGTCGCCAAGGGCGAGGGCGAAGCGGTGTCCCACCTCGGGCCGGACGGAACCGCCGTCATCAATGCCGACGATGCCTATGCCGGCTATTGGCGCGGCGTCGCCGGCGCGCAGCGCATGGTCAGCTTCGGCGTGCACAGCCAGGCCGATTTCACCGCGAAAAATGTGTTCCAGGGCATCGAGCGCGGCGAGTTTGCGACGCGCTTCACGTTGAGCTGCCCGTTGGGCGAGCGCGCGATCATGCTCAAGGCGGGCGGCGCCCACAATATCGGCAACGCGCTGGCGGCGGCGGCGGGGGCGAGCGCCGCGGGAGCCTCGCTCGAGGACATCGCGCTGGGGCTGGCGGATTTTCGCGCCGTCGCGGGCCGTCTGCAGCTCAAGGCCGGCACGCGCGGCAGCTGGATCATCGACGATTCGTACAACGCCAACCCCAGCTCGGTGCGCGCCGGGCTGGAGGTGCTGCGGGCGCTCAGCGGCGCCACCTGGCTGGTGCTCGGCGACATGGCCGAGCTCGGCGAATCGAGCGAGGACAGCCACGCGCACATCGGCGCCTATGCACGCGACTGCGGCATCAAGAGATTGTTTGCCGTGGGGCCGTTGAGCACGCGCGCGGTGGAGACCTTCGGCTCCGGCGCCGAGTGGTTTGCCGATGCCGATTCGCTCACCCGGCGCCTGCAGGCGGAGTTGTCGCCGGGGGTCACCGTGCTGATCAAGGGATCGCGCATCAATCGGCTGGAACGCGTGGTCCAAGCCGTGACCGGCGGCGGCGCCGGGGCGGGCCCCATGATGAGAGCGAGCTAGGCGATGCTGCTCTATCTCACCGAATATCTGGCGAAATTCTACAGCGGCTTCCACGTGTTCCAGTACCTCACGCTGCGCGGCATTCTTGCCGCGGTGACCGCGCTGATGATGGCGCTGCTCATCGGCCCGCGCATGATCTCGCTGCTCAGCCACCACCAGATCGGCCAGGTGGTGCGCAGCGACGGACCGCAATCGCATTTGCAGAAGAAGGGCACGCCCACCATGGGCGGCGGGTTGATCCTGGTGGCGATGGGCATCGGCACGCTGCTGTGGGCGGATCTGTCCAGCCGCTTCGTCTGGGTGCTGCTCGGGACCACCCTGGCGTTCGGCCTGATCGGCTTCTACGACGACTATCTGAAGCTCGTGGTGGGCAACTCCAAGGGCCTGGCCGCGCGCTACAAGTATCTGGCGCAGTCGGTCGCGGCGCTCGCGATCGCCTTCTCGCTGCATGCCATGCACCAGTCGCCCGCCGAGACCTCGCTCTACGTCCCCTTCTTCAAGGCGGTGGCGCTGCCGATGTCGACGCTGGCGTTCGTGGTGTTCTCCTACTGCGTCATCGTCGGCAGCAGCAATGCGGTGAACCTGACCGACGGCCTCGACGGGCTCGCGATCATGCCGGCGGTGATGGTGGCCGCGGCGCTCGGTGTCTTCGCCTATGCCACCGGCAACGTCAATTTCGCCCGCTATCTGCAGATCCCCTTCATCAGCGGAGTGGGCGAGGTGCTGATCTTCAGCGCGACGCTGGTGGGAGCCGGACTCGGCTTCCTGTGGTTCAACTCCTATCCGGCGCAGGTGTTCATGGGCGATGTGGGCGCGCTCGCGATCGGCGCGTCGCTCGGCACCATCGCCGTCATCGTGCGCCAGGAACTCGTGCTGTTCGTGATGGGCGGCGTGTTCGTGCTCGAGACGGTCTCGGTGGTGCTGCAGGTCGCCTCATTCAAGTTGACGGGCAAGCGGATATTCCGCATGGCCCCCATTCACCACCATTTTGAACTCAAGGGATGGGCCGAGCCGAAAGTCATCGTGCGCTTCTGGATCATCAGCTTCCTGCTGGTGCTGGCGGGCCTTGCAACCTTGAAGATCCGCTGATGAACAGCGTGGTGGTCGGCCTGGGGAAAACCGGGGCATCGTGCGTGCGCTACCTCGCCAAGCGCGGCGACCGGGTGAGCGCCACCGACTCGCGGCGTGCGCCGCCGGGACTGGCCGAGCTCGGCGAGCTCGCCGCCGCCGTCGAACTGCGGCTCGGCGCCTTTGATCTTTCGCTGCTCGACGGCGCCTCGCAGGTGCTGATGTCGCCGGGCGTGTCGCTCAACGAGCCGATCGCGCAAGCGGCGCTTGCCCGCGGCATCGAGGTGCTGGGCGATGTGGAGTTGTTCGCGCGCGAGGCCCGCGCCCCGGTGATCGGCATCACCGGCACGAACGGCAAGAGCACGGTCACCACGCTGGTGGCGCGCATGGCGGCCGCTGCGGGGCGGCGGGTGTTGGCGGGCGGCAATTTGGGCGAGCCCGCCCTCGATCTGCTCGGCCAGTCCCGGCCGGATCTGTACGTGCTCGAGTTGTCGAGCTTTCAGCTGGAAACCACCTCGTCGCTGGTGCTGGCCGCCGCGGCGGTGCTCAACGTCAGCGCCGATCATCTGGACCGCTATGCGTCGGTCGCAGCCTATGCGCGCGCCAAGGGCCGGATTCTCGCCAAGGCATCGACCGTGGTGTTGAACGCGGACGATCCCTGGGTCATGGCCATGCGCGACCAGGATTATCGCAGCGATGCGGTGCAGACGCTGACCTTCTCCCTCGAGCGCGCCGACACGGATTTTTCGCTCGCGCACAGCGGCGCGCAAATTTTCCTGGCGCGCCGCGGCGAACGCCTGCTGGACGTCGGGCGCCTGAAGATCCGCGGACTGCACAATGCCGCCAATGCGCTCGCGGCGCTGGCCTTGGGCGAAGCGGCTGGCCTGCCCATGCCAACGATGCTCGAGGCGCTCGAATCCTTCCCGGGACTATCGCACCGCTCATCCTGGGTGGCCGATGTCGCGGGGGTGCGCTACCTCGATGACTCCAAGGGCACCAACGTCGGTGCGACGGTCGCCGCGGTCGCGGGCCTGGCCGGCCCCGTGGTGATCATCGCGGGGGGCGAGGGCAAGGGCCAGGACTTCACGCCCTTGGCGGCCGCGTTTCGCGGCAAAGTGCGCGCGGCGGTGTTGATCGGCAGGGACGCGCCGCTCATTGCGGCCGCGCTCCAGGGCGCCTGCGAGGTGCGGCGCGCGAATTCCATGGAGGCCGCCGTAAACGAAGCGGCGCGCGTCGCGCGCTCCGGCGACACGGTGCTGCTCTCGCCCGCCTGCGCGAGCTTCGATATGTTCCGCGACTATGGGCATCGCGGCGATGCCTTCGCCGCCGCGGTGCGCCGGCTCAACGAGGCAGCGCCATGAGCGCCACCATGTCCTACGGGGTGCGGGCGCGCGAGCGCATGCCATTCGCCTGGGACAGCGTGACGCTGGGCCTGGTGGCCGCGCTGTTGTTGGTGGGACTGATCATGGTCACCTCCGCCTCGATGGCGATCGCGGCGCGCGACATGGGCGACCCGTTCTATTTCCTGGAACGTCAATTCATCTTCACCGTGGCCGGTCTGATGCTGGCGTGGGTGGTCACCCGCGTGCCCAGCGAACTGTGGGACAAGTACGGCCTCGCGCTGCTGCTGTTCGGGCTGTTGCTGCTGATGTTGGTGCTCATTCCCGGATTGGGCGCGCGGGTCAACGGCGCGCGCCGCTGGCTGCGCATCGGCGTGCTGAATTTTCAGGTCTCCGAACTGGCCAAGGTGCTGGTGCTGATCTGGCTGTGCAGCTACTGCGTGCGCAAGCACGCGGAACTGACCACCACCTTGCCCGGCCTGGTAAAGCCCTTCGCTCTTTTGTCGGTGACCGCGGTGCTGCTGTTGATCGAGCCGGATTTCGGCGCGGCCACGGTGCTGTTCGCAACCGGCTTCGCGGTGCTGTTCATCGCCGGCGCGCGATTGCGCTACGTCGCGCTGCTGGTGTCGACCGCGGTGCTGGCGTTCGCGCTGCTTGCGCTGACCTCGCCCTATCGGCTGAAGCGGCTGCTGATTTTCCTGCATCCCTTCGATGATCCGTTCAACGGCGGATTTCAGCTGACCCAATCGCTCATCGCCATCGGGCGCGGCTCCTGGTTTGGCGTGGGCCTGGGCAGCAGCGTGCAGAAATTGTTCTATCTGCCGGAGGCGCACACCGATTTCGTGTTCGCGGTGCTGGCCGAGGAGCTGGGATTGGTGGGGGTCATCGGGGTGATCGCGTTGTTCGTCGCCCTGGTGTGGCGCGCATTCCACATTTCGCGCCTGGCGGCGAAAGCCGGGCTGCGCTTCCAGGCGTATCTTGCGATGGCCTTCGGCATCTGGCTGGGCCTGCAGGCCAGCGTGAACATCGGCGTCAATATGGGCGTGCTGCCCACCAAGGGATTGACGTTGCCGCTGTTGAGCTACGGTCGCAGCAGCCTGCTGGTGAGCCTGGCCTGGCTCGGTATGTTGCTGCGCATCTATCACGAGGTGAAGTGCAGCTCGCGTTCCGCGGTGACCCGCGTCCCGGGAGGCAGCCGATGAACGCGGAAGCGGGCGGCGGACCTGTGCTCATCATGGCCGGCGGCACCGGAGGCCATGTATTTCCCGCACTCGCGGTGGCGAAGGTGCTGCGTGCCCGCGGCGTTGCGGTGGTGTGGCTGGGTGTTCCCGGCAGCATGGAGTCGCGGCTCGTTCCCGCGCAGGGCTTCCCGATGGAATGGCTGCGCGTCGCCGGTATCCGCGGCAAGGGCGCACTCGCCTGGATGCTGGCGCCGCTGCACATCGGCAAGGCCGTGGCCCAGGCCATCGGGGTGCTGCGCCGCGTGCGGCCTCGCTCGGTGCTCGGTGCGGGCGGCTACGTGAGCGGCCCGGGCGGCATCGCCGCGTGGCTCATGCGCATCCCGCTGCTCATCCACGAGCAGAATGCCATTGCCGGCATGACCAATCGATGGCTGGCGCGCCTGGCCACGCAGGTCTTGGAGGCATTCCCGGGCAGCTTCGGACCCCAGGTGCGCGCCAGCACCATCGGTAATCCGGTGCGCGAGGACATCGCGGCAGTCGCGGCGCCGGCGCAGCGCTTCGCCGCGCGCGACGCGCGCAATGCACGGACGCGGTTGCTGATCTTCGGCGGCAGCCAGGGTGCGCAACGCCTGAACGCCGTATTGCCGCAGGCGCTCGCGCTGCTGGCGCCCGAGAAGCGGCCGCAGGTGCTGCATCAAAGCGGCGAGCGCGGGCTCGATGCGACCCGGGCGGCCTACACGCAGGCCGGCATCGAGGCCGAAGTGCTGCCTTTCATCGACGACATGGCCAAGACCTATGCGTGGGCGGATCTGGCCGTGTGCCGTGCCGGCGCGATGACGGTGGCGGAGCTGCAGGCGGCGGGCTTGGGCGCGATCTTCGTGCCGCTCCCCATCGCGACCGACGATCACCAGACCAAGAATGCCGAGGTCATGGTGCGTGTCGGCGCGGCGCGCCTCATTCAAGAGCGCGATCTGACGCCCGCGCACTTGAGCGCCGTCATTGCCGAACTCAGCGCCGACCGGGCAAAGCTGCTGAAGATGGCCGAAGCCGCTCGCGCCGCGCGGGTCACCGATGCCGCCTCGAGGCTTGCGGACCTGTGCATGGCCGGCGGAGCGCACGCATGACGGTGCGCACGCGCCTGGAAGATCGGATGCGGCGCATTCAGCGCATCCACCTGGTCGGGATCGGCGGCAGCGGCATGGGCGGCATCGCTGAAGTGCTGCTCAATCTGGGCTACGCGGTGCAGGGCTCGGATCTCAAAAGCAATGCCGTGACCGGGCGCCTGGCGCGCCTGGGCGCGACGATTTACACCGGCCACGACGCGGCCAACCTGGGCGACGCGGACGTGGTGGTGGTGTCGAGCGCGGTCAACCGCGCCAACCCGGAAGTGGCCGCCGCGCTCGCCAAGCGCATACCGGTGGTGCCGCGCGCGGAAATGCTGGGTGAGCTGATGCGCTTCCGCTATTCGATCGCGGTGGCCGGCACGCACGGCAAGACCACGACCACCAGCCTGGTGGCCAGCGTGCTCGCCGAAGCAGGACTCGATCCGACCTTCGTCATCGGCGGCCGCCTGAAGAGCGCCGACAGCAATGCGCGGCTGGGCGCGGGCCGATATCTCGTGGCCGAGGCCGACGAGAGCGACGCGTCCTTCATGCACCTGCAGCCGATGATCGCCATCGTCACCAACATCGACAATGACCATCTTGCGACCCATGACGGGGACTTTGCGCGCCTCAAACAGAGCTTCGTCGATTTCCTGCACAACCTGCCTTTTTACGGACTGGCCGTGCTGTGCGCCGACGATGAGCATGTGCAAAGCCTGCTGGAGGCCGTCGGGCGGCCGTTCGTGACCTACGGCTTTGGCGAGGGCGCCGACATTCGCGCGGCCAATGTGCAACGCCTCGGGCTGCAGTCGCGCTTCGATGCGCTGCGCGACGGCCGGCCGCCCCTGAGCGTGACCGTCAATCTGCCGGGTCGGCACAACGTGTTGAACTCCCTTGCCGCGGTCGCGGTTGCCACGGAACTGGACGTGCCCGATGCGGCCATTCAAAAGGCGCTGGCGGGTTTCCAGGGCATCGAGCGGCGCATGCAGCAGCTCGGCGAAATTCAATGGGCCGGCGGCCGCGCGCTGATCGTGGATGACTATGGGCATCACCCCACCGAGGTCGCCGCGACGCTCGAGGCCGTGCGCCAGGGCTGGCCGCAACGCCGCCTGGTGCTGGTGTTCCAACCGCATCGCTACACCCGCACCCGGGATTTGCTGGATGACTTCGGCCGCGCCTTGAGCGAGTGCGATGTGCTGTTGGTCACCGAGGTGTACGCGGCCGGCGAGGCGCCGATCGCCGGTGCCGACGGCCGCGCGATCTGCCGCGCGGTGCGCAGCCGCGGCCTGATCGATCCGGTGTTCGTCGAGAGCGTCGATGATCTGGCCGACTCGCTGCGCGCGGTGCTGCGCGACGGGGATGTGGTGCTGACCATGGGTGCCGGCAATCTCGGCCAGGTCGCGCAGGACTTGAAGAGCCGGTTCGCCGCGGGTGCGCACCCATGAACGCGCAACATTCCCTGGAGCTGGCGCCGGAATTCAGTTCCCGTGTGCTGCGCGATGTCTCGATGGTCAAGCACACCTCCTGGCACGCCGGCGGCAATGCGGATTTCTTTTTCACGCCGCGCGACATCATGGATCTGGCCTCTTTCGTGCGGCAACTGCCCGCGGAGGTGCCGCTGCTGTGGATCGGATTGGGCAGCAATTTGCTGGTGCGCGACGGCGGCGTGCGCGGCGCGGTGGTGGCGACGCATGGCGCGCTGGGGGCGCTCGAGCGCCACAGCGCCACGCGCATCCGCGCCGAGGCGGGGGTGCCGTGCGCGCGCATTGCCCGGCAATGCGTCAAATGGGGCCTGGGTCCGGCGGAGTTTTTCGCCGGCATCCCCGGCACCCTCGGCGGCGCGCTGGCCATGAACGCCGGCGCCTGGGGCCAGGAAACCTGGCGCTACGTGGTCGAGGTGGAAGTGCTGGATCGCAAGGGCGTCAGGCACACGCGCGCGGCCGATGAGTACCAGATCGGTTATCGCCAGGTGAAAGGACCCGAGAATGAATGGTTCATCGGAGCGCGCCTGGAGTTCGAGCGCAAACCGGGCGTCGATTCCGGCGCCATCAAGGAGCTGCTCGACAAGCGGCGCGAGACGCAGCCCATCGGCGAGTGGAGCTGCGGTTCGGTGTTCACCAATCCGCCGGGCGATCACGCCGCGCGCCTGATCGAAGCCGCCGGCCTGAAGGGTTTTCGCATCGGCGATGCGTCGGTATCGCAGAAGCACGCCAATTTCATCATCAATCATGGCCATGCCCGCTCCGCGGACATCGAAGCGCTGATCCAGCACGTGCAGAAAACCGTTGCGGCGGCTTCCGGCATCTCGCTGCACACCGAAGTGCGCATCGTCGGAGAGGCGGCATGAGCCTGCTCGGCTTCGCAGGCGCCGGCCGGCGCGCCGCCTCGCCGCGGGATTTCGGCAAGACGGCGGTGCTGTTGGGCGGCGACTCGAGCGAGCGCGAGATCTCGCTGCTCAGCGGCAACGCGGTGCTGTCGGCGCTGAAACGCCGCGGCGTCGATGCGCACGGTTTCGATCCGCAGGAGCGTCCCATCCATGCGCTGCGCAGCGAGGGCTTCGAGCGGGTGTGGATCGCACTGCACGGCCCGGGCGGCGAGGACGGCACCATGCAGGGCGCGCTCGAGTGGATCGGCGTGCCGTACACCGGCAGCGGCGTGCTGGCCTCGGCGCTCACCATGGACAAGCTCAAAACCAAGCGCGTGGTGGTCGGCGCCGGGTACGCTGCGCCGGACTACGCGGTGCTCACGGGCGCGGCCGACCTTGAACCCGCGCTGCAGCGCATCGGTTTGCCGATGATGGTGAAGCCCGCGAGCCAGGGCTCGAGCGTCGGCATGACCAAGGTCAAGTCCGCCGCCGAGCTGGCGCGCGCCTACGACGATGCCCATGCCGTCGATCCGGTGGTATTCGCAGAGAGCTTCGTCAGCGGCGACGAATACACGGTGTCGATCCTCAAGGACGCGGCGCTGCCCTCGATCCGCATCCTGCCGGCGACCGAGTTCTACGATTACCAGGCCAAGTACTTCCGCGAGGATACGCAGTACTTCTGCCCGAGCGGCCTGCCGCCCAAGGACGAGGCCGAGCTTCAGGCCGCGGCGCTCGCCGCCTTCAAGGTCACCGACTGCTTCGGCTGGGGCCGCGTCGATTTCATGCGCGATCGTGCCGCCAACAAGTTCTATTTCATCGAGATCAACACCACGCCCGGCATGACCGGGCACAGCTTGGTGCCGATGGCGGCGCGCCAGGCCGGCTACGACTTCGAAGAGCTGGTGTGGCAGGTGCTGGAAACCAGTTTTGCGAGGACGCGCAAATGATGGGCCGCCTCATGCACCGCAATCGATTCAAGAAAAAGGCGAAGGCGGAACAGCCGCGCTGGCAGTGGCCCGCTGCCTTTCGCAACTGGCGCGTCCATGCGCGCCGCGGCGGCATGGTGCTGATCCTGGCTGCCGCCTTGAGCGCGCTCATCTGGGCGCTCGACCGGCCCGTGCACGTGATTTCGATCGACGGCAGCTTCCAGCGCGTCAGCCCGGGCCAGATCGAAAAGGCGGTGGCGCCGTTCGCCAGCCAAGGGTTCATGTCGGCCAGCTTGAGCGAGATTCAGCGCGCGGTCGAGGCGCTGCCCTGGGTCGAGCACGCACGGATTGCACGCCGCTGGCCCAACAGCCTGCGCGTGACGGTGACCGAGCAGACCGCGGCGGCGCGCTGGGACGATGCGGGCCTGCTCAACACCCGCGGCGAACTGTTCATCAAGGCCGCAACCCACGTCCCGGCCGAGCTGCCGCGCCTGAGCGGCCCGGACGGCACCGAGTCACAGGTGGCGCAGCGCTACCTCGCCGTGCAGGGCCGCATGCTCGAGGCGGGCATGCGCATCGCGGCGCTGCGCCTCGATGAGCGCGGTGCCTGGGAAATGGACCTGGACACCGGCATCACCGTGCGCCTGGGCAGGCGCGACGTCGATGAGCGCATCGAGCGCTTCATCCACACGGCATCGCAGGTGATCGCGCACCGCTTGACCGAGATCAGCTACGTGGACATGCGCTATTCGAACGGCTTCGCCATCGGCTGGCGCAATCCGGCCACGCCGGCGTCGGTGCCGGGCAAACACACAGCCGATGCCCAGGCCTAGAGGAAATCTTTAAAGACATGGCAAAGCGATCCGACCGGAATCTGTTAGTGGGGCTCGATATCGGCACCAGCAAGGTGGTCGCCATCGTGGGCGAGATCAAAGGCGACGGCGCGCTGGAAATCATCGGTGTCGGCAGCCACCCGTCGCGCGGACTGAAAAAAGGCGTGGTGGTGAACATCGAATCCACGGTGCAGTCGATTCAGCGCGCGGTGGAAGAGGCCGAACTGATGGCGGGCTGCGAGATTCATTCGGTATACGCCGGCATCGCCGGCAGCCACGTGCGCAGCCTCAACTCGCACGGCATCGTCGCCATCAAGGACAAAGAGGTGGTGCAGGGCGATGTGGAGCGCGTGATCGACGCCGCCAAGGCGGTCGCGATACCGGCGGATCAAAAGATCCTGCACGTGCTGCCGCAGGAATACATCATCGACTCGCAGGAGGGCATCCGCGATCCCATCGGCATGTCCGGCGTGCGCCTGGAGGCCAAGGTGCACATCGTCACCGGCGCGGACAGCGCCGCGCAGAACATCGTCAAGTGCGTGCAGCGCTGCGGACTGGCGGTCGACGACATCGTGCTCGAGCAGCTGGCCTCGAGCTACGCCGTGCTCACCGAGGATGAGAAGGATCTCGGCGTGTGCGTGGTGGATATCGGCGGCGGCACCACCGACATCGCCGTGTTCGGCGGCGGCGCGATCCGCCATACCGCGGTGATCCCGATCGCCGGCGATCAGATCACCAACGATATCGCCGTGTCCATGCGCACACCGACCCAGTACGCCGAGGACATCAAGATCAGGTACGCCTGCGCGCTGTCGCAACTCGCGAACCCCGATGAAACCATCGAGGTGCCGAGCGTCGGGGATCGTCCGCCGCGCCGCCTGGCGCGCCAGACTCTCGCCGAGATCGTCGAACCCCGCTACGAGGAACTGTTCGGGCTGATCCGCGATGAACTGCGCCGCGCGGGACTCGAGGAGCAGGTGGCCACCGGCATCGTGCTCACCGGCGGCAGCGCCAAGATGGAAGGGGCGATCGAACTCGCCGAGGAAGTGTTTCACATGCCGGTGCGGCTGGGCGTTCCCCAATACGTCACCGGCTTATCGGAAGTGGTGAGCAACCCGATCCACGCCACCGGCGTGGGTTTGTTGCTCTACGCGAAAAGCAACATGGACGCGCAACGCACGGAAGCGCCGCTGCTCGCGGGCGGCATGAAAAATCTATTCGAGCGCATGAAGGCTTGGTTTCAGGGCAATTTTTGATTGGTCGATTAAAACTCACTTAGGAGAACCGGAATGTTCGAACTGATGGATTCTTATAGCCAAAGCGCCGTGATCAAGGTGCTGGGCGTGGGCGGCGGCGGCGGCAACGCCGTCTCGCACATGGTCCAGGCCGGACTCGAGGGCGTGGATTTCATATGCATCAACACCGATGCGCAGGCGCTGAAGCACTCCAAGGTGCGCACCGCATTGCAGATCGGCTGCAACATCACCAAGGGCCTGGGCGCGGGCGCGGACCCGGAAGTGGGCCGGCAGGCGGCGATGGAAGACCGTGATCGGATCATCGAGCTGATCGAGGGCTGCGACATGCTGTTCATCACCGCCGGCATGGGCGGCGGCACCGGCACGGGCGCGGCTCCCGTGGTGGCGCAGGTGGCCAAGGAGCTCGGCATCCTGACGGTGGCCGTGGTCACGCGTCCATTCGAGATGGAAGGCAACAAGCGTTCGCGCGTCGCCGATCAGGGCATGATGGAATTGTCCAAGTATGTCGATTCGCTGATCACGATTCCGAATCAGAAGCTGCTGTCGGTACTCGGCAGTTCCACCACGCTGCTCGATGCCTTCAAGGCGGCGAACACCGTGCTGCAAGGCGCCGTGCAGGGCATTGCGGAACTGATCACGCGTCCGGGCCTCATCAATGTCGACTTTGCGGACGTGCGCACGGTGATGTCGGAGACCGGCATGGCGATGATGGGATCGGGCACGGCATCGGGCGATGATCGCGCGCGCGAAGCGGCCGAGGCGGCGATTTCCAGCCCGCTGCTCGAGGACATCAATCTCTCGGGCGCACAGGGCATCCTGGTGAACGTCACCGCGGGCATGGACCTGTCGATCGGCGAGTTCCAAGAGGTGGGCAACGTGATCAAGCAGTTCGCCTCCGACGATGCGACCGTGGTGGTCGGCACCGTGATCGATCCGGAGATGACCAGCCAGATCCGCGTTACGGTCGTCGCGACCGGATTGGGCAAGCCCGTGGCACGGGCCGCTCCGCATCCGGTGGCGGCCGCGGTGCATGCACCGCCGCTCACCATGCGGGTGATCCGGCAGCGCACCGCTGTGGCGCCGACCGATTATGCGATGCTCGACAAGCCAACCGTTCAGCGGCAGCGCGCGGTGGGCGATGGCCTGCGCTCGCAAGCCGATTCGGAGGATTTGCTGGATATTCCGGCATTCCTGAGGCGGCAAGCAGACTAACGAAGACGACGGTTCGACATTCCAAGTTGGCGCCCTAAAGGAGCAGATCCGCATGGGCGCCGGTCTTGTGGAGAAGTGCGAAGACGCGAACTTAAGGGTGGGTGCCAGGTCGACCCTGTGGTACCTTTGGCAGGTAACATAGTCCGGTTTCACTTAATGTTGAATCAAAGAACCCTCAAGAACTCGATTCGTGCCACCGGCGTCGGTCTGCACACGGGTAAGAAAGTTCTCATGACCCTGCGCCCGGCATTGCCGGACTCGGGGATCGTATTTCGGCGTACCGATTTAGGCTCCCCGGTCGACATCCGCGCGCACGCCGAGAATGTCGGCGACACCTCGATGAATACCACCCTGCATCGCGGTGAGGTCAGCATCTCGACGGTCGAACACCTGCTGTCCGCGCTGGCGGGACTCGGAATCGACAATGCGTTGGTGGAAGTGAGCGCCGGCGAAGTTCCCATCATGGACGGCAGTGCGGGACCGTTCGTGTTTCTGCTGCAATCGGCCGGCATCGAGGAACAAAAAGCGCCGAAGCGCTTCATCCGCATTCTGGAAAAACTGCAGGTCGAGGATGGCGACAAGTGGGCGCGCTTCGACCCTTACGATGGATTCAAGGTGAATTTCGAAATCGAGTTCAATCACCCGACCTTCAAGAAGCATTCCCAGGTCGCGTCGATGGATTTCTCGACCACCTCGTTTTTGCGCGAAATCAGCCGCGCGCGCACCTTCGGATTCATGCGCGACCTGGAAAGCCTGCGCGCGCGCAATCTGGCGCTCGGCGGCAACATGGACAACGCCATCGTGCTCGACGATTACCGGGTGCTCAACGAGGACGGCCTGCGCTACGAAGATGAATTCGTGAAACACAAGATTCTCGATGCCATCGGCGATCTGTACCTGCTGGGACACAGCCTGATCGGCGAGTTCAGCGGCTACAAATCCGGGCACGCGCTCAACCACAAGCTGTTGCGCGCCCTGGTCGCCACCCAGAGTGCCTGGGAGGAAGTGACCTTCGAGAGCCTGGCGGACGCGCCGATTTCCTACGTCGCCGCGGCGGCCGCGCACGCTTAACGGTGCGCGCACGCTTGAAGGCGCGCGCACGCCTGAAGGCAGCGGGCGTTATGCCACGGGCGGCGGCACCACCCGGATGCGCACGGTTTCTATTTTGAATCCCAAGGTTTTGGTCACGCGTTTGCGGATCATGTCCGTGGAGTAGCGCAGCCGCGAGGCCCAGACCGCTCCCACCACTCCGATGGACAGGCGTTCTGCTTCGACCCCTGCACTGACCACTGCCTGGGCCAGGTGTGGCGGAAGCGCCGCGCGCACCTCGTCCAATACCTGGGAGCGCTCGGCGGAGCGCTGTTTGAGGCGCGAAAGTCGCTTGCCACCTCTTTCCAGTAACTCGCTGAGACTCTTAGAGTTTTGCATTCAACAATAATCCGACAGGGAGACCGGGTGGCAGAAACCGTGCGGAAATCCTTGTTTTGAGTCAGTTATCTGCATAGTCTACCGGGACTGCCCAGGGCATGATCATCGAAGCCCCGGACGACATAATCCAAGTTTCAGTCGTGTCGGCGTTGGAAGAATAATCCGTATGAATGTCATCTTTGTCGGCCGCAAGTCGGGCCGAGTGAAACAATTTGACCTGCGACATCCGGTGATTATGTCGGCTGCGGTGCTGTCGGTGCTCGCCATTGTGGGCACGGCTTTCTCGATTGGCGTGGGCTTGGGCGCCCGGCATGGTAGCGGCAATCCGATCGATCAGCTGGGCAATTGGTCGGCGGAGCTGCTGCATCAAAAAGCCCAGATCGAAGACACCAAGCGCGTTCTGCAGGAAAAGGTCAATGCCCTCGCGATGCGGGTGGGCCAGATGAACGCCAATGTCATCCGCCTGGACGCGCTCGGTAAGCGCCTGACGCACATGGCGAATCTGGACGACGGCGAGTTCGACTTCGGCCATCCGCCCCCCATGGGCGGCGCCGACAGCGGTGCGGACGGCCAGCCGGCGCAGATTCCGAACCTCACCGCCATGGTCGATGATCTACAGAATCAGCTCTCGAGCCGCGAACAGCAGCTGACCGTGCTGGAAAACCTCATCCTCACCCGGGAGCTCAATAAGCAGGTCTATCCCGAGGGCCGGCCGGTGCAGGAGGGCTGGATCTCCTCGTATTTTGGCCGCCGCGCGGACCCTTTCACCGGGTATTCCGCGGTGCACAAGGGATTGGATTTTGCAGGGGCGGAAGGCACTAAGGTGTCGGCCGTTGCGGCAGGACTCGTGACCTACGCCGGGGAGCGCTCGGGCTACGGCGAGATGGTTGAAATCAACCACGGCAATGGACTGGCGACGCGCTACTGCCACAATGAAAAACTGCTGGTGAAACAGGGCGACATGGTGCGCAAGGGCCAGGATGTCGCGTTGATGGGTTCGACCGGCCGTTCCACCGGCCCGCACCTGCATTTTGAAGTCTTGAAAAACGGCACCCAGGTCGACCCCCTGCACTTCATCGGAGAAGACCGCTAGGCGCCAAGAAGGCCTTGAAAAGGGCCGCGCTCGAAACGATTTCCTGCTGTTCGGGTCTATCCGTACAATACCCAGTTTTCCCAAAGGATCCCCTTCAGTGTGGAAGCACCTTCTGACGCAAGTATTTGGCAGCCGCAATCAGCGCATCATCAAAGAGATGCGCCGTACGGTGACGGCGGTCAATGCCCTCGAGGCCGGCGTCAGCGCCCTGAAGGATGAGCAATTTCCCGAAAAGACCCTCGAACTGAAGGCGCGCTTCGCCGCGGGCACCCCGCTCGATGAGCTGATCCCGGAGGCATTTGCCCTGGTGCGCGAGGCCTCGCGCCGCAAATTGGGCATGCGCCATTTCGACGTACAGCTGATCGGCGGCCTGACCCTGAACGCCGGCAAGATTTCCGAGATGCGCACCGGCGAGGGCAAGACGCTGATGGCGACGCTGCCCGCCTACTTGAACGCGCTCAGCGGCGACGGCGTTCACGTGGTCACGGTGAATGAATACCTGGCGCAGCGCGACTCCGACTGGATGGCGCCGGTGTACCGCTTCCTGGGGATGCAGGTCGGCGTCATCAAGAATGCGCAGACCCCCGATGAGAAGCGCGCGGCCTATAACTGCGACATCACCTACGGCACCAACAACGAATTCGGCTTCGACTACCTGCGCGACAATCTCGCCTTCCGGCTCGAGGATCGCGTGCAGCGCAAGCTGTCCTTTGCCATCGTCGATGAGGTCGACTCGATCCTGATCGACGAGGCGCGCACGCCGTTGATCATCTCGGGACCGGCGGAGGAGAGCACCGAGCTCTACCTCAAGATCAACACGCTGATTCCGCGGCTGGTGAAGCAGAAAGAGGAAGACGGGCCCGGCGACTACGCGGTCGACGAAAAGACCAAGCAGGCCACCCTGACCGAAGCGGGCCACGAGAAGGTCGAGCAACTGATGGCGGAGAGCGGATCGCTGCGCGAGGGCGAGAGCCTGTACGATGCCACCAACATCCGCCTGATGCATCATTTGAACGCGGCGCTGCGCGCGCATGCGTTGTACAAGCGCGATGTGGAATACATCGTGCGCCAGGGCGAGGTGATCATCGTCGATGAGTTCACCGGCCGCACCATGCAGGGCCGGCGCTGGTCGGATGGCCTGCACCAGGCGGTGGAGGCCAAGGAAGGCGTGAAGGTGCGCGAGGAAAACCAGACCGTCGCCTCCATCACCTTCCAGAATTATTTCAGGCTGTATTCCAAACTCTCCGGCATGACCGGCACCGCGGACACCGAGGCGTTCGAATTCCAGCAGATCTACGGGCTGGAAGTGGTGGTGATCCCGACCCACAAGCCGATGATCCGCAATGACAAGTCCGACCTGGTGTTCCTCTCCGAGCACGACAAGTTCCAGGCCATCCTCGAGGACATCCAGGACTGCGTGAAGCGCGGCCAGCCGGTGCTGGTGGGCACCGCCTCGATCGAGGCCTCGGAGCGCATCGCCAAGCTGCTGCAGAGCGAAAAGGTGCCGCACGAAGTGCTGAATGCCAAGCAGCATGAGCGTGAGGCGCACATCGTCGCCGAGGCCGGCCGGCCCGGCCACATCACCATCGCCACCAACATGGCCGGCCGCGGCACCGACATCGTCTTGGGCGGCAGCACGCAGTTGCAGATCGATGCCATCGAAAATCCCAACGAGGCGCAGCTGCAGGGCATCCAGGTGGATTGGCAGCAGCGCCACGAGCAGGTCATCGCCGCGGGCGGCCTGCACATCATCGGCACCGAGCGCCACGAATCGCGGCGCATCGACAATCAATTGCGCGGCCGGTCGGGCCGGCAAGGCGATCCGGGCTCGAGCCGCTTCTATCTGTCGCTGGAAGACAATTTGATGAGAATTTTCGGCGACCCGACCCGCATGAAGGCACTCATGACCCGCGTGGGCATGAAGGCCGGCGAGGCGATCGAGAGCGGCATGTTGACCCGCCAGATCGAGCGCGCGCAGCGGCGGGTGGAACAGCACAACTTCGACGCCCGCAAGCAATTGCTGGAATACGACGATGTGGCGAACGATCAGCGGCGCGTGATCTATCAACAGCGCACCGACCTGATGAGCGCGGAGGATGTGGCCGAGGCGATGAAGGGCATTCGCGAGGATGTGGTCGCGCAGCTCGTGGATCAGTTCATTCCCGCCGGCGCACCCGAGGAACAGTGGGATGCGGCCGGCCTGGCGAAGGCCATCGAGCGGGATTTCGGACCTGCGTTCCCCATTGTGGAGTGGGTGAAGGCGGAAGAGGCCGGCGACGGCTCGAAGCTGCGCGGCAAGATCGTGGCGGCGCTCGAGGAGGCTTACCAGCAGAAGGAAGCCAGCGTCGGCGCCGAGGTGATGCGCTACATCGAGAAGGAAATCACGCTGCGCACGCTGGATCAGCATTGGCGCGAGCACCTGGCCGCCATGGACTACATGCGCCAGGGCATTTACCTGCGCAGCTATGCGCAGAAGAATCCCAAGCAGGAGTACAAGCGCGAGGCCTTCGAGCTGTTCTCCGGCATGCTGGATCGGATCAAGTTCGACACCATCACCATGGTCTCGAAGATTCAGATTCGCAGCCAGGCCGAGATCGACGCCGAAAATCTCGAGCGCCAGCAGCGGCTCGCGCGCGCCTTGCAGGCGCAGCATGCGGATGCCGTTTCGCCGATCCAAGCGCCGGGCTTGGACGGTGCCGGCCAGCCGGGACCCGCGGGCGGCAATGTCATGGAAATGGAGCCGCGTTCTGCTCCCGAACCGGTGGTGCCCTTCGTGCGTGCCATGCCCAAAGTGGGGCGCAATGAACCCTGTCCGTGCGGCTCGGGACGCAAGTACAAGCACTGTCACGGCACCCTGCAGCAAGCGAGCGGTTGAGCCCTCACTCCCCGCGTTCGCCCATCCACGTGGTTGCCGCCGCGGTCATCGACGCCGCGGGTCGCATCCTCATCGCCCAGCGTCCGCCGGGCAAGCACCTCGCCGGCGGCTGGGAATTCCCCGGCGGCAAGC
Organism: Steroidobacteraceae bacterium; assembly: GCA_036267715.1. Classification (GTDB taxonomy): domain Bacteria; phylum Pseudomonadota; class Gammaproteobacteria; order Steroidobacterales; family Steroidobacteraceae; genus Bog-1198. Next base: position 86,945 of record DATAVN010000049.1, on the reverse strand, counting down.
TCGAACCCTCTGAGGATCGAAGAGCAGGACTTGCGCGCGAGTTGCGCGAAGAACTCGGCATCGTGATATCAACACCGCGTCCGTTGATCCGGGTGCGCCATTCCTATGAGTTTGGCGAGGTGCTGATCGACACCTGGGTGGTACGGCACTACCAGGGCGAGCCGAAGGGATTCGACGGCCAGGCGCTGCGCTGGTGCACGCAGGCCGAGCTTGCGACGGCGCAATTGCTGCCGGCGGATGGGCCCATCGTCGCAGCATTGCGGCTGCCGGAGAGTTTGACGCAGGCGTCGACGCAGGAGTACGTGCTGCGGCGATCGGCGGAACCAGATTCCAGCGGACGACTGTGCGGCGTGTGGTGCGGGGGAATGGCGGATGCGATGGCGGCGAGCGATGCCGGCGCAGATTTTTTGGTGCTGCGGGATGAACTTCCGCATGAGGACATCAGCTCGATATGCGAGCTGGTTCCCGTTCCGGTGTATGTCACCGGGATTGAGCTTGGGGAGGCGTGGGAATTGGGGGCGAGTGGTTTGGTTGAGATCGCCCGCTAGCTTGCTCAGCACAGAATCCAAGAAGAATCAGCGGGTTGCAGAGGCTCGGTGCAACGATTTCTGCTATACTTCGTCACATGTCTTCTCTGGACAGAAAGCAGATACGTGTCTATCGGTCTTTCGCCGAGGCGGATGACGGCGGCTATATGCCTGGAAGTCCGGAAGAACGACTCTCCCAAGTTTGGGAACTCACGCAAGAAGTCTGGTCCTTTCTTCAAGGCGCGCATGCTGAACCAAGACTACAGAGAGATGTTGCAGTGCTTATTATAGGAAGACGTTAGATTTCTTCTTGTCGGTGCCTACGCACTTGCGGCGCACGGCTTTCCTCGTGCGACCAAGGACATTGATTTTTTTGTTTGGGCAACTCCCGAAAATGCGGCCAATCTGCTGCGGGCGCTGGCCAGGTTTGGCGCTCCGCTCGACGATATTTCGGAGGCGGATTTTTCAACGACCGGTACCGTGTTCCAAATTGGCAATAGTCCACGCCGAATAGGTATCCTGACGAATATCAGCGGCATCGAATTCGAGCGCGCCTATGCCAATAGAAAAAGCATCTTCTTGGAAGGACTGGAAATTCCTGTCATATCCGTACCCGATTTGATTGCGAATAAGCGCGCCAGCGGGCGAACGCAAGATCTCGCTGACGTCGAGAAGTTGGAATCAGCCTCGAAGCGGGAATCACTCGGCGCAAGAACTGAAGTCAAGTCGCGGGCGTTGGCTGGTGCACGATCGAGTTTGCGCTGCCGCGTAGCGCGGCCTCAACAATGGACTTGGTCCACTCCGGCGCGCGCTGCAACGTGTTGAGATCATCGGGCGCGGGCAAAGTAACTTGGCCGTTTTGCATCTCGAGTACGAGAATAGGATCCGGCACTGTGCCGTCGGCGGCCGCTTCTTCGCTATTGTCGTAGACCTTTATGTATGCCACGTGCGGCATGAGTTCGATGAGGTTCATCTGCGCTGGGCTGTAGCGCTCGCGGATTTTCTCCTCTGGAATGGGATGGCCACCCGCCGCAACGCGGGCCGCGACGCGCGCGATATGAAGCTCGGGAGACGACAGTCCGCAGAACCAGATCAACACTGAATGGGATTTCGTGGCCTGCAGAATCTTTGCCGTCACTGACTCGCCGCCCAAAGTCGTTTCGACGCATACCCTCCTGCCACGCGTTCGCGTTCGCCGTTTCCTGGTCGCATCCGGTGGCGGCCTTGAATTCGCGAGCGAAGGTATCGGGGTTGAACCAGGTCAATCTGTCGCGTTGCAGCAAGTGACCGCCGATTGAACTCTTGCCTGCTCCGTTTACGCCGGCAAGGACGTAGAGAACCGGCCGCGTCATTAGTAACCCGAGCCCGCTTTCAGTTTGCCGCCCAATTCGGCGCGACCACGAATGGTTGATTGAAGACGAGTTGCCGCGGATTGGCCTTGAAGCGCCGACAGACGCTCATCAAAACTTTTCCTCAAGTTCGCGAGCGCCGCTTCGGTCTGAGCCGCGGATTTTTGCGCGAGGCGCAGGAGGTCCTCATATTCCGCCACCGAAATAATTACCGCCTCGGGCTCATCGTGATTGGTTACCAAGATCTTCCCCTTACCCCGCAGTGCATTCATCATTCCGCGCCACCCGAGCTTTTTCAGATCGGACGCAGGAGTGCGAGGTAGTTTCGCAAGCGGAAGAAGGGCGGCGGGTTTTGTCGGTATGGTCAAGGCTTGCTCCGAAGATGGAAATGGACCATTTTACTGTAATAGTCCATTTTCCCCAATTTTCGGATATTTTCCCTAATTGACCTATTTGGCCCCGGCTGACCCACCGCGAGCCCAAGTACCAGGCCGAATTGCAGTCAAAATCATTTATAAAATATAGAATTGTTTATTTTTACTGTTTTGATAAACTCTTTGTTATGCCAAAGAGTCCTCAAGCGCTCTTGACCATGCCCCCGGCCGCTGCCCAGGCATTGCGGGCCTTGGGCGAAAATCTAGCAATCGCCAGAGGCCGACGGCGCGAATCCCAACGGGCCTGGGCGAAACGCCTCGGCGTCTCGATACCCACGCTGATCCGCATGGAGCGGGGCGACCCAGGGGTCGGCGCGGGGATATACGTGACGGCCTTATGGCTGATCGGCCGCTCTGGCGCGCTGGCGGATCTCGCCGCACCCGGGTCTGATCGGGGCGCGCTCGAAGGCGACGTGCGCGCGGCCGTTGCTCGGCGCGCCGTCCGATCCGCAGCGTCGGCCCAGGCCCGGCTCGCGCGCAAACCGATGAAACAGGCCTGACTTGAATACCGCGCGCTACGAACCCTCGAACCAGCTACATCTCTGGTGGCTGACCCGGCCCGAACAGCCGGTGCCCATCGCGGAACTCAATCTGGTTCGCTCCAATCAGGGCGTGTCGTTGCGCTACGCCGAGTCGTGGTTGCAACGCGGCTTTGCTCTCAGTGAAGATCTGCCGCTGATCGATGAGGAATTTCTGCCCGCTGAAAAAGGCGTCGCGGTCGGTGCGGTGGATGATGCCCGACCGGATCGCTGGGGTGAACGCGTGATCCGCTACATCGACAAACCCGCGCGGCTGTCGCTGCTCGAGTACCTGTACTTTGCCGGAGATGACCGCTTCGGAGCGCTCGGCGTATCGACATCGCCGGATGAGTACTTGCCAAGGCGCTTGGGCCCACTGCCCACGCTTCAGGACGCAGATGAGCTGCACGAATTGATCCGCAAGGTGCAGAACAACGAGCCGGTGCCGCCGGCGCAGCGCCGCCTGATCTCGCCCGGTGCAACCATGGGCGGCGCCCGGCCCAAAGCCCTGATCGACATCGCAGGCGAGCAGTGGGTGATCAAGTTCTCCGACGGAGATCCCGCGGATACCCCGCTGATCGAGCACGCGGCCATGACACTGGCACAAAGAGCCGGCATCCGAACGGCACAAACCCAGCCCGTGCGCTTGACCCACGGCCATGCTCTCGCCATCAAGCGTTTCGATCGCTTGCCTGGTGCACGGCTGCACAGCCTATCCGCCGCAGTGGCCTTGCGAGCCGCGGGTGAACGACTCGGATACCCGGAACTGGCCCAGCTGCTGCGTCGTCGAGGCGTGACCGACGGCGAAGCGTACATCGGGCAGATGCGCGAGATTTTTCGCCGGATGGTGTTCAACATTCTGATCGACAACACCGACGATCACGAGAAGAATCATGCGCTGCTCATGACGGACGCACAACAGTACGAGCTGTCGCCGGCCTTCGACATCCTGCCCTCGGGCCAGGCGCTGGGCTTCCAGCAGATGCGGGTGGGCGAGCAAGAAGCCGACTCCACCGTCGCCAATGCGCTTTCGCTCTCGCGGATGTTTGCGCTGACGAAAAACGAGGCGGTCAAGGAAGCGCAAACGGTCGCGCGGGCAGTGGATGGATGGAAACAGCATTTCACGGCGTGCGGCGTGACGCAGGGAGACATCGATCTCTACGCGGAGCAGATCGATCGTCCCTTCCTGCGCGATCAGCGCGGGGAGCTTTAGTCTCGGGCGCTGGCACAAGCCAGCGCCCAATGTGGGCGGGCCTTCGCTAGGGCTTCAAGTTCTCATCGAAGAACCGTTTGATCATCTTGTAGCCGTGACGCCCGTCATGCTGGCGCATCAGTCCATGTTTCGCGCCCGGATAGACCATCACATCGAAGGGCTTGTCCAAATCCTGCAGTTTGCGAAATAGCTTGGTGCTGTTCAAAAACAGCACATTGTCATCGGACATGCCGTGCATGACCAGCAGAGGACCCTTGAGATCCTTCGCGTAGGGCAGCACGGAACTCGCCGCGTACCCCGCCGCATTGTCCTGGGGACGATCCAGGTAGCGCTCGGTGTAGTGCGTGTCGTAAAGCGCGAAATCGGTGACCGGCGCTCCGGCGACGCCGGCGCGATACACGTCCGGCGCCTTGAACATCAGATTCAGCGTCATGTAGCCGCCGTAGCTCCAGCCCCATACGCCGATGCGCTTGGGATCCACGAAGCTTTGCGATCCCAGCCAATGTGCGCCCTGAACCTGGTCGGCAACTTCCACCTCGCCCATCCGGTCGTGGATCGGATCCTGGAAGGCGTCGCCGCGACTGGCGCTGCCGCGATTGTCCAGGGTGAAAACCACGTAGCCGGCGCGGGTGAGGATTTGAGTGAACGAGCTGCCATGCCAATTGTCGAGGACCCGTTGCACGCCCGGTCCGCCGTAGACATCGACGATGGCCGGATAACGTTTGGCGGGATCGAAGTGCAGCGGCTTGAACAATTGGTAGTACAGGGTCTGGCCGTCGGCCGCCGTGAGCGTGCCTATTTCCGGAATGGAATTGTCGGCAAGATACGGCGCATCCGGATGCTGGGCATCGAGGCGGTTCTCCAGCAGCCAGGCGCTCAGTTTTCCATCTTTGGAACGCAGGCTCACCTGCGGCGGCTGGGTGCTGCTGGTGAAGTTGTCGATGTAGAAGCGCGTGTCGGGCGACATCGAAATGCCGTGCACGCCCGCTTCTTGCGTGATGCGCCGGACCCGGTGCGGATCCTTGGTGTCGAGCGAGGTGCTGTACAGATGCCGTTCGGTGGGGCTCTTTTCCGTTGCGGTAAAATAGACGGTGCGGGTTTTTTCATCGACGCCCATAACGGCGCGCTTGCGGAAGTCATCGATCACCCATTTGCCCGCGGTCAATGGCCGGATCAAGCGGCCATCGTTGCCGTACAGATACAAATGCGTGTAGCCGTCGCGCGCGGATGCCCAGATGAATTCATGGGATTTCTTGAGGAAGGTGAACTCGTCGTTGAGGTCAATCCACGTCTTGCTGGTTTCGGTCAGCACGACGCGGGTCTTGCCGGTGCCGATATCCGCAAACAGCAGGTCGAGCTTGCGCTGGTTGCGGCTCTCGCGCTGAATCGCCAGCGTTTTGCGGTCAGGCAGCCAATTGACCCTGGCGAGATAAATGTCCATATCGCTGCCCAGATCGACCCAGGTCACGGCATTGGTCTTCAGGTCGATGACCCCAAGCTTCACCAGAACATTGGGTCCGCCGGTGGTGGGATAGCGTTGCGGAAAAGTTGCCACATTGTCCGCCGAAATCTCAAATCGCTCCGTGACCTTGATGGGGCTTTCGTCGACGCGCGCAAAGGCGATGTGCCGGCCGTCCGGCGCCCACCAGTAGCCGGTGCTGCGGCCCATCTCCTCCTGGGCAATGAATTCCGCCATGCCGTTCTTGATGGCGCCGCCGCCGTCGGTGGTCAGTGCGGTCTCTTTCTTGGCCCCGATGTCGTAGCCATAGAGGTTCTGATCGCGTACGTAGGCAATGTATCCGCCGGCCGGGGACACGGTGGCGTCGGTCGCGAAGCCATGGGTATCAATGAACTCCACCGCCGGCTTTTGCTTCGGCGTCGCGAGCTGGTAGTAGTACAGCTTGCCGTTTAGCGGAAAGAGCAGCGCGTCGCCCGCAGGCGCGAAGGTGTATTCCAAGATACCCGACAGGGCGGCGGTCCTTTGGCGTTCGCGGCGGCCAAGTTCCTCGTCCGACAGCTTTTCCGGCTTGGGCGCGAGAACTTTGGAGTCGACCAGGATGCGGTCCTGCCGGTCATGAATGTTGTATTCCCACAGGTCGAGGCGGTCTTTGTTGTCCGCTTCGCCCTTCAGATACGTGACGCGCGAGCCATCCGGGGAGATCTTCAAGCCCATGATGGTCGGGCCCGCCAGCGGCGGCGCATCGAACAAGCGGTCGATGGTAAGGTCCGCGGCGCTCGCTGCGGTGGCAACCGCGCAGGCGACCAATGCCGGCGCTAGATATCGGCCCGAGTTACGTGAGTCGGTCATGAGATGTCAGCCCTGTTCGTTGTGATAATTGTTCGCGCTCGGAAGTGTATTACAGTCGCGTGAGCCGGTAGCAAACCTCGCGTAGTTCAGTGAGTCCGCGGGCGCGCAAGCGCGGCTCGAGATCGAGTATTTCGTGGCTGCCCAACTGCTCGATCGAATGATGCTGCGCATACAGCGTGTCGATGGCAGCGCGGGTCAACGGAAACGGCGGACCGCTCATTTGCGCGTCCGGGTACTCGACGGCGATCAACAGCATTTGCGCACCGGACGTCGTGAGCGAGGTCAGATGATTCACATACGACGCCTGCAGGGCCGGCGTCCAAGAGATCAGCGCCGCGCGATCGTAAACCGCCGATACGCTGCCGAGAAGTTCCGGCGTCAGCTTGAAGAAATCCCCACGAAACAGGGTAAAGCCAGGGGCTTCAAACAGGTCGAACCCAGCGCGCACCCGGCGCCGCGCCGCAATGCCGTGTTCCAACAGGAAGGACTCCACCGCGATGGGCGAGAGTTCCACGCCCACAACCGAGTGGCCCTGTTCCTTGAGCCATAGCAGGTCCAGACTCTTACCGCACAGCGGCACGAACACGCGGCTGTTGGCGGGTAACTTAAGCCTCGGCCAATAGGCTTTCAGATGCCGGTCCGCCGCCGCCTGATGAAAGCCGATCTGGGCCGTGCGCCATCGGTCTAGCCAGAATTCAGGCTGCACGCGTCAGGATTCCTCGGCCGAGTCCGAAGGCAATTGATCCGCTGCGGATGCGGACTCGTCCGGGATCTTGTGCTGCTCGGTGAGCCAGGCACCCAAGTCGATGAGGCGGCAACGATCGCTGCAGAACGGCCGAAACTGCGATGCCGGCGACCACTCCACGTCGCGCTTGCACGTAGGACACTTCACGATCGCAACCATCGCGACTGCAACCCAGTCTCAAGCGCAGCAGGTCAAGAGAAACGGCACATCAACCTCGATGTGCGTGGGACGCGCGGTCTCGTCCAGCCAATTCAAAAAGCGGATGGTGCAGCGATGTTGGCTGCCGCTCATTTCCGGAAACAGATCGGTGTCCGCCGGCAGGGTGACGCGCACCAATTGGCAAGGGTTCTCACGATCGAACTGCAGCTGGAAAATACCGCCGACCGCCACCTCGGATTTGCGCTTCGCATTCTGGCGGGTGAGCCACAGCAACTCAGCGATGCTGTCGCACAGCGGGCGGATCAAGGACAGCCAGCCGTCGAATTCCGCTGCGCGAATTTCAGCGGGACGATTGAGCCAGTAGGAATAATCCGGCAGGTCGAAATCACAGGTGCCCCCGGGAATGGCGCTGCGATGTTTCACCGCGCTCAAGAATTCCGAATCGCGCAGCGGCGCCATGTAGTTGCCGCCGATCGAGGCGAGATCTTCGCGCAGTTTGACCAGGTTGGACATGAGCGATTTGAGCCGCGCCGGGTCCACGCCGTGCTTGCTTTGGTATTCCTTGAGCACGTTCGCCTGCCGCTCGAGTTCCTTGAGCACGTCGCTGCGCGAGTCGCCGCGTGCGGTGATGGCCAGAATCTCGAGCAAGCTCGATACCGCAGCGCGAGAACTCCAGGGACTGGGCGACTCGCTGTGGTAGCTGGCTTGAGTGTAAAGAAACTCGAGGCGCAGAAAAGTCCGCATGCGTTCATTGAGGGGCTGCTCGTAGACCACGGGCGCGCCCTCAGGCTCTACCTGGGAAGAAATATCAGGGTAAGAGTTCATGCTCCTATTGTGAGCCAACCCGCACCCCAGGGTAAACCTTGGATTTAGGTTAAATGTCCTGTCGAGGGCGCTGATTGCGAAAGCTGTAGATATTGCGCATGCAAATGATCGACAGCCTGGCGCAGTTCAGCGACGGTCCCGGTGTTCGACAGCACATCATCTGCCACCGCCAAGCGCGCTTCGCGGCTGGACTGAGAGGCCAGAATGGCACGGGTCTGTTCGTCCGAGGTGCCGTCGCGCATCTGAAGCCGCTGGATTTGCAGGGTTTCGTCGGCGTCCACCACCAACACGCGATCGACGCGCCAGTTCGCGTTGCCGCCCTCGATGAGCAAGGGAATCGCGAGCACTACGTAGGGGCCTTGTGCCGTGGCCGCCTGCCGTTCCATCTCAGCGCGGATGAGCGGGTGCAGAATGGCATCCAAAGCGTGGCGCGAAGCCGAATCGTTGAAAATCACGCTGCGCAGTGCTTTGCGATCGAGCCGGCCGCCGGCATCGAGCACTTGCGGCCCAAACCGCTGCAACACTTGGGCTAAGCCCGGCTTTCCTGGTTCGACGACGGTGCGCGAGGCGACATCGGCGTCGATGACCGGAACGCCGAGTTCCGCAAAACGTTGAGTGACCATGCTCTTGCCGCTTGCGATGCCGCCGGTGAGGCCGATGCGCAGGCGCGGAGCCATGGTTTAGTGCTTAAGGCCCGAGATGCGCAGATAGCCATTCAGCAGCGAATCGCCGTACATCATGGCCAGCCAGCCCGCCGCGGCCAGATAGGGGCCGAAGGGCATCGGGGCGCGGCGGTCCCGGCCTTGCAGAGCAATCATCAGAATTCCTAATACTGCGCCCGTGGCCGCGGAAAGCACGATGATGAGCGGCAGGAGCTTCCAGCCCAACCACGCACCCAGGGCCGCGAACAGCTTGAAGTCCCCATATCCCATGCCTTCCTTGCCGGTGACCAGCTTGAACGCGTGGAATACCAGCCAAAGGCTGCCGTAGCCGGCTGCGGCGCCGATCAGCGCATCGCGCGCGGAAACCGGCAGCGCCGCTCCGGCCAAGGGCCCCCAGACGACGGCGGCGAGCAAGCCCGCCCACATCAAGGGCAGCGTGATGTTGTCCGGCAGCAATTGATGGTCGATGTCGATGCCGGTCAGCGCAATCAAGCTCCAGGTGATCAGCAGCCCGCAGGCGGCCGGCGCGCCAAAGCCGAAGTGCCAGGCTACCCAGGCGGAAAGAAGCGCCGTGGTCAGCTCCACAATAGGATAGCGAGCCGAGATTTTGGCCTTGCACGCCGCACAGCGTCCCCGCAGCACCAACCAGCTCACCACCGGGATGTTCTGCCAGGCCCTGATAGGCGCCTTGCATTGCGGGCAGGCGGAGCGGGGCTTGCTGAGCGTGAAGGAGACCGCGGCAGAAGTCGATGTTGCGCGCGCTTCCGATCCTGCCGACAGCACCTCAGCCGCCTGCATCCGCCACTCATGCTCCAGAATGATCGGTAGCCGATAGATGACCACGTTCAGGAAACTACCGACGACGAGTCCCAGTATAAAAACAGACCCCGCGAAGATCGCGGGGTCTGATGTGTACATCTGGGCAATGTCGTTCAGCATGGGCTAAACAACAATAACTCCCAGAGGGGCCGAAAGACGACTAAATCGCTTGACCAAGTTTGAAGATGGGTAGGTACATGGCGATGACCATGCCGCCGACGAGTACGCCGAGAACCACCATGATCATCGGCTCCATGAGGCTGGACATGCTGTCGACCGCGTTGTCGACCTCGGCCTCATAGAATTCAGCGACTTTGCCGGACATGGTGTCGAGGGAGCCCGACTCTTCGCCCACCGCGATCATTTGCACCACCATGTTCGGAAACAATCCGGTGTTTTCCATGGCGCGCTGCAAGCGTTGGCCGGTGGCCACTTCGTCCTTCATGCGCAATGTGCCTTCCTCGTAAACGATGTTGCCCGTGGCACCGGCCACGGATTGCATCGCTTCGACCAGCGGCACGCCGGCCGCGAACATGGTGGAGAGCGTGCGCGCGAAACGCGCAATCGCCGATTTCACCAAAATCGGCCCGATGATGGGAAACTTAAGTGCTGCCCGGTCTATCGCCCTGCGCATATTTCTCGAGCGCTTGTGGAAGTAGAGGAAGCTGTAAACGGCGGCCCCGACCACGACGCCGACTATCCAGCCTTGATGCTGCATAAATTTCGACATGTTCACAACCATCTGCGTGAACGCCGGCAGGTCGGCGCCGAAACCTTTGAAGAGCGATTCAAATTGCGGAATCACGAAGATCAACAAGATGACGCTAACTATGACGGCGACAACGAGAACGGCAGTGGGATAAAAGAGCGCTTTCTTGATTTTCTTTTTCAAGGCCTCGGTTTTCTCTTTGTAAGTCGCAATTTTATCCAATAGCGTTTCCAAGGCTCCGGCGTGCTCGCCGGCCTCGACGAGGTTTACAAATAAGTCATCGAAGTAGAGCGGATGCTTCGCAAGAGACTCGTGCAGAGTGCTGCCGCCTTCAATGTTGTTCTTGATGTCAAGTACCAATTTTTGGACTGCAGGCTTCTCGTGACCGTTGCCGATGATTTCGAATGCCTGGACCATGGGAATGCCGGCTGCCATCATGGTCGCGAGCTGTCGCGCAAATACGGCGATATCCTGAGGCTGCACCCTGCCCCCGCCGCGAATCTTGCTGGGAGTCTTGACCCTCGTCGCTGCAACCCCCTGACGCCTTAGGTCGGCGCGCAACGCCTGTTCATTGACGGCAAGCGCTTTTCCGCGGACTTTATTGCCGCGCTTGTCTTTGCCCTCCCACAAAAATTGGGTTTCTTTCTTGGTCGCTGTTGCCGAGATCGCCATAAGTCAGTCCCTCGCAGTCACTCGTTATTCAATCGTGACGCTGTTAACTTCTTCCAAACTTGTCAGGCCCGCCTTCACTTTTTCCAATCCAGCTCGACGGAGATTCCAAACGCCGTCTTTCGTCGCCTGATCGTTGACATTTATCGCGCCGCCGCCTTCCATGATGATGCGGCCGATGGTTTCCGTGACCGGCATGACTTGGTAGATTCCCAACCGGCCCTTGTAGCCATCCGTGCATTGACCGCAGCCAACTGCCCTGAATACCCTGATGCCGCCCTCAATATCCTCTGGTTCGAAACCTTCCTTTTTAGCCGCTTCGCTCGGAATATCGATGGGTTGTTTGCAATTGCTGCATAGCTTGCGGGCCAATCGCTGCGCAATAATGAGGCTCACCGAGGTCGCAATGGCGTAGGGCTTGACGCCCATATCGACCAAACGCGTTAGCGTTTGCGGCGCATCGTTTGTGTGCAATGTTGAAAGAACCAAGTGGCCGGTCTGCGACGCCTTGATCGCAATTTCTGCGGTTTCCAGATCTCGGATTTCGCCGACCATGATCACGTCGGGATCTTGTCGCAAGAATGCTCGGAGCGCGGATGCAAACGTCAGCCCGACTTTGTTGTTGACGTTTACCTGATTGATGCCCGGCAGATTGATTTCAGCCGGGTCTTCCGCCGTCGAAATATTGGTATCCTCGACATTCAGGATATTAAGCCCTGTGTACAGCGACACCGTCTTACCGCTGCCGGTGGGTCCGGTCACCAATATCATCCCTTGGGGCTTGGCAAGATACTTGAGATACAATTCGCGTTGGAAAGGTTCATATCCGAGGGCGTCGATTCCCAGCATCGCGCTTGATGGATCCAAAATACGGGTGACCACCTTTTCGCCAAATAGCGTCGGGCAGGTGCTGACACGAAAATCGATGGCCCGATTCTTTGACAGCCGCATTTTGATGCGGCCGTCCTGCGGCACGCGGCGCTCGGCAATGTCGAGTCGCGCCATAACCTTGAGTCTCGCCACAATCTTGACGGCAAGTTGCACCGGGGGTACGGCCACCTCTTTCAAAACACCGTCCAAACGCGTTCTTATCCGAAAAAGCTTTTCATAGGGCTCGAAGTGGATATCCGAGGCGCCCTTTTTGATGGCGTCGAGCATGATTTTGTTGACGAAACGCACTATCGGAGCATCTTCGACGTCGTCGCGGCCCAGCGCATCGGCATTGGGGTCCTCATCGCCGCCGGAAACCTCAAGATTTTCAAGATCGAAGTCATCGTCGGTCAGACTCGGCATGACCGCTTCGGCTTGGTCGATGGCCTTTGTGACGGCGGCCTGGAGCTTGTTGTCTTCAACGACAACGAACTCGATGCTCATCGAAGTCTGGAAACGAATCTCATCCAACGCATGCAAATTAGTTGGATCAGCGACTGCCAGAAACAAGCGCTTTCCGCGCTTCATCAAAGGCAAGACACGGTGCTTTTGCATGAGCTTCTCGCTCACTGCACGCACTGCATCCATATCAACTGCGACCGCGTCCAAGTCCAGTAGCGGCACCCCAAACTCATTGGAGGCAGAAATGGCGATATCCCGCGCGGTCGCGAGATTCATGGACACCAAGTGGGTAACCAAATTAGCGCGCTTTTCCTTTGCTTTGGCGATCGCGTCCTGCATGGCGTTTTCGTCCAGCAGGCCGTCTTGCACCAACCGCTGGGCAAGGCCACCCAATGCCACACGACTGGTGCCGCCGCCAACCGACGCTATTGCGTTGTCATTCATGGACTTACACTAAACCCCATGCCTGCTTCTAGTCTACTATCGGTAGCTACCAGAGCAATTGTCAAATCATCCAGAGATAGTCGCACATTGACGCCGTAGGGCTCGTGACTTTGATCGCAAAATGAGCCTTCCCGGGGGCCGCGGCCGCGATGCGGGCAAAAAAGAAGCCCCTCTTTGGGAGGGGCCTCTGGTGCTGTTGCGCGGCGGAGCCGCCGACAGCCAATCATCACTTATTTGCAGTTGGTCGGAACGTACTTGGTCACAATGGTACCGGCCGTAAAGGGCAGCGAACCGGCAACGGTATGGCCTTCCGAAGCGCAAGCCCAGTCAATCGCGCCTGCCAAGGTGTTCGGCAACGCATTGGCACCGATGGACGGTGTGAGGGTCAGCAGGGTGGCGGCACCCAACTGCGGAATCGCAGTTGCACTGTACGTGACCGAGATGGCACCGGTGGCCGTGTCTATCTGAATATTGGAAACGTACTTGGTTGACACGAAGCTGGTGTTCCAACCGTTCGCAGCCGCCGCAAGTCCCGTTGTACCGCCGGACTGCCATGATTCAGCAACCGCCGTCTTCGCCGAATCCGCAAGGTTCAAGCCTTCCGTGACTTTCGCGCGAATGGTGTAGTCCTGATACGCCGGGATGGCGATCGCGGCCAAAATACCAATGATGGCCACCACGATCATCAATTCGATGAGGGTGAAGCCCTTTTGCACTTTATTAAACATTTTTGCTCCTGGGGATGAAATTAAAAGACTTACTCAATTCACGGCTTGCGCCCGTGACTGGGATGGAGCAAGCGTCATGCCAATCCCGCGTAACTTCTCGTAAGTACATGAATACATTATAAAACATGGATAGTAGAGCGGTGCGTGGTGACATATTGGCGTCGTTTGATGGCGTCATAGACGACGCGATAGGGCAACTAGTGACGAAAATTGTCATGCTATCTTAAGGTCTCACGCCGTCCGCGGGCGTGCCGGCGAGCCAACTACTGTTCCAGAGATTTGACGGGCCCGATGAATTTTTCGTAGTTGTGCCGCCGAGCCACGGAACTCTGGTAGATTTTCTGCCGCACCTGCCAGGCGCTGGCAGTGATCACTTGCCGCTTGTTTGTATGGAACTCCAAGCATCCTGGTTCCCATTCAAGTCCGATGAAATCGAGCATTTTGCGCGACCAAGTCTCTTGATCGACTACTAGTTCCTCATAAGGAACTTCAAGAATGAATCCGGGTGGCAGTACCGCGCGCCAATGCGCCATTATCCGCCGGTGTTCGCGGTAGTAATGTGCTAAGTCTGTTAGATCGAATCCGAAGTTGATGCCCGCCAAGAACTGTTGGAAATAGCAGGAAAGGCAAGTGTCGATTGGATTACGCTGCATGTAGATGACGCGGGCATTGGGGAATACCGAGTAAATTAACCCCAGAAAATCGGAGTTCGCCGGCGTCTTGTTGATAACGCGTGACGCGCTTTTGGAGAATCCCTCGAGGATGCGTAGATACTCTTCGGCGACTCGAGGCCGGACGGCCTCGCTCAAGGGACCTTGCGCTATGCCAGCTTCGCCTAAAGCCGAAGAATTCCAAAAGTCTAGCTCTCCGATTCCATACGCTGCCGAATGGGAAGATATGATTTGCTCAGCGAGTGACGTTCCGGAACGCGGCATCCCTACCACAAAGACCGGTTTCGCCGACAATGAGCCTGCCGCACCAATATTCGATATTGCCGCCCGAGGGTAAATCCGCATCAGCTGGTCAATCAGATGCGAGCGGCCCTTGCGGTCATAGCTCTGCGCCGCAGCCTTCAATAACTCGTTACCGCGCCTGTAATTCTGGAAAGCGCGCGAAAAATCATTGACGTCGTCGCAGTATTTGCCCATGGCAAAGCGCAAATTCGCCTCTTCCATGGGATGGATTGCGCTCGTCATGAGTCTCTCTGCGCCTTCTAACCAGTTGCAGTCCGCATTCGTCATCTTTCGAGTGAGGGCCAGCGCCGCCCAGGCGACCGTCGACTTGGGATTGAATTCCAGAATGCGCCTGAACGTTGTTTCACTATCTTCGAATCGGCCGTCGAGCATCGCGATCTGTCCCATCCCGAACAGTGCGCCGACGTTGCGTGGCGCAGTTTTGAGCACCTTGGCAAAACACGCTTTGGCATCGCGCAAATGCCCTAAAAGCACAAGAGTCAATCCGAGATTGATCCTCGCATCGACATCAGTCGGCCGCAACTTGAGCGCGCGCCGCAAATATGTTTCTGAGTCGGAAAGGTAGCCCTTCTGTCGCAGCAAAACACCAAGATTGGCATGTGGATCCGAGAAATTAGGTTTTCCGGCCATTGCCTCGCGAAAGCATTGCTCAGCTTCTTCATAGCGCCCCAGGCGCGACAGCGATGATCCCAGATTGTTGAGCGCCTCGGCATGCGAGGAATCATGCTTGACCGCTTCCTCAAAAAGCGTAGCTGCCTCGGCATAGGCCCCTTGCTCAATCAATTTATTGCCCCGGCTAAAGAGATGTTGGGCCTTGGCACGGTCTGCGCGATTGGCTGGCGCATCCGTCAATTGCTGAATGAACGCGGGAATCTGACCCCGCGAAAGGTGCAGCACCAATGATTGTGTGATTTCATCGGCGACCTCCCTTGCAACGCCGTTCTCGATCAACCGCCATTTGAAGGAGTTTGCGAACTTCGCCTTTTTATAAAAATTGAGCTGTAGCGGGCGTACTTCGGTGTCAGCACGCCGCAGCAATTGCTCCATCGAATCGGACGCGCTGCGTTGCCTTAAACTTCGCGTAACGGCAGGATCGGTTCGTGGCGCATATTCGTCGGCCAACGCGAAACCGATTTCGGTCGCTTCACGCCCGTCCAACCACGCGAGAATCATCGTGCTGTACCCCTGTTAAGTATTACCGGTTTTCGGTGAAAATGGTCGAGGCTTGGCGCAGCATTCATTCGATTTCGATAAAACCAAGCAAAAGCCCGCCAAATAGAATCTGCGTCCCGATAGCCAATGTGGCCACAGTCGGGATCGTGATTCGCATCATATCGCTTGGTATCAGCGCTCCGAACGATGAATGTCCCCATTGCAAAACGGCATAGAGCGCGCCTCCAATTCCGGCGAGTATGAGGAAGCCGCCTATTGCGATTGCTACTTCACCCGAGGCGGCCTCCAGGAGCCCCTGCGGGAATCCATGAACAATGCGCAGATGCATTTTTCTGGCGAATGCCATCGCGAATAAGCCGAAAAATGTAATCTGCACGCCGACGATGGCCGCAATTGAGCAGTAGAGCAGACCGTTGATGTCGAGCGTGAAAACCCCGGGAACCCGAATAGGTCCTGCGATCAGTAACGTCGAAGTCACCAGACCGAGCACCGCTATCAACAGCCCAGGATACAAAAACAACCACTGGGGGCTGCGCAAAAGCATAAAACGCAAATGCCGCCAGCCGTCTCTCCAAGGCCTCAAATGCGGTGCTCGCTGCCTTCCATCCGGGCTCAACGTGGTCGGTACCTCCGCAATTGCCATTGATGCCAGAGACGCTTTGACGACCATTTCGCTGGCAAACTCCATGCCTGGAGCGCGCAAACGTAATCCAAGAATCGCTTGGCGTTCAAAACCTCTCAGACCGCAGTGAAAGTCGCCAACCGGTGACGCAAAGAGTGTACGGCCGACAAGCGAAAGCACTGGATTTCCGAGGTAGCGGTTCAAAAGCGGCATCGCTCCCGGCTTGATTCCGCCTTGAAAGCGATTGCCAATGACAAGCTTAAACCCCTGGCGCAGCCCATCAACAAATCCATCGAGATCCGTGAAATCGTATGAATCATCGGCGTCAGCCATGATTACGTAGCGACCGCTCGCCGCCTCGATACCCCCCATCAGGGCGGCACCGTACCCCTTGTTGGCGACCTCGATGACCCGTGCGCCGGCGGCTGCCGCCAAAGTCTGCGAGCCATCCGTCGAGCCGTTATCCGCCACCAACACTTCACCGGCGATGCTTCGCTTCTCCAAATAGGCCCGCGCCTTGCGAATGCAGGTTTCAACGGTTAAGGCCTCGTTTAGGCAAGGCATCAAGATCGTCAGTTCCATTGCCGGAAGTCCAATATCGATACATCAGGGTGGCGTTCCACCAATCAGTATTACATAAGCACAGCACCGCTCTGTGCGTCGATTCACGAAAGCGTCATTCGATACCAAGCTTCTTTATGCGGTATCGCAACGCCCGGAACGACATTCCAAGTGCCTTGGCCGCAGCCGTCTTGTTATATCGAGTCTGTTCTAATGCCTTGCGAATGGCGTCGCGCTCGATGTCCTCAAGATGGTTCCCGAGCGCTCCCGTGTTCTGGTTGGTGGCGGTGGCACCCGGTGTGTCACCGCGGGTCGGCCGCAATTGGATATCGCCTGCGGAAATTTCTCCGCTGGTGCTCAGAGTAATCGCGCGCTCCAGGATGTTCTCCAGCTCGCGCACGTTACCCGGAAAGGCGTAGCTCGCGAACGCGGCCAGCGCGTCCTTGCCGAGCATCGGCGGCGAGGTTTTCATGCGCCGTCCGAGTCGACGGAGTATCGCCTCAGCAAGTTCAGGCACGTCCTCGGGTCTTTCACGCAATGAAGGCACACGTAGCTCAATAACGTTTACGCGATAGAACAGATCTTCGCGGAATTTTCCCTCAGTGACCAGTGCCGAGAGATTTTTGTGCGTGGCGGACAAGATGCGTACATCCACGCCAACCTCGAGCTGTTCGCCCACCGGCCGTACCGCCTTTTCCTGTATCACACGCAGTAGCTTGACCTGCATGTGGAGGGGAAGGTCGGCGATCTCATCAAGAAATAGCGTGCCGCCTTCGGCGGATTGAACGAGGCCTTTCTTATCGCTCACGGCCCCGGTGAAACTGCCGCGCTTATGGCCGAATAACTCACTCTCCATAAGTTCCGTTGGAATGGCACCGCAATTGACCGGCACAAATGGACCATCGCGCCGCGGACCCGACTCGTGAATGAGCTTCGCCACCAACTCCTTGCCGGTCCCCGACTCGCCGAAAATATGCGCGGGCGCCTGGCTGCGAGAGACGCGGCCGATCATTTCGCGCATGTGTTGCATTGCCGCGGACGTTCCGAGTAAGCGCGGTCCGAAAACGCTGGTGTCACCGTCCTGGGTCCCCGATAGTTTGATTGCGCTCGCGACCAACTTGCGCAGGCCGGCGAGATCCAGGGGTTTGGATACGAAATCGAAGGCGCCAAGCTTGAGCGCACGCACCGCGGTCTCCATATTGCCATGCGCGGTAATCACAGCCACAGGCACATTTGGCGAGTATTGCTGTATCCATTTGACCAGCTCCAATCCGTCGCCGTCGGGCAGCTGCATGTCGGTCAAACACAAATCGGGGCGTTCGGTTTTTAGCAGTCGCTGAGCGTCGGTGACGCTGTGCGCAATTCGGGGATCAAGGTCCATGCGCTGCAGCGTGATTGACAGCAACTCGCAAAGATCCGGTTCGTCATCAACGACTAAGACTGTGGGTTGCGGCATATGTCTTTATTGTAACTCGCCGGTGATCCTGCGGTGGACCGCATCACCGGCATTCAGCGTTACATTCATACCTACGATTTCGCGGCCGGTAAGGGCAAATCCGCAAAATAGCGGCCATTGTGACGGCCGCACTGAATCGTCATCGCTGCCGTTGCCCAGTCGTTTTCGGTGCCAAGATAGGCCACATCCCCTCCCAGCGACGGTTGAAGAAACTTGACCGTGCCGTGGCTGACCCACGCGTTCAAATCGGTATTGACGTAGCGCCTGAGTCCACCATCACCCATATATTCTGTGTTCGGGCGGCGCGGCTGAAAGAGCGCCGGGCAGGCGTCCTCGAGGCGGTCGAGCGCAAGATCGATATTGTGTTGCGCCTCCAATTGCGCCGGGTGCTCAGCGCGATCTGGAACCACTCGACAGCTCACCAGATACGTGGTGTCGCGCGATTGCGGCACCGACGGCTTCGAGCTCGCCACTGTGAATTCCAGGTCCGGAGGCAGGCCATGCACGGAAATGGTCGCGCAGTCGCTCTCATCGACACGCAGTCTGAAGGGCCTGAGGGCATCATCAATCTGAACGCGATTTGGCGTGCGACGTTCATCGTTACGGTAGAGTCTTTCACCGCGGATGAGCATACGTACGTGCGGTGCATACCGATTGACCATCTCTGCGATATGAGCCCCACTGGCGCCATCCGGACCCAGCGTGTAAAAGCCGGAGAAATTGATAAGTCCGGCGCCGGGAGATAGATAGGGAGCAAGGAAGGAATTCGTCTGGGCGCCAATGGTTAGATACAGGCTGCGATCCGACTTGAGCTTGGGCGGTACTGCGACGTTGATCCAATGTTCATCCCAAGCAGTCTCATTCCATCGAAAATCCGTACCCATCCAGAGCTGTAAGCCTTGGATCCCTAGAATTCCCGCGAGAACGTAGTTGCGAGCTTTCGGCTGAGTTTCAAATAGCCGAAAAACCAACGCGACGACCACCACCGCAGCGACGCTGGACAGCGGCAAAAAATAGCGGCTATTCCCAGATCCGCTGAGCCACGCCACCCAATCCACAGCAAGGCCCCAGCCGATCGCGCTGAGCACACGCGTGGAAACCGCATCGCCGCTTACCACCGGTTGACTTGAAGAAACTCCGCGGCCCTGCCACAGCCAGCGGCAGAAAAGTACGCCCGCCAGTACCAATAGCACGGCGTAGCGCGGATCTGGAGCGCGTAGCTCTTCGTGCACCATCGTCACTGGATCAAGCATCGCAAACGGGCGCCAGAGCGCTTCGGCCAGCGTTTCGGGAATGAAGCGAAAGTGGCGCAGCGGTTCCGTCGTGAATTCGGGTGACTTGAATACGTTGTTCATCAAAGGAAAAAGAGGGTTGCCAAATCTCCGCTCCAGAATGTAAGACCAGGGTGCCGCAATAGCGAGGAACCCCAGCCCCAACGAAATGCCATAGACAATGCCCCGACGGATCCGACCCCACGGGGCTAACGGCAGCATGAACAACACGGCAATGCCCGCGACCGCGTGCACGGCGTTGGTCAGTTTGAACCCCGTTGCCAGTCCGCATAGCAGGCCGGCACCGATGACCCGTGCGATGCTCGGTGCGCGAACGGCTAGGGCAAGTAACAGCCAGCCGGCGAGCACCAATTCTCCGGTCGTGATGTCGGCAAAGGTTGATCCAATCTGCTGCAGCAGGATCGGATTGATGAGCGCGAATGCGACCGCGCAAAGTCCGAACGTCAAGCGTCTCGGGCCTTCGTGCGACGGGCAGACCGCGAGGGCGAGTTCGTACGTTAGCCACAGCATGATGCTGTGCACGATTGCAAAAGCCGAACTGATCTCGAGCGAGGAGAGACCGGACTTCACGAGATAGTACAGTGGCACGTAAATGTACGGGTTGAAGTAGGAGGTTGGGCCAGCTGGAAAATAGTCTTGGGCAAAGCGGGCATGGACCGCATTGAACCCTGCATATATGTGGTAGCTCAGCATGTCCGGCGCCATGTCCTTACCCAGTAGGTAATTGGTGACCAATGCTAGGACGGTGCATGCCGCATAAACGGGAAGCCGATAAGGCGCCACAATCCCGTGCGCTGCGGCGATTTTCATTGCTGAGCCAATCTGGCAAAGTAGTCGCCATTGCGGCGACCGCATTCAAGGCGTCGAGCTCTTTCAGCCCAGTCGTGTTCACTTCCAATCGCAATCTCGCGAGTGCGGCCTGTTCCATTGACGAATTTAACTTGGCCCTGGCTTACCCAGGCTGCCAAGTCGGTCGCCGGATACACACGCAGCCATGTGTGGTTTATGTGTTCAGTTTGCGGACGATGAGGTTGGAAGAGAGCGGGGCACGCATCTTCCAGCCGATTCAATACCACGTCTACGGCCCGCCGCGCCGCGATCTCTTGAGACCTGTCACGAGTGTCAGCAACGAGACGACAACTTGCAATTTGATTCGTGTACTTAAATTTCCCAGGCGGAGCAATCGGCGGCGGCGCGGAGCTTTCTCTCGGCCACCAAACCATCGGCCGCAATCCTTGCACGGTAATTGTTTCGCAATCGCTCATGTCGAGCCGTAGTCCAAACGGGCCTAGTAGATCGTTGACGTCCGATTGACGGGGTGCGCGTAACACTGAATCTGGGTAAATTTGAGCGCCGCCAACCAGCACGCGCAGGTTTGGCATGCTTCGAGTTATCAGGGTGCGAACTCGAGACGCATTTGCGCCATCAGGGCCGAGCGCATACCCGCCTGCGAAATTGACCACCCCCGATCCTTTTGCGAGAAAAGGAACGATGAAAGAATTGGACTGCATGCCAATCGAGAGATATAGATTCGGTTGGCTTGCGAGCCTTTCTGGAATTTCCACGTTAAACCAGTGCCCGTCCCAAGGAGCTGGATTCCAGCGATACTGGGTTCCCAGAGCAAGTTGTGTTCCCTGGCCGATGAGCAACGCGAGTAATATGCCATTGAGACCGGTAGTGTGATTTGCCAAGAGCCGAAACAAAAGCGCGACTGCAAGCACCGCAGCAATGCTGGCCATTGGAAGGAAGTATCGACTATTTCCGGAATTATCTAACCACATGACCCAAGAGAACGAGAATCCAATTCCAAGAGCCGCGAGCACGCGAGTGGACGATTCAGTCGATTCCACAGGAGGGATGGTCCGGTGTCCGCGTAAATGCCATATCCAGGCGACCGCGGATATCAAGAAAACCACCAGCAACAATGCGTAGCGAAGGTCCGGTGCCTGGAGCTCATCGGCGACCATGCTATTCGTACCCATCATTGCGAATGGGCGCAGTAGTGCGTCAGTTAGAGAATCGGGAATAAAACGGTAATGCTTTGCCGACGCGATTGGAAACTCTGGCGACTGGAATACATTGTTCAGCAATGGAAACATGGGGTTTCCAAACATTCGAGCCAATCGATAGGACCATGGCGCGGAGGCCAGCACGAAACTGGCCCCAAGTGTTGCGCCAAAATAGAACAGTGTACGAATCCGCCCGATAATCGGCAAAGGTACGAAGGCCACAAGAAAGAATGCAGAGAGCGCATAGAGGCCGTTTGTGGGCTTTAGCGTCGCTGAAAACCCAAGCAGGATCGCAGCGAGAATGACCAACTTCATTCGCGGGCGCAGGACAGCTTGAACCAAAAGCAGCCACCCGCCAAGCACGAGCCCGGCGGTTGTGATGTCCGCGAAACTCGAGCCGATCTGCTGCAAGTAGATGGGGTTCATGAACGTCAGGACAGTGACGCACACGCCGAAGAAAAACCGTTTCGTACGATCTTGCGACGGCGAGACCCTGCAGGCGAGTTCATAAGTGAGCCACAGGACTGTGCTGTGAAATACGGCCAATATGCTGCCAACCGCAAGTCCAGACAAATCCGACTTTGCCAGAAGATAAAATGGAACGTAGGCGTACGGATTGAAATACGAGTTGGGGCCAGCGGCAAAATAATCCTGATCAAAACGATTGTTGAGAGCGCTGAATCCGGAGTAAAAATGGTAGTGCAACAGGTCCCATGCCATCTCCTTTCCAAAAAAATAGTTCGCTGCAACTGCTAAAATTGTGCACGCAGCATATACATACGCGCGATGGGGAGATGCCTCCTTGTCAATAACAACAGAATGTCGGGCGGACGGAAAAACGGATTGGAGAATCTCAGCTGACATTATGCACGCGCAGAGACGCGGCGAACTTCACCGACATCAATGGCTTCCTCGTGATAGGACTCTTCGACATTGACATTCCAGATCTCCTCCTTCGGCACTCTTTGTGCTATTGCATTCACCGCAGCATTGGCGGTCAGCATGGAGTGGTCCTGGTTGTTGTAGCGGTGCATTCCGTTTCTGCCGATCGGATATAGGTTGGAGAACCGATCCAGGTACTTGCGTAACTCGCCAAAGTGCTTATATGCGCCAAAGTAAGCAGGATATGCGTTGGGGACGCGAACAAGAGTGCCGTCGATCACATCTTTGCGTTCAATGAGGCCGATTTTCTCCAGTTCACCGATGGCGAAATCGAGAAATCGAGCATCTTCCATGACCCACAAATCGTCGCCTTGATTGCAAAAATACTCCAATCCCAGCCATACGGTTTTCGGATCTGCAACCAGCGCAGGGCTCCAATTATTAAAAATCTGCAGGCGCCCGATGCGCACGTCAGGCTCTTGTATGTAGATCCAATTGTCAGACGGAACGGGTCGCCCCCGCATGCCTTGAAGCAACAGGCCGGCGGTCATGAAGCTTCGATACGGCAGATTGGCCGCGACCTGTGCGATGTGCGTATCGTCAGGTTTGAGCATTGCGATCAGATCCTTTATGGGCATTGTGGACAAAAAATAATCGCAAGGAATGCGTCGCACACCACCCGTAACCTCATCCGAGACGTCGACGCTGATGATTTTTTCAGCAACACACTCAACTGCCACCACTCGTTGCCGCAAGTGAATGTTTCCCCCCATGGTGGTTACGCGCCGGGCGACTTCCTCCCACATCTGCCCGGGGCCGAATTTCGGATATAGAAATCGCTCTATCAGGCTGATTTCCGTCCCCTTCTGGGCGGCGTCGGAAGACCGGCGAAACGGACTCATGAGTGCGTTTGCAATGGCCTTTGCGACCGACAATCCCTTGATGCGCTGCGCACCCCATTCGGCGGAAATATGCTCGCACGGGACCCCCCAAACCTTCTCGGTGTAGTCCTTGAAGAACGTGCGGTACAAACGGGCTCCGAAACGATTGATAAAGAAATCTTCCAAGGTAATCTCAGGAAATCGGTGCTGGAGTCGCGCGCGGCCGTAGCTCAAACCAATCTTGAAAGCCTCAATGAGCCCCAGATTCTTTACAGTGCTTAAGTTCAGCGTCAGCGGGTAGTCGAAGAATCGACGCCGATAGAAAATTCGCGAAACGCGCTGGCGAATCAGCATCACTGCGTCGGGGCATCCCGGCGCTGGTCCCTCCAGGTTCAGATCGCGCGACTGGCCCTGGTAGTGAATGCGCAATGCACGTGATTGTTGTGTTTGGCTTTCGGCTACCGGCAATATTTCCTGCCACCACTTCATGACCCAATCCGACTTGGAAAAGAACCGGTGACCGCCGAGATCCATTCGATTGCCGCGGTAATTGATCGTCTTGGAAATGCCGCCCACCTGGGTCTCGCTCTCGATGACGATGGGCATGATATTGGACCGCCTCAGTAGTTCGATGGCCGCCGTCAGACCCGCAGGTCCTGCGCCGGCTATGATCGCAACTTTCTTCTGTTTATCGCTGGATGGCATGTCAGTAGCGAACAATAGTCTTCATGTTGTCGACGGCACTGCTCTCACCTTTCCGCAGTTGTAGAGTTCCCAACCGTTCCAAGCTCCGGCGTGCTCGTGCCGCAGCGGATCGAATCCTACATCTTCGGGCGAAACAACAAATCCAAGCAGCGGATCCGCGCAGATTTGCATCAAGTACTCGGCAGTAAGGCGACGTGTGGAGGGTGCGCTGTTGTCCAGAGTGCTGGCGGTAGCATGCAGTTTGGTCAGTATTTTCCAGTCCGGATCCATGAGCGGCAGCAACACCTCCGAACGGCGCCGAACCTCCAGCGCGGTTCTCCGCGAAAAGACGACTCCGCTCGATTGATCCAGAGCTAGGTAATTCGGGCGCCGCAGCGTGAACCAAACGAATGCGCCCACATCTCGCGGAGGCACGACGAGGACCGTACTGGACGGCGGAATAATGCTTGCCCAATCTACGAATTCGTCGATGTCCGCGGTCGCAGCCAGCTTGCGAGGCTGCCTGAACGCTGTGGGGATAGAGCATATCAACAGAGCCGCGAACAGCAGCGAGACGATCAAGGACACCCAAGTCGTTCGACTGGCTCTGATCAACCGCCACACCAGCGCAATTGACAGGAGACCAGCGATTCTCGCGGCGGGCGAATCTCGTACTTGTGCCCACTCGAAGTGCGAGCGTCCGGGGGATTGTGCGGGAAGTACGACGGCCCAGCACTTGATCGCAATCCACGTCACTACTATGGCGCCTAGCGCACCCGATACGCGTCGAATCTGACGAGAACCCAAACGCCCACGAGTCAACCAAAGAATCGACGCAAGCGAAATACACGCCGTCCCACCGAGGCCGGATAATACCCAACCAGAAATCAGCAACAGAGCGCAAAGCGGCCCCCACTCTTTGTCGCCCCAGAGTTGCAGCGCTGTAAGGGGAGCCAGCGCTATGCCTATGAAGACTGCAGTCCAAACCCATCGCCAGCCTTGCCCTTGCATCAATATCGCGATCGGGCCGATAAGATCGCCGATGAACGCTATGGCCAAGCCGGCGGCTCCCACGAGCGCTGCCGTCGCACAGAGTTTGCGTATTCGTTCCTCTGTCATCACTGATGCCGTTAGCCCCAACGAAATGAACGGCAGTCCATTTATGCCCCAATCATGAGCAGACCAAAGCTGCAAGAACAGAAATTGCGAGCGTTCCCGCACAACGGCCAGCCAGGGCGCATCCATCACGGTTACTACATGCGAGACCAGGGGACTGTTGGTGGCGGCGACTGCAAACGTGAGAGTCGCGAGAATCCCTCCGATCGCACCGATGACGCTCACTCGAATCGGCAGCCAGAGGCAAATAAGCAATATCATTCCAGGCAGTGCCATCAAGGGATGAATAAGCATTGATCCCAATGCCATCAGCAAGCCCAGCCTTTTCATCCCACGGAAGTGACAAGCCAGCGCCGTAACGATTAATGCTTCGGCTGGCAGACGTGCTGTCAAAAAGGGATCCAAAATCTGAAAGACGGCGGATGCTCCGTAGCCTCCAGCCGCGACCAACAAAGCCGCAACCGCTAACCAGGCACCTTCGCGACGCGTAACAGCAGTGACAAAACTCCAAGCCGCCGCCAAGAACCACAATGTGAACAACAGAGTCAGCAATCGTCCCGCATTCTCTAAGCCGAGCAGACCGATGCATTTGGCGTACAGAGGTGAAAATATGGTGAATTGATCCTGCGAAGTGTTTTGCAGATACAGATCTGCCGCCAACGGCGGGTGAAGTCTCGCGAACGCCTGAAATGCGTAGATCTGACCGTCGCCAGTGAAACCGTGGTAGCCATGCATGACCAACCATAAGGTCACCAACACCAGGGTGATGTACAGCGTGGGGATCTTCGATTGGAAGCCAGGAGTCGACGAGTGCATTATGCCGGGTCTTGGGTAAACATTGGATTATGCACGATGCGGCATTCACATAAGTGCTCGACTGGCGGCATTTTGGCCTGTGACAGTGACGTAACATGAACGAGGTGCGGTTTATAAACTTCGCCCGTCTCCGCGTGCATTCGGCGGGCACATTGCTGTGTGCTCTGTGTCTCGCGTATTTCTACCTGCTTGATCGGGTTTTTTTTTCGAGCGCGCACTTTTCACCGATCTTCCGGTTGCTTTTGACTATTGACTTGCGGACCGCGTGGATTTCACTGGCGATTTGCCTTGTAGCAGCGCTTTGGAACCGGCCTGCGCCCATAACAAGACTGGTGGATGTATTCGGGCGGCACCCCTACCTCATCGCTCTGGCAAGTACGGCACTGATCGCAATCGGCGCGATCACCGTCTATCACGACTACCCGCTTTCGATGGATGAATATGCTGCAGTCTTTCAAGCAAAAATATTCGCCTCCGGACACGTATATGCACAGCTTCCACCAAAACTTGTGGATTGGTTTGTGGTTCGCGGCTTCAACGGTTCCTTTCTGAACGCTTCGCCGGAGACCGGCAGAGCCATCGAATATTATTGGCCGGGTTTTGCACTTTTGCTGGCGCCTTTCGAATTTCTAAAGATTCCGTGGCTTTGCAATGCGTCGCTTGCAGGTCTGTCGATTTTTCTAGTTCACTGGATAACAGGCGAGATAACGGGAGATCGACGGGCCGCGGGATGGGCAGTGCTGTTTACGGTGGCCTCGGGTGCGTTTTTGGCGGATGCACTGTCGTACTATTCGATGCAGGCACACTTGACGGCGAACCTGGTCTATGTAGCGCTGCTGTTAAAGCCGAACAAGTGCCGCGTGACGATCGCCGGACTCGTGGGGTCGCTCGCGTTGAATTTGCATAACCCGGTTCCGCATGCGCTATTTGCAACTCCGTGGATCGTTGCGATGGCAATGGATCGCGAGCGCCGTTCGTTCTTGTTGCCGCTGATGCTCGGGTACCTCCCTGGAATAGGTATTGGCCTGCTATGGATCATATACCGTTTGAGTATTGCATCCGAACCTTACGGCGTGTCGGCATTTAGCGCGATAGCCGATGGAATCTTTATGTGGCCGAATTCTCCGCTCTTGAATATGCGTGCGGCGGCGCTGGCCAAAATGTGGGTATGGGCAGTGCCGTGTTTGTTTGTTTTTGCGCTGCTGGGTCGTATATGGCACGGGGACAACCGGCATGTGCGTACACTGACGCATTCGGCGGTTTTGACTTTCGCTGGCTATCTTTTCGTTAGGTTTGATCAAGGACATGGATGGGGATATCGCTACTTTCATTCAGCATGGGCCGTAATACCCATTTTGGCGGGCAGTGCCATGACCTGCCGATCGCGCGCACAGAGGCGACTGATATCATTCGCGGGCGCTGCGGCGATCTTGAATTTGCTGATCGTAATACCGTTTCAGATGCATGAAATAAGCAATTTCATATCGCAACACTTGGCACAGCTCCCAAGTCCAAAGAGGCCGGGCAGCAATGTTTATTTTATTCATCCGCGCGGCGGCTTCTACGTGGCCGATATGGTCCAAATCGACCCGCTGCTTAGGAATCGCGACCTGTTTCTGGTAAGTCACGGAGCAGATTTCGATACGCAACTTGTCCGTCAAAATTGGCCGGGCGCCGTTAGGATCGCAAGTGGACGCTCTGCCGATCAGTGGTACTTGGGTCCTGATGATCGCCGGTTTCCATTCGAAGATATAGCGAGTCGGAAGGACTTCTTGTTCACGCCCGATTCAATACCTCAATCTGAAATTGAGCCGAAGCGATAACCAGCGATCAGGTTTCGACGCGCATCTCGTTTTTTGCGAGGCGTGAGATCCACCTGGCGACTAAGCTTGAGTTGGCGATGTCTTGCGACCGACCACGACAAATTCGTTGTAGGCAAATATCTTTCCGAAAGCGCGGGGAAAGGGAAAAGAATACGATTTTTCCACCGTATAACTGTTGATGGTAAGCATCGAGCGAAGCGCTATGTCGTTAAGAAAAGTAACGTGCGAATCATCGGTAGTGAAGCCCTTCTCCTGCGGACAGATCAAGATCGCCAAGCCCCCCAATCGCACCAATGGCGCGTATTCTTTGATGAGGCCCGTTCCCTCGACTAGAGTCATGTGCTCCAAGACGTGACTTAGGAGGAGGGTATCGTACCCGCCTACGATGTAGCTACTGGAACTTCGAAAGTCGTCGGGCAGGAATCCGATCAGCCCATTGCGATTAATGAATTCGATGGAGTGTGAATTGTGATCTATGCCAATGCTGCCCGCGGGTAACGCCGCGAGGCATCTCCCGATTCCGCAGCCGACATCAAGCGTTTTTCCCGGATTTAGTCGCCTAAGGTTCCATCGATACGGACGCTGCACATCCAATAGGGTCTTCCATGACTTCTGTTGCAGCGCTAGTAGGCGCTTGGTGTAGGCTCTCTCCGTCGTGGTCTTCACTGTGTCACCGCAGATGGTTGGCTGCCTACCGGGTTCATCGTACGTCGTTTGAAATGTATCCTGCTGAATAAACAGCAGCAATCAGCGCTGCGATTGGTTTCGGCCAAAATCGCTCGAACATTCGACGGTCCTCGTATTGGCGAGCACGACTTGCAATTGTCACAGAAGTCTCGCTGTCTGAATGAACTCGTTTGGATATCAATTTTTGGTCAGCGTAGACATACGACCCTTGTGCGACCGTCAAGCGAAGCCAGGCATCCCAATCGAGGTTTGTCTTCCAGGATTCGCTGAACCGGAAATCGGGTACGGCAGTTCGATTGATCATCACGCTAGGGCAACAGATTGGATTTCCGAGATTTAGCAGCTTTCTTTTGTCTTTCGCGCGGCTAATGGATTCTTGTTTTCTAAATGCCCGAATGCAAAGACGGCGTTTGATTTTCAAGTTGGCGTTAGGCGGCCGTGGCCCTGCGTCGGTCTGTTCGCGGTAATCGCTAAACGCGAGGATCAATTGTTCGTGAGTGGCCGCAATTCGCCTCATTACTCCTAAGTAGTCCGGGTCATAAACGTCGTCTTGATGCGCGATAGTCACAAACTGTGATCCCGAGGCTACCATGACGAAGTTCCAGTCCGTAGCGATATCCTGCCGAAGTGGATTGATTAGAAGATTGATGCCGTAATCCGAGGCAATTTTCTCGAGGTATGGGCTCGGAGTCGATGTGCCTAGTAGAATTTTTGGCATTTCCCCTCGTTGCTCGAGGATCGATTGGATACAGCCCGCAAGATGGGGCGACCGACCATATGCCGGTATTGCGAAAACGTGATCGAAGTCGCTGATGGAACCTCCTCAAATCCTCTTTTCCGGAATGGACAACTGGGATTGTTAGGATAGACGAGCGTATAAGCAATTGCACGTGACCATGCAAACCGATCTGCAAGGTCGCGGAGATGATGTGGGCGGTAGGAAAGAAAGCTAATGGCCATTACATTGAAAAGCTCGTTGATGAGAGTACGTGCCGCGTGGGGTCCGTTGAGCGTTCCCACAATTTTCACCATCGCTTTTTTGGTCATCCTCGCCAGCATGAATCGCAGCGTAAACCTGTATGACGAAGGCGTCGTCGTTACGGACGCTACGCGCGTACTGGCTGGCGAGGTAATACACCGAGACTTTTACGCCAATTACGGCCCCGCTCAGTTCTACATCTTGGCCGCGTTGTTTAAGCTTTTCGGCCCGACAATACTCGTCGCTCGTCTGTGGGGAGTCTTGGTCAAGGCTTCAATAGTCGTTGCCGTCTACCTTCTAGGCAGACGAGTCATGCCCGTGGCATGGGCCCTCGTCAGTTCCATTTGCGCGATGGTATGGCTGGGCTTAGCGGAAAATACCGTCTGGCCAGCGTGGCCGGCGTTTCTCGCTTCGATTTGCAGTGTTTTCACTTTAATTGCGATTTTCGAGAAAGGTCCATCAGTGAAGAGGATTTTGGCAGCTGGTGCGCTGGTGGGCCTCGCGACGCTCTTTCGTTACGACATTGGCTTCATCGTTTGCACCGCAGAGGCTGCAGTGCTTTTTCCCTACAGTTTCATTGTCAGCGCCGATGCTCGGAGCCGTCTTCGGTCTGTCGTAGTAAATCTCGCCGCATACTGCGCTGGTATTGCCACTGTGTGCCTCCCGGTGGCCACGGTGTTTTGGTTTGCGGGAGCGATAGGCGATCTGCTTTTCGACGTTGTACTGTTCCCCGCTCGCCACTATGCAGCTACCCGCAGCCTACCGTTCCCTTTGCCGCTCGCCGGGAGACGACCGCTGTATTCGTTCGAATACATAGTCTATTTCCCGTTGCTGGTGTGTCTTGGAGTGGCGTTTACGGCGATTCCTCTTAATCGGCATCGCGATTCGCTTGTCCCAAGATTTCGCACCGGTACCGAAGACTCGCCCAGAGGCATGTGGGAACTGACCTTGCTCTGCGCAGTAACGCTGGGGTTTTTTTCCAAAGGACTTGTGCGGGTGTCCGCGGTACACATGTCCATGGCGGTGATACCTGCGGCTTTGATATTGGCCTCTTTGCTATCGGCAAACGCGCGACGAAAGGTCTCCATTGGATTGGCCGTCTTTCTCGCCGTCGCCATGCTTGCTGGCGTCATTCCGACTCTCAAAGCCTATAATCTACTTACCGGAGTAATCGCAAACAACTTGAATCACGTTTTGGGACGTGGCCGGAGTCACTCAATACAGTCTGATGCCATCGATCCGGATTCCTGTCACCCGAGTCCGGGCCTCGAACGCATTGCCTGCTTCAAATTTGCCCAGGATCAATCCGCGGCCGTGCGTTATGTGCAGGCAAACACAATGGTCTCCGACCCGATTTTTGTCGGTCTACCACAGCACGAGCGGATATACGTTAACAATGTTGCATTTTATTTCGTTGCGAATCGTCCGCCTGCAACGAAGTGGTATCACTTTGATCCTGCGTTGCAGAATTCCAAGCCTATTCAGGAATTGATGATTAGAGATTTGCTGGCGTCGCGACCCAAATATGTGGTCTTGGATGCCCAATGGGAGGGCGCGCGAGAGGCGAATGAAAGCGCGAAGAGCAGTGGCGTGAAGTTGCTGGATGAGTTCATTGGCAAGAACTACAGGAGCGTGGCCGCGTTCGGTTCCTTGTCAGTTCTCAAATATTCAAATTTGAACAGCCCAAGGTGAAGATCGATCCTGAACGTTGGCGCGAATGAGGAGTGCTAAATTTTCAAATTACGGAAGATCCACCATGGAAGATGCCTAATAATCAGGCTTGCTCCGGCCCAAAAACGCGGCAGTGACTTCAATCCGATGTCGTGGCCCAAGTTTTTCACCACATGATGCGCGACGGCGGAAGGCCGCATCGCCGGCAGCAGCAGCTTCCTTCCGAAGGATTGCTGCGTTTGAACGTAGCCTAGCCGGTAAAACTGCACGGAAATGCCGCTCCCCGTAAGACTGTGCCGCAAGCTTTCAAAGTAGCTTTCCAAGCCGCGTTTGGCTGCCGCGTAGGCAACATTTAATCTGCGGCCACGCACGGCTGCCACTGAACCGAAGCCAACTATGTTCCTCGTTCCCCCCGATGCCATTCGCGGAAGCAAAGTGCTGACCGCTACCATAATGCTTGTCAGGTTCACGTGCAGCGCACGAATATACTCCTCGTCGGTGTCCGAGATGGAATCGTTCTCCGCCGCGCCGCCGATCGTAAAAATGAGATTCTCGAAGCTGTGCTCGCCGTTGGAGATGTAGTTTGTCAAGGCGGACCGTACCGCGCCCGGGTCGGAAGCGTCCACTGCGATCCAGTCGACTCGATCTCGGCTCAATAGGCCGCAATATGCGCTTTCGGCAATGAGATCTTTGCTATCGCGGGCGACAATCGTGATGGCATAGTCTTTTGCTGCAAGAGCCCGGCACAGCTCTCGTCCGATTCCCGCGGATCCGCCGAATACGAGAGTGGTCACAATCCGAGCCTTACCGAGAGCTCGGACCGAAACATTCGGCTTTTGTCCCAGCTGTGGAGTACTGAGCGTAGGTGCGGGAGTTCGGGATACGCCGCCTCCGCGATATGTCGGGGCAATCTTGAGTCCTTTATGGGATTAGGACGTCCGCCGACCTCAAGAAGCAGCTGATCCAGACTATGCATAAACTCGGGCGATCTTTGGCTTCGAGGAAAATTGATTGTGAAGCATACGCCATCACCGTCAAATCGAATCAGGGTTGAAGTCCCGGCAAATATTTTTGCAGCCGCAAGCGTTATCGTCACGCTGTGATATGCGGTGGCAGCTCTAATGCCGGCGATGTATTCGCCAAAGCTGTCGTGGGGGACTATTGCTTGAAATTCGTGAAACCCTTTTTTCCCAAACGCGCTGAAATAATGCTCGGATCCATGGATCGGAAACAACGATTGATCCAGTGTTACGTGCTTTGTGTTTCGCCCACGCGTCGCAGCGTGTGCGGCGTTAATTGCGCGGGCGGTCCAAAACGTATAAACACCTACCGGCCACCTTTCGCGGGAGTTTGGAAGCAATTGAGGGATATACAGCTGACTCGGTCGCGTAATGGGTACGTTTACGAATCTTGCAACGACGACGTGACCGCGTCCAAACTGCGCCGATGGTAGCGTTAAATCATGCCATGAATACACAAAATCGCTGTCGTGGGCCAGGGATCGTAATCTTAAGACGCCTTCGTTAACCGAAGCCACTTTCTCGATGTGCACTTCAACCGCATTGCCGGGGACGCGAACGCAGCGCAGCTGCGCACTAATTATTATGCCTGTGGTTCCGTAGCCGCCGCAGGTTGCTCGGAATAGCGCTGGTTGAGCGGTCTCCGACAGATTGACGATTCCATGGTCAGGATGAAAAAGCTTGACACTTTGTACCTGCTTGGCAAATGTGCCATCGCGAAACGGATTCTTCCCATGTACATCGGCCGCTATGCAACCGCCGATCGATATTCGCCCGTGACCGGGCTGGATCGGAAGATAAAAATTTCGGCGAATTAGAAAATTATATAGATCGCCGAGTCTAATTCCAGCTTCTACTTCGACGATGCCGGTTTTGTCGCAAAACGCCAATACTCGATCGAAAGACGACATATCAACTGAGATCGCATCTCCGCCAAAGCTCGCAGCGGCATAGGACAGGCCGGCTCCTCTCGCGATCGCACAATGCGTCGTTGTGCCGGCACCGAAGAAAGAATAGCGGTCCGGCTTTTGCACTGCGCATTTAAGCGAAATTGCCCCATCAAAGCTGTCCGCAATGTAGATTGATTGGGGAGCGCCAGGCCAATCACGTCTATTTTTCATTGACCGCGGGGGATGGATGAGAGATCGGTTGTGCGGCGCTCGCTGAGCCAAGTTGGATCATCGCTTTGAAGCGCGCTGTTGGACAGGTGAATGTGCGAATTTGGCCGCCGCAATCCATTCTTGTATGTTCGTG
The DNA here is from genome assembly GCA_036267715.1 of Steroidobacteraceae bacterium. Taxonomy (GTDB): domain Bacteria; phylum Pseudomonadota; class Gammaproteobacteria; order Steroidobacterales; family Steroidobacteraceae; genus Bog-1198. The sequence goes on along the minus strand of DATAVN010000049.1, from coordinate 53,605 downwards.
CCACATACAGAGCGACAAATGAAATGCTTGCGCCGAGATAAGCCGCAAGCAAAATTATTCCCGCAACCGCGTACCCGCGAGACCCGGTAGCGGCATATCGCAGACCAATGAGGACAAGACTCAATAGCCAGAACGGCAGAATAAAAATTGGTAGTCTTAACATCAAAGTTGATGCGGACAAAATGCCCGCAATGGCAAACGTAGACATGCCTAGAAAGTTGTAGTGAGTCCTGCCCGCTATTCGCGATTGGCGACGAAATGGAATTCCAATGCGTCTGAAACCTACCCGGCTTATGGATGCGCGCACAAATGGAAAGGAATTATTCTCGACAAGCATCGAGTCACGGACTTCCGATGTGAAAAGCGAAAACTCGGCCATATCTAAAATTATATCCTCGTCTGCCACCATTTTGAGAATTCGATAGAACAGCTTCCGCGTCGATTTTAAAGCGGCAACCTCCTGGCGATCTGCGCGAATGCCGTATGCGATGTCGAATCCTTGTTCGTACAGAGTCGCAAAATCAAGCAGCATCTCCGGCGGATCCTCACAATCCACATCAATGATCGCAAAAAGGTCGCCCCTGGAATTGCGCAAGCCGCAGTCGAGCGACCGCTGATACCCGACGTTGCGGCTCATGGTGATTACGTACACCGACGCCCAGCGCTCGCGAAGCCTCAATACTGCGTCTTTCGTTGCGTCGGTCGATGCATTGTTAAGAAAAACCAAATCGACCGAATATCGCTCTGCTAAAGCCTCCATAACCGGCAGCATCCGCGCGAAAAACAATGGCACGACTTTTTCTTCGTTGTGAATAGGGCACAGTATGCAGAGCTTCAACATGGTTTCGGGTTTGTCGCTTTGCTCAATAAATCCTAAGCTACCGGGCTTATCGCTATCAGGGTAGCGGCTCAATTGTTGGCACGGCGATTTCACGCATCCCGTTGGATGTCGCGGATACCTGTTGACGTGCCTTTTTGAAAGACACGAAGGGTAACCCGCTTAGGCTGATTGCGGCAACGCTGAGGCCGAATAGGATCGAGAAGGCGAGTGCGCTGTGCGCCAACACGCCGGCACCTCCAAGAAGCGCAACCAACGCACCCTCTCTGATGCCCCAACCGCCTATCGACAGGGGCAAGGCAGTAACCAACGTCGTCAGCGATATATAGAAGACGTAGTCAAGGATACTCAGATGAAGGCCAATGGATTTTCCAAGCCACAGGCACGCGATCGCAATGTTCAGATGAGTGACCATGCTCAATCCGGCAAGTCTTGCGCAGGAGGATGACAAAAGCACCTTTCGCGCGTCCACCGACAGCCGGGATAAGGCCCACAATACCTTCCAGGATGGAAGCCTGATGAAAAGTGCATCGCCGAATGTGACCAGAAACATTCCAGCCACGGCGCCGCACAGCAGCAGGGGGCCAATCCAGGCTGCCGCAGGAATGTTCATTTTGTAACCGGCCAATAGCTGCATGAATGCGACCAAAATAACGAGGGTGAATAGCATGGCCAGACGCTCCAGAATTACGCTATGGGCTGATTGCGCAAACGGCACGCCCTCACGCCATACCAATACGACGCGAATCGCGTCGCCTCCTGACGATGATGGAAGTACTTGACTGAATATCATGCCGATCCAAAAGACACGAGTACTCAAGGCTGTACTGATGGACGACCCCAATGTAGTCAGTACGAGATGCCACCGGGCGCCACCCAGAATGGGGATGAGCAGCAATTGAGCCAATCCTAGAAATAACCACCAAAGGTTCAGGGTGCGCACATCTTGAATAAATGAGGTTAGATCGATTTTCCGTGTGGCATAGAAGAGGAATGCGATTGATATTGCTGCCTTCGCTATAAACCAAGCGCCTGATTTAAATTTAGCCCTTAGCATTGCTTATTCAGCGACAAGAGACCAAATGACCGAATATCCTCATTATCATGATCTGCTCGTGCACTATTTCACCTAGCTTCGCGGGGATGCATCCCCTCAGTATGCCGAATTGTTGACTATTACATATTCCCCGGATGGAACTTTGTGTTCTGGGTCCCGAAAGCTCCGATAAGTTACGCTTTTTGGCAAAATGTCTCGGCAAGAAGGTAGGCCAATTCAATGGGACATCGATAAAATGGGCCCATATCGACGTGGAATCACGCTATTCGGTTGGATTTACGCACGCCGACTCTGGGGTTTCGGGCCTTGCACCAAATTAGCGGCGCAACCTGCGTGAGTAACAGGGCAGACATGGGATGATCGAGTGGCTCTTGCGAAATGTTCGGTCGGCATTTGTCGGGAGCAGAGCGACCGTTGAGGCACCAATGGGAAGAATCGCCGCAATCGACACAACGAAACTAACCCGCCGGCTGCGGCGACCGCCGCCATGAACCCCTCGCCGACGCTGAGTGCGAGTGAACTGATCAACGAAGGTCTGCGACTGCGGCTGCAGGTGGGCACTGAGTCGGCTCGGCCCTATTTCGAGAGGGCCGCGCAGCTCGAGCCGAACTCCCACGTGCCCTGGTTCATGCTGGGCAATGTCGCCAGCGAGTTGGGTCAGCTCGATTTGGCCGTTGCGCACTACACTCGCGCGCGTGATCTCCATCCAAGCGACCATGTAGTCCGCTACAACCTAGGCCTGAACCAGCTGTCGCGCGGATACATCGATTCGGCTATTGAAGAGTTGCGCGCTGCGTGCGACCTCAATCCCTCGTACCTTCAGGCGCAGTCCGGCCATATCATGGCCGTGCATAGTTCTGACCGCGTCGATCCGGAAGAAATCGCAACCGTCATCCGTGCATGGGGGAAGCGATTCGCCATGCAACACCCAGCCGTAACATCGGCGGCCATAAGTCCTGGCGGTGACCACGCGCAACGATTGCGCATTGGATTCATATCGGGTGATTTTCGTATTCATTCCATTGCGCATTTTTTTGAACCCATCTTAAACGCACGCGACCGCCAGGCGTTTGCATACGTCTTGTACAGCAATTTTCATACTCGGGACGCGGTAACAGAGCGATTGCGCGTATCCGCGGATGACTGGCGTGACGTCTGGCAGCTGACTGATGAGGCGTTGATCGAGCTAATCCATGCCGATCGGATTGATATCCTAATCGACCTCTCAGGACATACCGCAGCCAACCGGTTGGCGCTTTTCGCGAAACGTGCCGCGCCCATCCAGGTGAGCTACTTAGGATACCCAGCCTCGACTGGTCTCGCGACAATGGACTATCGAATTACCGATGCCGTAACCGATCCGCCGGAGCTGGCCGATGATTGGCATTGCGAGCGCCTGCTGCGGCTGCCGGATTCGCAATGGTGCTTTCGACCCTTCGGTACGCCGCGTGCACCGGGTTCGCAACCTGCGCGCGAGGCTGGACACGTCACCTTTGGCAGCTTCAATAACCTGACGAAGGCCAGCGATACCGTTCTTCGATGCTGGATAGAAGTTTTGGTCAAATTACCGTCTGCACATCTGCGCATGACTCGAGTTCGAAGTGCGCAACGCGCGGCCGAGATTATCGCGCTGTTCGGGCAATCGGGTATCACCCCGGAACGAATCGAATTTTTGCCCTATGCAAACGACCCGCCATACGGGCTGCAATTTGCTGGTGTCGATATCGCATTGGACAGCTACCCATACAATGGCGTGACAACCACCTGCGAGTCGCTCTATTTTGGGCTGCCGGTTATCTCGCTCTACGGCCGCAATGGCGTCTCGCGCAGCGGTCTAAGTCTTCTGAGGGCGATCGGTTTGGAAGAGTTAGCGGCGTCGACACCTGAGCAATACGTAAATACTGCGGTTGCGCTCGGAAGCGATCTAGCCCGACTTGAGCAGATGCGCGCCTCGCTGCGCACCCGCTTCGAGCAATCGTCGCTGCGCGATGAGAAGCGCTTCACGGCCGGATTCGAGGAACTGCTCCTGAATGTTTGGAAGATACACGGTGATCCTAGGGGCGACAGTTCCTGACCTCTACTCTTCCCAACGTTGCGGATCACTGAATACGATTCTGAACACGCTGCCGTCGCCACCCCGAGGTTCATAAAGCAAAATTGCACGGTTCAGCTGACACAATTCGCGGGCGATAAATAGCCCAAGTCCCGTGCCGCCTCTTCGTCCCGTAAAAAACGGTTCAAAAATACGGTCCACTGATTTTGGCTCTATCCCGGGACCGCGGTTTGAAACTTCCAAGAAAGGTCGATTGCTGGGATTCAGGCGTCCGAGCTTGATGTCGAAGCTGATGCCTTCGTGCGCCTCACCGTATTTTATGGCGTTGTCACACAGGTTCCAAACCACCTGGTGCAAATGGCTGGGATCGATGCGAACTTCCAAATCCTCAGGCGCCTCGTGAACGCCAATTTGGGTCTCGGGGACTTGCATGGTTTCGCAGAATTCCTCCAGAAAATCTTCGAGCCAGTCGCCGAGCAGCAGCCGCGTCGGCTTGGTGGCTTCGCGGCGCGAGAGTTGCAGCACGTTGTTGATGATGGTGCTCACGCGCTCTGAATTGCTGCTGATGATGTCGGTCAACCGGCGCTCGTCGGCGCCGATGTTGGGGCTTTCGGCCAAAAGCTGGCCTGCATGGCTCATCGCGCCCACCGGATTTCTGATTTCGTGGGCGATGCTGGCTGAGAGCCTGCCGAGGGCGGCCAACTTGCCTTGCTGGACACGCTCCGCCAAAAGGCTGGTGTCCTCGAGAAAGATCAATGTGGGTCCGGGCTCTTCGCCGAGCGGCGCGAAATGCGGTTGAATTACCCGCGCACCGTCCGCGGCGACGAAGCTCGAGGGGGATTCTTCGCCCTGTTCGCGCTGTCGCCATGTGGACAGCGAATACAGCAGGCGGGGCGAGACTTCGCCCACCAAGGCGCCGGGGACGGCATGATCGTCTCCCAGAATCTCGGCGGCTGATTCATTGATGAGGCGGATTTTGTCGCCGGCATCGACCACCAGCAGGCTTTCGCGCAGGTGCTGGACGATGTACTGGGACAGTTCGGCAAGATTCGCAAGGTCGACATCCCTTTGGCGCACCATGGCTTCGCTTTCGCGCATGCGTCCCGCTGCAAAAGAGGCGGCGCCGGCGGTGGTGAGCAACACCGCGCCGAGCAATCCGGCTGTCGCATAGGAGTTGATATCGGTAATGCCGCCGAGTTGCTGTGTGATCGTATCGACGAGGATGGCGATGGCGGCGACCGCCGCCAGAAACAGGGCGCTGCGCGGCGGCAGCAGGAATGCCAATGCGCCGATGGGCACCAGGAACAGCACCCCGAGTCCGCTGGCAACGCCGCCGCAGGTGTGCAGCAGCAGGATCAGCACGAACATGTCGATGGCGGCCTGCAGGATGGTCTGCGCAGCGGCGCTGGCCATGCGCCGGCGTACCAAGATCACGCTCACCAGGCCGAAGCAGAGGTAGAACGTGGCGGCGCCGAAGAAAATCTCCGCGGAATACACCGCGAAGCCGCGCGCTCCGCCCAGTCGATAGAGACCCAGCAAAACCAACGGTACCAGGACGCGGTAGAGATTGAGGACGGCGAGCACGCGCCAAACCAGGAGCGGGTCGCGCCTGACGTTGCGATCGATGACGCTGTCGAATTGCCGACTCAAGTGCCTGATATCTCCGTGAGCTTTGCGCTGCCCGTAAGCTTAATTCAGAATAGCGCGCCTTACGCGACCATCGGCATTGAAGGGCAATACATGAATTTGCACGAGTACCAATCGAAGGAGTTGTTCGCTGAGTATGCCATTCCCATCCCGCAGGGCCGGGTGGCTGACTCGCCGCAGGCTGCCGTGGCTGCCGCGCAGGTTCTCGGTGGGTCGCTGTGGGTGGTCAAGGCTCAGGTGCACGCCGGCGGGCGGGGCAAGGCCGGCGGCGTCAAAGTGGTGAAGCACTTGGAGGCGGTGCGCGCGGCCGCGGCTGCAATGCTCGGCTCCACGCTGGTGACCCACCAAACCGGGTCCGCGGGTCTGCCGGTGCATCAGGTCTACGTCGAGGTGGGTTCCAAGATCGCGCGCGAGATTTACTTGAGCCTGGTGCTCAATCGCGATGCGGGGCGGCTCGCCTTCGTGGCCTCTGCGGCCGGCGGCATGGATATCGAGGAAGTCGCGCAGCACCATCCTGAGAAAATCATCCGCATCGACGTGAATCCCACCGCGGGCTTGCAGGATTTTCAGTGCCGCCAATTGGCCTTTGGATTGGGGCTCAAAGGCGCGCAGATCGCTCAGTTCGGGCACATTGCGCATGCGCTGTACAAGTTGTACCTGGAGCGCGACGCGAGCCTGGTGGAGGTCAATCCACTCATCGTCACCGCCGGCGGCGATCTTCTGGCGCTGGACGCGAAGATCAACATCGAAGATAACGCGCTGTTTCGGCACAAGGACTTGGCGGCCTGGCGCGACGCCTCGCAAGAAGACGCCATGGAGCGCAAGGCCGCCGAGCACGATCTTAACTATGTGTCGCTCGGTGGGAATATCGCCTGCATGGTCAACGGCGCGGGCCTGGCCATGGCGACCATGGACCTGATCCAATTGCACGGCGGCAAGCCGGCCAATTTCCTGGACGTCGGGGGCGGTGCGACCAAGGAGCGCGTCGCCGTGGCGTTCAAATTGATCCTGTCGAATCCGAGGGTGAGCGCCATTCTGATCAATATCTTCGGCGGCATCGTCCGCTGCGACATCATCGCGGAAGGCATCATCGCCGCGGTCAAGGAAGTGGGTGTCGGCATGCCGGTCATCGTGCGGCTCGAAGGCACGAATGCGCCGCTGGCGCGCCAGTTGCTGGCCGGCAGCGGTCTGGCCATCACCGCGGCGGACGATCTGACCGACGCGGCCGTCAAGGCCGTGCGCATGGCCGGAGTGCGCCGGTGAGCATTCTGGTCGGCAAAAACACCCGGGTCATTTGTCAGGGATTTACCGGCAAACAAGGCACGTTTCATTCGGAACAATGCCTGGCATACGGCACCAAACTGGTGGGCGGCGTGACTCCGGGGCGGGGCGGTGAGACGCATCTGGGATTGCCGGTGTTCGATACCGCGAAGGAGGCCATCGCCACGACCGGCGCGAGCGTCAGCATGATTTACGTGCCGGCGCCCTTTGCCGCGGACGCCATTCTCGAGGCAGCCGACGCCGGCGTCGAATTGATCGTCTGCATCACCGAGGGTATTCCGGTGAATGACATGGTGCGCGTCAAGGCCACGCTCGCCGGCTACCGGACGCGGCTCATCGGCCCGAATTGTCCGGGCATCATCACCCCGGGCGAATGCAAGATCGGCATCATGCCGGGCTTCATTCACAAGAAGGGCAGGGTGGGCATTGTTTCCCGCTCCGGAACCCTCACCTATGAAGCCGTGTTCCAAACCACCCACAACGGCTTGGGTCAAAGCACCTGCGTGGGCATCGGCGGCGATCCGGTGCGCGGCATGAATTTCATCGAGGTGCTGGATCTGTTCGAGCAAGATCCGCAGACCGAGGGCATCGTGATGGTGGGTGAGATCGGCGGCAGCGACGAGGAGGCGGCGGCGGCCTTCATTCAGGAGAACGTCACCAAGCCCGTGGTGGCCTACATTGCCGGCATTGCGGCGCCTCCGGGTAAGCGCATGGGACATGCCGGTGCCATCGTGGCAGGCGGCATGGGCACCGCGGCGGCGAAATTCGCGGCGCTCGAGGCTGCCGGCATCGGCACCGTGCGTTCACCGGCGGAAATGGGCGCGGCGATCGGCAAACGGCTTGGCAAGAGCCGGCGCAAAAGCGCAAAAAAGGCAGCCAAGCCTGCTGCCCGCCGCGCGCGGCGCCCAAAATGAGGACGATGACGTGAGTGCCGTGCGGCAATTACGCTGTGTGATGGCGCAGCTGAACCTGGTGGTCGGCGATGTTGACGGCAACACCTCGCGCATCGTGGCCGCGGCGGACGAGGCGCGCGACCGCTACCGCGCGGATCTGGTGATGGTGCCCGAACTCGCCGTCTCAGGCTACCCGCCGGAAGATCTGCTGTTTCACTCCGGCATGCGCCTGCAGGTGGCGCGCTCACTCGAGCGGCTCAAGCAGGAAGTGCGCGGCATCACCCTGATCGCGGGCTATCCCGAATACGCGGGCAGCAAGATCTTCAATTCGGCCATCGTGATCCGCGATGGCGCAGTGCTGGCGAACCATCGCAAGGCCTGCCTGCCCAACTACCGGGTGTTCGACGAGAAACGCTATTTCACGCCGGGCACCGATCCGACCATCGTTGATCTCAACGGCGTCAAGGCGGGGGTGCTGGTGTGCGAGGATGCGTGGGACTCGGCGCCGGCGCGCCAGGCGGCCCACGCCGGCGCGCAGGTGCTGTTGGTGATCAATGCCTCGCCCTATGAGGTCGACAAGCAAACCCAGCGCGAACAGCAGGTGGTGCGCGAGCGCATCCGCGAGTGCGGTATCCCGGTGGTGTTCTGCAATCTGATCGGCGGCCAGGACGAGCTGGTGTTTGACGGCAATTCATTCGTCATGGATGCCCGGGGCATCGTGACGCAACGCGCGCCTGCATTCACCGACGGCTTGTACGTGGTGGACTTGGGGCAAGATGCATCCGGAACCGTTCACCCGATCCCATCCGATATCGTGCCGTTGCAGGGCCAGGAGGAGAGCGTGTACGGTGCGCTGGTGCAGGGCACCCGGGATTACGTCACCAAGCATCGATTTCCGGGGGTGGTGATGGGTTTGTCGGGCGGCGTCGATTCTGCGCTGACCTTGGTGATCGCGGTCGATGCGCTCGGTGCGGATCGGGTGCATTCGGTGGCCATGCCGTCGCGCTACACCTCGCAGATGAGCAAGGAGGATGCCGCGCTTCAGGCGAAGAACCTGCACGTCAAACACAGCGAAATTTCGATCGAAGGCATGTTCGCGGCCACCCTGGCGGCGCTGAAGGACGAGTTCTCGGGACGCGCCGCGGATACCGCCGAGGAGAACATTCAATCGCGCTGCCGGGGTGTGCTGCTCATGGGCATTTCCAACAAGACCGGCAAGATGTTGCTCACCACGGGCAACAAGAGCGAAATGGCGGTGGGTTACGCCACCCTGTACGGCGACATGGCGGGCGGCTTTGCGCCCATCAAGGATTGCAACAAGCTGCTGGTGTACCGGCTCTGCCGCTGGCGCAACGCCCAATCCGAAGTCATCCCGCCGCGGGTGATCGAGCGGCCGCCGTCGGCGGAACTGCGTTTCGATCAAAAGGATACCGACAGCCTGCCGCCCTACGAAGTGCTCGATCCCATTTTAGAGGCGTTTATCGAGGAAGACCTGTCAGTGGATCAAATCGCCGCGCGCGGCTTCGACCGGGCCACTGTCGGGCGTATTTTGGACATGGTGAAGCGCAACGAGTACAAGCGCCGCCAGGCGCCGCCGGGGGTGCGCGTGAGCGGCCGGGCGTTCGGCCGCGATTGGCGCTATCCGATCACCAGCGGCTACAAATCGCACTGAATCTTTGCGCACCGATCCTTAGAAAACGCGCTGATACCAGTGCTTTTTGCGCTCGAGATTTCTGATCGGGCCGGGATAGTTGTCGGCATAGACGCGCTCGGCGTTTTTGGCGAGATCGACCATGTTGAGGGCGTAATACGCGTTGACCATGACTTTCATCGCGCCTTTCACCGCGGGCGCGCCGTCGTAGTTGTCCACGCAACTCTTGGCGCGGTTGAGCGCGCCGACGTAGGCGCCGCGACGCATGTAGTAAAGCGCCACGTGCAGTTCGAAGTCGGCCAGGCGGTTGCGCAGATAGATCATGCGCTGCTGTGCATCGCCGATGTACTGGCTGTGCGGATATTTTTCGATCAGCTGCTGAAGGGCATCGAAGGATTTCTTCGCATTGATCGGCGGACGCTGCGACAGGTCGACCTTGAAGCGCTTCTCCAGCCAATTCGATTGGCGTTCGAAGTACACCAGCCCTTTCATGTAGTAGGCGTAGTCGACCCGGGGATTGGTGGGATTCTCGCGAATGAAGGTATCGGCCGCATCGACCGCCGGGTCGGTCTGGTTGCTCTTGTAGTAGGCGTAGATCAAATCGAGCTGCGCCTGGCGCGCCGGTTCACTGAACGGAAAGCGCGACTGCAATGCCTCCAATTGCTTGACCGCCTCGCCGTAGTTGGAGCCGCGAATCGCTTTTTGCGCTTTGGCGTAGATCTGTTCGGGACCGGATCTGGCGTCCGCGGCGCGATGGCTGCGACAGCCTGTGGCCAATACCATGAAGCCTAGGCCTAAGACGAGAACACGGCCCGGTTGGACAAGATCACGCAGTCTCACAAGCGATTCCTTACAATGGGGGTCCCGTTGGGCGGGCCCGAAAGCGCGGCAGTATACCCGAGGCGGGCCTAATGCCCCGACGCTAGCTTCGAGTGCCCCATGACCGCAGAGTTCCAAACGATCGATCTTCAGATTCCCGCGGAATTGGCCGGCTCGCGCCTGGACAGCGCACTCGCCCGGCTGTTGCCGCAGCATTCACGCACCCGCATCAAGGGATGGATCGAGGAGGGTGCGGTGCTGGTGGGCCGCCGGCACCTGAGGCCCCGTGATCCGGTGGCGGCGGGGGACCGCATCCGGTTGCGGATGGCGGCCGCAGCACCGCAATCGCAGGTCTTGCCGGAGGCGATCGAGTTGCGGCTGGTGCACGAAGATGCGGACCTGCTGGTCATCGATAAGCCGGCGGGCTTGGTGGTACACCCCGGGGCGGGGAACCCGAGCCACACCCTGCAAAATGGCCTGCTGGGTTTGGATCCGTCGTTGGCGAAGCTGCCGCGCGCCGGCCTCATCCATCGCCTGGACAAGGATACCAGCGGCTTATTGGTGGTGGCCCGCAACGCGGAGGCGCAAACCTCGCTGTCTCGGCAGTTGATGGCGCGCAGCATGTCGCGTCAGTACGTCGCCGTCTGTTCGGGCGTGATGACGGCCGGCGGCACCATCGATGCGCCCATTGGGCGCAACCGCCGCGACCGGCTGCGCATGGCGGTGCGCGAGAGCGGCAGGCCGGCGGTGACGCACTACCGGGTGACCGAGCGTTTCCGTGCGCATTCGTATCTGGCGGTGCAGCTCGAGACCGGCCGAACCCATCAAATCCGGCTGCACCTGTCGCATCTGAAATATCCCATCGTCGGCGACCCGGTATACGGGGGCCGAATGGCGCAGCCGCGCGGCGCATCGCCGGAACTGGCACAAACGCTGCGCGCCTTCAAACGCCAGGCATTGCACGCCGCCGCGCTTGGCTTCGATCACCCTCGAACCGGTAAACGCCTCGGGTTGCACAGTCCGGTACCGGAGGATTTTCGGAAACTGCTGCAGGCCTTGCGCGACGATGCGCAGGCCGCGACGGCACAGCCCGGGCAAGCACGGTGATGCGGCCCTGGTTCGAGGCGGACTGGCCCGCGCCGCGTGGCGTGCGCGTGCTCTCGACGCTGCGTGGCGGCGCTGGTGCCGGCGGCGTTGGTGCCGGTGGTGCCGGTGGTGCCGGTGGCGGTGGCGCCGGTGGCGCCGGCACCGCTCGCTATGCCAGTTTCAACCTCGCCGGCCACGTTGGCGACGACCTTGCGGCCGTGGCGGAGAACCGGCGGCGCTTGGTGGCCGAGGCAGGCTTGCCGGGCGAGCCTCAATGGCTGGCCCAGGTCCATGGTACGGCTGTTGCCGATCTTGACCGGGGAGACCCGGTCAGCCCTGCGGATGCCGCGATTACCCGCGCATCCGGCACGGTGTGCGCAATCCTGACTGCCGATTGTCTGCCCGTCGTTTTGGTGAGCCGTTCGGGCGAGACGCTGGCAGCCGCTCACGCGGGCTGGCGCGGGTTGGCGGCCGGCGTGCTCGAGGCAACGGTGCGCGCCATGCGTACGCCGGGGACAGAGCTGATGGCCTGGCTGGGGCCGGCCATCGGTCCGCTGCACTTCGAGGTGGGCGGTGAGGTGCGCGAGGCGTTCCTGAAGGACGACCCGGGTGCGGAGGAGGCCTTTGCATTGAACCCCAAGGGGCGCTTCATGGCTCATCTGGAGCGACTCGCACGCCGGCGGCTCGAGCGCCTCGGCGTGACCCGCATCTACGGGGGCGGCGAGTGCACTTTCAGCGAGAAGGAGCGCTACTACTCGCACCGGCGCGATGGAATCACCGGCCGGCAGGCCACCCTGATCTGGCGGCAGGGGTAAAAATAACGTTGAATTAGGCGGCTTCCGCCCCCAATTCCCGGCTCATTCCAGGCGTTTGCCCCTAGGATACTTATGCGAATGGACAAGCTGACCACCAAATTTCAGCAGGCACTGGCCGATGCCCAGTCCCTGGCCGTGGGTCGCGACAATCAGTACATCGAGCCCGTGCACTTGATGGCGGCGCTGCTCGATCAGCAGGGCGGTACCGCCCGGCCGCTGCTGGAGAAGGCTGCGGTGCAGGTGCCGAAGCTGCGATCGGATCTGGCCGGCGCGCTCGACCGAATTGCCAAGGTCGAGGGAGCGGCGGGCGAGGTTCTGCTCGGCAACGACCTCAACAAGCTGCTCAATGTCACCGACAAGCTCGCGCAGCAGCGCGGCGATCAATTCATTTCCAGCGAGCTGTTCGTGCTCGCCGCCTGCGAGGACCGGGGCGAGCTCGGGCGCCTGTTGAAGGCCAACGGCGCGCAGCGCGCGGGGTTGGAAAAGGCCATCGATGAGGTGCGCGGCGGCGCCAAGGTCGAGGATGCGGGCGCGGAGGAGAATCGCCAGGCGCTGGAGAAGTACAGCATCGATCTGACCGAGCGTGCGACCCAGGGCAAACTCGATCCGGTGATCGGGCGGGACGACGAGATTCGCCGCACCATCCAGGTTCTGCAGCGCCGTACCAAGAACAATCCCGTGCTCATCGGTGAGCCGGGCGTGGGCAAGACCGCGATCGTCGAGGGGCTGGCGCAACGCATCGTCAACGATGAGGTGCCGGAGGGCTTGCGCAACAAGCGGATTTTGGCGCTCGACATGGGCGCGCTGATCGCGGGTGCGAAATTTCGCGGCGAATTCGAGGAGCGCTTGAAGGCGGTGCTCAACGATCTGGCCAAGCAGGAAGGCCAGGTCATTCTGTTCATCGATGAATTGCACACCATGGTCGGCGCCGGCAAGGCCGAGGGCGCGATGGACGCGGGCAATATGCTGAAACCCGCGCTGGCGCGCGGCGAGCTGCACTGTGTGGGCGCGACCACCCTCGATGAATACCGCAAGTACATCGAGAAGGACGCGGCGCTCGAGCGGCGCTTCCAGAAGGTGGTGGTGGACGAGCCGTCGGTGGAGGACACCATCGCGATTTTGCGCGGCCTCAAGGAGCGCTACGAAGTGCACCACGGCGTGGAAATCACCGATCCGGCGATCGTGGCCGCAGCCACCCTCTCGCACCGCTACATCGCGGACCGCCAGCTGCCCGACAAAGCCATCGATCTGATCGATGAGGCGGGTTCGCTGATCCGCATGGAGATCGACTCCAAACCGGAAGCGCTCGACAAGCTGGACCGGCGCATCATCCAGCTCAAGATCGAGCGCGAGGCGCTGAAAAAGGAGGCCGACGAGGCTTCGCGCAAGCGCTTGAGCACGCTGAACGACACCTTGGGTGCGCTGGAGAAGGAATACTCGGATCTCGAGGAGATCTGGAAGGCGGAGAAGGCCACCGTGCAGGGCGCGGCGCACATCAAGGAAGAATTGGAGCGCGCGCGGCAGGACGTCGACACCGCGCGCCGCGCACAGGATCTGGGGCGCATGTCGGAGCTGCAGTATGGCCGCATCCCGGCGCTGGAGCAGAAGCTGGCGCAGGCGCTCGAGATCGAGCAGAAACCCAATCAACTGGTGCGCAACTCGGTGACCGAAACCGAGGTGGCCGAGATCGTCTCGAAGTGGACCGGAATCCCGGTGTCTCGCATGCTCGAGGGCGAGCGCGACAAGCTGCTGCGCATGGAAGAGATGTTGGGCAAGCGCGTCGTGGGCCAGGAAGAGGCCGTCAAGGCGGTGGCGGATGCCATCCGGCGCACGCGCGCGGGACTGTCGGATCCGAATCGGCCCAGCGGTTCCTTCATGTTTCTCGGGCCGACCGGCGTCGGCAAAACCGAGCTGTGCAAGGCCTTGGCCGAATTCATGTTCGATACGGAAGATGCGCTGATACGCATCGACATGTCGGAGTTCATGGAGAAGCATTCGGTCGCGCGCCTGATCGGTGCGCCTCCCGGCTACGTGGGCTACGAGGAAGGCGGTTATCTGACCGAGGCGGTTCGCCGCCGGCCGTACTGCGTGATCCTGCTCGATGAGATCGAAAAGGCGCATCCGGACGTGTTCAATGTGCTGCTTCAGGTGTTGGATGATGGGCGCCTCACCGATGGCCAGGGGCGCACGGTGGATTTCCGCAACTGCGTCGTGATCATGACTTCGAACCTGGGATCGCAGGTGATCCAGGAGCTCTCGGGCGAGGCGAATTACGCCAAAATGAAGGATGCCGTGATGCAGGTGGTGACGCAGCATTTCCGGCCGGAGTTCATCAACCGCGTCGATGAGATCGTGGTGTTCCATTCGCTCGGCCGCGAGCAGATCCGCTCCATCGTCGACATCCAGTTGGCACGGCTGCGCCAGCGTCTGGCGGAGCGCGATATCACCCTGCGCCTCGATGATGAAGCGCGCGACAGGATCGGCGAGGCCGGCTTCGATACCGTGTACGGCGCCAGGCCATTGAAGCGCGCGATCCAGGCGCAGATTGAGAATCCGCTCGCGCAGCGGATCCTGAAAGGCGACTTCATCGCCGGCGATCGGGTGATCGCCAAGATCAAGCGCGACGCGCTGGTGTTCGAGAAGGAACGCCTGCATTAGGACAGGCTCCCGACTTTAAGCGCTGCGAGGTAGGCGCGCGTTTCGCTATACTTCGCGGCGCCTGTCCCTTTGCCGAGGAATTTCATGCCTTTCTACGAGTACCAGTGCAAGAACTGCGGCCATGAGCTGGAGGCGATGCAGAAAGTCAGCGATGCGCCACTCAAGAAATGCCCCGATTGCGGCAAGGCACAGCTCAAGCGGCTGATGTCCGCGCCTGTGTTCCGGCTCAAGGGCGGCGGATGGTATGAGACGGATTTCAAGGACAAGGACAATCAGCGCAACCTGGCCGATCAGCCGGAAGCGGCTGCGAAGGACAAGGACAAAGACGCGGACGCCAAGCCAAAGGATGATCAGGGCAAGGACGGCAAGGACGCGAAAACGGCCGATCCTAAACCGGAGGCGCCGGCGAAGGAATCGGCAACCGGCAAGGAGAAGGCCGCCGAGAAGCCGGCTGAGAAGGCCGCCGCGAAGAGCGCCGATAGGACTGCCGATAAGACCGCGGAGAGGAGCGCTGATAAACCCTCGCGCGCTGCCGGAAAATCTGCCGCCAAGCGCAGCGCGCGTGGCATGGCGCCCAAACGCAAACCGGCCAAGCTCAAACGCCGACGCTAGGAGCCTTTAAGCATGCGCACTCATTACTGCGGCCGGGTCGACGAATCTTCGATCGGAAAGCTCGTCACCGTGGCCGGCTGGGCCCAGCGTCGCCGCGACCACGGCGGCGTCATTTTCGTCGACTTGCGCGACCGTGAAGGCTTGCTGCAGATCGTCTTCGATCCGGACCAGGCGGACACGTTTGCCTCGGCGGAACGGGTGCGCAACGAATACGTGCTCAAGGTGACCGGCCTGGTGCGCGCCCGCCCGCCCGGTACCGCCAACGCCAATCTGAAATCCGGGCAGGTCGAAGTGCTGTGCCAGGACTTGGAAATCCTCAATCGTTCCGAGCCGCTGCCGTTTCAGCTCGATGAGACCGTGAGCGAGGAAGTGCGGCTGCGTTTTCGATACCTGGATCTGCGGCGCGAGCAGATGCGCGAGCGCCTGCTGCTGCGCCACCGGATCACGCGCGCGATGCGCCGCTATCTCGATGATGCCGGATTCGTCGACATCGAGACGCCGATGCTGTCGAAGGCCACGCCGGAGGGGGCGCGCGATTATCTGGTGCCGAGCCGCACGCACGCGGGAAAGTTCTTTGCGCTGCCGCAGTCGCCGCAGATTTACAAGCAATTGCTGATGATTTCCGGTTTCGACCGCTACTACCAGATCGTGCGCTGCTTTCGGGATGAGGACCTGCGGGCGGATCGCCAGCCCGAATTCACGCAACTGGACATCGAGACCTCGTTTCTCGATCAGGCGCAGATTCAGGAAATCATGGAAGGCCTGGTGCATGAGCTCTTCAAGCAGGTCTTGAACGTCGAGCTGCCGAGTCCCATGCCGCGGATGGGCTACGCGGAAGCGATGCGCCGCTACGGCTCCGACAAGCCGGACCTGCGCGTGCCGTTGGAATTGGTGGATGTCGCGGACCTGGTGAAAGGCTGCGACTTCAAGGTGTTCGCCGGACCTGCGGCGGATCCTCACGGCCGCGTCGCGGCCCTGCGGTTACCGCAAGGCGGCAAATTGACGCGCAAGGAAATCGATGACTATACCGCCTACGTGGCGCGCTACGGTGCGAAGGGCCTTGCCTATGTCAAGGTCAACGAACTGGCGAAAGGGCGTGAGGGCCTGCAGTCGCCGATATTGAAGTTCTTGAGCGACGCCGCCATCGAGGCGATCATGCGGCGCGTCGCCGCCGAGAACGGCGATTTGATTTTCTTCGGCGCGGATACCGGCACGGTCGTGAGCGATGCCCTCGGGGCGTTGCGCCTCAAGGTGGGCCAGGATTTGAAATTGGTCGAAGCGGGGTGGCGGCCGTTATGGGTGGTCGATTTCCCGATGTTCGAATGGGACGCGGACTCGAAGCGCTGGCAAGCCATGCACCATCCTTTCACCAGTCCGGCCAATTTGGACGGCGCGGCGCTCGCGGCGAATCCGGGCGAGGCCATCGCCAAGGCTTACGACATGGTTTTGAATGGATCGGAGATCGGCGGGGGCTCGGTGAGAATACACAATCAAGAGCTGCAATCCGCCGTGTTCGACTTGCTGGGAATATCGGCGGAGGAGGCGCGCGTGAAATTCGGCTTCCTGCTCGATGCCCTCAAGTACGGTGCTCCGCCGCACGGCGGCATTGCCTTCGGCCTCGACCGCCTGGCGATGCTCATGGCGGGCGCCGACAGCATCCGCGAGGTGATCGCGTTCCCGAAGACGCAGACGGCGGCCGACCTGCTCATGGATGCGCCGACCGAAGTGAGCGAGGCGCAGCTGCGGGAGCTGCATATCCGCGTGCGCACGCCTCCCAAAGTCGATTGACGTTGCAGTCATTTCGCCGGCCCGAATCCGTCTTGATCGTGATCCATACCGTGGGCGGTGAATTTCTGCTGCTCGAGCGGCGCCGGCCGGCGGGATATTGGCAATCGGTGACCGGCAGCCTCGAATGGGGCGAACACGCCGATGCGGCCGCCCGGCGCGAAGTGCTCGAGGAAACCGGCATCACCCAGGGCGTACTGGTCAACCTGCAGTGGACACAGGTGTACGAAATCCTGCCGGCGTTCGGCAAGCGCTATGCGCCCGGCATCACACGGAACCTGGAACATGCGTTTTCGCTGCGCCTGCCGCAACGGGTCGCGGTGACCTTGAGCGATCGCGAACATCTGCAGTATCGGTGGGCGAAGGCCGCGGATGCGCTCGAGACGGTGTCCTCGAGCACCAATCGCGCGGTGCTTGCCGAGCTGAGTCTTTGAGCCCGGCGCGGCGGTGAACACCAGCGTGGTGTACGTGCACGGCCTGTGGCTCACCGGGCTGGAGGGCGCTCTGCTGCGCAAACGCTTGAGCAAAGACCTCGGCGCCGATACGTATGCATTCACCTACCCGTCGGTCAGATCGAGCGTGAGCGACAATGCGCGCGCTCTCGGTGAATTCTTGCGTCGGCTCGAGTGCGACACCCTGCACTTGGTGGGTCACAGCCTGGGCGGATTGGTGATCTTGAATTTATTCGAATCGGGCGCGGCGGCCGCTCTGCCGCCGGGTCGAGCGGTATTGCTCGGTTCCCCCGTGAATGGCAGTCGCGCGGCGCTGAACGTTGCGCGACTGCCGTTCGGCAGATCGCTATTGGGACGGGGCGTTCAAGAAGAACTGCTGCCGGCGCGGCCGCGGCGCTGGGATGGACCGCGCGATCTCGGGGCGATCGCGGGAAACTTGAGCGTTGGCCTGGGACGATTGGTGGGCGCGGGCGGCGCACCGAGCGACGGCACCATTTTGGTCGAGGAGACCCGGCTCGCGGGCGCGGCGCAGCACTTGGTGATGCGGGTCAGTCATTTGGGGCTGCCGTTCTCGCCGGCCGTGGCGCGGCAGACCGCGACGTTCCTGCGTTGCGGAAAATTCAGCTCTTGAACACATCATCGCGGTCGAGCTGCCGCAGGCGAAACAGCAGCTCGAGCGCGTCGCGCGGGCTCAAGCCATCCGGGTCGGCGGCACGCAATGCTTCGAGGGCTGCCGAGGCCGCCGCAGGCTGCGGCACCGGCGCCGGCGCCGGCGCGAACAAGGGCAGCTCGCCCTGCGGCGAACTGTAGCTGCGCAGAGCGTCGCGCTCGCGTTCCAGTTCGGTCAAATAGCGGCGCGCCTGGTTGGTCACGGATTTGGGAATCCCTGCCAATGCCGCGACCTGCAGGCCATAGCTCTGATTGGCCGGCCCTTCCTTGACGCTATGCAGGAATACCAGCCGATCGCCATGTTCCACCGCCTCGACGTGCACATTCGCCACCGCCGGAGCCTCGCCCGCGAGGCTGGTCAGCTCGAAATAGTGGGTTGCGAACAAGGTGAAGGCGCGAATTTTGGTGGCGATGAATGCGGCGCAGGCCCAGGCGAGCGACAGGCCATCGAAGGTGCTGGTGCCGCGGCCCACCTCGTCCATGAGCACCAGGCTGTGCTCGGTGGCATTGTTGAGGATGGCCGCGGTCTCGGTCATTTCGAGCATGAAGGTCGAGCGTCCGCCCGCCAGATCATCGGAGGCGCCGATGCGCGTAAAAATACGGTCCATGGGTCCCAGCACCGCGCGTCGCGCGGGCACGAAACAGCCGATGTGCGCGAGAATGACGATGAGTGCGGTCTGGCGCATGTAAGTGCTTTTACCGCCCATGTTGGGGCCAGTGATGATGAGCATGCGGCGCGAATCGTCGAAACGCAGATCATTGGGAATGAAAGGCTCGCGCGACGCGCGCTCGACCACCGGATGACGGCCGGCATCGATCAGCAGCATCGGCTCATCGACCAATTCCGGTTGCGCGCACTGCAGCGTCGTGGCGCGTTCGGCAAAGCAATTCAAGACATCGATTTGCGCAATGGCCGTGCTGCTCGCCTGTAGCGCGGCAAGATCTGCGGATAGCTGCTCCAAAAGACCCTCGTACAGCGTTCGCTCGCGTGCCTGCGCGCGCTCGCGCGCACCCAGCACCTTGTCTTCGAAGGATTTCAGTTCCGGGGTGATGAATCGTTCCGCCGATTTAACCGTCTGGCGGCGCAGATACTCAGCCGGGACCCGGTCGGCCTGACTGCGGCTGACTTCGATGAAGAAGCCCTGCACCCGGTTGAAGCCCAGTTTCAGGCTGGACAGGCCGCTGCGCTCGCGCTCTCGGCGTTCAAGATCCACCAGGAATTGTTCGGTGTTGCCGCCCAGCATGCGCAGCTCGTCCAGCTCGGCGTCGAACCGCGGCGCAATCACGCCTCCGTCGCGCAGGTAGTGAGGCGGGGATTCATCGATTGCCCGCTCGAGCAGCGCATGCGCCTGACGATGATCGCCGATGCCGGCGGCGAGCTGTTGCAGCAAGGGGGACTGCGCGCCGCCGACCAGCCGAAGCAGTGCCGGGAGAGCGCCGAGCGCGGCACGCAGCTGCACCAGATCACGCGGTCGCGCCGAGCGCAATGCGACTCTGGCCAGAATTCTTTCCAGATCGCCGATCATTGCCAGCGAGTCGGCGATCTGCGCGTGTTGAACCAACTCGATGAGCGTTGCGACCGCATGATAGCGGGCGCGCAGCAGGCTTTGATCGCGCAGCGGGCGATGCAGCCAGCGACGCAGCAACCGGCCCCCCATCGCCGTGGTGGTCCGATCGAAGACTCCCGCCAGGGTCAGATCCGCAGAACCGGCGATGCTCGCGTCGAGCTCGAGGTTGCGCCGGGTCGCCGGATCCATGATCAAGGCGCCATCGCGTTCCTCGGTCGAGATCGACAGCAGATGCGGCAGCGCGGCCTTTTGCGTCTCGCGCACGTAGGCCAGCAACGCGCCGGCCGCGGCAATCGCGAGCGGCTTATCGGCGCAACCGAAGCCCGCCAGTTCCCGGGTGCGAAACTGCTCGGTGAGCGCACGGGTGGCGGAGTCGATCTCGAAATGCCACGGCGGCCGGGCGCGCCAGGTGCGAGGCTCGCCGGCGGCAAAACGCTCGAGCGGCGGTTGCGCGCCGTCGGGGGCCAGAACCTCCGCCGGCTGCAGGCGCTCGATCTCGGCTTCGAGCGCGCTCAAGCCTTCGAGCTGCATGACGCTGAAACGCCCGGCCGACAGATCGAGCCAGGCGAGCCCGTAGTGCCCGCCGCGGCCGAAAACGCTGGCCAGCACGGTATCGCGGCGCTCCTCGAGCAGTGCCTCGTCGGTGAGGGTGCCCGGTGTAACGACGCGCACCACCTCGCGCTCCATCGGACCCTTGGTTTTGCCGGGTTCGCCACGCTGCTCGCAGATGGCGACCGATTGGCCCTTGCGCACCAATTTCGCCAGATAGCTGTCGAGCGTGACAACCGGCACACCCGCCATGGGTATCGGCGCCCCCGCGGAGGCGCCGCGCTGGGTCAGAGCAATGTCCAGCAGTTCAGCCGCGCGCCGCGCATCGTCGAAGAACATCTCGTAGAAATCGCCCATGCGATAGAACAACAGCACATCCGGGTGCTGCGCCTTGATGCGCAGGTATTGCTGCATTAGCAAGCTGTGTTGAGGGGCCTTTTCGGGTTCAGAGATAGTCGTCACGATTCCACTCAAAGTATCTGTATTTAAAAGTATCCGTATTTAAAGGATTTATATGAAGCACTGGCAAGCATGGCATAAAAGGCCTACATCTTGGTGCGCGAGAAACAGAGCGAGAGGCCACGTCGTCCGGGCGGTAGCTGAGCTAGGCGTCTTCTATTGCCGTCAGAAACCGGTGCAACAGGTCATTTTCGATGCATAGATCGGCTGGCTCCAGCTTCGAATGACGCCGCTCGTGGATCAAACGAAATACCTCTTCGATCGCCCGGGCCGTGCGCGGCGTGTCGAAGAGCGGCGCGCTCTGGCGCGCTCCATCCAATCGCGACTTGAGCAATGCCAGTCGATTTTCATCGGTGGCGATCTCGACCGCCAACGCTTCATATTGTTGCTCGGTCTCCGCAGCCAGCTCTGGCATGTCCACTGCGCTCAACAAACTCGCAGCTACGCGGGAAGCAAAGGATTGGCCGGTACGCGTAATTATCGGCAGCCCGGTGCAGAGCGCATCACTGGAGGTGGAGTGCGCGCCGTAGGGGAAAGTGTCCAAAAAAAGGTCCGCCGCGCGATGCCGCGCCAAGTGCTGAAGCAACGGCATCGACCCGGCGAAAATCAGCCGTGACGCACTGACGCCGCGATGTTCCGCCTCTCGACGCAGGTTGGCGATGGCGAGCGGTCGTTCTGCCTTGAGCCACAGCACACTGCCTTCCACTCGCCGCAAAATCCGCATCCACGAATCGAATGTGGCGGGGGTGATCTTGTAGACGTTATTGAAGCAGCAAAAGACAAATCCGCGCTCCGGCAGCTGCAATTGAGATCGGCTCAACACCTCCTCGGCGACGCGGCGGCTTCGATCGCTGAGCAGATAGCTGTGCGGCAGATACACGACGCGCTCGGCGTATTGCGGCCGGGTGGCGCGGGTTATCAAGACGCGATCGGCAATAATATAGTCCATATAAGGCGTGCCGAGCGTCCCAGGATATCCGAGATAATTCACCTGGAGGGGCGCTGCGCGGTGCGCGAAGATGCCGATGCGGTTGCCTTGAGAGTAGCCTTGAAGGTCGACGGCAATGTCTATGCCGAGTTCTCTCGACATCACGGCCACTTCGCGGTCCGAACTCATTCGCACATCGATGAATCGATCGAACGACTTTTGCAGCCGTTGTCGCATCGGATCCTGCCGATCCCCGCTGAAGGAAAAAGCGGTTACTTCGAACCTGCGCCTGTCATGCAGTTCGAAGAATTCGGCCATCGCATGGGCCACCGCGTGATTCCGAAAATCGCCGGAGTAGTAGCCAATGCGGATGGGCGGCGCTCTTGTCCGCATTGTGATTGGCGGCAGCGCACGGCTGACGTAATCGCGGGCGTCGCCCGATAGCGAGGCAAGCTGACGGTGCAGCGTCAAGTCGTCGCTCAACGCGAGTGCGACGAAAGGCTGACAGAGACGTTTGCCGAAAGCGGCCTGATCTCTCAGGTTCTCGACCGCGGCGTCCATGCCGCCCCAATCGCATAACAGCATTTTGCAGTACAGGCGCATGCCGAAGGCCCAGGGGAGTTCGGGATCGAGGCTGAGCACGCGTTCGAACGCCGCCAAAGCCTCCAGCGGACGCCCGATGGCGAGCAAAATGTTGCCGCTATTGTAGTGGGCATTGGCGAGGCGCGGCGCCAATTGCAGTGCACGCTCGAAGCTGCCAAGCGCTTCCTCAGGCCGGCCCAATTCCAATAGGGCATTGCCTTTATTGTTGTGGCCTTCCGCAAAGTCCTCCTTGATCTGCAAGGCACGAACGTAGCTCTGCAGCGCCTGATCGAAGCGACGCAGATCGTAGTACGAATTCCCAAGGTTGTACTGCGCTTCCAAATAATTCGGCCGCAGTTTCAGAGCCAGTTCGAAGCTGCGCACCGCCTCATCGAAGCGCCCGAGTTGATGCAGCAACACGCCGCAGTTGTAGCGCGCTTCGACAAAATCGCCTCGATAACGCAACGCCAGTTCGTAACTCAGCAGCGCATCCTCCACACGCCCTAACGCCAGCAACGCGCCGCCGCGATTGTTGTAGGCCTCCGGATACGCAGCCTGAATTCGGACAGCCCGGTCATAGCATTCCACCGCCTCGCGGTGCTGCTGCAAATCGCGCAGCACGTTGCCATAACTATTGTGCGCCCGCGCGTCATCGGGTGCGGCCGCAACGGCGCGGCGCAGAAGCTGTGCGGCCTCCCGCGATTGTTGCGTCTGAGCCTTGATGATTCCCAATAGATACAGGGCTTCGAAGTTGTCCGCGCGGACTTCGAGTATCGCAGCGCAAATCTCCGCTGCCTTACTCCAATCCCCGGCCGTGTAGGCGTCTGATGCGACGCGAAGTCTAAGCTGATCGTTCATGAAATGATGATCGAATCGCCTTGACCCGCATTTTTATGCGAGTGCATCAAGAGCCGCGTGCCGATTAGGGGAACGACTACCTCGCGGTAAAGCACTAGAAGGCGGTTAAGACCTTGCATGACTCTGGCATTCTATCTCTTCGGGGCCCGCGCGCGGGCGTGGTGAACGGCAGGACGGGGGTCGATTCCGCAGCGGCGCTATCATTCTTTGCTTTCGCTGTTATCTTCTTGCGCCTTCAAATTCGCTAAAGCCTTTTCGACGAAGGCAAGCACTTCTGATTTTTGTGAAACGCCGGGATCGCATAGTTCGATCGCTATACCAGTTCTATTGCGCCTCCATATGCGGCGAACGCTGAATCGGCGGTCACGAAGCGTAAGGGTTCCAAAAAGGCTTGAGCCAACAACAGGCGGTCGAACGGATCGCCGTGGTGCAGCGGCAGCTTGGCTACCGCCGCAGCGTGATGTGCGCTCACCGGGAGTTCTTGAAAGCCGCTGCCGTCGATCGCATCAACGAGAAAGGCCGCGTCGGCCTCGATCTTTCCCAACTGTGTCTTGACGGCGATTTCCCAGATGGAAGCTGCGGACACATAGACAGCGTCAGCCCGCGAGAGAAATTCACGCGTGCTCGATTTCAAGCGTCGATTGGCCGTGACCGCCCATAGAAAAACGTGGGTATCGAGGAGCAGACGCATCACGGTCTCTCAAATTGTCTTGCGACTTCGCTTGGCAGCGGCGCATCGAAATCCGGCGAGACCTTGATCTTGCCCTTGAGAACGCCAAATTTTAGCTTACGCTTGGAAGATCCTAGCCGAGTAAGCCGCGCTACCGGTTTGCCGCCGCGCGCAATAACCACATCGTTGCCGGCCGCTGCCTCCTCGATGAGCTTGGAAAGCTGGGTCTTCGCATCATAAACATTGACGATGGTCATCGGGAGTTCCTCTCGTTGAGCTACTTAGTCTAGTCTAGTCAGACTAATGGTTCAATGCGGCACTCAGCGGCCTGTAGCGTGACTGCTGCGTCAAGGGAGCGTGTTCTGCCGCAACGATGTTCATACGCAATTCCAAGCTAGTACACTTCGACAATGACACACCAAGATGCCGAATTGATGCGTCTGGCCGCACGGCTCGGCCGGCGCCTGCTGAAAGGACAGCGCCATGCCGTTACGGCGGAATCCTGCACCGGCGGCTGGATTGCCAAAGCCCTGACCGATATCGCCGGCAGCTCCGCGTGGTTCGACGAGGGTTTCGTGACCTATGGCAATAATGCCAAGCTGCGGCGGTTGGGTGTGCCGCGCGGGCTGCTGGAAAAACACGGCGCGGTCAGCGAAGCCGTGGTGCGTGCCATGGCCACGGGTGCCCTACGACGCAGTCGGGCGCAGCTGGCCGTGGCGGTGACCGGCATCGCGGGCCCGGGCGGCGCGGTGCCCGGTAAGCCGGTCGGCACGGTTTGGCTGGGTTGGGCGATGCGCCGCGGCCGCGCAATTCGGATTGAGGCGGAGCGGCGGCAATTTCGCGGCGATCGCGAGTCGGTGCGCCGCAAAACCGTGCGGGCGGCGCTTCAAGGCATGCTCACACGTTGATTTGGGCACAGACGCGAGGCCTGCATTGCGATTATTTTTTGCGCTCTGGCCGGATGCGTCGACCGCGCGGCAGCTCGCGCAGCTGGCAGGCTGCCTGACGATCGGAGCGCGCGGGCGTTTGGTGAATCCGCGCAACTACCATGCGACGCTGGCATTCGTCGGCGAGGTATCAGCGCTTAAGCTCGCGGTGCTGCAGCAGATCGGCCGATCGTTGCGTGCCGCTCCCTTCACGTTGATATGCGACTCGACCGAGTACTGGCCGCGCCCGAAGGTTGTGGTGGCGCTGGCGCGTGAAGCTCCCTTAGGTCTGCTCGACCTGTGGGCACGCCTGCATGACGCAATTGCATTGCCGCGAACGGAGCTGCACACGCATGTAACGCTGGCGAGGAAGGTTGCGCAAGCCCCTGTGCTGCAAGCAATGTCGCCGTTGGTTTGGCAGGTTGCGAGTTTCAGCCTGGTGCGATCCGAAACCGGCGGCGTTGAGT
Source organism: Steroidobacteraceae bacterium (assembly GCA_036267715.1). Lineage (GTDB taxonomy): Bacteria > Pseudomonadota > Gammaproteobacteria > Steroidobacterales > Steroidobacteraceae > Bog-1198. The sequence goes on along the minus strand of DATAVN010000049.1, from coordinate 28,282 downwards.
CGGCGTATACAGTACTCGACACCTGGCCACTACTGTATACGAGAGAAAATCATTGAGAAAACTCTGCGAATTCATTGCATATGGGATGAGCGTTGCGCGCTGAATATGAAATAATGGCGGCACACTTCGTTGAGGAAAATCCATGGAAGAGAATCGCAAAAAAGCTCTCGCTGCCACGCTGAGTCAGATCGAAAAGCAATTTGGCAAAGGCTCGGTCATGCGCCTCGGCGATGCCGGCGCGACCTACGAGGTGGATTCGATCCCCACCGGTTCGCTGGGCCTTGATATCGCGCTCGGAGTCGGAGGCATTCCGCGCGGCCGCGTCATCGAGATCTTCGGTCCGGAATCCTCGGGCAAGACCACGTTGACGCTGGCCATCATCGCTTCGGCGCAAGCCAATGGCGGCACCGCCGCATTCGTGGACGCAGAACATGCACTCGATCCGGTGTATGCGGAAAAGCTCGGCGTCAAGGTCAACGACCTCCTGGTGTCCCAGCCCGATACCGGCGAGCAGGCATTGGAAATTACCGACATGCTGGTGCGATCCGGGGCCGTCGACGTGGTGGTGGTCGACTCGGTCGCCGCGCTCACGCCGAAGGCGGAAATCGAAGGCGAAATGGGCGATCAGCACATGGGACTCCAGGCTCGCCTCATGTCCCAGGCGCTGCGCAAGCTGACCGGCAATATCAAGCGATCCAACACCATCGTGATTTTCATCAATCAGATCCGCATGAAGATCGGCGTCATGTTCGGAAATCCGGAGACCACCACCGGCGGCAATGCATTGAAATTCTATTCCTCCGTGCGCATGGATATTCGAAGGATCGGGGCGATCAAGAATGGCGAAGAAGTCGTAGGCTCGATGACCCGCGTCAAAGTGGTCAAGAACAAGGTCGCACCTCCCTTCCGCGAGACGGAATTTGAAATCATGTACGGCACCGGCATATCCAAGGAGGGCGAACTCATTGAATTGGGAGTTCTGCACAACATGGTGGAGAAGTCGGGTTCCTGGTACAGCTACAAGGGCGAACGCATCGGTCAGGGCAAGGACAATGCCCGGGTGTTTCTGCAGCAGCATCCGGAGATCGCCAAGGATATCGAGGGTCAAGTTCGCGCCAAGCTGATTCCCGAGAAGGCGACCATGAACCGGGGTGGCGACGTCAAAGAGGCGTAATGACCGGTGGGCCGCCCGGTCGAGCCCTTGGACGCACGCGCCGCCCGGGTTGCGGCTCTCGACGCCTTGGCGCGCCGCGACTACGCCATCGAGGATTTGCGCCTTAAACTGCTCGAGAAAGGTTACGATGCGGCTGTCGTGCTGCCCTTGCTCGATGCGCTGCGCGACGAAAAGCTGCTCGATGATCGGCGCTACCTGGAGAACTTCGTGGCCTATCACGCGGCGCGGGGCCAAGGACCGGTTCGCGTGCGTTTGGGATTGCGGCAGCACGGGATACAGGGGCCGCTGGCTGAGGAATACCTCGATGCCTACCCGGATTGGCTCGCGCAACTCAAAAAGGCGCGTCTGAAGAAGTTCGGCGCCATGCCGCCGAAAAAATATGCCGACAGGCAGCTGCAGGCGCGATTTCTAGGTTACCGAGGTTTCACGAGCGCGCAGATCAGAATGGCCTTAGGCTTTGACGTCGACCTTGATTCAGATGAAGAGACATGAAGCGCGACCCAAGATTGCAATCGATGACGACCTCGGAAATCCGGGCGAGTTTCCTGGAATTTTTCCGTAAAAACGGCCACGCGGTGCTGCCGTCGAGCTCGCTCGTTCCCGTCAACGACCCCACGCTGCTGTTCACCAACGCCGGCATGGTGCAATTCAAGGATTTATTCCTCGGCAAGGAAGTGCGCGACTATGCGCGCGCGGCCACTGCGCAGCGCTGCGTGCGTGCCGGCGGCAAGCACAACGATCTGGAAAATGTGGGATACACCGCGCGTCACCACACGTTCTTTGAAATGCTGGGCAATTTCAGCTTCGGCGACTATTTCAAACGCGAGGCAATTCACTTTGCCTGGAACTACCTCACCGGCACGCTCGAAATTCCAAAGGATCGGCTGTGGGTGACCGTCTATACGGAAGATGATGAGGCCGAGCGCATCTGGGTGGAGGAAATCGGCGTCGATCCGTCGCGTTGCACACGCCTGGGCGAGAAGTCCAATTTCTGGGCGATGGGCGACACGGGTCCGTGCGGCCCCTGTTCGGAAGTCTTCTACGATCACGGCGCACACATACCCGGCGGTCCTCCGGGCACGCCCGATGAGGATGGCGATCGCTACGTCGAGATCTGGAACCTCGTTTTCATGCAGTACGACCGTTCCTCCGATGGCGTGCTGGTGCCTCTACCCAAGCCCTCGGTGGACACCGGCCTGGGTCTGGAGCGGGTGGCCGCGGTCATGCAGGGCGTGCACAGCAACTACGACATCGATTTGTTCAAGGCATTGATCCGCGCGGCGGCGGAGGTCACGGGAACCGCTGACCTTGACTCCTCCAGTCTTCGGGTCATCGCGGACCATATTCGTGCCTGCACCTTCCTCATCATCGACGGCGTGGTGCCCTCGAATGAGGGCCGCGGGTATGTACTGCGGCGCATCATCCGGCGCGCTATTCGTCATGGTTATAAGCTGGGCCAGACCCAGCCGTTCTTTCACAAACTGGTAGCGAGCCTGGTGAGGGAGATGGGCTCCTATTACACGGAACTCGCCAAAGGCGAGGCGCGTGCGACCCAGGTGCTGGCCCAGGAAGAAACCCGTTTTGCCGAAACCCTGGCAACCGGTATGGCACTGCTGGATGCGGAAACGGCCAAGCTGACCTCGTCGGTTATTCCGGGAGACGCCGTTTTCAGGCTCTACGATACCTACGGATTTCCGGCGGACTTGACCGCCGATATCGCACGCGAGCGGGGCCTGCGCATCGATCAGGCGGGATTTGATCTGGCCATGGAAGGGCAGCGTGGGCGCGCCAGAGCGGCCAGCAAGTTCGGGACGGACCTTCGGGAATCCGTCAAACTTTCCGGAAGGACCGGCTTTTCCGGCTACGATCGCCTTGCGGACGACGCTCGGGTCACGGCGCTCATATTTGACGGGGCGGTGGTCGAGGTACTGCGGTCCGGCCAGGAAGGACAGGTCGTTCTCGACCATACCCCGTTCTATGCGGAAAGCGGCGGCCAGATCGGAGATAGCGGCGTGCTGCTCGGCGCGAACGCACGCTTCACCGTGCGCGACACCCAAAAGATCGGGGCCTCGTTTGCGCATATCGGCGTGCTCGAACGCGGCGAGTTACGGGTCGGCGATGCGGTCGATGCACAGGTCGACCAAGAGCGCCGTAAGGCGATTGCCTTGAATCATTCGGCCACGCACTTGTTGCACGCGGCGCTCAGAAAAGTGCTCGGCAATCATGTCGAACAGAAGGGTTCGCTCGTGGCTGCGGATCGATTGCGCTTCGATTTTTCGCACACCCAGGCAGTCTCGCCGGACGAATTACGTCAAGTCGAAGAACTGGTCAATGCAGAAATTCGCCAGAATGCGCCGGTGGAGACGCGCGTGATGGCCTTGGACGACGCAAAGGCGGCCGGCGCAATGTCGCTCTTTGGGGAGAAATACGAAAGCGATGTGAGGGTTTTATCGATCGGCGATTTTTCAATGGAACTCTGCGGCGGAACCCACGTCGAACGTGCTGGCGATATAGGTTTGTGCAAAATCACCGGTGAATCGGGCGTTGCCGCGGGTGTCCGCCGGGTGGAAGCTCTGACGGGCCGCGGAGCCTATGGGTGGGTTGTTCACACTGACCAGGTGCTGCGCGATGTTGCTGCGATGCTTCGGGGAAGCCGCGAGGACGTGGATGAGAAGGTCCGCGAACTGGTCGAGCGCTCGCGCAAGCTGGAAAAGGAGGTTCAGCAGCTCAAGTCGAAGCTTGCAAGCGGGCACGGCGCGGATCTGTCCGCCGGCGCAAAAGATGTTGGCGGCATCAAGGTTTTGGCCGCGCAGCTTGACGGTGCGGATGTCAGGTCGCTGCGCGACGCCATGGATAATTTAAAGAGCAAGCTGGGCTCATCGGTGATCGTCCTTGGCAGCGTGCAAGAGGGCAAGGTCGTGTTGGTGGCAGGCGTCTCGGACGACCTGATCGGCCGATTGAAGGCGGGCGAAATCGCGGGGCTGGTGGCCGCGAAAGTAGGAGGCCGCGGCGGCGGCCGAGCGGATTTTGCCCAGGCAGGGGGCACGCAGCCCGAAAATCTGGCTGCGGCGCTCGCCGGGGTGGAATCACTGGTGCGCAGCCGGCTCGCTAATTGAACGATTGTTTTATTCTGACAAGAAGTTGCAACAAATGCGTTTGGTATTCTTGTATTCTTGTCCAATCGACCGAAGAGTTTCTCCTGAGGAACGGCGGCCACGGTTCGAATCACTAACGAATACATGACGCAATGTGGTGTGCGAAACGATGAGTTTGTGCCGCCGCGGACGCGGGGTTAGCAAGGAGCTGGATTATGTTGATATTGACTAGGCGTGTCGGCGAGACCGTGATGATCGGCAATGAAGTTACGGTGACCGTGCTGGGCGTGAAGGGCAACCAGGTACGAGTTGGCGTGAACGCACCGAAGGATGTGGCTGTACACCGCGAGGAGATCTATGAGCGCATCAAGCGCGAGCAAGATCACGACTCCATGAGTCCCTCGGCCACCAAGATTGTCGACGACGCCTGAAAAAGCGCGTCTACGTCCTCATAGCTTTACCTAGACTGCTCCGGACGGGTATCATCCCGCGCTCCGCGATGGCCTGTGGGCATCAATCCGGAGAGGTGGCCGAGTGGTCGAAGGCGCGCCCCTGCTAAGGGCGTAAGGGTCAAAAGCCCTTCGAGGGTTCGAATCCCTCCCTCTCCGCCAATATGAAATTCAAAAGGGACTTCCGGTCCCTTTTGAATTTCATTTGCTTGAAAGTGCGCGGGGTTCGAACCCGTGGGTTCGACCAGCCGTCGCGCAAGCGGCGGTGCAGGACGCCGGAGCGTTGCGCGACGGCGCCCGAAAGGGCGAGGGCCGAAGGCCCGAGTCAATCCCTCCCTCTCCGCCATTAAAAAAACCCCAGTAAAAGCAGGGTCTTGCGGTAGGGTGGAACCGGTGGAAAGAAGACGGTTGTTTTCTACTGCCAGCCTACTGCCAGCCTACTGCCAGCTATGTAGGTATTCTGCTTCGAATCCGTCCGATCGCGCATGGGCTCGGCTGCTCATTGGGGAATTGGCGGTTCGGGCAAACATACGCATCTTTAGAGCCAAACTTAACGTGTATAAATTCAGACTCGACCTGACAAGCGACGTCCGAGTTCGACCCGTTGCAGTCCTTGAGGACCGTCAGCTCTCCGGCATCCGAACCGCGAATCGTCGGGCGAATATAGGCGCCTTTCAATGGCACGGGGGGCGTGATTTGACCTCGAGCCCTAATTGCGTACCGAGGTTGCTTTCGTTTAGATATCTTGAACGATCCCGGAGTTCAATATGAGCAAATTCCATTAACGGCACGAGATCAGGCCGGTACCAATTCTTGGCTTTATCGGTAGTGTCGGAGTTAATGTGACCCACGCGCCACGCGCCATCCTCGCTGACAAAACTCACTGTTAAGGTGGATGGTGAATTGCAATAGGTAACGTGCATCTCCAAGGCACCTCCACCGGAAACTTCTTTTAGAAGCTTATAGGAGAAGATTTTATCCTCGGTGAGTCCAAGCCCGAATTGGGTTAGTAGTGAGTCCTCCACCCAATTCAGCCCTGGTCGATCAGGCTCACTTCGGCTTGCCAGTGCACCTCGAATTGCACGCTCCAGCCACTCTCGTGTGAAGAAGCGCGGATCACTATGCTGGCTGCTGCCGACCGATTGACGTAGTTCTACGAACGTCCTAAAGAGTTCACTCGCTCTGTCGGATTGCCCGGCGGCTGGCTGCTGAGCGTTGCCAGCCGATGCGGGCAGTTAGGCCCATAAAAAATAGAAGCGCTCGCCTCATCGCGCCGAACTGCCGGTCAGGCAACGTCGTGGTGAATCGCGACGAATGTGCCAAATCATACCGGTGCACTCCCTGTGTTTTGGATGGATTCGTCCAAAGGCAATGTCAGTTTACCGCAGGCCGCGAACGGCCGCTTCGTGGTGATCATTTCGGAGTGCCGACCGGCCGGAGTTGGCCGTTCTGCGACCGCCGCCCACTCGGCCTCATATGCGCGGCGGCAAACGCGTCCGAACGATTCAAGGCGTAGATGAATAACCATGCGCAGCGCCGTCTCCATCCTCGTCTAAGGATCTATGATTTTGTTTCATTCTCGACCGGATTTACCGAGAGGCAATAGTCTCCCTTTCGTAGCGGCGACAAGGAAACCAAATAGTATGCTTTGGAGAAATGCGGAAGGAAGGGAAGGTCGCTTGGAGGACTTATGTCACCGACGGATCCGATCGGCCGAGTGTGGATCAAAGTATTTCCAGGCAGGCGGCAGTAATGTTCTGATCGAATTCTGCGATGCTTTTGGCGTGACGGCGCAATAGCGCTTCAACCGTGACTACTCGCTGGTTTCCGCATCGGAGCCATATTACTTTAGGGGGATGACCGTAATGGGCGGCCATGTCCGCAAAATCTGAATCCTGCTAGACAAGCAAGTATCCGTTGTCTTTGGCATGCTGCCAGACGATGCGATCGTCGGATCGATCGAGGCCAAGCTCCCGAACCGGTTTGGAGTCGGGGAAGAGATCGGAGAGCAGCGTGCAGAGTTTGAAGCTAAGATTCTGGTCGAACAACAGCTTCATGCGGCGGTCAGGACACCGCGCTCCCGATCCGCCGCGTAGGATAGGCACGCACGGATGTCCGCCTCGGTGAGTTCGGGATAGTCACTGAGGATTTCCTCGTGCGACATTCCGGCCGCGAGCCAGCCGAGGACATCCGCCACGGCAATACGCATATGGCGGACGCAAGGCCGACCGCCACGCTTGCCCGGCTCTAAGGTAATAATGCCCTGCCACGTCATGGCAGTAGGGTAGCCCGTGGGTCCGACGGGAACAAGCAGAGGCAAGGAGTTGCGGGACTTTTGCGCGAGTCGGTCTTGCTCCTGCTGCCAGCCCTACTGACAGCGACGGGGAAATGAGGGGGGTGCAGGGGACTGCAACCTGTTGCGAATCAGTAAGTTGCTGATTCCTAAGAGTCTTCGGGTAGTTCAAAAGCCCTTCGAGGGTTCGACAAAATCGCCGGGAGCGATTTTGGACGCACGCAGTGCGCCCGCAGAGCGAGGGCCTGGAAGGCCCGAGTCAATCCCTCCCTCTCCGCCAGGCGGCAGCGAAATTCTCGTCGTTTTCGATCAATTGTCCTATGCGGCCTAACTTGGGCGCCGCGTCCCATGGAGTGCCGGCGGAACCTTGGGCGTCGTTGCTGCGAGAACTCGATGAGCTACTTAAAGGGTCGTTTGAGCTTCACTGCCTGGGTGGGTTCGTCGTGACCCAGCAATATGGTATCGGGCACGAGACATCGGACATCGATTTCCTGTCGGCGGTCGCGCGTTCACGGGGGGGGACGATGTTGAAGCGTTGGCGGGTTTAGGATCCGCACTCTACCGGAAATATCGTGTGTATCTACAGTATGTCGGCGTGGCCACGCCGCCTGCAACTACGCAACCCGACTTCAGCCGATGTTCCGTGACGAGTCGTGGAAACAACTTCGCCTTCTCGCCTTGGATCCGACAGATATCGCGCTCTCGAAATTAGAACGCAACTTTGATCGCGACCGCGATGACGTATTGCGTCTTGCTCGAGCCGGGCTCGTGGACCCGCAGGCACTGGAATCCCGCTACTTTGAAGAGGTGCGGCCGTATCTGCTCTGTAGACAGAGTTGGCGTGACCAAACCCTTGCTCTATGGCTCGAAATGATTTCACCGGAGAATTCCGCCACATCTTGAAGTTGCGAGTCCGGGCCCACTCCGGCAGGCATTCCACTTGGTATTGGCTTCAGCACCCCCGGAGGGCAACAAATCAACGAGCGCTGTCGTCACACTCTCGTCGCTACTTTAAATTGGCCGCCCAAGGGCAATCCAGACTAAGGCGGTCGCGTTGTAAGCGAGAAAAGCCACCACGTAAGGCCGTGCATTCAGTTGACGGTTAATGTCGAACGCGATTAACGCAGCAAGGCACGTCTCAATAACTACAAGGCTAATCGTCTGAGACGTCACCTGCCGCAAATTGAACCAGTATCCTAAGGTTCTGGCCAAGCCAGCGGGCAACAAAAAAAGCGCAATGCAAATCATGTAGCGCATGTGCGCCGGTACGTCACGTTTTTGAATGCGAACGATGGCCAAAACATACATCACTACGGTTATCACTAGCTGAGCCGCCGAAACGAATTCCGCTTGCAGCGCAGAGATAATAGATATCCCGTCCGACAGCTTTTCGTGATACTCCTTCCAGATCATCGTGAAGGTGAATGGCACGATCAATGCCATCACAACATAGGAGGCTTTCCCAAGAAATCGATGTGCGGAGAATGCTCTGTATCGAATGGCGAGCGGCTGAAAGACCAAGAGGGCGATCCATGCAAAGAGCAACACCGCATGGATGTGGACGGGTGGCGTAATGGACGGATCAAATGAAGGAATCTCGGATAGGTATGGAATCCAAAAGCCTGCGATAAAAATTGGCAGAAGTGCGAGTAGAAAGTAACCGAGATTACGATAGGCGCGTTCCATAATCCACGTGTCCTTGGTATACCCAGCTATGCCTCACCAATCGTTTCCACAGTATTTCAAGACTGCATGTTGTGCCGCGAGACGTCTCACGCCACGGAAGTCGCTTCTCAAACCAAGCCGCCGACCGTGACTCACGCGCCCGGGATCATCAGAGATGCGCAAGTACTTATAACAGTAAACCGGCCGAAATCCCGCCAAGGCAAAAACACCCGTAAAGGGCGAGGGAATGTGGCGCGCGAAATCCATGCGCTCATGCAAGATGCGGACAATATCGACGCCGTCCGCGATGAGGCAATAAAACAGGAAGTGCGAGCCTCAGGAAAGTTTGTAGTAGCCCGCGCGTATGTCAGAGCAGTCTTGTCCCATCGCCGGACGCGCCGCTACGGTTTCGATGCGCTGCCTAAGGTCACGGGTGTACGTCTCTGCCTGATCAAGTCCCCAGCGGTCGGCCGTGTAATCCCTATCGCCAAGTGGAAGCGACATAGATCTTCTGATCATCGGATCGGTGGATTTCGGCGCTGTGATTGACGCGATGCATCCAGCGCAACTGCAGTTGGCGCGGGAAATAAACCCGAAGGTATTCTCGGTGCGAGAATGGAAAGCGAATCTCAAGAAAAAAATTCGTTCGTGACAAGTATCGTCAACAATCCAAAAAATATTCTTGATCGGTGACGAACGTGACCTTGCGTAATCTCCTGGTATTAGCCTTGAGCAGATAACGCCCGCGAAGGAACAATACGTCGTCTACTCGACGGTGCCGCACGCCATGTTGCAGATGCCAAGGTGCGAGCGGTCAGCGCCGAGACGCGCTTCGCAAGTGCTTATACGGCGATTCGCATGCTGGTGTACCGCACGGGTGCGAGTCGCGCTACAATCAAAAGTCGAACGCTCCGTTTCATATTTTACGGAGATGCCATGGGCATCCGATGGTCACTAACTAACAATTCTTTTTGGATATGTGCTGCCGTCGCAGTGCTCACGAGTCTCGCAAATTCGATCAGCGCTGATTCGCTCGATTCAATCACCGTCGAGGCGCAACGAGACAGGGCTAAACTCGAGCGCGAGGTCAATCGGTTCGTCTCAAGCGCGATTGTACAACCCCGCCGTTATGACGAGTCACTCTGGCGTTGGCACGATAAAGTCTGTCCTCTTGTGGCCGGACTGAATAAGGAGCAGGGCGAGTTTGTCCTCGCTCGTCTTTCCGAAATTGCCAAAACCGCGGGCGCTCCGCTCGGCTCCGAGACATGCAAGCCGAACCTCTTCGTGATCGTGACTCCAGATCCCGAGCTCCTGCTGAAACAGTGGTGGCGCCGTGAGGTCGATCTATTCGACGGTGAAGCCGGCCCAACCGTGAAGCGATTTCTCGAAACACCTCGACCCATACGCGTCTGGTACAGTGCCAGCACCGTTGGAGCGGACGGACAGTTTGTTATCGGTTTGCTTGATGCGACTTCGAATCGAACAAAACTCTCCGGACACGCCCCATGGATTAATATCCCGCCGGACGCCGCGACTCGCTTGAAGCTGACGGCGACCCGCAATATTTTCTCGGTAATTGTGGTGGTGGATTCCACAAAGATCGGCAATATCAACTTTGGCCAGCTTACCGACTACATCGGACTTGTCGGTCTCGCCCAGATCAACTTTGAGAAGCAGCCAGGTGATGTGCCCACTATCCTGAGGCTATTTGAGAGTTCGGGAGAGTCGCAGCCCCCAGAAATGACCGTCTGGGACAGGTCTCTTTTGCATGCTCTCTATAACACTTCACAAACCAGCGTAATGCAGATATCGCAAATGCAAACAGCGGCGCTAAAGGACATTGCTTCGAAGTAGCCAAATTAGGCATACCATTGACCCGGATGCAGTCAGGTCTATTTGCACTCAAAATGACGTCCGGTGCGAGTGGTGGCAGGGCCGGGTGCACAGAACAGCGCGCGGCCGTCGTGCCGGCGCATGCCCCAGCCGATCCCTTCTCCCTATCTCCGCCCAAAGGGCACATGAAATGGCGGCGGCACACCGGCCACATGTAATTGATTTGTCGGACGTTGTGGTAATATTCGCGGCCCTTGAGCGGCCGTAGCTCAGTTGGATAGAGCGCCTGGCTACGAAGTAGGCAAGCCCTGGTTCGGATCGAGCTGATTTGGTAGAAGTATTAGGAGCTTAGGAAACGACGGATTTCCGCAGCGGACGCGGAGTGACCAGGGAGTGACCGAAGGCGGTCGATAGGGAAATTGCTACAATCTGAATATGCGCCCGTAGCTCAGTTGGATAGAGCGCCTGGCTACGAACCAGGAGGCCGGGAGTTCGAATCTCTCCGGGCGCACCACCAACATGGAAGTCACTGAAAATAGAGCATAAAAGTCGATTGAAATCGACTGTGCAGGATCTGTGTAGGTAATCGCGGACCTGCAAGGCGGAAGCGCAGCGGCATCCACTCGTGCCTGTTAGAAGCTAGGCTGGTTACCTGACTTGCTTTCTGACGCGGCTCGATCCGCATCCAACCTCATCTGATCACAGCATTCGAGGAAAACTATCGAGAGGTCAGCTGTCCGAGCGCGCGACGCTATCGCGCCCTTGCGGAGATCTTTGCGTCCGCCTATGTAGCGGAAGGCTCATCGCCTTGAAGAGCCGGCGGCGTGGGCCACCGCCGGCAATTGAAACTCTGTTGCCTATCGATCAATCAGCGCGGCCCAGCAGTCGCAGTTGTCGACCAATGTCATCGAGATCGCGCTTCGTCAAGCCTTTGTCACGGAGCAGTGCGCCGAGCACGCCGAGGGCTTCGGCTTGCGGTACACACTCGGACTTGATCGCCTCGATGACGAGTCGCCCACGACTCAGGTGCACCTTCACCGTGGCGCCGATAGAAAATCCGGCGCGCTCAAGCCACGCGCCCTGCAGGCGCAACATGGGAATGGGTATCGCGCGTCCGTCCCGCCCGCGGACCCCATACGTCCCGTAATTCACCGTGAGTCGCCGAATCTGCGGGCTCTCGGTCGGCATCTGAGTAAAGTCGCAACAAATGGAATCTTCTGCCGGCGAGAACGCCGGAATAGTCTGCGTGTTAACCATGGTTTGCTACCTCTGATAGTGACTGTGGCCAGACGCCCGACGGTGTTACGAGCATCGTCCGGCGTCGCTTCAAGTGGCCTTAGGGCGGGATTGCCCGAGTCAAGAACCCCACGCCGCAGCGCAGCCGTCAAGGCCGCGCGAAGCGCGCTCGCGAGCACGGGCCGAAGGCCCGCGCGCAGGCCTTGACGGCGAGAACGGCGTGGCACAATAAGACGAGAGGCAAGCCCGCCCACCGCTACACATGACAGGCAGCAACCACTCGCGGTCCGTGTGAACTTCCAGGCCGCCGCCCGAATCATCAGTGACTCGGCGCAGCGCCTTCAGGACCGCTCGCGAATACCGATATTGAGCGTTTAAAAATTTGCGCCACCCAAAGGTCCCGATTAACTCGGTCAATGGGTGCTTCTAACTCCTCACCTAGCACGCGACGCGCGTTCGCGATCTGTTTCGCTGCGAAGTTCACGTCGTTTAGCCACTCCGGCGGCACTGGGTCTCGACCGACATAAACGCTCGCGGCAACATCCGACCGCATCAACCGCCCCAGCCAATGAATGTAGTCGGTCGCGACTCCTATCCTGAAACGACTCGGTGTGCCTTCGGCATCGATCGCGACCCGCAACGCGATGATGGACAGAAAAACGCTAGCCTCGTGCGCGGCCCAAGCAACGGTGGGATCGAGGCGTTGCGTCTCTATCATCGTGACGTACTTGTGGACTCTCGGGTTGATTTTGCCACGTATAAAGTTGGTGGGATCCTTCTTGCGGGCGATGGTCCTGCCCAAATTCTCAAGGACAACGCACCGCACATCGAAGGGAACGAACCATCCTCCCTTATGGTCCGATTGTGGAAGCAGATCGAGGAACCGGGCCAACAGTTTGTCATCCAGAATGTTCGCTAGTTCCGCTCGGCCGCCCTCCCGGAGCCGGTCGGAGACGAATACCACAATGGCATCGCGATGGCTAACGACTCTGAAGAGCGATTCCGCCAGCTTGTCGGTATCGACGCCCGCTGGCCACGTGTGCAACAACGCATCTAGGTGAGCGCCTACCTGAGACTTGAACTCTGCATTGCGAACGATAATGTTCCAGATATCGGTAAGGAAGGCGTTCGCCCAGCCAACCCAGCGTGGTTGGGGTTCCGGCGGAGGGGAAGCTGCGCTCGCGCCGGATTGAGCAGCCACAGGCCTATCTGCGCTTTTCCAAATCACCTCGGGCTGTAAGTCGCTGTCTTTGGCGTGCCCCAGAATCAATTCCTGAATGTAGACGTAAACTCGCCACGACATGACCCGGTCCAGTTCGCAGGCTACGAAGGGCCAGTCACCGGCCGCCTTACTTAAACTGTTGGATAGCAAATACGTTGTGGGGATGCCTTCTTGATCGACCATGCAAAGGTAGCGGTCGTGAAACGCTTGGCGTGATCCGTTGCCCCGTTTGATGTGCACGACCGAAATTCGCCCAGCTAATTTACTGGCCCATTCCGTTGCCGTAGCCACCAGTTTCCCCAGATAATCACTGGCAGCCGAGGTCTCTGTGATGTCCGCGTCAGGATCAATATCACCTGGAGAGACCACTATGAAAAGCTCAGCAGTCTCGTTTCCCTGGCGGGCAATTACGCGTTTGAGCGCGTCGCTTCCGAGATAGGGGTCAAAAAGATACGCCTTTTTAACACCCGGTCGTTCCATCTTCGTCTTGATCCAGCGAATGACTTCGACCTGGCTTTCCAATCCGCGCTCGAACCACATATTCTCGAATTCAGCCGAACGAGGGCCGATAACCGCAGAGAGTTTGGCCTCTTGCATTCGCAGCACATCGAGGCCGCCTGAACGATTGGCGATTGATGGTCCTTGGAAGGCGATGGTGTGAATTCGCGGCCGCGCCTCAAGATCAGGGCTCCTTGGAGAGCCTGGGAACGGTGGCGGAAGCGTGTCAACTGCCCCCATCGCTGTAAGCCCGAAATGTATGCCTTGGTTGAACTTGCCGTTCAACTGATCTACTAGGCTTCCCGAGTTGTCGAACACTGACAGAGACACGTCGGTTATGTGGGCGGGCGCAGATACGATAATCTCGGATATACCCGCCTCAATTTCGCGGAGTACCGAACAAAGCATTTCGTCATAATTGGCCAAGGATATCTGCAGCTTGAACTTCTGGTTGAGCGGTGCCGCGTGCCGACGGACATGCACTCGAAGCATGGGAGCTTTGGTCCGGAAGTCGGGTTTCTCCGGCTCGATTTCAAACAGGGATCCGTCCACGCCCGTTGTTACGTCGGTGCGATAGAAATAGTCTACGAGCCCAATCGGCCGGCGATGCTTGAAGATTCCGACAATGCCCGAGATCTCGTTGATCTTGGCAGCTATGGATCGAAGTGTCATTGGCGCGGTGCCTGGTTTCAGGCTTTCCTCAAGAAACTTTCTTAATGCGCTAAAAGGTGCATCCGAGGCGATGCCCCTTCGGTATAGAAGTCCGCCGCCGGTTATCGGCGCCTTTTGTTGCTCCTCCTGGATGATTAGCGGCCCAAATGCTAGTCCGGTTATGGATTCGCCGCCAGCGATCGGACTTTCTAGCGGTATCGTCAGGCGGCCTTGGTCAAACTCTGTGAGAAGCGCGCGCTCGTCAGTTGGCGGGATGACTTTGTCCCAGCTAATAATGTTGATTGTTCTATCTGATAAGACCGAATGGTTTACGCCATCTGTCGCGGCATCGTCTGGCAAGGTTGGAGGAGGGTAGTCGCCTGGTCCTCGGACCGCCCTCAGAAGAGCGTATATAAGTGTTGGGTCCGCTTTTTGCGTGGAGATGCCGAAGACGGTAAGCGCAATGGGCATGCAAAATATTTCCGTCCGTTGGAATGTGTGATTTGTATCATACCGATTGACCAGTGTGCTGAATTGGGCGCCGTGAGTTATACGCCGCTTGGCCGGTTGAGCGGGAACCAATTTCCTCACAAAATTCTCGTCCCTGGCTTGTGACGATATTGATTGACCTTCCTGCACGGGCAGTTTGGGCGCCAATTCCTTTTATGCTGGAGTGGTCGCAAAGCTCCAAGGTGCTCAGCTGCTTCTCCCGAATTTGGTTTTCATTACGAAGAATGCGCACGACTCAGACCGTGCGCAAACTAGCGAGACCCTGCTATCGCTGCATCGCTACGGACGTTTTGTTTATCGTCGCCGGTAAGTGATCCAGCGCCGTGTCCTTCTTATGACTATGTTCCATAATCCGCGCCAGATCGTCGGCGGTATTGCGTTCGGCGTACAAGTGAACGGCTTCACGCGCCCGCGAGCCCGCAACATAAGACCATTCTCGCGCTGACATGCTCTCATGGGCGAGCACATAGGCCCGCTCGACGCTCGCGCCTTGCGCTTTGTGGACCGTGAGCGCGTACCCGTGTTCGACGTGCGGATGATCTCTTACGCGCCAGGTACGCGCGCGCCCTTCGTCGAGCTGGGCCGTGATCTCGACTTCACCACGCCGCTCGGTGAGCGCGGTCACGGTCGCAAGGTCGCCGTTCATCGTGCCGAGTAGTTTGGTGTTTCGCGTGATGACGATCCGATCGCCCTCGGCGAGCACCAGCGGGCCTTGCGCCGCCTCAATGACGCGCTCGTGCTGCAGCTCGCCTCGTTCGCGCAGCGCCGCACGTGCCAGACGATTCAATTCGCGCGTGTCAGCGCGAGTCGCGCCGAGCATCAAGTCATCTTTAGGATTACGGCTATCGCGTGCCGCAGCCCAGTCGTGTACGAGTTGGCGCATGGCGTTGTCTCTATCCGCTGCCGAATGCACTCGACCGCGCGATTGCAAGGAGTCGAGCGCGGCTCTCGTGTCGCCGCTCGCTAAGGCTCGCACCATCGCGCGATCGGCCGCCCCGCGTTGCCGGCGAATATCGGTCAATCGCGCAGCCCCGACTTCTTGACCGATGCGCTCAAAGAGCTGGCCGGCCTCGATCAGTTGCAATTGATTGGCATCACCGACCAACACGATTTTCGCTTGCGCCTCATCGGTCGCTTCCAGCAAACGCGCGAACTGACGTGAACCGATCATGCCGGCCTCGTCGACCACGAGCACCGTGCTACGGTTAAGCCGATCCCGGCCGGTTTGGAGATCCTTCAACAGCGAGTGCAGGGTTTGCGAACGGATGCCGCTGCCGTCTTGCAATCCTTTCGCCGCTTTGCCGGCGAGCGCGGCGGCACGCACCTCATAGCCGCTGGCCTCCCATGTCTCGCGTGCCGCTGCCAATAAGTAACTCTTGCCGGTGCCAGCGAGGCCTTCGAGGACGCTCAAGCGGGGAGCTGCGGTCAGATGCTCAAGCGCGGAGCGTTGTTCCTCAGACAGTGAATGGGCCTTAAGCGCTGCGGCGGTTGCGTTTGCATCGACTCGGTAGGCCGCATCGTCCGCAAGTCGTTTTGCACGCATGAGTGCTCCGTGCTCGATCTGGAGCATTTCTCGGGTGGTATAACGATTCGCGGCGAGCGGCACGATCTCGGTGTCGTTCGCGACTCTCCTCATCATTTCGGCCGTGCGCGCGAGGCCCCCACCCGCATGCTGGACATGCTCGGCCGCGGCGCGCGCGAGGTCGGCGCTCGTGAACGTGCTGTGCTCTCGGCCCAAGTGCTCGATAACGGCCTGGATGGGGATCGGCATGATTTCACACGCCGGATGCTGCGCCATGTCGGCAAGATGTTGGGCGGCGACACCGAACGCCAAGGACTCGCTGCGCCACGTCGCGCGCAAGGTCGTTGCGCCCAAGGATTCTTTCGCTTTGCGGGTATTGAGCGCAGCAACCTCGGCGGCTTTCGCACTCGTCGTGCCGCGCTCATTCATCACGGCTTCGATCTGCGCGCGGCGCCTGGAGAAATGACGCTCTAGGTCGCGCGGCAAATGGCTCAACCGGAAGCTGCCTTTGCTGTCAGGCGAGGTCTCATAGCCCAAGGCGCGTAGCTCTTGCGCAAGTTCTGCACGATACGCGGCGCCCAAGGCCATCTTCCACTGATACAGCGGCTTGGTTTCCAGCGTCCCGTGGCTGCCGTCGTCACGTGCGGTGACATTCAGTACAAAGGCATGCGTGTGCAGTTGCGGGTCGGCTTCTCGGCTCGTGCCATGCAGGTAAGTCGCGATGATCGGCCGCGCGGTTTCGCGTTCGATGCCATTGTGGCCACGCCGTGTCACAAATAGTTGTTGTTGTTCAGCGAACGCCAGTGTCCGCCCCACCGCTTGCGTGTGGGCGCGCTCGATCGCCTCGCGCTGTTTGCCGTGGGCAATGCCCCACACGACCGACACCGACTTCGGCGCCGAGAACGTCAGATCCCATCCCGGCCGGTGATGTTCACCTGCGCGTTGCACGAGCGGAGCATCAGTCTCGGGATGGAAGCCCGCGGCTAAGCGGTCGAAGGCTTGCTCGTTCACGTCGCCGGCAAGATGTAATTCAGCGGCACCACTTCCGAGCCACCGGCCTGGCGTGCGGCCGCTCTCGGTGTAGTAATCTTCAGCGCCGCGGTTTGCGCCGTCGCGCTCGCCCTCAAGGTATGCGCGGATGTTGGACGGCGTGGCGCTGCGCGCGCTGATGGAGAGCATGTCAGTGGTGACGGCCGGCGCTCAAAATTGCATCCGCATCGAGTGCCGGCCGGAGTTTGTGCGTCAAGGGAGCCGGGGATGCTGGCAACGCCTCGGCGACGGGCCGGCGCGGCACGAACGCTTCCAGGTGGGCCGCGCGTTGGATCAGCGGGATATGCACGCGCCGCACGCCGTCTTGACCGGCCAACCGCAGATAACCTTCGCGATTTGGCAGTCCTTGAATTTGCGAGGCGAGCACCAGGCGCTCCACTTGATGCTGCTGGGTGACGGTGCGGTGCTGGCCCTGCGAGATCGATTCGCGCAACACTTCGCTCTCGCCTAAGTGTCGGCTCGCATACTCGGCGGTCTCGGGGTCGTTCGCGCGCAGCAGCAGTTGCGAGGACAGACACGAGAGCAAAGTTTGCGCGCCGTCTGCGCCATACGCATCGCGCAACTGCGATACCGATTGCAAACCGACGATGGCGCAGAGCCCATACTTGCGGCCTTTCGTGAGCGCATCGCTCAAGCCCTGCACCCGACCCAAGCTCGCCACTTCATCGAGCAGCAACCAGTGGCGACGCACGCGCTCCGTCGGCAACGAGAGCTTGGCATTCACCGCCTCGCCGATCCAAGCGGCCAAGAGCGGACGCAACGCTGCCGCTTGATCTTCCCGATACGACAGCCACAGCCAGCCTTGACCCTCGCGCACGTAGCGGCGGATCGACCAGCTGTTGGGTCCCGCCTCTGGGGCCAAGTAGCTGTACGGGGCGAAGTAACTGCCGATGATGCCGCGCACGCTCGCCAGCATCTTCTC
The DNA here is from genome assembly GCA_036267715.1 of Steroidobacteraceae bacterium. Taxonomy (GTDB): domain Bacteria; phylum Pseudomonadota; class Gammaproteobacteria; order Steroidobacterales; family Steroidobacteraceae; genus Bog-1198. The sequence continues at coordinate 10,162 of DATAVN010000049.1, read as the reverse complement.
TGCGCCCTCGTGGAAGAGCGCTTGCGCCGGCAAGCCCTGTACCAGCAGCTTCAGTTCTGCCGGGGAGGCGAGGGTGAGGGCGTGCAGCAAGGATTCATTCGTCGCCGCGCCTCGTTCCCATAACCGTTTCAGCGCCGCGGCCACGAGCGCCTGGCTGTACACGAACCATTCGCGCTCGATGCCCTCGTGATCCGGGATCATGCTCTTGGCCAGCCGCTCGGCATCGGCGGGGCCATCCATTTCCGCGAACGGCGACCAGGATACTGAACGGGCATCCAAGGGATTCATGATCCAGTCATCCGTCTGCCCGAAGCGGCGCAGCGCTTCGCTGCCGATGTCGGTGATGATGGCTGCGTCGCCACGCGCCCGTAATGTCTCCAACGTGCCGTGGATAGTCTGCGATTTGCCCGCCCCGGTGGCACCGCTTATGAGCAAGTGCAAGGATTCCAGCTCCCGCGGCAAGCCTACACCTCCGATCCGCAGCAGTTGCTTATCGGGCGATAAGAGCTTGCGCAACCCGACCCAGCCGAACGATACCAAGCGGCTGCCGCGGACTGGTTGCCCCCGCGGCGACGGCGGCGCCCAGTAGATTCGATACACGAGCCGGAGCACGAACCATCCAATGACGCACTTGAACAGTACCGGCAGCCAGGGTATGAGCCATCCCCACAGGCCGTCGCCGGTCCAGAGCATGTACAGCAGGTGCTTCATGGCTTCTCGGCCAAGTGCTCGTTCAGCGCCGCAATCAGGGCGCGGATGACCTGCTCGTGGCGCTCGATTACGCGGTCGGCTTGACTCTGCATCGCGGCGCGCAGTTCTTGCGCCAGGCGTTCCAGCTCGCCGCGCGGGTCCACCCCGTCGAGGTAGGCGCTGATTGCCTCGCGCCCCAGGGCCGCGACATCAATGCGCCGTTGCCGCGCCAGTTCCCGCAGCCGCTCCAGGTCGCGGCTGGGCAAACGCAGCGTCAGGCGGTCGGCTTTTGCATCTTCCGTGGCAGACATCGGGAACGGTCCTTTTCCGAGATGTGTGGCGGCCAGCGGCTGCCATTGGCAGCCACCGCGGCCGCCAACGTATCACGTTGTCCGACAAGGGAAAACGGTAATTCAAGGACTGCCGATGACTGCCATCGCCAGATGCGTCGGGTGTGCCATCCCCCACGCCGCCCCAAAAGCCCACGGAGGGGCTAAGAAGGGAGCTGCGCTGCCGTCAGCCGCGCCTACCGATACCACCACCGAGCGCCACCTTGGCCGGCGCCGCCGTCACCCCAGGTAAGCGACGAGTGGATTGAAAGTGAAGTAGGTCTCAGCTGGCGCCGCGCGGCTGAGCTATACCCTAAATAACACGGATGGGATCGCGGGGTCGTCATGGCTGAATTGGATATCAGGTTCCAGCGGATATGGTCTCAGACGAGGGTACCCGTCATCCTCCACCAGGGGACGGGCAAGCCGCTGCTAGTCCGCGTGCCCTATGCCCAGGACAACCGGCCATGGATACGGGGTGACTGCCGGAACCAGCCAATTTGGGATGCCGCCAGGAAACGGTGGGAGACGCCACGGGCGTGGTTCAATCGGCTCATCGACCAGGCGTTGGAGCGCCACGGCCAGGTCTACGTCGTCCAGCTCTATAAGGAACTGCAGAAGTGTGCGCCGGCCTGCTGGAACGCCCAGGGCCACGACTGTGAGTGCTCCTGCATGGGCACCAACCACGGCAGCGGGCACCCTGGTGGCCGCTGGCACGAGGTCTCTGAGACCTTCGCCTTTCAATGGGGACCGACACAGTACGCATGTCGGCACCTGGTACGGCCGGCGACAGGACGCAAGTAGAGTGCCCGTTCTTGGGCTGGATACTCGGCCGCCCCCGCCGCGTATCCCTGGCCCTGCATCCAGGGGTACCATCACAACCCAAGCAAGCCACGACCGCCAAAGGATGGGATTGCGGTGAAGGACTACGGCCAGGAGTTTACGCAAGCGTGGGATCGCACCCTGCGATTCGGGCTCGCACTGCCACCCATTCGGCTCCTGGTGCGCAAGAACTGCATCGATCTGGCCAAGGCCTTGCCGGTGATTGTCGATTACTTCAACCGACACTCTGGCGAGGGGCTGGTGGGCCAGACCATGGCCATACACAACATATTGCTGCCGCCGCTGTGCGACGCGCTCGGCGGCGTGCCCCTACAGTTGACGATCGGCTGGATTGAGTTCAACGGCACCCCGCGGATGCAGCATGGCGAGGATCTAATCCAGATGTTTCTCAGCGAGAAGTTACCGGCGTGGCATCGCGAGGGGGTCCCGTTTCATCTGTGGCTGACCTCGCCCGCCTTGGAAATCCTCGATGTGACCTTAGCCTTAAATCTAGGCTGGGCCAAGTCCGCCGAGGACTGCGCACGGCGGGTAATTTACCAGCCCCTCGATGCGCCCCGCGGCAACCCGGTCTATCACCCCACGCTCGTGGGAGATGATTTCTTTGTGCAAAGCGGGGTCATAGTCGATCTGGTTCCCACCGTCTCCGTTGTGCCCTGAAAGTGTCCACCGACAACCTCCACCACTCAAGGAGGTGCGCCGCCATCCCACGTCACTCGGACATTGGCCGTCATGGTCGCCACGCCTGGCGCCGATTCCGGGCCAGACCGGGTTACCCGGCAGCGCACAGGGTGGGTCTTACAACCGCTCGATTTTGCACCCGGCCAATAGGGGATTCGGGATATAGCCATCGTACAGAACGTCCAGGTCCGCCAACGACCGCTCGATCAGATCGCCCGCCACCTCCACCACGTCGGGATAGTTGGGCAGCTGCCCATCCTCCGGCCGTGTCTCCATGGACAGTCCCAGGCAACGCAGGACCGACACTGCTTTCTCCAGATTGAACATCTCCGCCCGGATCATGTCCTGCAAACGCCCGCGCACGCGGACGCGTGCGCCACGGACGGCTACCTCCGACCCGCGTATGCGGGTAATGGGGCCTTGAGCGGGAGGAGTCGGAGCGGAAGGGGTCTTGCGGCGTTGGGCAGGTGCCTTGGCCCGGTTCGCGGCCCTGGGTGTCCCCGTTTTCAGGGGAGGATTTCGGCCCGAACGGGCCTTCACCGTAGAATGGGCGGTAGCCATGATCATCACCTCGTATGATGGTTGTGGTTAGGCGTCCGGCTTGCGTTAGCGCGCAGCCGGGCGCCGTTTCTTCCCCGATCTAATGACCCGTCTCGGAGCAACTCATGTTACTGCTGCTAGGTATTTCCTAGCAAGAGATTTGCTAGGATATTTAAAGCACTCAAGCGGAGACGCAGTGAAGAGATTTCCAGCCCTCGATCGAGCGATTCGCCAAGAAATCGCCGCCGCCCGCGCGGCCAAGGGTCTTACCCAGCGAGAGCTGTGCGCCAAGCTACGACGCAGGAACAACTACATCCAGAACATCGAGAGCGGTCGTCAATCGGTCGGCGCGGCCGAGTTACACGTCATCGCTCGTGCATGTGGTACTACCGGCGTAGAACTCCTGGCTCGCGCGATTCAGGCCGCCGACAAATAGGCACCAGAGGTATTCGATGGGGCGGCGCGGTTCGCGATTTACGCGGTTTTGCCGACACCATGCGATGATGGTCCTGCTGCGGTGCGCCGCCTTGCTAGAACAGCGGCTTCGCCGATTCCTGCGAGACGAACTCATCGATTTCAAACCATGCCACAGGTGATCCGGCGGGCTCCGATGCAAGGCTGTACGCCCGTCGCACGCGCGGCAACTTCTTGCGGGCGGAAGCCAGGGGATGCTCGAAGTAGTGCTCATTGAGAACCTTGAGCAACGTGCCGTCGAGAATCGACTGGCCGATTTTTTTATGGGTTCGGTGTCATTGAGTGTGACGCGGTATTTCGTAGCGCTAACCTTCCGCGCGACTGTGGCAATGTCTCCGTGCGCTGTCTAAGAAAGTTTACCGGTAGACCAGAAATAAAAAGCGATTTTCAAGCTTTCCATTGAGGGTGATTTCGAGCGTATTCGTAGAGTGGAGGTATCCTCCCCAGCGAGCAGTTGACGTATTCATCGGACACCAGCCCGGCCGGCTGATACCGTGAAAAAAGTGTCATCCAAACTGTCCGTAAGAATGGGGGGCAATGACTTCATTTGCTGACAAGCGAGGCGAATAGATTCGCGATCGCGGCATCGTCGAAGGCCGAAGTATCAATGTCCGCCCTCGGCTTGATCGATGGCGATGTTGGTTCTGGTGTTTCATCTCGCAGTTCGGCTATTCGTGCTTGTACTATTTCCACAGCCTTTTCTACTTTTTGCGAAAGAATTCCCGCACGCTTTGACAATGTTCTTAGCGTCTTGATGTGATCCTCGAGTGTCGACTCTGAGTCGAAATTTGCGACGTTCTGACGGACTTCATCGACTTCCTGCTCAACGGCCTCTTGAACGGCAAGCTGTACCCCATCGCCCAAGTACTTCTTCCACTGCTCGACCGCGTCGGATATTTTCTCGAGATCGTCGGACGGCATTCCCCCGCGAAGCATTTTGATGAACGCCCTCTCTAATGAGAGCGCTATTTCCTCGCCTATCGACAGATCCTCGTAATACCCTTCTTCCCGTAAATTAATGATTAGCCGAATCGCCTCGTCACCATCGTATGACGAATCCAACCCATCAATAGGGCTTTGCGACAACTGAAGAGCAATTTCCGCAAAGCGAGCATTTTCGCTTGCTGAGAACCAACTTAAAAGCAAATCAATCCGATCCGTAATGGACAAACCCGGACCGTGAGTGCGATACCAATAGCCGTCTTGCCGATGTCTCCGATATACCGGTTGCGTCAAAAACACATGCGCAACCTCAATGAACGCGGACGCTACCAGTTGACGGTTTGCCAGACTTTTTGCAATCCCGGTGGCATGCTGCCAAACCGCCTGCGCCCATTGAGTTTGAGTTGCCGACGATGCGATGACTTCAAGCAGAGACAAATCATCCAAATATCCTGTGAGATAGTCGCGCAACGACGGATTTATGAAGGATACTTGTGTTCCTTGGATGGTAATAAAGCTTCCTTCCAAAGTTCGTACGGCGTCCTCAAAATCCTTTGGCTCGCGCGGTTGGCCATAGTGCTCGCTCAATCGAGCATGCAAACCGTCGTAGGCAATTCGAAAATCCTCTAGATCCACGGAATACTGTGAACAGAAAAACAAGGCGATTAAGCAGTCCTGGCACCGCCGCGATATGTGTGTCCTGAAAGCGATATCCCACAAGCGCTTCGGATGTTTTAGCGTTTCTAGGAAGGCCGCCGGATACTCATCTGGACCAATGTTTCCGATATGCACAAGATCCGTCATCCACTCGACAATGCGCGGGTTGTAGTTTCGATGGTCGATAATCTCTGGCAGCTTTCCGCTTCTAACAAGCGCGTCAATTTTCTCCTGCGGTGTCTTAGCAATAAGAAGGTGGTTGTAAATAATCCTCGCCTTAATCTGCCTCGTATAGACCCCAACATCGAGCATGTATCTGGCCAAGTCTAGTCGCCGATCTGCAAGGTGTTCTGACACTTGCCGCGCTTCCTCGAAGATATATGCACGCGTCGTTAAAATAAACCGCGCATTGGGGGATGCATTAATGCGTCGAATCAACCGAGCGAGATCGGAGTCTTTATGAGCGAGAGCGCGTCGATCAAGTGCCACTCGGCCTAGGAAGTCGTCGAAATAAAAGATCTGTCGTTGAGTATCGTCTATTTCATTGAAGCCATCGTCCAGGTCTCGAATGACAACAAGATTCCAGCCATCGGCGATGTACGCATAGGCGAGCATCTCCGCGAGTGTCGTCTTTCCTACGCCCGGCGGTCCTGCAACAATTAGTACGTGTTGCGATTCCAGCGTCTGGTACGCTTGGTCAAAACTTGGATTTTGCGCGTAAACCCTTACCTTAAACTCGATTTCCTTCATAGTCATCGCTCGGATTGAGCGATTCGCGGCTCGTAAAATGCTTTCGAGCATCGCCGCGCCGGAAAGCCAAAGCTTTATATGGGATTTTTCGATATCTTGAAACTCCCGCAAGAGCGCATTCAAATCTTTGGGACCGAAAATATCCCCTTCGTCTCGAAGCGGCCCGCGTAATAGACTGGCAAGTTCTGCCTTGTTACGAGGTGACAAGGGCCGCGAAGTCGCGAGAAGGTATCTCGTTGGTGATAGTCGAAGGACGGTCGGCAATTCCTGCTTTATCTGCGACCTAAGCCGTCTGTAGGGGCTCCCAGCAAAATGTTTAACTTGCAATATCACCAAATCGCCAGCGCGGGCGTGGCGCCCGTCCATGCCACCATCGGGACCAGCCGCGAACGCTTCGAATCGAACTCCGATTTTGCGACCGATAAGGTCCCTGGCGAGATCTTCAAGGTCCGCAGGAGACAGAAATTCGAAGTTATACGCCAACTTTAATTACGCCTCTCGAAGATCTATCGTTGTTGAATAGAGAGGAACTCACATTTATAGCCCCGGTTTGCAACGCCGGCTCCGGCTAGGGGACGGCCCGCGTTTGCAGGTTTTCGCCCAAATAACACCCCCGCTGGTGTTTCATCGCGTTTGAGCTGTGTTTAATCGGAATCCCAACGAGCGCTTTCCCAAATCATTTCGCCGACACTTCCCACCGAATAATCACCTCGGAGCAATTGCGGTGGACGGCATGGTACCCGGCTAATTACAATGCGGGCTGCGGCCGCAGAGTCTTCCGGAAAGAAAGCACCGCCAGGCTTTGAGACAAGGTAATGATCGCCAAAGAGGGCGCCACACTGGCACGTATTGGCGTAATACGAAGTCTCAGCCGCGCGCGAATACTGCTTCTGATATCCGGGCTGTCTTTTCTGTATGAATGTAAGAAGTTCGGACGGCATTTCCTCTATCGTACTCAAGCTAACCAAGCTTCCTAGATCCTGGGTATCTGAGATTGCCTCGCCGCCCTCGCTTAATCCCTGAGCCGCAATCACGACCACATCTTGAGGCCGGCGGCACTTCCAGCACTCAGCGTTTGCCGTGAGTAGGTACAGCTGGCCTTCTACCGCGACCGCATCGTCTTTCTCCTTGTGGCGCTCGTTCATAAAAATCCTCTCACTAACTCTCCCGCGTCACGAGACCTGGGCCACCGGAGCCGGCGGCCGTGGTTCGATCGCGATCTTCGTGTGTAATCGGACGTTGAGCACATCCAAGATCTTGGCAGCCCGCTCCAGGGTAATTCCGAAATATTCATTCCGTTCATCGCGCGACACTTGGGATTCATGTACGCCAAGCCTGCGCGCGAGCTCGCGTTGGGAGATGCCTTGGGCGATACGGGACGTGATGAGCAAAGGTCCCACGGCGCGTAGGTCATCCAATTCGGCGAATTCCCCTCGCTTCAGCCGCTCATAAGCATCGACTTCTTCCTGTAGCTGCAGATGGAAGGATTCAATCGGGTCGATGACGCGATTGATCTCGTCGTCGCCGAGACCCGCCTCTTTGAGGCGGACTCGATGTTCGGCGAGCCGAAGAGATTCCTGAGCAAGCCGCTGAGCGGCCTCTTGGTACTCTGTTTCGTTTCGAATCATGACGATGCTCCCGGTTTTAACTTGATGATGCCGCGCGGCTTCCCGTCACGCCGCGACTGGCGAAAGGCCGATGGAAATTCCAATTCGTGTCCGTTGGGATCGCGAATGCCGCTCATGAATCCGGCGACGTGCGGGTAGAGTTCCACGCGGTACCGGTGCCACATAGGCAGCTGCTTCTTCGGATATCCCCGATGGGCTTGCCGGGATCGCGGGTCCCAGGTCCAAATCTTATGAGGATCGAGCAAGTTCAACTTGCGTGCGAGTTCGCCACTTGCTAACGCCTGTAGCGAGCATACGAAATAACCGTCAATGTCATTCGGGTGGTCCTTCGCCTCGACAAAAGAGCCATCGGCAAAAACGTCGGTCACGCCCACGTCCCAGAGCTGCTCGGTCATGACTTGGAGATTGTTGACGAGGAGTTCCCGCCAAGGGGCATCCCACGTCAGCGACTCGCCGCCGGCGCCCGTCACCAGGAACGATTCGCGCAGCTGCTGAAAGTCGAGCTCGTAATCGCCCGCCGGTAAAAGGCCATCCTGATCGAAGCGAGGTAGAGGATCCATGGCATCAAGCATAAGGGTTTAACGCCATACTTGCCATATAAGTTATGCTTGATTCACTATTTCGTCAATCAGCGGCCTAACTGAGGGATTCCTCCGGTATCGTTTTGCTCAAATACTGTATATAGTCACAGCTACAAGAGCTACCCACCCCAAAACGCCACTCTGAAATCAGATCGGACATGCACACGTTCGAGTCCGACTACCCGTTCTGCAGCAACTCGCGTTGCGAGCTCCACGTTCGTGCAGGGGATACCGGTATCCACGGATTCGGCAATTGGGCGCGCATGTCGGATGGGCGCATGATTAGCCGCGGGTTGTACAACGGCGCCTTTTTGTGCGACCCCTGCGGCCGCGCGGAGATCGGAACAGCGATTCAAATCCGAATCGAGGCGGCGGCATGACTCGACAATTGCGGGAGACCTTGCGTGGATGATCACATGGGAGCGTGGGCGACGGGAATCGTGGCGCTTGGTATCGGTGCAGCGATCGCGTGGATCATTGCCCGATCTCGGAGCCGTGCGGAGCTAGCGCTCGCGGAGGCGCTGGCCACCCAAACCGCTGCACAAGCACAAGTCGAGCTCGCCGGCGCGAATGTGCGCGCCAGTCGCGTACCGCTTTTGGAACAGAGCTTGGCCGAGACGACTGCTTCCTTGAACCGGGCCAATGCCGAGAACGCGACGCTCGAGGAGCAAGTTCGGCAGATTTCTGCGCTGCAAGGGCGGTTGAACGTCGCAGATACCGGCCTCGCCGCGGCCACTCAGACCATCTCGGATCTGCGCGAACAGACCGGCAGGATCAATGCCGAATTGACGGCCGAACGTGACACCGTCGCGAGTCTACGCGCGGATATCGGGTCCCTGACGGGGCGCTATGAGGCGAAGGTCGAGGAGGCAAACTCCCTCAGCCTGGATCTTGCCGACGTTCGCCATAAGCTCGCCACCGAAATGGAGGCCTCCCAGGAAAAGATCGCGCTTCTCATGGACGCCAAACAGACACTCTCCGATCAGTTCAAGAATCTTGCGAACGAAATTTTGGAGGACAAGTCCAAGCGCTTCACCGAGCAAAACCAAACGAATCTCGGCGCGCTACTCGATCCGCTCAAACTGCGGATTAACGAGTTCCAGTCGAAAATCGAAGACACCTACGTCAAAGAGGGGAAAGAACGGACAGCGCTCGGCGAACAAGTGCGCCAACTCATGGAGCTGAACAATCACCTGAGTGAGGATGCAAAGAACCTCACGCGTGCTTTACGCGGGTCCAGCAAGACTCAGGGTAATTGGGGCGAGCTGGTTCTGGAGCGTGTTCTCGAGGCATCTGGTTTGCGCAAGGGCGAGGAGTATGTCGTCCAGACCAGTCACGCCCGGGAGGACGGCACGCGAGCTCTCCCCGATGTCGTCATCCACTTGCCCGAGAGCCGCAGTCTGGTGGTCGATGCCAAGGTCTCCCTGGTTGCCTACGAGGAGTTCGCAATTTCGGAAGTCGAACTCGATCGAGTTGCTGCGAGCAAGCGTCACATCGAGTCCGTGAAGAACCACATCCGAGGGTTGTCTGAAAAGAACTACCACACCCTGTATGGATTGAAGTCGCTGGATTTTGTTCTTCTGTTCGTGCCGATCGAGCCTGCCTTTATGCTAGCTGTTACATCCGATCGAGACCTATTCATGGAGGCATGGAAACGCAATGTCCTTCTCGTAAGCCCTTCGACGCTGCTTTTCGTCGTGCGCACCGTCGCCCACTTGTGGCGGCAAGAGGCGCAGAGTCGAAATGCACAGGAGATCGCCAAACGCGGCGCAGAGCTATACGACAAATTCGTAGGATTCGTAGAAGACATGACCGCCCTTGGTAACCGGTTACGCCAAGCGCAAACGGAATACGAAGGAGCCTATGGAAAACTGACCAGCGGCCGCGGACACTTAGTTGGGCAGGCGGAGAGGGACTATCAGAAATTCTGTGTGTCGAGCCGGTTTGATTAACGATTGACCTCGAACCGATCACCGAACACCACAGCGAATTGAGCTTTGGCAGCGGCCCATTCGCGTGGAGGCATTTTCCACTTTTGAATGATCTCGCG
>DATAVN010000048.1:0-1515 GCA_036267715.1 Steroidobacteraceae bacterium | reverse complement strand
GAGGAGTGCCTCAAGACCGGCGACGTCTGGGTGCATTTGCGGATCTGTCGCACCTGCGGGCACGTAGGATGCTGTGACCAGTCGCCGAACAAACACGCGACCAAGCATTTTCACGGCACCCGCCATCCGATCATCGAGGGCTACGATCCGCCGGAAGGCTGGGGGTGGTGTTATGTTGACGAAGCGATGTTCGATCTCTCCGACCGCATGACGCCGCACAACGGCAGGATTCCGCGGTACTATTGAGGTCTGCCGCACGGGCTCAATTGTCCACGCGGAACGATCGAACGTGGTGGGCAGAAAGCTAGAGCCTCGGACGGTCAGATTGAATCGTCGGGGATTCCGGCGGGGATGAGAATGTGATTCACTTCCGGTTGGAGGTGATTTGCGATGCCGAAGCCCTATTCGCTTGATCTTCGCGAGCGTGTAGTGAGTTACGTTGAGGCTGGGCATTCGCGGCGTGCGGCGGCGGCCCGTTTCAGGGTGTCGCCCTCGTTTGTCATCAATTTGATGACGGCTTTTCGCGAGCGTGGGGCGGTTGCGCCCAAGGCGCTCGGCGGCTGGCGACATAGCAAGCTCGATCCGCACCGCGTCTTCATCTTGCGCCGGGTGGCGGAGAAGGACGACATCAGCATGCCTGAGTTGGCCGGCGAACTCCAAGCCACCAGCGGCGTGAAAGTCGACCCCGCCTCGCTGTCGCGCTGGCTGATCCGTAACGGCCTGAGCTTTAAAAAAAAGCCTTCAGGCCAGCGAATGCGATCGGCCCGACGTGCGCCAGGCGCGCGAGGCGTGGATGGCTGAGCGGCAGCCCAAGATGCGAACCGAGCCGCATCGGCTGGTGTTCATCGACGAAACGGGAACCACCACGAAGATGACCCGCGCGCGCGGACGCTGCGACAGGGGCGAGCGCCTTCGCTCCAAGGCCCCCTTCGGCCATTGGAAGACCCAGACGTTCGTCGCCGGGCTGCGCTGCGGCGCCCTGACCGCGCCGTGGGTCATCGACGCGCCGATGGACCGAGCGATCTTCGACACCTACGTGCGCACCCAACTCGCCCCGACCCTCGAAAAAGGCGACATCGTCATCTTGGACAACCTGCCCGCCCACAAAAGCCCAGCCGCCGAACAAGCCATCCGCGAGCGAGGGGCCTGGCTCATCTTTCTGCCGCCCTACAGCCCTGACCTCAATCCCATAGAAATGGCCTTCGCCAAACTCAAGGCGCACTTGCGCGCCATGGCCATGCGCACCATCGACCAACTCTGGAAGGCCATCGGCCAAATCTGCGATCTCTTCACCCCAGAAGAATGCGCAAACTACTTCCAAGCCGCAGGGTATGGATTCACATGACCGTCCGATGCTCTAGATTTTCCGCGGTTTGCTTTGGCGGAGTGTCAGCCGCGAGCGGCTGATGCGTCAGTTTCTGACCGAGTCGCGCCAAGCGGTCAGGATGCCCTTCGGCGCGCGGCCCATGGCGCCATGCGCCGGATCTGAGCCACGCTTGCCTGCTTGGGCAGTTT
>DATAVN010000047.1:0-1813 GCA_036267715.1 Steroidobacteraceae bacterium | reverse complement strand
CTCGTTTTCCTGCTGCTCGCTCCCGAAGGCGCCGGCGCCGATCATCTGAAAGCCTTGGCCCGTGTCGCGCGTCTGCTGCGCGAACCGGCCGTCGCCCACAAGCTGCGCGCCTCCCACGACGCCGAGTCGATGTACGCGGTGCTGGCGATGCCGTCCGCGAGCGCGGCGTAGGTAGCAGGAGGCCGTAATCAGTAGTCAGTAATCAAAGACAAAACGGGGCCAGCATTCGCCGGCCCCGTTCGGATTACTGATTACTGATTACTGGCTCCTGGTCAGTGGACGCTGACCGTCTCCAGCTCCTGGCTCCACGCGTTGGCGAGCGCGGCTTCGCGGCTGTCGGTGAGCATGATCGGGGTGCCGTCTGCCGCGTGCAGCGCGAACAGCTTCAGGCCCGGCGCGATCTGCGGCGCCTGCGGAAACAGCGTCGGCACATCTTCGGAACGGATTGCCTTAACGTAGGCAATACGGCCATCGCCGAGATGGGCGAGCGCTTCGGGGGTTATCTGGATCGGGTTCGTTGTACGGTTCATTTCAGGTGACATGGCCCTCGACTCCTCTCTTTGTTCTACGGTCGAGTCCGATCGGGTTTAATTAATCGCAGGCATTGATTGCGATCGATTTAACAATGCGTTCAGGCTGCGGACGCACCAAGTCGATCGACAGCAATCCGTTCTTCAAGTCAGCCCCCAATACCTCCATGCCTTCCGCCAGCACGAAGGTGCGCTGGAATTGACGCGCGGCGATGCCGCGATGGAGATATTGCCGGCTTTTGTCGTCCTGCTGGCGACCGCGGATGACGAGTTGGCTCTCCTCTATGGTCACATCAAGCTGGTCCCGGTTAAAACCCGCGACCGCAAGGGTAATGCGCAGCCGCTCAGGCGTGTTCCCATCGCGGGCAATTCGCTCGATGTTGTAAGGAGGGTAGCCGTCCGAGGCCTTGCCGACGCGGTCGAGCACGCGCTCGATTTCGTCGAAGCCAAGCAGAAAGGGGCTCGATAGCGGGGAAACCCTGGACATGGTTTCAAAGTCCTTCGCAAGCGACTTTGCGGGGCCCTTTTGCGGCACCCCAATCCGGCGGCGAGAACCACGTCCGCGCCGCCTCCGGTAATATGGCGCTGCACACGAATTGCTTCAAGAAGCGGTTTGGCGCCCGCTTGTGCACCGCGGCTCGTTCACTGCGCGACTCCTGAACGGGGCGTGCCAGGCGGTTGACGGCAGGGCGCCGATGCGAGGATGCTCCCCCAAATCGACCCGGAACCGCCGCCATGCTGTCGCTAGCAGAAGCCGATCAGACCATCCTGACCTCGGACATCGATCCGTTTTCGCAAGCCTTTCTCGCCGATCCTTACCCGCATCAGCAACAGCTCCGCGACACCGGCCCCATAGTCCGGCTGGCGCGCTATGGCGTCTGGGCGGTGGCGCGCTACGAGCAGGTCTGCGCGGTGCTCAACGATTGGCAGACCTTCTGCTCCGGCGGCGGCGTCGGCATGAGCAACTTCCACAAGGAGAAGAACTGGCGGCCGCCGAGCCTGCTGCTGGAGACCGATCCGCCGATTCACGACCGGGCCCGCACCGTGATGAACCGGGCGATGTCGCCGAAGAACCTGCGCGCTTTGCGCGATGGCTTCTTGCGCGAAGCGGCCCGCATGATCGAGCGCGCCGTTGACTTGGTCACGTTCGACGCGGTGGCCGAACTGGGGCGATCCTATCCGTTGAAGGTGTTTCCCGACGCGGTCGGCATCGCCGAGGACGGCCGTGAAATCCTGCTGCCCTATGGCAACATGGTGTTCAACACCATGGGGCCCAAGAATGA
>DATAVN010000046.1:0-2613 GCA_036267715.1 Steroidobacteraceae bacterium | reverse complement strand
TGGTGAATGTGGCGACCGCCCATTTCCACGTAGCCGAATGGGCCCACATGATGCGTGATGGAGAGCACCAGCAGCCGCACTGCAAGAAACGTTATGAAAAAGCTGACCGAGGCAAGAAAGAGCCGGCGATGCGGCCGATCCGGAATCTGCTGATGGATGAAGTGGCCGAGCCGCGTGAGATGCAGCAGTAAAAGCAGGACAGCGGCGATGATGACGGCGAAGATCAGGAGTATCCATTCCCCGGCAATGTGCATGGTTCTGGATTATCGGGCGGCCGCGGCATGGAAGCAATCACGTAAAGGCGCCCCGAGGGATTGGCCGCAGCTCGCGCGTTCTCCAATAAACTGATCGGCATGGCAGCGCAACCGATTCAACCCCAGGGACCGGCGAGGCGCAAAGCGCCGCCCAGGGAGAGAGCAAAACGATTCTGGCAGCGCGTCACCGAGGGCATGGAGATCAGCCAACTCTGGTCGCAGTTCCGGAAGGACGCGAACTCCAGCTACCGGCTGTATTCGCAGGAAGTCGATCGCACGCGGACAGAAGGTGTTTCGCGCGGCCACCACTTCTTCTACGTAGTAAGGCAATTCTTCTGGGCGATTATCGAAAAGCTGACGCCGGCACGGCGCGTTCTGCTGCTGATTGCGCTGCTGCTCATCTTCCTGCCCGGCGGCGAATGGACCCTGACCACCCGCACCTCTCAGGTGAAGATCTTCGCGCTGGATACCCATTTTTATGGCGGACTCCTGATGTTCGTTCTGCTGATCCTGGAGGTCGCCGATCGCGTGGTGATGAAGCGGGACCTTCAAATCGCGAAGGAGATTCAAGCGTGGCTCCTCCCGTCGGAACCCCCGGCTGTGCCCGGTCTGGAGATTGCATTCGCCACGCGGCCGGCGAACACCGTGGCCGGCGACTACTATGACGTCTTTGCTCGCCCCTCGATTGACTCGCATAGTTCAACATTCCTGATTGCTATTGCCGATGTCGCGGGGAAGAGTATTCCGGCGGCCATGCTGATGGCGACCTTCCAGGCGAGCCTGAAGACCTTAAGCAGCACTCCGGGCACGTTGACGGAGCTGGTAGCGAGAATGAACAGCTATGCCTGCAGCAACAGCCAGCATGGCCGCCGCTTCACGACCGCATTCATCGCGGAGTACGAACCGTTGTCGCGGCGTCTTACGTACGTGAATGCGGGACACAACAATCCCATCCTGCGCCGGCAAACAGGAGCGATTGAGCGGCTGGATGCGGGCGGCATGCCGCTTGGCGTGCTGGAAAGTGCGAGCTATGGGTCTGGCGAATGTACGTTAGACCGCGGAGACTGGCTGGCGATCTTCACCGATGGCGTGGTGGAAGCGGAGAACATGCAGCAGCAGGAATACGGAGAGGCGCGGCTTCTGGGTATGCTGCACTCCGGCGTCATGACCACACCGGCCGTACTGCTCAACAGCATTCTGGTCGATTTGGACCGCTTCGCCGGCAACGCTCCCCAGCATGACGACGTGACCTGCGTGCTGCTACGCGCAGTCTGAGTAGCCCGCTCAGCCCTGCTCGAACATGCGGCGAATGCCGCGGATGGCCTGACGAGTGCGCTCCTCGTTCTCGATCAGCGAGAAGCGAACATAGCCGTCGCCGTGATTGCCGAAGCCGATGCCCGGGCTCACGGCGGTTTTGGCGACGCGCAACAGTTTTTTCGCGAATTCGAGCGAGCCGAGCGGGCGATAGGGCTCGGGAATTTTTGCCCACACGAACATCGTGGCCTTTGGATTTTCGACCGGCCAGCCGATGTGATTGAGTCCGCGTACCAGCGCATCGCGGCGCTTGCGGTAAGTGTCGCAGATCTGCGCCACGCACTCCTGCGGGCCTTCCAGCGCCTGGATGGATGCGATTTGAATGGGCGTGAAGGTGCCGTAATCGAAGTAGCTCTTGATACGGGTGAGTGCGCCGACCAGGTCGCGATTGCCCACCATAAAGCCGACACGCCAGCCGGGCATGTTGTAACTCTTCGAAAGCGTGAAAAACTCGACAGCGATATCTTTCGCGCCGGGAATCTCCATGACCGATGGTGCGCGGTAGCCATCAAACACGAGGTCGGCGTAGGCGAAGTCGTGCAGCAGATAGATCTGCTCGGCTCGGCAGAAGGCAATGACGCGCTCGAAGAAATCACGCGTGACGACCTGCGCCGTGGGATTGGCCGGGAAATTCAGCAGCAGCATCTTCGGGCGCGGCCGCATCGTGGGCAACTCGTGCTGCAGACGGTCGAGAAAGCCGGCCGGGTCGTTCATCTCCACCGAGACAACCTGCGCGCCCGCAATGGTGGGCCCGTAGATGTGGATGGGATAGCTGGGATTGGGGACAAGGATCGCGTCCTGCTCGTCAAGCGTGGCGAGGCACAGGTGCGCAATACCTTCCTTCGAGCCGATGGTCACGATGGCTTCGCTGTTGGGATCGAGTTCGACCGAGTAGCGGCGCAGATACCAGTCGCAGATGGCCTTGCGCAGGCGCGGAATACCTTTCGACAACGAGTAGCGATGCGTGGAGTCGCGTGCGGCGGCTTCAATGAGCTTGGCGACGATGTGCGGCGGCGTCGCGCCGTCGGGATTGCCCATGCCGAAG
>DATAVN010000045.1:0-1759 GCA_036267715.1 Steroidobacteraceae bacterium | reverse complement strand
CCCTCCTCTGCTTGGCTCACTTTCGCGATCTAACATTAGCCGTGTATGAAAATTTGCAGCCGTAGAAGTACTGCCGCGCCGGGGCGCAACCGCGCCGGCGGCGTGGCCGGCGGGCGGGTTGAGGACGGTTCACGTTGTGCGCGGACCGATGGCGGCGGGTCACGGCGGCAATGCCGCGGCGATCGTTGCGCGATGCGGCGTCGGCCGGGCCGCGCAACGTGTTGGAGCGGAGTGGTGAGGGAAGATGCGTCGAAGCAGGAAGCCCGAGCGCGATCCCGATTCAATCGGAACCGGCGACGCGCTAGTCGGGGAAGACCGCTTCCATCTTGGTCTTGAGCGTGGCGGCGTTGAACGGCTTGACGATGTAATTGCTGACGCCGGCTTTCTTCGCGGCGATGACGTTCTCGGTCTTCGATTCCGCGGTAATCATGATGAAGGGCGTTTTTGACAGTTCCGGACTGGCGCGAACTTCCTTCAACAGGTCGTAGCCGGTCATCGGCTCCATGTTCCAGTCGGAGATCACCAGGCCGTATTTCTTGCCCTGCATCTTGGTGAGCGCGGCCGATCCATCGCTGGCATCGTCGACGTTTTCAAATCCGATCTGCTTGAGCAGATTGCGGATGATCCGGATCATGGTGTTGTAGTCGTCCACCACCAGGATCGGCATCGACAAATCAAAGGCCATGTCCAACACTCCGCACAATACGCAATCAGCCGAGCACGGGAGAAATATTCGGAGCAGCGACAAATTTTCGGTGTTTTTCGAATCTGCGCCCGTCAGCACCATGACAAATAGCAGGGGTCGTTGAACAGCCCGTTAATTGCCGGGCGCAATTCGACATCGGAGAACGGCGGGGCCCGTAGTAGTACGGATCATGCTGCGATCGATCGCGAGGCGCGGCGAAACCGCGGCACGCCGCGTCGACCGTTATCTTCGCAAATCACGACGGCGTGCGTGAGATCGCGTCGCCGCGCCAGCCGCGCCGGTCAATGCTCGCAATGCGGATGCAGCAGCCTCTCGTACTGCGCCTTGACGATTGCATAGCATTCGCACGCGGTCCGGCCGAGGCCGGCGGGATCGCTGAGTTCGATATGCCCCCGGCTGTAGTGGATGAAGTTCGCCTGCTGCAATGTGTTGGCGACCAGCGACACGCTGTTGCGCCGCGCGCCGATCATCTGGGCAATCGATTCCTGCGTCAGCACCAGCTTGTCGCTGCCGGCGAGGTCGCGGGTCTGCAACAGGCATCGCGCCAGCCTGGCTTCCACGGTGTGCGAGGCGTTGCATCCGGCGGTTTGCTGGATCTGCGCGTAGATCGCCATGCCGTGCCGTACCAGCGCGGCGCGGAACGTAGCGCTCTGGTCGGCGGCGGCGCGAAGACGATCGAGATCGAGCACCGATGCGACGCCGGGAATCAGCACCACTGCCGTGTTCAGCGCGGTCGCGTCGCCGAGCGCGGAGAAGGTGCCGAAGATGCTGTCGCGCCCGACCATCGCGACCTGGATCTGCTCGCCGCGCGCCAGCTTCACCACGAGGGAGATGACGCCGCGATGCGGCAGATAAGCGCGTTTCAGCGTGTCGTCGACCTCCACCAGCACCAGCTCTTGCGAAAGATCGACGGTTTTCAAATGCGGCCGGATCAGATCGAAGTCCTCCGCGTTCAGCGCCGACAGGAATCCATTGGGTGGACGGAGAGCGGATGAACGAGGGCCCGGGTCCAAAGCAGTCTCCTGTCGAGGGGAGCACAACCGGTCTCTGGGG
>DATAVN010000044.1:0-1923 GCA_036267715.1 Steroidobacteraceae bacterium | reverse complement strand
GCCGGAGTCGAGGAAGTTCGAATGGACGGTCGGCGATTACGTGTACATCCCGCCGTTCACCATGCACCAGCACTTCGCCAAGCCCGGCGAGGAGTGCCGCATCATCGTGATGAGTAACCGCATCATCAAAGACATGGGCTTTGACTGGTACGATCAGGTCGAGAACGCGCCCGGGTTTTGATTTAATACATGCATCACTCGGTGACGCTGGCGCCGAGTGCACCTTTGTCCTTGGCCTACCGTTGTCGCGCGATAACATCTGCAAAGCGTCGCCGATCCGCGCCGGTTGTTTTCACAAAGAGATCGACCAGCGTGTGCGCATCTTTTCGTCGTGCGTTCCAATCGCGTTCCGAGATTATGATGACCGCTTCCTTCCCGTAGCGGGTCGCCATCGAGAGCGCGTTTAACGAGGGTCGAAAGCTTCACCGAGCCTCGCGCAACGGACAAGTGCGCACGCGAACCTCTTCGGGGAGGGGCCGGACAGCGGTCAGGCGCGATACGGCTTGAAGGTGTCCTCCCGCCGTGCTCTTGCGCCATCTTCCGCCGGCGTTTCCATCTGTCAACTGCATGACAGACAGGGCGGATTTTGAGGCCCACATTAGCGCTGAGCGGGTGAGCTCACCGACGCGTTGGGGGTTTGCTAATGTCGATTATCTCGTTTCTGTCCAAGAGTTCGTTCGATCCGGAAATCACCGATATCCTGGCCGCGGCGTTTGACACCGCGTGGGAGCGGATCAAGCTTTCCGGGAGTCCGCTGGCCGAAGATGAAGCTTCCGGCGCGACGCGCGAAGCCCTGGCAAGGAATATCATCGCCATGGCGAAGACCGGCGTGCGCGACCAGAACCGGCTGGTCGAAGGTGCGCTGGCGAATATAGTACTCTATCCCGGCGGCCGCGGCCCTGCCGCCGGCGACACGCCAATCCCATGATCGCGACCGGTCTTTTTTAAAAGCGAACCGCATGGCGCGCGTGCTAGGGCCCGGCAGGGGGGCCTGAACCGAAAGTGGCCGTTCGGCTGAGGCTGTGCAACCAAATCGCAACAGGCTTTTGGCGTCGCTGCGAGCGGAAGACTTCTCGCTGCTGCAGCGGCACCTGCGGGAAGTTCGCCTCAATCACGGCGATGTGCTGGAAGAGCGTGACCAGCGCAGCGATGGGGTATTCTTTCCGCAATCCGGCATGATCTCGCTGATTGTCGAAATGCCCGAGGACGAGACCATCGAGGTCGGCATGGTCGGATCAGAGGGCGCAGTCGGCGTCAATACTGGACTGGGTTCGCGGTTCGCCTCCGTCACCGCCTTAGTCCAGGTCGATGGGACCGCGTTCAAGATTTCGGCATCGCGGTTTCGCGCCGTTGCGGCCGACAGCCAGTCGCTGCGGGACATGATCATCCGCTACAACGAAATGCAGCTCGGCCAGATCCAGCAGACCGCGGCCTGCAACGCCCTGCATGATGTGGGCTCGCGCCTGAGCCGCTGGCTGTTACAGACCAGCGACCGCACCAACAGCGACGTCATCCCGTTCACCCGCGAATTTTTGGGCAAAATGCTCGGAGTGCGGCGTGGCACGGTGTCGATGGTGGCGGCCGCTTTCGAGCAGGCCGGCCTGATCGAGACCCATCGTGGCGAGATCAAGCTCTTGGACCGTGATGGGCTGCGGAAGGAAGCGTGCTACTGCTACGACTATCTGCGCAAGCACGTCGATCGCCTGCTGCCGTAGCGACGACGGCTCAGGGCCGCAGCAGCAGTTTGCCCATCACGACGCCGCTCTCCAATAGCTCGTGCGCCCGCGCCGCCTCGGCAAGCGGCAGATGGCCGTGAATGCGCGGCCGAAGTTTGCCGGCCGCCAGCATGTCGATCAGCGCGCGCATACCGGCGCGACGCTCCTCCACAAGATCGTCCCAGGTGTGGATGGTGAACTGCCGCAC
>DATAVN010000043.1:0-168558 GCA_036267715.1 Steroidobacteraceae bacterium | reverse complement strand
AGCCAATGGCACGACCCCACATCCTTCGCTGGTGGAGGGGGTAGGATTCGAACCTACGAAGGCATAAGCCAGCAGATTTACAGTCTGCCCCCGTTGGCCGCTTGGGTACCCCTCCCTAAAATGAGCCGCGTATTTTGCGGTGCGCATCACTGTGTGTCAATGCAAAGTCGGGGCCAAACGCCCGGCGTCCCCTAACTTTGAGTGATCTCTTAACTTCGCCCTTGACAGTATCGTACGATATATATATCGTACGATACGTTATAAAACATATCGAGAGATTATATGCATCACCATTTTTACCATTTCGGCGGCCACCACGGTTCTCACCGGTTCGGCCGCTTCGGCAGAGGATTCATGGGCGGCGGCATGGGCGGGCGCGGATTCGGCATGGGCAGGAAGCTCGCCTCCGGCGACCTGCAACTGCTGATACTCAAGCTGCTCGACGAAAGACCGCGCTACGGCTATGAAATCATCAAGGAGCTGGATGAGCGCTCCAAAGGCTTCTATGTGCCGAGCCCCGGGATGGTCTATCCGGCGCTCACTTATCTGGAGGAAATCGGCCATGCGACCGTGGCGGCGGACGGCGCGCGCAAGCTGTACAGCATCACCGCCTTGGGGAAAACACAGCTGGCGGAGAATCTGGCCGCCGCGGACGCGCTGTTTGCGCAATTCGGCCGCGTGGGCGAGAAGATGGATCGCGTGCGCCGCGCGCTGGACGCCGAGGACCACGGCGAGGAGCCCGCCGAACACGAAGGCCGCGGCTCGCGTGAACTGCACCGGGCACGCCACGAACTCAAAGCGGCACTGGCCGACAAATGGCACAGCTCGCGCGAGGAACAGCAGCGCATCGCCGCCATCCTCGCCAGTGCCGCCGCGGAGATCGCCGGCAAGTAGCGTGCGCTATCTTAGGTTCGCCTCGAACAGCCGGTAAATCCGCTTGTATTCGTCGAGCCAGGAGTCGGCATTGCTGAATCCATGACGGTCGAGCGGATAGGGCGATAGCGTGAAGTTGTCCTTGTGCAATTCGATCAGGTGCTCGTACAGGCGCATGGAATCCTCGAACAGCACGTTGTCGTCGATGACGCCGTGACAAATGAGCAGCGCATCCTTGAGCCCTGAGGCAAATTCGATGGGCGATGAACGCGCATAGGCGATCGGGTCGACCTGCGGGTCGTTCAAAATGCCCGTCGTATACCCATTATTGTATTGCATCCAATCGGTGACCGGCCGCAGCGCGGCGCCCGCCGCAAACTCCCCCGGCGCGCGAAACAGCGCCATCAAGGTCATGAAGCCGCCATAGGAACCGCCGTAAACGCCGACGTGTTTCGGATCGACAGCCGCCTGCTCGACCAGCCACTTCTTGCCGTCGAGCAAGTCCTCCAGTTCCGGGTGTCCCATCTGCCGGTAAATCGCGGTGCGCCAGTCGCGCCCGTAACCGGCGGACGCGCGATAGTCCATGTCGAGCACCACATAGCCCTGATGCGCGAGCAGATTGTTGAACATCTGTTCGCGGAAGTAGTACGAGTAGCGCAGATGCACGTCCTGCAGGTAGCCCGCCCCATGGATGAACAGCACCGCGGGCTTGTTCGCCGCCGCAATATTCTTGTCGCGATACAGCTTCGCGTAGACCACGCCGTCAAAATGCGTGGACGGGATCTTCACGATTTCGGGCTGGATCCAGGTCATGGACTTGTATTCGGCAGTGCGCGTATCCGTCAGCTCGCGCGGCCCGCCTGAGCCGTCGGCCTTGGTCACCGCGATCTGTGTGCGCATGTAGGGCGTCGAATGCATCAGCAACAGCTGCTTGCCGCTTCGATCCAGTTCCGCCTGTTCGACCCCTTCGAGCCGCGTCAGGCGCTCGAGCGGGCCGCCGCCGCTTGGGACCCGATAGACATCGTACGAATAGGGCGCAACCTCGTTGCTGAGCACGTAGAACCAGCGGCCATCCTGGGACAGCTGCGGTTCGGAGACCTCGAACTGGCCGTGGGTCAGGGCGTGCGGCTCGCCATTCTGCGTCTTGGTATACAAGTGCGCGAAACCTGATTCTTCGGACTCGTACCACAGCGTGCGGTTGTCATTGAGCCAGCCAAACTCATTGAATGACCGGTCAATCCACGCCGCATCGCTCAAACGGTGCTGCGGCACCAGCACATAGTTGGCCAAGTCGACGCTGACGATCCACCGATCCTTGTGATCGATCGCATACAGCGCGATGCCGAGCTCGCCGCCATCGGCGCTCCAGACAATGCCGGCGTTGATCGCGTCGGGTTCACGGTTGATCACCCAGACACCACGCGCTTTGCGCTCATCGTGTTCCGCGCCCGCTTGCGGTTTGCCGGCCGGCTGTGCCTTGGCGTTTTCGTCGCGGACCGCCTTCAGCGGATCATCGTGGATCCCCGGCAGCTTCTCGAGCGGCAGCGGGTGCAGCGAGTGGTCCGCGAGATTCAGCAGCAGCAGGGATTGCGGCGCCGGCGGGTTGCGCCCGGCGCGCAGCCGTTCCTTTTCGAATTCCTCGTAACCTGATTCGGTGACATAGCGCGTCAACTGCCCTTCCCTGCCCTTGACGTGCGATTTGGGTTCCGTCACCACCAGCAACCAGCGTGCATCCGGCGACAGCTCGGTGCCGCGGATCACGACGTCATCGCCAAGATAAAAGGGCAGCACGGCGCGCGATGCATCGCCCTTCTGCATTGCCTCGTCGTGCTGCCGGGCGGTCTCCTTGTCGTCATGCAGCTTGCGCAGCGTGGAAAAGCTGCGCATTTGCATCTCGCGCAAATCGTCGGCCGCGGGCGGCGCATCCGGATCCTTCTCCGCCTTGACGATGGCGGCGGGCGTGGTGACGCCGCCGGCCAGATCGTGCACGAACCAATCATTGCCGATGCGGAACGTGAGCAGCTTCCCGTCGGCGGAAAACTGCGGCGATGATTCCATTTCCGGCGTGCGCGTGATTTGCGTCAGGCGCCTGGTGCCGAGCTCGCGTACGAAAATATCGTGGTGACGCACGAAAGCCGCGTGCTTGCCGGCGCGGTCGAACACGGCGGGACCGTCGGTGCCGGCCATTGCCGCCGCATCCACCGCCTGATCCTTGCCGCTGGACGCATCGATGCGATGCAGGTCCACGATCGGCGAGCCGATGCGCTTGAGCGAGTAGTACACCGAGCGGCCATCGGCCGACCAGTACGCGTTCTGCACCGGGGGGCCGATCCAATCGGGATCCGCCATGATTTTCTCGAGCGACAGGCCTGCCGGAGCCGTGGCGGTCGCGGCTGCACCCAGGCTCACCGAGCCTCCCAGGAAGGCCATCATCGGAATCGCAGCCAACAAATATTTCATTGATTCTCGCCTGCTGAATTTTTAATTGACATGGGTTGGACCGGCGCTGCCACTTGGCGCCTCGCTCATTTCCTGAAATCCGCTATTTCTTAGTTTGGCGGCCGATCCGGCGGCGGTCGGGTCGCCGGCCTGGGCGTCGGCCGCGCCGGGCCCGAATCGGGCCGGTTCGGTCGCGTGTCGGGCCGAGTCGGCCGCGGAGTCGGCCGTGGAGTCGGCCGCGGGGTTGGCCGGGTTACCGGCGGTCTCGGCCGAGGCGGCGGTGGGCGCGGACGCGGCGGTGGATTCGGGCGCACCGGCGGACGCGGCCGATGCGGCGGCGGGCGCGGCCGGTGCGGGGGCGGCGGACGATGCATCCAGTAGTCGCGCCGTCCGTACCAAGGGCGGCCGGCGTAGTAGCGTCCCCAATAATCTCCCAGGCTGAAGGCAACGATGCCAATGCCCAATTGCGCACCGAACTGGATGACCGGCACACGGCGGCTCTGGTAGTCGTAGTACAGGTAGTTGCCATAGACCCAGCCGCGATTGCCTTCCCAGTCGACGTCGCACCAGGTCCAGTCGTCCAGGCACCCGTTGAGATTCAACAGCGCGTTGGCGGGAATGCTCGTGACCAAGGGGTAGTCGGAACTCGGTCCGGCGCGAAGATTCACCGCGCCTTGCGTGTACGCGTTGGCGGCCCAGGTGGAGGATCCGAATCCGATTGCGATCAAACCCGCGAGCAACAGCGACAGACGCTTCATGACAACCTGCCTATTTGCGGTTCTTTGGCGGGAAGTGTGAGCCGATTGAGCCGGCCCTGCAACGTCGCTTATCTTCAGGCGGTTTTTCGGCGTCCATGCAATCGCGTGACCAGATCCGCCTCGGCACAGCTCAGTCCGAATTGCTGCGTCAATCGGCCGGGGTCGGTACCATGGCGCGCCGAATCGATCGCCCGATCGAAGCTCGGCGTCGAACCGCGAAGTTCGACCAATTCAACGCGGTCCGCGACGCCGGAATACTCATGCTGGATGCGCTGCACACGCCGTCCGGTTCGAAGGCTGATGGATGCCATCACCCCGATCTCGCGTCGCATCGCGGTAATATTCTCTTCGAGCGCCAGGCAGCGCCTGCGCCAACGGCGCAGCGACAAAGCCAGAAGAAAAACCGACAGCAGGGCGCAAAGTCCGAGCGCCGCGCCGGCAAGGTCGAGCAGGGTATTGATATTGAAGGTGATCATCAGGCGTACTCGTCAATGCGTGATTTGGGCGGACGCGGAGCTCCCGCGGATTCCGGCGTATCGGCGGACTTCGGGCCTGGTTTATCCGGTCCCTGGTCCGAGCGTTGCCGTCGTTCTTTGTCGTCCTTGGAGGAACGCCGGTCGGCGATCGGCAGCGCTGGGAAAAGTCCTGAATTGCTCAAGCGGTCAACCTCACTCATTGCGTGACCTCGCTCATGGGGCTTTGGGTGTCTCTTGCGCGGTTGGTTTCGCCGCTTTGATCAATACGGTTTTTTCAAGTGCGTCAGGCGGGATGCGGACCATGAGCCGGTTGGTGGCGCTGCCGCCGTCGGCCAGATCCACACCCGGAGCAATGGTCTCGGGAGCATTCGTCGTGGTCCTCGCCGTGGCCGTCTCCGCGGGCGTCACCGCCTCGAGCACCAGAACGGCGACGCGGCGATTCGCATTGCGCCCCTCGGCCGAGGTGTTCGGCTGGCGCGGATGGAACTCGCCGAAGCCGACGATCTCCAGGCGCAAGGGATCGATGCCCTGCTTGGTGAACTGGTGCACGACGCTGGCGGCGCGCGCCGCCGACAATTCCCAATTGGAGGGGAATGCGCCGGTGTGAATCGGCCGATCGTCGGTGTGGCCCTCGACGCGGATTGGATTCGGAAAGGGCTTCAACACATCCGCCAGTTTGTTCAGCACCGGTTCGGCGGAACTTGAAAATGCTCCCGAGCCGCTCGGAAACAGGATGTCCGTGTTGATCTCGATCTCCAGCCACATGTTCTCGCGCCGCACCGTGATGAGCTTGGCGTCGATCAGGGCGCGCATCGCATCCTGCACCTCGCGCTCCATGCGGATCAGCGATCCGCCGACGCCGGCGGGCGCCAGCGTCGGCGGCCTGCTGGGAGTTTGCTTCCCGGACCTGACCGTGACCAGCGCGGTCGGCGTGATCCCGATCAGGGGCTCATCGCCGCCCTTGCCGGGTTCCGGTTCGCCCAGGTTCACGGGCCGCATGCTCTTCGGGGCGCCGTTGAAGGCCGCGATCATCGCATCGGACAGCACGCGAAACTTTCCCTCGTTGACCGACGACATGGCGTACATCACGGTGAACAGCGCGAACAGCAGCGTCACCAGATCGCCGTAGGGAATCGCCCAGGCCTCGTGATTCACATGATCTTCGTGCTTTTTCTTGCGGGCCATGATGTTGCGAGCCTGTCCAGGAGCCTGTCTGAGTATTCCGTGTGAGCCGTGCGCGCTAGTGGTGAAAGTACCCTTGCAGTTTCGATTCGATGTTGCGCGGATTCTCGCCCTGCGCGATCGCGATGAGCCCCTCGATCACCATGGTTCGAACCTGCGATTGTCCGTGAATCACGGCTTTCAGCTTGTTGCCCATGGGCAGGAACAAAAGATTGGCGAAAGCGATGCCGTAGATCGTCGCGATGAAGGCCGCCGCGATGCCGTGTCCGAGCTTCGAAGGATCGTTGAGGTTTTGCATCACCGCCATCAATCCCATGACGGCGCCGATGATCCCCAAGGTCGGCGAGTAGACGCCCATGGATTCGAAAACCTTGGCCGCCTGCGTATCGAAGTGCTCCATCGTCTCCAGCTCGATTTCCATGCTGGAGCGGATCGCGTCCGGTTCGCCGCCGTCCACCAAGGATTGCAGCCCCTTTTTCAAGAAGTCGTCCTTCTCGCCTTCGACCGCGGACTCCAAACCGAGCAGGCCCTGCTTGCGCGCCACGTTGCTCCACTCGACTATTTTTTGGATCATGCCCGCCGGATTGTTGGCAGGCGGCTTGAACACCCAGGACGCGATTTTCCACGCCCGCAAGAATGTAGCCATCGGGGTCTGCACCAGGCTCGCGGCGAGCGTACCCACGACCACGATGACGAAGGCCGCGGCGCCGACCAGCGCACCGGCACTGCTGCCTTTCAAGATTGCGCCGCCGATGATCGCTATCAGCGCCAGCACGATGCCGATGATGCTTAAGATATCCATGGATCAGTCCGGCGACAGCCACTCCGTCAAACGCGCCCGCAGGCGCACCAGCGCCTGGCCGTGAATCTGGCAGACGCGCGATTCGGAGACCTCGAGCACTTCGCCGATTTCCCGCAGGTTCATGTCGTCGTCGTAGTACAGGGACAGCACCAGCTTCTCGCGCTCCGGCAATCCGCCGATCGCCGTGCCGAGCGCGCTGCGAAAGCCCGCGTCTTCCATGTCATCGAGCGGACCCGGACCGTCGTCGCGCGCATGATCGGCGGGGCTCGATTCGTCCTCGCTCGAGCCCATCTGATCGAAGCTGAACAGGCGGCAGCTCGCGGCGTCCTGCACCAGCTTGTGATAATCCTCGATGGACACGCCGAGACCGCCGGCGATATCGGTCGGAGTCGCGTCATGGCCCTTCTCGTTCTCGATTTTGCGGATTACGTCCGCCATCTCGCGCATGTTCCGATGCACCGAGCGCGGCGTCCAATCGGATTTGCGCACCTCATCGAGCATGGCTCCGCGTATGCGGATGCCGGCATAGGTCTCGAAGTTCGCGCCCTTGGTCGCGGAGTAGTGCTTGGCCGCGTCCAGCAGCCCGATCATGCCGGACTGGATCAGATCATCGACTTCGACATTGGGCGGCATGCGGCTGACCAGGTGGTAGGCAATACGCTTCACCAGATCGGCGTGCCTCAACACCAATTCCTGCTGGGGCACCTGATCGACCGGGACGTGATCATCCGCAACCGGTTTCGTGCCGCGTTTTTGAGTGTTCGTGTACTGTGTGCTTGCTCTCATTGCAATACCGTCGAGGGGGCGATCCTGGCCCCCACCATTCGTTCGACAAAGAACTCCAGGTGACCTCGTGCCCCTTGGGGCACAGACCACTTATCGGCCTTGGAGGCCAGATTCTTGAGTGCCATGGAGGAAATTGATGCAGGAAATGCATCCACGACGGCCGTCTGGCGCTGCACCGCCCGCCGCAGATAGTCGTCAAACGGAATGGAGCCGGCAAACTCCAGGGTCACATTGAGAAACCGGTCACAGACTCGCTGAATTTTCTGGAACAGGTCCGGCCCTTCGCCGGATCTGCGGGTCTGATTCGCCAGGATCTGAAATCGCTGCACGCCGTGCTCGCGGCTCAAGACCTTGATCAGTGCATAGGCGTCGGTGATCGAGGCGGGCTCATCGCACACCACCACCACGACATGATGCGCCGCCTGGCTGAAGGTCATGACGCTGTCATGCAGGCCGGCCGCGGTATCCACCACCAGCACCTCGACCTGATGATACAAATCGCTGAACGCGCGGATGATTCCCGCATGCTCGGCCGGCGACAAGGTCGCCATGCGCTTGATGCCGGAGGCCGCGGGCACGATTTGCAGGCCGTGCGGACCGGTTACGATGGCATCTTCCAGCGCGCACTCGCCCTGAATGACATTGCCGAGATGGAATCGGGTGTGCAGTCCCAGCACCACATCCACGTTGGCCAGGCCGAGATCCGCATCCACCAGCATCACATCCCGGCCCTGGGCGGCGATCGACACCGCCAAATTGGCGGACACGGTGGTCTTGCCCACCCCGCCCTTCCCGCCGGTCACCGCAATGACCTTGACCGGACGCGAGGAGTTGAGCTCGGCGAGTGCCTGGGCGCGTTCCGGCGACAGCCTGAAGTCACGCATGGGCGGCTACCCGGCCGAACGCACGGGCCAAGGACGCTTCGTCGCGCGCCCGCGGCAAGCGCTCCTTGAGCTGCAATGCCGCCCGGATCAGCCATACCCGCTTCTGATGCGCCGCGTGCAAATCCTCGGGCACCCGCTGTCCGTTGCAAACATAGGCGATTTTCAGTTTGTGACGCAGCACCGCCGAGATCGCCCCGCCAAGGCTCGCCGCTTCGTCCACCTTGGTGATCACACAGGCCGCGGGCGCAACCCGCGCGAAGGCGCGCACGATTTCCTCGAGCGCCTGTCCCTCGCCCTGCGCCGGCAGCGCCAGCAGAACTCGGGCGCGCGCGGCTCCCAACTTGAGCGTCGCGAGCTGCTCGGTCAGGCGGACATCGCGCGGACCCATTCCGGCGGTATCGATGAGTATCAACTTCTTCGATTTGAGCCGTTCCAGCACCCGCGCCAATTCCTGGCCATTGTTGGCGGCATGCATCGGCGCCCCGAGAATGCGCGCATAGGTCATCAATTGCTCGCGCGCGCCGATTCGATAGCCGTCGGTGCTCACCAGCGCCAGGTCCTGGCTGCCGTGCAACATGCACCAGCGTGCGGCGAGCTTGGCGATCGTAGTGGTCTTGCCGGCGCCGGTCGGCCCGACCACCGCGGTGATGCCGCCGGTGACGCAGGTCAAGTCGCTGACCACGGGCAGGTGCTTGACCAGCAGCGCCAGGGGGATATGCGATGGGTTTTTCAGGCTGGTGCGCCGCGGCGTCATGGCCGCCAATGCCATGGCGATATCGGGCGCAATGTCCATTGCCGACAGTTCCTCCAGCACCCGGGCCTGCAACGGTTCGCGCAGCCGCTTGTCGCTCCAGGTCATGCCGGCGAGACCTGTCTCCAGCAACTGGCGCAAATCCCGCAACTCGCGCTGCATGGCGCCGTAGCTCGGGTCTGCGGCGGCCGCCGGCCGGACCGGCGCGGGCTGTGTCGCAACCGGCCGCGCAAGCGTCGCGGCACCCTGCTGCGGCGCCCGAACAGTCGCCTGCGCGCGTGCAGTAGCCTGCGCGTGTGCAGTCGCCTGCGTGTGTGCAGCCTGCAGCGGCCGCGGCGCGGCCGCAACCGGCGTGCGCGCGGTCGGCGCGGGTGCTGCATCCGCCGCAGCCGGCGCGATGCTGGGCGCTG
The DNA here is from genome assembly GCA_036267715.1 of Steroidobacteraceae bacterium. GTDB lineage: Bacteria > Pseudomonadota > Gammaproteobacteria > Steroidobacterales > Steroidobacteraceae > Bog-1198. Next base: position 159,197 of record DATAVN010000043.1, on the reverse strand, counting down.
ACCGCTGCCGGTTGGCATCGGCAAACAAGGCCTCGTCGTAATCCACGGCGGCGATGACTTCGATGCCCTCCTCTCCGCGGCGGCTCGACAGGATGACCGCATCCGGTCCCTGCTCTGCCCGCACCAGGGCCAGAGCGGCACGCATGCTGGCGGCCGAGTATCGTTTGATCTTCATGTCAACCTCCGTGAATCACTCATATCTTCAGCGGCCGACCGCCGCGATCACACGGATGCGGCGGTTTTCCGGAATTTCGTTGTAGGCAAGCACCGCCAGCGAGGGCGTGGAGTGGCGCATGAGGCGCGCAATCCAGGGTCGGATCTTCGGCGCCACCAGCAGCACGGCCGGTTCGCCGGCCGCGTCTTGACGGCGCGCGCTGTCGCCCAGGGCGGTTTGAATTCTGTCCGCAAGACCGGGCTCGAATCCCGGCGACGCATCCGCTCCGCCGGCCATCGAGTCCTGCAATACCTGTTCGAGCGCAGGGTCCAGGGTGATCACCGGCAGCTCCTGACGCAGGCCGCCGATGTTTTGCACGATGCTGCGGCCCAGTGCGACGCGCACCGCGGCCACCAGCGCCACCGGGTCCTGGGTCTTGGGCGCGTATTCCGCCAGCGTCTCGCAGATGGTGCGCAGATTACGGATCGACACCTTCTCCAAGAGCAGGTATTGCAGCACTTTGACCACCACGCTCATCGGCAGCAGCTTCGGCACCAGATCCTCGATGAGCTTCGGCGCCGCCTTGCCGAGGCGGTTGAGCAGCTGCTGAACTTCCTCGTGGCCCAGCAATTCGTGCGCATGCAATTGCAGCAGGTGGCTCAAGTGCGTCGCGATGACGCTGCTGGCGTCCACCACCGTGTAGCCCTGAGCCTGGGCCTGCTCGCGCCGCGCCTTGTCGATCCAGACCGCGTCGAGCCCGAAGGCGGGATCCTTGGTGGCGGAGCCCGGAATCGTCCCCGACACCTGACCCGGATTGATCGCCATTTCCCGGTCGGGAAACACTTCGGACTCGCCGACCGGAGCGCCCAAGATGGTGATCCGGTAGGAGTTCGGCCCGAGCTCCAGGTTGTCGCGGATATGTACCGCCTGCACCAGGAATCCGAGTTCCTCCGACAGCTTCTTGCGCACACCCTTGATGCGCCCCATCAGTTCGCCGCCCTGATTGCGATCGACCAGCGGGATCAGGCGGTAACCGACTTCAAGACCGATGAGGTCCACCGCCTCGACGTCATCCCAGGACAGTTCCTTCTGCTCGGTGGAAACCGCCTGCGATGCGGCCGGCGCGGCGGCGGCGACTGCGCCGGGCGGCGGTCGTTTGCTGAGCATGTACGCTCCCACCGCGCAGAGTGCCGCCATGGCGAGGAATACGACATTGGGCATGCCCGGAATGATGCCGAGCAGTCCCAGTATCCCGCTGGTGACGCCGAGCGCCCGCGGCTGGCCCAATACCTGCGTCATGATCTGCTGGCTCATGTCGTGCGGGCGCGAGACGCGCGTCACCAGGATGGCCACGGCCACCGACAACAGCAGCGCCGGAATCTGCGCGACCAGACCGTCGCCGATGGTCAGCAATGCGTAGGTGCGGCCGGCGTCGGCAAGCGACATGCCGTGCTGCGCCGCGCCGATGATGGTGCCGCCGAACAGATTGATGAACACGATCAGAATGCCGGCGATGGCGTCGCCGCGGACGAACTTGCTGGCGCCGTCCATGGCGCCGTAGAAATCGCCCTCCTCGCGCACTTCCTGCCGGCGCACGATGGCGTCGGCCTGCGTGATGATGCCCGCGTTCAAATCGGCGTCGATCGCCATCTGCCGGCCCGGCATGGCGTCCAGGGTGAAACGCGCGCTGACTTCCGAGATGCGGCCGGCACCCTTGGTGATGACCACGAAGTTGATGATCACCAGCACGGTGAACACCACCATGCCCACGGCGTAGTTGCCGCCTACCACGAAATGGCCGAACGCCGCGATCACATGGCCCGCGGCCTGCGCGCCGGTGTGGCCGTTGATGAGCACGATGCGCGTCGAGGCGACGTTCAATCCCAGCCGCAGCAGCGTCGCGCCCAACAACACGGTCGGGAAGGTCGCAAACTCCAGCGCCCGCCGCACGTAGATCACGGCCAGCAGGATCATCAGCGAGAGCGTGATGTTGAAGGTGAAGAAAATATCCAGCAGGAATGCCGGCAGCGGCAGCACCATCATGGCGAGCACCACCATCACCAGCAGCGGCACGCCCAGGCCGTTGCGGGCGAATTCGCCGAAGGTCGCCACTGCTCCCCGTGCGTTCATGCGTCCAGGTACTCATCGTCGATTTTGGGATTGGGCCGCGCCACCCGGGCTGCGATGGTCGGATTCAAGGTGCGCACGCGGAAGATGTACGACAGCACCTGCGCAACCGCGACATACAAGCCGTTCGGGATTTCCTTGTTCAGATCGGTGGAGCGATACAGAGCCCGCGCCAGTTTCGGCGACTCGAATACCGGCACGCGGTGCTCCGCGGCGATGCGGCGGATGTTGTGCGCGACCAGATCGACGCCCTTCGCCAGCACCACCGGAGCGCGCATTTTTTTCGGGTCGTACTTGAGCGCCACCGCAAAGTGCGTCGGATTGACGATCACCACGTCCGCGGTCGGCACTTTGTGCATCATCCGCCGCCGCGCCAGCGCCTGCTGCATCTGGCGTATGCGCTGCTTGGTCTCCGGCCGGCCGTCCAATTCCTTGGATTCATCGCGCAGTTCCTGGCGCGTCATGCGCAAGGCACGCTTGAACTGGAAAATCTGCAGCGGCACGTCGACCACCGCCACCAGCGCCAGCGAGCCGCACAGCCACACGAACGCCCAGCTCAACAGACCCGCGCCGCGCACGATGGCCGCGCGCGGCGCCATGCGGGCCAGCGCCAGCACATCGCCGAAAATCCACGACACGATTCCCGCGCACACCGCGCCGACCACGAAGCACTTGAGCAGAGCCTTGCCCAGTTCCGAGACGCCATGCAGGCCGAACAGCCGCTTGATTCCCGACAGCGGACTCAAACGCGAGAAATCCGGCGCCAGCGCCTGGGTGCTGAAATTCCAGCCGCCCAACGCCACCGATGCCAGCAACACCATGACCACGAGAGCGCCGAAAACCGGCAATACGGCGCCGAGCGCGCTCATGCACGCCTCCCCGAGCGACGTGCTCATCGAGCCGGTGGAGCGCAGCGACTGCACATCGATGGACAGCGAACGGCGCATCATCTGCGACAGCTGCGAGGCCGCCGTGGCGCCGATCGCCGCGAGCGCCGCGCTGCCGCCGATCATGGCGGCGAAATTGGTGAGTTCGCGCGAGCGTGGCAGCTGCCCGCGTTCGCGCGCTTCCTGCAGGCGTCGTTGCGAAGGTTCTTCGGTGCGTTCGCCGCCCATTTCGGCTTCGGCCATCAGGGCACCCCCGCGGCATTCACGCCGATCAAGCCCGCGACAGCCATCAGCGCGCTGTTGAGCAGGCTGGAAATGCCCGACAGGATGCCGTCGAGGCCGGCGAGCAGCACGAAAAAGCCGCTCATGAGCGTGATGGTGAAGCCGATGCCGAACAGGTTGAGCTGCGGCGCTGCGCGGGTCACGACGCCGAGCGCCAGATTGACGATCACCAGCGCGATGACCGCGGGCAGCGCGATCAGCAACCCGGCATCGAATACGCGCGCCCCCCACAGCACCAGAGTCAAAAAGAAGCCCTGATCCAGGTGGGCGCCGATCGGCAGCGTATGGAAACTGTCCGCCAAGGCACCCAGGAGCATCAGATGACCGTTGATCGCGAGGTAGGTGAGGGTGCCGAAGATCATGAACAGCTGGCCGAGCACCGGCACTTGCGCGCCGCGCTGCGGATCGACCAGCGTGGCGAAGCCCAGGCCCATGGTGAGCGAAATGCTCTGGCCCGCGAACACCAGCGCCTCGAAGGCCACCAGCACGACCATGCCGATCGCCACTCCGATGAGCAGCTCCAGCACCGCGGCCAGCATTCCGGAGGCGGAGAATATCGACAGTCCCGCCGGCACCTGTATCAGCGGCCCCAGCAGGAACGCGAGCGACAGGGTCAGGACGATTTTGACCAGCGAGGGCACCACGCCTTCGCTGCTGATCGGCGCCGCCAGCACGAAGCCGCCGACGCGCAGCACCGGCCACCACATCCGGCTCACCCACATCGACACATCCGCGGCGTTCAGGGTCAACGGCTGCATGTCGCTAACCGATCATCGCCGGGATGCTGGCATATAGATCGTGGGTGAAATCGATCAACACGCGCAGAATCCACGGCCCGGCGACAAACAGCGTGAGCACCAGCATCAAGAGCTTCGGAATGAAGCTCAAGGTGGACTCGTTGATCTGAGTGGCCGCCTGCAGCATGCCGATCACCAGACCGGTGATCAGTGCGATCAACAGCAGCGGCGCGGAAATCATCGAGGTGACCAGCAGCGTCTTGTGCGCGAGGTCCATGACATTCTCGGGCGTCATTGATGAAAACTCGACGCCAGGGTGCCGATCAGCAGTGTCCAGCCGTCGACCACGACGAACAGCATGATCTTGAACGGCAGCGACACCAGCACCGGCGAGAGCATCATCATGCCCATCGACATGAGCACGCTCGCGACCACCAGATCGATGACCAGAAACGGTATGAAAACCATGAAGCCGATCTGAAACGCGGTCTTCAATTCGCTGGTGAGAAACGTCGGCACCAGGACCGACAACGGCACGTCGTCGGCGCTCGCGAATTGCGGCTTGCGCGAAAGCCTCGAGAACAGCTGCAGATCATTCTCGCGGGTCTGCGCCAGCATGAATTTCTTCAACGGCGCGACCGTGCGGTCGATCGCCACCTCTCCGGCGAGCTGGCCATCCATGTAGGGCTTGATGCCCGACGCGTAGGACTGCTCCAGGGTCGCGCTCATCACGAAAAAGGTGAGAAACAACGCCAGTCCGGTGAGCACCTGGTTGGAAGGCGTGGTGGCCATGCCGAGTGCCTGGCGCAGGATCGACAGCACGATGATGATGCGCGTGAACGCCGTCATCGCCAGCAATATCGCCGGCAGCAGCGTCAACAGGGTCATCAGGATCAGGATCTGGAAGGTGAGCGAGTAGGTCTGCACGCCGTCGGCGGCCGACTTCAAGGCGATCGCCGGCAGCGCGGCCTGCGCTCCGGCCGCGATCGGCAGCAGCATGAGCAGCGCGGCCGCAGTCCATCGGCGTTGAATTGCGCGCAGCGATTTGCTCACGGAGGTCCCGGCCGCTTCATCATGTCCAGCAGGCGCTCGGCGAACGCCGGCGTGCGGCTGCCGGGCTTCAGCGCGATGGGGGCGCCCAAAGGCGTCAGTGCGACGATGCCGCCGGCGCCGACGCCGACCAGGACCTGCGCCGCGCCGATGCGCACCAGCACGATGCGCTCGCGCGGGCCCAAGGCGAGCTGATCGAGAACCTCGCTGTCCGTGGATCCGCGCGGTGCGTTCAGCTTGAAGCGCTTCAGCACCCAGCCGATCGCCAATATCAGCGCCACGATGGCGATCAGACTCAATGTCAGCTGCGCGAGGCTGCCGACCGACAACGGCGAGGCGGGCTGCGCCAACGGCGTCATTTTGCGTGCTCCATCCTTTCGGTCTCGCTCACCACGTCGGTGAGCCGGATGCCGAACTTCTCGTTGACCACGACCACTTCGCCGCGGGCGATGCGCACGCCGTTCACCAGCACGTCGAGCGGCTCGCCCGCGAGGCGATCGAGCTCGACCACGGAACCCGGCGCCAGTTGCAGCAGATCGCGCACCGACATCTTCGCGCGTCCCACCTCGAGCGCCAGGGTGACGGCGACATCGAGAATCAGCTTCAAATTCATTTCCTGCCCGGGGGTGCCGGCGGCATTGGGACCTAAGTCGCTGAATTGCGCGCGCGCGACGGCGGCGGACTTCGGATCGGGCGGACTCATGCGGGGGCTCCTGGAAGAATTTTGAGGGCGTTGCGTCCTTGCGAAATGCCGAAGCGGCCGCGATACAGCGGCACATCGCCCGCCAGCAGCGTGACCTGTTGAGGCGCGTCGATCGGAATGATGTCGCCGGGCGCGAGGCTGACCAATTCGCGCAGGCTGATTTGCGCCTGCGCCAGCACCGCGCGGGTATCCAGCTGCGCGTCCTGCAGCGCCGTCGTGAACAGCGGCGCCCACGCCTCGTGCTTGCGCGTCGGCGCGACGGCGCCGTCGCCGGCAAGCGCGCCGCGGATCGGGCTGAGCACGGCGTCCGGGAACAGCCAATCCATGCGGCCGCTGCGCGCCGCGAATTCCACGGTGAATTTGACCACCGTGACCGATTCGAGCGCGCCGCCGAACTGCACCAGGCGCGGATTGGTTTCCTGCTTGACCAATTCCAATTCGACCGCGGAAACCGGCTGCCAGGCCGCGGCCAGATCGCTGATGAGGCTGCGCACCATGAGCGACAGGAATCGTTGCGCGGCGGGCGCGATGGCCGCCTGCGGGTCCGCGTTGGCGCGGCCGGTGCCGCCGAAGAAGCCGTCCAGCAGGGTCAGCAGCAGCGCCGGCTCGACGCTCACGTAGGCGAATCCGGGCAGCGGTTTCAAGCGTACGACGGCGAGCGTCGCAGGCACCGGCAGCGAGGCCTGCAGGTCGGCGCTCTTGACCGATTCGATCGAATCGAACTGCAGGCCGGCGTCGCGTCCCAGCAATCCGGACAGCGAAGTCTTCGCCCGCTCGGCGAAATTCTTGCTGACCACCTCGAGCAACGGCAATTCGGTGCGGTTGATGCGCTGCGCGGCAAAATCGTAGGGCCGCACCGCGGCGGCCTCTTTGCCGCTCTTTTCGAGCAGCGCAGCGACTTCTTCGTTGGAGATGCGGGCCGGGGTTTGGTCCATCACTGCACCACGAAACTGGTGAACAGCACGTCGTCCACGTCGGGGCCGCCTTCTTTTTTCTGCACGGCGCGAACTTCCGCCAGCGCCTCCTGGCGCAGCTTTTCCTTGCCCTCGCGCGTCATCATCGATTGATAGTTGCGGTTGCTCATCAGCAGCAGCAGGTTGTTGCGGATCAGGGGGACGTTTTTCTGCACGCTGTCGATGGCTTTTTGGTCGTGCGCCATGATCTCCATGGTGATCTGCAGGAAACGCACCGCCGACCCGTCCTCGAAGTTCACCACCAGGGGCGGATCGATGGCGTAGTACACCGACGGCTGGCCCGCGCCGCCTCCCTCGCCGGACTTGGCCGCGGCAGCCACCGGCACGATGGCGGTGATCTTTCCGTCCTTGTCCAGTTTGAGATCCGGCAGCGGGTGCAGCTTGGCGTTGATGAAACCGCCGACCACGACGGCGCCCAAGGTGAGCACGAAAATGCCCAACCCGTTCATCATGGAACCCATCAAGCCGCCGGATTTTTTCGGCGGCGGGGGAGGAGCAGCGTCGTCAGCTTCGTCGGCCATAGTTCGATTCCCTCGCGGGCACATGCCGCACGGGAATCGAGCAAGTTCTATGCCAGAAAAAACCTACGCCGCTTTAGTGAGTATATTCAGCAGCTTACGAGAAACGGACGCATCCCGCGGTGCGCGCAGGATGCGCCGAAAAATTGACGCTCACCAGATATTCACGCGCTCCTGGGGAGGCAAATACATCTTGTCCCCCGGCTGCAAGCCGAAGGCCGCGTAAAAGCCCGCCTGGTTGCGCAGCGGCGCCGTGCCGCGCACCGCCGGCGGCGAGTGCGGATCGGTTTTGATGCGCTGAATTGCCTCGGCTTCGCGCACCTTGCCGCGCCACAGCTGCACCCACCCCAGGTAGAAGCGCTGATCACCGCTCAGCCCGTCGATCAGCGGTGCCTCATGGCCGGCCAATGAGATCCGATAGGCCTTGTAGGCGATTGCCAGGCCGGAATTGTCGCCGATGTTCTCGCCCAGGGTAAGCGCACCATTGACGTGGTAGCCGGGCACCGGCTCGTAGGCGTTGTACTGCGCGATGAGGATCCTGGTCTTCTCGGCGAATTTGTCGTGATCGGCCTTGGTGAACCAGTCGTGCAGATTGCCGTCGGCGTCGAATTGGCTGCCCTCATCGTCGAAGCCATGGCTCATCTCGTGGCCGATCGCGCCGCCGATGCTGCCGTAATTCACCGCATCGTCCGCATCGGCATCGAAGAATGGCGGCTGCAGAATGGCTGCCGGGAAAGTGATTTCATTGCGTGTCGGGTTGTACGACGCATTGATGGTCTGCGGGCGCATGCGCCACTCGCTGTGATCCACCGGCTTGCCCAGCTTGCCCAGATTGCGCCGATACTCGAACTCATTGGCGCGCACCACATTGCCGAGCAGATCATCGCGCACAATGTGCAGCGCGCTGTAATCGCGCCAGTGGTCCGGGTAGCCGATCTTGGGCTGCATTTTCGCGAGCTTGGCCTGGGCGCCCACCTTGGTATCCGCGCTCATCCAATCCAGCGTGTCGATGTCGCGCCGGTATGCCTCCAACAGATTCAGCACCAGCGCCTGCATGCGCGCCTTGTTCTGCGGCGGAAAATATTTGGCGACATAAAGCCTGCCCAGGGCTTCGCCGAGGCTGCCGTCGAGCAGGGTGATGCCCCGCTTCCAGCGCGGCTCGTTCTGCGGCACGCCGCGCAGCACACCGCCGGTGAAGGCAAAGCGCTCGTCCACGAAGGCCTTCGACAGGTATGGGGCGGAGGCGGACAGGACCCGCCATTTGAAATAGGCTTTCCATACCGGCAGCCTGGTGCTCAAGATCAGCTTGCCGAGGCTGATGAAATAGCTCGGCTGGCCCACGATCACCGAATCGACCTTGCCCGCGACACCGGAGCTGTGCAGATAGCGCTGCCAATCATACCCCGGCATCAGCGCCGACAGCTCCGACAGCGCCGTCTTGTTATAGGTCTTGATGGGGTCGCGGTTCTCCACGCGGGTCCACTGAATCTTCGCCAGCGACGTCTCCAACTTGAGGATCGCCGCCGCCTGCTGCGCGGCCCTGGCCTGGCCGGCCATGCCCAGCATTTTTTCGATGTGCGTCCGATACGCGCTGCGCGCATCCTTGAGCTTGGCATCGTCCTTCAAATAGTAGTCGCGGTCGGGGAGGCCCAATCCCCCCTGGTGCAGAATGACCGCATAGTGGGCCGAGTCCCGCGCGTCCGGATTGACCTGCAGGTTGAAGGGCGCACCCGCGCCGATCTCGTTCATGTGCGCGAACAATTGCGGGATTGCATTCCTGCCCTTGAGCGCGTCGATCGCCGCAAACTCCTTGAGCAACGGCTTGATGCCCAAGGCCTCGAGACGCTCCTCGTCCATGTAGCTCGCGTACAGATCGGCGAGCTTCTTCGCATCAGGGTCCTCATTTCCCGCGGGCTGATCCAGGCCATCGACGATGCTGCGCAACTGCTCCTCGGTCCTGTCCTGGACCGCGGTGAATGAGCCGACCGCGCCCTTGTCGGGCGGCAGCTGGTAGTCGCGCAGCCACTTGCCGTTCAAATGCTGGTAGACGTCATCCTGGGGCCGCACAGCGCCGTCGACATATTGGAGATCGATGCCGGAACGCAGCAGCGGATGCGGAGCTGCCGCGACTTGCGCGCTGGGCGCGGGCGGCGCCTGGGCGGCGGTACAGGCCGCCAGGCCGGTGATGCAGGCCGCAGTGGCCAGATACTTCAGCATGATCTCTCCTCAAAATTTCAATGAAACTTTCAATCCCGGCCCCGCATCATCGAGCACCAGGCGCGCGCCGTGCAATTTCGTGACCGCGGCAACCAACGACAGCCCCAAGCCGGAGCCCGGAAATTTCCGCGCCTCGTCCAGGCGCACGCGGCGCCCGAGCACGACCTCGCGCTTGTCCGCGGGTATGCCCGGCCCGTTGTCCTCGACGATGACCTGCGGTCCGCCGCCCGAGCCGTCGAGCACCACGCGGATGCGGCCGCCGTCCGGCGTGAACTTGATGGCATTGTCGAGCAGATTGGCCAACGCCTGCGCCAGCAATTGCCGGTTGCCCTGCACCCGGGCGCCCGGCGCGACCGAACTGTCGAGCATGATCCCGCGCTCCTCGCTCGCCGGCGCGTACAGTTCGACCACGCTGGCCACCAGTTCGGACAGGTCGACCGGTTCGCGCGCAACCGTGCCGGTTTCGGCCAGCGCGATGCGCAGCAGGGCATCCAATGTGCTGCGCATGTGATCCACCTCGCTGGTCACCCGCTCGAGCACGCGCCGCTCCGCCGAGCCGGGCGCGAGCGTGCTCATCGCCCCTTCGGCGCTCGCCTGCAGGCGGTTCAAAGGGGTGCGCAGGTCGTGGGCCGCGCTGTCGAGCACCGTGCGCATCCCCAAGGTCAGCTGCTCGATTTTGTCGAGCATGGTGTTGATCTCGCGCGCCAGCGTGTTGATCTCGTCGTCGGCATCGCGCACCGGCAGGCGTTGCGACAGGTCGCCGCGCATGATCTGCGTGGCCACCGCGGATATCGCGCCGGCCTGCGCCAGGATGCGCCGCCCCATCCAGAACCCGCCTCCCAGACCCAGCAGCAGCGTCAGCAGCACCGCCGTGATCAGCCCGCGCATCATGAGGTTCTTGACGTCCTGCCGTTCCTGGACATCGTGGCCCACCAGCATGCGATAGCCGCCGGGCAAAGGGAATCGCTGCGCCCGCATTTCATGTTCGCGCGTCTCATCGCCGAACGGCACCGAGACTTTGAACAGAAACCATTTGCCGGCGTCCGCATCCACCTTGGGCCAGGCCGGAACGTTGCCCGCGACCGGGCGCAGCTGCGGATCCACCATCAGGTACACAGCGCCGCGCACATCCTGATCCTGCGAGCGCTGCTCGATCAATTCGATGAAATCGCTGCGCGAGAGCACCAGCATCTGCTCGCGCAGTCCCTGCACCTCGGCTTCGATCAGATTGTCGGTGCTGCCGTCGACCACGCGCGAGACCGCGAAATCCACCGCATAGATGAGCGCCGCTGCGCCGATCGCAAACACGATCGAATAGACGATCGCGATACGGAACGGCGAAGTGTCGAGAATGCCGAGAAATCGTTGATCGGGACCCACCGGGAGCCTGTCCTACTCGTCTTCGCGCAGGCTGTAGCCCGCACCGCGCACGGTGTGCAGCAGAGGCTTGTCGAAATCCTTGTCGATGGCCTGGCGCAGGCGGCTGATGTGCACGTCGATCACATTGGTTTGCGGATCGAAATGATAATCCCAGACCCCTTCGAGCAGCATGGTGCGCGTCACCACCTGTCCGCTATGGCGCATCATGAATTCCAGCAGTTGAAACTCGCGCGCGGTCAATTCGATCTTCTTGCCGTTGCGCACGACGCGGCGGGTCATGCGGTCCAGTTCCAGGTCCGCCAGTTTCAGCCTGGTGCTCGCCTCGGCGCCGCTCGAATCGCCGCGCCGCGCGAGCGCATCGATGCGCGCCAGCAATTCGGCCATGTGATAGGGCTTGGTGAGATAGTCGTCGCCGCCGGCGCGCAGCCCGGTGATGCGGTCATCGACGTCGCCGAGCGCGCTCAAGATGAGCACCGGCATCTTGCGGCCGGTTGCGCGCAGCGACTGCACCAGCGCGAGTCCGTCCATCTTCGGCAGCATGCGATCGACGATCGCCAGGTCGACGGCTATCGAGGAGGCCATGTGCAGGCCCTCGAGGCCGTTGGCGGCGGCGTCCACCGTGTGGCCCGCCTCGCGCAAGGCCTTGGTCAGGTAGTCGCGCGCAACTTCGTCGTCTTCGACAATCAAGATGTGCATGGCTCGATATCTTAGACTAGGATGCCCTCGCCCGGGTTCACTCGATCGAACCCCAACCCAAGCGAATTGTATGCCCGAGATTGACAGGATCAGGGTTGGGACCCTTGCGGCCGCGTTGCTTGCCGGCATGTTTTGCAGTGCTTCGTCCCGTGCGCATGAGGCGCCGCTGTGGGAATTCGGTCTTGGCGCCGGCGCGATCGCCTTCCAGGACTATCGGGGTTCGAATACCACGCATGCCTATCCCCTGCCGGTTCCTTATATAGTTTACAACGGCAAATTCCTGAAGGCGGATCGCGATGGCGTGCGCGGCACGCTGTTCAACCAGGACTGGGTCGAGATCAACTTGAGCTTCAACCTGACCACGCCGGTGCGCAACGATCGCGAGCGCAGCGGCATGCCGGACCTGCGCTCCACGGTGGAACTCGGACCCTCGTTCGATTTCCACCTCTTTAAAAGCGGCGACCGCAGGATCAAGCTCGATTTGCGCATGCCGCTGCGCGCCGCGGCCACGGTCGAAGCGTCGCCGCGCATCATCGGCTGGACGTTCAGCCCGCGGCTGAATCTGGACCTCAAGGACCCCTTCGGTCTGCCGGGCTGGAATCTCGGACTGCTGGCGGGGCCGTTATTCGCCGATCGCCGTTATCACGATTATTACTATTCGGTCGCGGCGCAATTCGCGAGCGCCTCCCGGCCGGAATTCAGCGCCCAGGGCGGATACGCAGGCACGCAGACTCTGGCGGCCTTGTCGAAGCGCTACCCGAAGTTCTGGGTGGGCGCTTACCTGCGCTACGACACGCTCGCCGGCGCGGCCTTTGTTGACAGTCCCCTGGTTCAGCGCAAAAGCTATTGGACGGGCGGGTTTGGCTTTGCCTGGATGATCCAAAAATCAGCACGGACCGTGGAAATACCGGACTGACAGCGATGCCGCGCTTCTTGAAAATCGGCTGCGAATATTTCGCCCTCTATAGCTCGTTGGCGCTGTTGGGCCTGATCTGCCTGTGCTGGTCGGTGTTTGCGCTGCCGCTCTATTTCATCCTGCCGCCGCGGCTGGGTACGGCCGTCGGCCGGCGCGGCATCATGGCGGGCTTTCGCATCTACTCCTGGTCCCTGTCGATCACCGGCGCCTACCGGCTGGATCTGCAGGCGATCGACACCCTGAAGGACGGTCCGCCGCTGATCCTGGCGCCGAATCATCCGGCGCTGATCGATGCGTTGTTGATCCTCACGCGCCATCCGAATCTGGTTTGCGTGATGAAGTCGGAACTCATGAAGAACGTGTTCTTGGGCTCGGGATCCCGGCTCGCGCGCTACGTGCGCAATGATTCATCCCGGCAGATGGTCAAGGAATCGGTGGCGCATCTCAAGGCCGGCGCCATCCTGCTGTTATTTCCCGAGGGCACCCGTACCACCCGGTTGCCGATCAACCCGCTGGTAGGCAGCGTGGGTCTGATCGCCAAACGCGCCCAAGTCCCGGTGCAAACGCTGGTGATCGAAACCGACTCGCCCTTCCTCAGCAAGGGCTGGCCGCTGTTCAAGCGCCCCGAACTGCCCATCACCTACCGCGCGCGCCTGGGAAGGCGCTTTGATCCGCCCGAGGACGTTGCCGCTTTCACCGCGGAACTCGACCGCTATTACCGCCAGGCACTGGACGGCGCGCTGCAGTCCCGCTGGCTCAAACGCGAACGATGACCCCATCGAGCACCCACCTCGTACTCATTCCGAGCTACAACCCGGGACCCAGGGTGTTTGCGACCGTGCGGGCGGCCCTGGATCAATGGGCTCCGGTTTGGGTGGTCATCGACGGCAGCAACGATCACTCGGAGCATCGGCTGGCGGAAATGGCGGCCGCCGAGCCGAATCTGCGCATCCTGGTGCGCCCGGAAAATCGCGGCAAAGGCGCCGCGGTGCTGTTCGGAATCCGCGAGGCTCAGGCGGCAGGATTTACCCATGCATTGACCATGGATTCCGATGGTCAGCATCCCCCGGAAAGCATCCCGGCGTTCATGCAGGCATCGCGCGCGGCGCCCCGTTCCATGATCCTGGGCGAACCGGTATTCGATGACAGCGCGCCCGGCCTGCGGGTCAAAGGCCGCAGAATATCGAACTGGTGGGCGAACTTGGAAACCCTGTGGGCCGGAATACATGACTCACTGTTCGGCTTTCGCGTCTATCCGATCGGCGCTCTGATCGGCATCATGCGCAGGCAGCCGTGGATGCGGCGCTTCGACTTCGACGTCGAAGCGGTCGTGCGCCTGTCCTGGCAGGGCGTGCGGCCGGTCAATCTGGCGGCGCCGGTGCGCTATTTCAGGTCCGAGGATGGCGGTGTCTCGCATTTCAACTACTGGCGCGACAACGCATTGCTGACCTGGATGCATTTGCGGCTGGTGTGCGGATTCATCGTGCGCCTGCCGCTGCTGGCGGCAAGGCGTCTGCGCCGGTCTTAGAGCACCGCAGCATGCGGCGGCCGGGGGGTCAGTTGCCGCACCGGCCGGCACCTATATAATGAGCTTTCTTAGAACTCCAATCGAAAGCTTAAAGCCTATGTCCGACAAAGCGTCGCTCATGCAACAGCCGGCGCCGCTGACCGATGTCGGTCTCCAGCGGGAACTTGCCGCGCTGTGCGTGCAAGCCCTGAATCTGGAGGTGCAGCCTCAGGATATCGATCCGGACGCGCCCCTGTACGGCGAGGGATTGGGCTTGGATTCCATCGATATTTTGGAGGTCGCGCTGATCGTCTCCAAGCAGTACGGCATCCACCTGCGCGCCGACAGCCAGGAGAATCAGCAGATCTTCCGTTCTTTGAGGCATCTTGCCGAGTACATTGCGGCGCAGAGAACCAAGTAGCCATGGCTTCGGGACGCGGGAGCCTGCAGATCGCTGCCGTCCTGGCGTTCCTCGTTGGCTACTCGGTACTGTCGCACTACAGCAACGTCCATCCTCGAGCGCACGATTTGGGCGCGGCGCTGGCTCTCGCACCCATGCTGGCCGTGGGATGCGTTTTGCTGTGGCGCTGGAGCGGCACGCTGATCGCGCTGCTCGCGGCGGTCGCGGCCGCCTTGCTGATGTACGAGTTTTGGGCGCTGCTCACGCAAAATTTCCCCATCGTGTACCTGATCCAGCAGTGCGGTTTTTATTCCATCATGGCATTTGGCTTCGGACGTTCGCTGCTCGAGGGCCGCATTCCGCTCTGCACCCAGCTGGCGGACAAGGTCCATGGGCCCTTGAGCGCGCTGGAGCTGCGCTACACGCGCAATGTCACGGTTGCCTGGGTGCTGTTCTTTTTGGCGAACGTCGCGGCCTCATTTTTGCTGTTTGAGTTCACATCGCTGCGCATCTGGTCGCTGTACGTCAATTTTTTCTCGCTGCCGTTGATATTGCTGATGTTCGTGGCGGAATATCTGGTGCGGCGCCGTGTGCTTCCCCAGGTGCAGCGCAACGGCCTCATCGCCACCTTGCGCGTGTATTTCGCGGACTCTGCGTGACGCCATGAGCGGCATCCCACTGCTGACGCATGCCTCCCCGACCGCGACGGTCGCGTATCGGGACGGGATTGCGATAAGCGCGCAGCGGTTTCTGACCGATGCCACACTGCTTGCACGCAATATGCCTGCCGCAGGACATGTGCTCAACATCTGTACCGACCGCTATCGATTCACGGTCGGCCTGGCGGCGTGCCTGATGTCGGAACGCGTCAGCCTGTTGCCCTCGACGCACACACCGCAGGTCATTGCGCAGCTCGCCAAATTTGCGCCCGATGCGCTTTGCCTTACCGACGACGCGGATTGCGCGATCGATCTGCCGCAGGCCCACTATGCAGAGTTGCTGGGCGAGGTCGCGGCATTCAATTCCGCCGCGCCCTACCGCGTGCCGCGGATCGCCACGACCCAGCTCGCTGCCATCGTTTTTACCTCCGGCTCCACCGGCACGCCGGTGCCCTACCGCAAGACCTGGGGCCCGCTGGCGCGTTGCGTGCTCGACGGCGCACCGCGACTGGGGCTGCTGGACGGACGCAGCCACGCCTTGCTGGGCACGGTTCCGGGGCAGCACATGTACGGCCTCGAGTCCGCGGTGCTGCTGGCGCTGCTGAGCGGCAACGCCTTGTGCGCCGAGCGGCCGTTCTACCCGGCCGACGTCGCCGCCGAAGTCGCGAAACTCCCGCGCCCGCGCGTGCTGGTGACCACGCCGATCCACCTGCGCACCCTGCTTGGCTCCGGGATCGAATTTCCGCCGGTGGATCTGCTGATCTCGGCAACCGCCCCATTGAGCCAGGATCTGGCGCGCGAAGTTGAACGCAGATACCGCAGTGAATTGCTGGAGATTTACGGCTCGACCGAGACCGGCCAGATCGCGATGCGCCGGACCGCGCAGGCCGCCGCCTGGCGCCTGTGGCCGGACGTTCGCCTCAGCAGCGCCGATGGCCAGGTGTTCGCGCAGGGCGGTCACGTCGAGCAAATGACGCGGATGTGCGATGTGATCGAGATTACCGGGGCGGAGGAGTTCCTACTGCATGGCCGCACCGCCGACCTGGTGAATGTCGCCGGCAAACGCAGCTCCTTTGGCTATTTGAACGCGCAGCTGAGTGCCATCTCCGGCGTCATCGACGGTGCCTTCTTTCTTCGCGAAGAATCGGCAGGATCCACCGGCGTGGCGCGTTTGGGCGCCATGGTGGTGGCACCGGGAATGAGCGCGGGCAGCGTGACCGAACAGCTGCGCCGGCTCATCGATCCGGTGTTCCTGCCGCGCCCGCTGCTGATCGTGGACCGGCTGCCGCGCAATGCCGCGGGTAAATTGCCGCTGCATGCGCTGCGCGCACTCGCCGACGAGCAACTGCGCATCGACGGGTCGCAATGAAAATGCAGACCACCCTGGACATCGCGGCGGACCATCCGGCCTTCCTGGGCCATTTTCCTGCGTTTCCCGTGTTGCCCGGCGCCAGCCTGCTCGACGAGATGCTGCACGCAATCGCACAGGCGCGCGGAATCGAACCCGGCCATTGGCGGCTGTCGTCCGCCAAATTCCTCGACGCCGTGCGGCCGCGCGATTCGCTCGTTCTCGAGCATGATTGCGCGTCAGCGGGCCTGATTCACTTCACCATCCATGCCGGCGGCCGCAAAGTGGCCAGCGGCACGCTGCATGAACCCTAAGGCCGCAAATCCGGCCGCCGCGCCGGCAAAGCAGGCCGAATGGGTCGGGCATCGCGAGCGCGGCAGCCTGGGGCTGCTGAAGATCATGGCCTTTTTGTCGTTGCGCTGCGGCCGCGGCGCAAGCCGTCTGATCCTGTATGGCATCGCGCTGTATTTCTTCCTGTTCGGCCCGAGCGCCCGGCGCCACTCGCTGCGCTATCTGCGTCTCGCGCTCGGTAGAGCACCGGCCGCCCGCGATCGCTTCCGGCAGATATTGAGCTTCGCCACCACCATCCATGACCGGGTCTACCTGATCAACGGCCAATTCGAGAAATTCAACATCTCGATCGAGGGCGAGGACATGGTGCTAGCTTCGGCAGCGCAGGGCCGCGGCGCATTGCTGCTGGGCGCGCACATGGGCGGTTTCGAGGTGATGCATTCGCTCAGCCGGCGGCAGCACGGGCTGCGCGTCGCGATGGCGATGTACGAGGACAATGCGCGCAAGATCGGCGGCATCCTCGCCGCCATCAATCCGCACTGGGTCGCGGACATCGTTGCCCTGGGGCACATCGATGCGATGCTCAACATCGCCGAGCGCCTCGATCAGGGCGGCTGTGTCGGCGTGCTCGCCGATCGCACGCTCGGCGATGAACCGGCGCAGGCGGTCAGCTTTCTGGGGCGCCCGGCCTACCTGCCCACCGGCCCGATGCGCGCCGCGGCCATACTGCGCTGCCCGGTGTTTTTCATGGTCGGTCTGTATCGCGGCGGGAATGATTATCACGTGGCATTCGAACGGGTTGCGGATTTTTCCGCACCCAGCATCGGCAGCCGCAATCTCGCGGTGCGCGCTGCAATCGAAAGATACGCAGCCGTGCTCGAGCAATACTGCCGCAGCGACCCTTACAACTGGTTCAATTTTTTCGACTTCTGGCGTGAGCCGACGAAGCAGGTGCCGTAGTGCTGCGCGCCCTGCCATTGATGCTGCTCAGTCTCTGCTGCGCCCTCGGCAGCATCCCGGCGCACGCTGACGCGGCGGGCGACGGCGATCTCGATCAGGTCATGGGCCTGCTGGCGATGCGCAAGCACGGCCGCGTCGAGTTCATCGAACAGCAATTTCTCGCGGTGTTGAAGCGCCCGCTCGAGTCATCGGGTGAATTGAGCTTCGACGCACCGGACCGGCTGGAGAAGCGTACTCTCAAGCCTCGCCCCGAGACACTGCTGCTCACCGGCGCCACGTTGACCGTGGAGCGCGCGCACCGCCGGCGGGTGATGGATCTGCACGCCTACCCGCAGGTGCTGCCGTTCATCGAAAGCATTCGCGCGACATTGGCGGGCGATCGCGCCGCCCTCGAGCGGCTGTTCCATCTGGATTTTACCGGCAGCGTCGCGCGCTGGACTCTGACCCTGGTTCCACTGAAGTCCAAGATGGAGCAGTCGGTCGCGCAGCTGCGCATCGACGGCGCGGGAGATCAGTTGTTGAAGATTGAAATCCGCCAGCCGGACGGCGACCGCTCCTTGATGACATTGCGGCCATCCACGCTGCCATGACCCTGCGTCGTGCGCGCGTGCTCATCGTTTGGCTCGCCTGCATCGCCCTCGCGGCGACCATCGTGGCGCGCGCGCGCTACATCTCCGATCTGTCGGCGTTCCTTCCCGAGAACCCCACACCGGCCCAGCAGCTGCTGATCGACCAGCTGCGCGACGGACCCGCGTCGCGCCTGATACTCATCGCCATCGAGCAGGGCGACGAAGCGGCGCGCGCACGCATTTCCCTCGCCATGGTGCAGAGCCTGCGCGATGACCCGCAGTTCTCCGCCGTCGACAACGGCGAGGCGGCCGGCGGTCAACGCGACCGCGAATTCCTCTTTCAGCACCGCTACCTGCTCAGCGAATCGGTGACCGCGCAGCGCTTTACGGCGGACGGCCTCGAGGCGGCGATCCAGGAAACCATCGACAGCCTGGCCTCGCCGGCCGGACTGCTGATCAAGTCGCTCCTGCCCCGGGATCCGACCGGCGAGCTGTTGAACGTCATCGATCAGCTGTCGCGCTCTCCGCAGCCGCAAAGCCGCGACGGGGTCTGGGCCTCCGGCGACGGGGCGCGCGCGTTGGCGGTCGCGCAGACGGCCGCCGGCGGATCCGATACCGACGCACAGGAAAGGGCGATCGGCGCGATTCGCACGGCGTTTGCCGCCGCGCGCAGCGCCGTGGGCGCGCAGCCCGGCGCGGCCGCGCAATTGCGCTTGAGCGGCCCCGCTGTTTTTGCGGTGGCGGCGCGCGCCAAAATAGAGAGAGCCGCCGTGCGGCTGTCGATCTTGAGCGGCATACTGGTGATCACGCTGCTGCTGGCGGTATATCGATCCTTGCCCGCTCTCGGACTCGGATTGTTGCCGGTGGCGAGCGGGGCGCTGGTCGGGGTCGCCGCGGTCGCGTTGGGATTCGGCGCGGTCCATGGCATCACGCTCGGGTTCGGGGTCACGCTGATCGGTGAATCGGTCGACTACTCGATCTATTTCTTCATTCAGACCCGCCAGGCGCACGCCGGTGCAACCGGCCACACCTGGCAGCAGCGTTGGTGGCCGACGGTACGGCTTGGAATGCTGACCTCGGTATGCGGATTCGCGTCGCTGCTGCCGTCGGGATTTCCCGGTCTCAAGCAGCTCGGTGTTTACTCGATCGGCGGGTTGATCGCGGCGGCGCTGGTGACCCGCCTGGTATTGCCGGCACTGCTGCCGGCGAAATTCATGATTCGCGATGTGACGGTGGTGGGTGCGCGGGTTGCCGGGCTGCTGCAGCGCGCCCGTAAACTGAGCGCTCGCGCGCTGCTGCTGGGCGCGGCCGTGCTGGCGATGCTGGCCGTGGCGGTGTTATATCGCGACCGCGACATGCTCTGGAATCATGAGTTGTCGGCGCTCAGCCCGGTGTCGATCAAGGAGCAAAGCTACGACGCCAAGCTGCGCGCCGATCTCGGAGCCGCGGACGTGGGCGATGTCGTGATCGTTTCCGGCCCCGATTTGGAATCGGCCCTGCGCGGCGCGGAGCTGGCCGCGGCGGCCCTGCAGCGGTTGACGGACGGCAAGGCCATCGGCGGCTTCGAGAGTCCCACCGACTATCTGCCGAGCATGGCAACCCAGGAGAAGCGCCGCGGCAGCCTGCCGCCCGCGGCCGAGCTGCGCGCCAATCTCAATCGTGCGATCCAGGATCTGCCCTTGCGCCCCGGCAGCCTGCAGCCCTTTTTGGAGGACGTCGAAGCGACCCGCCATGGCGCCCTGGTGACCCCGCGAGATCTTGCCGGCACCTCGCTGCGCGCCGGCTTCGATTCGCTGGTCTTGCGCCAGAAAGACCGGTGGAACGCATTGTTGCCGCTGCGCGCCGCTGCGGCGGGCGCGCGCATCGATCTCGCGCGCGTCGTCAAAGCGCTGACGGATGCAAAGGTTCCGGATGTGCGCGTGCTCGATCTGAAGCGCGAATCGGACGCCCTGTATGCCGGCTATCTGTCCGAGGCCATTCACTATTCCTTGGGCGGATTTCTGGCTTTGACCGTCTTGTTGCTGATCGCACTGCGCTCGCCGCGGCGGGTCGCGCGCGTGCTCGCCCCGTTGGCGCTCGCGGTGCTCAGCGTCGCCGCCGGCCTCGCCGTTGCCGGAGTGCGCTTGAACATCCTGCATCTGGTGGGAATGTTGCTGATCGTCGCCGTGGGCTCGAATTACGCCCTGTTCTTCGACCGGCAGGCCAACTCGCCGGAGTCCGGCGACGCCGCGCTCACCTTTGCATCGCTGGTCATCGCCAACGCCAGCACCGTCATCGCATTCGGCCTTCTGTCCTTTTCGCAGATTCCGGTGCTGGTCGCGTTGGGTACCACCGTGGCGCCCGGCACATTTCTCGCGCTGCTGTTCGCGGCCATCGGCTTTCGCAATGCCGGACGCGCGCATGCATAGCATTTTCATTGCGGCCGCCGGGAATACCCGGGCTCTGACGCAGATGATATGGCTGCCCGGCGCCTATCATCACGCGCGGCATTTCCTCGATGCGGGCTTCGCACAGGGGGTCGCGCGGCGCCGGATGCACATGGATCTGCGCTTTGTCGATCTGGAAATGCAGCATCTCGAGGATCGGCAGGCTTTGCGGCGGCTGCGAAGCGAATTCGTGCTGCCGGCGTTCGAATCGGGCGCATCGGTTTGGCTTGGCGGCATCTCGCTCGGCGGCATGGCGGCGCTGGACTATGCCAGCTGCTACCTCGGAGAACTCGACGGGCTGTGTCTGCTCGCCCCTTACCTTGGAAACCGGATGCTGATCGATGAAATCGCGGCACAAGGCCTGCATGCGTGGGAGCCCGGCGAGCTCGCGGAAGCGGACACGGAGCGCCGAATATGGCGGTTCATCAAAACCGGTGCCGGCGCGCGGCCGCTATTTCTGGGATTCGGCAGCGACGATCGATTCGCCGCCGCGCATCGGCTGCTGGCAACCGCGCTGCCGGCGGAGCGGGTAAAGGTGGCCGACGGCGCCCATGACTGGCGTACCTGGACCGGGCTGTGGGAGGATTTTCTGGATTTGCGCGTGACATGAACAACCGGCCCGAGCGGATTCCCGAGCGCTGGATGCCCTCGCCTTTGCTGCTCGCCTCCGGTGCAACGCACCTGGCCGCTGCGGCCGCCGTGATCGCGCGGCCGCGCACGTGGCCCTGGGCCGTGGCCGCGCTCGCGCTGAATCACGCGGCACTGGGCGCGGCGGGGCTGTGGCCCCGCAGCCGCCTGCTGGGCCCGAATTGGACCCGCCTGCCGCCGGGAGGCGGCCATGCCCAGAGCGTGGCGATTACCATCGATGACGGGCCCGACCCCGATGTCACGCCGCGGGTGCTGGCGCAACTCGAGTCGCATCGTGCCTGCGCAACTTTCTTTTGCATCGGCGAACGCGTGCTGCGCTACCCTGATCTGGCACAGGAAATCGTGCGCCGCGGACATGTCATTGAGAATCATAGCCAGCATCATCGCCACAATTTCTCGCTGCTGGGTCCTGGCTCGATGAGCGGTGAAATATCGCGGGCGCAGGACAGCATTTACCGCATCACCGGAAGCAGCCCGCGATTCTTCCGCGCGCCGGCCGGGCTGCGCAATCCTTTCCTCGATCCGATACTCACGCGCCTGCAGCTGCATCTTGCCAGTTGGACGCGGCGCGGCTTCGACACCGTGAACGGCGATGCTGACGCCGTCCTGCGGAGGCTGTCCGGCCGGCTTCGAGGCGGCGATATTCTGCTGCTGCACGACGGACACGCCGCGCGCGGGCGCGGCGGCGGGGCGGTGATTCTGGAAGTACTGCCGCGCCTGATCGACGCCTTGAGATCGCAGCAGCTCGTGCCCGTCACACTGCGATCGACTCTGCCATGAATCCCATGAGGCCGCTGCAACTTGCGCAGTTCACGGCGACCAGCTGTATCGGCAAGGGCGTCGCCGCGACCTTGGCGAGCCTGATGGCGCAGCGTGGCGGGCTCAAGCGCTGCGACTTCGAGACCGTGAACATCGACACCTGCATCGGCGAGGTGGCCGGCATCGACGCCCAGCGGCTGCCCGCCCGCTTGCGCAGCTTCGACTGCCGCAACAACCGCCTGGCCGAATTCGCCCTGCAGCAGGATGGTTTCCTGGACGCTGCGCAGGCGGCGGCCGCGCGCTGGGGCCGGCGCCGGGTCGGCGTATTCATCGGCACCAGCACCTCCGGCATTTTGCAAACCGAACTGGCCTATCGGGCGCGCGATCCGGTCAGCGGCGCGCTGCCGGCGAGCTTCGAGTACGGCACCACTCACAATTCCTTCTCGGTCGCGGACTACATTCGCCGGCGTTGCCGGCTCGAAGGACCTGCGGTCGCGGTTTCATCCGCCTGCGCTTCGAGCGCCAAGGTGTTCGGCGCAGCGAGGCGCATGATGGAGGCCGGCCTCATCGATGCCGCCGTGGTCGGCGGAACCGATTCACTCTGCCTCACCACCCTGTATGGATTTCACTCCCTGCAGCTCTCGTCACCCGTGCCGTGCCGCCCCTTCGACATCGCCCGCGATGGCATCTCGATCGGCGAGGCGGCCGCGTTCGCGTTGCTCGAACCGCTCTCCGATAAAGCCGGCAGCGGCTCGGTGCTGCTTTGCGGCCTGGGCGAATCGAGCGACGCCTACCATATGTCGGCGCCGCATCCCGAAGGCCTGGGCGCGATGCGCGCCATGCAAGCCGCGCTTGCCAGCGCGGCGCTGCAGCCCGGCGATATCGACTACATCAATCTGCACGGCACCGGCACGCCGAGCAACGATCGCTCGGAGAGTCAGGCGGTAACCAGCCTATTTGGGCCGACCACGCCCTGCAGCTCGACCAAGGGGGCGACCGGCCATGCGTTGGGTGCGGCCGGTGCGCTCGAGGCGGTGATCAGCGCACTGGCGCTGCAGAATGCGCTGATGCCCGGCGGCATGCAAAGCACCCGGATTGACCCCACGCTCACGGCGCACTACATAAAAGAGAATAAGCGCGCGCCCTTGAGGCGCGTGTTGAGCAACTCTTTCGGCTTCGGCGGCACGAATTGCAGCTTGATTTTTGGCCGCGCGGGATGAAGCTGTCCGCATACCTGAGCGGCATCGGAATCCTGGGTCCCGGCCTTGGCGATTGGCGGCAGGCCTCATCCGTGCTGACGGGGGAGCGCCCCTATGTCGGCGCCGCGACCATCCTGGCCGTGCCGGCAATGCTGCCGCCCGCGGAGCGGCGCCGCACCGGGCGCGTGGTCAAATTGGTTCTGGCGGTCGCCGCGGAGGCAATTGCGCACGCCGCTGCGGATCCGGCGGAAATGGCCAGCGTGTTCTCCTCGTCCGGAAGCGACGGCCACATCTGCCACGAAATCTGCCAGGCGTTGGCGCTGCCGGCGCGCGAAGTCTCGCCGACGCGTTTTTCCAATTCCGTGCACAACGTGGCGGCCGGTTATTGGAGCATCGCCACCGCTTCCACGTCGGCATCCAATGTACTGTGCGCATTCGATGCCAGCTTCGTCGCGGGCCTGTTGGACGCCATGACGCAGATCGTGGTTGATCGGCAAAGCGTATTGTTGGTCGCATACGACACCGAGTATCCGCCGCCGCTGCACGCCAAGCGCCCCATTCCCGACGCCTTCGGCGTGGCGATGGTGCTCAACCCCGCGAAAACCCCGGCGGCGATCGCCCGCATCGAACTGGCGCTCACCGATGAGCAACATGAACGGCTCGAGGATCCGCAGTTGGAGGCGCTGCGCGCGGCGATACCTGCCGCGCGTTCGCTGCCGTTGCTGCGGCTGCTGGCACGCGCCGAGCACGCACGGGCGGTTCTCGAATATCTCGATGTGTCGCGCGCCGCGGTACGGGTCGAACCATGCGCATGAACCGCGCCTGGATTGCGGCCCGGATTCCACACCAGGGCCGCATGTGCCTGCTTGACGAGGTCATGGAGTGGGATGCGCACCATATCCGTTGCCGCACCGGCTCGCACCGCGACGCCGACAATCCGCTGCGCGCCCACGACCGTCTGGGAATCGCCTGCGGGATAGAATATGCCGCGCAGGCCATGGCCCTGCACGGCGCGCTTGCCGGCGGCGCGGCCGGGCCGCGTGCCGCTGCGGACCGTCCATCGCAAGTGGGGCTGCTGGCCAGCGTGCGCGATGTGCGGCTGCAGGTATCGCGCCTCGATGACATCGGATCCGATTTGATTTGCGAGGCCACCCATCTTGCGGGGGACGCGCTCACGGCATTGTATGAATTTGCATTGCGCGATCAGGACAGGACTTTGCTCAGCGGCCGCGCCTCGGTGGTGCTCGATGCCGGCAGAAGGTTACGGCTATGAATGACAACATGACGCGGGCCCTGGTCACCGGCGGCAGCGGCGCAATCGGCGCGGCCATTTGCCGGGCGCTGGGCGCACAAGGCCATTTTGTCCACGTGCATGCGCATCGCGGCATCACCGCGGCGCGGGCGATCGCCGCCGACATCGTGCGCGCCGGCGGCCATGCCAGCGCCCTGCAATTCGACCTGACCGACGCCGCGGCCTCGCGCGCTGCGATCGAGGAACTGCTCGAGCTGGGTCCGATACAGCTGCTGGTGAACAACGCCGGCATCCATGACGATGCCGTCTTCCCCGGCATGAGCAGGGAGCAATGGCATCGTGTCATCGATCTGGCGTTGAACGGATTTTACAACGTCACCCAGCCGCTGATGCTGCCGATGATCCGCACTCGCTGGGGCCGTATCATCAGCATTTCATCGGTGGCTGCCCTGCTCGGCAATCGGGGCCAGGTCAACTACGCCGCCGCGAAAGGCGCGCTGAACGCCGCCACCAAGGCATTGAGCCTCGAGGTCGCGAGCCGGGGAATCACCGTCAACGCCGTGGCGCCCGGCATCATCGCCACCGACATGAGCAAAACGAACTTCGATGCCGCCGCCATCGACAGCTTGGTGCCGATGAAGCGCGCGGGTTCACCGGAAGAAGTCGCGAGTCTGGTCGCCTTTCTCGCCTCGCGCGAGGCGGGCTACATTACCGGACAGATCATCTCCATCAACGGCGGAATGATCTGAAGTTCACGCGTAGGCGTCGAGCAGGCCGTTCGGGCTGTGCGCCATGGACACGGAGGTCTGCGCAATTCCCGGCACGTCGCCGCGCGCCGGCCACGCTTCATAGGGTTGCGGCTGCGGCGAGCGCTCCTGAAAGGAGCGCTGCGAGATGTCGACGCTCACTTGGCCGAACCCTTGCGATCCCAGCATTTCGCGCAGTTTGGGCGCACTGGATTCCAACGCATCGCGCGTCACCGCGCTATGGCTCGACAGCCAGACCTGCGCGTGGCCGCCCTGCAGGGCGATCCGCACTTCGATGGGACCGAGCGCCGGCGGGTTCACCTGCAGCTTGGCGCCGGTCAAACTGCTGTCCATCATCATCGACACTCGATCGGCAAGTCCCTGCCCAAAATCCGGCGTGTCCAGTCCTGCGCTCACTTTGAACGTGGGCACGGGCGCGGCATCGCTCGATGAGTTTGCGGTCAGCAACTGCGCTGCGCCTGCGCTTCCGTCATTCGACACCCCGGATGTGGAGCTGCTGTCGGGACTGTTGTCGCGGCGCTTGTCGACACCGGCGTCGGCCGATGCACGCATCGCCTGCGCAAATGACGCGGCAGTTGCGGCGCCGCCTGCGGCCGTTGAGGCCGCAGCCGTGTGCGCCGCGGCCGCGAGCGCAGTGGCCGGTGACGTTGCGGCATTTGCGGCATTTGCCGCGGCGGCGACCGGAGATGGCGCGCCGGTATCGGGCGTCGCCAGATCATCGGCGGGTGCCGGGGAGTCCGATAAGGGTGAAGAAGCGTTGGTGTCCCGCGCCATTGCGCCCGCCATGAGGGACTGCGCCGCGGCGTCGGCTGCCGCGGTTCCATCGGCGGGCGCCGGGTCATTTGCCGGGGCGCGTCCATCGGCGGAAGACTGGCCTGAGGTGGCCGCGGCAATCTCTGCCTTGCTCGATCGGATCTCGCCGGTCAACGCGCCCGCGGGACCCGCAACCGCCGCTGCCGGTCCCGCGGGTGCGGCTGATTTGGGTCCGCTGATGACGGGAGCTGCCGGCATCGTGGCTGTGTGGTTGTCCTTCACCGTCACCGGAGTCGCTGCGGCAGGCACGCCGGCAGCCGGCGCCGGCGTTGCGCCAGCCGGCTCGGCAGCGGCCGCCAGTGCCGCCAGCGCCGCCGCCATATCGGTCACGGCCTGTGCGCGGGCGGTTTCCGGTCCGGCACCCGATTGGGGTGCGGTATTCATTGGCGCCGCGCCAGGCGCCGCGCCGGGCGCGGTATCGGCACCGGTGACCGGCGAGGGAGCCGCCGTCATCGGCCTGCCATCGCCTGTCGGCTGGGCTGCGGCCGGCAACGGAGTCGCCGGCGGCGGCGTTGCGGCCGTCAGCGGCGGTTGAATGCCGGGTGCCGGCAAAGGGCTGCCGCCGGGACCGTCATGCTGTTTGGCGGCGGCATGTTTGCGCGGCGCCTTGCCGCCGGCGTCGCTCAGGGCCCTGGCAAAATCCCCAGCGCCGGCGCCGGGCGTCGGCGCAGCCGGTTCCGACGCATCGGTGTGGGCGGGTTCGCTGCTGGGCGCTGCTTGGGAAATCGAAATGGGTGGAACGGCATGCATATCACCCGAGATTGCAAGCGACGTGCCAGGCGGAGTCGCGCTTCGTCAATGC
Organism: Steroidobacteraceae bacterium; assembly: GCA_036267715.1. GTDB lineage: Bacteria > Pseudomonadota > Gammaproteobacteria > Steroidobacterales > Steroidobacteraceae > Bog-1198. The sequence goes on along the minus strand of DATAVN010000043.1, from coordinate 132,156 downwards.
GCGTTGAAGCCCGGACCGTGCAGGACTTGGCCGGGCAGCGCTCCGGTCATTTGTCCCATATCGATCACCGGAACGCCGTTGACCAGTACATATTTCATGCCCACCGACAATTGATTCGGATCCTCGTATGTGGACATCTCGTGAATCGTGGCGGCATCGAACACCACCAGGTCGGCCCACATTCCCAGCTTCAATACGCCGCGATCGGTCAAATGTTCGCGCTGCGCCGGGAGCGCCGAGAACTTGCGGATTGCATCGCTCAGGCTGAGCGCGTGCTCATCGTGTACGTACTTATGAAGTATGCGCGGAAACGTGCCGTAGGCCCGCGGATGCGGATGTTCCGTGGCGAGCAGCCCTTCCGGCGACGCGCCGGGCGCATCGTTGTCGATCGAGATCCAGGGCTGCTGCAATATCAAGCGCACGTCCGGCTCGCCCATGCCGAACACGGCAACGCTGGTTGCGGCGGAGTCTTTGATCAGGAAATCGCAAATCGCGTCGATCGGGTCCTCATGCCATTCGGAGGCGATCTCACCGACGCGCTTGCCCTGATATTTGAGCAGTTCCTTGTTGACGACAGCGGTGATCAGAATGTCCTGCGGCCCCTTGATCTCGAGCCACTCGTTGTCCCACGCGGTGCTGGGCGTCAGCATGTCCTTGCGGATGCGCGCGCGCGACGCCGGATCCTTGAGGCGGCCGATGAGCGCCTCGGTTCCTCCGTCATGAGCCCAGGGCGGGATGAACGCCGAGAACGAATTCTCCCATGCCGTATAGGCGTAAGTATCGGCCGCCACATCGACGCCGTGTGCGCGCGCGGTCTCGATGCTGCGGATGATGAGCGGCGCTTTGCCCCAATTGTGCCGGCCTGAAACCTTCAGGTGAAAGATCTCGATGGGGATGTGCGCCGCGGCGCCGATGCGAAACGTTTCAGCCAGTGCGGCCATTTCCGCATCGCCCTCGCTGCGCATGTGGGTCGCGTAGATGCCGCCATACTGGGCGGCGGTCGTCGCCAGGGCGATCAGTTCATCGGTGTGCGCATAGGGCGCCGGCGGATATTGCAGCGCCGTCGACAAGCCCAGCGCGCCCTGCTGCATCGCCTCGGCAACCAGCGCCTGCATGCGTTTGAGTTCCTCCGCCGTGGGCGCGCGATCCTCGTAGCCGATGATCATCTCGCGCACCGTCGTAGCGCCGACGTAGTGGCCCATGTTGATGCCGATGCCCTGCTTCTGCACCCGCGCAAAGTACTGCTGGAAGATGCGCCAATCCGCTTTGAGCCCGTAGTGATTGAATTCCGGCTGCATCTCCTTGAGGATGGCATCATTCATCGGCGCCACCGAATTGCCCTCGCCGGTGACTTCCGTGGTGATGCCCTGGAAGATCTTCGATGGCAGGCGCGGATCGACCAGCACTGAAAGCTCGGACTGGCCCAGCATGTCGATGAATCCCGGCGCCACGATCATGCCGTGCGCATCGATGGTGCGCTTGCGCGCGGCGCGCGCCAGGTTGCCGATGGCCGCAATGTGCCCGGCACGGATTGCCACGTCGCCCGCATACCAGGGCGAACCGGTGCCGTCGATGATGTGCCCGTTGGCGATCACCAGATCATATCCGTCGGCCGCCCGGCTCGCCGGGGCGGCCGTGGCCGCCAGCAGTAGCGCGAAGATCGATGCGCAGCGCGCCGCCTTCAAGGGCATATTCGCGCCAGGTCTACTTCAGGTATTTGTCGAACCAGGCAAGCGTGCGCTGTTCGGCATCGGCCAGGTGCTTGGGATCCCGCAGGCCATGGCCTTCGCCCGGATAGATCATGATGGAGGTGGGCACGTTCATCGCCTTCATGGCATGCCAGAATTCCTGCGTTTGCGGCGCCGGGCATTCGATGTCGCGTTCGCCCACGTAGGCGAACGTCGGCGTCTTCACATTGTGCATGTAGTCGATGGCCGAGGATGCGGCATAAATCGCCGGATCGTCGTACGCCGACTTGCCGAAGTACGGAATCATCCACGCGTCGATGCCGTTCTCGCCATAGTACGACAGCCAATCGCTGATGCCGGCGGCCGCGACCACGGCCTTGAAGCGGTTGGTCTGGGTCACGGCCCACATGCTCATGAAGCCGCCGTAACTGCCGCCGGTCAGACCCAGGCGATTGATGTCGATGGGAGCGGCCTTCGCGGCGGCATCGATGCCGGCCAAAATGTCGCGCAGGTCGCCATGACCGAAATCGCGCACATTCGCCTGGGTGAAACGCTCGCCCTGTCCATAGCTGCCGCGCGGGTTGGGTCGAAACAGCGCATAGCCGTGCTCCAGCAACGCCGTCGTCGTTCCCGAACCCGAAAAGCCCGGCGTCACGGCCGCTGCCGGACCGCCGTGAACGCTGGTGATCATCGGGACGTTGCCGTCGGTATGCAGCGGCATCAGCAGCCAGCCCTGAATATCGAATCCATCGTTTTTCCACCAGACGCTTTGCACGCGCGCCGGAACCGTCAGGCCCGCGTTGAGGGTGGTCAGATCGCGCCAATGCCCGATCGTGCCGACCTCGATCTCCGGTGCGACGGTAAATGACTCGTGCGCGTCGGCCGTCGTGCCCGACGGGCATGCCGTCGAAATCCCGCCGGCACGGTCGCCGAACGATTCCTCCCCGCTCCACAGAATACGCGGCGTCGCGGATTTGCGTCCGGATCCCAGGTCGGCAAACTGGGTTTTGTCGCCGGCAAGAAGTTCCGCCTGCAAGGTGCCGTCGCAGCGCCACGCGATCGCAGTCGCCGAGGCGTGCAGGTCCGGCGTGAGATTCGCCGCGCTGCCGCCGTCCAATGGCAGCGTGTAGACGTCGCCGCCGGTCGAGCCGAAATCGCTCATGATGCCGGCGATGAAGGCGACCATTTTCCCGTCGCGCGACACTTTCGGCATTGCGATCTGTTGCTGCACATTCGCCGGCATGTAGATGACCTGGGCGCCCGTGCCGTTCTCGGGGAAGGCATACAGCTTCGCGGTCCACCAATTATTGTCCCCATCGCCGGGCGCGGCGGTGCCGACGAAGCCTTTGCCGCCGGCGCGCCAGTCGTATTCGTAGACGAACAGGTCAGGGGGCGAGACCCAGTTCAGCTCTCCCTTGTCGAGGATCGCGATGCGCTGTTCGGGCGGCGCAGCATCGAGGTCGCCCGCGATGGCGGCGCCGGCTTGCGTGGCGCCGACTTCTTTGACGGCATTCTGTATTGCCAGCATGGCGAGACGGCCATCCGGCAGGGAGTGCAGGTGCACGATCGTGCCGGTGAAATCCAGCAGTTTGGTGAGGCCGGCGCCGTCCGCGCCCACGCTGTAGACCGAGCGCGCATGGCTGCCGGGCATGCGCAACGCGAAGCTCAGGCGCTTGGAGTCCGGGCTCCAGGTCGGTGAATCCGGCCAGCATTGCGGTACGCGTCCACAGGGCATCGCAATGGTGGTGCCGGCGCCGTGCGCCTGCACCTGCCGGATCACGAGATCTCGAACCGTCGGCGCTCCGCCGCTCTTCGAGGACTCGCCCTCCACGGAGGCAACCAGCTTGCCATCGGGCGATATCTCCACGCCGAGATAGCGGTGCACCAGGCGATCGCCGGCCGCGTGCGCAGCTCCGCCCGCCAGTCCGACGCCGATGCCAAGCATCGCGATTGCAGCTACCAATCTCATATCGTTCCCCTTTGCCGATGATTGCGGCTAGGCGCCGCGATTGAACTTCAGTACCAAGGTCGCGCAGCCCAGCAATCCGATACCCTCGATCCGGGCAAGCAGTCGATTCATGTTGCCGGTGACGCCGAACCTCGCCGTGGCATGCGCCGCGCGATGCGCGAGCCAGCCATAAGCCGTCAAAATACAAAACTCCGGCACCATCGAGGTTGCCGCCAAAATCAACATCTGCGGCACGACCGGAATCGAAGGATCGATGAACTGCGGCAGCAATGCGAGGAAGAACAGCAGCGCCTTGGGGTTTGCCAGCTGCAGGGTGAGCGCCGCGAGGTACACGCCGCGCAAATCCCGGCCGGGTTGCGCCGGCTCGCCGCCGAGCGCGACTGAGTGCATGGAATTGGCGGATCGCAGAGCCCTGAGCCCCAAATAGATGAGATAGGCCGCGCCGAGCCACTTGGCAATCGTGAAGAATCGCGCGCTGGCGGCGATGATGGCGCCCAGGCTCGTGGCCGAGAGCGCAAAATAAATGCCGTTGGCGGTGAGAATCCCGGCCGCCGCCGGCAGAGTGCGGCGCAGCGAGCCGCGCACGCCCTGGGATACCGTATAGAAAACGGCCGGGCCCGGCGACAGCGACAGCGCGGTCTCCATCACCAGGAAAAGCAACCAGGTCTTGAAGGTCATTAACGCGCGGCGCTCACTTCTGCGGCAGCGTCATGCCAAGCTGGTCGAATAGAAACGCATAGATGTCGGCCTGCTGATTGACGCGAATCGACAACGCGCTGCCGATCCCATGCCCGGCGTGCGCATTGATGCTGAGCAAGATCGGCTTGCCGGAATTCGTCGCCGCCTGCAGGCGCGCAATCATCTTGCGGGAATGCGCCGGATTGACCCGCCCGTCGGTTTCGCCGGTCGCCATGAATATAGCCGGGTAAGCGGTGTCCGGCCGCACGTGATGGTAGGGAGAGTAGGCGTACAGCGCCTTGAACTGCTCCGGGTCCTTCACCGATCCGAATTCAGTGGTGTTGAACTGCCCGTTGGGATCGAGTTCAACCCGCAGCATGTCGTAAATACCGACCCGCGACACCACGGCGCGGAACAGGTCAGGCCGCTGGGTCAGCGCCGCGCCCATCAACAAGCCGCCGTTGCTGCCGCCCATGATCGCAAGATGATTGCGGTCGGTGTACTTCTGCGCAATCAGATGTTCGGCGGCGGCCAGGAAGTCGTCGAATACATTTTGTTTGTGGGTAAGCGCGCCTTGATGATGCCAATCCTCGCCGAATTCGCCGCCGCCGCGCAGATTCGCATCGACATAAACACCGCCGCCATCGAGCCACAGGCGGATGCCGGCGCCGAGAAACTCCGGGGTTTCACTGATGCTATAGCCGCCGTAGCCGTACAACAGCAGCGGATTTGCGCCGTTCAACTGCGTGCCCTTGCGCCGCACGATATTGATGGGAACCGCCGTGCCGTCCTTGGACTTGACCGACTCGCGGATGACCTCGGTGTCCGCGAAAGACACCGGGCTGGTCTGCTCGAGCCGGGTGTCCGAGGACCGCGCCGTCTTGGTGTCGTAGCGGCGGAAGCGCGGCGGGCTCAAGTAGGTTTCGACCGAATACAGCAGGCTGCCGTCGCTCAAGGGCGCAACCTCGTCGACCGACGCCACCTCCGGCAGCGGCAGAGTCCCGTGCGGCGCGCCGGCATGATCGTAAATCGCGACCCGCGAGGGGCCGCCGATCAGCTCGCGCAGATAGAGCGCGTTCTGCGTGACGGCCACAGGCTCGCCGCCAAATTCGCCGCTCGCCAGCATCACCGCCTCGCCTTCCGGAACGATGGTCGCGGCGCGGCTCAAATCGGTCACGCCGGCTTCGAGCTTGAGCAGCTTGCCGCGCGGCGCGCCTTTTCTGGATACCAGGTACAGGCTGCCGTCGGGACCGGCGGCCGCCGCCACGACCTTGTCCTCGAATCGGGTGATCCGGCGGGCGCCGCCCGCTGCATCGATGACATAGTGTTCGAACTCCCCGCCATCGCCGTTGGCGACCGATGCAATGACGAGCCGCGGATCATAGCGGTTGTCCAGCTTGATCTCGGCCACTTTCGGAAAGTCCTTGCCGAGGACATAGACGTCCTTCGAAGGATCGTCTCCAAGCCGGTGAAAATAGATCCGCTGGAATAAATGCTGCTCGGCCGCCGGACGATCGGGACCCGGATAGCGCGTGTACCAGAATCCCTTGCTGTCGGCGCGCCAGGCCACACTGCCGCCGCCGGTGGGGTATTGCACGCTCGCGATCTGCGGCCCGTCTTCCTTGCCCGAGGCCACGTCGAACAGGTGCAACGTGCCATCCTCGCTGCCGTTCTGCGACATCGATACCGCAAGCATCTTGCCGTCGGGTGATGGCACGAACCAGTCGACTGCGGTCGTGCCCTTGGGATTGATCGCGTTTGGATCGACGATCACCCGCGCATGCGCCGGGTCGGCCGCATTCGTCAACAGCGCAATCATCGGCTGCTGCTTGGGCGGCTGGGTGTAAAAGGCGAACACCGAATCGCCGATCACTTGCAAGCCCGCGTAGGAGCTGGAGGTCGCCGAAATCTGCGTCAGCAGCTGCTTGAAGATGCGTTGCCGTTGCGGCAGCGAATCCAGATATTTCCTGGCGCGGCCATCCTGCGCGCCGCTCCACTCGTGCACCTTGGGATCGGCGCCGTTCTCGAGCCAGCGGTAGGGATCGACGACTTTCACGTTATGGTAGATATCGGTCACCGGATGCTGTTCGGTGGGCGGTGCGCCGGGATCTGCAGCCTGCGCGGCGCCGAAGATCATCGAAGTGCACAGCAGAGCGGCCAAGGGCGGCCGCGACATTTGAATTTTCATAGGGCGGCAATGATCTACCCTGATTTCAATCATGGCAAGCCGCGCCGCCCGGCTAGCTCCCGCCGATACTCGCGAGAAATGCGGCAACGTGCTCGTTCAAGAATTTGCCGTCAGCCGGCGAAGCGCCGGCTCCCGCCGGATGCCCCCAGAGCGAAGGAATGACGGCGAGCGTGCAATGTGAAATGAACGCGGCCTCGTAGCGCGCGTCGGTGACCGGAAAATACAGGTCGGTCTCCGACGGCATGTACAGCACCGGTACCTTGATGGAGCGCAGCGCGGCCTCCACGTCCGTGAACGGCGGGGTCTTGCCGACATCATGCTGTTCCCAGGTGCGCATCTGCAGAATGAGATTGTTGGCATCGGCCCCGGGAATGAAATCCGTGCGAAAATGTTGCACCACCTGGTCGAAATTCTTGCCGAGCGACGCGTTGCCGCGCCACAGTTCGCGGTGCCACCATTCCTGGGAGAACAGCCAGCCCGCCCATACCATCGAAAATGCCTGGATACCCTTGGTGGGCTGTGTCTGGTAATCGCCGCCGTTGAAGGCCGCATCGGCGGTGAGCGCCGCGATCTGGCCTTCGAGGCGCACGATGCCGTGACCGTAGGTTTTCGCCGTTCCGGATGTCGCGACGATGCCGTCCATGTAGTCCGGATAGCTCACCGCCCATTGAAATGCCTGTTGCGCCCCCATCGAAAATCCGATGACCGCACGCAGATGCCGCACATGCAGCTGTTCGGTCAGCATCCTGTGCACCGCCTGCACGTTGTCGCGGATGGTGGTCAGCGGGAATCGCGGCCCGTGATACGGTTCCGGCGTATTGCTGGGCGAGGAGGATCGTCCATTGCCGAACAGCTCGCTGGTGATGAGAAATAGTTGCTTCGAATCGAGCGCCTTGCCCGGCCCGATCAGAAAGCCGTAGCCGCGCATATTCGCCATGTAGTGCGAGGGCAGGAGAATGGCGTTGTCGCCCGCCGCATTCAACTTTCCATACGTGCCGTAGACGATGCGCGCTTCGGGGAGCACCGTGCCGCTTTCCGTCTTGAAGTTCTTGATGATGAATTCGTGCTGGACCGGCCCGGCATCGGGCGCGGCGGCCTGCGCCCAGGCAAATTGCGCGCAAAACAAACCGATGATCAATGCAATGGATCGCACCGTACTCTCCCCAAATGAACATTATTGGAATGGGCCTTGAAAAGCATACACCGGCTTGTCCAGGCGGGCGAAGACGGATTGCATCGCCTCGATGTGCTCGAGATAGGCGCGTGCCTGGTGATCTCCGCATCGCTGCCCCTCGGCCAGTCTGAATCTGCGCCGGACAAACTCATCACCCGCACCGGCTCCGCACAGATGTATCAGCGCCGCGAGCATCTGCTTCTGCGCCAGCGGCGCCGGGCTCATCCGGTGGCGCTCGAGTATCGTCGCAACGCTGCGGTCGAGGTAGGCTGAGGTGAGTTCGACCGCATCGCCCGGTATGACGCGCGCGTACAGGCCGGTGAACCAGCATGAATGCCAGTCATTCCAGGGTCCGTCCGCGACCACGGCGTGATCGTGAATGCAAAAGTGGCGCGCTTCCGCGAAATTCCCGTCGGTGATCTGGTACATCCCGACCGCGCTCGAGGCCGGCCGATAGACTTCGAAGGGTTGCGACGACCAGGACCACTTCCAATAGGTGCGGGCCACGGGATTTCCGGAACCTTCCACCTGGGCGATCGCCGCGAGGAAATGCGCCGTCATCACCGCGGTCGAGTACTTGCGAAAAATGGGCGCGTACTGCGCCCAGGTCGCCGCCGGGGATTTGTTCAAGGTTCCGCTCACCGGAAAGAACAGCTCCGAGGGCTTGCGTACGACCTGATAGATCCAGTTGCTGCCGAGCCAGAGCCCCAGGATCAAGAGCGCTCCCATGATGAATTTCGCGGTTGGCGGCGCCGGCCGCCACCAGCGCCGCGCACGGCGCCATAGTTTGACGGTGCGGCGCCAGAGTCTGCCGGCGCGGCGCGCAATTTTGGCCGCACGGCGCGGCATCAGCCGCCCCGTATCCAAGCCGCGGCGGCAATGATGTAATGCCGCCGAGGTGCCCACGTGTACATGTCCATAGTGCTCGCGTTGATGCTGATATTCCCGTTGCTGTCCATCGTGGCGCAGGTCATTTTCACCGACCATGCCGCGCCCGGCGCCGTCCCGAGCCTGCTCATCATCGCAAAGTGGTACGTTTTTTGGGCGGTGGGCGTGCGCTTGAGCCTGGCGGGCGTGCGCCAGATCATCCAGCCGCGCTACACCGCCGAGACCATTCTCGGGCGCAGCGGCGCGGACTCGCTTTTCTTCGTACGCGAGCTCGGATTTGCCAACACGGCCATGGGCTGCGTCGGGCTCGCGAGCCTCATCGCACCCTCATGGGTGATGCCCGCCGCGATGGCGAGCGACCTGTTCGCCGCAGGGGTGCTGGCTATTTGCTGCTTTGCCTGACGGCGATGGTGACGCTCTCGGTCTCGGGATCGAAGACGATCCGGGCATCGCCCTGCTTCAGCCGGCGGATCACCCCGGCCACTTTGTCCTCGAGCGAGAATTCCTTTTCCCCGTAGTCGGTGCCTTCGCGCAATACGAATGATTCGACCACGGCGTGCAGTAATTCCGGCGCCAGCTCGCTGTACGGGACGTCGACGGGTTCAGGGGTTTCCGGGCCGGGCATGAGGCCCAGCGTAGCACGGCTTTTTTACGCGCTGCCGGCGTCGAGCCGGGATGCGAGCATCAGGCGCATCGCCGCATCATCGCCTTCGCGCTGTTCGCGCCGGTCGGCGTCGTGCTGTTCTTCCTTGCGGAATCGATCGACCACCCGGTTCAACGACTCGGCCTCGATGCGCTTCTCGCTCCACTGCGCACGGCGCTTGTCGAATTCCTGGCGCGCATTGTCGAGCGTCTTGTGATGCTGGTTGAGGGCTTCGCCGAGCCGCGCGAGGAACGAGCGGTAGTTTTGCAGTTTGACGGCATCCATCGCGCCGTTCGACTGGGAGGAGTTGCGCACATACTCATCGCGATAAGCCTGCAGCTGCACCAGCTGGCGTTCCAACTCCGCCACCTTGCGCCCTGCATCTCCCATGATGCGGCTCAAGTCCTTCGCCGAGTTGGAGGCGATTTCGTGGATTGGCTCGAACCGTTTGGACTTCATCATTGCTGGGAGGCTCCTCGCCCACTATCGGCCGGTTGGCGCCGGCGGCGCCGAGAACTGCGTCACGAGTTGCTTGAGATCTGCATAACTTCGCTCGATCCCCACCGGCTCGTACATGTCCTGGCGCATGAATTCGAGCATCTTGGGCCATTGTTCCACCGCCAGATCGACCCGCGCGTCGGATCCGCGCCGGTAGGCCCCGACCGTGATCAGGTCGCGATTCTGTTGATAGGTGGAATAAACCTGTCTGAAGCGATTCGCCAGGTCGAGTTGTTCGCGCGTGGCAATTTGATGCATTGCACGACTGATCGAGGCCTCCACGTCCACTGCCGGGTACAGCCCGTTCTCGGCGAGACGGCGCGAGAGCACGATATGTCCGTCCAGAATGGCGCGCGCGGCATCCGCGATCGGATCGTTCTGATCATCGCCCTCGACCAGCACCGTGTAAAAGGCGGTGATCGACCCGACACCGCGATCGCTGTTGCCGGCGCGCTCGACCAACTGCGGCAGGCGGGCGAACACCGACGGCGGGTAACCCTTGGTCGCCGGCGGCTCGCCGATCGCCAGCGCAATCTCGCGCTGTGCCTGCGCGAAGCGCGTCAGCGAGTCGAGCAGCAGCAACACCTTCAGGCCCCGATCGCGAAAGTACTCGGCGATGGCGGTCGCCAGCCAGGCGCCGTGCAGGCGCATCAGCGGAGGATTGTCGGCAGGCGTGGCGACCACAACTGCGCGCCGCATGCCGTCCGGACCCAGGGTATTGCTGACGAAATCCTGCACCTCGCGGCCGCGCTCGCCGATCAAGCCCACCACGGTGACGTCGGCTTTGGTGTACCGGGTCATCATGCCGAGCAGCACCGATTTGCCCACGCCCGAGCCCGCGAACAAGCCGATGCGCTGCCCGCCGCCGACCGACAGCAGCGCGTTGATGGAACGCACGCCCACATCCAATGGATCGCGGATCGCGCGCCGCATGAGCGGATTCAAGGGCTCGCCGGTCAGGGAAACCCGATCGGTGCAGCGTAATTCTCCGAAGCCATCGAGCGGCCGGCCCGCCCCGTCCAGCACCCGTCCCAGCAACTCATCCCCCACCGGAACCGACGATTCGCTGCGCGTCGGAATCACGCGCGCACCCGGCATCAAGCCGCGTATGTCCCCGGTCGGCATCAGAAACAGCTTGTCGCCGGAAAAGCCCACGACCTCGGCTTCGATTTGTTTTCCCTCCGCGGTGTCGACCAGGCAGCGACCGCCCACCGCCGCCTCGCACCCCACCGCCTCGAGCGTCATGCCGACCATGCGGTTCAGCGTGCCCTCGACCACGAATTCGGCCACGCTCGCCATGCGCTCGCGCGCCTGCACCAGCGCCTCAACCCATCGTTGCGGACGCAGCTGCGCCGGCTCGGCGCTCACGCCGGGCCGCCGCGCGGCGCCGTCGCCTGGCGCTCGGTCCCCAGCAGCTCGCTCAAAATGCTGCCGAGCCGCGTCTCCAGGCGTGCATCGATGCGCGAGGTGTTGGTGGTGATCTGACATCCGCCGCGCGCCATCACCGGGTCTTCGATGATGGTCCAGGCGCGTTCGTTCTCGGTCGGCGCCAGGTGCTGGCGGACCACCGCGGCGTCCTCCGGATGCAGGTGCACGCGAACATCGCGCGTGGCGACCGGCAGCGCGGCGATGGCCTCGCGGATGATGCCGATGATCTGCGTGGGATCGGCCTTCAGTTCGCGGCGCACGATTTGCCGTGCCAGCGCCATTGCCAGCGTGAGCAACTCGCGCTCGACCTCGGCATCCAGGCTCTCGAACGGCTTGGCGAGGTCGTAGAACATGCCGGCCAGGCGGTCCACCTGCGCCTTCACTTCGGCGCGTCCCGCCTGGCGGCCCTCGGCCAGCCCCTGCTCGAATGCCTCTTTGTGGGCCTCCGCCTGCAGATCGGCGAGACCGCCGACCGTCGGCATTTTCTGCTGCGGCACCGCGCCTTCCATGTCGGGCACGGTCCACAGCGAGACGCTTGCGGCGGGTTTTGGGTTGGCGTCAGACAAATTCGCCCGCGCCTTTGCCGCCGAGACTGATGGTGCCTTCCTCGGCCATGCGCTGCGCGATCACGATGATCTCCTTCTGCGCCGCCTCGACATCCGCGAGCTTCACCGGCCCGCGCGCCTCCATGTCGTCCTTGAGAATTTCCGCCGCGCGCTTCGACATGTTCTTCAATACCTTTTCCTGCACCTCGGGCTCGGCGCCGCGCAACGCAACCGCGAGGGTGTCGGAACCCACTTCGCGCAGCAGCGCCTGAATGCCGCGATCGTCCACATCCAACAGATTGTCGAACACGAACAGCAGATCCTTGATCTGCTGATGCATCTCGCCATCGGCCTTTTCGATCTTGCCCATCTCTTCGCCGAGCTTTTCCCGTTCCATGGCGTTTAAGATGTTGGCCGCGGTGCGCGCGCCGCCGACGCGCCGCAGCGGCGCCGGCGCCGTGGCATTTGCCTGGCGTTCGACCAATTGATCGAGTTCCGTCAAGGCCGATTGCGGAACTTCGTTCAGAGAGGCGATGCGCATCAGCACCTCGGTGCGCAGATCCTCGCCGAGCAGCGGCAAAATGGCGGCGGACTGTTCCGGTTCGAGGTGCGCCAGGACGATCGCGGCGATCTGCGGATGCTCGCCGCTGATGATTTGCGCGACCGCCTTGGCCTCCATCCATTTCAGCGCCTCGATGCCCTGGCCGGTGGTGCCGTTCGACACCCGGTCGAGCAGCATGTCGGTCTTTTGCTTGCCGACGGCCTGGGTCAGCACGCGGCGCACATAGTCCTGGGACCCGCCGGCGATGTTCGCCTTGGCGTCGGCGATGCCGATGAATTTGTCGAGCACGGAACTCATCTGCTCGCGCGATACTTCCTTGAGCTCCGCCATCGCGATTCCCAATTTTTGGACCTCGCGTGCATCGAGCTGCTTGAGCACATTGGCGGCATCCTGCTCGCCCAGGCTCATCAGCAATATGGCGGCACGCTGGGTGCCGGCGAGTTCGTCGTTAGCCATCCGCGGAGACCCAGTCCTTCACGACCTGCGCCGCACGCCTCGGATCCTGCCCGACCAGGGTTCGCGCCGCCGCAATCTGCTGCTCAAAACTCGGTGAGAGCTTGATCGCCTTTCCCTGGCCCGACAGGCTGAGGCGATCGCCCTCGATATCCTCGCCCGCGCCGGCTCTGGACCGTCCCGACGTCTTGGTCAGGGACTTCATCAGCGGCCGCAGCACCAGGAAGGCCACGATCAGCACCAGCGCGGCGCCGACGATCTGCTTGGCCAGCTGAGCGAGCCACGGCTGCTGCCACAGCGGCAACCCCTCGACCGGCGGCAGCGCCGCGTTGCCCTTGAAGGCCTGATTCATCACATTGATTTGATCGCCGCGGTCATCCTTCAACCCGATCGATTCTTTGACCAGCTGGGTAAAGCGCTTGATGTCGGTGTCGCTCATCGGCGCCGTGGTGGTCTTGCCGTCCGCATCGACTTTCTGCCAGTCGTCGAGCACGACGCCGACGTTGAGGCGCTTCAGCGTCCCCACCGGCTGCTTTACATACGATAGCGTGCGGTCGACCTCGAAATTGCGCGTGCTGCGCTGGGAGCTCGAACTGGGGCCGGAACCGGCGGCATTGGCCTGGGCGGCCGCGGCATTCGGCGCCGCGGCATTCGGTGCCGCGGCGTTCGGAGGCGTCACGGGATTGACCGGCGTCGCGGCACCGGGAATCACAGGCGCGCCCGACGTGCCGGGCGGCTGGTTGCTCAGGGCGCCCGGTATGCCTTCGGCGCCGTCACCGCCCTTGCGCATCTCGTTGCTGGTCTGCTCGCTGCGCACCGCGGTCTTCTGCGGGTCGTAGTTCTCGTGGGTCTCCTCGGTGACCGTATAGTCCATGTCCGCGGTCACCGTGGCACGCACCCGCCCGGCGCCGACGAGAGGCTCGAGCAGATCGACGATGCGTTGCTGGTAGCTTTCCTCGAGCTTGCGCGTCTGCTCGAATTGCCGCGCGGTTGCCGCGGCGTCCGCATTGTCATCCGGAGAATTGAGCAGCGTGCCGGCCTGATCCACCACCGTGACATCGTTTGCCGACAATTCCGGCACGCTCGAGGCGACCAGGTGTACGACCGCGGCAACCTGGCCCGGATCGAGGCGTCTTCCGGGGTACAGCTGCAGCATCACCGAGGCCGTCGCCTTGTGCGCATCGCGCAGGAACACCGAAGGCTTGGGCAAGGCAAGATGCACCCGTGCGCTCTGCACTCCTTGAACCTTGACGATGGTGCGCGCCAACTCGGTCTCGAGCACCGATTGGTAGCGGGCGCTTTCCATCATGGTGCTGTCGCCGAGCGCCGATTCCTTCTGCAGCATCTCGATGCCCATCGAATCGCTCTGCGGCAATCCCTGGCTCGCCAGGCGGATGCGCGCTTCCTGCACCTTTGATTCCGGCACGGACACCGCGCCCGATGCGCTCAGCTTGAATTCGATGCCGGCGGCCGTCAGGGCATCCATCACCTGGCCGCTTTCGCGTTCCGAGAGCTGGCCGTAGAGCACGCTGTAATTCTGGCCCTGCGACCACATCACCAGCCAGATCGCCGCCGCGATGGCGGCGGCGACGCCGGCGAGCAGGCCGACCTGCCTGAGTCCGGGAATATCCGCCAGGCCGCGCGCGGGAACCGAAGTTGGAACGATGTCAGCCATGAATTAAACCTCGCGGTCGTCAGACCGACATATTCATTACTTGCGTATAGGCATCGACGAGCTTGTTGCGCACCTCGGTCATGGCGCGAAACGCCAGCGACGCCTTCTGGACTTCCAGCATGACTTTGGTGAGATCGACGCTCTTGTCGCCGGCCTGATAGGCATCCGCCAGCGCGGTCGCCTGGTTCTGCATGCCGGCGATGTGATCCACCGAATTTTTCATCAGATTGGCAAAATCCGAAGGCTGCGCCGACGCCGTCGGGGCCGGCGCGATTCCCGAGGCGCGCGCCTGCAGCGCGCGCATCTCGGCCAGAACTTGGTTGATTTGCATGCTGCTCATGGCTACACCGTCATGAATTGTTGATCGTGGACGCGCGGAACACTGACGCCGGCGGCTTTGAACTGTTGCAGCTTGTGGCGCAGCGTGCGCGGACTGATCCCCAGGCGCTCGGCGGTGAGCTTGCGATTGCCGCCGGTCACACGCAGCGTGGCGAGGATCAGCTCGCGCTCCCGCTCCTTCAGGTCGCGGTCCAGGCCGGAATCCTGCGCAGCGGCCGGCGCGGCGGCCGGCGCGGCGGCGGCAATGCCCGGTGCGGCAACCGTGATCGTGCCGGTATCGAGGTCGCAGGCATCGATCACGCCGCCGACGGCGAGCCAGGCCGCGCGCTGCACGATGTTGTTCAATTCGCGCGCATTGCCCGGCCAATCGTGAGTCTGCAGCCTGTGTTCCGCCTCCCTCGACAGTGACAGCGCCGCCTGCCCCGCTCGTGCGCATGCCTGCAGCGCGCGCCGCGCCAGCGGCAGGATGTCGCCGCGGCGCTCGCGCAGCGGCGGCAATCGCAGCGACATGACGTTGAGCCGGTAGAAAAGATCGGCGCGGAAGCGCGCAGCGCGCACCTCCTCCGGAAGATCGCGGTTCGAGGTGGCGATCACGCGCACATCCAGGCTGAGGGTGCGGGTGCCGCCCAGGCGTTCGACCTCGCGTTCCTGCAGCACCCGCAAGATTTTCGCCTGCAGCCCCAGGTCCATTTCAGAGATTTCATCGAGCAGCAAGGTGCCGCCCTGCGCCTGCTCGAATTTGCCCGCGTGCGCGGCCAGCGCGCCGGTGAACGCCCCTTTCTCATGCCCGAATAGGCTGGCTTCCAGCATGTTCTCGGGGATCGCGGCGCAGTTGATGGCCACGAACGCGCTGCCGGCGCGGCGCGAATTGTCGCGGATGAAGCGCGCGTAGACCTCCTTGCCGGTGCCGCTCTCGCCGGTGATGAGCACGGTGGCATCGTTTTCCGCGATCTTGCGCGCGAGACCCACCAGCCGCTTCGATTCCGGATCCGAGGCAATCACTTCGTTGGGGGCGACGCGGGCGGCCAACTGGCGGCGCGCCATGTCGATCAGCGCCTGGGCATCGAAAGGCTTGACGATGTAGTCGGTCGCGCCCTCGC
The DNA here is from genome assembly GCA_036267715.1 of Steroidobacteraceae bacterium. GTDB lineage: Bacteria > Pseudomonadota > Gammaproteobacteria > Steroidobacterales > Steroidobacteraceae > Bog-1198. The sequence continues at coordinate 116,328 of DATAVN010000043.1, read as the reverse complement.
GCATGGCCGCCACCGCCTGCGCCACCGTGCCGTAGGCGGTCATCAGCACCACCGGCAGGTAGGGACGCATGCGCTTGATCGAGGAGAGCAGTTCGTAGCCGGTCGCGCCCGGCATGTGCACGTCGGATATCACCAGGCCGATGTCCTCGCTCGCGAGCAATTGCAGCGCGCCTTGCGCATCGGCGGCCGCCAGCGCCGGCAGTCCCGCCGCGCGCAACGTGTCGAGCAATGCCTCGCGCAGCGCGGCGTCATCCTCGACCACCAATACCGCATCGTTCACTGTGCTCATGTCATGTCCTCTGCCGGAAGTTCGATCACGAAGGTGGCGCCGCGGGCGGCCGCGGCCAGGCAGACACTGCCGCCGTGCGCCTCGACCACCGACTTGACGATGGACAGTCCGATGCCGTTGCCGCGCGCACGCGTCGTGAAAAAGGGTTCGAAAATGCGCTCGCGAATCTGCGCGGGCACGCCCGGACCATCGTCGCTCACGACGATTTGCGCCCGCCCGCAAGAGGCGCGCCGCGCCAGCAACTCCAGGTTCAGGGGGCCGGCCGCCGCTTGCAGGGCATTGGTCGCAAGATTCAGGACCGCGGATACCAGCGAGGGTGCATTGGCCCGCACCGTCAGCTGCGGTGCCTGGGTGCGGATGGTCAGGCGGATTCCGTCGCGCAATGCCGGACGCAGCCATTGCGCCACCTGTTCCAGCAGTGCGCTGACGCTGACCGCCTCGCGCGCGGCGCCGCCGTGCGCGAATGCCAGCATGTCATTCACCAGTTTGTCGAGCTGCTTCAGACTGTCGGTGGTCTTTTGCGCGCAACGCGCCAGATCCGCCGGACTTCGATCGGACAGCGTCATCTGCGAGGCATACAGCAGCGCGGCCGCAAGCGGGGTTCGAATCTGGTGGGCGAGACCCGCCGCCAATTCGCCCAGGGTGAGCAGGCGCTGCTGGCGGGTCAGAAACGTCTGCATGAGGTGTGCTTCGGTCACATCGGTCAGCAGCACGACCTCTCCGCCATTCTCGAGCTCGCGCCTGGAAATGTTGACGAATCGGCCGCTGCGCAATTCCGTGTGCTCGACGATCCCCAACGAGACAATGGTGGCACGGGCGCGCACCGCGCTGAATGGCTGGCCGACCAGCGGCTCGCCCAACAGACCGAGGGCGGCGGGGTTGTATTCCTGGATCTCGCCACGGCAATCGAGCACCAATACGCCCCCTGGCAGGCCTTTGATCAAGGCCGACAGGCGCGCGGCAAGATGTTCCTTGCCCGCGTGCGCTTCGCAAAGATCCGCCCGCAGCCGGGCTACTTCGCCGCGCAGCGATTCGAAGGCGTCTGACAATTGATCCGAAACCGATCCGAAAGCCAGGAACGCGGCCTGAAGTTCGGAGCGACGGTTTTCGATCAGCTCGAGTTTTGTGGCTGCCATGGGCAGAGGGAAAGCAACTTCTGTGCCTTGGCGGTATTTGCTTCGCCTATCAACCAGTTACGATGAGGGCGGCGCCCGTTGCGGCGGCGGCGTCAATAATTTGTCAGGCGCTGAGACGATATTTGCGCAGCTTCTCCACCAGCGTGGTGCGGCGGATGCGCAAGAGCCGCGCTGCGCCGGCGACCGTGCCGTCGGCTTCCTCGAGAGCCTTGCGGATCAGCCCGATTTCGATGGCCGACATATGGTCCTTCAAATCGATGCCGCCCCGCGGCAGCGTGCTGTCCAGCATTTCGTACACGACGGCGTCGGACTCCCGTACCGACTCCGCCGGGGCGGCGGCCTCCGCCGCCTGCGCAAGCTCGTCGGGCGTTTCGGGGCGGGCATCGATGCGCGTCTCGCTGCCGAGCCAGCCGACGCCGGCGGCGTTGCGATACCGGTCCGGCAGGTCCGCCGCGGAAACGCTTTGCGCAGGAAATAGTATGGCCAGCCGCTCCAGCAGATTCGCGAGCTCGCGCACGTTGCCGGGCCAGCGGTTGCGGGCCAGGCAGCCCATCGCGCTCGGGTCGATTTGAATGGCGTGACCGGCGCTGAGGTTCTGCCGCTGCACCAGATGTTCGATCAGCACCGGCAGATCGTCCAGGCGCTCGCGCAGCGGCGGCATCTGCAGCGGGAACACATTCAGGCGATAGTACAAATCCTCGCGGAACCGGCCCGCGATGATCGCGGCGTCCAGGTCCCGATGGGTGGCGGCGATGATGCGCACGTTGCAGCGAATGGTCTTGTTGCTGCCGACCCGCTCGAAACTGCGCTCCTGCAGCACCCGCAGCAGCTTGACCTGCATCTGCAGCGACATGTCGCCGATTTCATCCAGAAACAGCGTGCCGCCCTCGGCGAACTCGAAGCGTCCGAGGCGCGTCGACAGCGCGCCCGTGAACGCGCCTTTTTCATGGCCGAACAATTCGCTTTCCAGAAGATCCGCCGGAATCGCACCGCAGTTCACCGGCACGAAAGGATGCGCTGCGCGGCCGGACAGTTCGTGCACGTGGCGCGCGACCATTTCCTTGCCGGTGCCGGATTCGCCGAGAATCAGCACGTTGGTGTCGAAGGGCGCCACCTGCTCGATCAGCCTATGCACCACGCGCATCGGCTTCGAGGCGCCGCTGGGCCTGAATCGATGTGCGCCGGGTTGCGTGGGATGGCCGCTGCGCACGTTTTGCGCTTGATTGAGCACCGAGGACAAGCGGCGCTGCTTGACCGGAGTTTCCAGATGGAACCAGGCCAGATCGCTGCTGCTCTCGGCAATTTTCGGCAGACCATCGGCGCTGATGCAGATGACGGGCAGCGGCTGGCGCATGGCCCGCAGCTGTGCCACGAGGTCGGAGCCGAGCGCGGTGACGGTTTCGCGGCGCGCAATCACGGCCAGGCAATCTGCGGTGTTGCAGTGCGCTAACTGGCGCAGTTCCGCCAGATCGCGGACATGCACCGGTTCCAAGTCCAAAAAACGCAAAAGAGCCTGGAGCGCGTTCGCCTCCAAATCTGTAGGCTCGATCACAATAACTTTCGCTTCAACCACGACTGGGACTCCTTCCCATTATTCAAAGTGTGACGGAGTGCACATATCTCTGGTTCCGTCTTAAGCTTTTCGTCTAACCCTTTGACATAGCTCAATCAATTTCGAGCACGAGGACATACTAACTGATGAAACTGAGATAGAAGCCTTGGCAAACCCCCGCAAAGAGTGTAAGGGTTTCCCCCAAACGGCTGGGCGGGTTTTATCCCGAAAGACAGGCAGGTGTTTTACGCGGGTGCGTGTTTGGCGCCCGCGACCAAGCGCCGGTGGTGACGGAAAATCATCTTCTCGAGCATGTCCACCACGGCGTCGCTCAGGCCCACGAAGCGAAATTCTGTCAGCCGCGCGCCATCCACGCTGCGCTGGCCGGCTACGACGCTGGGAATTTTGAGCGGTTGCGGCAGCGCAGAATTGATGTAGATCGAGAGCAGGCCGGTGGCATCCGCGGTTGCCGGATGCTCGCCGAACCATTCCAAGGCGCGCGAGGACATGCGCACCCGCTCCGCGGCCGGCAGCCCGCTGCTGCGCAGCGCCAGCTCCGCGGTCAAGCGCAGCAAAATATTCACTTTGTACTCGAGCCGTTGCAGCTCGTGCAGCAGCGCCGGCGACTCATCCTTGAGCGCTTCGTGCACGCGCACCTCGTCCAGCGAGGATTCCGCGCCGAGCAACTGGTGATTGTCGGCGTTGAGCCGCGCCAGCAGCGCACCCTCGGCGAGCGCGCCCGGCTTCCAGGCCACGGGCATCGACTCCTCGAAGATCAGACCATCGCCCAGAAAGGATTCAGGCACGGCTCGTTACGCCCTCTTGGAAATTGATGTCCCCTCAGCGCGGCGGCCGGTTGATGGAATACGCCGCCACCGCCCGCCGGCCGACCGCGGCCATATCGAGATCGCGCCCCTTGCTGCGCCGATGATGCTCGAGCAATCCAATCGCACGCTCGTTGGTCGCGTTAATTTGCGAAAGTACCGCCTGGTCAGCCGCAGATACCTGCCTGGTGCCGTGGCGAAACGACTTTAGCAGTTCCATTCGCGCCAGGTCGAGCGACTCCAGAGTATGCAGATCGCCCTGCTCGGCCGCGCCCAGCATGTCCTGCGACAGCGCCAAGGCGCGTGCCAGGCCGGCATTGACCGCGCCGTCGCTCATCGGGACTCGACAATCTGATCCCAGCCGGTTTTCACCTTTTGGACCAGAGAGGCCGCTTCCGCGACGATATCCGGATCATTGGTGACATTGGCGAGCGTCAAACGCGCCAGCATGTAGACGTACAGCGCGCGCAGATTCTCCGCGATCCTCTGCCCGCGTTCCATGTCGAGGGTGTTGTTGAGTTGATCGATCAGGCGGATCGCCTTGCCCATCGCCTTGCCTTTGGCGACGACTTCGCCGAGCGGCATGTTGTTTTCGATGCGGCCCATGCAGCCCTGCGCCGTGGCGAGGTGCGCGAGGATCTGCTCGAACATGATCTGCACCAGCCGGGCCGGGCTGGCCTCCGCAACCAGTCCGTGGCTGCGCACTGAGCGGTACTGAGCCGCGCCTCGTTGAGCGTTCATATCCTTACCTTAAACCCCAAGATTGCCGCTGCCCAGGCTGGTGTTGCTCTGCGAGGTGCCGGAGGCGGCGTTGGCGGAGGGATTGAATTCCGCGTTCAAATAGGTCTGCGTCTGCTTGAGCAGCGCGACCGCCGTGTCCATGGCGTTGTACTCGGCCGTGAGCCTGGCGGAGTACGCCGCCAATTGCGCAGCAAGCGCGGTCTGCTGTGTCGAGACATTGCTCAGGCTGGTCTGCAGGCCTTGGTTGATGGTGGCGAGCAGGCCGCCCGGCTTGGTGTAGCCGTCGACCAGATTGGCAATCTGGGTCGCGATGCCGTTCGCGCCGCCCAGTAAATTGCCGATCGAGGCCAGACTGGCGCTCAACGCATTGCCCAGCTTGGTGTCGTCGCTGGCATAACTGCCATCGGTGCCCGCCGTTATCCCTAAATCGGTCAGCGAACTGATGCCGCCGTTGCCGCTCTTGAACTGGCCCAGGATGCTCTGCAGCTGATTTTGGAACGCCTCGAGCGTTGCATTGCCGTTCAGAGGTCCGGCGGTCTGCGTAGAAGGGTCGTAACCCGTCAGCGTCTGAATGCTGCTCAATACGCCGTTCAGGGCGGTCACGAAATTGTCGATCGCTGCCTGCGCGGAGGATGTATCGGGGCTGATGGTCAGCGTGGTCGGGGTCGCCGCTGCGGAGGCCTGCTGCAAATTGATGGTCACGCCGGTGATGGCATTGCTGACCACGTTGCTCGCGCTGGTCGCGGCAAAACCGTTGATCGAAAAACTGGCGTCCTGGGCGGGCACCGCCGTCAAAGCAAGCCCCGCCAAACCGCCATCGCCGCCCGAAGGCGTCACCGTAATCTGATTCGCCTGACCGGTCTGGGTACCGGTCAGCACCAGGCGCGCGCCATCGGACGTGGTGATCACGCTGGCTGAGACGCCGGGGTTGTTCGGCGCCGAGTTGATGGCCGCAGCAATGCCGGCGAGCGTGTTGTTGCTGGTATCGATGGAAATGGCCGTCGAAGCACCGCCCACCGCAATGGTCAGCGTTCCGGTGCCCACCGCGGTCGAACCACCGAATGCCGCCGAGGTGGCCGTGGCCACCGTGGCCAGGTTATTGACCAGCAATGAATAAGAACCCGCCACCGCGTCTGAGGTGGTGCTCGCCGTGGCGATGTTTTTGTCGGCCACCGTCGCGGCAAATGCCGCCAGTTGGCTGGGGTCTTCCAGCGCAGGCAGCGAGAGTTTGAGTGTGTCGAGGGCCGCCGTGAACGTGCCGTACGCCGACACCTGCGAATCCAAGCTGTTCTCTTGATTGGTCAGCTGGCTGGTCTGCGCCGCCCCAAAGGCGGTCGTCAACGAGGACACGATCGCTCCGATGTCCAGCCCCGAGCCGATGCCCGTGGAGGTAATCAAGGCACTGGCGCTCGATGGGGAACCGCTGGGGGAAATGACTGAACTCATAGGCTTACGTCCGCGCGTTACGTTGAGCAATTTATCGGCAACAATCCGCAATACTTAAAGCAAGCGGCATACCAAACGCTGCGTGGAACCGAAGCTTTACGCGTGTTTGTCGACGGTCACGCCGGAAATTCCGACGCTGCGCGCCAGGGCGGCGAATTCGCTGGCCGGAAATTCGGCAATGACCTCGCCGGTTGCCGGGTTCACCTGCTGGATGAGCTTATCGTCCGAGTTCGGAGCGACGCGAAATTGGTCGGGCTTGCCGGAATCGTTGAGATTTTTGTTGAGGAGCTGAACCTGCGCTCGCAGGTTGACGGCAGCCGGCGGCGCCGCGGGCCTGCCGCTTGGCGGCAAAACATTGCCGCTGTGTTGAACTGCAACTGTAGGCGCCTGACTTCCGTGCACGAGGCTCACTGCCGATATCTTTACCGGCTGTCCGTCACTAGCCATGGTTCCACCTATTGCTTAACGCTATACCTCTGTTGGCTTTCGAGTATCCATTCGAAGACCACGGCCCGACCGCTATCGGTCGAGCCGTGGGATTTTTCTACACTCTCCAAGCTATCGGCTCTTATTGCAGGAGCTTGAGAATCAGCTGGGGCTGCTGGTTGGCTTGCGCCAGCACCGAGATACCGGCCTGTTCCAACACCTGGGACTGGGTCAGATTCGCGGTTTCCGCCGCAAAGTCTGCATCCTGAATGGTGCTGCGCGACTGGGTCAGGTTCTGTGCAGTGGACTGCAGGTTGCCGACCGCCGCCGTGAAGCGATTCTGGATGGCGCCCAATTGGCTCTGGAAACCCGAGACCGTCTGCAAGGCCGAGTCGACCGCTTGAATGGTCGCATTCGCACCGGCCACGGTCAGAACGTTCTGATTGGCGAGAGTTGACGTGCCGAGGGCAATGCTGCCCGCCGTCTGGCCGATCGCATCGCCCGCATCCGTTCCCGCGACGGCAATGTTGCTGTTCGCTTCCAGAGTCAGGCTGCCCGAATTGACCAGGCCCGCGCCCGCGACCCCTCCCGAGATGCTGGTGTCGATGCCCGTGCCGCTGGCCGGAGCACCTGGGGTGCCGCCAACCGAGGTATCGCCGGCCGTCACCGTCTGCACGACATTGATGTCGCTACCGTCGGCCGCCGTCAGGGTCAGCTTGCCCGCCGCCACCGAGGCGGTGACGTTGCCGTCCTGCGAGGAGAACAAGTTGATCTGACTGGCGACGTCATTGGCCGTCAGGGTCGTCCCGACTGCCACGTTGCCGTCACCGGCATAAATGTTCACGCCATTGATCGACAGGTTGTAAGTGGATGCCGTTGCCGCCGTGGTGGCGCCGGTGCCCGCCGTCGGAGCAACAATGGCGCTGAACGCGGTCGCTTCAGTGACCGAGGTCGACGCGCTCGCCGTCAAGCCGGAAATGTTCGCGGCGTTGACAGCCTGCGCCTTGGCGAAGGCGGAACCCGCGGTCTGGCCGGGCAATGCACCCGCGACGCTGGCGCCCACCGTCACCGCAGCGGCCGTGCCGACCGCCAGAGTGAGGTTGCCGGTCAGTGCGTCGGTTCCCACCGCCACCGAAGACGAAGCCACCTGACCGATCTGCGTCGCGGCGACGCCCTGGGTCAGGTTGATCGAAATGGTGTTGCCGACGTTCGCGCCCACCTGGTAGGTGGTCACGCCGCTGCTGCCGTTCAACACGCTCAAGCCGTTGAACGAAGTCTGGGAGGCGATCTGCGTGATTTCCGCAATCTGCTGCTGCACCTGGGCGTCCAAGGCCTGGCGATCCGAGGCGCTGTTCGAACCGTTGGCCGATTCGACCGCCAGGGTGCGAATGCTCTGCAGGTTGTTCACGATGGTGTTGAGCGCGCCGGAGGCGGTCTGCGTTTCCGACACGGCATCGTTCGCATTGTTGACGGCCTGATTGGTGCCGTTGATCTGCGTGGTGAATTGTTGGCTGATCGCCAGACCCGCGGCGTCGTCGGCGGCGCTGTTGATGCGCAGACCCGATGACAGGCGCTCCAAGGACTGGGAAAGTGACGCTTGCGAACCCGTCAGGTTGTTCTGCGCGTTCAGCGAAGCGATATTGGTATTGAGTACTAGTGACATTGATGACTCCTGAAAGTTTAACCACCGGCCCCTCTTAGGCCCTATGTGTTCACTTCACCCACCTAGGGCGGACCGGTGACACATTCAAAGTCTTTATCGGATCGTTCCGGGGGTTCTTGAGTCGCCGTTGAGGCTTTGAGGCCGGTTTTGTTTGCGCTGGGTCGCAGAATTTGCGAGTGGGAATTTGACAGTGTGAAACCGCGAAACCGCAGCCTTGGGAACCCCGGCGACGCCCTCCTATCGGCCGCGGACGGCCAAATCGGAGGCCGATTTGGAGTACAATCCGCGCCCGTCCCGCCACCGTCGAAACAGCGTGAAATCCGTCAACCGCAAAAGCCCCAAGGTGGGCTTTGTCAGCCTGGGCTGTCCCAAAGCACTGGTCGATTCCGAGCGCATCCTCACCCGCCTGCGGGCCGAGGGGTATGAGGTCGCGCCCAGCTATCGCGCGGCCGACCTGGTCGTGGTCAACACCTGCGGTTTCATCGATGCTGCGGTGGACGAGTCGCTGGACGCGATCGGCGAAGCGCTGGCCGAGAACGGCAAGGTCATCGTCACCGGTTGCCTGGGTGCCCAGCCGCAGAAGATTCTCGATCGGCATCCGCAGGTGCTCAAGATCACCGGACCGCAGCGCTATGAGGAAGTGGTCGCTGCGGTGCATCAGTACCTGCCGCCAAAACACGAGCCCTTCGTCGATCTGGTCCCGGCGCAGGGCATCAAGCTGACGCCGCGTCACTATGCATATTTGAAGATCTCCGAGGGCTGCAACCATCGCTGCAGCTTCTGCATCATCCCTTCCATGCGCGGCAACCTGGTGAGCCGGCCGGTGGGCGAGGTGCTGCGCGAAGCCGAACAACTGGTGCGCGCCGGCGTCAAGGAAATTCTGGTGATTTCCCAGGACACCAGCGCCTACGGCGCGGACTTGAAATACGCCGCGCAAACCTGGCGCGATATCGAGCGCCGGGCCCGCTTCTATGATCTGGCCGAGGCGCTGGGCGAATTGGGCGTGTGGATCCGTCTGCACTATGTCTACCCCTACCCGCATGTCGATCAGGTGATCGAACTCATGGCGCAAGGCTCGGTGCTGCCCTATCTGGATATCCCCTTCCAGCACGCCAGCGCGCGCATCTTGAAATTGATGAAGCGACCCGCCGCCGCGGAAAACACGCTGGAGCGCATCGCCGCGTGGCGGCGTGTGGTCCCGGACATCACCATTCGCAGCACCTTTATCGTAGGCTTTCCCGGCGAGACCGAGCAGGACTTCGCGGAGCTGCTCGATTGGCTGCGGGAGGCGCAGCTGGATCGCGTCGGCTGCTTCGAGTACTCACCGGTGGAAGGCGCCGCGGCCAACGCACTCAATGAACCCGCGGTGCCGGCGGAGCTCAAAGCCGAACGCCGCGCCCGCTTCATGGCGCAGGCGGCGCAGATCAGCGCCCAGCGCCTCAATCAGAAGATCGGCCGGAAAATGCCGGTGCTCATCGATCGCATCGATCTTAAGGACGATGTCGCCATCGCGCGCTCCTCGAGCGATGCGCCCGAAATCGACGGCACGGTGCGCATCGCGGGCGCACGCGCCGCGTCCGGCATCCTCACCGTCGGATCCTTGGTCGAGGTGCAGATCACGGCCGCCGGCGATTATGATCTTGAAGCCCGCCTGATCGATCCCATTCATTGACATCGCAACTCGAGGTGCCCCGCACCTCATTCGGAGCCAACGTGGAAATTTCCGCAGACAAGGTTGTACTGATTCATTACACCCTCAAGGACGATGCCGGCAACGTGCTCGACAGCTCGGCCGGCGGCGAACCGCTGGCCTACATTCAGGGTCACGGCAACCTGGTCTCAGGACTCGAGAAAGCGCTGGAAGGCAAGCCGGATGACAGCCAGGTCGCGGTGTCGGTCAGTCCCGAAGAGGGCTACGGCAAGCATGCGCCGGGATTGATCCAACGCGTGCCGAAGCGCACGTTGCAGGGTTCCGGAGAGGTGAGGAAAGGCATGCAGTTTCAGGCGAGCACCGAAGACGGCATGCGGCTTTTTACCGTGACCGGCGTGATGGGCGACATGGTGACGCTCGACGGCAATCACCCTCTGGCGGACAAGACTCTGCACTTCGACGTGCAGGTCGTGGGCGTGCGCGATGCGTCGACCGAAGAATTGGAGCACGGCCACGTGCATGGCGCCGGCGGCCACCACCACTAGGCGAGACCTAGAGAAATTTGAACAGCGACAGGCCCTGGGTCAGGGTGAACGCCTGCAGGGCGGCGCTCAGGGTGGTGTTCTGTTGGTCGAGCGTGGTGATCGCGCTGGCGAAATCCAGACCTTGCAGGTTGGAAATGGACTGCTGCAATTGCGTCTGCTGGCTGGTGGCAACCGATTGCTGGGTGGTGATGGAATTCAGCCGCCCGCCGATGGTGGTGCGCACATTGGAACTCTGATTCAGCGCCTGATCGATGTTGTTGATCGCGCCGTTGATCGAATTGTTGAATGCGGTGGATGAGGCCGAGGAGGAAATGCCCGTCTGCAGCGCGCTCACCAGGTTCTGCACGGTGGTGAACAGACTTTGATTGGTGCTCGGCGCCAGCGTGAAGGAGTCCGTCGTTGCCGGCTGTCCGCTCAGGGTTACCTGTACGCCGTTGAAGGCAATCGTGCCGCCGTCCGTGTAGGACCCATTCGCCACGATCGTCGGGCCTTCGTTCACCTGGTAGGTGCCCGCCGTCGGGAAGGTGATGGTGTAGGTGCCGCCGTCATAGAGGGCGGGATTCGATACCGTGGTCGCGCCGACGATGCCCGTGCCCGTGTTGCCCGTCGCGGCGGCCACGGTGAAGGTGCCGTTGCCGGTTTTGATTTGATTGAATACCGTGTCGCCGTTGTCGCCGTCGGAGACCGTCTGGCCCGCCGCGATCTGCACCTGGCGCTGTCCCTGGTCGCCGTTGTAGGTCGCGCCGGTCGCGCTCAAGGTGAACGGCTGGGTCTGCGCGGCGAAGCCGCCGAAAATGTATTCGCCGTTGCCGTTTTGCGTGTTGCCGAGCGCCAGCAGACTGTTCTGAATCTGCACCGCCTGCGTCGCAATCGCGCTCAAATTCGAGTTCGTGAGTATGCCGCTGTTGGCTTCGAGCGCCAGATTGCGCAGTGCCTGCAGCTGGCTCTGCACCTGCGACAGGGCATTGTCCTCGGTGCTCAAGTTGGTTTGCGCGCTCTGCGCGTTGGTGGCGTATTGCTGGCTCTGCGCGAGGGCCTGCTCGTAGTTGTTCACGCTGCCCGCGCCGGTCGGGTTCTGCGACGCGGTGGTGAAGCTCAGGCTGCTCGACATCTGATTCTGCGTCTGATTGATCCCGGACTCGAGCAGATTGATCGAGTTCAGAAACTGCGTTTGATTCATCGTTTCGGTGATGCGCATGGCAGTCTCCTTTAGGTGAACGTGCCGTTCACGGAGTCGATCAGGGTCGTGAACAGGCTGTTGCCGATCGACAGGGCCTGCGCCGCCGCCTGATAGGCCTGCTGCCATTGCAGCAAGCTCGCGGCCTCCTCATCGAGATTCACCCCGGTAGTCGATTGCACGCTGGTGAGCGCCTGCGCATTCACCGCTGCCTGTGCGGTCTGAGCCGTATTGATCTGCTGTGCCTGGCTGCCCAAGCCGGTGATCAGGGCACTGATGCCGCCGGTGATGCTGGTGGTGCCGTTTTGCAGCACGCCGACATTCTGTGCATTGGCGGCGATCAGGGCATTGCGATTGTCGCCCGTGCCGCCGGCATTGCTGCTGACCGTGAAGGTATCGCCGTTCGCCGGCGCGCCGCTGATCTGCACTTCCCAGCCCTGAAAATCGATATTGCCGCCGCTGGTGTAGGTGTTGGGTCCGACGCCGTTGATCGTATAGGTGGTCGGACTGGTGAAGGCGATGGTGACCGGTGCCAGCAGATTCGCAGCCGCCGAATTCAGCACCGTTCCCGGACTGATGGTGGCTGCACCGGTATTGCTACCGGCCGCCGCGGTTTTGACGGCACCCGCGGCCGCGATTTGCGACGGGTTGCTGAGCACAACCTTGAGGCTGCCGGCGGCGCTCGCCGTCGGCTGCACCAGGAATTGATCGCCGTTGGCCGGCACGCCCGACAGTACGATGGAAATACCCGCGGCCGTGTAAGGGCCGGTCCCCGTGCCCACCGGCGTCACGCTGGTGCCGTCGGCGGTGTTGGTCAATTTGGGCGTGCCGCCGACGAACGAGAGCACGTAGTCATTCGCGGTCAACGCGCCGAGGCCGTTCGGATCGACCGTGACGCTGGCGGTCACCGCATCGGTGTTGTGCGAGGAGCCGGTGGCGAGCGGCGTGCCGACTGAAAAAATCGGCGCCCCGAGGTTGCCGCTCAGGTCCATGCCCTGTGCCTGCTGCGAATTGACGGTCTGCGACAGAGCAGTCGCAACCTGGCCGAGCTGATTCATCGCCGGATTGATGACCTGCGCACGCGCCGCCAGCAGGCCGCCCAGATCGCCGGAGGTAATATTGTTGCTGATCACCGCACTCGAGGCCGAGCTGGCGATCTCCAGCTGGGTCGCATTGAACTGGTTGGCCACCGTGGTCAGCGAGGTGACCTGGCCCTGCAGCACCAAGGGTTGTCCGTTGCCGACGAATACGTTCAGTGCGCCGTTCGGGTCGGTGGTCGTGCTGATGCCGACCAGTTGCGACAGGCTGGACACCAATTGATCGCGTTGATCGAGCAGTTCGTTCGGCTGCTGCCCGCCGTCCTGCGCGGTCCCGGTCACGATCTGATTGTTCAGCGTCGAGATCGCCTTGGCGATGGAGTTGATCTGCGTGACATCGGCCGTGATGCGCGAATTCACGTCCGTGTTGAGCGAACTGAGCTCGCCGCTGGCGTTCTGAAAGCTGCTCGCCACGCTCTGCGCCTGTCCGATCAGCGCCTGGCGCGACGCGGTGGAGGTCGGATTGTTCGCCACATCGGAAAATGCGCTGTAGAAGCCCTGCAGCGCCGTGCTCAAGCCGCCGATGGTGGTGCCGAACAGATTGTCGATCTGGCTGCTGTAATTCTGCAGCGCGCTGAGCTGGCCCAACGTGCTCTGCGAGGTGTTCAATTGATTCGCGGCAGCCTGGCTGTACGCGCGATTGATGCCGGAGACCACGACGCCGGCGCCGATGGTGGCGCCACCGTCGGGCTGCGGGATGGCCTCGGTGAGGTTTACCGTTTCACGGTCGTAGCCGGGCGTGCTGGCATTCGCAACGTTGTTGCTGGTGACGTTGATCGCCTGCTGAAACGCCTGCAGCGCCGAGACACTGATTCCAAACACATCTGACACAATTCTTCTCCGGTCTTGAGGCCCGTATCGGCATCAGGAGAGGTTTCTATAATGCTGCGACGCGGGCGCCGAGCGCCGACGCCAAGGTATCGCTGCGTAAAATCTGATTTAACTTATTGCCATAGTCCGGGTCGGTGGCGTAGCCGGATCGACCCATGCTGGCGACAAAGGCACCGGCATCGCCGCCGGCGGCGAGCACGTCCCGGTAGCGCGGTGAATTCTTCAGTAAGCTGGCGAAATCATTGACGCTTTCTTCGATCGAGCCATACGCGCGAAAGGCGCTGCGCCGTGGGGTGGCGACGCCGTTGACGACCTCCATGGTATCGGCCGTGACGCGCGCGCCGGTCCATCCCTCCCCCGCCTTGATGCCGAACAGGTTATGGCTGGGCGAGCCGTCCGCGCCGCGCGGCATGCGTTGGCCCCAGCCGGTCTCGAGCGCGGCCTGCGCCAGCATCCCGGCCGGATCCAGCCCCAGGCTTGAAGCCGCGCGCCGAATGGACGGCAGGACCCGGCTCACGAACTCCGCCGGCGAGTGCGCGATCGCCGCCGTGGGGATGGCGGAAGGCATGACGGGCGCTGTCTCACCCGTACCCAATTTCAGGGCACCGGGCGCAGTCTTGCCGCCGATCTGTCGCTTGAGCAGGCGCGCAATCCCCAAGTCGGCATGCTGGCTGATGTTCAAGGCGACCTGCTTGTCGAACATGTCCTGGTACATGCCCATTTCATTGCTGTCGGTCTCTTCGGCCGCGCTGGCGTCGCGCATGCTCTTCAGCATCATTTGCAGAAACAGTGCTTCGACCTGCTGCGCCACGGCGTTGATGGACTGAGTTGAATTCGGATCCCGCTTCAACGCCTCCAGGCCGGTCACGTCCGTGTAGGTGCCGCCCGCCGCCGACAGGTCGGCCGGTGCGTCGCTGAGCGCCGGCATGCTTCCGGTGACGGGCAGCAGGGTGGTCATTTAAATCACCACCAGCTCGGCCTGCAATGCGCCGGCCTCGCGCAGTGCCTCGAGAATGGCGACCAGGTCGCCGGGTGCGGCGCCCACGTCGTTCACCGCGCGCACGATCTGGTCGAGTTCCACGCCCGGCTTGAACAGGAACATGCGATTCGAGCCCTGATCCACTTTGATGTTCGAGTTGTTGAGCACCACGGTCTGGCCCAGCTTGGACAGCGGATTCGGCTGGCTGACGGTCTGCTCTTCTTTGATGGTCACCGAGAGCGAACCGTGCGACACGGCGGCGGGCGTCACGATCACATGGCTGCTGATCACCACGGTGCCGGTGCGCGAATTGATGATGACCTTGGCGGCGGCCTGACCCGGGTCGACGTCCAGATTCTCGACCTGCGACAGAAACGCGATGCGTTGCGTGATGTCGATCGGCGCCCGCACCCGGATGGAGCCGCCGTCCAGCAGCGAAGCGACGCCATCGCCCATGCCCTTGTTGACGCTCGCCACCAGGCGGGTCGCCGTGGTGAAGTCCGGATCGTTGAGATTGAGGGTCACCGAGTCGCCCGAAGCGATCTGCGAGGGTACCGCACGCTCCACCGTGGCGCCGTTCGGGATGCGGCCCGAGCTCGGCACGTTCACCGTGAGCTTGGATCCGTCGGCGCCTTCCACCCCGAAGCCGCTGACGATGAGGTTGCCCTGCGCAATCGCGTAGATCTGCCCGTCGAGTCCATGCAGCGGCGTGACCAGCAGCGATCCACCGCGCAGACTCTTCGCATTCGCGATCGAATTCACCGTGATGTCGATGGTCTGGCCGGGTTTCACGAAGGCCGGCAGCACCGCGTGCACCGCCACGGCCGCGACATTCTTCAGCTGCGGGACGACATTGGGCGGCACCGTCACGCCAAGTTGCGCCAGCATGTTGTTGAGCGATTGCACCGTGAAAGGCGCCTGGCTGGTCTGATCGCCGGTGCTGTCCAAGCCCACCACCAGCCCGTAGCCCACGAGTTGATTGGTGCGCACGCCCTGGATCTGCGCCATGTCCTTGATGCGTTCCGCCTCTGCCTGCGGCGAGCTCGCCAACGCGAACGAGACCAGCAGAGCGAGCTTGATGAGATTCGTGCCGCGCATGATCAGTACGGCGCGAACACGGAATTGAAGAAGCGCGCCAGCCAACCCATGCGGTTCGAGCTGTCGATGACGCCCTTGCCCGAGTAGCTGATGCGTGCATCCGCGACCTTGTCCGAGGTGACGGTGTTGTCGGTTGCAATGTCGGCGCGGCGCACCACGCCGGAGACACGCACGAATTCATCGCCCTGATTGAGTCTCAGGGTTTTATCGCCCTGCACCACCAGATTGCCATTGGGCTGCACTTCCATCACGGTGACGGTCAGGCTGCCGGCCAGGCTGTTGCCCTGCGTGCTCGATCCCTCGCCGTCGAAGCTGTCCGCGCCGGCCAGGGTCGTGGTGAAGATCGGCACGCCGGCTGCCGTGATGGTCCTGCCCAAAATCGTCGGGCCGGTGTTGTTCACGGTGGTGGTCTTCGCAGTCTTGGTCACCGCGCTCTTGCTGGCGCTGGTGGTCTCGGTCAAGCGGATGGTCAACACGTCGCCGACGCGTCGCGCCTTCAGATCCGCGAACAGTTCGATCTGCTGACCGGCCTGATAAATCGCACCGTCGGTGCGCGGCGTCGGCGGCGGCAGCACGCGCGTCACCGCCGGCTCCGGCTTCGGCGGCCTGTGCGGCATCAGGCCGCAGGCCGAGACTGCGCAACAAAGCAGGACTGCGGCTGCGCGGATCATGACAGGTTGGTGGTCAGGAATTGCAGCATCTGGTCGGTGGTGCTGATGGCCTTGGAGTTCATCTCGTAGGAACGCTGGCACTCGATCATGGAGACCAGCTCGGTGACGGAATTTACGTTCGAGGTTTCGAGCGCACCCTGGGTGATCGTTCCCAGTCCGTTGGTGCCCGCGGTACCGACCTGCGGCGAGCCGCTGGCCGCGGATTCCACCAGCAGGTTGTTGCCGGTGGGCTGCAGGCCTTCCTCATTGATGAAGTCGGCCAATTGAATCTGCCCCACCTGCGTACCCTTGGCGTTGCTGGCGGTGGTCACGGTCACGACACCGTCGTTGCCGATGGTCACCGACTGCGTGCCGGCGGGAATATTGATCGCCGGCTGCAGCGGATAGCCGCTCGCCGTCACCACATTGCCCTGGTTGTCGAGCGAGAAGGTGCCGTCGCGCGTGTAGGCGATGGTGCCGTCCGGCATGGTGATCTGCAGGAATCCGCGCCCGTTCACCGACATATCCAGCGAGGCGTTGGTCTGCAGCACGCTGCCCTGGGTGTAGTCCTTTTCGGTTGCGACGATGCGCACGCCGGTGCCGAGCGTGAGGCCGGTGGAAAGCTGTGTGTTCTGCGTGCTCTGTGCGCCGACCTGGCGGATGTTCTGATACATCAGGTCCTGAAACGCGGCGCGGCCCGCCTTGAATCCGGTGGTATTCGTGTTCGCCAGATTGTTGGCAATCACCGCCATGCGGGTGTTTTGCGCGTCGAGCCCGGTCTTTGCCGCCCATAATGCAAGATTCATCGGATGGTTCCTTTCGCGTTACTGGGTCAACATCATCTTTTCCGCACTCTGTTCATCGGTGTCGGTCGAGTTGATGCTCTTGATTTGAAATTCATACATGCGCTGCAGTTCGATCATGCTGATGAGCGACTGCGCCGCGTTGACGTTGCTTGATTCCAGCGTTCCCGACGTCACCGACACCGTCTCGTCGGTTTTGGCCTTGCCGCCGGCTTTGAGCCGCAGCAGGCCGTCATCGCCTTTTTGCAGCGTGGAGGTCGGCGGATTCACCAGCTTGATGCGATCGACCTGGGTGACCGCGAACGGCGCCGATCCCTGCGGCACCACCGACACCGTGCCGTCGCTGCCGATGGTCACGTTGGTCGACGGCGGGATCACCAGGGGCCCGCTCTCGGTCAGCACCGGCAGGCCGCTGGCGGTGGTGACCGCGCCCAGAGGCGAGACCCGCAGGTCACCCGCGCGGGTATAGGCCTCCTGCCCGTCGGTGCCGCGCACCGCGATGAATCCATTGCCGTTCACGGCGATGTCCAATTCGCGGCCGGTGTTCTCCATGGTGCCCGCGGAAAAATCCGTGCCCGCGTCGCCGGCGACCGCGTTGACGCGCGTCGCATAGCCCGGGCCGTAGATCGGCTGGCTGTCGAAGGCCACCGAATCCGCGCGGAAGCCGATGGTGCTGATGTTGGCGATGTTGTGATTGTTCACGGCCTGCGCTTGCATGATCTGCTTCGCGCCGGTCATCGCCACATAGAGTCCTCTGTCCATGATTAATGCGTGATGTTAATGACGGTTTCGGAGAGCTGATTGGCGGTGGTGATCACCTGCGCGTTCGCCTGGAAGGCGCGCTGCGCGGTGATCATGTTCACCAGTTCCGTGGTCAGGTCCACGTTCGATGCCTCGAGCGCGCCCGATTGGACGGAGCCGAAGCCCGCCGTGCCGGCGGTGCCTGAAATATGCGTGCCCGAGCTGAAGGTCTCGGCCCAGTTGGTGTCGCCCAGCTGCTTCAGGCCCTGCGGATCGGGGAAATTCGCCAGCGCCAGCTGCCCGAGCTGGGTGGAGCGGCCGTTGGTGTACACCGCCGAGACCACGCCCGTGGGATCGATCGACACCGTGCTCAATTGGCCGGTGGCAAAACCGTTCTGGATGATCGAGGTCACGCCGAAGTCGCCGCCGAATTGCGTGCTCTGCGCGAAATTGAAGTTCATGTCCATGGGCGCGGCGCCGTCGGTGGGCGCGAAGCCGGGGAAATCCAATGCGCCGCTCGCCGGTGGCGTCACCGCACCGGTGCTGGAGAACTGCAGCGGATTCGTGGTGGCGTTCAGCACGCCGTTCACCGTCATGTTGACGTTCCACAGTCCCGGCGTCGCCGTCTGCGTGAAAAAGAACGTGGCCGGGAACGAATTCCCCAGCGAGTCGTACACGGTGGTGGACGTGGATTGGTTGTAGGTCGCCGGATTGGTCGGATCGAAGGCGCCGCCGGTGGGCGGCGTCGAACCCGCCGGCAGGTTCAGGATCACGGTTCCCGCCGAAGTGGCGAGCGGCGAGCTTTGCGCGGTCTGCAGATTCAAATCCGTCAGTGCGCCGGTATTGAAGCCGCCGGTGGTGGTGGGCGGATAGACCTGCAGCGCCTGGCCGGTGGCGGTCACCACGTTGCCGTTCTTGTCCTCGGAGAATTGCCCGTTGCGCGTATAGACGATGCCGTTGCTCGGGTCCTGCAGGGTGAAGAACCCGTCGCCGCTGATCGCCAGGTCGAGATTCGACCCGGAGGTGCTGATATTGCCCTGGGTGAACTGCTGCGCGGTGGTGGAGAGGCGCACTCCCTCGCCGACCGCGGAGGTGTTGAGGTTCACCGCGCCGGCGGCGAACACATCGGCGAACTCGGCGCGCGATTCCTTGAAACCGACCGTATCGGCGTTCGCGACATTGTTCGCGGTCACGTCCAGATCGGAACTCGCCGCGGTCAATCCCGACAACGCTATGCTGAAAGAAGCCATTGTTTACTCCTCGAATGAATTAGTTGGAGATCTGCTGAACGTTGCTGAACGGCACGCTGCCGATTCCCGCCACGTTCAAGGTCAGTCCCGTCGATCCCGCGCCCATGCTGACGCTCTCCACCGTACCGTTGACCAGCGTGGTCGCCGCGGTGCCGCCGGAGGTCGCGCCGGCGTACTGTGCACTGAGCGTGTAGGTGCCCGGAGGCGCCTGCGCGCCGCTGCTCGTCGTCCCGTTCCAAGAGAAGCTCGCAAGTCCTGCCGACTGCGCGCCAAGATTGATCTGGCTCACCAACGCCCCGCTGGCATCGCTGATATTGAGCACCGCCTGCGAGGTGGTCTGCGGAATATTCACCGCACCGGTGACCGTGGCGCCGGCCGCCAGATTCGCGCTGCTGCTGTTGACCAGCGCCTGGTGGCCGAGCAGCGATGAAGCCTGCAGCGCCTGGCTCGAGGACAGCGAGCTCGACAGGGTGCTGAACGAGGTGTTGAGCGAGGTGATGCCCTGCACTTCGGAGAGTTCCGCCAGCTGGCTGAGAAAGGTGTTGCTGTCCACCGGGCTGGTGGGATCCTGGTTCTGCAATTGCGCCAGCATGAGCGTGAGGAAATCGGTGCCGCCCAGCGTCGTGCCATCGGTCGCGGTCGTCGAACCCGAACTCCCGGTACCACCGCTGCCGGTCGTGCCGTTGGTCCCGTTGGTGCCCGTTCCGGTGCCGGCCGGCGGCGTGGTGGCGTGTGTTCCGTTGATTAACATAGGTGCTTACCTTCTGGCCTAGTGGCCCATCGATATGGTCTTGAGCAGCAGATCCCGTGCCGTGTTGATCACATCCACATTGGTGGCAAAGGTGCGGTTGGCGGAGATCATGTTGGTCATCTCTTCGATCGAATTCACATTCGAGCTGAAGACATAGCCGTCCTTGTTCGCTGCCGGGTTGTCCGGCTGATAGCGCATCAGCGGCGCCGCGGTGCTCTCCACCACGCCGAGCACGCGCACACCCACGCTTGGGTCGTCCTGATCGAAGCTCGCGGCGGAGTTGTCCATCATGGTCTGAAACACCGGATGGCGCGCGCGGTAGATCTTGCTGGGATCGCCGTTGACGCTCTCGGCGTTGGCCAGGTTGCTGGCCGTGGTATTGAGCCGGATGGTTTCAGCATTCAGCGCACTGCCGGCGGTGTTGAAGACGTTGAACAGCGACATGGTTTCTCCTCGAGGCGACTACTGACCGTTGATGGCCAGCGTCAGCTCGGCAATCCTTCCGTTGATGAACCCCAGGCTCGCCTGGTAGCGCACGTTGTTTTCGGCGAACGCCGCCTGCTCCACCGGCATCTCCACGGTGTTGCCGTCGAGCGAGGCCTGGAATGGGTTGCGATACTTCAAATCCGCGGCGGGCAGCGTGGGATCGTCGATCATGATGTGCGCGCCATCGGTTACGCTGAGCGGCAGCGGCGCTGCATCGCTTTTGCTGAGCACCGCGCTGAAGTCGATGTCGCGCGCCTTGTAGTTCGGCGTATCGGCATTGGCCAGATTGGCCGCCAATATTCCGACGCGTTGGCCCTGCAGCAGCAGCGCCTGCTCATGGATTCCGAAAACGTTCTCGAACATGCGATTGACTCCTCTTGGGCCTAGCAGTAGCAAGAGCTGTGCCAACCGCGAAAGCGGCCGGCACGGTCCTGCAAATGGCACGCGAGCCGCGGGCGCGGGCTGTGGGCCGGCCGATTCGGCGGCGCGCTTGGCCGCCGGCGGCAAGATCTTGCCGCACAGGGCGAAACGGCAAGCAGTCCGCGTTCGCATCACCGGGCGCAAATGGCACGCCGCTTGCTTGCTCCAGCGTACCTATGCGAAATGCGCCAAAATTTCGTCGGCACCGCTTCCCACTCCGCTGCGCGCTCGCCGCGCTGAGCTTGACGCCGCTGCTCGCAGCGGCGGAAATTTCCTCTCCCGCGGAAATTGCACAGCTCGAGGCGCTGGCCAAGTCAGAAGCCGCACTGCAGTTCCCGAAGCTCACCGATCGGCAAAGGTTTTTCGTGGGCCCGATCGAACCCCGCCTGCAATTCGACAAGTGCGTAAGGCCGATCAGGCCCGTGCTCGCCTCGCCGCAGCACATGAAGGACCGGGTGGTGATCGAGCTGCGCTGCCAGGATCC
Source organism: Steroidobacteraceae bacterium (assembly GCA_036267715.1). Taxonomy (GTDB): domain Bacteria; phylum Pseudomonadota; class Gammaproteobacteria; order Steroidobacterales; family Steroidobacteraceae; genus Bog-1198. Next base: position 95,288 of record DATAVN010000043.1, on the reverse strand, counting down.
GAAACCCTGGCATCTGTATGTGCCGGTCAGAATCGTCGGCACCTCGCCGGTCGCGGTCGCGGTGCACGCCATTATCGCCGGCACCATGATCACGGCCGCCGACTTGAAGACCGAGGAACACGATATTTCGGAACTGCCCTTGGGCTTTCTGGATGACCCGGCGATTGCGGTTGGCCTGACCGCCAGCCGGCCAATCGCGGGGGGCGCCTATATTACGAATCAGCAGCTTCTGGCCGCTAAAGCGGTGCAGCGCGGCCAATCGGTGACCCTGCTGGCCGACGCGGGCGGGATCAGCGTCCGGATGGCGGGTCGTGCCCTGAGCGACGGCCTGATGAATCAGCGGGTTAAGGTCCAGAATCTGTCATCTGGGAAGATCGTCGAGGGGATCGCCCGATCCGAACAAGTGGTGGAAATTATTTTGCAATGACCCTTCAGTGAAGTGCGTCACAGCCGATAACGAAGGTAGCGGATGGTTTTGGGGCGAATTCGTTAAAGTTCATCCAAACCCTGACGATAAAGAGGCATGGGCGACATGGCAGCCCTAGGAGATTGCGGTGACTGACAAAATCAGTGGAATTTCAACGGCTGAGCCGGTCGCGAAGCCGACGGGCTCGAGCGGCAACGGCGTTGTGGCTGACAAGTCGCAGGGCGAAGGTGCATCGGCCGCCACGGCGCAGCCCAAGGATCATGTCACCCTGACCGATTCCGCGCGTTCCTTGCAGAAGATCGAGGAAGCGGTCGCCCGAACGCCGGTGGTGAATGCCGACAAGGTGGCCGCCGCGAAGCAGGCCTTGAGCTCGGGCACCTACCAGATCAACCCGGGCCGGGTCGCCGGTAAGCTGCTGAAATACGAGCGTGGTCTGAAGTAGCCCCATGAATCCGGATGCCCGCCGCCGTCTCGAGGATTTACTGGATCGCGAGATCGAGCTTGCGCGCGTCCTGGCCGCCACCCTGGCGACCGAAAAGACCGCGCTGACGGGCGACTCTCCCGAAGCTGTCGAGAAGAATTCCGCCGAAAAAATCCGGGTTCTTCAGAACCTGGAGAAGCTGGAGGAGGAACGCCGCACACTGTGCGCGGCTCCCGCAAGCCCGGGTATCGCGGCCACGGTCATCGAGCGCTGGCGCAAGCTGTTGGAACTCATGGCCGGTTGCCGCAGCGCCAATGAAGTGAACGGCCATATCATCCACGTGCGCCAGCATCAAATCCGTCAATTGATCGACATCGTGCGCGGCGGCCCGTCGATCACCTATGATCCGCACGGCAAGACCTTTGCCAAGGCGCTGCGCGCCATTGCACGAGCCTGATCCATGCTAGTCCTCAGCCGCAGAGCCGATGAATCGATCGTCATACAACCCGCAGACGGCGCCGATGCCAATATGACGGTGGCCCAGTTGTTCGCCAACGGCCCGATCCAGATCACCTTGCTGGGCGGCACCGGACGGCGGGTAAAAATGGGCATCGAGGCCCCCGAGCAACTCGCCATTCGGCGCAAAGACGTCGCTTAAATCCGCTGACCGCGCTGCGGTCGGATTTTACTTATCCGCAAAGCGGCTTACATATTTTCTCGTTTTCTTCCACCCCTTCGCTATCGCGATGGCGATGTGCATAATGGCGGTCCTAAGAACAATTCAACAGAAGAGTCGTACGGATGGAGCGTCGATTGCACACCCGCCACCGCGCGCGCACAACAGTGTACGTGGTGATGTCCGGACGTAAGAGCCGAATCTGCAAGGCGAAAAACTTGAGCGCAAACGGCGTATTCGTCGAGACCGAAAATCTCGGGCTGCGCAAAGGCCAGCAGGTGCAGCTGGCCTTCGCGATCAACTTAGGATTGGTCACCAAGATTCATCGGCGCACGGCGATCGTCGCGCATGTCACGCGCGGCGGCACCGGCCTGATGATGGAGCAGTTCGCCGGGCGCTGACCTGGGAGTTCCGGCCGGTCTTGACACATCCTGTAAACTGACAGGATGCCACCCTTCGATCCTCCCCGCTCGGATGCAATCCGCATCCGCGGCGCCCGCCAGAACAACCTCAAAAATATCGATCTTGATCTGCCGCTCAATGAGCTGATCGTCGTCACCGGCGTCAGCGGCTCGGGCAAATCTTCCTTGGTGTTCGACACCCTGTATGCCGAGGGCCAGCGCCGCTACGTCGAAACATTCTCGCCCTACGCGCGCCAATTCCTGGACCGGATGGACAAACCGCAGGTCGATCGGATCGAGGGAATACCGCCGTCGATCGCCATCGACCAGACCAATCCAGTGCGCACCTCGCGTTCCACCGTCGGCACCATGACCGAGCTGAACGATCATTTGAAATTGCTGTTTGCCCGCGCCGCTATGTTGCATTGCCGCGGGTGCGGCAAAGCGGTACGGCGCGATACGCCCGCCAGTGTCATGCAGCAACTGGGCGATTTGACCCGCGCGCACGGCGACCCGAAGCTGCTGCTGACTTTTCCGGTGCCCATCCCGAAAAATTTCAGCGAAGCGGAAATCAATGCCCTACTGTCCGCGCAGGGCTACACGCGTATTCACGAGAAGCGCGGCGACACGCTGCAGGTGATCCAGGACCGGTTTCGCTGGTCGGCGGTCGACGCGGCACGCGCCGGCGAGGCGATCGAAGCGGCGCTCAAGGTCGGCCAGGGCCGCATCGATGTTTACCGGGAGAGCGGCGCCGGGGCCGCCAAGGCGGCGCCGTGGCGTTTCTCGACCGGGCTGCACTGCGCGGATTGCGACATCCACTACAAGGACCCGAGTCCCAGCACCTTCAGCTTCAATTCACCCCTCGGTGCCTGCGACACCTGCCGTGGATTCGGCCGCAGCATCGGTGTCGATTACGGCCTGGTCATTCCTGATACGTCCTTGAGCCTGCGCGCGGGCGCGATCAAACCCTGGCAGACCGAATCCTATGAGGAATGCCGGACCGATCTCATGCGCTTCGCGCGCAAGCGCGGCGTGCCGCTGGATACTCCGTGGCGCGACCTGACGGATGCCGAGCGCTCATGGGTGATCGAGGGCGAAGGCGAGTGGACCAAGAAGGTCTGGTACGGCGTGCGCCGCTTCTTCGCCTGGCTCGAAACCAAGGCGTACAAAATGCACATCCGCGTGCTGCTGTCGCGCTACCGCTCCTATACCGAATGCGGCGCCTGCCGCGGCGCACGCCTCAAGCCCGAGGCGCTCTTGTGGCGGATCGGCAATCCGGGCGTGAACATCCGCGGGCTCATGCTGCTGCCCATCGACGACAACCGCGCTTTTTTCGACAGCCTGCAATTGCCGGCGCCGCTGGATGAGGCCACCGATCTTTTGCTGCGCGAAATTCGCGCGCGGCTCAAGTACCTGACCGACGTGGGATTGGGATACCTCAATCTCGATCGCCAGTCGCGCACGCTGTCCGGCGGCGAGGTGCAGCGAATCAATCTCACCACGGCGTTGGGGACATCCCTGGTCAACACCCTGTTCGTGCTCGACGAGCCCTCCATCGGCCTGCACCCGCGCGATGTCGGGCGCATCGTGGGCGTGATGCAGCGTTTGCGCGATGCCGGCAACTCCCTGGTCGTGGTGGAGCACGATCCCAAGGTGATTCAGGCGGCCGACCGGGTGCTGGACATCGGTCCCGGACCCGGCGAACACGGCGGCGAGATCGTTTTCTATGGTCCGTTGCGCGAACTGCGCGACGCCAAGGCATCGCTGACCGCGGATTATCTCTTGCGCCGCAAGCGTGTGGAAATTCCGCGCGCCGCTGCGATCGGCAAGGCGCGCGCGGCCGGCATTTTTCTCGACGGCGTTGCCGAACACAATCTCAAGAACATCGATGTCGAGATCCCGCTGCATACGCTGGTCTGCGTTACCGGCGTCAGCGGGTCCGGCAAATCCACGCTGGTGCATGACGTGCTCCATCCCGCACTGCTGCGCGCCAAGGGCAGGCCCACGGAAAATCCCGGACTGCATCGCGCGCTGCGCGGCGCGCAGCTGATCGATGAGGTCGTGATGGTGGATCAGAGCCGTATCGGCCGCACCACCCGCTCGAATCCCGCGAGCTATGTCGGGGCATTCGATGCCATTCGTGGGTTGTTCGCCCGCCTGCCCGAAGCGCGCGAGCGCAAGTACAGCGCCGGCACGTTCAGCTTCAACGCCGGCAACGGCCGCTGCCCGGCGTGCGGCGGCAACGGATTCGAGCACGTGGAGATGCAGTTTCTGTCGGACGTGTATCTGCGTTGTCCGGATTGTGACGGACGCCGCTACCGCGCCGAGGTGCTCGAAGTCAAACTGTCCCGCGCTGAGTTTGCGCCGAAGAGCATCGCCGACGTTCTCGACCTGACGGTCTCCGAGGCACTGGGGTTTTTCCGTGCCGATGCCGAAGTTTGCCTGCGCTTGGGCCCGCTCGCCGAAGTCGGACTCGACTATCTGCGCCTCGGGCAGCCGGTGCCGACGCTGTCCGGCGGCGAGGCGCAGCGCCTCAAGCTCGCGGGTCACCTGGCGGACAGCGCCAACCGCCTGCAGCCTGGAAAAACAGCTCGCGGCGCGGGCCAGGCAAAGCGCCCCGGCTCGCTGTTCTTGTTCGATGAGCCGACCACCGGCCTGCATTTCGACGATGTCGCCAAACTGCTGCGCGCATTCCGCCGGCTGATCGATGCCGGGCACTCGCTGCTCGTGATCGAACACAATCTCGATGTGATCCGTGCGGCCGACTGGGTGATCGATCTGGGGCCGGAAGGGGGCGAGCGCGGCGGCCGCATCGTCGGAGTCGGCACGCCCGCTGACATCCGGCGCCTGCCTGCCTCACACACCGGGCGGGCACTCATCGAGGAAGACCAGTCCGATTCAGCCGTCCGCGAGGCGGGAACCTCGGCCTATGCGAGTGCGGCCGTCCACCGGTTGCCGCCATCGGCCATCGAGATTCGCGGTGCCCGCGAACACAACCTCAAGAATGTCGATGTGAACCTCGGTCTCAACAAATTCACCGTGATCACCGGCGTTTCGGGCAGCGGCAAGAGCACCCTGGCATTCGATATTTTGTTTGCCGAGGGGCAGCGCCGCTATCTCGAATCCTTGAACGCCTACGCGCGCCAGTTCGTGCAACCCTCCTCCCGCCCCGAGGTGGACGCCATTTTCGGCATCCCGCCGACCGTGGCGATCGAGCAGCGCACCAGCCGCGGCGGACGCAAGAGCACGGTGGCGACGCTCACCGAGATTTATCATTTTCTGCGCCTGTTGTTCGTCAAGCTGGGCGTCCAATACTGCCCTGACTGCAACGCGCGGATCGAACCGCAATCCGCCGATGCCATCGCGGCCCGGCTTCTCAAGGATTATCGCGGCCAGCGGATCAGCTTGCTCGCGCCGCTGATTGTCGCGCGCAAAGGACTGTATACGGCCCTGGCCAAATGGGCGCGCGGCAAGGGATTCACCCACCTGCGCGTGGACGGCAGCTCGATCCCGACCAAGAAGTGGCCGCGCCTCGACCGCTTCATCGAACACAACATCGAGCTGCCGGTGGCGGACCTGAAAATCAGCCCCTCGGGCGAAGCCGCGCTGCGCGAAGGATTGGATACGGCATTGCAGTATGGACGCGGCGTGATTCACGTGCGCACGGAATCCGATGCAGGCTCCGATGCAGGCTCCGATGCAGGCTCCGATGCCGCGGTGTTCTCGACCAAGCGCGCCTGCCCGAACTGCGGCACCGGCTTCCCGGAGCTCGACCCGCGGCTGTTCTCGTTCAACTCAAAGCATGGCTGGTGCAAAAGCTGCTTCGGCACCGGATTGCAGTTGCCGCAGTTCGACGCCGAACAAAGCGGCGAGGAATCGACGTGGAGGGAAGATACGGATGCACCGCTCGAGGCCTGCCCGGCATGCGCGGGACAACGCCTGAACCCCATTGCCCTGCACGTGCTGTTTCGCGACCAGTCCATCGCGGCGCTCACCGACCTGCCGGTGCAGGAGTTCGCCGCCCAGCTCGGCAAATTGAAGCTGGCCGGCCGCGAGCGCGACATCGCGCGCGATCTGCTGGCCGAACTCGCCGCCCGCACCAATTTTCTGTGCGATGTCGGCCTGGGCTATTTGCAGTTGAACCGTGCCGCACCGACTTTGTCCGGCGGCGAGGCGCAGCGCATTCGACTGGCGGCGCAACTGGGATCGAACCTGCAGGGTGTGTGCTACGTTCTGGACGAACCGACCATCGGCTTGCACCCGCGCGACAACCTCACCCTGCTCGATACCCTGGATCGGCTGCGTGCCAAGGGAAACACGCTGGTGGTCGTCGAGCACGACGAGGATACGATTCGCCGGGCCGATCACGTGATCGATCTGGGCCCCGGCGCGGGAACCCGCGGCGGGCGCCTGGTTGCACAGGGCACTGCAACCCAGCTCGCGCACCTTGAAAATTCGCCGACCGGCCGCTGTCTCGCGGCGCCGCTGATGCATTCCCGATCCCGACGGCGCCCGATCGACCGCGACGCACCCGCGGTCGAAATCCGCGGCGCCAACCTGCACAATCTTCGCAATACCGACGCGCGCATTCCCCGTGGACGGCTCACCGTGATCACCGGCGTGTCCGGATCGGGCAAGTCATCTCTGGCCCGCGATGTGCTGCTCGGCAACTTGAGGCGCCTGTTGGCGCGCCCGAGCCGCGCCGAGCGCGCACGCAAAAGCGCAGTGGTGCTTCAAGGATGCGATGCCATCGACGGATGGCAGTCGATCAGCCGGGTGCTCGAGGTCGATCAAACCCCCATCGGCAAGACGCCCCGGTCCTGCCCCGCGACCTATATCGGTTTCTGGGATGCCATTCGCCGACTGTACGCCGAGACCACCGAGGCGCGCATGCGCGGATTCACCGCCAGCCGCTTCTCCTTCAACACCGCCGGCGGGCGCTGCGAGGCCTGCGAAGGCCAGGGCATGCAGCGCATCGAAATGAGTTTCTTGCCGGATGTGCAGGTGCTCTGCGATGTTTGCGGCGGCAGGCGCTTCAATCCGGAGACCCTGAGCATCCTGTTCAAAGACAGGAATATCGGTGAGATTCTGGCGATGAGCGTCGAGGATGCGCTGCCCTTCTTCGCCGCGCAGCGCAGCGTTCATCATCCGCTCCGCCTGCTCGCCGACGTGGGTTTGGGCTATCTCAGCCTTGGCCAGCCCAGCCCGACGTTGTCCGGCGGAGAAAGCCAGCGCATCAAGCTGGTCACCGAGCTTTCAAAAGTGCGCACCGACGAGCTCGGACAGGACATCGCACGCCGCGAAGGACAGCACACGCTGTATGTGCTCGATGAGCCCACCGTGGGCCTGCACATGGCGGACGTGGAAAAGCTGCTGCGCGTGCTGCATCGGCTGGTCGACACCGGCAACACCTTGGTCGTGATCGAGCACAATCTCGACATCATGGCCGAAGCGGACTGGATCATCGATCTGGGGCCGGAAGGCGGCGCCGGCGGCGGCCGGGTGGTGGCGCAGGGCTCGCCCGAAAGCCTCACGCGCAGGCCCGAAAAAAGCCACACCGCGAGGATCTTAGGCGAGTTCCTTCAAGAACGCGGCGTCTCCTGAGAGCACGGCGTCCCGGCGAAGCAGATCCAAGAACTTCAGGCGCAATCCGCCAACTCGTTGTCGTCCTCCGCTTCCGGGCCGGAAAACAACGAGGTATCCGCGGCGATCTGCCTGCCCATGTGGGCAATCTTGTCCCATTCCCCGGCACCCAGATGGGCGCGGTCACGTGCCAGCTTCTGCACCACCTCGAGAAACGCCTGGCGATTGGCGGCCGCAGCGGCGTAGTAGGTTTCCAGCAGCTTCATGCGCAAATCGCGGCGGTCGGGTTCACGTTCAACCGCCTTCTTGAGAACGTCGACCAGATTGGTGCGCCGCTCTTTGACGACCACGCGCTCGTGCAAAACGCTCGGCATGTGCACGTGCTGGGCCGTCAAATCGAGATCCACCAGGTTGTAGTCCAGATTGGTCGAGTCGACCTGCAGCTGCTCGGCAGCGACCATCACCGTTACGCTTTCCTCCGCGGTGGCGCTTTCCTCGGCCGTTACACTTTCCTCGGCCGTTACACTTTCCTGAGCCGTTACGCTTTGCTCGAGCGTGGCGACTTCGGCAACTGCTGCGGCCTGCAGCGCATGCGCATTCAAGTTGACCGTGGCGGCGGGCAGGTTCGCTGTATCGCCGCTCGCGGCGGCCATCTCGGCCGCGAGGATCGCAGTCTCGCCGGAGAGATCGAGGGTATCTTCGTAGGCCGCCCTGAGTTCATCCTCGTCGACAACGAAAACGGGCTTGAGCGAAGCAGTCACGCCGGTGCTCGGCTGGATATGCGCCGAATCATGCGTCGCCGGCTCCTCGGCAACCCGGTGCGCCGTCCTCGGAACCAAAGTTTCCGCCGGCGTCGGTGCGCTATCGGCCAGGGTCGAATGGGCGATGACCTCAGGCGCCGCGCGGCGACGCAGCTTGAGGAACATCGCGCCGAGAGCACCCAACAACAAAGCCAAGCCGCCGATCAAGGACCACAACAACCCCTGGCGCGGGGCGGGTGCGGCCGCGACCGGTTCGTTGACCGCCTGTTCGGCGTAGCGGACCTGGGCCTGAACGTTGAGCAATTTGTTGTGCTCGCGCTCCAACTGACCTTGCATGTCGTGAAGCCCCTGTTCGAGCGACTGGACGCGCAGGTTGAGCGCAGCTGCTTCCGCCGCGCCGGCCTCATTCGCTGAGCGCGCTGAGTCGGCGAGGCTTGTCGGGACGGCCGCGTCTGTCGGGGCGGCCGCGTCTGTCGGGGCGGCCACGATGTGCGCCCTCTGCGGTGCGGCACGCCAGGCGGTCATTTGTGCGTCAATCTCGCGGCTGGCATCCGCCGCGGAAATGGTCGAGACGTCCGCCGCCGAAGGAATCGCCAACACCGCCCCCAAACGCAGGCGATTTATGTTGCCCTCGAATGCGCTCGGATTGGCGCGGAAAATCGCCAACATCGTTTTCTTGAGATCGGAATCGGAACGCGCGCCCACGCGCCAGGCAACGCCACGGAGCGTGGCTTTCGCGCCGATTTTTACATGAGCGGTGGTGCGGGTCCTGCTCGCTGCCCGAGTCGCAGTGGCGGCGGGAGAAGCGATCGGCACGGCCGTCGGCGCAGTCACCGGCGGACGCACGGCGGCGGCCACCGGGGTCGCGGCCGGGAAGCCAGTCGGATCCAGCAGCAAAGAATACTGGCGGATGACTTCGCCATTGTGCCAGCGAAGATCAACCAGCAGATTTACGAAAGGCTCCGTGAAGGAATCGGTCGAACGGATCAGCAGCACGGGTTTGCCATTGACGTCGTGCGATACCTTGAACGTGGCCGACGCGAGGAAAGCCGGACGTTCGGCACCGAAGCGCAGAAAGGTATCCTTGTTGGCGACCGACGCGGTCAAGCCGGAGAGTTCCTCGGCCGTTGCGCCGAGAATCTCTATGTCCGCTGCGAGCGGCTCGTTGAGAGCCGAGTTCACATGGATCTCGCCCAATCCCAACGCGTGAGCTGCGCCAGGCAGCGAAAGCGCCATCATCAAGACCAACGGGTTCTGCCCGCGCGACATCTCTTGCTCCAGGGTACTCGAATCGCCTCAACGACAGGGGCTGGGCGCTAAAGACAAATGCTATGCGACCGAATCCGCGGTTGATACAGGCGAATGCCAGGACTCCGACGCAGTTCACGCATGTTTTTGCAACGCGGCACATGCAGCCATGAATGGGCCGCCGCGCGGCTAGTTGGATTCCATCAACTCGATGCGGTTGCCGAATGGATCGTCGACATATATCCGATGGTAGCCTTCCAGAAGCTCGCCGTCCTTCAAGGTGTAGCCTGATGCCTCGAGTTTCTTCTGCAGCGACGGCAGATCCGAAACCAGCAGCGCCACGTGGGCCTTGCGCGCAGGCCGGAAGCCGGCTTCCACGCCCAAATGTATTTTGAGATCGCCGCGCTCAAACCAACATCCGCCGCGCAGCGCGAGGTTCGGCGGCTTCGGCCTCTCGCTGATCCCCAGGACACCCGAGTAAAAATTCCTGGCCAAGTCCTCGCCGCCGGCCGGCATTGCCAATTGCACATGCTCGATGCGTGTCACTTGCACAGCGTAATATTCCGCGCTCAGATTCAGCTCATCCGGGGCTCAAGGGAATCCGCTTCGGGTGGGGTATTCGCTTCGTCGCCCCAAATTCCGCCGGCAAGGGCGGTATCACCTGATTCGGATACCAGAAGGTCAGATGGCAATTCTCGCACACGCCATCCATCGCCGAGCCCGCATTCATCATGCCGGTCGGATCCCTCTTGTCGACGGCCGTGAGCATGAGGCTTGCGGCCTGGCGCAGCGCCGTCGCAAATTGCACGAAGGTCGGATGCTGCGCGTCGAAGCGCTTTTGCCCCTCCTCGGCGCTCAGCACGCCGGAGGTGCCCTGGTCGAGCACCGGGCTGCCGGGCGTCACGAGCTTGCGTCCGTCCATGACGAGCAAATTTGTTCCCTCGATCAGCGCGATGGCGCGGCGTCGCGCCTCCTGCCATTCCTCCGCGGAATGCGGCTGATGAAACACCGTTCCCTTGGCGGTCTGAGTGATGCTGACCGAATCCCAAAGCGCATCGGCGGAAGGGTCGATGATTGCGTCCATCAAATCCTGGATGCTGGCCACGATTTGGATTGGCGGTGCCGGCGCCGGGATTGTGGCTGCGGGGGCCGCTGCAGCGCTCGCCGCTGCCGGCGGGGCGGGCGCGGCCGTCATTTCGGTTTTCTGGCAGGCGCTGAGTGCAAACAATGCGGCGAGAATTGAATACCCAGGCATAAACTGATATTTCACGAGCGGCCACTCCCCTGCTCGGGAATCGATGTCCCCGATAGCGCTTTAGTCTGCCACAATCTGCTTCACTTGCCCGCAGGGGCGTCGGCTGCCGATTTCTTGACCGCTTCCTTGGAGTGCAAACCCTGGTCTTCGATCAGACGCCTGCGCACATACAAAAATCGGACCGTTTCGTACTCGAACGGCGAACCGCCGGCGTAGTAGCGAAAATTGACATTGGCGCGTTGATCGAATGCATTGAGTGCGCCCAGGCCCCACGACAGGCCGCCGCGGTACAAGCCCGCGACATTGATGCCGTACTCGGAGCCGTAGTCGGCGGCAAAGCCGACGCCGTCGCGCAGCGTCGAAGGCCCCAACAACGGAATGACCAGGTATGGGCCCGGGTGCATCCCCCATTTCGCGAGAGTGGTCGCAAAGCCGGTGGGCGTGCCCGGCAGCTTGAGCTTTGAGGCGACATCGAACAGCCCGCCGATGCCGATGGTGCTGTTGATCGCCAGTCGTTCGAGACTGCGCCAGCTGTACTTGAGGCGCCATTGCAGCGTGTAGTTGATGACGCTGTCGATCTCCGCAATGTTGCCGAAGAAGTTGTGTATGCCGGAGCGGACCGGCTGCGGCGCGCGCTTATAGGTGTTCGCCACCGGCAGAAAAATCGCCTCGTCGAAACGCGCATTGAAGCGGTAGGTAAACCGGTTGAGACGCTCCCACGGATCATAGGTGTACATGGGCGGTGCGTCCGCCGCCGTCAACAGCGCGGGCGCGGCGGGCGACTGGTTCGCCTGTTGCGCCGAAGCGTCCGCGGATTCGGCCGCGATGGCCTCGGCAAACGCCTGTGCATTGGCCGCGGCGGCCGCATTGTCGGCGGCCGGAGTCTGGTCCGGCACGGTGCGGATCGAAACCATTTGTGATGCGCAGCCGCCGAGCGCAATGACGCAGATCAACAGCGCCGCTCTCATGGGCGGCTCCGCGGCCAATTGCCGGCCAGCATGTCGAGCATGTCCGCCACCTGTTGCCGGTCGCCCACCTCGCCGAGGTGGCCGCCATGATCGTAGACGACGATTCTCGGGCCCAGTGTTTCCTCGAGCCATGCCAGTTCGCGTCGGCTCAGAATCGGATCGTCGCTGGTGCTCTGCGCATAGTAATCATCGTCTGAGCGCAGCGCAGCGCCGATGATGTCGAGGCGATTGGCGGCGATCAATGAGGCGCTGGTGGCGTCGGGACTGCGTTTAAGATAATACGGCGCGAATACTCCGCTGAAATAATCGGCGAATGGCCTGGCACGCAATTCGCGTTGCACGGCTTCGAGCGAGTCGCCGACCTTGGGCGGATGATTCGGATCGGTGATCACGCCCGTCCCGGCATACAGATCGCCGATGAAGAACATGTCCACCAGCTGAAGACGGAATGTGAGCGCAATCGCCGCGGAAAAATCCGCATCGCTCTTCAGCGTTGCGGCGCCGGCCGTGAGCAGAAAATTCTCGTCCAGTTCCAGCCGGTCCGATGCACGGTACAGATTGGCGATCTGCGCATAGAGCCGGCGGTACAGCAGTTCGATTCCCGCATCGCCCGGCCCGATCGTCGCTGCGAACAAGTGGTCGAGGCGGCCAATGGAGGCAAACAGACTGACAGGCGGATTGATCATGATCGCGCGATGGATTTTCAGCCTGCCCTGCTGCGCATCGAGTTCCTTGACGACGGCGGCATTGGCGCCGCCCAAGCTGTAGCCCAGTACGTCTACATCGGTAATGCGTACCCTGCGGGGCAGATGCGCAATGATCTCCCGGATGGCGGCATACAGATCGCGGCCATCCTGCATCAAATCGCCGGCCACACCGGTGCTCGAACTCGACACGATGAATCCCGGGAAGGTCGGCGACGGCATGGTCAACACGTGATAGCCGGCGCCATAAAGGGCTGCCCGCAGCACGGCATTCGTCTTGGTGTTGCCATCGCCTCCCGTGCCGGCGATGACAATGGCGAGCGGCGCAGGTTTGTCCTGCGCGGAGAGCCACACGCGCAGTTTCGAGTCGAACCAAAGGACCTGCGGTACCGGAAGCCGCCAAGGCATTTCGATGTTGATCTCGGAGAGCGGCACCTTCGCAGGCAAAGGCGCCATGGCCTGCGGCGGAGTTCCGAATACCGTCGCGCGCAGCCCCGCGGAATCTGAAATGCCGGTTGCCGGGCCCGGTGCGGTCTGCGGTTGCGAAGCTTCGGGAACCTGGGCGCGGACCGGGGCAGCGGCGATCACTGCCAGTGCGAATGGAATCATTAAGCGGCCGCAAATCATCATTCGCATTTTTGTTACGATAGCAGCAACGGCGTGCCGTATCGACGGCCATTGCGCGTAGGACTGGGCCTACCGAGGAATTCATCATGACGAGGAGCGGGCAGGCGATCGGACGCATCGCGCCGCTCCGGACGCTGCTCGAGGCGGCGCGCGGTGGCGTCCTGCCGCTGTCGCCAACCTTGGCGCGCCTGTACGGGACGTTGCGGCTGCCGCTGCCGCGTTCGGGTTGTCTCGTCATCAGCAATTTCGTCAGCACCCTGGACGGTGTCGTCTCGCTGCAGGTGAAAGGGCACGGCGGCGGCGGCGATATCAGCGGCTTCAGCGCACAGGATCGTATGGTCATGGGTTTGCTGCGCGCGGCCGTCGACGCGGTGGTAGTCGGCTCCGGCACGCTCGCCGCCGACCCGCGGCACGTGTGGACTCCCGAAGCGATCTGTCCCGAGCTGGGCGCCGACTACCGCCGGTTGCAGGCCTCGATGGGCAAACGCGCTCCGGCGCTCAACGTGATTGTCAGCGCCGAGGGCACGGTGGATTTGCGGCTGCCGGTTTTCGCCGCGGGCAGGGTTCCCGCGATGATCATCACCACCGCGCGCGGCGCAAAGCGGCTGCTCAGGGGCAAGGTCCCCGATTCTGTCCAGCTGCAAGCGGTGCGCCGGCGGGGAGGGCAGATTGCGCCCGCGGTGATTCTCGACGAAATAGCGCGCTCGAGCAGCGGACGGCGGATTCTGGTCGAGGGCGGCCCGCGCTTGCTCGGCACTTTTTATGCACAGCGCCTCGTCGACCAGCAATTCCTGTCGCTCGCGCCGCAACTCTCCGGCCGGCAGTTCGGGGATGCGCGAATGAGTCTGGTGATGGGCAGACTGTTCGCGCCGAGCGATCCGCTGTGGGGCCGATTGGTCGATGCGCGCATCGGCCGCCGGCTATTGTTCCTGCGCTATGCCTTTTGATCGGCCGACCGGCCTTCCACGGAGATGCGGTTACTGCGGCGCCTCCGGCGCGGCGGCCTGAAAAGCCGGCAATTCCCGGCAGGCGGCATCGATCGCCAGTATTCGGGGAAAACGCTGCATATCGACGGCGAAGCGCCGCGCGTTGAACACCTGGGGCACCAGGCATGCATCGGCCATCGTGGGCGAATCGCCGTGGCAGAATCGTCCGGTCGCCGCATCGCGCACCAGCCAGCGCTCCAGGGCATCGAATCCAATGCTCACCCAGTGCCGATACCACGCGTCACGGGTCGGCTTGTCCAAAATCAGTTTTTCTTCCAGATACTGAAGCACGCGCAAATTGTTGAGCGGATGGATGTCGCTGGCAATCGCCTGGGTGAGCGCGCGAACTCGCGCGCGCGCCAGCGGCTCGGCCGGGAGTAACGCAGGTTCAGGATACAGCTCGTCGAGATATTCGATGATGGCCACCGACTGCGTCAGCACGACGCCGTCATCCAGACCCAGGGCCGGGACCAAGCCTTGAACATTGACCTGCAGGAATTCCGACAGGCGGTGTTCGCCGGAACGCAGGTTCTTGATGACCGAGGTGTACTCGAGGCTCTTGAGGGCCAGGGCAATCCGAACGCGGTACGAAGCTGAACTCAAGCCATAGCCATAGAGAATCATTGATGGAGTATATTGCACATCGATTGGCACAGACACGAACGGGACTAAATTCATGCTTAAAAATGCTCTCCTGGCCCTCGCTCTTTGCGGCATCGTTGTGGCCACCCCGTGCCTCGCGCACGCGAAACTGCAGAGTTCCTCGCCGGCCGACAATGCCCATCTGACGGCGGCACCCAAGACGCTGACGCTGAATTTCAGCGAGGCCGCGAAACTCGCCGTGCTGAAGCTGACGCAAAATGGCAAGGCCATTCCCGTCGCACTCGACAAGAACGCCAAAGCCGGTCAATCCTTCACTTTGACGCTGCCGACGCTCGCGCCGGGAAACTACACCGTGCAATGGACAGCGGTTGCCTCGGACGACGGTCATGTCACCAAGGGAACTTTTGCCTTTTCGATCGCAGCGTAGCCGCCCGGCCGGCTGAGGCGCAGCGTGCAGATCGGTGGCTGGGACATCGCGGCGGTGCTCGCGAAGGCGGTCACCTATGCCGCGACGCTCGGCGCGGGCGGTGCGGTGTTCTTCCTGCTTTATTGCGCAGCGCTGCTGCGCGACAGCCAGCGCGCGGCCATCCGCCGTCTGATCGCGATTCTGGTGGGCATCTCCGCGGCCGCCGGCATCTTGAGAATCCTGCTGATCTCGGGCTCGATGAGCGGAGAGATGGCCGACATGTTCAACGGCACGTTTGCGCGCATGATCTTGGGCGCGGGCGAGGGCCGAGCCACCGGCGCCCGGCTCATCGGACTTGCCCTTACGCTGTGTGCGCTGTCTTCCAAGCGATCATTGTTCGGGCCTGGCGTGGCCGGCGCGGTCATGGCCGTGACGTCCTTCGCGTGGATCGGCCACCTGCATGCCCTGGTCCCGAATATCGCGCCGAGCCTGCTGCTGTGTCTGCACCTGCTGTGCGCATCGTTCTGGCTGGGGGCGTTGACTCCGCTCTTGATCGTGACGGCGGGCGGCAACGAATTGCAGATCGCCGCCGCCGCCAGGCTCTTTGGAAAATTGGCGTTGCGGGTCGTGGGCCTGTTGGTGGCCGCCGGCGCGAGCATATTGCTCATGTTGATCCACCATGCCGCGCAGTTCTGGGGCAGCGACTACGGTGCGATGATGGCCGCCAAGCTGTTCGCTGTCGCATGTCTTCTGGCCCTCGCCGCATGGAACAAGCTGCATCTGACCCCGCGGCTCTTGAATCGCGACGCGCGCGCCGCGGTCTTGTTTCGACGCTCGCTGTGCGGGGAAATTGCGCTCGGCAGTCTGATTCTGCTCGCCACCGCCGCTCTCACCACGCTCGCGGGACCGCCCCCGCCCTGAGACCCCGCCCTGAGACCCCGCCGGTCCCGGCACCTAAGGCGGCAACGCGTAGTCCACGTACACACTGCCCGCCGTTCCGGACACGCACGCCTCCACCTCGAATGCGGAACGTATCAATTCCGGGGTCAAGGTCGCCTCCGTGCTGCCGTCGCCCTGCACCCGGCCGTGTGTCAGCGCGAAGATGCGGCTGGCGTAGCGGCCGGCCAGGGTCAGATCGTGGAGGGAGGCGATCACCAGCTTGCCGCCCTTCGCCAACAGCTGCAGTCGTCGCGCGGTGTCGAGCGCGTGCTTGGGATCCAATCCGGCGATGGGCTCGTCGATGATGAGCACCTCCGGCTCGGCGACCAGGGCGCGGGCCAGCATTGCACGCGCCAGTTCGCCGCCCGAGAGCGTGGTGGCAGGCTGCTCCCGATGGTCCATCAGGTCGCAGGCCTGCAACGCCTGGGTTATCCGCGGAGCAAAGCTGGCAGGCAGGCTGCCGAGCGCCGGCAGCGTCGGCGTGAGCCCCAAAGCCACCAGCCGTTCCACCGAGATCGGCCATTCGCAGCGCGGATTTTGCGGCAGATACGCGCGCCGCTGCGCCAGTTTCAGGCCGGATATCGCATGAATGGAAATGCCGTCCAGGGCAACGCTCCCTGCGTCGGGCTTGAGCAATCCGGCGAGTACCGACAGCAATGTCGACTTGCCCGCGCCATTGGCGCCGATCACGGCGACAAAATCTCCGGACTCCGCGTGCAGCGAGACATCGTCCAGAATCACGCGTGCTCCGCGACGCACCGAGATCCGTGATGCGTGCAGGATGCTCATGAGCCGCGCCGCATGGCCTGCTGAAGGCTGCTGCGCAACGCCACCGCGGCATCTGCGCTCTCGACCACTCCGCAGCTGAACAGCGCGCCCGGATAGGTCACGCTGCGGCGGCCATACAGCTTGCGGATCAGGGGGTGCTGCGCCACATCGGTGTTGAGTCCCGGCGTGTCGGTGAGATGAGCGGCAAAGGCTAGAATGTCGGGGCGTGCGGCGATCAGCTGCTCCACGTCGAAGGAGGCGTAACCCTGGTCGTCCAGGGAAGTCGCGACATTCACGCCGCCCGCGGCGCTCAGGATGGCGTCGAACAGGGTGCCTTTGCCGGGGATCGAGCCGCCCTCGCCCCATGCGGCCACCCGAATGGTCTGCGCCGGCTTCGTAGCAGCCAGTTGTTGCAAGGTCGAGTCCATTTTTGCGATGAGCGCGGCGCCGCGCTCATCACGTCCCAGCGCATGTGCAACCTGCCGGGTCACCGCCCGTATCTGGTCGAAATTCTCCGCCGGCGGCACCTCGAGCAATGGGAAGCCGAGCTTCTTCAGCAACGCGCGGGCGGCGGGCGTCGTGTAGGTTCCCGCCAGCACCAGGTCGGGCTTTTCAGCGACCACTTCCTCGACGGTTCCCCCGTTGATCCGTACTTTTGCCGCCTGTGGCCACTGCTGCGAATTATCGGGATCGCGCGAGTAGTAGGTGACCGAGGCGATTCGCTCCGGCGGCAGCAATTCGAGCAGCAGGTCGTCCGTGCACATGCTGAGCGACATCACATGCTTCGGTCCCGGAGCGTCGGCCAGGGCGCGCCACGCCGGGAACAGCGCCAACATCACGCAGCACGAAATCGACGACGAACCTTTCATGGCGGCGGCAAGTCTTGCTAGCCAAACTTGCTGAAATCGGGCGCGCGGCGCTCGGAAAACGCGCTGAACGCTTCTTTGAATTCAGCGGACTTGAGCTGCCGCACAAAGTGCGCGGATTCCTGTCCCATGCGCGCCAGCAGCAGCGCTTCGTCGCGCATCAGGGATTTGGTCGCGAGCACCGACGCCGGCGCGCGCGCGGCAATGGCCATTGCGGTCGCACGTGCGATCGAATGCAGATCGCCGGCCGCCACCGCACGATTTGCGATCCCCCAACTGACCGCCTTCTCGGCGCTGACCGGCTCGCCGAGCACGAACATCTCGAAAGCACGGGCGTGGCCGATCCGCAGCGGCATCAGCAGACTCGAGGCCGCCTCGGGGACCAGGGCGAGATTGACGAACGGCGCGATCAAGGACGCATCGTTGGACATATAAACCATATCGCAATGCAGGAGCATGGTGACACCGACACCCACCGCGCGGCCATTGACCGCTGCGATGATCGGCGTGCGTGCCCGGGCAAGCGCCGGCAGCAATGGGTTCACGTCCCCGGGTGCGGGCGCTGCCGTGGAATTGCCGATGGCGGCAAAATCGGCAAGATCATTTCCCGCCGTGAACATGTCGCCGTTCGCCTGGATCAGGATGCAGCGAACATCCGGATCGGCATCCGCCTTACCGATCTCCTCGGCCAAGGTCGCGTACATCGCGCGGGTCAGCGCGTTTTTCTTATCCGGGCGGTTCAGAGTCAGCAGCAAGAGCTTTTCCGCCCTCTCCACCAGAACATGCTGTGTCACAAGGAATCCTCCTGTGTGGTTTTCAAGGCGCCGTCTTGCGCAGCCGCACGATCAGCCAAAAGAAAAAGGGCGTACCGACCAGACTGGTCAGCACGCCGAGCTTCAATTCAGTCCCCACGTGAACCAACCGCGTCGCAATGTCGGCAAGCAGCAGCAGCAGCGCGCCGCACAGCGCCGCCGGGAACATCGTCCGGCTCGGCTGATGGCCCATGAGCGGGCGCACCAGGTGCGGTGCGACCAGGCCGATAAAGCCGACCACGCCGGTGACCGCGGTCGCAGCCCCGATCGCCAGTGCCGTGCCGAACACCGCCAAGAAATACAGCCGCTTGAGATCGACTCCCAAGCTCTGGGCCTGCGCCTCGCCGAGAGCCAGGGCATCGATGCCGCGGGCCGTGAACAGCAGCATAGCGCACCCGGCCGCGATGAACGGCGTCACCAGCAACACATGGTCCCAGCTGCGGTTCTCGAGCGAGCCCATCAGCCAAGTCATGATTTCGTAGGCAGCATAAGGGTTGGGCGCAAGATTGAGCGCCAGCGCTATCCCGGCCGCGGCGAGCGCCGATACGGCGGCGCCCGCGAGCACCAGTGTGATCGTGCCGCCGCCGCGGCCCAAAGCGAAGGTCAGGACACTGGCCAGCAGCGCTCCGACCAGGCCGAGCAGCGGCGCTGCCGCGAACAAGTGCGTGGTGAAGCCAAAATACACGGCAACCACGGCGCCGAGGGCCGCGCCCGCCGAGACGCCCAGCAACCCCGGCTCGGCCAGGGGATTTCGCGTCACACCCTGCAACACGGCACCTGCCACCCCCAATGCCGCGCCGACCTCGAGCGCGAGAATCGCGCGCGGCAGCCGCAGTTGGGTGACGATGGTCGCGGCGAGATTGGCATGCTGCGACCACAAGCCGTTCCAGACGTCCGCGGCGGGCAGCCATACGCGCCCGGCCAACAGCGATACGGCGAAAATCGCGGCCAGCAGCAGTAGAATCACCAGGTTTACCAGCCGATCCCGACGCATCTCATCCCTTCATGCATAACTTCTGCTGACGAACCAGAACACGCCCAATCCCACGAGAAATGTCGATGCCACGTCGACCACAATCGGTCGCGGCAGGGCGAGCCGATAGCGCTTCAGTCCCAATACCAGCAGCGTCGCGCCCACCACCAGCGCCAACTGACCCGCTTCAACGCCGAGGTTGAAGCCGACCAGCAGTTCGGCGAGGCGGTGCGCCGGCAGCTGCAGCTGCAGCAGGTCGGCGGCGAATCCAAAGCCATGAATCAATCCAAACACCAGCGTCACGAGGATTCTCAACCGGCCGGCATCGCGTATGTTGCCTGATATCAGCAGATAATTCGCCGTGAACAACCCGGCGCCGAGCAGCAGCAGGCTCGGCAGGCCGCCGAACCCGAGCCGCTGAAACAACGCCATGAGCGCCAGGCACGCGCCGACGCCCACGGCGATCCAGCGCGGCTTGCGGGTTTGAACCACGATGTTTTCGGCGCCGATCAGCGCGATGGTGAGTGCGACCAGAGCATCGATGTATTCGGCGTGCGGCCTCAGTATCCCGGTCACCGCCAGCGCCAGCGTCAAGCTGTGTCCGATGGTGAAACCGGTGACCACGAACACCAGATCGCGGAGCCGCCGCGAGATCAGCACCAATCCGAGCAGAAACGACATGTGATCCACGCCGGTGAAGATGTGCATCATCCCCATGCGGACGAACTCCCAGAAGCTGGCATTCTTCAGGCGCCCGCCCGCGCCGCCCGTCACTTCGACCGTCTGATGTTCGTTGGTCAGCAGCTGCTCGGTGAACTCGCCTGTTGCCGCATTTTGCACCTGCGCGAAATTGGTGTGGCTTGCGACCAGATCGAAGAAGGCGCCGGAATGAATCTGCAGGTTGGATGTGCCGTCGCACTTGAAAGTAAAGTCGTACTTGCTGAAGCCGGCGAGCGCCGAGAGAATTTCCACCGGTGGAATCAGCGCACAGCGCCTGCCGTCCGCGAGCGCATACGTCTTCGGCGTCAGATAGTCCCTGACTCGTTCCGGCGTCGGCGCCGCGCCTTCGGTCGCGAGGCGCTTGGCCTCGATGTCGGGTATGGTGACGACGACGTCGACCGACCGGCCATTTATCTCCCACACCGAATGGGACTGGCTTCTCACATGGGCGCCGGCGCTGGCCGCCCAGGCGCCCGCGCAAACGCACAGCAGCGCCGCAGCGCGCCTCAACGCATATCGTCCGCGATCAGCACGTTTGCGCGCCTGCGCAGAAACGCCTCGCCGCTGGCCTTCAGTCTGTCGATCGCCCGGTTGCGGTAGTCGCTCAGCACCTGTGCGCGCGCCGCGGCAAAATCGAAGGGAACAGGCCGCCTGTTGCTTTGCATTTCCAGAATGTGTACTCCGTCGGCCAGCGCGATGGGCGCCGAAACCGTGCCGTCCGCCAGTTCGCGGGCGCTTGCAAACAGGGTATCGCCGAGATGAATCTTGGCGGCGAAGTAGAACTCATCGCCCGCTGACTTTCCCGAGTCGCGCCCATTGAGCCGCGCCTGGGCGTCGGCCGCAGTCGCGAAGACCACATCCTTGACCCGCATGATCCCTTCGCTGACATAGCGGTCCCGGTGCGCCTCGTAGAATTGACGCAGCGCCGGCTCCCCGGGTGAAGTGGTGATTGCGTTTTCGGCGATTTCCAGCTCGACTGCATTGACCAGCGCACTGCGCACGTCAGGATCGGTCGCTGCGATGTCCAGCTCTTTGCCGCGTTGAACGAACAGCTCCTCGCGAATCATGTCTTCCAGAACCTTGTGGCGCTGCCCGGCGCTGGCATGCGCCAGATCGACGCCGTACAAGGTCTGCAGCAGCGCCAGATAATCGCTGCGCGAGACGGGCTGCTGATTCACCAGCGCCACATCCTCGGCCGGAACGAACAGCGTGCTGGCGCTGCGGGCTGTGAACAGCGAATACCCGGCCAGTATGAGTCCCATGAGGACGCCTGAGGCCATCAGCACGAAGGCTCGCGGGCTGCTGATTTGCGCCGGGTTGCGCCAGGTTCCGTTAGTGGGCGGCTGATCAGTGGGCATTTTGAATCGTACCGGGATGTGAAATTGAATAGACATACAACGCCAGTTGGCGGATATCGGCGGCACTCAAGCGACTGATCCACGCCGGGCACACGCCTTGGCGGCCATAGGCGATCGACATGAACAGTGAGCTTCGGCTCCCGTCGCCGTACAAGGTGATGCCATCGGTCAGATTCGGGGCTCCGATCGCCGGATCGCCCTTTGCGTCGGGCGAATGGCAATCGAAGCAACCCGCGCGTCCGCCGAACAATGCGGCGCCCCGCGACGCGGCCTCGATGTCCGGGCGGCGGCCTTGCCGCTGCATGAGAAATTCGATCAGATCGCCGAGCTCCGCGGGCCTCAGCGGCTGTATGCTGTTGTCGGTGGGACTGGGATGCTGCCGGGCATATGCCGGCATGACGGCAAGATTAAAAGCGCGGGAATTGCGCGAACGAATGCCATAGTCGATCACCCTCTCGATCTCCGCCACGCGGCCGGTGCCGTACAGCCAATCGTCGTCGGTCAGATCGGGGATTCCGCCGTGCGGATCGCCCTTGCCTTGCGCGCCGTGGCAGACGGCGCAACGCGCGAGAAACAGGGGAGCGCCGCGCCTTACCGCAATGCGCAGCAGCGCGCCATCCGATGCCAGCCGGTCCGGATCGGCGCGCAGCATTCTGTGCTCGGTAAAACCACGCTCCGCGAAAACACCCGCGGCGATCGACAATGACAAGACCACCACGACGAAGCGCATTGCGCGAATGATAGCGCAGCCCTCATGCCTATATACTCGTCCCGAGGTCGATCGACCGCACGATAAGATCGGGGAGCCGGCGGATGAAGCTGAGTGTTTCCATTGCCTGCGCCTGGGCTGCATGCTGGGCTCAGCCGGCGCACGCGCAGATTGCCGATTCGCTCGATTACGTCGTCGTAACCGCCAGGAGCCTGGAGGATGAGCTGCCGCAGCAGCTCGCCGCGTACGGTACGCGCGTCGACACCATATCAGCGGCCAAAATCCGCAATGGCGGCTATCTTGATGTCGCCGGCGCGCTGCAGGCTCTGGCACCCGGTCTGTACATCAGCCCCAAGAACGGACCGTTTGACTATGTGCAAATCTCCCTGCAGGGCTCGCGCACCACCGATGTGCTTTGGCTCGTCGATGGGATCCGCATCAACAATCGGCTGTATGCGGGCACCACCCCGCTCGACACGCTGCCGGCCGGCATGATCGACAGGATCGAAGTGCTGAACGGCGGCCAGGCGCTGTTCTACGGCACTCAGGCCGTCGCCGGCGCCATCAACATCGTCACCAAGGGCTTCTCCGATCATCCGGACGGAGCTGTCAGCGCCGGCTACGACAGCAATCAGGCGCAGCAATACAACGGCTTCTATCGCGATTCCGCGGGCAGCAATCATTTCGTCGTCTACGCGACCCACGACCAGGCGCCGGGCATCGAGCCCTTTCCGGACTCGGAGTTTCAACCGAGCGGCACCGACCGGCGCCGCTTTTACAAGGTCACCTCGCTCGGCGGCAAGTACGCCTACGATTTCTCCGGCGCTCTGACCGTGACCGCGGCCTACGATCACACCAACGCCAATCTCGACTTCGCGCAACCGCAGCTCACCGCGATTGCGTACAACCAGCGCAACGACGATCTGGTCAGCGCCAAGCTCGACTACGCGCCAAACGATGAGTTCAAGCTCTACATCAAGGACTACTACCACTGGTGGTATTCGCACTACACCGAGTTTGACAATGTGATCGGCAGCCCGGGAGCGCTCACCACGATAGACGATCATGACTTCTGGGGCTTCAAGGACTACGGCGTCAATCTGCTGACCCAGATTGCGGTGAATCGCGGCTTCGAATATCTCGCGGGCTATGATTTCCAAAACTATACCGGCCGCGACGTGGTGCTGGCGATTGCGCAGCAGACCGAGCACGTCAATGCCTTCTTCGGCCAGGTGCGCAGCACACCGGATTTGATCCCGAACGCGCACTTCGCTGCGGGTCTGCGCTACAACATTCCGAGCGTCGGAGAATCCGCCGTGGTTTGGAACGGCGGCGGGCAATACGATTTTTCCAAGTCGCTGTTCGTCCGTGCAAACTTCGGAACGGCGTTCAGATTGCCGACCGCAGAGGAATTGTTCGCCGACGATCCGCAGGACGAGCGCGGCGATCCGAACCTCAAACCTGAAACCAGCACGAATGCGAATGTGTCGATCGGCGGCGCCGCGGCAATGGGGGCGGCGTCGATTCGCTGGGAACTGATCGGATTTTATCGGGACATCAGGAATCTCATCGATTTCGAATCCTTCGATTCGAATGCCAATCAGGATGTCTTCGGCAATGTGCCCGGCACGGTGACGACGCGCGGTGTCGAGCTCACCTTCGACGGGCCCATCAACGCCTCGCTCTCCGGCAGCTTCAGCGCCACCTACAACAGGACCCGCGCGAGCGGCTCGGACCTGCAGCTCAATCAGATTCCGGCGGCGCAGATGAAGCTCGGGTTCGACTATCACCCCGGCGGCGCGCCCTACGGCGCAAGCGTCAACATCGTGCATCTGGGCGATGTGGATGATGAGCCCTTGGGTTCGGGCGACGGCCGCTTCGGCTACGGAAATTACACCGTCGTCGACATCGGCGTGCGGCTGTTCCTCGATGCCGCCCGCCGCCAGCGGGCCGACCTGCATGTGAACAACGCGTTCAACAAGGGCTATTCGTCGGGGCTCGGGCACGGGGTCGATGACATGTCCGGCGATGCCTACGTCGTCCACGATCTGGCGCTGCCGCGTACCATCGGGTTCAGCTACAGCTACTCCTTTTAATGGCTCGCTTGATTCTCTTGCTGCATCGATATCTGGGCATTGGCCTGGGCGCGCTCATGGTGATGTGGTGCCTGTCGGGCGTCGTCATGATGTACGTGGGCTACCCCGCCCTGGATGAGGGTGCGCGCCTGGCGCACCTCGAGCCGCTGGCATGGGCGGGCTGCTGTAGATGGGCGGAGTCGCGTGTCGAACCCCCGGACGCGGATGGCGCCCAGGTTGAAATGTTGGGTGGACGCCCGGTGTTGTTCCTGGCCGCCGAGCAGCTCCGCCCCATCGACCTGCGAAGCGGCGAGAAAATCGACGGCATCTCTGCCGGACTCGCGGCCGGGGTTGCGAAGCGCTTCGGCGCGCCTGCGCGGCGCGGCGCAGTGCGGCTGCTTGGCCTCATCGATCACGACCAGTGGACCGTGTCGGGTGAATTCAACGATGTCCGGCCCCTGTACCGCTTCGCGCTCGGCGACGCCGCGGGCACGCAATTGTACGTATCCAGCATCAGCGGCCGCGCGGTGCAGGCGACCACCGCCCGCGAGCGCTTCTGGAACTGGCTGGGCGCCATTCCACATTGGCTGTATTTCACCGAATTGCGCCGCCACGCGTGGCTTTGGAGCCAGGTGCTGATCTACAGCTCGCTGCTCGGTTGTTTCCTGGCCGGTGTCGGAATCTATCTCGGAGTGCGCCAGATGCTCGCACAGCCTGCCGGGCATTTTTCGCCCTATGCGGGATTCAATCTGTGGCATCACCTGGCGGGCCTGCTGTTCGGCATTTTTGCCCTCACGTGGGTGCTTAGCGGCCTGCTGTCCATGAATCCTTGGGGATGGCTCGAAGGTGCCGGCGGCGGCGCGCAGAGCGCCCGGATCCACGGCGCGCCGCTTACCCTGCCGGCCTTGGGCGCGGCGCTGCAATCGCTTGCCGATGCAAAACCCGAATCCGTCGCGGTGGAATCGGTGCCGCTCGACGGCAAACCCTATTTCATCGCCACCAGCGCCGGCGGCGCGCGGCAACGCTTCGATGCCGGCGGCAGAACGGCCCCATTGAACGGCCAGGAACTCAAATTCCTGGCGAAGACCCTGGGCGCCCCGGCACCGGACGGCCCCGAACTTTTGGATATCGAGGATGCGTTCTACTTCAGCCATCACCGACAGCTTGTCCCGCTGCCCGTGTACCGAGTGATCGCTGCGTCGGGGACGCGCTACTACCTCGATCCGCTATCGGGAATGCTGCGCGCCAAGTTCGATGCGCAGGCGCAGGCGTATCGCTGGCTGCATGAAGGCCTGCACCGCCTGGATTTTGCGGCGCCGCTGCGGGCCCGGCCGCAATGGGATGCGCTCATGCTGCTATTGATGGGCGGTGTTACCGCGGTGTGCGTGACCGGCGTGTGTCTCGGCTATCGGCGGCTGACTCGCCGGGCCGGTTCGCTTCAGGCTGCTAAGTGGTGAACCCGACCCAGCGCCCGGCTGCGACAATCGTGATCCACAACAGCAGCGACGCCGCACCCGCCATTTTCGCCGGTCCCGGCGGCCGTCCCCGGTCCCAGGCGGCAAGATTTCGGGTGCCGACCCAATGAAACATCAGCATGTTGAGCCCCGCCAACAGCAGGCAGGCCATTTTCAGTCGAAACGGCAGGTTGCCGTAATAGGTGACGGCCTTGGAAGAGAACATCAACATGCCGGCGAGCGCCGCAACGGCAAAGGCGGCCCAGGTCCACGGCAGCATCTCGGCTGCCACTTCACTGAAAGCGCGTTCCTTGTTGGTCAACCCGAGCAGACGCAGGTCGACCGTCATGATCGTGCCGACAACCAGAACCAGCGCAAATACGTGCACCGTTTCAATGGTCGGAAACAGCCACACGGACTCGCGAATCTGCGTCGGAAAATTCAGGTCCTGCAGCCATGCAAGGGATTGTTCCAGTGCCACCGCGTCAACCTTGCGGCGATCGGCGCAGCCTACACATAGGCTATCCAGCGCCCTGCCGTGACGATGCAGGCGCCGATGAGCACCGTGACGACGCCGATGGCGCGCGCCGAGCTGCGCCGCAGCGGCGACTCGCTCCAATACTGCGGGTTGCGCCGCATGCGGCTTTGCACGAGCAGCATCAGTCCCGCCAGCGCAAGCACCAGCAGCATCTTCAGGCGGAAGACCCAGTTGAGCAGCTCGCGCGCCGGCTCGGTGATCGTGAGCAGGATGCCGGTGGCAAGCAATACGCCCAGCGTGATCCACACCCACGGAGCCGATCTTGCCGTCAGCGTCGACAATGATTGCGCTCCCCGGGTCAGCCCAATCAGCCGAAAGCTCACCATGTACACGGTGGTCAGCAGAATCGCGATCGAGATGATGTGGGCGGTTTGTACCAGCGGCACGAACCAGTTCGCGGATTGGAACGCAACACTCAAGCCGGTTCTCGACAGCCAATCGCAAAATCGCTCGATCATCCGCCACCTGCTGATTTTTTGGAGCGCCTACTTTGAACGGAGCACTCCGACCAGGCAAGGGCTCGCGTGAAGTATAGTCGGCAAATGCCAATCGGACCGGCCAATCGTTCCCGAACGCTGATTGCGTGGCTCGCGCCCGCGCTGCTGTTGGCCTGGTGCGTGGGCATGTTCGGCCGCGAATATTGGACTCCCGATGAGCCGCGCGAGGCGGATATCGCGTGGCGCATGAGCTGGCAGGCGGACAAGGCGGTTCCCTTGCTTGCCGGCGAGCCGTTCTGCGAAAAACCGCCTTTGACTTATTGGTTGGCGGCGGTGCCGATGAAGCTGTGGGGCGATCAGGCGTGGATTGCGCGCCTCCCCAACCTGTTCTACGCGCTGATCACCGCGCTCAGCGTCGGACTGCTGGCCGCGCGAAGCGCCGGCCGATTCGCGGGCCTGGTGGGCGCCGCCGCCATCAGCACATTTTTGCTCGCCTATCAGGTCGCCATCTGGCTGGCCACCGATGCGCCGTTGCTCGCTGCCGTTTCCGCGGCGCTGCTTGGCGCCTACACCGGCTTCTACGCTGCGACCCGCGGCGAGCGTTTACGCGGCTATCTTCTGATGCACGCAGCGTTGGGTTTGGGCTTCCTCTGCAAAAGCGCGGTGGCGTGGATGGTGCCGGCGCTGGCCATTCTGACCTTGAGCGTGTGGGAAAGGCGCTGGCGGGAACTGTTTCGCTGGGAACTGTATCTGGGGCTTCTGGTCCAGGCAGCGCTGATTCTAACCTGGGTGGGTTTCGTGTATCGCGGCAGCGACGGTGCGGAACACTTGAAGGTGTTCTTCTGGAACAACCTGGTCGGGCGCTTCGCCGCCGTCGATGCCCCGCCCGAATTGCAGTACGCCACGGCGCATCGTAATTTTCCGGGCAAGTATCTGCTCGAGCTGCCGGTATATTTGTTTCCCTGGACGCTGCTGGCCGCGGCAGCCGTGCGGCGCGCGTGGCGGCAGCGTCACGCGTCGTGGCATGACAATCGCGCCGTGCGCTTCGCGCTCGCCGCCTCGCTGCCCGCGCTTGTCGTGCTCTCCTGCGCAGCGACCGCGCGCAATGTCTATTTTGCGCCCGCGCTTCCGGGGATAGCCCTGCTGTTGGCCTGGTGGGCCCGCGAGATCCTGCCCGGGCCCGATCTCTGGGATGTGCGCGCACTGCGTGCGACCGCCGTGCTGCTGCTGCTCGGCGTCGCCGCTTTCGTCGCGGCATTGGCGATCATCGGCGCTGACTCTTGGAGCGGCATTCCGCTGCGCTTCCTGTATGTTGCGATCCCGCTCGTCGGCCTGCTCGCCGCGGGAGCCTGGGCGCTGCGCGCCTGGGCAGCAGCGCGCAGCCAGCCCGTGCACGCCGAGTGCGCGCTGTTGCTCGCCTACTGCGCTCTGTTGATTGCGCCCGCATCGCAGATATATCGGCGCGTGGACACCTGGCAGGACCTGGCGGAGCTCAGCCGTGGCATTGCACGCACCACCGCCGGCCGCCCGCTGACATTGTTGGCGCCGGACGAAACGACCCGCGCCGTGATCGATATGTATGCACGCGACACGGTCGGCAGAATTGCGGGGCCGTTGGACTCCGAGGCCATATCGCGCGTGCGCGGAGCCGCCGCAGCCTCACCCGACGGCTTTTTCCTGACGCAGCTCACCTCCCCGCCGCGGCCGCCGTGGCGCCCGCGGCCGGCGGACAGCGCGCTGCCGCCCTGGGTGCAGGCGGCGAACCTGCGTGTGGTCGAAACATTCGAATTGCCGCACGGGCGGCGCTACGCGCTGCTGCGCCTCAGCCCTTCCGCAAACCTTGGTACAGCGAATCGTACTCCCTGATCTGCCGCGTCCAGGAAAAATCCATGGCCATCGCGTTCTGCATCAACGGCAGCCAGCGGCGCGGTTCGGCGTACCAATCGAGCACCGTATTGATCGCCCAGCTTACGGCGGGTGAATCGTAATCGTTGAACACGCAACCCGTGCCGCGGCCGCTGCCCGGATCGAAATGCTGCACCGAATCCGCGAGACCGCCGGTATTGCGGACGACGGGAATCGTTCCGTAGCGCAGACTGTACATCTGATTCAGGCCGCACGGCTCATAGCGCGATGGCATCAGGAAAACGTCGCTGCCGGCCTCGATCAAATGAGCGAGCGGCTCATCGAACCCCGACCGATAGCTCACCCTGCCGGGGAAGCGCCGCGCGAGATCCTCGAAGAAGGCGACATATCGCGGATCGCCGCTGCCCAGCACCGCCAGCCCAAATTCCCGTGCATCCAGGAGCGCGGGCAGCGCATCGAATAGTATATCGATGCCTTTCTGCTCGGTCAGACGCGTCACCATGCCGAGCAGCGGCTGTGATGCCGTGATCCGCAGCTGCAGGGTCGCGATCAGCATCTCCTTGTTGATGAGCTTGCCGCGCAGATCCTGGGGCGTGAAATGGGCGCTGAGATGCGGATCGAGCCTGGGATCCCATTCCTGATAGTCGACGCCATTCAGTATCCCGGCCACGCGATCGGCACGCCCGAGCAACGTTCCCTGCAGTCCCATGCCGAGCGGCGTATCGCAGATCTCGCGCGCGTATGTCGGGCTCACGGTGCTGACGCGGTCGGCATGCCTGATGCCGGTCTTCAGCGCATTGATGACGCCGCGCCCGATATCGCCCTGATCCAGCGAGGCCGGCGCCGCGCCGCCCAGGTCGAGATCCGCCGCTGCGGAAGCGGGCAGGAGACCCTGATAACCGATGTTATGGATCGTCAGCAGCGACTTTGCGTGCGCGAACAGCGCATCGGTCCGATACAGCGTCTTTAGGTACAGCGGCAGAAATGCCGTGTGCCAGTCATTGCAGTGAAATATATCCGCTGCGAATCCCAGCAGGCGGCAGCCGTCCAGGGCGGCGCGGGTGAACAGCAAGAAACGCCGATGCTCATCGGCATCGTTGGTATACAAGCCGCCGCGATCGAACAGCGCGGGACAATCAACGAAGTACACCGGCGAATCCGAACCTGGATAATCGGCGCTCATCAGCGAAAAGCCGTATTCGGTGGCGCCGATCGCCAGCTTCACGCGCTGTGCGCCGGGCACCGGCTGCAGTCCGCGGCAATTGCGCCGCACGACCGGATACAGCGGCATGAAGGCGCGCACGTCGTGGCCGATCCCGCCCAGATTGCGCACCAATGCCCCGGCGACGTCCGCCAGACCGCCGGTCTTGGCGTACGGCACGATCTCCGAGCTCAACAGACACACTTTCAATGCGCTCATCGATGCAGTCTAACAAAGGCTCAAAACCAGCCGCGAGAAACCTGATGCAGGCGCCGGCCGAGTATGTCACGCTTCCGCCCATGCGCCACGCTGCCCGCACCAACACTGGACGCTACGTCAGCCGTTTGACCAGCGGAACTCTGGCGGTGATTATGGCGGGAGGGCGCGGCGAACGCCTGAAGGCACTCACCCAGCACCGCTGCAAACCGGCGACGCCATTCGGCGGAAAATTTCGCATCATCGATTTCGTGCTGTCGAATTGCGTCAATTCCGGCATCCGACAGATTGCGGTTCTGACCCAGTACAAATCGCAATCCTTGATACAGCACATCCAGCGCGGCTGGAGTTATCTGCGCGGCGAACTGGGCGAGTTCGTCGAGTTGATCCCGGCGCAGCAGCAGATCGGCGCACATTGGTATCGCGGCACCGCCGATTCGGTCTATCAGAATTTGGATTTCATCCGCTCGCATCACCCGAGCCATGTGCTCATCCTGGCGGGCGATCACATTTACAAGATGGACTACGGCCCGATGATCGCCTATCACGTCCAGTGCGAGGCCGACATCACGGTCGGCGTCGTGGATGTGCCGATCGAACGCGCCAATGAATTCGGCATCATGACCACCGACGATACCAACCGGGTGAGGAAATTCGCCGAGAAGCCGCAGAATCCGGATCCGATCATCGGCCACGAAAATTTCGCGCGTGCCTCGATGGGAATCTATGTGATCGCCACCGAGCGGCTGGAAACGCTGTTGGCCGACGATGCGGCGAGCGGGGCCACCAATCACGATTTCGGCAAGAACATCATTCCGCCGGCGATCGAGAACCTGCGGGTGTTTGCCTATCCCTTCCACGACGTCGAAACACGTGCGCAAAACTACTGGCGCGACGTCGGCAATGTGGATGCCTTGTACGAGGCCAACATGGAGCTGGTCTCGCTCGACCCGGAATTGAATATTTATGACCATCAGTGGCCTATCTGGACCTACCAGGCGCAGCAGCCGCCCGCGAAGTTCGTGCTGGATGACGATGGCCGGCGCGGCATGGCGGTGAATTCCATGGTGGCCGGCGGCTGCATCATCTCAGGCGCCTACGTGCGCCAGTCGCTGCTGTCGCACGACGTGCGCATCGAGGAAGCAAGCGTGATCGAGAGTTCGGTGCTGCTGCCGGGCGTGACGGTGGGCCGGCATTGCAAGATAACGCGCTGCATCCTGGATGAGGGCTGCGTGATCCCGGACGGGCTGCAGATCGGACAGGATCTGGGCGCGGACGCCAGTCGTTTCTTCGTCACCAAACGTGGCGTGGTGCTGGTGACCCAGGACATGTTGCGCGCCTCCGCGCGTTCATCGCCCTAGCTCGCGGCGCGTAATTTCAGCCGCGAGCATGCGCCGATCACGCTCGCCGCATCGATTCCCAGCATGCTGGGTTCGCCCTCGATCCGGCCGGTCAGCAACTGCACATCGGCGCCCGCCGCACCCCACGGACGGTACAGCGACGGCGAAGCCTTGCCGAACAGCACGACCTGGGGACAGCCCACGGCCGCCGCCGCATGCGCCGGTCCCGAATCGACCGTCACCAGACCGTCGGCGCGCTCCAGCAATGACACCAGGCGCGGGATCGGCAAATCGTCGGCGACGTTGCAAATGCCCGTGACCCCGGCGAGTGAGGCGAGTTCTTGGTTGAGCTGATATTCGGGGCCGGTGCCCAGCAGCACGATGGCGTGCCGCGGATGCCGTTCGCGCAGAAATCGCAGCACCTGCGCCCAGCGTTCGATGGGCCAATACTTGTGATTGACCGCCAGCCGGCGCGGCCCGCGCCGCATGGTGCGCTTATTGCCGATCTGGATCGCGATCAAGGCCTGATCCGCGAGCGCGCGCGACTTCAACCACGCGGCGAGCTCCTCGCGCCGGGCCTGCGTGACCTGCAGGTGGCATCCGGGGACGATTGTCTCCAGTCGGGCACGCGGCGCGACGGCACGCGCACCCGCGCATGCCGCCGGCATGATTTGCGCCATGCGCCGCCATTGTTGTGTCGCATGTTCGCCGGTCAACAGCGCATGATCCTTCACATCGACGATGCATCCGGCCGGGATGGCGGCGCGCTCGAGCAGCGGCCTCGCGGCCTGGTTGCCGTCGCAGTACCAGGTGGGACCCGCACCGCGAGCCCGCAGCCGGCGCACGATGCGCTGTTGATCCACGCTCAGCCAATAGGGAGTTTTGCGGCTGCGCATGCAAAAAATATCCCCCACGCCCGGCTGGCCGTCGAGCAGCGGTACGCTCCAGGGCCCGGAGGTGACGATATCCACGGGTTCGCCGAACTCCGCGTGTAAAACCCGGATCAAAGCCGTCAGCAGCACCATGTCACCGAAGGCGCCGCATCGCAGCGCCAGCGGCCGCCCGGAGACTTGCGGCGCCGGCGCCCGCACCTATCGAATGACGCTGTCGCTGAATCTTTCCATTTCTTCCAATTGCGGGCTGAATTGCAGCAGCAGCAGATCGACGCCGACCTCCGCAAACCTGCCGATCTGGTCCTGCACCTGAGAGGGTGTGCCGACCAGCCCTGAGCGCAAGCCGCGATTGGACACCGAATACTCCTGGATCGACATCTTCTGCTCGAGCTGGGTGCCCTGCAGCCACTGCTGGTAGTTCGCATAACCCTTGGCGTTTTGCTTCACGTCGGTGATGCGCTCGACCTCCTTGGCAACCTCGCCTTCGGACTTGCGTGTGAGCGCATAGCCGGCAACGCCGAACTGCATGCGTCCGAGACCGAACTTCTCGCGCCGCGCGCTCATGTCGGCGATCTTGGCTTTTACGTGTTCCGGCGAATCGCCATGCATGACGTAGGCGTCACATTTTTGCGCAATGAGATTCTTGGCGGCTTCCGACTCGCCGCCGGCGTAGATCGGCGGCCGCGGCGAGCGCACCGGCTTCGGTTCGAGCACGGTGTTCTCGGTCTTGTAAAACTTGCCGCTGTGGTTGAAGTTCTTCTGCGACCAGGCGCCATTGACCACATCCAGCCATTCCGAGGTGCGCCCGTAGCGATCGTCGTGACGCTCGAAATCCACGCCGTACATCTTGGCTTCCTGCTCCCACCACGATGAAACCACGTTGAGCGCAAGCCGGCCGTTGCTGATGTGATCGATGTTGGCCGCCTGTTTCGCGAACAGCGCCGGCAGATGAAATGTCGGCCGCACGGCCACCATCAGCTCCAGGGTCTTGGTCACCGCCGCGAGCGCCGCGGAGGTCGACCAGGCATCGAGACTCGGCGCATCGATACCCTTGATGTCGTTCATGTTGAGCTCCGCGATGAGCGAAAGATCGAAACCGATCTCCTCGCTGCGCCGGGCGAGCTTGCTGGTGTATTCCCAGCTGGCCTGCATTTGCTCATCCTCGACGTTGCGCAGCCAGCCGCCGAAAACCGGCATCCAATAACCGTAGCGGATTTTCTTGTCAGCCGGCACGGCGCACCTCGTCCTGCAGATAATCCGCCAGATTTTCCACCGGGTTGAAGCCGATGACCCGCGGTGCATCCGCGACGAAGTTGGACAGTGCGTTGATGTCGTAGTAGTAGATGTTCCCGTCCCGGTCGTCCACGATGTACTCGATGCCGCCGACATCGATGCCGGCCGCGCGCACGATGCGTTCGATGTCCTGGGACACCTTGGCCGGTGCATCATAGCCTTCCACTTTGAGGCCGGCCTTGGAGGCCTCGACCACGCAGGCGTTTTCCAGCGTTTGTCCGCTCGATGTCTGGCAGATATCCGCGGGACACAGATCGAAGGTCTCGCCGGTGAGATGCACCTTGATTGCATACAGGTACTTGCCGCCGAGGGTTTCCACGCGCGTGATGAATCCGCCGCGCGCGGGAATGAATTCCTGAACCAGCGCCACGCTGTCGTAGCCCAAATCGAGCAGCCGGGCCGCCACCGCCGCCGCCAATTCAGCCCGGCTGTTGAAACGCGAGATCCCCTTGCCGCTGCCGCCGGTGTTGGCCTTGACGATGATGGGGTAGCGCAAGCCTTCCGCCGCCGCGACCGCCTGATGCGGCGAATGAATGATGCGGGACGGCAGAAATCGCAGGCCCAAGGACTTTAACAGCGATGCCTGGCCGGCCTTCGATATTTCGTAACGAAACGCCTTGGCGCCGTTGAGGACGCGCACGCCCTGCAGTTCCAGGTGCTCGAGATACGCGAGGGTATGGAAAATTCCAGATCCGTGCTGACGGCTGTTCGCCGAGGGGCTCATGCGGTTGAACAGCACTTTGAAGCCGGGTTTCTGCGCGCCGACCTCGTAGAAATGATCGGGGATGAATATCTTGTCGAACGGAACCTTGCGCCGTTCCAACTCAGCGAATATCTGTGCAAACCACTGCGGATGTTCGTACAGAAACGCAAGCGCAGCGCGCTCCGGCTGTGCAACTACGGAAATGGCCACTGCTCCACTCGATATCGACATGAACCGCCCTCCTAAAGGACCCTTAAAACGCCGTGCGGGCCGAAAATGATGCGCCCCCGGCAGGTTGCTACGCAACACGAGAGCCTGCCGCGAGGCCCTAGCCCCGCATGCGTCCGCCAGGTGGCCAGCAAGTCCGTAGGAGCGCCAGTATAGGGGGTGGCCGAAAATGCCGTATCTTAAGTGTTAAATCGTTTTTCGGCGCAGCATTTGCCAGCCTCTGCCCAATTCGGCATTCTCTGCTGAACCAGTTTAGGAGAAACAGGGATGAATTCGGAGGAGCCGGCCGCGCTGCCCGATTTCCCAGCTCGAGTCGACACACCCAACAGTCTGCGGTTCGCCGCGCTGTACAACGACTTGAGGCAGCTTGCCGAGCGGCAGCTGCGCCGCAGCGCTGGAGCGCCGATCAGTCCCACCACATTGCTGCATGAAGCCTACCTCGATATGTCAGGCAAGGACGCGGTCTTCCCCGATCGTGAACGCTTCATCGGCTATGCCGCCAGAGTGATGCGCGGCTTGATCATTGACCTGGTGCGGGAGCGGCGGGCATTGAAGCGCGGCGCCGAATTCCATATCACGCAGCTGCCGACCGAATTGGGTGCGCCGGATGGCGAGGAGCTGGCGCTCACGCGCCTGTCGGAGGCGCTCGATGAACTGGCGACCCATGATGCGCGGCTCGCCGAAGTGGTCGACCTCAAGTACTTCTGCGGATACACGTTTGAAGATATCGCCGCGCAGCGTGGAATCTCGAAGAAAACCGTGCAACGCGACTGGGAAAAAGCCCGCGTCATTCTCTTCCGCCAGCTGACCGATGTCCCTCCTTGAGAGCTGTTAGTTCAGCGCAAGTCCCTGCATCTCCGCACCTGACAGGCGCACGCGCAGGATGCCGGCGATCGTCGGCGCAATTTGCCGCATGTCGATTTCGCCGAGATCCCGGCCCCTGGCCACATGCGGACCCGCGATGAAGAAGGAGGAGCGCATTTCGGCTCGCTCCGGCACATAGCCATGCATCCCCAAATTGCCGGGTGGGGTGACGAGGGGCATTGAAAGACTGAACGCCATCTCATAGCCGATCTTGAAGGAAACCAGGAACTCGGCATTCGGGAAACCGCGCCCTGCCTGAATATCGGTCCGCGACCAGATGCGCTCGATGCCATTGGCCGGATCGCCGGCCAGCTTGCCGAGCAATGCCCTCACCCGCCGGCGCAGCTGCTCGTCCTTCGGATCCGCGAGTATGACGGCGGCGCTGCCGCCCGCCGGCCAGAGCATGGCCTTCCAGTCGATGATCTTGTTGTTCTTATCGGCGCGGAACAGGCCGGCCTGAAGGAATGCGGCATAGAGATTGACGTCATGGTCGATGGCGGCAAAGCCGTGATCGGATACCACGCAAACCGTGGCGAGTCCCGGCGCCGCGGCTTCCGCGGCAGAGCGCAATGCTCCGACAACGCCATCCAAGCGCTCCAGCACCTGATTCGATTTCGGGCTGAAGGGGCCGGACAAATGTTCCTCGGTATCCAATCCCGTCAGATACACGGTCAGGAAATCGGGGTGTTTCACCTGCAGCAGACGTATCGCGAAGCGCGCGCGGATCTCATCCTCCGCGACGGTTTCCTCCATGCCGCCGGGGTATCGGCCCAGTTCGGCCGACAGTTCCTGCTCCAGGCCCGGCGTGCTCAAGGCGCGCTGCAGCTTCAAATCATCATCGGTGCCGGCGCGCCAGATCTGCGGCAGATTGAAGGTGATTCGTGCCCCCACGCTCACGGGCCAATAAACATTGGCGGTTTTCATGTGCGCGGCCGCGGCGGCATCCCACAGCGTCGGTACTTTGACGTCCTCCGCGTACCAATACCAACCCCGTTGATTGCGCAGCAGCGGATCGAACGTCGTGTTGTCGATGATGCCGTGCCGGGCCGGTGACGCGCCCGTCAACAAAGTGGTGTGGCTCGGATAGGTCAGGGTGGGCAATACGCCGCGAACGCCCTTGGCATAGGCTCCATCCGTCATGAAGGCGCTTAAGTTGGGGACCTTGAGACCATGGCGTTGGGCTTCGAGCACGGCCTCGGGTTTCATCCCATCCACGGATATCAGCACCACCAGGGGCGTATGGGCGGGATCGCCTGCGGCCGGCAGCGGCGCACCAATCAACAGGGCGGCACAACACAGGGACAACCAGCGCAGCATCGGATGCTCGAGACTTACAGGCGAAGAAATAATTGCAGGAACTCCTCCGCCGCCTTGTGCACGTTGCGCTGCCAATCGTCGGCCGCCGTGTGATCCGCGCCGTCGGTGACGTACTTTACGCAGCCAAACATGACGTTTTCATGCCAGCACACCTTCGCAAGTGCGTACGCTTCCATGTCGATCACGCCGCACTCCATCCCGGTCTGCGCCATCGCGAACGAATCTCCGCTGCCGCAAATTGCGCTCGGCAGATGGCCGAACACCGGCTTGAATACCAGAGGACTCGGCGCTTCGTCGTAGGGCGTCACGCCGAGCGCGAAGCCCAGCCCGCTGACATCCATGTCGCGTTGGACGAATTCGTGACATGCCACCAGCGCGCCGGTATCGAAGCGGCGGCTGCCGGCGGATCCAAAATTCACCACCATGGGCAGGTCCTGGCGCTGATGTGCATAACGCGACAACTCCTTGGTGAGCGCCATGGCCGCATTGATCTTGCCGACTCCGCAGTACAGCACCGGTATGCCGGCCGCCTCGAACACACCCGAGGACTCGATTCTCAATGCCATCGCCACGATCGTTGCAGGCAGCTCGCTCAGACAGGCTCCTGGTACGTGATCGATGCGCGCAACGGCAGATTCCGCCAGGAAAAGTCCGCGACGATGCGCAGGTCGATCAACACCAGGAGAGCCGCCAGCCGGTAGCCGGCCCGATCGCACAAGTCGGCCGCCGCGGCCATGGTTCCCCCGGTCGCGAGCACATCGTCGACCAGCACGACCCGGCCGGCGCCCCTTTGCATTTCCAGGACCCCGGAA
The DNA here is from genome assembly GCA_036267715.1 of Steroidobacteraceae bacterium. Lineage (GTDB taxonomy): Bacteria > Pseudomonadota > Gammaproteobacteria > Steroidobacterales > Steroidobacteraceae > Bog-1198. The sequence goes on along the minus strand of DATAVN010000043.1, from coordinate 57,840 downwards.
CCGTATTCGAGGTCATACGCCACATCGACCACCGGCGGCGGCAATTTCCCCTGCTTGCGCACCAACACGAACCCCTTGCCTCGGCGCATGGCGAGCGCGGCACCCAGAATGAATCCGCGCGACTCCACTCCCGCCAGTGCATCGACCTCGGCCCATTCGCGCTCGGTCAGCAACCGATCCAGCGCATCGATGGTGGCCGCGAAGTGATCGCGCAGCAGGGGCGCAATGTCACGGAACAGGATTCCCGGGCGGGGAAAATCCGCCACATCTCTGATCGCACGCTTCAAGTCCGCCATAAACGCTCGCTCGCTGGCATCCCAACGGCAGTTTAGCGGCTAACCGGGCACGGGCAATCGCGGTTTACATATTTTTAAGGGCTCCCTCGCGCGATGCTATCCTTGCCCGCTCGGCAGTGTGCACGACGCCAGGAGCCTGTCTGAGTATTCCGCGAGGGTGAAGAATTACGCATGATTTTGGTCATCGATGTCGGCAATACGCGCCTCAAATGGGCCTGGCTCACGAGCACCGGGCTCTCCGATCAGCAGGCCGTGGTCCACCGCGATACCAAGCCGGGCATCTGGACGGCCGCCCTGTTCGAGTCCGGCCAAAGGCCGGGCCGGGTATTGGTATCCAACGTGGCCGGACCCGTCATGGCGAAGGCTCTCGCCCGCCTGGCCAAGAAGATGTTTCGCATCAATATCGAGTTCATCACCGCCACCAGAGAATTTGACGGACTGACCAGCGGCTATCTCGACCCGACCCTGCTCGGCGCCGACCGCTGGCTTGCGCTGATCGGCGCATGGACCAAGGCGCACACCGCGCTGTGCGTGGTGGACGCCGGGACGGCGGTGAAAGTCGACAGCGTGGATTCGAACGGCCAGCATCTCGGCGGTTTGATCGCTCCCGGCATTCACATGATGCGCGAGGTGCTGATGAGCAATACCAGCGACATCGCCAATGCCGCAGCCCACAGCACGCCCTCGCTCGCGGGCGTGCTCGCGAACAACACCCTTGCCGCGGTATCTCGCGGCGCCGTATTTGCGCTCTCCGGCATGGCCGACCGCGCCTGCGAGGTCATCGCGCAAAGCACCGGTGCGGCGCCCAGGCTGTTCATCACCGGAGGCGATGCCAATATGATCGCGGGAACCATGCGCACGCACGGCGAGATCGTGCCCGACCTGGTGTTGCAGGGATTGGCGGTGATCGCCGCACAGCCACGGTAGCGTTGTCGTGTTTCACCCTGGCGCGAAAAATCTGATTACCGATGTCGCAGGACTCAAGGTAGGCCATGCCGCCAGCGAGCCCGTGCGCACCGGCGTCACCGTCGCGCTCTGCGAAAGCGGCTGGGCCGCGGCCGTGGATGTGCGCGGCGGCGGCCCGGGGACCCGCGAGACCGAAGCGCTGGCACCGGAAAACCTGGTGGGTCGCGCGCATGCCGTGGTGCTCGCGGGCGGCTCGGTGTTCGGACTCGCGGCTGCCGATGGTGTCGCGGCGGCGCTGTCATCGATGGGGGTCGGGCTCAATTTGAGCACAGGCTCGCCGAGCATTCCCATCGTTCCCTGCGCGGTACTGCACGATCTGGCCAACGGCGGGGACAAGCAATGGGGCCTCGAACCGCCCTATCGCACGTTGGGATTGAACGCAGCGCGCGCGGCCGCGGTCGAGTTTGCATTGGGGTCTGTCGGCGCCGGCCGCGGCGCGCTGGCCGGACTGCGCAAAGGCGGCATCGGATCCGCTTCGTTGAACCTGCAGGGGGGGCTGACGGTCGGCGCCCTGGCAGCGGTGAACTCCGTCGGTTCGGTGCTGATGCCGGATGGAAAAACCTACTGGGCCTGGCCATTCGAGCTGCAGCGGGAATTCGGCGGCGCCGGACCGCCGCAAAACACCATGGATTTGAGCGACCCGGCGCCCGACGATGCGCGGCTCGCGGCGATTGGCCGTCTCAAGCCCGGCGCCAATACCACGATCGCAGTGATCGCCTGCAATGCCGATCTCAGCACCGCGGAATGCAAGCGGGTGGCCATGATGGCGCAGGATGGAATTGCACGCGCCATACGCCCGGCGCACACTCCCTTCGACGGCGATACGGTTTTTGCACTGGCAAGCGCGGAGCTGGCCCTCGACGGGAACACGCTGCGCGCCGCGCAGATCGGACGAATCGGATCTGCGGCGGCGGACTGCCTGGCCCGCGCCATCGCCCGGGCGGTGCACTTCAGCGTGGGGAAGAGTCAGACCGGCTCCTAGGCAATTCCATGGCAGCGCGAACTGCGGCAATCGGTTTCTCCTCGCATTCCGGTTGGGCGGCCATGGTGGTGGTGGCAGGCACCGCGCGGGCACCCGCCGTGTTGGGCCGATCCCGCGTCACCTTGACCGACGAGCAGGATCCGGAATCCAAACAGCCCTACCATGCCGTTGAATTCCTATGCGTCGAGGAGGCGACCGGCCGCTTGGATGGCTACCTCGAGGTGGCCAGGAACATGGCATCCGCCGCACTTCAAGCGCAACGCGCGGAACTGAAGCGGCAGGGTATCAGCGTCAGGTCCGTCGGCATCATCGAGTCATCCGGCCGCAAGCGGATCTCCTTGTCCTCCATTCTGGCGTCACATGCATTGATTCATGCGGCGGAAGGAGATCACTTCAGAAACGCCCTGTCTGCCGCTGCGGAACTGCTGCGGCTGCGCGTGTGCCGGGTGCGGGCCCGTGATGTGGAGACTTTCGCGATCGAGCAGTTGCGGCTGCCGCCCGATCGGGCGATCGAGCGCATCAACAAATTGGGCCGCGACTTGGGGCCGCCCTGGGGCGCCGACCAGAAGAAAGCGGCGCTGTTGGCGTGGGCGCTGTTGTAGGGGCTTCAGGCCACCGGCATCCTGGGGTTGGCGGCAATCAGCGCCTGCGTATAGGCATGGCGCGGCGCCGTAAATACCGTTTCCGTCGGACCTTCCTCCACGACCCGTCCCCGCTGCATCACGTAAATGCGATCGGCAATGGCTCTGATGACCTGCAAATCATGCGACACGAACAGATACGACACCTTGTGGCGCTCGGCGAGTTCGGCAAGCAGCTGCAGGATCTGCGCGCGGATCAGCACGTCGAGTGCCGACACCGCTTCATCGAAGGCTATCACGGCCGGTCCGGTCACCAAGGCACGCGCGATGGCGATGCGCTGGCGCTCGCCGCCGGAGAATTCACGCGGCAGCCGCCGCGCGTCGGCTGCGGACAGTCCAACCTGCTCCAGGACGCCGGCCACCTTGCGCCGGCGCTCAGCGCCAGTCGGAGGCGCATTCAGCAGAAAGAATGGCTCGGCGATCAGCTGCTCCACCGTCCATTTTGGATCGAAGCTGCCGTAAGGGTCTTGAAAAACGGCCTGAATCGCGCGCCGCAGCCGGGTCAAACCGCCGCCGTGCGCGCCGGCGAAGCGCTCCCCAAGCAAGCTCACCTGGCCGGCCTGGGCCCGCTCGAGCGCAAGAATCACCCGCAGCAGGGTCGATTTGCCCGACCCGGATTCTCCGACCAGTCCCACCGTCTCGCCGGGATACACCGACAAGGAAACTTCGTCGACCGCGCGCAAGCGGGCCGCCGGGCGCCACAACGACGTTCTCCTGCGCGGGTATTCGTGCACGACGCCGCTGACCAGCAACAGCGGCGCGCCGGCCTCTTGCCGTGGAGCGGCACGCCTCGGCTGCAGCTGCGCCGCGGCCAGCAGCGCCGCCGTATAAGAATTGCCGGGCCGGCGCAAAATCTGCGCAGCCGCTCCCTGCTCGACGATCTCGCCCCGGTGCATCACCGCGATTTCATCGGCGAGCTGCGCGGCCACGGCAAGATCATGCGTCACCAGAATCAAACCCATGTTTCGGACACGCACCAGCTTCTGCAAAAGCGCGAGCACCTGCGCCTGCGTGATCACATCCAGCGCGGTGGTCGGTTCATCTGCGATGAGCAGGGAGGGCGACATGACCGTCGCGAGGGCAACTGCAACGCGCTGGCGCTGACCGCCGGACAGCTCGTATGGAAGCCGCTCAATTGCGTTCCGCTCCCCCGGCAGGCCCACGCTTGCGAGCGCCTCGCGCGCCGCGTGCCGCGCCTCGGACTTGGCGACCCTGCGATGCAGGCGCACTGTTTCCGCAACTTGATCGCCGATGCGCATCAGGGGATTCAATGCGCTCATGGGCTCCTGAAACACCATGCCGATCTCGCGGCCGCGAATTGCCTGCATCTGCGCTTCGGATTTTGCGCCCAAGGGCTCGCCATTCAAGAGCACGGCTCCGGCGCACGAAATGCCCGGCGGCAGCAGCCGCATGATGCCGAGCGCCGTCATGGATTTCCCCGAACCCGATGCACCCACCAGAGCGAGGATTTGGCCGGCATGCACCTCGAGCGATACGTCGTGAACGAGATGTTTCACGCCGGCGGTCACGCGAAGGTGCGCGAGCTCCAACAGCTTGTGCCCGGTCACGCGGCACTCCCGGAGCGGCGGCGCAATCCTTCACCCAGAAGATTCAATCCCAGCACGAACAGCAGCAGTGCCACTCCCGGAAACAGCGCCAGGTACGGTGCCAGCGCGGTCAAGGTTTGTGCCTCATTGAGCATGCGGCCCCAGCTGGGCGTCGGCGGCTGTGCGCTCAAGCCCACATAGGACAGCCCCGCTTCGGCAATCACGCCCAACGAAAACTGTATCGTCCCCTGCACGACCAGCAGTGCGACCAGATTCGGCAGCACGTGCTCGCAGGAAATTTGCAGCGCACCCTTGCCTGCAACGCGGGCAGCGAGGGTGTAATCGCGCGTCCACTGCTGCAACGCGCCCGCGCGTGTGACGCGCGCAAACACCGGAATGTTGAAGATGCCGATGGCGATGATGGCATTGACGGCACCGGGACCGAACACGGCGGTGATCAGAATCGCCAGCAGCAGCGCCGGGAAGGCGAATATCACATCGTTGCCGCGCATCACGATCTCGTCGGTCGCTCCGCGCCGCGCCGCGGCGAGCAGGCCCAACGGTACGCCGGCCAGCATGCCGATGACCACCGAGAGCAGGGCCACTCCCACCGAAGTCTGCGCGCCCACCATGAGCAAGGACAGAACGTCGCGGCCCAGCTGGTCGGTGCCGAGCCAGTGATGCGGGTTGGGCGGTTGCAGCTTGTCGATGATGGACAGCGTCGTGGTGTCGAATGGCGTCCAAAACAGCGCCAATGCGGCAACCGCGATGAATAGCCCGGTGATGATGGCGCCGGCGATGAGGCTGGCATTGCGGGACGAACCGTTCATGCGCCGCCGCCGTGCGCGCCGCGCAATTGCGGATTGATCAGCACGTATCCCAAATCGACCAGAAACGTCACGGTCACGACCGCAAACACCAAGACCACCACCACGCTCTGCACCACGATCAGGTCGCGCTGCACGATGGCCTGAAACACCAGTCGCCCGAGCCCCGGCAAAAAGAACACGTTTTCGATGATGACGCCGCCCGCCAGCAGGAAGGAGAACTGCATGCCGAGAATCGTCAGCACCGGTATCAATGCGTTGGGCAGCGCGTGGCGAATCAGCACCCGCCACTCACCGGCGCCCTTGGCGCGGGCAGTTCGAATGTAATCCTCGTGCAGCGTTTCGATCAGCGCGCCGCGCAGCACGCGGGCCAGTATGGCGGCTTGCGGCATCGCCAGCGCAACCGCCGGCAGCGTCAATGCCTTCACCGCCGGCCAGAATCCCGCCTCCCAGCCCGGGAATCCGCCGGCGGATACCCAGCGCAGGCCGATTGCAAAGATGAGCACCAGCAGCATTCCCAGCCAGAAGTTGGGCACCGCGAGGCCGATTTGCGTCATGCCGCTGACGATGGCATCACCGGTGCGCCGCCTTTTTGCCGCGCCATACACGGCCAGCGGCACGGCGAGCACCGTGGAGAGCAACAGGGCATAGGCCGCGAGCGGCAGCGATACCTGCAGCCGCTCGGCCAGCAATGCCCGGACCGGAATCCGGTAGGTGTAGCTCACGCCAAAATCCAGGTGCAGCAAGCCGCCGAGCCATGACAGGTAACGTTGCAGCGGTCCGGCATCCAAGCCGAGTTGATGACGCAGTGCCGCCACCGTGGCGGGCTCGGCCTGCAGTCCCAACATGTAGCGCACCGGATCTCCCGGCACCACTTGTACGATGAGAAACACCACGGCTGTGGCCGCCAGGAGCGTCGCCAGGAGTACGCCAAGCCGCTGCGCCACATAGGCGCTCCCAAAGCGGCGCATCACCAGGTGGAGCATCAGCAGCGCGGCGGCACAGAGCAGCAGGGCGGCGGCCGAGAACGACGGCCCGCGGATCGGCGCTCCGGCCGCTTCATCGTCGTGATCGATGTGCGCGCCGCCGTCGAAGTAGGCCTGGGTCACATCCACCGTGCCGAGAACATTGTCGAAACCGATGCCGTGCAGATGCGCATTCCAGATGTCCAGGCGCGGATATTGGAACAAGAACCCATTCACGGCGTCCTCGGCGAGCTTGCGTTGAATCTGCTGCAGCAGATCCTTGCGCACCGACGCATCGACGCTGTCATCCAGCGCGGCGATCAGCGCCTTGAATTGCGGATTGGAATAACCGAAGTAATAGTCATCGCGGGCATAGATGTCATAGTCCAGCGGCTCGGCGTGGCCGACGATGCTCATATCGAAGTCATGCCGGGTATAGACCTGATCCAGCCACTGCGCCCATTCGAGATTCTCGATGCTCACGCGGATGCCGACCTGCGCCAACTGTGCGGCGACGATTTCGCCGCTGCGCCGCGCATAACTGGGCGGCGGCAGCTTCAGCGTCATCGGGAACCCGCGAGGGTATCCCGCCTGCGCCAGCAGCGCCCGGGCCTTGGCCGGGTCATGCGGATACACGCCGGTCAGATCGACGTAGGCGGGATTGCCCGGCGGGAAATGACTTCCGATCGGCGTGCCATAGCCAAACATGGCGCCATCGATGATGGCGCGGCGATCCAATGCATGCGATATCGCGCGGCGCACCAGCACGTTGTTGAGCGGCGCCACGCGCTCGTTCAGTCCCAGCACCGTTTCCATCTCGGTGGTGCCGGTCAACACGCGAAAGCGGCGGTCGGCCGCGAACTGCGTGAAGCTCTCCGGCGCCGGGTAATTCGAAAATGCATCGACGTCGCCTGCCATCAGCGCCGCGAAGGCCGCGGTCGGGTCGGTGATGAACTTGAAGGTGACCTGGCCTAGAACTGCACGGGCGCCGTGATAATCCGGATTGCGCTCCAGCGTGATGGAATCGCCGCGCCGCCAGCGCAGGAAACGAAAGGGACCCGTGCCGATCGGATGCAGCGCATCGTTCTGCGCGGATTTCGGCGACAGCATCGCGGCCGATCCGAACGCCAGCGACTGCAGCAGGCCGCCCGAACGGCGGCTGAGCCGCAATCTCAACGTGAGCGGGTCAGCCACTTCGATGGCGCGAATCGCCTGAAAACGCGATTTTTGCGGATTGACCGAACCCGGCGCCAGTATCCGATCCAGGGAAAATTTCGCCGCGGCGGCATTGAATTCGCTGCCGTCGTGAAACCGCACGCCGTTCTTCAAATGAAACACGTAGGTGAGACCGTCGCTGGAAACCTCCCAGGATCGCGCGAGCTTGGGCAGCACCGTGCCGTCCGCGGCAAACTGCACCAGACCCTCATAGACATTCTGATACAACACCTCTGAGATCGCCGCGGCGGGGTTGGCGGTCGGGTCGAGCACCGGGGGTTCGAGCTGGGTGCCGATGATCATGCGCTGCGCGCCCTGCGCCGGGCTTGCCAACAGCAGCACTCCCAACAACCCCATCGCGGCCGGATTCATGCGCGGCCGTGCAGCAGCGAATGCGCGGCCATCGCCATCACCTTCGCGGAATCGAGCAGGTCGTCGATCAGCACGTATTCATCGGCTTGATGCGCAAGATCGAGAATCCCCGGACCATAGGCGATGCAGTCGCGCAGCTTGCCGACGCGGTCGATGTGCTTCTGATCGTAAGTACCCGGCGAACAGACGAATTGCGCCTCGCGGCCCAATACCCGCCTGATTGCCGCGGCGGCAGCGCGTGCCACCGGACCGTCGCGATCCGCCATGGTGGGCTGCACCTCGAAAATGTCGCGTAGATCGTAGCTGAAACCGGCGCGCTCCGCGGCCAGCTGCTCGAGCAGCTCGCGTACCTCGGCCTTGACGCTGTCCATGTTCTCCTCGATGAGCAGACGGCGGTCAATCACCAACCGGCACGAATCCGCCACGCAAGGCGCGGGATACCCGGACGTCTCTGCCTGGCCTCCATGGATCGAATTGATGTTCATGGTCGAGTGCCGCGCCCCGGACGGAACCACCGGCATGTCCGTGCGCCGCGCGGCAAGCTTCGGATACAAATCCCGCTCCAGCCGATCGATGAAGGCATTCATGTGGCGCACCGCGCAGTCGCCCAAGAACGGCATGGAGCCGTGCGCCATGCGGCCATGGGTCTCAATCTCGGCCCACCAGACGCCGCGATGACCGATGCATACGCGATCCACGTTGAGCGGCTCCGGAATGATCACATGATCGACGCGGGGCTTGGAGAAGTAGCCGCGTTCGGCGAGATGGTGCACGCCGCCATAACCGCCGGACTCCTCGTCGACGGTGCCCGAAATCTCCAGCGCGCCCGGCCACTCGACCCCCAGATCAACCAGCGCCTCGACGGCAATGATGGAAGCTGCAAGGCCGCCTTTCATATCGCAGGCGCCGCGGCCAAAAATCTTGCCGTCCACGACCTGCGCCGCAAACGGTTCCACGGTCCAACCGGTCCCGGCTTGAACGACGTCGATATGGCTGTTGAAGTGTACGCAGGGCCCGGGCGCATTGCCGGCACGCCGCGCGATCACGTTGATGCGCGGATAGCGCTCGCTGTCGCCGGGCGTGCCGGCCGCACGCACGTACTCGACCTCGAAGCCGCGCGCGCGCAGGCGCCGACCGATGAATTCTGCACAGGGCTGGTAGGCTTCCCCGGGCGGATTCGCGGTGGGAAAGCGGATCAAATCCCGCGCGAGCTCGACCAGCTCATCGCGGCGACTTTCGATGACCTTGAACAGCCGTTCGCTGGGATCGGACATCATGGCGCCCGCCCCGCATGCCTGGCGCGGGTGAACGGGTTGCCCGGATGATCTGACTGCATTCGCCGATGATACCGTGTCGGAATGCATGACAGGGCCACCGGCCGTCCGGCGAAGGGCTTGCGCTCTAGCCGGCTTTTAGGAACGCCGCCACATCCGCCGCCGATCGCTGCGGGATCTCGAGCTGCGGCAGATGCCCGACGTGCGGATAGGTGATCAATTTCGATCCTGGAATCGCCGCGGCAAATTTTTTCGCGGCCGCAGGTTCTATCAGCGGATCGCTCTCTCCCCACAGGATCAACGTCGGCACCTTGATGTTCGACAGCAGTTGCGCCGTGGAAACCGTCGGGCGCGTTCCCATGTTGATGCCCATCAAAATTTCCCGATGTCCGGGCGCGCGCTGGAATTCCGCGAAGCGGTCCACCAAAGCCGGGGTGATCACCGCCTTGTCGTAGACATCGGTCTTGAGGCCCTGGTCGATCAACGGCCGATTGTCGATCTTGCTCAGCAGCTTGCGCCCCAGGCGATAACGCAGGATCTTGAAGGCCAACGGCTCATCGCCCGGCGGCTTATCGTTCGCAAATCCGGCGGCATCGACCAATATCAGCGCGCCGACCCGGTCGGGGTGTCGCACGGCGAGTTCCCAGGCCGCGCCGCCGCCCATTGAATTTCCCGCCACGGCGAACTTCGGCAACGCCAGTTTCGCCGCGAACGCATCGACGAAGTCAGCCAGCGCAGCGCCGCTCAAGGAACTGCCGTCCGGCGCGCGCGTCAGGCCGTGCCCGGGGAAGTCCAGGCAGATGATGTGAAACTGCGGTTTCAGTTCGCGCACCCATCCGTCCCAGGTCGTGAACGAGTCTGCAAAACCATGCAGCAACACCAGCAGCGGCAGTCCCGGATCACCGTCCTCGCGGTAGTGCGCGTGGTAGCCGCCGGGCAGGTCCACGAAGTGGGAATCCGCGCCCGCATACTTCGCCTCGAGCGTTTCATAGGGGATGTCGGGTCCGCGCAGCTCGAGCCACGCCGCCGCCAGGACCACCGCCAGAATTGCCAGAATGACGCCGAGAGTTTTGCGCATGACTTTTCCCCGAGGATCCTAATACTTGTAACTCAGCCGGATGCCGACCGTGGCGGGTTCGCCGGCGGCGGCTACCTCGCTGCCCGGCAGGAAGAAATTCCGCGTAAGGTCGTACGACTTGTCGAATATGTTTCGACCCCACAGGCCTAATGTCCAAGGTCCGCCGGATGCAGGCGCCAGCGACAGGTTGGCATTCGCCAGCCAGTATTTCGGGATGGTGAAATCGTTGCTGCCCAGCAGGAAGAATTGACTGTAGGTATCGTGAAAACTGTAGTTCGACTCGGCGGTCACAGTGAACGCGCCCACGTTCCACGAATAGCTGGCATCGCCGCCATAACTCCATTTGGGAATGCTCTCCGGCCGGCCGTTGTAGTCGACCGACGGCTGCGTGGGATCGAGCGGCACGTTGAGCAACCTGCTGGTGTAGTAGCCTTGCACGAACCCCGCGTATTGCGAGATTGAAATCCCGGCGAGCGGCCGCCATTCCAAATCGATCTCACCGCCGTTGATGCGCGAATCGGCATTGACGAAAGAGCCGATGAAAGTCTGCGAGGCGTCGTCGAATACCTTGCCCAGGATCTGCTGATCCTTGTAGCGGTAATAAAACACCGATCCGTTCGCCCGCAGCGTGGGCGTCAGGTCGGATTTCACGCCGATTTCGTAGGCCGTGAGTTTTTCCGGCTCGAACGGATCGGCCGACGGCGCCGTCACGGTGTTGTGCGCGGTGAAGCCGCCGGACTTGACGCCGCGGCTGATGCTCGCATAGAAGAGCGTTGCGGACAGCGGCTGGTAATCCAGTTCCAACTTGCCTGAAGGCAGGTTCGAGGTGATCGAGCGGTCGAGCGCGCCGCCGGTCAGCGACGGCGCTCCTGGCAGGAACGCGGTATTGAGCCCGATCAATTCGCGGTTCTCGTGATCCTCGCGCAGCCCGAGGGTGGCCTTCAAGGTGTCGGTAAGTCGATAGTTTCCCTGCGCGAACACGCCCACCGAGTGGGCCGCCTGTTCGTAAGTCGTTACCGTGATGCCGCCAAGCCGGTTGGTGAGATCGGAATAGAAATCTTCGTGTAGATCTTCGTCGGAGTAGAACAGTCCCGCCACCCAGTCAAAACGTCCGCTGCCCGCCGCAAGGCGCAGCTCCTGGGAAAACACATTGAAGTCGCTGTTCAGATATTCGTCCGAAGCATTGAACTGCGTGGCATCCCAGTCCGCATATTCGCGTCTGATGAGTTTGTTGTAGGCGCTGATGCCGGTCAGCTTGACGCCGCCAAGATCGATATTGGCGGTAAGATCGGCGCCGTCGTTGCTGTTGTTGAGGCCCGGCTTCGAGTTCGCATTGATGCCGATGAGCTTGGCGAAGGCGGGATTGAGCGACCACCCCGTGGCGTAGCGCGAGGTGTCCGCCGGTATGGTCGGAGGCGGCGGTATGGTCGGCGCCCCATTGCCCGGCGTAAAAGGCGCAAGCAAGTACAGGCCCTGCTCATCGGACTTGTCCTGCGAGCCGTGAACACCGAGGCGTACATCGACGGCATCCGCAGGGCGCCACTGCAGCTGTCCGCGCACCGCGATCTTGTCCTCGTCTCCCAGCGACTGGCCGGTAACCCGGTTGCGCTGCCATGCGCCGCCCTGCTCCGTGGCCACCGACAGCCTTCCCGTCAAGCCTTCCGCAATGCTGCCGGATGCGAATCCGTCCGCCCTGACTTCGTTGTGCGTACCGTACTCGAGCGAGATGCCCGCATGCGGCTCCGCGGTCGGCCGGTTGCTGATGAAATTGATTTCGCCGCCGGTGGTGTTGCGCCCATACAAGGTACCCTGCGGACCGCGCAACACCTCGACGCGATCGATGTCGAACAGCTGGCCTTGAGTCTGGATCGGCAGCGCGAACGCCACGCCGTCCAGGCTGACGCCGACGGGGGAAGTATTGTTCGAGGTGTAATCGATGAAGCCGATGCCGCGCAGCCGGAATTGCGGCTGACTGCTGCCGAAAGCCGGCTCGACCTGCAGGCTCGGCACGGCGTTTTGCAGGTCATTGACCCGGCTGATCGACTTGTCGGCGAGACTCTGCCCGGATATCACCGACATGGCGATGCCCACGTTCTGCGCGGATTCTTCGCGCCGCTGTGCCGTGACCACGATTTCCTCGAGGCCCGCAGTATCGCTCGCCGACGCGGCGGGTGCCGCGATCGCCGAACCACCCGCACCGGCAAAAATGGCCGCGGCGCCTGCCGCCGCCATTGCCCGAATGAACATCCCAAATTCTCCTGGTTTCAAAGGAACCGACAAAGTGCGCGCATCGTCGATGCGGCGCTCTTCATCCGTGCCGTTATGATGCCGTACTGTTCGATGCCCGTCGTGTATAAATTACACTTGCGGTCCCGCATGATTTCTTCTAGTGCAATCCATGCGTAAACTAACCGCTCTTTGGATTGCGAAGGCTGCCGATGCTGCGGATATTTCTCTTGACGATGGCGTGCGCATCGCTCGTGGCAGCCGAGGCGGGTACCGAGACCTCGCCCATTCCCGCGGCGGATTATACGGTGGCCAGATCGTGGCGGATCGCCGGCAATAACGGCTGGGATACGCTGGCGCTGGAGCCCAGCGGCGGCCGCCTGTTCGTCACGCGCGATGATCACGTCGATGTGATCGAAACGGTCAGCGGCAAATTGACCGGCAACATTCCGCGCACCTCCGGCGTACACGCCGTCGCGTTCGCACCCGCGCTGAAGCGCGGCTTCACCAGCAATGGCCGTTCCAATTCGGTCTCGGTTTTTGAACTCGACACGCTGCGCGTCGCCTACGAGGTGCCGATCTCCGGCACCTCGCCCGGCGCAATTCTCTACGAACCACAGCAGAATCACATCTTCACCGCCAACCGCGAAAGCGCGAATCTGTCGGTGTTGGACGCCGGCACGCTGCAGGTCGTGGCAACGGTGCCGCTGCCGGGAGCGCCGGAATCCATGGCCACGGATGATGCCGGCCACGTGTATGTAAACATCAATACCGCGCCGGCAAGGCTGGTGCTGGTCGATGCCAAATCGCTCGCCGTGAAGGCCAAATGGCTGTTGAAGGAATGCGCCGGTGCGACCGCGCTGGCGCTCGACATCATGAACCATCGATTGTTCTCGGTTTGCTCGAACCAGGTCATGGCAGTGACCGATGCGGTGTCGGGCAAGGCGGTCGCCCGGGTGGTGATCGGCAGGGGATCCGACGGTGCGGTTTTCGATCCGGACCTTGGGCTGGTATTCAGCTCCAACGGCATCGACGGCACCTTGACCGTGATTCATCAGGATTCGCCGAATGACTATCGGGTGATCGCCACGGTCACGACCCAGGTCAGCGCCCGTACCATGGCGCTCGATCCCGCGACGCACAGGATTTATCTGCCGGCGGCGCAGTTCGGGCCGCCGCCGGCGGTCACGGAAGGGCAGCCCCGGCCGCGGGCGACCGTGGTGCCCGACAGCTTCCTGGTATTGGTGGCGCAACCGAAATAGGACGGATCATGAGCGGGCGAACTCTGGTGGTTTGTGGTCATTGCGACACGGTGGTGGGACTGCCGGGCGATCGGCTCGAGGACGCGCCCCGCTGCCCCCAGTGCCACACGCCGCTGTTCCAAGGCAAGCCGGTCGAATTGACCGAAGCTAACTTTGACAAGCACATGAACCGCGGCGATCTGCCCTTGGTGGTGGATTTCTGGGCGCCTTGGTGCGGGCCGTGCATTGCCATGGCGCCCTTCTACGAGGCTACCGCCCGCCAGCTGGAACCCAGGCTGCGCTTCGCAAAATTGAATACACAGGATGAACCCGCGCCGGCCGCGCGTTTCAATATCCGCGCCATTCCAACCATGATCGTGTTCCGCGCGGGCAAGGAAATCGCCCGCCAGACCGGCGCAATGGATGCGGCCACCATGTCACGCTGGCTGAACTCGGTGGTTTGAGCGCGGCCGGCAGCCTGTCCGCGGCTCCTAGGTTTTGCGCATGACCAGGACGAAGCGATCCGTCTTGCCGAGCGCCGGTCCTTTGTAGCTGATGAGATCGCGTGCATCGTCCGGCCGCCGCAGCAGGCCGCTTTTTGCCACAAGCTTGAATCCGTGCGCGGCGAAATCCTGTACGGCAAAGGCCTCTTCAATGCGATGCAATTTACCGGCATCGGATTTTCCATGTCCTGCCTTGGCCGAATGATCGATCAGCAATAGCACGCCGCCGGGCTTGAGCGCACGCGACAACTGGTCGAGCACCGACCCCACATCGATCTTCGGCCAGGTACTCTTGGGACTGGAATCCACCCAGTACATGTCGTGGTACACCTTGACCAGCAGCACCGCGTCCAGGCTCGCCGGCGGCAGCTTCATGTCGTCAAGATCGACCGTTTCGTGCGTTACGTTGGTCAAGCGTCCGCCGGCCAGGCGGTCCTTCAGCGCGGGCTGGCTCCAATCGTCGAATGCGCGATTGTTGATCAGGTATACATGGCCCGTGGGTCCCACGACGTAGCTTGCCAATTCGCTGTAGTACCCGTCCCCTGCCAGCACGTCGGCCACCTTCATGCCGGGCTTGATGCCGGCGAGGCGCAGCATCTCCGCCGGATGGTCCAGCGCATCGCGCGCGGAATCGGCGGCGGGCCGCCCTGCGTGAGTCAGCGCCGCGTCATATTCATCCGCGCCGAAGGCGCCGGAACCGGCGAGCAGCAACGCCGTGCCCAGCAGCGAGCACGCAAGCGCGAATTTATGTTGCATCATGTTTCTCACCCCTGATGTAGAGAAGAGCAATGAGGGTAATCAGCCCGGCCACGGACAAATAGTACCCGACAAAAGCCAGTCCGAAGTGACGCGCCAGCCAGGTCGCCACCGGGGCCGCAAGCGAAGCGCCGAGAATTCCCGCAAAATTGAAGGCAAGCGAGGTGCCGGTATAGCGGACCGGCGTCGGAAACAGCGTCGCCAGCGCGCTTCCCAGCGGTCCATAGGAAAGGCCGCTCAAGCCGAAGCCGCAGGCCAAAAACACGAATACCGCGGCTGTCCGATGCGCGCCGAGCAGGGGTGCGAAGCTGAATCCATAGGCAATGATCAGCAGCGTGGCGACGATCAGCATCGCACGGCCGCCGACGCGGTCGGCGAGCCACCCGGCCACCGGTATCAACAATCCGAAGAACACCGCCGCCAGCATTTGCATGATCAAAAACTGCTGGCGCGCAAAGCCCAATGCGTTCGTGCCCCAGCTCAACGCGAAAATATTGGCCAGGTAGAACACCAGGAACGTGGTCGTGGAACCCAGAGTTCCGGCAATCAATTGCAGCGGGAATTTGCCGAACACCACGCTGAAGGGCAGCCGGACGCGTTCGCCCTGCGCGATGCTGCGCTTGAACGCCGGGGTCTCGACCAGTTGCAGCCGTATGTACAGGCCCACCGCAACCAGCACCGCGCTCGCCAGAAACGGCACGCGCCAGCCCCAGCCGAACAACTGCGCCTCGGTCATGTGCTCGCTGATCAGCAGAAATGCGCCGATGGAGATCACCAGGCCCAATGGCGCGCCGAGCTGCGGGAACATTCCGTACCAGCCGTGCTTGCCGGGCGGCGCATTCTCGGTCGCGAGCAATACCGCCCCGCCCCATTCCCCTCCCAGGCCAATGCCCTGCCCCACGCGACACAGCGCGAGCAGCACGGCCGCGTAAACTCCGGCGGATGCATAAGTCGGCAACAGGCCGATACAGACGGTCGAAACACCCATGGTCATCAGCGCCGTGATCAGCGTCGTCTTTCGGCCGACTCGATCGCCGAAATGCCCGAATATTGCCGCCCCGATCGGGCGCGCGACGAAGGCCAGCGCGAACGTCGCCAGCGACTGCAGCGTTTGCACCGCCGGGTCGGACTTGGGAAAGAACAGGCGCGGAAACACCAGCACCGCGGCAGTGGCGTAGATGTAGAAATCGTAGAATTCGATGGTGGTGCCGACCATGCTGGCCAACAGAATGCGGCGCGCCTGCCGCGCATCGGGCGCAAGGTTCGAATCGGGCAAAAGGCAACCCCGGCATTTTGTTATCGGTTTGCCGGATACTACACCAGCGCCCGGAACCAGGAGTCTGTCCGAGTTCCGATCTCCCAGTTAGTGCGAGCGCGATCGCTGCGGAATCGAGGGGGCGGGACGCCCGCGGGGCGCCGGCCGGTAGGCAGGAGCGTGCGGGGCATGCCCCCGAGCGGGCGGATGGCCGTGGGGATTGTCGTGATGGCCGTCGCGGTGCTCGCAGCAGCGCGACGGCCCCACGAGGTAGCCTGCGCCCCAGCCGCCGTAGTCATAGCCGTAGGGCTCGTAGTAGCCGCCGTCGTATCCGACGCTGCCTTCGACCCCGACGCCGGTCACCGCACAGGACTGCAGCATCATCAGCACCACCGCCCCGATACCGCCGGCCGACAAAGTGGCGCGCACGGACTTCATTTCGGCTCCGCCTTGGTGTTGCTGTCGTTCCATTCCATGATTCCAAATGGCGCCCCGCCCGGATCCGCGATGACGGCCAGCATGCCGCCCTGACGGTCGACCCGCGGCTGAACCAATACCCGGCCGCCCATCGCCAGCGCTTTGGCCGCGGTGTCCGCGGCGCTCGGCACGCGAATGAAATTCAGCCAATGAGCGTGGCGGCGGGCGGACGCCTGCGCCAAATCGTTTGCACTGGCGCGGGCGTAGTTGTCGCTCGACAGGATCAGGTGTTCCAAGCCATCGTCGTTTTCCAGCTCGAACACATCGTAATTGAACAGCTGTTGATAAAACGCCGCCTCGGCGCCGGCGTCTTTGGCGTGCAACGAACTCCAAATCCAATCACCGTCGGCCGCCAGATAATCGGGCGTGTCGCCGCTGCTCGAGGAAAGCAGCGCGAACACCGCGCCTTCCGGATCCGACAGCACGCACTGCCGGCCGCGCATTGGATAGTCCTTTACATCGGCGAGTACTTTTGCGCCATGCGCCACCGCCGTGCGCTTGACGGCATCCACGTCGCGGGCCGCGAGAAAGGTGAGCCATGCCGATTGATGGTGTTGCCCGGCGGGAATCGCTTTCTCGAACATGCCCGCGACCGGGCGGCCGTCGAGCATGGCAATCGCGTAATTCAAACGCCCCGCGGCCACGCTTTGAAAGGTCCAGCCGAAGAGACCGCCGTAGAACTTCTCGGCCGCCGCAAGATCCGGCGTGACCAGATCCGCCCAAAGCATTTTCCCAGGATGGGTTTCGTCGCTGGCCGGCGAGTTGAGCGGCGGCAGTTGCAGGTCCGCGCCGCGCGCGTGGGTCGCGCAGAATCCGAGAAGCAGCAGCGCGACGGCTTCAGGCAGCAGGCGTCGGGTGCGGTCCATGCGATACATGGCAAAATACTGCGCCCAACCCGTGCGCTATGCTGTACGCAACCGCACAGAATCGCTGTCGGAAATCGCTTACGCACGAGAACGCACATGCCCCTCAATTCACAGGACTACCGGATCGGCGCCGGAACGAAGCTGGATCTTCGGAAGCGGCCGACCGGCGCGCGGCCTTCCCACCGGACCGATCGTCAGTACCGCGACATGCTGAATGCGCACATCAAGGAGCTGAGCGCGCAGCAGCAGATGCTCTATGCCTGCAGCCGGTACGCGCTGCTGGTGATTTTTCAGGCCATGGATGCCGCGGGCAAGGACGGCGCCATCGCGCACGTCATGTCGGGCATCAACCCGCAGGGCTGCCGCGTAACCAGCTTCAAGCACCCCAGTGCGGAGGAGCTGAAGCACGACTTCCTGTGGCGCACCATGCGCGAGCTGCCCGAGCGCGGCCAGATCGGCATCTTCAACCGTTCTTACTACGAGGAGGTTCTGATCGTCCGTGTGCATCCGCGGATACTGCAGGCCGAGGGCCTGCCGGATGAACTCACGCATGGGCACAGGATTTGGCGCGACCGTTTTCGCTCCATCGTGGATGCGGAAAGGCACCTGGTGCGCAATGGCACGCGCATCGTCAAATTCTTTCTGCACCTCTCGAAAGATGAGCAGCGCAAGCGCTTCTTGAAGCGCATCGAAACGCCGGACAAGAATTGGAAGTTTTCCGCGGCGGATATCGCCGAGCGGCAGTATTGGAAGAGCTACATGAAGGCCTACGAGAAATGCCTGAGCGCCACCAGTACGGCCCATGCGCCGTGGTACGTCGTGCCCGCCGACGACAAGCTGAATGCGCGCCTGATCGTATCGCACATCCTGCTCGAGACCCTCGAAGGGCTGCAGCTCGGCTTTCCCAGATCCAGCGCCGCGCGCCGCCGCGAGCTGCGCTCGTTGCGCAAGCAGCTCGAGAAGTAGGCTCCTAGGGCTTGCGGCCGCCGACCACGAGCAGCAACACACCGGCCACGACCGCCGCGCCGCCGGCCCATGGCGGAATCGCGTGCTGCTGCGAAACCTTCGCTTCCACGCTCCCAATCTTGAGCAGGCTCTTGTCGCTCGAATAGGAGGGGGATTTGATGAGGATGAACAACCCGCCCAAGATCAATATCGCGCCCAGGATTTGCAGCACACGCATCATAAGACCCCGTCATTTGGGAAGCCGGGCGGCAGTGTAGCCCATGGGCGGGCCGCAGCCGGAGATTCGCGAACCGCCCGGCCAACCAACGCCTTGGCGCGGCTAACTACGCCTTGGCGTTTCCAATTTCAATTTCAGCCACAGCGGCAGCGCCCTGACGATGGCGGCAAGCACTTTGTAGCGCCACCCGGGGATCACGAACACCGGACCGTGAGCCAGCGCCGCGAGCGAGTCGTCGACCACTTGCTCAGCGCTCAGCCAGAACGAGGCCGGCGCGATGCGCTCGCGGTCCTCGCCCATCACATCGTGAAATCCCGAGTAGGTGAATCCGGGGCACAGCGCCTGGATTTTCACGGCTGATTTTGCCTGCTGCAGATCGACATACAGCCCCTCGCTGAATGCAGCCACCCAGCTCTTGCTCGCGCCGTAGCCTGCGCTGCCGGCACGCTGCACGAACGACGCAATGGAGGCCAGATTGATTATCGCGCCGCGGTTCTGCGGCACCATGACGCGCAATGCGGCGTGGCTCAAGCGCACCAGCGCCATGATGTGCAGTCGATGCATTTTCTCGATCGCCCGCAGATCGGTCTCCCAGAACCGGCCGCGATGTCCGAACCCGGCATTGTTGATCAGCAGCGCGAGATTGGGTTCGGCCGCAATTCGATCGGCAACGCCGCCCAATTGCGCGGCGTCGCTCAAATCCGCCTCCAGTACATTCACCACGGACCCATGCCGGGAGGAGAGTTCCTGCGCAAGTGCCGCCAACCGGTCTTTATTGCGGGCGACCAGCAATAGCTCGTAGCGCGGCGCCAGTTTGCGCGCAAATACTTCGCCGATGCCGCTCGAGGCACCCGTGATCACCGCCAGCTGTCTTTGCATGAAGTTTCTCCGCTTAGCGCACCCGGAGCCGATCCCTGCAATAGATGAACAGGCTGTTGCCCGCGATGCTCAGCGCGAACAAGGCCAGTGATGCCGGAACGACTTCGAAGACCTTGTGCAATCCGAGCCAGCTCACCGGCGAGTCCCACCAATGCAGGAACCCGGCGATGCGGCCGGTGCCGCCATCCTTGACGCAACAATGCAGCAGCCCGATCCGCAGACCGTCGCCCATGCCGACGTGAGTCCACTCTCCCTGCCGAAACCAGCGGTACAACTGGGTGCCGATGAGATAGAGAAACGCCGCCAGGCAGCCGTAGCCGATGATGGCGCCGATGCCGCTCACCAGACGCAGCGCCGCCGTGCGCACTTTCATGTCTGGCCGCCGGACGAGGGACATCCCTTCACTTCGAGGCGGACAATCCGGCCGGATTCGCCCTGCAGATCGGACGGATTCAGCAGGCCGTCGGTGGGCTTCAGGTCGATATCGATCCAATACACGTTGCCGTTGCGCTTGCGATCGGCTATCCCCGGATTGAATCCCAAGGCTTGGGCCTGTGCCACCCGTACCTGTGCCCGCTTCGGCTCGCTATACAGCCCCAGGGAAATTACCGAGCCGTCATTGGGTCCCGGCATCTCCAGTGCATCGTCGATTCCCCCTGCCTTAAGCTTTGCCAGCGTCTGTTCGGCCACCGAGCGCACCGCCGGCAGCGGCAAATACACCCAAACGCCCGCCCATACCTCGCCGTCGGCGACCCGCTGGCGTGGATCATATCCGCCGCCGCGCAGGGTGGAAGCGGCGTGCGCAGCCTCCGAGACGTCTCGAAACGGTCCGATGCTGATGCAGCGCTTTACATTGGTCAGCAGGCCGGAGTTGCCTGCATCCGACCCGGCGGCGGGGGCCGGCGCCGCAGGCGTCGCGGGTGGCGCAGCGGTTGCGGCGTTGCCGCCGGACCCGGCGCGTGCGGCCTCGGGACTTTCCGAAGCAAGCCTGAGGGTGCCGGACACGGCGGCCGGCACGGCGATCTCCGGCGGCCTGGCAACGCCGCGCTGCCACAGGAAATAGCAGACATTGGCAAGCACCAAGCACACGACAATGCTTTTCAATAGCGTCAAGCGTCACCCATCGATCAAGCGCAAACTCGCTTCGCCGGAGACAAATCGCTGCATATGATGGTCGGTCTCGAGCAGCAGCGCCCCATCCGAATCCACGCCGCGAGCGATCCCGAGAACCGTGTTCTGTCCCACAACCACCTGCGCGGCGCGGCCATACAGTCCGTCCAAGGCCGACCACGCATCCCGAAACGCGGCGAATCCGCAGCGTTCGTACTGCAGCAGCATACTCAATAGTTCGTCCAAAATGGCCCCCACCGCCAAATTGCGCGAGGGAGGCCGCTCGCACGCATCCGCGACCGCGGCCGCCCGCGTTCCACTCGCCCGGATTTCGTTGCGCGCAGCTTCGGACAGCCATACGTTGATCCCGACGCCGATCACCACATGTGCGGGACCGCCGGCCTCGGCCCTCAATTCGATCAGCACACCTCCCAGCTTGCGGTCTTCAAACCAGATGTCGTTCGGCCACTTCAACGAGATGCCCACCGCGCCGGCGCGCTCCAGTGCGCGCGATACCGCAACTCCCACACCCAGGCTCAAAGCCGGCAAGGTGCGCACGACATCGCTGCAGGTCCAGCCAAGAGACATGGCAATACCGCCGCCGAAGGGGGCGATCCAGCGCCTCCCCAAGCGGCCGCGGCCGGCGTGCTGCAACTCGGCAACGCAGACGTCGGCGGTCCCCGGCGGGGGCGGCGGGCTGCTCAGCAAGCGGGAATTGGTCGAATCGGTTTCGAACAACAGCTCGAGACTGTTCAAATGCGCCGTGCGCTCTGCGGACAGCTCGCCGCCGATTCGCGCCGCATCCAAAAGCTCCACCGGACGTGCCAGACGATAGCCGCGGCGCGCCAGTGCCTGCACCTCGATGCCCGTCTTGCGCAGTCGCTCGACGCCCTTCCAGACTGCCGCGCGGGTCTGGCGCAGCTGAGTCGCCAGCCACTCGCCCGAGTGCACCTCGCCGTCCGCCAGCAACACCAGCAGCGCCGGATGCGCTAGGAGCCTGGTCGAAACAGCCATAGCCGCCGCACGCGATTTTCGTTGCCCGCACGCATGCGGGCGATGTTGCTGCGATGGGTAAAGGTCACAAAAACGGCGACCGCGCCGCAGAACACGCCGAGCGGAACATTCTGCGGTTCGAACGCCAGCACAGCGGCCGTGAGCACGACCGTGGAGAGCATCGTGGCCAGGCCCACGTAACCCGACAGCAGCAGCACGATGATCCAGCTGAGAAGCAGCGGCAGCAGCAGGCGCGGATCCAATGCCCCGACCGCGCCGACGACCGTGGCCGCGCCCTTGCCGCCGCGAAAATCGAACCATACCGGATACACATGCCCGACGATGACGGCAAAACCGCAGGCCACCGCGAGCCATTCACGCGACACGCCGGCGTCGATGCCGATCCCCGGAATGGCCGCCGAGGGCAGCCACCAGACAGCGATCACACCCTTCACGACGTCGATGAGCAGCACCACGATGCCGAACATCTTCCCCTGCGTGCGCAAGGCATTGGTCGCACCCGCATTGCCGCTGCCCATGCGGCGGATGTCGATGCCGCGCATGCCTCCCAATAGCAGGCTCCCCAACGCGGTGCCGAGCAGATAGGCAATGAGAATTTTGACGCCGATTTCGAGCATTGAAGCGATTATGACTTAAGTAAGGTGTTCGCCGTACTGCGCTTCGGCAGGTGAATCTCCGCCAGCATGCAGCGCACGCCGCCGCCGCCGATGCGTTCGATGTTGGGAATGGCGGCCGGAACCAAGCCTGCATGAGATTCCAACCGACGCCGTTGCGCCCGCGACAGGCTTCCCAAAGCGGTCTCGGAAAGGGCAATGAGCGGACCTTTGGGTGCCGCCAACTCGAGCACATTGGCGGCGAATCGCGCCATTTGCGCCTGGGTGATATCGACGATCTCATGCCCGCCCGCGCGCAGCCTGGCAAGCAGCGCCGCGCGGTGCGCCGCGTTGGCGATGGAATCGCCGCAAACCACGGCAAAGCCGCTGCCGATCGCCATCAATACGTTGGTGTGGTAGACGGCGCGCCCGCTTGAATCCACGGCATCGAAAGTCATGAGCTCGTAATCGAGCTGCTGCGCGAACTCCCCGAGCACGTCAAGGTCGGTGCGCGGCGAGGAGCAGGCATACGCCACCCGGTGCCTGCGATCGAGCACAACGCTGCCGGTACCCTCGAGATATTTGTCTTCCGATTCCCGATGGGTCAGATCCACGGTGCGTGAAATACGAAATCCACCCTGGCGCACCACGAGTTCCAATACCTCATCGCGCCGCTCCCAACGCCGGTTGGGCGCCATCATGGGATACAGCGCCACGGTGCCGTCATGATGAAAGCTCACCCAGTTATTGGGGAATATGGCATCCGGCTTGGGGGGCAGGTCACTGTCGGGCGCAATCAGCACTTGCACCCCGGAGCGCTCCAAGGCGTGCGCCAGTCCGTGAAATTCCGCCAGCACGGCCGCTTGCAGATCGCTTGCCGGCAGACTCTCGGGCGGTGCTTGGAAGGCATTGCTGGCGGCGGTCTGCGGATTGCAGCCGAATCTCGCCGGCCGCACCATGAGCACGGTCCCGGCGCTTTGCGGTTCCTGGCCAGGGTGATCTGCGACCGACATAGAGCAGGCACTATACTAGCTGTTTTCCGGGGGACGCCTTGCCGCTATCGATGGCTAAATCGCTGGGATTGCTGACCGTCGTGCTTGCCCTGCAGGCACACGGCGCCGCCGCGCCGGCGCCCGCGAAACCGCCGGCAAAACCCGCCGCCACCCACCCATTTACCTTCGAGACGCTGCTGGAAGAGGCCAAGCGCCGAGCGGCAACACCCTATGTCCCGCAGCGCAGCAGCCTGCCCGCGGGGCTCGATAAACTGAGCCCGGAGCAATACCGCAGCATGCATTTCAATCCCGACGCCGACATCTGGCGGACGGAAATGCTGCCCTTCCGGCTCGAGCCGCTGCGGGCGGCATACAATCTGCCGACCTCGGTCAGGATCTCGACGGTGGAGGGCGGCGTTGCCAAAGATCTGGTCGCCACGCCGGCCATGTTTCAAATCACCGGCGCCACCTCCGCGCAGCTCGGCCGGGTATCGCTGCCGTTGTCGGGCTTCAGGATTCGCAGCCATATCAACTCGAGCAAGGTCTGGGACGAGTTCCTGGTGTTTCAGGGCGCGAGCTATTTCCGGGCGGTCGCGAAGAATCTGTTGTACGGCCTGTCGGCGCGCGGCCTCGCCATCAACACCGGCGAGCCCAGCGGCGAGGAGTTCCCGGCGTTCACGCATTTCTGGATCGAGCGGCCGGCGCCGCGCGCCACCTCCCTGGTCATCTATGCGCTGCTGGAGAGCGAATCCACCACCGGTGCCTACAAGTTCACGGTGCAGCCCGGCGTGGAAACCCACACCGAGGTGGACTTGACGCTGTTTCCCCGCACCGAACTGCGCTCGGTCGGCATCGCGCCGCTCACCTCGATGTTCTTGTTCGACGAAACCAATCGCGGACGCCTCGATGACTACCGCCCGGAGGTGCACGATTCGGACGGCCTGCAGATCGCCACCATGAGCGGCGAGCATTTGTTCCGGCCGCTGGCCAATCCGCTCAAGCTGCAGGTTTCCACCTTCACGACGCAGGTACCGCAAGGCTTCGGGCTGGTGCAGCGCTCGCGACAGCAGAGCGATTTTCAGGATTTCGATGCCCAGTATGAAAGGCGGCCGAGCGCGTGGATCACGCCCAAGGGCGATTGGGGCGCGGGCGCGGTCGAACTGGTCGAGATCCCTTCCGGGCGCGAGACCAACGATAACATCGTGGCTTTTTGGCGTCCGATCCGGCCGTTGCAGGCGGGTCATCCGGTGCAATTCGCCTACGACATCACCTGGTGCGATGAGCCGCCGCTGCCGAAGGGTCTCGGCAAGGTCCTTGCAACGCGCTCCGGCGCCAGCCTCGATCGCAAGCGGCGCGTGTTTCTGCTGGACATCGTCGGCGCCGGCGAGAAGCTCGACGGCTTGCGGCTCGACTTGAGTTCCTCCGCCGGTGCGATTTCAAATGCTTCGCTGGTGTCGAACAGTGAACTGCACGGCTTGCGCGCAAGCTTTGAGATCGATCCAAAGGACGCCGAGTTGATCGAGCTGCGCCTGAGGGTCATGCGCGGCGACTCGCCGGTCTCGGAAACCTGGCTGTATCGATGGACCTCCGGTTGAACACTTCTGCCGCCGTGGAACCCGGGCCCTGTCCCGGCGGCATGCCGCCAGAAGCGCCGCTCAGCATGCCGGCGCAGGATCTGCGCTACAAGCCCTGGCGGCATGAACGCCACCTGATTTCCTCCGCGGTGCTGTACGCGCGCTTCATCCTGGTTGCGGTGACGGTCGGCGTGACCACCTATGGGATCTACCAGATGCTGCAGGTCGTGCGCTTCGCGAGCATGACCTTCCTGCAGGGCACGATGATTTTCTTCTTCGCCATTTCCCTGGGATGGATCGGCTTTGCCGCCGGCTCGGTGCTGGCGGGCGCCTCGAAGCGGCGCGACCCGGCGCCCGGCGACCGGCCCGGGGCCGGCACCTCGCTCACGGCGCTGGTCATGCCCATTTACAACGAGGATCCGACCCGCACCACGGCGGCGCTGCAGGCGATGGCCGAGGCGCTGCACGGCCTGGATGCGCATCGCGCTTTTGAGGTCGTCATCCTGTCGGACTCGACCAACGCTGACGCCTGGATTCGCGAAACCATCGGCGTCGCGCGGCTGCGCGCCGCGCTGCAGGCGATCATGCCGGTCTGGTACCGGCGCCGCTGGCAGAACGTCGCGCGCAAGTCGGGCAATATCGAGGACTTCGTCACGCGCTGGGGCGGACGCTTCGAGCATATGATCGTACTCGACGCCGACAGCCTCATCGACGCCCCGACGCTCAAAAGGCTGGTGCAATCGATGCGGGCCGATCCGCGGCTGGGCATCCTGCAGACCGCACCGCAATTGATCGGCGCGAAAACCTTGTTCGCCCGCCTGCAGCAATTCGCCGCCTGCGTGTACGGACCGGTGATCGCGCGCGGCCTGTCCGCATGGTCCGGGGACAGCGGCAATTACTGGGGCCACAACGCCATCATCCGCGTATCGGCCTTTGCCCAGTATTGCGGGCTGCCCAAGCTCAGCGGGCGCAAGCCCTTCGGCGGATTCGTGCTGTCGCACGACTTCGTCGAGGCGGCGCTCATGCGCCGCGGCGGATGGAAGGTGCGGATGGCCACCGACTGCGTCGGCTCCTGGGAAGAATCGCCTCCGACGCTGATCGATATTGCGGTTCGCGACCGGCGCTGGGCGCAAGGCAACCTGCAGCATATGAAAGTGGTCGGCAGCGCCGGCCTAAGGTTCATCAGCCGCATGCACCTGGGCGTGGGAATCATGAGTTACCTGTCCTCGCCCATGTGGCTGGTGATGATCGGCATCGGATTTGCGCTGGCGATTCAATCGCGCCTGATACGTCCTGAATATTTCAGCCACGACTTTCAGCTGTTCCCGACCTGGCCGCGCTTCGATGTCGCACTCATGATGGCGTTGTTCTGGTTCAGCATGGTGGTGTTGCTGATTCCGAAGATGATCGGCCTGCTACGCGCCTTGCTGTCGCGGCGCATCCGGCGCGGCGCGGGCGGGGTCATTGGAATCACCGCAAGCTTCCTGCTCGAGGCCATCCTCTCGGCGCTGTACGCGCCGATTCTCATGGTGGTTCAATGCCGCCATGTGTTCGAGGTATTCATGGGACGCGACTCGGGCTGGAAGCCCCAGCGCCGCGATGCGGGCCATACCACCTGGAGCGATGCCTGGCGTTTTCATCGGCGCCACATGCTGCTGAGCTGCGTCACCGCCGTCATCGTGTACTTCATTTCGCCGCCGCTGCTGGCCTGGGTCTCGCCGGCGCTGCTGGGATTGTTTCTCGCGGTGCCGCTGTCTCGCTTGAGCGGCAGCGAGGTGCTCGGCGCAGCCCTGTCGCGTCTCGCCCTGCTGCGCACGCCCGAAGAGCTCGAGGCACCGCCCCTGGTCAAGCGGCGCGAGCAGCTGACCCTCGCGAATGGCGAGCTGCCGCAGCAGGGGCTGCGGTTTCTGGCCCGGCATAGCGAGGCAAGGCTCGCGCATATCGGCGGCAACCTGCCGCGCCCGGCCGACCCGCGCGGCATTCCCGATCCCCATGCCTTCACGGCCGAACGGAAATTGATCGACGCGCACTCGCTGGACGAGGCCTTGCAATGGCTGACGCCGATCGAATGCATCGAGGTCGCCGCGGACGCGCGTTTTCTCAACCGGCTCGCACAGCTTCCGGACTCGATTCAATCTACATTCCCGATTTAGGATTGCAAACCCATGGTTCGTCGCCGAGAAATTTTGAAATCAGCAATGGTGCTGGCTGCCGGACAGTTCTCCCGTGCGCGGCCGGCCGAAGCGGGCGCCGCCGCCGCGCCGCTGCCCCAGGCGCTGCCCCAGGCCGCTGTTGCCGCCGCCGGCACCGGTCCGGCCAAGGCATTCGACTACGCCTGGCTCAAGGGCCAGGCCCGCTATCTCGCCGGCACCTCCTTCCAAGCGTCCAAGGACACCCTGCCCGCCGCCATGGCGGCCTTGAACTACGACCAATATCAGTCGTTGCGATTCCGCACCGATCATTCACTCTGGGCCGACGCGGGTTTGCCGTTCCGGCTGCAGTTCTTTCATGTGGGCAGGGGTTTCGCGCAAGCCGTGCATTTTTACGAAGTCATCGACGGCCAGGCGCGCGAGGTCCTCTACGATCCGTCGATGTTCGAGTTCGACAAGGCCGGCATCGATCCGGGTCCGATGCGCGGTCACGCCGGTTTCGCGGGCTTTCGCGTGCAGTTCGTCACCGACTGGAAGGCCGATGTTGCGGCCTTCCTGGGCGCCGCATATTTTCGGGCCGTCGGCGGCGACACGCGCCAGTATGGATTATCGGCGCGCGCGCTGGCGGTGGACACCGCTTATCCGCGGCCCGAGGAATTTCCACGCTTCACCTCCTTCTGGTTCGAACGGCCGGCGCGGGGATCGAGCTCGATGACCCTGTATGCGTTGATGGACTCGCCCAGCATTGCCGGCGCGTTGCGCTTTCTCATCGCACCCGGCGGCACGCTGGTGATGGACATCGATTCGGCGTTCTACCCCCGCAAGGTCATCGACCGGCTGGGAGTCGCGCCCCTCACCAGCATGTTCTTCTATGGCGAGAATGACCGGCGCGCGGTGAACGACTGGCGGCCCGAAATCCATGACTCCGACGGCCTGTCGATGTGGACCGGCGCGGGCGAGTGGATTTGGCGGCCGCTCACCAACCCCGCCCAGAATCACCTGAACTCCTACTATGATGAAAGTCCGCGCGGCTTCGGATTGCTGCAGCGTGACCGGGTCTGGGATCACTATCAGGACGACGGCGTGTACTACGATCGGCGGCCGAGCCTCTGGGTCGAGCCGAAACCGGGTGCTCATGGCGGCTGGGGCAAGGGTGCGGTGCAGCTGTTTGAGATCCCCACGGCGGACGAGACATCGGACAACATCGTCGCCTTTTGGAATCCGGCCGAGAGGACCAAGCCCGGCCAGGAAATGCTGTTCAGCTATCGGCTGTACTGGGGCACGCATATGCCCTACTCGTCACCGCTCGCGCAGACGATCGCCACGCGTACCGGCATCGGCGGCATCGTCGGACAGAAACACCAGTACTACTCCTGGCATTTCGCCGTCGACTTCGTGGGCGGCGAATTGGGCGCGTTGGCGAAAGACGCGAACGTCGAGGCGGTCATCAGCGCCTCGCGCGGCAGCACGACCGAACATGTAACGGCGCACTATGTCGAGGAATTCAAGGGCTATCGCGCATTGTTCGACGTACGGCCGCCGGAAGACAGCAACGAGGTGGTCGACCTGCGCATATACCTGCGCATCGACGGCAGGCCCCTGACGGAAACCTGGATTTATCAGTGGCTGCCCGCACCCGTGAAGGATCGCCGCGCGGCGCTCGCTTAGCCGGTATTGGCCTGCGCGCGGCGCCGCGCAGTGGCCGCATCCAACAAACGCGCGCGGTCCACCCGTTTTCCATCGACCATGACCTCCCTGATCGCATCGACGGCAGCGATGTCAACGCGCGGATCCGCATCCAGGATGACCAGGTCCGCACGGCGGCCCGCTTCCAGCTGACCCCGGTCGGGAAGACGAAACGATTCCGCGGGATTCCCGGTTGCGGCGGCCAGCGCCTCGCGCGGCGCGGTGCCGCACACCGCGCGTGCCGCGGCCATGCCGCCCCGTCCGCGCGGGTCGTCGGCATAGGCGAGGAAGTCCTGGGGCTGGCTCAAGTTGAGCGAGTATTTGTCGTTGCGAACGAACACGTCCAAGCCGGCGTTGATCGCGTAGGGGTAACTGGTAAATGCCATCTCCCCGGTCACGGCAAGACCCAATCGATGGGCTTGCGCGATGATGATGTCCAGTTGATCGGGCCAGACATCGAGACCCGCGGCGATAACGCGATGCCCGCCGGCGGCGGCCGCTTCGACCTGCGCCGCCAACACTGAAGCCTCCAGCCGTCGGTCTTTCAAACGATGCTCGCGCCAAGGACTCACCGTCGGGATACTACCGTTGTCGGAATAGCCGCTGATCGGCACGCTGGTCAGAACCGAAAGGCCGTTAGTCGGCGCAATGACCTTGGTCTCGCCGTCGACGCTTGGATCCGGAGCCAGGGGAACGACGACGGTGGTCACGCCTTCGTAAAGATAGGCGTCGGCAAAACCCGGCGTGCGTACTGCGCCGAAGCCGTCGATCAGGCCGGGAATCACGTAACGCCCGGCAGCGTCGATGATCGTGGTGTGACGGGGAAGCCGCACGTGCGCCCGATCGCCCACCGCGACGATGCGGCCATCCGCGATCAATATCACGGCGTCGCTCAAATCGGACTCTGCGTGGCCGTGCGCGGACACGTCGATCAGGGTTGCGCCGGTCACCGCGCTGTACTGCGACGAAGAAACGGCCGTGATCAGGCCCAAGGCGGCGGCGAACTCAAGCAACATGCACGGATATTACCGGCGCGATCCGCCTATTTGTTGGCCAGCTTCGGAAATTTCAACAACCGCAGCTTCTGCGTATCGCCCGCGGGGCGGCGCAGCTCGCTCTCGCGCTGTAAATGCGGCAACGCCTGTTTCGGATTCAGGATGACCCAGCGCCACTCGTTGAGCTGATGCTTGAGCAGCGGCAACAGCGCCGGCTCGGACTCGGATTGCGTGTCCTCGTGCGGCAGCAGCGTGCTGCAGTACAACTCGAAATATTCCGTGAACAAGGTTTCATATTGCATCATCGGATCGAGAAAGGCGGGATCGCGAACCAGCTCGCTGCCCAGATGACTGGCGCAGAGATAGCTGCAGGCCTTGCGCACATAGATCGTGTGCTCGGCGACGACCGCATGTTCATACAGCAACGTGCGGTGAAAGTGCGAAAGTATTCCGACCCGTGCCCGGTCGCGAACGTTGTGCTTCTTCAGATATTCGAACAGCGCCTTGCCGTGAATCAGGCGCAGCGTGGCGTGTCTCAACGCCACCGCTTGATTGCGCAGCACCACGAAATCGGCGACCTGGCGCATCAATCCCGAATGCTCGAGTTCCCACGCACTCCAGGAGCCCGCCGTCGC
Organism: Steroidobacteraceae bacterium; assembly: GCA_036267715.1. GTDB lineage: Bacteria > Pseudomonadota > Gammaproteobacteria > Steroidobacterales > Steroidobacteraceae > Bog-1198. The sequence continues at coordinate 27,542 of DATAVN010000043.1, read as the reverse complement.
GAATACGCGCTGCGCAATAAGGTGTTCCGTGGCGTCGCTGCTATGCAGCGCGCTTTCGATGCGGGTCGTGGATTCGCGCATGAGTCTTGCGTGACTGAACGCGCTGCGTTGCACCAGTAATTCCCCCTGAACGATGCGGGCTGCCTCGCAGTGAATATGTCGAATTCGAAGCTTAGGCGCAACCGCGCAGTGAAGATAAGCGTCGCCAACGCGCGACGCCGGACGGCGATGTAGGACCGCGATGTAGGACCGCGATGTAGGACAGATCTTTAGGCGGGTACCGGCGGCGCGAGATGGACCTGGTTGCGGCCCGATCTTTTTGCCGCATACACCGCTGCGTCAGCCTGCGCCAGCAGCGGCTCGCCCCACATGCCGAGCGTATCGCTGGTGGCGATACCGATGCTGCAGGTCACACGGATCGCCTCGCCGAATCCGCTCACCCGCACATCGGCCACCCGCTCCAAGATCCGCTGCGCGATGGGCAGTGCCGCGGCCGCGTCCGCGCTGCTCAAGATCACGACGAACTCCTCGCCGCCATAGCGGCCGATGACGTCCGATTGGCGCAGCTCCGCGTGAATGGGATCGATGATGGCGCGCAGGCACGCGTCGCCCGCCTGGTGTCCAAAGCCATCGTTGATCTGCTTGAAATGATCCAAATCGATGAACAACAACGCTATCGGCAGGCCTCGGGCTCTGGCCCGGCTACAGGCGGCATCGAGCCTCTCGATGAGCGAGCGCCGGTTCAGCACTCCGGTCAAAGGATCGGTCTGGGCGCGGCGCTCCGCCTCGGACAGCGCGACACGCTGCGCGCGCAGGCGATCGGCGACGCCCAGCGCGACCAGAATCGACGCGGCCACCATCGACAACGGCAGCCCGTAGTAATAAAGGCGGTCCGAGTCGGCGGACGATGCCAGCAGGCGCACCGCCGCGGTGATGGTGAACCCTTCCAGCAGGCACCAGGCAATCAAGAACCAACCCGCGGCTCGATTCCCCCGACGCCATGCCAGGAAGCACACGATCACGGTGAAAATCGGCGCGAGGATGAACATGACGTTGCCGATCACGTTGACCACATTCAGAAGCCCCACGAACTCCGCCACGTTCGCCGCGGTCAGCATCACGAAGGCCACCGCGAACCAGCCGAAGATCCGGTAGACGCGCGGCGAGAAACGCTTCAGATCCGCGATTTCGCGCGTGAACAGGCATGCGACCGCCCCGCTCAATGCCACCGGCACGTTCCACGCGAAGGCATCGAGAGTGGCGCCGTAGGAAAGCAGCGGCCAGTCGAAGCCCTGTCCGGAAATGAAGGCCACATACAGCGCCTGCAGGGCGAACAGGGTTGCGTACAGGATGAACAACGGATCCTTGAGCACGAACCAGATGAGCAGCGCCGCCAGCGATACCGCCATCAGCGCGCCGAAGCTCAGGGCGATCATGCGTGCGCGCTCGGCGCCCAACGCCAAAGTGCCATCCAAGCCGCCCAGCGACACCGTCAGGTACTGCCGTGAGCCGTTGTCCGCGGTGATGTGCGCATACAGCGCCTGTGTCGCCGGCACGCCTTCCGGCAACGTGAAAATATTATCGCGGCCGCCGAGAAAGGCCGGCAGCTGCGTGACGAGCGGCAGCGGCACCGCACTGCCGTTTCGGTACGCCACGATTTCGGCGTGCAGGCCGCGGGTCGTATTCAAGATCACGACCGGCTGGCCCTTGATCTCAGGGGCGTCTTGCGGACTGATCTTCAGCCAATAATCCCGCCAGAAGTTATGTCCCGGCGCTTTCGAGAACGGCTGAAACTCGTCATCGAGCGAACCGCTTGCGACGGCTTGCGCGCTCGGAGGCATCTGCACGGGAGCCAGCGCCCTCAACTTGACGATCGTGTTCGCGGCAAAGACGGGTGCCGAACTCAAGCTTCCGAGACAGATCAGCAAGCCGGCGGCAAAGAGGGCGCGCACGGGATAGCGGCGATCAGTACTGTCGCGACAACAGCCAGTGGGCCAAGGAGCGCAGCGCTTCCGCTCGCTCGCCAAAAGGTGCAAGCGCCTGGATCGCTTGATTGTGCAAAAGATTGACCCGCTGCTGCGATGCCAGGATGCCGATGACCGCCGGATGCGTGGGCTTTGCCCGCTCGCTGTCGGCGCCCGTGGCTTTGCCCAGCATCGCCGCATCGCCGGTGACATCGAGCAAATCGTCCTGGATCTGGAATGCGAGACCGACCGCATTGGCAAATCGCGACAGAGCGCCGTAGAGGCCCGGATCGAGCGGCGGCGCGCACTCCGCCGCCATCAGCACGCTGGCGCGGATCACCGCGCCGGTCTTGCGCGCGTGCATGTCCTCGACCTCGCCGATATCCAGCCTGCGTCCCTGCACGGCGAGATCGATGGCCTGTCCGCCGGCCATCCCCGAGGTGCCAATGGCCTGCGCCAGCATCTCGATCAGCCGCAGCCGGATTTGAGCGGACGCCGGCAGCTTCGGATCGCGCGCCAGCAACTGAAACGCCAGGGGCTGCAGAGCATCGCCCACCAGCAACGCGGTGGCCTCGTCAAAGGCCTTGTGGCAGGTCGGCCGGCCGCGCCGCAGATCATCATTGTCCATCGCCGGCAGATCGTCGTGAACCAGCGAGTACACGTGCACCAGCTCGATGGCGCAGGCCGCGGCCTCGACATCATCCTCCGTCAATCCGACCGCGCGCGCGCTGGCGAAGACCAATGCCGGGCGGATGCGCTTGCCGCCGCCCAACACGCTGTAGCGCATCGCTTCGTGCAAACGGGCGGGAACCACCTCGGCCTCGGGAAGCCGCGCCGCCAGCGCACTTTCCATGCGAACCCGCCAAGTCTCGAGCTGCGTGCCGAAATCGTCCGCATCCTCCTTGAGGATGCGCCGATCAGCGGAATCGCTCACGGCCCCCGGCTCACGCGCTTGATCTCACTGAGTGGAATTGCAGTGACCGCGGCGTAGCGCGCACCGCCATCGGTGTATTCGAACGGCAGCTCGGGCGCCATCGGACCCTCGACGCGCGGGCCGCGCAGCGCGGTGAGCAGCGCCTTGACCGGATTGCTGAAGGCGTCATTGACCGCGGTTCCCTCGAATCCGCAGTGCGCCATGCAGTTATCGCAGCGCGGGTTCTTGCCGACGCCGTATTTCTCCCATTCGGTGTCCTCGATCAGCGCCTTGTATGTGGGCGCATAGCCCTCATCGGACAGCAGATAACAGGGTTTCTGCCAGCCGAAAATGTTATAGGTGGGATTGCTCCACGGGGTGCACTGATAGGTCTGGTTGCCCGCCAGAAAATCCAAGAACAGCGCGGAGTGATTGAACGACCACTCCGGTTTGCCCGCGGGCCGGCGGCTGCGGCTGAAGATATTGCGGAACAGCTGCTTGCTGGCATTGCGCCCCAGGAACACATCCTGACGCGGCGCATGGTGATAGCTGTACCCCGGCGACACCGTGATTCCTTCGACACCCAGCTCCATCGCGGTGTCGAAAAATGCCGCCACATCATCCGGATCCTCGCCATTGAACAAGGTGCAGTTCACGGTCACGCGAAAGCCCTTGTCGCGCGCCAATTTGATTGCGGCGACCGCCTTGTCGAAAACGCCCTCCTGGCACACCGATTCATCGTGGCGCTCCTGGTTGCCGTCGAGATGAATGGAGAAGGTCAGATAGGTCGAAGGGGTGTACTCGTGAATGTGCTTGGACAACAGAATGGCGTTGGTGCACAGATAGACGAATTTTTGCCGCGCGACGATGCCCGCGACGATTTGCGGCATTTCCTTGTGAATCAGCGGCTCGCCGCCGGGGATCGATACGATGGGGGCGCCGCACTCGTCGACGGCGCGCAGGGCATCTTCGACGCCGACCCGCTTCTGCAGGATCTCCTTCGGATAGTCGATTTTGCCGCAGCCGGCACAGGCCAGATTGCACTGGAACAGCGGTTCCAGCATCAGAACCAGCGGATAGCGCTTGTCGCCGCGCAGTTTGCGTCCGGCTATGTAGCGGGCGACCTTGTACATCTGCAGAAGTGGTATGGCCATAACCTATATTACCAGCACCGCTTGGCGGTGGTCGCGCCAGATTCGGGCCCATTCCAGCATGAACCAGGGGGTGAAGGTACGGCCTGCGTCCGCGGCCATTTCCCGTTGCAGTCTCTCAGGGCTGATCCAGCCCCAATCGGCGATCTCGTCGGAATTCGCCCTGATCGGCTCTCGGCAACGTCCTACAAACACCGAACACAACTCATTCTCCGCTCCGGTCGCGTCGAATTGCGCCTGGTAGTGAAATTTGAACAGGAACTCGAGCCGGCAGCGGATTCCCAGCTCTTCGTACAGGCGCCGCCGGGCCGCGCTCTCCATGGATTCCTCGCCGCGCGGATGGCTGCAGCAGCTGTTGGACCAGTAAAGCGGCCACAAGCGCTTCGCGGCAGAGCGTTGCTGGATCAGCAATTCGCCTGCCTCGTTGAAGATCAGCAAGGAAAACGCGCGGTGCAAAACGCCGCGTCCCTCGTGACATAACGCCTTGCTCAGGAATCCCAGGCTGCGGTCGGCCTCGTCAACCAGGATGAGCGCGTCGGAATCCGATGTCAGACCATTCATGCGTGAATCATATCGGCAAACTTAGCCCCGCGCCGCTTGCGGCAACGCGCCGCTGGCGCGAAACCAGCGGATGGCGTCGGCGAACGCCTGAGCCGGCGGGCGCCACACGTAGCCCAGTTCGCGCGCCGCTTTGGCGCTCGAGAAAAACATCCGCTTGCGCGACATGCGCACGCCCTCCAGGGTGATGCGGCCGCTGCGCCGCCCGGAAACCCTGGCAAACCCTTCGGCCACGCAGGCAATGGGCAGGATCACGCCGTAGGGAAGCCGGATGCGCGGCGGTGCGCGCCCGACCAGATCCGCGATGATGCCGAGGATCTGCTGCAGTGTCAGGTCCTGCCCGCCGAGAATGTAACGCTCGCCCGCCTTGCCGCGTTCATACGCCAACAGATGACCTTGGGCGACATCATCGACGTGCACGATGTTCAATCCCGTGTCCACGTACGCCGGCATCCGGCCTGCCGCGGCGTCGAGGACCAGTTGGCCGGTCGGCGTGGGCTTTATGTCCCCCGGCCCCACCGGCGTGGAGGGGCTGACGATCACCACGGAAATTCCTTCGCGCGCCGCTTCCTGGACGGCTTCTTCCGCCAGATACTTCGAGCGCTTGTAGTGACCGATCATGTGCTCGAGCGAATTCGGCGTCAGCTCATCGCCGGGAGTGCCGTCGGCGGGAATTCCGATGGTTGCGACGCTGCTGGTGTAGATGATTCGCCGCACGCCGCTGCGCCGTGCCGCATCGAGCATGTTGCGCGTCCCCTCGACGTTGGTCCGGTACAGTTGCGCAGGATCCGGCGCCCCGAGACGATAGTCCGCGGCGGCGTGAAACACTCCCTCGCAATCCGCGGCGGCGCGCTCCAGGGAAGCGCGATCCAGGAGATCGCCTTCGCAGACTTCGACCTGCAGGCCGTTCAAATTGCGCCGGTCCGAGCCTGTGCGCGCCAGCACGCGCACCTGCCACTGCGCGCCGAGCAGCGCTCTGGCGACCGCCGCGCCCACGAATCCGGTCGCACCCGTCACCAGCGCCTTCATGAGAGGTGAGCGCCGATGACGCGCAGGGAGCGCATTGCGATTCGATAGCGCCGCGCCAGGCGCAACAATGCTGCAATGTCGCCGGGCGCGACAGCCAGGCCGGCAATCAGCCGACCGAACTTCAGCCGGCCCGCGCGGCTCGCGGCGATCACGGCGCGCGGCAGCCGGTCCGCCGAGGTGTCGACGATGACCCGCACCGCAATGAAGGGCAGGCTGTGCGCAGCGGCAACCTGCGCAACAGCCGCGCTTTCCATGTCGACGGCTGCCGCACCGGTGCTGCGAAATGCCGCGGCCTTGTCGGCAGGCGAGCCGATCGCTCCCCCGCTGCACAGCAGAGTGCCGTCGCTCACCGTGCGCAGCGGACCGACGGCGGCGGCCACGCGTTCCCGCCACGTGCGGCACACCGGCAGCGCGACACCGGCGGCGGAAATCAATTCGAGCGGCATTACGACGGCGCCGGCTTCGAGCGCCGGATCCAGGCCGCCGGCCATCCCGAAGGTCATCAATGCGGACACGCCCGCTTCGACCAGGTGCGAAGCCGCGGCGGCAGCGGCGGCTTCACCCATTCCGCTGACCGCCAACAGTCCGCCGTCCGCCCAAGCGAGTTCGCGCAATGCCGGGGTTCCGGCGCGCTGCAGCGACGGGCCCAGCGTGCGCGCCTCCGACGCGAGCGCCGCGACGACGCCCACGCCGCTCAATGCCGGATTCCGGTACTCAATGGGCGATACCGCGCCGCGTCAGATTGCGATAGGCGGCAAGCGCCCACAAGGGGAAATAGGCTGAATAGCCGTGGTAGCGCAGATAGAACACCCGCGGGAACCCCGGTGCGGTGTAGCTCGGATGAGTCCACAGCTCATCGCCCTGCCGTGTCTGCAGCAGATACTCCGCGGCCCGCCGCGCGGCCTCGGAATGTGCCTCGCCGCTGGACAACAGGCCCAGCAGCGCCCATGCGGTCTGGTACGGGGTGCTGCCGAAAACCTCGGCGGGGCGCGATTGCAAGGCGTAACTGTCGTTGCTCTCGCCCCAGCCTCCATCCGCGTTTTGCTTGAGCTTGAGCCACGCCACGGCGCGCTTCACCATGGGATCGTCGGGTCCGATATGCGCCTGAGCGAGGGACATGAGCACCGACCAGGTGCCATAAACATAGTTCGTGCCCCAGCGCCCGAACCAGGACCCATCGGCCTCCTGTTGCTTGCGCAGATACCCGATCGCGCGCTGCAGCGCCGGCGTGTCCTGCGGCCGGGCGACGCGCGCGAGCACCGTGATCACCCTTGCGGTCACATCGCTGGTGGGCGGGTCCAGCAGCGCGCCATGATCCGCAAAAGGAATCTTGTTCAGGTAGTAGCAGGTATTGTCCGCATCGAATGCCGCGAAGCCGCCGTCGCGGCTTTGCATGCCCACCAGCCAATCGAGCGCGCGGCGCACGCTCTCGGTGTAGCGGGATGGATCGCGTGCCTGATGCATGGCCCAGGCAACCACGGCGGTGTCGTCGAGATCGGGATAATGGGCATTGGCAAATTGAAACGCCCAGCCGCCGCCGGGCAGGCCGGGGCGGCGTACGCGCCAATCGCCGGGCTCGTCCAGCAGCTGCTTGGTTTGCAGCCAATCGAGCGCACGTGTCGAAGCTTTCCGCGATGAATCATCGTCCGCTTCCTGCATCGCCAGGCATGCGAGCGCCGTGTCCCAAATCGGCGAGACGCACGGCTGGCAATAAGCGCTGGCCGGTCCGATCACCAACAACTTTTGCAATGCGCGCTTCGCGGTGATGCGCCGTGGGTCATCCGCGGGATAACCCAGGATCACCATGGCTTCCAGGGCATTGACCATCGCGGGGAAAATGGCGCCCAGACCGTCCTCGCCGTTCAGCCGCTCGATGAACCACCGCTCCGCACGGCGTGTCGCCGCCGCACGCATGCGCGCGGGGATCAGAGGATCGATCATGCGGCCGAGATGATCGAACAACAGGAATGCCTTGGCGAGCAAGCCGGCGCGCCGAAAGTAATGCCGCTCCTTGTCCGCCGGCGTGGTGAACAGCTCCCTGATGCCGATGCCGCGCGGATTCCTGGCCTTCGGTTTGCGCGTGCACAGAATGAACAGCGGCACCATGACGGTACGCGACCAGTAGGAGACCTTGTCGATGTGAAATGGAAACCATTTCGGCAGCAACATGATTTCGACCGGGATGTACGGCACGCCGCGCCATGGCAGTTCGCCGAACAGGGCCAGCGCGATTCGCGTGAACACGTTGGTCCGCGCCGCGCCGCCGCGCTCCAATATGGCGCTGCGCGCCCGCATCATGTGCGGCGCATGCGGCACGTCGCCGGCGAGTTTCAAGGCGTAATACGCTTTCACGGTGCAGCTCAAATCCAGCTCGCCGTTGTGATACAGTGGCCAGCCGCCGTGCTCGGCCTGGTGCGCACGCAGATGATTCGCGATCTTCGCCTGCAACGCAGGATCGATCTCGTCCAGGAAGTGCATCATCATGATGTACTCGGCGGGAATGGTGCAATCCGCTTCCAGCTCGTAGAGCCAGTAGCCCTGCTCGTGCTGCTTCGCGATGAGCACATCGCGCGCCTCCGCAATCGCGCGGTCCAGCGGGCTGGAATCCGCCACACGCTTCAGCGAGTGCGAAACGATATCGCTGCGCGCGTCAGGCAGCTCCGCGGGAAACGGAGCGGGTTTCGGGGAGGTTCGGTTCACGACCCTGAGCTCCCATAGCGCCGCAGCGCTTGATCCGGTCCGCTTTCGCTGTCCTCGGGGAGGCCAGGCGCCTGCCGGGGGCGGCGCACTTCCGGCAGCCGCGCCAACGGCAGGCCGCGCGATGCCGCGCCGAAAAGGCGGCGCAACATCCAATCATTGCCGATGAAGGTGTTGGTCATGAGCATGGTCATGCTGACCGAGGTTCTCTTGACTTTGACCTGTGCGCCGGCGGTAAAGCCGGGATTGTGCGCGATTTTACGCAGTGTCAGGACTGCGAGGCCGATCGCCCACAAACAGAAGCGGCGAATGCCCTTCTCGCGGCCCGGAATTAATAATGTGTAATCCAGCGCATTGCGCAGGTGAGCGTGCGCCACCGCCAGTAATTCGACGATTCCGGCCCTGAAGTGCGGATTGGCGGCCTCATTGGAAACCTGCGCCAAATCGACGCCATGGCGGGTAAAAACCTCTTGCGGCAGCCAGCACGCGCCGCGGCTGCGGTCCTCCCAGATGTCCTTGAGGATGTTCGTCATCTGCAGCCCTTGCGCAAAGGACGCTGCGAGCGCACTCAAGCCGGCACGGCGGCGGGCGATATCAACGGAGTAGTCGCAGAACAGGTCGGTCAGCATCTCACCCACGACGCCGGCGACGTAGTAGCAGTAATCGTCCAGATCGCTCGCGCGGGGCAGGCCCTTGAGGCTTGCGTTGAATTGAAACCGCGGCATGCCGTAGCACATGAGCTCGACGCAGCGCTTGATGGCCGCGCGCTGGGCGACGCTTAAGTTCGCGGTCACTCTCAAAACGCGGTCCATGTTGCTGACCAGATCGCGTTCCGTGGGCAGCGTCCGCTCCGACAGGCGCTGCTCCAAATCCCGCGCCAACGGGCCGGCCTCGCCCTCCCCGCCCACCACGGCACTGAATCGTTGTAGAAAAACCAAGGTTTCCGCTGCCGACAAGGCCGGCTCATCCTCGATGGTGTCGGCGATCCTGCACAGCAGGTAGGCGCTGGTGACCGGAACGCTCAACGCGGCCGGCAGTTGCGGTATGGTCAGCGCAAAAGTGCGCGAGACATGCGGCAGAATCTGGTCCTGATAGACCGCATCGGAGCTGACGGAATCCATGCTGGCAGTATCTCGGAAAGCGGCAAAAATAGCATCATGTCAGGCAGTTAGCCCTGGTGCAAATCCGCAACAGAGGCTTGTAGTCCATTGCCACCGGCATGGCTGGACAGTATAAACTGGGTCGATATGGACGTCCCGCCCCCCGGCTATCCCCTGCTCGAAACCATCGGCTCACCGGCCGACTTGCGCAAGCTGCCCCCGGCCAAGCTGGCTGATCTGGCCCAGGAGCTGCGGCAATTTCTGATCCACAGCGTCGCAACCCGCGGCGGGCACTTTGCCGCGGGTCTAGGCACGGTCGAGCTGACGATCGCCCTGCATTATGTGTTCAACACGCCGGATGACCGCCTGGTCTGGGATGTGGGACATCAAGCCTATCCGCATAAGGTGCTCACCGGCCGGCGCGAGAAGCTGCACACCATTAAACAGGACGCCGGCCTGGCACCGTTTCCTTCGCGCGCCGAGAGTGAATATGACACGTTCGGCGTCGGCCACTCGAGCACCTCGATCAGCGCCGCGTTGGGCATGGCCGTCGCGGCGGCGCAACGCGGCGAGAACCGGCGGGTGGTGGCCATCATCGGCGACGGCGCTCTGACCGCGGGCATGGCCTTCGAGGCATTGAATCACGCCGGATCGCTGCCGGCGGATCTGCTGATCGTGCTCAACGACAACGATATGTCGATCTCGGAGAATGTGGGTGCGTTGTCGAACTATCTGGCGCGGGCACTCTCCGGCCGGATGTATTCGCACCTGCGTGAGAGCGGCAAGAAGGTGCTGCGCCAGATGCCCACGGTTTGGGAACTCGCCCGCCGCTCCGAGGAACACTTGAAGGGCATGGTGCTCCCCGGGACCCTGTTCGAGGAAATGGGCTTCAACTACATAGGGCCGATCGATGGTCACGACGTCAAGGCGCTCGTGAATACCCTGCGCAATCTGCGGAAGCTGCGCGGTCCGCAATTTCTGCATGTCGTGACGCGCAAGGGCAAGGGCTATGCACCCGCCGAGGCGGACCCGATCAAGTGGCACGGGCCCGGTCCGTTCGATCCGGCAAGCGGCATGATTTTCAAGGAGACCAGCAGCGGGCCCTCCTACTCGCAGATTTTCGGCAAATGGTTGTGCGATATGGCGGATCGCGATCCGGCGATCGTCGGCATCACGCCCGCGATGCGCGAAGGCTCGGGACTGGTCGAATATTCCAAACGATTTCCCGAACGCTACTTTGACGTGGCGATCGCCGAACAACACGCGGTGACGCTCGCCGCCGGCATGGCGGCGGAGGGACTGAAGCCGGTGGTGGCGATCTATTCCACTTTCCTGCAGCGTGCCTACGATCAGCTCATCCACGACGTTGCCCTGCAAAAGCTGCCGGTGGTGTTCGCCGTCGATCGCGCCGGCCTGGTCGGCAGCGATGGCGCGACTCATCAGGGCAGCTATGACCTGTCGTTTCTGCGCTGCATTCCCAATATGGTGGTCATGGCGCCGGCGGACGAAAATGAGTGCCGCCAGATGCTTTACACCGGTACGACCTTGAATTCACCGTCGGTGATTCGTTATCCGCGCGGGACCGGACCCGGTGCGCCCCTCGTGGCCGAGATGACCGCGCTGCCGGTGGGCGTTGCGCAACTGCGCCGCGAAGGCCGCAGCGGACTGGCGATTCTCGCCTTCGGCGCGCTGGTCGACTCCGCGCAGAAGATCGCCGAGCGATTGGACGCCACCATCGTCAACATGCGTTTCGTGAAACCCCTCGATGAGAAAATGATCGTGGCGATCGCCGCACGGCATCGCGCCATCATCACCATCGAAGAAAATGCCGCGATCGGCGGCGCCGGCGCCGGCGTGGGCGAGCTGCTGACCGCCGCCGGATTGCAGCTGCCGATGCTGCACATCGGCATTCCCGACCGTTTCATCGAGCATGGAACCCGCGATACCTGTCTCGCCCACGCCGGCCTCGACCTCGCGGGCTTGAGCTCGAGCGTCGAGAAGTGGTGGTCGCTGCAGAGTCAGGCGCGCATACGCTCGGTGAGCAGCGCCTGAAACTGAAGCGGCGATCCTAGCGAGCGCCGGCCTCCTCGAGAATCCCGGCAATTTCCCGCAAATTCTTGCTCTTTGCCTGCTGCAATGGCGTGCGCCCGGCGTTGTCGGCCACGTTGGGATCCGCACCCCGCGCCAGCAACAGGCGCACCACTGCAGGCCGATTTTGCTCAACGGCAAGCAACAGCGGCGTGCGCCCCAGCGCATCGCGCGAGTCCACCGCCCGGTCGGCGCTCATGGAACGCACCCCGCCTTGGGCACGCGCGGAATACGCAGGCGGCGCGATCGGAGCAGGCTCGGGCCGCAGCGCAAGCGGCGCAGGTGCCGGCGCAGGTGCCAGTGCCGGCGCAGGTGCCGGCGCATAGCGCTGCACGGGCTTCGGAATTTTTCGCTCTGGAGTCTTCGCCATCGGAGCAATGGATTCCAGTTTAGGCGCAGGTCCGGCGGCCGCCGGCGGCGCAGTAGCGGCCGGCGGGCTTGGCGGGCTTGGCGGGCCCTCCTCCCAGTAGCGGGGCGCGAACAGAAGCGCAGCCAGCACGGCGGCGCCGGCCGTACCGAAGGCGGTGATTTTCCAACGCGAATCGTTGGCCGCGCGACGCGAGGCATCGAAAGGCGGCGTTGCTCCTTGGGCGGCGAGTTGCCCGGCCACGCGCCGCCCCTCGGCGAGAATCGCACCGCGCACCGCATCGCTGGGCGCGACGGGGCCCGTATCGCTGGCGCGCCGGTAGCGATCGAGCAATTCCGGATCTTGGCCGCTGTCTTTCGACGTCATGCGTATTCCCACAGCAATTGACGGAGTTTGGCTCTGGCATAGCGCAGCCGGCTTTTGACCGTCTCGAAACTGGTGCCGGTCGCCTCGGCGATCTCCTCGACGCTCAGCTCGCCTTCCGCCTGCAGGAGAAACGCAGAGCGCTGTTCGGCGGGCAACTGCGCCACGGCGGCGAGCATTGCCTCGGCCTCGTGTTGCGATTGGACCTGCGCCGGCGGTTCGAGTTTCGCGTCGCCCGCAAGCCGGTCCAGCAGGCTCGAGCCTTCCGATTCCGCATCATCGCCGGCATCCAGGCTTTGCAGCCGCCGATCGGCGCGGACCAAGTCGACCATGCGGTTATGCGCGATCGTGAACAGCCAGGTCGTGAATTTTGCCTTCGGTTGATAATTGGCCGCGCCGCGCGCGACGGCAAACCATACCTCCTGCATCAGATCGTTGGCGCTCGCCTCGTTTCTGACATTGCGATGCAGATAGCGGTACACCCGCGACTCGTGCCGTCGATAGAGAAAATCGAACGCGGCGGCGTCGCCGCGTCCGAAGCGCAACATCAAATTCTCATCCGACTCCTGCGACAGGCTCATTCACTCCATTATCAGCCGCCCGGCGGGTCCGGTACATACCTCGGCAGTGCTGAATCGGGGAATGGATTCGGCGACACCTGCCAGGCCGGCCGCGACGGCACGACACCCATCGCCACCAAATTCTCATAGCTGTCGTAGCGGATCTTGATGACTTCATTCGGCGTCGTCGACAACCGGTCGAAGCTGGTGTTCTGCACATACGAGGTCTCGCGTGCCCCGTGTCCGGTGCCAAGCTTCGGCGACGGCACCGCGTAAGGCTGGACCTCCTCCAGCTTCGGCGCGGATGCCATCGGTGCGCTGGGCGCTGCGCGCGCGGCGCTGTCCGCGGTGCCGGCCTCGGGCCGATTGCCGAAGGACTGGTAGCGCAGTGCACGCACCGGCCGCTCGAGAAACAACGCGACGCCGATGACGCCGACGTTGGCGGGCCGGCCGGTGCGCGTCGCGTAAGAGCGGTCGGAGGACGTGAAATTGAAGGCGGCGATCTCGGCGTCGCTCTTGCGCCATCCCGCGATTTCATAACTTTCGCCCGGGCTGAACACATAGCCGCTCTGGCCCCACGCGCCGGTTTCGCCGCTGATCACGTTGACGCCGTCCACGGCCGTGACCGCGAGAATCCGCCCGCCACGATGGTTCTGGATCATGATGGAATAGCGGGCACCGGGCCTTCCGGCCACCCAATACTCACCGCGACTTCGATACATGGGCAGCACGCCGCCCGTGTCGCGGTCGATGACTTGCACATCCGCGATCCGGCCCGCGGCCTGTGCATGGATCCCGCAGCCGATCAGCATCATCCCAAGCCAAGCGCCTTTCATATCAACCTCCGGTGTTGCCCGTCCCCATCTGAATCGATGCGGCGCTCCAAAAGGGGTTAAGATTCCGTGCCGAGAATCGCCTGGAATCCGAATGCCGGTCAGCTTTACATCACATAACATCAGACTGGACGACGGCACCTATACCAAGCCCGATGCCGGCTACTCGATGGAGGTGCATCCTTGGTTTCTCGCCGCGAAACGCATTCTGGACGCAGCTTTCCCCGGTGATAAGCGGCATCTGCGTATTGCCGACCTGGGCTGTCTCGAGGGCGGCTACAGCGTCGAGTTCGCGCGCATGGGCCTGCATGCGCTGGGACTGGACGTGCGCGAGCTGAATATAGAGGCCTGCCGCTACGTCCAATCGAAGGTGAACCTGCCCAACCTGGAATTCGCGCTCGACGATGTGTGGAACATCGCGGCGCACGGCACGTTCGACGCGGTGTTTTGTTGTGGGCTCTTTTATCACCTGGACAAGCCGCGGGAATTCTTGAAATTGCTGTCGCAGGTCACCGGACGCCTGTTGATCCTGCAAACCCACTTTGCCGAGGCGAAGGATTCACCGAGCCTCATACAGCCGCGCCGATTCCGGCGCGCTCTCGCCAGGGTGCTGCCGCTCAAAAACACCGGTACCACCACCCATAAGCTCTCGTACCTGAGCGTGAACGAGGGACTGCCCGGCCGTTGGCTGCCGGAATTTCGCAGCAAGCGGGCATTCCGCGACCGCGAAAACCGGCGCTGGGCCTCCTGGAACAACAAGCAGTCATTTTGGATCCAGCGTGAATATTTGCTGCAAGCGATGCGCGAGTCCGGGTTCGACGTGGTGCTCGAGCAATTCGACGGCCTCGGACCCGACATTGCATTTGAAATGACCCGGGGAAGCTATCGGACATCGGCGCGCAGCACCTTCATCGGCATCAAGACCGCCTACGCATCTGATTCGCCGACGCCCAGCGTGTCGCCGGGATTGCGCCAGGCTTGACGAAACCATTTCTTCACATCGGGACGACCAGCATGCACCTCAGCAAGATCAACATGACGTTCGCCGCACTCGTCTCGGCATTTCTGCTCAGCGGCCAGGGCCTGGCCGCGGTCGCAGTGCAAACGCCGCCGGCCGGCGGCGACATCCCCGCAAATTTCAAGATCAACACCGATGCGGACGATTATATCAAGCGCGAGGTCATGATTCCGATGCGCGACGGCGTGAAGCTGCATGCGGTCATCGTCATCCCCAAGGGGGCATCGCACGCGCCGATCATCCTCGATCGGACTCCTTACAATGCAGACAAATTCGCGGCCAGGGCGGACAGTCCGCGCCGCGATATGATTCTGCCCTTGAGCTACGGCGAACTCTCCGACGCCGGCTACATCATCGTCGCCCAGGATGTGCGCGGAAAATACAAATCCGAAGGCGACTACGTGATGAACCGGCCCCTGTCGGGGGACCTGAACCACACGCCGGTGGATCACTCCACCGACGCGTACGACACGATCGACTGGCTGGTCAAGAACGTGCCGGAGTCGAACGGCAAGGTGGGCACCATGGGCACGAGCTACGACGGCTTCACGGTGCTCATGAGCCTGGTCAATCCGCATCCCGCATTGAAGGCGGCGGCGCCGTTCAATCCGATGGTCGACACCTGGATGGGCGATGATTGGTTTCACAACGGCGCTCTGCGTGAGACCTACGCCGATTACATTTTCGGGCAGACGGCCGACAAGTCGTCTGAAAACAAATGGGTCGCGCCGCGCTACGACGCCTATGACACCTGGCTCTCCATCGTGTCCGCGGGCACGCTGGGCAAGACATTGGGCATGGACCAGCTGCCATTCTGGCAGCGTCTGACCCAGCATCCGGCTTACGATCGGTACTGGAGCGGGCAGGCGGTCGACAAGATCCTGGCAAAGCACCCGCTCACCGTTCCGACGCTGTACATCCACAGTCAGTGGGACCAGGAAGATATTTACGGAGCGACGGCGGCCTTCGCCGCCACCCGATCGCAGCGCGGTGAGGGACATGACAATTCCCATCTGGTGATCGGACCGTGGCGCCATGGCGGCGGCAACGGCGACGGATCTTCTCTGGGCCCGATCAAATTCGACGGCGATACCGGTCATTGGTTTCGGGCCAACGTGCTGCTACCGTTTTTTGATGCCCATTTGAAGGACGGCGGGCCCCGGGCGGAGATTGCCGCGGTGACCGCGTTCGAGACCGGCGCAAACGTGTGGCGCCGTTACGATCAATGGCCCCAGTCCTGCGCCAGCGGCTGCCCGTTCAAATCGGCGCCGCTGTATCTTGCCGCCGGCGCCAGGCTGTCCTTCGAGAAGCAGGCGGCGAGCGGCGCGGCATTCGACGAATATGTCTCCGATCCGGCCAAACCGGTGACATATCGGTTGCGGCCGATCCGCCCGACGTATTCTTCCGATTCGACCTGGGGACGTTGGCTGGTCGACGATCAGCGCTTTGCGTCGGACCGGCCGGACGTGCTGACCTATACATCCGATGTACTGAAGGCACCGCTGCGCATCGCGGGGCAGCCTGTGGCGCATCTGTTCGCATCGACCAGCGGAACCGACAGCGACTGGGTGGTGAAACTGATCGATGTCTATCCGGATGAGGTCCCCGGCAATGCGGCGATGGCCAGCTATCAGCTGCCGATTGCGATGGACATTCTGCGCGGCCGCTACCGCGACGATCCGGCCAATCCATCTCCGATCCCGGCCGGCAAGATCATCAGCTACATGCTCAAGCTGCCGAACGCGGATCATGTTTTTTTGCCCGGCCACCGCATCATGGTGCAGGTCCAGTCGACCTGGTTTCCGCTCTACGATCGCAACCCGCAATCCTTCGTACCCAATATTTTCTTCGCCAAGGCCGCTGACTACGTGAAAGCCACGCAGCGCGTTTTTCACAAACCGGATGCCGCGAGCTACATCGATCTGCCGGTCGCGGAATAGCCAGGCCGGTCGGGTTGGCGATGGCCACAGCACAGCGCCGAGAAAAGCATCCGTAGCGCCGCATCAGCCGGTTTGCCCGCTCGACACGTATTTGCCGTCGCGCTCGGCAATGCGGTCGAATTCTACGACTTCGTGACCTATGCCTTTTTTGCCGCGCAGATCGGCCGCGCATTCTTTCCGTCGGATACGCCCGGCACGAGCCTGCTGGCATCGCTCGCGACCTTTGGCGCCGGATTCCTGACCCGGCCGCTCGGCGCGCTGGTGCTCGGCCGTCTGGGCGACCGTCTCGGACGCAAACCGGCAATGCTCGCGTCCTTCACACTGATCGGCGTGGGCGTGATCGGCCTGCCGTTGATTCCTCCTTATGCCTCCATCGGCATTCTCGCACCCCTGTTGGCAATCGCATTCCGTCTCATACAGGGCTTCGCGCTCGGCGGCGAGGTCGGTCCGAGCACTGCTTTCCTGATGGAGGCGGCGCCGGTTTTCAGGCGCGGACTGTACATTTCACTGCAAGCGATGAGCGCGGATCTCGCGGTGATGGCGGCCGGACTGGTCGGCCTGTCGCTGGCGAGCGTTTTGGATCCGGCGGCGCTGGATAGCTGGGGCTGGCGCGTAGCGCTGCTCGCGGGCGGCGTGATCATTCCGATCGGGTTGCTGCTGCGGCGCCAGCTCGGTGAAACCTTGCAGCCCGGGCAAAGCCCCGCGGATGTGCCCGGCATTCGTCATTATGGACGGGTCGCCGCGGCGGGTCTGGCGCTGCTGGCCGCCGCCACCACGACCAACTATCTGCTCAATTACATGACGACCTATGCCGGCTCGACGCTGGGTATCGCTCCGAAAATCGCATTCGGTGCCACCGCGATCGTCGGCCTGTGCGGCGTGGTGTGCGATCCGTTGGGCGGCTGGCTCTCCGACCGCTTTGGACGCAAACCCATCATGATCATTCCCTGGCTGTGCCTCGCCGTTGCGGTCTTTCCATGTTTCACCTTGCTCGAGCATGCGCGCACGGGCCTCGCGCTGTATATCGCCTGCGGGGTGCTGGCGAGCGCCTCGACCCTCTCCACGTCCGCATCGCTGGTTGCGGTTACCGAATCCCTGCCGCACCGGGTGCGATCGGGCGCCCTCGCCGTCATCTACGCGTTGGCAATTTCCATATTCGGCGGCTCAACGCAATTCATCGTTGCCTGGCTCACGCGGTTGACCGGCAATCCGCTGACACCGGCCTGGTACATGATCGGCGGCGTGATCGTCGGCCTGATTGCACTGCGTGCGATGCCGGAGTCCGCGCCGATCAAAATAGGCTCGGCGCAGGCGCAGCCGGCGCACGGCAGCGCCGCAGATGCTCCAGCAGAAGTTCGTTGAACTCGGCCGGCGCTTCCATGTTTGCCATGTGTCCCGCCTCTGCGATTTCGCGCAGCATTGCATTGGGCATCTCGGCGGCCACGCGCCGCGCAATCGCCTGAAAGTCGGGCAGGTCGCGCCCGCCCACCACGATCAGGGTGGGAATCGAGATCGCCGCCATGCGCGGCGCCGATGCGGAATAATCCAGGTCCGGGTCCTGATGACGCCAATGCCAGCCGGAGTATCGCGAGATCATCGTTTGCAGCAGTTCAGCCGCATCGGCGCGCTCGCGCGCCGGATCGAACAGCGGATGTTCCCACCAGAGACGTCTCGCGCCGGCGCCATCACCCTGCTTCGCCGCGTCCGCCATCCGCCGCCAGCGCGCAAGCCAATCCTCGCTCCAGCCGTGGCCGTCGAGGGCTGTGTCCACCAACGTCAATGAGCGCACCAATGCAGGCTCGCGCACGGCAACGCGCAGCGCGATTCGGCCGCCCATCGAGAGCCCGACCAGATGCGCCGACTCCACGCCGAGCGCCTCGAGCAGCGCGGCCAGATCATCCGTATGCGAATACGGTCCGGCAGGCAGACCGGAGCGGCCATAGCCGCGCAGGTCGTAGCGAATCGCGCCATATCGCGCGGCGAATGGCTGCCACTGCGGGTCCCACATCGAGGAATCGAGGCCGAAGCCATGCAGGAACACCACGGGTTCGCCGTCACCCGCGATTTCGTAGTGCAGCCTGCCGCCATCGTCCTGCCGCAGGGTATTGGTAAGATTGCGCACGCGCCAAAGGTACACGGGCGCGAGAGCAGGCGCACGTGCATCATCCCGAAATTGACTTAAAACTGCGCGGTCAAGCGTGCGAAGAAGAAGCGTCCCAATGAATCATAAGTGCCCGGGAAGGTATTGCCGTTGCAAGAACTTCCGTTCGGCGTGATCGTCGGGCAATCCGAACCAAAGCCCCCGCCGCCGGCAGTCATGATCGGCGGGTCCTTGTCGAGCACGTTGTTCACGCCCACCTGCAGCTTGAATATCTTGTAAAACGACACATCGGCCGTCAGGTCAAAGTAGCTGTACGGCTTGATGTGCTGCGTGAGCGGCAACGCGTTGCCCGCCAACTGCGGATTCGGACTGATCTGCTCGGAGTCCGCGCCGCCCAAGAAGCGCCAGCGGGCCGTCAGGTCAAACCCGCTCCAGGGCGTGGACCAGGTGGTGTTGAACACATGGCGCCACTTCGAGTCCGGCGCACCGCAGGTGGTACCGAAGTAGCCGGCGCAATCAAAGGCTGGCCCACCCGTCAGCGGCTGCACGCCCAAATTGATCAGGCGCGAGCCTTCCAAATTGAACAACAAGGAGCCGAATTCCGGCAGCGGATAACGATAGTTCAATTTCACGTCGACGCCGCGGGTGGTCAAAGAACCGAAGTTCACGTTGGTGTCGGTGATGAAGCCATTAACGGTTCTGAACAACGAGCCGTTCGGATCGCGATGAATTGCACTGCAGAACACCGGGTCGCCGGTGGCGATGCAATTGTTGATGATGGTATCGGCTCCAATCGCGCCAATCGTGTCCTGCAACCGGATGTTGAAGTAGTCCAAGGAAAGCGAAAAATCCTGAATGAAGCTGGGCGTGATCACGACGCCCGCGGTATACGTATCGGCCTTTTCCGGCGTCAAATTGGGATTGCCGCCAATAAAACCGTTGTACTGGGGAGAGGGATTGGCGTTGATGTTGCCGTACTGCGCCGCGCTCACGCCGGTCAGCAAGCATTGCGCCTGCGTACCCTTGGGTGTCGGGCCCGCGCACGGGTCGGTACTTCCGTCGAGCGTCACGGCTTGGGGCGTGAACAGTTCCGCGACGTTCGGCGCTCGCACCGCGCGCGAGTAGCTGGCGCGCACCCGGAAATCGCTGATCGGCGCCCATTCACCTCCGAATTTATAAGTATTGGTCTTGAAGCCCAGATTGTAATCGGAGTAGCGGTAGCCTAACTCCAGGCCCACAGACTCGGCCATCGGCTTATGATCGAGGAGCGGAATGCCGATCTCCGTGAAGATTTCCTTCACATGGTAGCCGCCTGCGACCGGATTGACTGCGCCGCCCGCTCCTTCGGCGTTGCCTTGCTCGCTCGCGAGGTCAGGTGAAGACGATGAAGCTTCGGAACGGTATTCCGAGCCCAGGTTGACCTTGACGCCTTCGTCTGCCAGCGGCGATTTGATGTTCCACTTGCCCATGTCCGCCGTCACCGAGCCTGACACCACATATTCAGTTGTGGTCGCGTCGAGCAGCAGCGGGATCGACAGATATTTGGTGGCCGCCGCCGTCACGCCGTTCGGGACCCAGATGTTCCAGGGCACGCAAATCGGATCCGTGCCGGTGTACACGGAATTGCATTCCGCCTGGCCGGCAAGCGGGTTGGCGTTGCCGTTCGGCAGCAGAGCCGGTCCGGAGATCACATTCAGCGCATTGGCCACGCGGCTTGCGTCAAAATAATTCAGATTCCGCTGCTGGGAATCGACCGAATCACGCTGGGCATACACATCGAACGTCAATCCGTCGATGATGTCGCCCTTCAGCCCGCTCACTATGCGCATGGTGTTGTTGATGACGTCGAAGACGCGGCCGCCGCCTTCGACATTGCGCCGGCCGATATACAGAGTTGCATTGCCGCCGGGATTCCCCTGCGCCGCGGCCGCACCGCAGATCGCCGCCGCTTCCTGGGCCGTCAATAAGGGATCGGTGCAGGGAACCGGCGTAGTCGTGAAAAAGTCGCCGCTCGCCGCGATCTGCGCATCGGTCGTATTGCGCGCGAACATGATTTCGCCGTACGCGTTCAAATGATCGTTGATCTGATAATTCAGGAACGTACCGCCGGTCCAGCGCTCGGCGGGGCGCTGATAGAAATTCAACGGACCGAAGTTGTACGCGTCCGTCGGCACGGTCGGCCGGAACTGCCCGGTCAAGCCGTCAACCGTATTGGAGAACAGCGGTTTGCCGCCGCCGTTGCCGTACGCCAGGAAATAGCCGCCGGCGCCATTCTTGGCTGCGGTACCGGAACCGCCGCAAACGAATTGCCCGGCTGCGTTCGAGCTCAACGCACAGGCCGAGTAGTCGTACTTCGCTTCGAGCACGGCCGCTTGCTGGTCGTAGGTGAAATAGAAGGTCGCATTGCCCTTGTTGTCGGCAAAGTTCGAACCCATCAGCACCGAGACGTTCTTGCCGAAGCCGGTGTTGACGCTGCTGTCCGGCAGCGCATAGCCCGCGGTGTTCACCGCCGCCTGGGCGGCGGAATTGTTGTTGTTATGCTGGAAAAAGCTGTAGCTGGTATCGATTTTAACGCCTTCGAAATGCGTATTGAGTATGAAGTTCACCACGCCGGCGACGGCATCCGCGCCGTACACGGATGAGGCGCCGCCGGTGAGCACGTCGATCCGCTCGATCAGCGCTGCCGGAATTTCGTTGATGTCGGAAACGCTGGTGCCGAACGTGCCGGCACCTCCCGCCCCGGGGCCGAGGCGGCGGCCGTTCACCAGCACCAGAGTGCGTGTCGGACCTATGCCGCGCAGGTTGATCGTCGCCGAGCCATTCGCGCCGTTGGCCACGGTCGAATTCTGGCTGGCGAACACCATGGGCAGGTTGTTGAGGATGTCCTCGACGCGGGTCAGGTTGCTCGAGGCGATGTATCCCGCATCGACGCTGGTGATCGGGCTAATCGCGGTCAGATTCGGCGATGAGATGCGCGAGCCGGTTACCACGACTTCCTCGAGGCCGGCGCTGCCGGCCGGCTCCGTGGCAACTGCCGGCGCTGTCTGCGACCAGGCGGCAGGCACGACAGCTGCAGCCGCTGCCGCGGCCAGAGCAGCGCGAACTGCGAATTGCAATTTGCGGTTATTCCCCATCTCGTACCCCTTGAAAATAGCTTCGATTGCCCGACGGTCGAGCGCTTGCGACTCTTTTGCTTGCGCGCGACGTTGCCATCCAGCGATTTGCAGCATGTGCGGCGCGCGGCGATCCACATGCTTTCGTGTTCGGAGCATAGAAATCGCACCTAACCTTATCAACCACCGCTTGGCAGCTATGTTTGGGTACCACTATTTTTCGGCGGGGACCTTGGTGAGTAGACGCGTCCGCACAACGCTGACGCTTCAAGCGGCGCGTGAAAAAGAATAGATACGGTGCGGGAACGCCGGTTCGGCGCTGGAGAAAGCGGGAGCCACCGCGCGGCGCAGCGCCGCGCTCGTCACGCCGTTACATGCCTTCGCAACAACGCGCGAACAGATCCGCGGCGGTTTTCAGTTGCGCCGGCGAGAGCCCCGCATAGCCGAGCAGCAGCCCCGGACGGGCGGGCATGTGACGGTAGTAGGGATGCACGGGATGCAGACCGAGTCCCACCGATTTGGCGCGCTCGATGAACGCGTCGAGCCGGTCGAATCCCAGGCGCCGAAACCACACCACGAAGTGCATGCCTGAACGATGCGGACCGAGTTCGATGTGATTCTCCGCGAGACGCTGCAGCGCCTCGACGATCGCGTGCCGCCGCGCCGCGATCTCGGTCACGGTTTTGCGCAGATGCCTTTCGTACTGGCCGCTTTGAATGAAGGTGGCGAGTGCCGCCTGCTCCAACGCGGGCGATCCCAGATCGTCGAGCATTTTTGCCTTGAAAAAATGATCCCGCAATGACCTCGGACAGACGATGTACCCCAGCCGCAGAGACGGGAAAAGCGTCTTGGAGAAGCTGCCGACATAGATGACGCGATCGGCGAGATCCAAGGATCGCATCGCCGGCAACGAGCCTTCGCCGGCATGGAACTCGGAGTCATAGTCATCTTCAACGATCCAACTTTCGCCTTGCGCGGCCCATCTCAGCAAGTCCAGTCTGCGCGCCAGCGTCATGGCAACGCCCGACGGGAACTGATGCGAAGGCGCGACGAACACCAGCCGGGTTTTCCCCTTCGGCAGTTCGCGCACCACCAGGCCTTGCTCGTCCGTGCGGACGCTGACCAGTTGGGCGCCGTGTGCGAGCAGACTGTGGACGGCGAGTTGGTAGTGCGGGTCTTCGACCACCACCCGGTCGCCGGGATCAAGCAGCGTCCGTTCCACGATGGTGAGCGCCTGTTGGGTTCCACCAACGATGAGAATCTCCGAGGCGTCGCAGATCACGCCGCGACGGCGCCCAAGGTAGTCGGCGATTGCCCGACGCAACGGCAGATAGCCGCCGGCCCTGGGATAACTCGGACCGGCGCGCAGCGCGGCGGCGGACAATTTGCGCCGCCAGGAATGAAACAGCGCGGAGTCGACCAGCGGCTCGCCGTACAGCAAATTGTATTTGAGGCCGCGCAGGTGCCCGGCGCCGAGCGAAACCGGGGGCAGCGAATCGATCCGCGCTGCGTACTGAGATTGCGGTTTGCTTCCGATTTCCGACGAGGCCTTCCTCATGGGAACCGCTTTCGCGACCCGGGTGCCGGAACCCGCCCGAGCGATCGCGAGTTCCTCCGCGCACAACAAATCGTATGATTGCAGCACTGACTTTCGCGACACACCGAGCGCGGTGGCGAGGACGCGGGTCGAGGGCAGCTTGCTTCCCGCGGCTATTCGTCCCTCGAGAATTTCCAATTTGAGCGCCCTGGCGATCTGGTCATACAAGGCGCCCTTTCCGTCCAGCGTAAGATTCATACGATCCCGAAGTACCGACACGCCCCGTCACGTTGCCGGCCACAGCATATACCCCCGCGGCTTCGCAGTGACCGATCAGTTCTGCTTCAGATGGACGGCGTTGCACGCGGCGCGTCAATAGGGCGTCGCGATCTTCGCCTTCTCGCGATCACCCGGGCGGTAGTCGGCTTCGACGTTGCCGGCGAGCTGGCTCTGGGTGAACAGTACCGGCTTGGTTTTCATGGCCACGAACAACGGCGTCTGATCCGCGTAGTGGCGTGAATTCGAATCCAGCGTGGCCGAGCCGAACTGGTTGATGCTCTCCGAGGACAGGCTACCCGCCTTGTCCCAGGTGACGAACATGATGAAGGTGTCGCCCGCCGCGGCACTCAGCGTGCCGTCGTTTTGCGCGACGCCATAGACGGCACGATAGGTGTCCGGTCCGCCGTCGATCGCCAGGTCGAGCTTGCCCCGGCGGATGCGATTGACCTGGCCCCACTGCGGATCGATGCGTCCGAAATGGGTCTTCAAGGTGTCAATGGCGTGGCGCAGAGCGTCGATGGGCGGCACGTCGGGATGACTGTCCGAGTGCGCGGCTTCCGTGCTCATCAGCACCGCCAGCGCCGCTGCCCGGCTGCCGACATTCGTGCGCCGGTCCCAGTTCTTGAGGAGCGCCTGGGCGGCACGGAGGTCATTGTCCGACGCCGCATCGACCTGGATCACCTCAGCGATTTCTCGGGCGACATTGGAGCGCTCGCTGTAGGCGGTGTCGAACTTGTAAGCACGGAACGCCTGCGCGGTGATGGCCATGTCGGCACCGTAATTTTCCTGAGCGCGATAGGCCCGGTTGGTCATGCCTGTTTGGATGCCCATGGTGGCGCTGAAATCGGCCGGCTTCAGCGCGTCCTCGGGTCCTGTGGCTACGAAGGGCGTGTTGTTGGAGTTGAACACGTAGCCGGACTTGGGATTCCAGATCTGCGGTACGCGCTCGAAAGGCAGATAGCCGTGCCATATCAGGTCGGAGCGATCGCCGGGCTGGATCTCGGTCCAGTCGCGCCCCTCGGCACGCACCGGGAACTGGCCGTTGTAGACATAGCCGATGTTTCCTTTCTCGTCGGCATAGATGTAGTTGATGCTCGGCAGCGCCTGCAGGCGCATGGCCGCCAACCATTCGTCGCGGTTGGCCGCCTTGTTGAGGCGATAGTACTGCAGCGACTGGCGCACCTCGCCCATGCCGGCGTAGCGCACCGCGAACATTCCGTGATCGGTTTTGAACACCGGACCTTGGGCCGACCAGAGGAACGGGCGGTGCACGGTCCAGATCAGCGGACCGAAGATCTTCACGCGAATGGCGGCATCGCCCTTCTCAAAGTCCTTCCAGTGGCCGTCCAGCCGGTACTGGTCCGGATTGGCGGGGTTCACGTCCAACCGATAGACCGTGGACACATTGGGATTGTTGACCGTGTTGGCCCAGCCCAAGTGGGCGTTGTGGCCGTGAAGCATGAAGGGCGAACCGGGGAAGAAACCGCCGGCCACGTGCCAGCCCTGGCCGGAATCGAGTACGGCCTCATACCAGGCCACGGGTCCGACATAAGGCTGGTGCGAATTGACCAGCAGGCGGGTGGCACCGTCCGCCGACTTCGAGCCCGCCACGGCGATACCGTTGGAGCCGATCGGCAGAGATCCGGTCATGACCATGGCGACCTGGGCCGCCTTCGGCACAGGCGCCATGATCTTGCCGAACACGTGATCGAGCCCATAAAAGAAGGGCGTGCGAAACACGAAGCCGGCGGCCACATCCCGGCCGGTCATCGGCAACAGGCCGTGCGCGACCTTGTCCGGATGCAGGGCGGCGAAGTAGTTGACCCCATCGGCATAGGCCTGCAGCACGGCTCGGGCATCGGCCGGCAGGGCGGTGTCGTACTGCGACGCGACGGTCTCGCGTACTTTCAGCAGCCGCACCAGATAGTCGGTCACCGCCCCCTTGGCACCCTCGACCGAGGCCAGCTGGCCGCGCGCGATCAGCGCAGCCTGCTGGATGGTGGCGAAATCGTCCTCGGAATGAGCGAAGGCCAACCCAAAGGCGACGTCCGGATCCGTGGGACCGCTGATGTGCGGCACCCCATACCGGTCGCGCTGGATGCGCGCATGGTAGTGCGCGGCCTGAGCGATCAGGGTCGCGCGCGCCGGTTCCGGCGGTTGGTTCCAACGATCCTGAGCGATCACCGTTATGAGACCGACAAGCACCAGTGCCGCCAGCGCAGCTGCGCCGATCTTCAAATACCGCATGGGGTGTTTTATCCCTTGGAACAGTTGTTAGACTTGCAAAAAACTTAAGCTCAGGCACGCAAGGAGAGACTCATGATTGGCTACGCCACCCTCGGAACAAATAATCTGGACCGTGCGCAAGCATTCTACGATGCCTTGCTGACGGAAATCGGAGCAAAACGCCTGATGGAATTGCCCAATGGCTTCACCATGTATGGGGCCAGGATGGATCGGCCGGCGCTGGCGATCACACCACCTCACGACGGCAAGGAAGCAAGACCCGTGTATAGCTTCATCGACTTCCGGACAAAAGGCTAGGCGAAAGATGAGAGACTTCGAGCTGCTGCGGGCGCCCCGCAGACGGAGCGAAGTGGATGAGCAAACGAGAACATCGACGATTTACGGCGGAGCAGAAGCTGGAGATTTTACGCGAGGCGGACCAACCCGGCGTGACGGTGAGCGAGGTGTGCCGGCGTCACAGCCTGTCGCCTTCGGTGCTGTATCGATGGCGGGCGGTAGCCCAGGGCGGCTCGGCGGTGGCGCTGAAGCGCGATGCGCAGCGAAAGCCGCGTAAGGACGATCCGGAAGCCCGGCACAAGGCGGAGATGGAACGGATGCGCGCCGTGATTGCCGAGATCACGGCGGAGAACCTGGAGCTAAAAAAGAGGATTTGAAGCTGGAAGATTTATTCCGAGTACCGGCGGAGACGAAAGCGGCCGTGATGCAGATCGTTGAGCAAACCAAGCGACGTTCGGGGTGGCGAGTGTATCGGACACTCGCCGCCCTGGGCGTGCCGCGCAGCGTCTTCTACGCCTGGAAGAAGCGCGAGAGCCTCGATGATCGGGTGGGCAAACCCTGCCGTGTCTACGAGGTGCTGCCCGAGGAGCGAGCCGCGATCTGTGAGTTTGCGCTGCAATACCCGAAGATCGGCTATCGGAAGCTGACCTGGATGATGGTCGATGCGGGAGTGGCCTGCGTCGGGGAAAGCACGGTTTACCGCGTGCTGAGCGATGCGGATCTGCTGTCTCGCTGGAAGCGCTCGACGGTGTCGAGCGGGGAATATAACTTCCGGCCGAACGGCCCGAATCAACAATGGCATACCGACGTCATGTACGTCTGGGTCGCCGCCCGCTTTTACTTCTTGCTGAGCTTTGTGGATGCCTACAGCCGTTACATCGTGCACCACAAGCTGCTGATCAGCCTCGACGGCCAATCAGTCGCGCTCGAACTGCAAGCGGCGCTCGAAGCCGTGACGGACGCCAAACCCCGGGTTGTGCACGACCACGGCAGCGAGTTCGTCAATCGCGATGTCGCGGCGGTGATCAAGACCCATAACCTGATCGACATCAAAACCAGGCCGCGGCATCCAGAATCGAACGGTATCGTTGAGCGCTTCAACGGCACCGTGCGTGACGAGAGCGACAATGCCTACGGCAGCAACTATTTGCAGGCCGAAGCGATCATCGCCAAGCTCATGCAGTATTACAACGAAGATCGGTTACATGCGACTCTGGGTTACATGACGCCGGCGACCTGGCATCGTGGGCAGCCGGATGAAGTTCGAGACGAGCGTGCGCGGCGAATAGCTGCGGCCCGTGCGCATCGTAGAATGACCAACCAGCAGCGATTTACCGAGGCGGCCTAAGTAGTGAAAGTCTCCCTTCTTAGCTCAGGCATTTTGTCCAAGTTGACGTGAAGCGCGACA